>BORH01000015.1 GCA_018333075.1 Heyndrickxia sporothermodurans | reverse complement strand
TCACGCGACTGTCGTTACAATCGTAGGAGAATCTTATCGTTTAAAGAATCATTTAGCGAAAGAAAATGAGTAATTTTGTACATTCTTATACAAGCGAAAGTGTACATATTTGTGTTGACATTTATACCATAGCCGTTCCATTTAACCTTTTCGACATAGGTAACCCACAAAAAGAGGGAATCCCTGAAATTACTCTATTCGGTATCATACCCTCATGTTTATCAGTTATTTATTTAAATTTATATAAAGAAGACAAGAAATGGTATTGGGTTACCTTATTTGTCATCTTGTCACTTATACTTGAATGGTTAACAACTAAAGTAGGGTTAATGAAACATTGGAATACATGGTGGTCATTCCCCATCCATTTCTTAGCGTATGCTTTTTACTTACCATGGCATTTAAAATTCATTAGAAAAAATTAGGCTTAATCATGATTTTTAATTATGATGTAATTACAATTCATATAATATTTTTAACCCCTCTTTTACTAAATGCTACGCAGTTTAATGATAATTTTCTTTTATAAATGGATGTACATAAAAAAGAGCCCCTATTCATTAAATAGGGGTTCGTTCATTAGTTATATCAAACATTGTCCATTATAACCACAGTCTTTATCTATATTCTAAGGTTTATCTTTACATTTTATTTCCCTAGTTTAAAAACGATTCTGTGAAATATTTACTACTTAATTATTACTTTTCTTACAAACTATTTAATGATAAAGGCTATAATTCCTAAAATTATGCATAGGATTCCACCTAAAAATTGTCCTATTCCAGAAGCCTCCCCAAACACAAATAAATTAAATATATTCTTTTTTGTTTGAGTTTTTCCTACGAATGCATCATCTGTCTTCATACGGTATATACCCCATAATACTAAGATTACTCCAAAAAGTATAATAAAAATTTTTAAAGCCATAATAAACCTCCGTCTTTTATTAGTACGTTATATTTTTTCTCACTATAATAATTTCATCCTGTTATTAATCATCTTGCTCAAAAATAAAAACTTCTTCAATTGATAGGTCAAAAACTGAAGCGATTTTATACGCTAGCAAAACAGATGGATTATACTTTTGTTTTTCTAAAGAGATAATTGTTCTTGAAGATACACATACTTTATCAGCTAGTTCTTGTTGTGTGATACCAATTTTTAAACGCAAATCTTTTACTCTATTTTTCATAGCGAACTCCTAATTAAAGAACGTGATTATAATATTTTTTAGCTAGTATATTGGTAATTGAAGAAAATATTATAACAATCATTAACGCAGTGTTTACTGGAATTGAAATCCAGTTTGAGAGAACCAGCATCAAGAAAACAGCAATTATTAAAATCTTCAATGTAACGTTCGAAGCTTTTCCTTCTATTAGATCATCTCTTTCATCATACTCTTTTGATAGTTCATTTTCTAACTGCTCACGATTGGCATTATATTTAACATGGGAAGTTATAGTAAATACTAAAAATATTGTACCTACAAATAGCTCTGTAATACCGTTAGTTTTTGAGTAATTGACAAATAATTCAATAACTCCAATTATCAAAAGTGTAAATGAAACTAAATAATGCTCTAAATATCTATTTATCAATTAAGCCACCTCCAAAAACAAATACATATGAAGTTTGTTTCATGTGAAGTTTATTTCACGTGAACTTAACTTCATATTATCTTATCTTGAAGAAGATGTCCAGAATAAATTTATTTTGGATTTATATTGTCTAAATCATATAATTAGACAAAAAAATGGTAAATTTCCTAATCGTGTTTAAATTTTAATTTTAGATAAGAATTTCCTGAAAATCAAAAAAGCCAAATTTCTTTAGATAAGGAATTTGGCTTTTTCACTTTATTCATCTGAAATATAACACCAAAAAATAATACCCTATTGTTTAAAAAAACATAAAGTGTAATATTACAACATGAAAGTAGGGATAAAATGGAATTTGTTTAACTAGTAAATTCTAAAATAAAGCTAGTCCGAATTGAAAATGACTTGAGTATATTTGTTAATTTTCCCCTATATTTTAACATCATGTAGCCTACGCTTTTCTAAGAGACAAATAGAGGTTTCCTTAATAGCAACCTTTTAGCCCTTTGACCAAGAAAAGAAAAAATAAATTAAATCCTGCAAAATAAAGTGTGAATTACTATTAAATAAAGAGTGAGAAAGAAAGTTAAAAATAAGTTTATATTCAAGATTTTTTTAGGACTGGATGTGTTGTTTTTAATACACTTATAAATTAAATATAGATCCAATATTTTGAAATATTGTATAATAATAAGTATTAAATAACATTAAAGGTTAGTGATTAAATGAATCCACAAAGAATCTTAAGAAATAGATGGATGGCAATATTTTTTATATTTTTTAGTATACTTTTTATTATTATATTCATTCGTTTTCTAACAATACAAATTAGTGGAGAAGCTAAAGGAAAGAATTTAGCAAGATTGGCATATTTACAACATAAAAGATCATACGTTTTAGAAGCAAATCGTGGTAATATCTTTGATCATAATGGAAAAGTTATTGCAACAAATACAGATTCATATAATTTAATAGCAATATTAGATCCTAAAATGACTATAGATAAAAAGGAACCTCACCATGTAATCAATTATCAAGAAACAGCGAGTGAATTATCTGAATATATTAATCTGTCAGAAAATGATATATATAAAATTTTATACGAAGGCAAACAAAATGATCAATTTCAAGTTGAATTTGGATCAGCTGGTAAAGATATATCTAAGGATGTAAGAAAAAAAATAAAAGCTTTAAAATTACCTGGTATTATTTTTGAGACTTCCAAAAAACGATATTATCCAAACGGTATATTTGCATCTAATTTAATCGGGTATACAGGTAAAAAAAATCAATTTACTATAGGAAAAATGGGGATTGAAGAAACGTTAGATAAATATTTGCAAGAACAAAAAGGAATGGTTAAATTTAGTTCCGATAAATTTGGACTAATTTTACCAAATGCTAAAAAAGAGATTCAAAAACCTAAAAATGGTGATGATATCTATTTAACATTAGATAAAAACATTCAAATTATTTTAGATGAGGCACTAAATAATGTTGAAAAAAAATATAATCCCAAAAAAATTATGGCTGTTGTTGCAGATCCGAAAACAGGAAAGATACTTGGTATGAGTCAAAGACCAACTTTTGATCCCATGACAAGAGAAGGTATTGAAAATGCTTGGACAAATGAAATTGTAGAAACATCATATGAGCCTGGTTCAGTAATGAAAATATTTACTCTTGCATCTGCTGTTCAGGAAGGTGTTTTTAACCCAAATGAAAAATATTTATCTGGTAAATTTTTTGTGAAAGGTGTACCGAATCCAATAAAAGATCATAACTATGGTGTTGGATGGGGGGAAATTTCTTATTTAAAAGGTCTTCAAAGATCTTCTAATGTTGCTTTTGCTAAACTTTTAGACAAAATTGGACAAGATAAATATAGAAACTATTTAGATGCATTTCATTTTGGGCAATCAACAAATATTGGACTACCAAATGAGAGTACAGGAAAAATATTATATAACTGGCCAATTGAAAAATATACAACTACTTTTGGTCAAGGAACTACTGTAACTGCCTTACAAATGGTACAGGCTGCTACTGCTATTGCTAATAACGGAAAAATGATGAAGCCCTATGTAATTGATAAAATAGTTGATTCTAAAACTAAAACAACTAAACTGACTGAACCTGAAGTAGTTGGAACTCCAATAAGTTCAGAAACCGCAAAGCAAGTTAGGGATTATTTACGAACAGTAATAAGCAGTAAAGACGGAACCGGTAAAATGTATAATATTCCAGGTTATTCTGTAATAGGAAAAACAGGAACTGCTCAGATTCCGAAATTTGGTGGTGGTTATCTTTCAGGTGCCAATGATTATATCTATTCCTTTTTAGGTATGGCACCCAAAGATAATCCCAAACTGATTGTTTATGTTGTTGTACAACAACCACAATTAGATAATAAAACTAATGGAGCAACTCCTGTAAAAATGATTTTTAATCCTGTTATGAAAAACAGTCTTCAATATTTAAGTATAGAACCAAACAATACAAGTGGCACAAAAAAGGTGGAAGAAATTCTTGATTATTCTTCTAAATCTATTACGAGTACAACAAAGGATTTGGAAAACAAAGGATTTGAAGTGATTGTATTAGGAACAGGAAATACAGTAGTTGATCAATGGCCTAAAAAGACATCTTTAATCAAAGGAGAAAAAGTAATAATTAAAACTGATGGTGAATTACGTTTGCCGGATATGAAAAATTGGTCAAAAAAGGACGTTCTTAAAGTTTCTGAGTTATTAAAGTTGAAGATAAAAATTAAAGGATATGGTTATTTAGTGAATCAAAGTATATCGCCAAATTCCGTAGTGAAGTTAGGAGATAAATTACAAGTGGATTTCAAAGCAAACTAAAATGATACATAATAAAGTTTGGTTAAAAATTTTCATTACGAAAATTTTTTCAAACCTTTATTTTTAAAAGAAAATAGCCTCCAATTAAGAGGCTGTTTTCATTTAATTTATACACTTCTTTTCCAGCTAATATGGAAAGATTGCTCAAAAAGAAAAAAAGCTACCGGATTGGCAACTGATTTTTTTAACTCTTTCACGTACAAAATCGTACGGTGAAATGTATGAATTGTTGAATCATTTCACTTGTATTTACCATTTTGTATTTAATATTTCTTCTTTTTTCTTTTGGTACTCTTCCTCACTAATAATATTCTCTTCCTTTAGACGATAAAGCTGACGAAGCTTAGATTCGTTATTCTCGGGATTGTTTTCTTGAATATCTACTTGATACGTTGCTACCCCTTTAGTTGAAAAAACATTAATAGTGTGATATCCAGTAATTGCTATTGCAATCAATGTCCAAATTATCCCAAATGCACCAAACTGAGAGACTTGAGTTATACCAATAAAAATAAAAATAATACCTACAATCATTCCAAGAACTGAGGAACTTTTACTTGGTTTAACACGATACCGTTGGAACATTTCTTAACCCCTTTACACTATAGAAGAGTAATCAAGCCAATCTGTGATTTCTGATTTAAACATAATACGGATAAAAAATGAAAAGGTTTCTATATATTTTATTGAATATTTTCTTCTTATAAAAATCTGCTCCGATAGTTCAATAAGAAAGCTGCCTAAAGCCTAAAACAGCAGTATTCTAACTGTTGCACCTCTTTACTTATTTCCTCGAATATCAATAAATACCAGCTGAAGCAATTATTGCAAGACTCCAAACTATTAATGTAAATGAAGTCGTCATCCAGAATGTATTGATAGCGGTTTTCTCGCCGTTATTCACTTTCTTAAATATTGAAATGAGGTTAAGACAGAAAATAATTGATAGAAATGGTATTAAGAACCACCCTATATATATAAATGGAATGATCAAAGATTTCTCCTCCAAGATACTTAATTTTCTTTTCCTATTCTATAAATATACTTAATCTTCCTTCTTCACTTAAGGCGTACAGCATTTTTATATTTAATTGAATTTGAATGTAGAGCCTATCATAACAATACAACTTCAGTTGGATCGACTGGCGGAACCACCAATACAACTATCAAATCCATTTTTAAGATCTAAAAAAGACACCATAATTACAGAATTTTTATTTTTTAAGCATTAGTCTAAAAATCATTTAATATAGAAAATGCAATAAGTAATACTATAAATGGAGGTGTATGATCTTGATGTATTTTGGAATTATTCCTCTTATTATGTTTATTATTTTTCTTTATTCTTACTTAAAAGACCCGAGAAAAATTATCAATGGCTTATTATTTAATACCTTTATTTGTACATTTCTTTTATTTTGTGCTATAGCCTCTTTTAAATCTGGTAATGATTATTTACATTTCATTGTTGTTTTTCCTATAGTAGCACTTATTCTTATGATACCTTTTGGTACGGTTGCCTTAATGTTTGGTTTATTTCTTAATGCAAAAATATTAATACAAAGAGAAGGCAGACGCTTTGCAAATTCTTTAACTTTAATTACAGCTTTAGGAATATTATTATTCATATTATTCTCAATCACAAACCCAACAAGCTTATTTTCATCGCACTTTCAACCTATTTTCGGTGGAATATCTCTTATTATTTTATATTGCTTAATACATTTATCGAATTTTTTAACAGCTTATTTCCTATATCAATTTAATAGACCAAAACGTAACCAAGATTTTATCATCGTTCTTGGTAGTGGTTTAATTAATGATAAAGTACCACCTCTTCTAGCAAGCAGAATTGATAAGGCAATTGCCTTTTATAGGAAGCAAGCAGCTGTTACAAAGCCGCCGACAATTATTTTCTCCGGCGGGCAAGGTCCAGATGAAAATCTCCCTGAAGCAGAAGCGATGCAAAAATACGCCGTTGAAAAAGGGATTCCAATTGAACATACTGTACAGGAAAACCGATCGGTAAACACATATCAAAATATGTTGTTTTCAAAAGAAATTATGGATTCATTAAAACCAAACGGTAAATATAATAGTATTTTTACAACGAATAATTTCCATCTTTTCCGTGCAGGAATATATGCAAGGCAGGCTGGTCTTAATAGCCAAGGAATCGGCTCAAAAACAGCTTTTTATTATTGGCCAAACGCAATGATCCGTGAATATATTGCAATCGTCGTTATGGGACGAAAAAGACATATTAAAGTTGTTGGAACTATTCTTGCATTCTCTGTTTTATTTTCTATATTTAGCTTATTATTCGTATAGTCTAATCTTCTCCATTAGTCGAATAAGAAAATGGGGCTATCATAGCAAAAAAATAGTTTAATGAAAACCCCTATACTTTAAGTGAATTCACCATATTAGGGGAATAGCTTGTACTTTTTTGTAAATAATAAGATTGTTAAACAATATACTTAGGAGGAATTATATGCAAAAGGGTCAACAAGCTAAAGAGAATATGGGTTCTATTATGAAGCCGCAATTTGCTGGAACTGATGCACAAAATGTAAAACAAGAAATTCAAAAAGATGTAAGTGAAGGACAAGGTGCAATGACTTCTCGAGAAGCAGGAGCAATGCGCGATTAAAAAACCACTCTGAGTGGTTTTTTATTTTTTTCTCCATATTAAATGATTAAGCATGATTGGTATGTAAGGTAAGACCAACTCAAGCGATTGACCGTGAATATTTAGCTAAAGGACAAACAAATAAATATAGGGGAGAAGGTTAATTAAAATGATTGGATCCATTTAATTCATAGGAATATTATTCCTAATGATTATTTTTCATTAAAATATAACTTAATAGATAAGTAAATGAAGTAATTCCAAACAATAGAAATATACTAGGAGTCATTAATAAATATAAACTTAAAGGCAAAGACCATATGAAGGCAACTAACATTAATATTTTTTTTGAAATAGAAAAGGAAATTATTGCTGAACAAGCAGGAAAAGCTAGCATAAAAAGAGTTATTAAAGTCGTATCATTATTATTTTGATTTGAGTATGGATTAAAGAAGTTTAATATTAACCATAAAACTATTGATAATATTGCTGCAACCAATCCAAAGGTGGATGGCTTTTTTAACATTTTGTCTCACCTCACCCAAAACTACTACTTCCTTTAGGAAAAAAGCGTTACTGCTTATTACAGAAACGCTTCCGTTTGTTTTAATAATAACAAATTTAGGAACCAATTGAATCGGCTATCTGAACTAAGGTTTTGGGAGTTATCTTATTACAAACTCTGTTATCAATACTAAGCACATACTGCCAATTATCTCTTTCAAAAACTAATACATTAAAACCTGAAATATCCATATATGTTGCATCATTTCCGTTTTTTAGTTTAAAGAGTTTTGAAACATTCTTACCCCTGATTGGAATTCCATGTTTAATAGGTCTAATATCAATTTTATAGTGATTTTCTGGTAAGTTATCATTTAAAAATTCCATTTCAAAAGAGTCATTTATATCTCCATCTAAATCATTAAACCTTCCAAAATGATGTGTAAAGTTTAAAGGAGGAACTCTAAATGGGAGTTTTAAATCTTGATTAAAATGCTGTTCAAAGTCTCTTACAGCTTTTTCTATAGTTGTATATCCAATTTTGAGATAGATTTCTTCAAGCTGGTGATTGCTTTTTTTTGCATAAACAGTTCCTTTATTAGTACCACAAATTAAGATACTAAATAAAAGTAATAATAGCAGAATATTTTTGTACAAGCTTCATCATCCTAAATTATATTTTAAGGATATGTTGTCCAAGCAAATTTCGACTATTCGTACTCAATTATTTGCGCAATATAAGATTCATTTAAACCGTGACATAAAGATAAATGCCCAAAAAATATGGAACGAATTCAGAATCTAGGTGGAGTTCCCGCAGACCATGAAGGAAAGTGTCTTTTACTGGATTAAGAAAATAATATTGAAGACTATCAGCTCGAGATCGATAGTCTTCTTGTTTAACTAACTTAACCTGTTAAAAATAAGTTTCAGCATTCATTCTTATTGGATGAATGCATCTGTTAGCTTAATAAGAACTTGAGAAATCGCCAATGTTAATACCATGTTTTTTTATGTTCAAATTCTTCTATAGCTCCAGGGAGAATACGTGCATTCTCTTCGCTTGTAAGAGGCATTGTAACATCAACCCTCCATAAAAGCAGTGATTTCTTGATATAAATCTTTAGAATGAGTGAGGGGAAGCATATGATCGGCATCCTCTATTTCGATAAAACGAATGTTTGCAACCTTACGGAAACAATCGGCAACTCGAAAATTATCTGCCAAGTCTATTTTTCCGATAATAAATAAAGTTTCGGAATTCAATTCTTCTAATCGTTCCATTGCCGGAGGCAGAGGCCATTTTATGCAGAAATCAGCTGGCCATTTAAGCATGCGCTTGAAATGATGACTAAGCATTTGAACAACGAGATCTTTGTGCGGACTATCAATAACGACTTGATAGGTTGGTGAATGAAGGGAAAGCTCTAACATCTTATCTATATTGGGAGCAGCTTCTAATATTTTGTTATGATATTGTACAAACTCTTTTGAATAGGGGAAACCAGTTAAAGACGGTGCAATTAATACAAGTTTTGATACTCTTTCAGGGTAATTAAGAGCAAAATCGGTTGCAATCTGTCCGCCCATGGAATGACCTATAATTGTTGCCTGATTAAGTTCTAAGTAATCCATAAGTGCAAGTAGATCTTCAACATAGTTTGCATGTTTTATAGGGGATGGTGATTTACCAGCACCACGGCCATCAAAAGTAATCACTTTGTAATTCTTAGATAAAAGAGATACTAAAAATGTCCATTCCCTTGAATCAACTCCACCACTATGAATAAGAATAATAGGATAACCATCGCCATTGACTTCGAAATATAAATCCATTGTAATCCCTCCTGGTTTTACTGAATTTTCAGTATAATTTTATTATTGAATGACCATTTAGTCAATAGAAAATGATGACTTCTTTTGAATAATTTAAGAATATTATTTTTATTTAGCAAAAAACGGCTCAATCGTTGAACAAGAAAAAAACCTGCATTTTAAAGCAGGTTTTTTGAACACTTTTTTATACAAATGATATATACTGCATCATCCATTAACATATTGAACCTGAAAAAACTAACTCCAAGCCAAGTTTATTCCTGATTAATTGCACTTTCATCCATATAAGCAATTTCCCATAAATGACCGTCTAAATCCTGAAATCCCCATATATACATAAATCCATGATCTTGAGGGTCACAATAAGATTTACCACCAGAAGACAATGCCTTATTTACTAATTCATCGACTTGATCCCGACATTCAGCTGATAAGGTAAGAATGATTTCGGATGAAGTAGTAGTATCAACCATTTCCTTTTTACTAAATCCTTTGAAACGTTCTTCCATCATTATCATTGCAAAGATATTGTCACTGATGATCATACAAGATGTGGTCTCATCGGAGAATTGTAGGTTGAACTCAAAACCTAGCATCTTGAAAAAGTTGATGGATTTTTCCAAGTCTTTTACCGGTAAATTGATAAAGATATTTTTGGATTGAAATGCCATTATTTTTCACCTCATACTGTAATATACTTGCAATAATTCTATATTAATTTAGTTTATCATTAAAAGTCCTTAAATATCCATATTGCAGAACACATGGGAAAGCTTCCTCTTAAATTAAACTTCACGTTTGCTTAACAAGAATTAAATAATCCTAGTAATAGAAAAAGAAATAAACGAATCAGATCTGGTCCGTTAATCGAAAATATCCCCACTTAATAGGAATCAGCTACTGAGGACGATGCATCAGGTCTTGCCCCATTTTGTAAATCGGTAATGCTTAAGCCAAAATTCATTTGCAAGTGAGGATAGTCTTTAAATTTAGGCCAATCACCACCCCAAGTAAACCCTAGGTTTTTCGCTAAATCCACCACTTCGTTCCAATCTGCTTTTCCATTCTTATTCCCGTCATATTGCATATCCCAAATAATTTTTCCAGAAGGGGTCTTTAATGCAAAATCAACGGCAAGTCCATAATTATGATAGGATTCGCCTCCTTTTGCATTTGTTACAATATTTCCGCTAACTGTTCTGCCTTTTTGATAAAGTTGATCTTGATCTTTCGCACTTCGGAAATCATCCGTAATCACGACCGTAATTCCTTTTTTTGCAGCCTGCTGGATTAATTGATTCGTTCTTTTTTTCACAATCGGATTAAGCTCAGTTGGCATAGATTGTGAATGGTTTTTATTCGGAGGGGGATTGGGTTGTTTAAATGATTGTATATATAGTATTCCTATTATCACAAGGAGAATGATAATTAGTAAATTTCTATTTTGCTTTTTCAAAACTAATATCCTTTCCATATGTCAATTATCATTATTTAATGACGAAAATGAAAGTTCTAATGTTTCATGGTTTTTGAGAGATATTTTTCTAAATTCATCACTTTAATCAATAATATTAGTATTTAATAGTCTAACATTAATTCCTATTTAACAGTTCACGATTTTTATATTGTTAAAGATCAATAAGATACTTCTAATTTATCTTATTGATCAGAAAGATTATAAATAATCCAAGCTATTAAACATTAGTATAAACCCAACAATACACATAATCCATGAAAGGGCTGTCCCTTTATTATTAGAAGTTTTCATATGTAGTTTTTGAAGTGGCTTTGTAATCCATTTACTAAATAGGAGATAGAAGGTAAATAACAATAATGGAGGTAATATCATGATAAAGTTATATGCTGATAAAATAGAAATCCATTCAAACCATGATAGATTAGAGTTAATCATTAAACCAATTGACGCAAAGTATGGAAATGCGGTTCCCACTTCAATTAAGAAAGTAGTAAATCCTAGTGTTAACATTGAAAGAATGCTTTTTGATTTTGGGACAGGTAATTTTGTTTGTTTTTTCTTTGTTTGAACAAAAAAACTGGCGATAAATAATAACCCACCTATTATAAAAATAACCCAACTAATAATACGGTTTTGTAATATTTTTGAAATTGTATCAACTAAATAACCCAACCCTAGCATGAGGGATACTCCAACTAAAAAGTATAATAATGCTACAGTCATTAAATAAATTAATAAACATTTTGTAAGTTTTTCTTTTTCTGTTAGGAGCAGGTACACGGTTACACCAATTGTTGCAGGACTTAATGTATCTAAAAGAGCTAATCCTCCTATTAGGAGAAGTAGTTCCATACTCATTCATTTTCCTCCTTAGTCTGATTGACGTTTTTTTTATTCAAATAAACGGTATATGCATCGTCCATAAATTTAAGTACATCTTCATCAATCGGATAAAAACTTAATTTTTCTGCTTGCTGTGGCGATTTCCTTATCTCCCACAACTTATCTAAAAATTCATCCTCTCCTTCAAAATCCTCTAAACGTTTTTCATCCATTCTCCTAATAATATTTTGAACTCTAGTTGATTCCGGACCATCCTTCATAAAATGTTTCAATTGCCCAATTAGCCCAATCCACTCTAGTGAATTAGAGTTTTCACTTGTCATTTTAGGGAGCTTTTCTAAAAGTTTTTTCTCCTTTTCGTTAAATATGGATTCACGATAAGACTGTTGTATTTCTTTATCTTTAACAGAGAGCTGCATAATCTTTTTAATTGCATTCCAGCTATCTTCACCTTCAATTGCAACACCATGAATAATTTCCTTTAATGATAGCTCTATTTTCTTTAATCTTTCTTGTTCTTTTATTACAAAAGATAATTGCTCCTTTAAACCTTCTACCCAATTCCAATCTTTATTAGTGAGCATGTTTTCAATTTCATTTAATGAAAAACCAATTTTTTTGAAAAATTGAATCTGCTGTAACTTTTTTATTTCTTTAATTGTATATAGACGATGTCCTCCCTGCGTTTTAGAAGCAGGTTTTAATAGACCGATTTTATCATAGTAACGTAGTGTCCTTACTGTCACACCTGTTAGCTCTCTTACTTTATTAATATGAATCAACTAAAGCACCTACTTCCAAAAATTTCAATTATATTTATTCTTTATCCTTTTTGAAGGAATTTCGAATTAAATATCCTGTTCCCAATCCAATTAATACACCTGGAAAGGCATTATCCAATATTAATCCAATTCCCGCACCAATAATAACACATCCGTAAATAATAATATCGCCTTGTTTCAACCATTCATCCCTCCAATATTTAACGTATTAAATTTAGTATATAAAATGACGCAACGTAAGCTTCAAGTCTTTTAACCATAATATTTAAATAAATTGAAAATTAACTTGTAATTGACCTTACGTCACCTCTTATAATGATGCACAATGAAAGGAGTGTTGAAAGTTGAGAAAGTTCTTCGTTATGACATTTATATTTGTTTTAGTATTTTTAACCGCTTGTTCGAAGAAAGAAAATGTAGATTTTCAAAGGGTTTCAGTAAATGACGTAGATAACATTCAAATAGAATTTGGAAGTACTGATGTAAAGGTTGTATCAGCCGATATTAAGGAATTAGAGGCTTCCCTGCTTTTATACGATAATGGGCCTGGATTAAAATTGGATAAGGAAAAAGGAAAAATTTCAATAGGAGTTAAAAATGATATGGCTCGTCTTTTTAAGAAAAAGCCTGAATTATTGGTTCGAATACCTATTAAATTTAATGGAGAGATAATAGTAAATGGGACCTCAGGAAATGTTGTTGGTGAGGATTTACAAACACAAAATTTACAGGTTAATGCACGTAGTGGGAATGTAGTGCTTGGTTTTCTTCAATTCCATAGTAATGTATATGTGAAAACAACGAGCGGCAATGTAGATGTATCTTTAAATGATAGTGAACCAGATGTTGCACTTCACCTTAAGTCAAATAGTGGTAGACGATCAGTTGAAATTAATCTAGATGATCATCAACAAAACAAGAAAGAAACAAAAGGAAAATTAGGAAATGGAGAATACGAAGTGAAACTGAAGACATCATCGGGTAATATAGCACTGAAATAAGTCTTTTTAAATGTTACTCTATAAAAAATTTCTTGTTATTTAAAAATAATTATATAAAATTATTATCTCTATTCAAGTCTTTAATATTAATAGAATGACCTCACCAATGATTTAACCCAAAGCCCTAAGATATAGGGCTTTGTTGCTAGTATTTATGTTATTTTGTACATAGATGAACTGTACCTTAGATTAATAAAGTTTTTTAAAAAACGCCGTTAATAAATTCGAGCGGTTCTATTCATTAATAATAGTATTATACGGTTCCTCAAAAAAAGAATCACTCAACCAATCCCATCCCCATAAAAGTAGTACAAAAAATGAAACTATTTTTAAAATAAGACAGTATAATAAATTAAAGTTTTTTATTACGTTTCAGAATGGGGAGGATATCAGTATGAGTATTTTGATCAGATTTAAGGATATTATGGCAAGCAATATCAACGCTTTATTGGATAAGGCGGAAGATCCAGAGAAGATGATTGATCAGTATTTAAGAAACCTTAACAAGGATTTAGGGAAGGTTAAGTCGGAAACAGCATCAGTGATGGCAGAAGAGCAGCGGGCCAAAAGGGAAGTAAATGAATGCCAAGAAGAGATGGAGAAAATGGAACGCTATGCAATGAAGGCATTAGAGGCAGGGAATGAAGGAGATGCGAGGAAGTTTCTAGAGAAAAAAAACACATTAGCAGCAAAGTTAACCGAGCTGCAAACAGCTTATCAATTGGCCTCATCTAATTCACTACAAATGAAACAAATGCATGATAAACTGATCGCAGATATTGGTGAATTGGAATCACGAAGATCGATGCTGAAAGCGAAATGGTCTGTGGCTAAGACACAGGAACGAATGAATAAGCTTGGGTCATCGGTGACTAAATCAGGAGGATCGATTTCGGCATTTGAGCGAATGGAGGAGAAGGTAAATCGTGCACTTGATGAAGCGAATGCCATGGCTGAACTTAATGCAGGGCCAAAAGATGAAATCGCGGATTTAACCGCTAAGTATGATAGCAATAGCAGTGAAGTGGATGCAGAGCTTGAAGCATTGAAGGCGAGAATGAAAAATAATAGATAGCCATCTATTAAGCGCTGCAGCCATCGAGCTGCAGCCTTTCCATGATACAAAAAGGGGATGAGAACATGATCCTTCAATATAAATGCCCTAGCTGTGGGAATGATATGAGCTTTGATCCTGAATCCGGCAAATTATCTTGTAAAAGCTGTGGTCGACATGAAAATATCGAAAATTATCCTGAAGAGTTAAAAACGGCTGTATTTTCTGATGATGAGGCGAATGAATATCATTGTGAGAATTGTGGAGCTGTTCTACTTACTCTTGCAGAAACTGCTGCAACAAGTTGCAGCTTTTGTGGAGCGGGTGTAGTCATTGCTGATCGATTATCAGGTCAACTTGCACCAAAGAAAGTCATTCCTTTTACTATTAGTAAGGAAGAGGCGGTCCAGGCCTTTCAAAAATGGTGCCGAAAAGGGCTTCTGACTCCGAAAGGATTCATGACAGCGGATCGGATTAAGAGTATAACCGGGATGTATATTCCATTTTGGCTATATGATTTAAATAGTAAGGTACAAGTAAGTGCAGAGTGTACAAAGGTCAGAACCTATGAGCAGGGAGATTATATTTATACAGAAACAAACTATTTTGATGTTTATCGCGATATCAACCTGAATTATGTCAAGGTTCCTGTTGATGCATCAGAGAAGATGGATGATCAATTAATGGATAAATTGGAACCATTCCCATACGATCAATTAAAGGATTTTAAAACCCCGTATTTAGCGGGATACATTGCTGAGAAATACAATTATACAGATAAGGAACTGCTTCCACGGGCGGAAGATAAAATTAGCGGATATATTGAATCCTATATTTCTTCAACATTAACAGGCTATCATTCAGTTCATTTTAAAAATAAAAACATTAATACGAGAAATGTGAATAGTGATTATGTTTTACTACCGGTATGGATGGTCAGCTATGACTATAATAATTCCATATATACGTTTGCAATGAACGGACAGACGGGGAAAATTGTCGGGAAACCGCCACTCAGTAATGGTAAGATCGCTACGTGGTTTGGCGGCATCGCAGCTGGTTCCTTCCTAGCATTAAAATGTGTCTCCTATCTGATGGGGGGTGGCTTTTGGTGAGAAAAATTCGTATGCCAAAGCACGGTTTTCTTTTCTTTATGATTGCTTTTTTGCTTCTCATGCCTTTCGGGACATTGGCTAAAGCACAAGCATTTGATCGGCATAAATATATTTATGATTATGCTGGTCTTTTAAAGGATAAAGAAGTGAAAAAACTTCAGTCTTTATCTAGTAAACTAGGTAAGGAAAGAGACACTGCTTTTATAGTTATTACGGTAGATGGAACTGATGGAAAGGAACTCGAACAATATGTAGAAGATTTCTATGATGATAATGATCCTGGGTATAATCAGCCGGATGGAAATGCTGTCTTCTTAGCCATTGATATGGAGGAACGGGATGTGCATTTGGCGGGATATGGGAAAGCAGAGGATTATTTGGATGGTGGGCGGCTGGATTCGATTCGTGAGGAAATTACCCCTGCTTTATCAGACGGTAACTACTTTCAAGCCTTTTCAGATTATATGACTCTTTCCCACGAGTATATGGGTGAAGAGCCAAGTGGCAGTTCGGAAGAGTATACGGATCATGATCTAGATACTGGCCATGAAGAGTATGTAGGTGATGAAACGGGTGGAGATCAAGAAAATATCTTTTTTCAATGGTGGTTCCAACTCATTGCCTCTTTATTTGTAGCAGGCATCGTTGTGGCAATTATGGCTTTTCAATCCGGTGGCAGGGTCACAGTAAATGCGCAAACCTATATAAATAATAATCAATCAAAAGTCATTAGCAGGTATGATCGATTTGTTAGAAAAACCGTAACGAAGCAGTTAAAACCTAAAAACGATTCGAATAATAGTGGTCACTCGCATGGTGGCGGAGGAACTTCTAGTGGTGGTCACTCGCATAGCGGAAGCAGCGGCAAGTTTTAATGGCTAGTCAGCTTAGAAAGTGGAGAGGGGCAGATTATTGATGTCATTTTTTAGAAACCAATTTGCCAATGTAGTAGAATGGCAAGAATTTAGAGATGATATGATTTTCTATAAATGGAGCAATCGTGAAATTAAAAAGGGGAGTAAACTAATTATTCGTCCTGGTCAAGATGCGATTTTTTTAAACAATGGAAAAATCGAAGGGATCTTTCGTGATGAAGGTGAGTATGATATTGAATCACAAATTATTCCTTTTTTATCGACCTTAAAGGGATTCAAGTTTGGATTTAATAGCGGTATGCGGGTAGAAGTACTGTTTGTGAACACAAAAGAGTTTGTAGTCAAATGGGGAACACAAAATGCCATTAATATCCCTGCACCAGGGCTCCCAGGCGGCATTCCGATTCGAGCAAACGGAACATTTAATTTTAAAGTGAATGATTATATTGGCTTAATTGATCAAATTGCTGGGGTTAGGGATCAATATTTAGTGGAGGATGTTAGAATACGCATTACATCAATCCTCGATCAGTTCCTGATGAAATGGATCACAAGGGAAGGAAAGGATATATTTAATCTTCAGTCCAACTCCTTCGAAATTTCCAAAGGAATTCAAGAGGATTTAGATATGCAGATGACCAAAAGCGGCATTACGATAACTGGATTTAATGTCATGAGCTTCAACTATCCAAAAGAAATTCAAGACATGATTACAAAAAATGCCTCACACGGGATGATTAGCAATGTCGATAGATACCAGCAAATCTCGATGACTGATGGCATGGCCTCAGGAAAAATGAAGGGAGGAGGAGCGGCATCTGATATGGCAGGGATGATGATGGGAATGAATTTTGCCAATCAAATGATGAACCAAATGAATCAAAATTCCCAAAATCAAGCCGCACCAGCTCAGGCTGCACAAGCTACTCCACTACCAATGGACGGCGACCAAAAGAGACCAAACTTTTGCCCGAATTGTGGTACAAAAACTGGTCCAGCCAACTTTTGCTCTAACTGTGGGCAAAAACTTATTTAAATGGGTGTTTTTCGCTTCAAAAAAGCCCTTTTAAATAGTGGATCTCTTATAACTATAAATCTATTAACTACTAAAACCCCCTGCTTTTAATATAAGCAGGGGGTTATTATTACGATTTTCTTTAAGAACTACTTCTAAGAATTAGCTGTATGGATAAGATCGTTTTTCATGTTGAATGGAAATCCATTTAGTAGTTGTAAATGCATCTAGACTCCATTCACCATTTAGGCGGCCGACGCCTGAGTTTTTAACTCCTCCAAACGCTACATTTGGCTCATCATTAATAGTTCCATCATTTATATGAATCATACCTGTATCCATTAACTTAGCAAGTTCTGCACCACGTTCCACATTTCTTGTATGAATGGCACCACTTAATCCATAAGGGGTTTGATTCGCGATCGAGATAGCCTCTTCGTCGCTAGAAGCTTTCATAATGGATATGACTGGAGCAAAGAATTCTTCATTCGCAATGGTCATGTCAGGAGTGACTTCAGTAAATACAACTGGTTCAACAATATTTCCAATGACATTGCCTTTAATGATAGGGTTGGCGCCTTCCTCTATTCCTTTTTCAATCAATGCCACTGTGGTTTGCACCTGGCGTTCATTAATTAATGGACCAATAATTGTACTGCTATCTTTTGGATTGCCGCAAGTTAATGTTGATACCTTGGATACATATTTCTCTACAAACTCATCGTATATTGCTTCATGAATAATTAAGCGGTTTGCAGACATACAAATTTGACCTTGGTGAGTAAATCGACTGAAGACAGCTGCACTAACAGCAAGGTCAATATCCGCATCTTTTAATACGACAAGGGCGCTGTTTCCACCTAATTCTAAATGTACTTCTTTCAGGTTTCTGCCGGCTACTTCTCCAATATGTTTTCCTGTTCTAGTAGATCCCGTAAATGAAATGGCACGAGGAATAGGGTGTTCTACAAAACTGTCACCAATCTCGGAAATTTCTGTCGTAATAACATTTAATAAACCTTTTGGAAGTCCCGCACTTTCAAATATTTTGGCTATCATCGTACCGCCGGTGATAGGAGTATGTTCGTGTGGCTTTAATACGACGCCATTCCCAGTAGCTAAAGCTGGTGCAACGGATTTCATAGATAGGAAGAAAGGAAAGTTAAATGGGCTTATTACTCCAACCACACCGACTGGCACGCGGTATACACGGTTTTCTTTTCCATCTATTGGAGAAGGTAAGATTGAACCATTCATTCTCATAGGTAATGAAGCAGCTTCTTTCAGCATATTTTGTACTAGTCCAATTTCAAATTCTGCTTTTAATCGCGTTCCACCAATTTCATCGATAATAACATCAACGATGGCTTCATGATTTTCTTCAATAATATTGTAGGCTTGATCAAATACATTACGTTGGATAATTGGATTCGTTTTTGCCCACTGTTTTTGTACAACTTCTGATGATTTATAAGCCGCATCAAGATCTTCTAAACTAGCAGCCTTATAACTTGCAATGACCTCACCGTTATAAGGATTCTTGTTTTCTATTGTTAGGCTGCTTGAGCCTTCTCTCCACTCACCATTTATGTATTGACTGTTTAATGTTTTGAAATTTAACACTGCCATCTCCATCAACTCCTACTATTTTTTTTTCAGTTCTGAGTTTTCCTTCGCTAATTCAGCCAGATTTTGGACATTGCCGTTGATTTCTTCCATTGTCGCTGTCAGTTCCTCAATCGCAGCGGATTGTGAATCAGATTCGACATTTGTTTTTTGTATATCTTGATTTAAGCTTTCAATAATATCTTTGATTGTTTTTGTAATGGATTGTATTTCATCTACTTGTTGTTTGGAGCCCGTCGCCATTTTTCTAATTTCACCTGCTACGACAGAAAATCCTCTTCCGTGTTCGCCAGCACGGGCTGATTCGATTGCTGCATTTAATCCAAGTAAGTTACTTTGATCAGCAATTCCTTTAACAACTACTGATACCTCTTCTATAAGCTTTACGCTATTATTTACCTCATAGGATTTGTCGGAAATAAGTCTCATATTTTCCGCCAATTGCGAAATGGAAGTCGCCATTTCTAAAATGGTTTTGGTAACCTCGCCTATTATGACGGAAAGATTATTAGCCACACTAGAGAGTTTGTTTGCTTTATCAACATTTTGACCGATGCCGACTCCTCCGACGACCCTTCCATTTTCATCTCGAAGTGGTACTGCATGTGAAATGAGGCTAACTCCTAAGATTTCAGCTGGTACAATCATCGCCTGATTTTTATTCTCTCGAATGGCTTTCGTAATGATATCTCCTTCAATTAAAGGATCTCCCGGTGCAACATTTAAATTGAATGTTTTAGCAGGAAAGTTCATAATCAATTTTTCAGTATCATAAATACCGATTGTTATATCATCATTCACCAGTGCTTGTATATAAGGTGCAGCGTTTATAAAGGATTGCAGCATTGGATGAAGATCAGTCTCAATACTTGTAGTCATTCTTCTTCCTCCTATCTAATATATTAATCTCCTTTAAATATATATCGGTATTTTTCTAAAATAATTTAATATATGAATAGTTTGTTTATAAAAGGGACAAGGGGACAGGTTTACTGTCCCAATTAAATGTGGGACAAGGAACCTGTCCCTTTGTCCCTTAGAAGCTGTTCTACAATATATTTCAGCCACATTGCTGTTTCTTCATTAGAAAATTGTCTAGATCCATGTTGTAGAATCATTTCTCTTGCTTTGCTCAAATCTCCATTTTTTAAGATTTCTTGCAGTTCTGCTAGTAAAGTTTCTTGAATTTTTGGATCTTCATTTTGTTTAAATTGTTCGATGGCTTCCCATACTTCTTCTGTCTCTAAACCTAATGTACAATATGCCTCTAAAAAATATTTAAATTCTGTATACATCTATTTTCCTCTCTTCATAATTGGATAAGAAGTGATGATTTTATATTTCCGCGAGCTTGAAGGGTCTTTCGCTAAGACAGTTATCGTATCGTGTAAATTATCATGTATACGCATGTCTGATTTCAGTGCAGTTTTTCCAACAGCAAAAGAATGATTCGTGTTTAGTACAAGGCGATCTCGATTGGAATGATTAAGCCAATTCTGGATTTTTTTATCATGGATATCAAGACTTTCTAGGACTGCCTTTGTTGCTGTGTCCTTATCATAGTATGTACTAGCAGCAGTAATATGATCTCTCTTAATACGTTCCAGCAATTCACTGTCGGATTTTCCTACATGTCGTTCCAGTGTATGTCCATTCTTTGGAGGGCCCTCCATCTCATCAAGAATGGTGTTACTTACTTTTTGTGTCTTTGATGTTTCATTCTGTTTTTCAAATGCTGAGTTACATCCGATTAATATTACGGTAGAAAGCAATGCAACCCAAAACAATCGAATCCATTTCATTTTTGTCACCTCGTAAAACACTATATAAGAAAAAAGGATTTTTTCCAACAAATAGCGAACCAGATCTTTTAATGCGAGTATAATTTTTATCTGAAATTGCCTTAATAAATACAAAAGCAGCTCTAATTTTTTCAACTAGAGCTGCTTAATAGTTCTATGGTAAGGATATTGTTAATAATGTTTAACGTTCACCCTTAATAATATCTTTATCATCTTTCATAAGAATCTTCATATCTATTTTTAGCATACGATCCCTTGGATATGTGCCAGTATAACGATATTTGTTGGCGCCTGATTCGAAGTTAACATAAAGCTCTTTTTTAACTAATACCGCGCCTTCCTTCATTGGAATCGCTACGATACTTTCTCTAGGCTTTGCTGTTTGGCCATCTAAGAACCAAAGAGGTATCTCTTTATTATTTACCTTAACGTATTCGTGAGGCTTCTCCTTTAGTGGTGATTCATATCGATACAACACGCTGTCATTAGCTCGACCGTATGAGGTGGCTAAGGAGATCCCCTTCTTTTGAACAATGGCGCCTTGAACCTTCCCGACGGTTGATAGTACATAATCAGGGGTAGCAGGCTGATTGGATCCTTTATTCCATTGTTCACTAGATATCATGTCATTGCTACTCTTAAGCTTGTAACCCACCATCCATGCGTATTGCATTTCTCCCGCACGATTAACTAAATGATGTGATGGATCTGTTGGGTAACTATTTGCCTCATAAAATTCGCCCACCCAAAGGATGCCATTATCATCGTCATATACATCATAAGCTGCTTCTACAGGAACAGGAATTTGGTTTGTGAATCTGACTTCACCATTATTTTTAGCTGAAACGATATCATTTACATTTAATGTGAATAAGTAGTTTTCAGATGAAATCCACACATGCTCCTTACTGACAGCCACTCCTCCAGCGTGACCTGTGTAAGGTGTACCGTCTTGGTTATACAACAATACGGATTTAATTAATTTTTCAGTCGTTGCATCGATAACACTTAATGTTCCAGGTCGTCCATCACTTAAATAATTGATGGTGAATAACCAATCCTTTTTCTTATAATAACCCAATCCTTGCGGAACAAGATCTTGAACTAATCCAGGGATGACAGGTCCGTCCTTGCTAATATCCCAAAGCTCCTGATATTTAGGGTCCTTATTATTAGGGGATCTTTCTTCCTGCGTAATGATTTGATGTCCTGGTGTCACAGTTAGTGGTGCTGATTTAGCCGATTCATTTCCTGATAGATCCTCAGCTGTCACTTGCAACGAATAATCACGATTGCCAATAAGAGAGTATAGTGTAAATTCGTGTTGAGATTGGGAGACTGAGAACTCTAAAACCCCATTCTTATAAATATGATAGCGGTATACGTCGGTCTCTTGATTTGGATTCCATGTTAATGATACTTGACCGTTTCCTGTCTCTGCATTGATGTTTGCAGGGATTTGTGGAGCATCTTCATCCACTTTTGGTCTTGGTGGAGCTTGATCTGGCACGATCCATCCTGGTGTTGGATTCTGATTTCCAGATATAGTTTTCATTAAATTACTGCCATCTTTCGGATAAGTAAAAGTGATTGATTTATTTAAGAAAACGTCATCCCCTGTGTAATTTGCTCGAACGACTTCCTTTCCATTTGGATCACTGATTAAAACTGTCTGTTTATTACTATTAACGAGGCCGCCAATATTTTCTAATGTCAGTAACTTATCTTCTTTTATATATTTACTTTCATAGGAAGCAAAGTAACTATGGTTAAAGGCTTCTAACGTAAGTGGTTGAATTTCTTGCCTTCTTGTCCAAAAAAGAAATGTATCCCAGGGAGCTATTTTAGCGGAATTTTGAATTTCTACATTCCAGCTCCCTGATTTTATATGATATCCCTTTAAATCTATCTCTTTAGCACTATTATTATAAATTTCTATGTATTCAAATGCATCATAACCCGCGTAGTTATCCGTATCTGGAACTACCTCCGTGATTAATAAATTTGGAACAGGAGTATTCTCAGTTGCTTTTGATTTGGAAGAATGGAACATCAACACATTTCCCATTACTAAAACAAGCGTTAAAGCATAAACTACTAACCTATAAAACTTCATTTCTCTCATGCTTTCTCCTCCTTATATATTTTTCCTTTTTGATCCCAGACAACTAGTTAAAGAAGGACTCGATCTTAGATAGATGATTATGCAAACAAAAAACCCTATGATCATAAAATGTATTACAAAATACGTAATACAGATTCATGCTCATAGGGTTCTCCTTTTCTCCACCCGAAGACCAAAAAAACTGCTATTAATAGTTATCTGATTATTTTTATAATACAGTGCGAATCAAATGAAGGCAAGAGTTTTATCTAATTAATAACAAAAAGGAACGAAAGTCATGGTCGTCTCTAGGACACTTGAAAACTTATATTTTCTATCATAATATTCCTGTGTCAAATGTTATAATATTCTAAAAATAGAAACCGATTATTATCAACTTCACATTCATTCACTAAAATAAACTCCCTCTGTAATCGACTCCAAAATGGTTAAAATAACAGCTTTTACAACTCTATTACATGACGGTGCTAAGCTAATGAAGAGGTGATCATAGTGGCAACAATTTTAATTGTCGAAGATGAAATTCCTATAAACGAGTTAGTAAAAAGAAACCTTCAATCAGTTGGACATAGGTGTATAACAGTTTTTGATGGAAAATCAGCCATTGACAAGCTGGAGCTGAACGAGGTTGATCTTGTCTTGCTAGATATTATGCTCCCTGAGATGAACGGATATGAGGTTTTTCAAAAGATTAGGGGAATCCCGACTATTTTTTTGACAGCACGGATTAGCTTAGCCGATAAGGTAAAGGGCTTAACATTAGGCGCTGATGATTATCTAGTTAAACCATTTGAAATGCTGGAATTGTTGGCTCGAGTGGATGCTGTGTTAAGACGAACAAAGAAGGAAAGTAATGATTTTAAGCTGGATGGGTTGAAAGTTGATTTTGAAGGTAGGAAAGTGTTTCTAAATGGGAATTTAGTTGAATGTACACCTAAAGAATTTGAGTTACTAGAGGTGTTAGTGAATAATCGCAATATTGCTTTATCTCGAGATAAGCTGATAGAGCTTGCTTGGGGCTATGATTATGTAGGCGATACACGGACGGTGGATGTTCATATTCAAAAGCTTAGAAAAAAGCTAAATTTAGAGACAAGAATAAAAACCGTTTATAAAATGGGATATCGCTTGGAGGTGTAGCGATGAAATCGCGAACCTTTTTGTTTACTCTTATTTTATTTCTCTTATTTTTTTATAGTGGTATTTTGCTTGTTTTAGTTCTAACACTTAAGAGTAATTTAGATACTTCGAAGGATCGAAGCCTTAGAGAGCATTATTTTATTGCATCTTCGTATGCAAAGGACATGGATGCTTTGAAAAGAAGAGGAACTTCGATTGAGAGTGGGATCCAATCGCTCTATCACTCTTATTTTGATTTTTATAGTAAACAAAAAGTAATTCTGAACATTTCTAAAGATAGTAGACCACTTTATACGGACATTATAAGAGATTCTATCAAACTTCCCAATCCCCCTTATCTTTCAAAGAAAAGTGGACGCCTTGTTTCAATGGAAAAGCTGGGAAATAAGGAATATATCTGTGTAGTGGGTACATTACCAGCACCATACGATACTTATACACTTGCTTATTACTATGATGTATCTGCGATCATTTCTTCATGGAACAAAATGACGGTTATGTTGTTTTCGATTGGAATTGCTTTTTGTGGCTTACTTGCTTCTTGCTTATTACTTGTATTAGATCGAGTTTTTAAGCCGCTTCAGCAAATTTCAACTGCATCCAAAAGTATAGCACAGGGACGGTATGAGAAGCGGCTTGCGGTTAAGGGAAGAGATGAGCTTGCAGAGATGGCAAGAAGTTTCAATTATATGGCGCAAGAAATCGAGAGTCAGATACAAGAGTTAGCTGCAGCTGCAGAACAGAAGCAGCAATTTGTAGATAATTTGGCACATGAACTTAGAACACCTTTAACCACTATTTACGGATATGCGGAATATATTCAAAAGGTTGTTCGCTCAGAGGAGGACAAGTTATTTGCGACAAATTATATTATGTCTGAGAGTCGTAGACTTCAGACAATTGCTTATCGTTTGTTAGATATGGCGACCCTTCGTGGAAATAGGATTGAGTTGAATAATATTCATATGGAAAAATTAGTGCAAGAGGTAGAGAAAGCAATATCCATCAAGGCGAAAGAAGAAAAAATAAAAATGATTTATGACTTTCAGTTTGATACATTAGTTTGCAATGCAGACCTGATGCATATTCTTCTAATTAATTTAATTGATAACGCAATAAAAGCCTGTAGTCCTAATGGAGTGATCAAGCTGATTGCATATTTAGAGAAGGAAAAGAAAGTAATTGTTGTTCAAGATAATGGTAAGGGAATGTCTGAGGATCATCTTGTCCATATTACTGAAGCGTTTTATCGAGTAGATCCTTCTCGTCACCGCTCTGGTGGCGGGGCAGGACTGGGCTTAGCACTATGTAAGCAAATTGCTGTCACTCATGAAGCAGAGCTGAGCTTCTCATCAGAGCTGGGAAAGGGGACAGTAGCTAAATTAACTTTTACAAGTCCGTAATAAGTTAATGATCGTTTGAAAATATTGCGTTTATATACTTAAACTGTGATAACATCACACATTCAAATATAAAGGAGATGAATGGAATGACAAAAGGAAATGAAAAGAAAAAGATGATACTCGGATCTGTAGGAGCCATTGCTGCAACTACATTAGTATTCGGGGGGATTAGTCAAATCGTAAAAGCAGCAGAAGTAAGTAAAACGCAAACAGTTCCTACCAGCTACACCCTATCATATGTCGGACCAGTGAATAGCACTGTACCTGAGGATTATGTAAAAAAGGATTACAAAGTAAAGTTTATTGATAAGGATCAGCCAACGGTAAATGATATGAAAATAGAGGAGGCGGCAGAGCTTGCTAGTCAAAATTTGTGGAAAATCTTTCATGTTGATCTAAGCGGGCAAACGTTGGAAATGACGTATAGCCCGATTAGTACGACACAGCTCCGTGCAATATGGAATGTGCATGTAAAGGTCAATGATGGCTTGTCCTATGATTTTGCTTTAGATGCTGTCACTGGAGAAAATCACTCGATATCGAAGTGGGTTTATCATAAGGCAGATATTCGTAGAGGAATAGATGAAACATTAATTAAAAACAATGAAGAGTATCAAGAATTAGCAAAAGCGGCCGCAAAAACATATCAATTAGTATCTAATAAAGTAACATCTGTGAAGTATATTTCCCAAGGATTTCAAGAAAACAAAGCAGGGGCGAAAAATTCGGATATTACCTTCCAAGTGAAATCGGATAAAGGAGAAATCGCTCAACTTACTTTCTCTCGGTATACTAAAGAATTGCTAAGTGTTGAATATAGTAGCTGGCTTAAAGAAGCTGACCGTTACCAAAGGCAGGTAGAGCAAGAAACGAAGGGGCAAGTACCAGATGTTGTCATAACTGATGAGCTACTAAAGAAGGTCCAAGAAACTGGCTTACCAATTGAAATCAAAAAGTGAAGTGGAAATACGTATAAATAGATAAATATTCAATCCTTATGATTTAGCTGAGAACACTTGTGATTTCAATCATGAGATGAATCGGCTTTGGACAAGGGATGGCTTAATGCCATCTCAATTGTCCGGGATATGTTAAATAAATATTTGACAAAAAATACTGATAATGAGAACGAATGTACCGAAAAAACTATTGTCATATATTATCATCTATTTGAGGAGGATAACATGGTAGAGGACATGTGTACCCCATTCAATATCACATTGTTTGGTGCATAAAGTATCTACAGAAAGTATTAATCGATGATTTAGATTTACTTTTAAAAGAAATACTACTCCAAATTACTATGGATAACCGTTTCACAAATTCAGAGTCTATAATAAAAAAGGGGGAAAGTAAATGCTTTCCTCCTTTTTGTGTTTTCATGCTCTAAGTTTATTATTGATGTTTCCAATATTTTCATATTATACTTAGTGAAAATGAAACAATTAAGGGTGATAATCAATGATGTTTGAACCTGAAAAATTGAATGGTTTGGAGCAAGATATTAAAAAGGTGAAGATTTCTTCATGTCTCATCTATCATGATAATGGGATCGTTTATCAATACTTCAAAAACAAAAAAATGACTAATAAATTATTTAACTTAAATTCTGTTACAAAAAGCGTGATATCTATTTTGATTGGGATCGCTATTGATAAAGGAGAAATAGATAGTATACATGCTCCAATTTTAAATTATTTTTCTACTATCGAAGAAAATAAGAAAAATATAACGATTGAACATTTACTTACGATGACACCTGGGTATGAATGGGAAGAATTTGGAGCTTGGGGTGGGCGCCCTTTTCCAATGATCAATAGTAAGAATTGGGTGAAATTCATCCTTGAGAAGAAAATGAAAGATGAACCAGGAAAGCAAATGACTTATAACTCGGGGGCTTCCCATTTATTGAGCGCCATTTTGCAAAAGGTCACAAATGGCAAATCTGCTTCCTATGCTGAAAAAGTACTTTTTAAACCATTGGGTATAACAGATTATCGTTGGTATGAAGATTCAAAAGGAATATCCATTGGGGGATTTGGTTTATGTTTAAAATCGATGGATATGTTGAAAATTGGTGCCATGATGATGAATGGTGGAGTATGGGCGAATAATCAGCTCGTTTCTGATCATTGGGTTTCTAGTTCAACCGCTGCTAAATACCATACTTATGACGGGATAGGCTCATATGGCTACCATTGGTGGGTTTTAGTTGATGAAGACAGAAAAGCCTATAATCCGAATATATACTTTGCAATGGGTTATGGTGGGCAATATATTATTGTGTCTCCTAGGGACAAACTTGTTGTAGTGTTTACAAGTGAATTATACAATGATACCTTTCTTCCATTACAAATATTTAGAAAAAATATTTTAAAGAATCATTGATTGGCTAAATGAGTTTTAAGGTGAACCCAAGAAGTTCGACAGAATTTTCTTTTATTAATTGCATAAAAAGTAAGCAAATATGCAAGTTTAGACGCCTATTAATCAAACGTTTGATTAATAGATGATTAAGTTGAACATAGTCGAAATTTGATTGGTGGTTCATCGATGCTAAGGAATTTTTAACTGCATCACTAAATAGGAGAAAGGATTGTGTGTGAAAATGAGTCAAAGAAGTAAATTTGAAAGCAGATTTGCAGAAAATATTATTGAGGTGGCAGCTGTCACAGGGGCATCAGGGATTGGTGCGGGAAAAGCTGGAGGAGATAAACTATGGAATGCGTCCATTGATTTGATTGCGTGGAAAAACCTACATGATATTGAACCTATTAAAAAAGAAGAATTGCGACTGGAATGGTTGGTTACTGATGAAGAATGGAAACAATCAAGAGATATTTTGAAAGAGAATGAGATAGCGAGATTAATGGTGCGAAGGGCAGAAAATTCAATGATGCTTATAAAGGTTCTTGAAACTAATTATAAAGATAATGCATTGGAAATGATTTTGCAGGAATCAATGAAGCCGGTTTTTTACAATGATGAGGTATTAGGGCAGCTCGAGCTTGTGAAAAGCGTTAAACTATTTGAAAAGACCGTTACTTGGGCTGGAGAAGGGCTATTGTATTTGGATTGGAATGAAGATGAGAATAAAATGAAGTCTTCATTGGAAACAGCCTATGCTCTTTTTAAGAAGCAGAATGAATGGAACGTGAAAATTAGAAAGTATGCTGCAGAAGAGCTTGTGGAGTTAGCGAATGAATGGCTGCAGGATAATGATGAGGCAGAAATAGCTGTGATTACAAAAGAAATGTTCATTGATTTCATGGAATTAAGCAGCATCAGTGTTTATCCGGATGGTGATTTTGAAATATTCTTTTCTGATGGAGATATGTTTTGGGGACATTCCATTATTGTAGACGGCAATATTAACGGTGAGCTCACTTCGGCTGAAATTGCAGGATGACAGAGGGACGGTAAATAAAATATCAAACAAATATTGGATTTCCTTTATATAATAAATACATATAAGGGAGGGAATAAGAAATGAATAAATATATAAAATATTTAGCCATAACATTAGTATCAATTACACTGGTATTCGTACTTAGTGGATGTGAGTTGTTTAGTTTTTGGGGTAAAAATATGGTGAAAGAACTAAAAGGCCTTAATGTAACATTACAAACGTATGATGCTGATGGGCAGCCAATAGATACGATTAAAGGAAAATCCGGAAACATTAGCAGGGACACAAAATTTGATATATCCAATGAAAAGGGAGAAACAACGAAGCAGTCCTCAGTATTGAACATAACAATAGGGGGAAAACAAATTACCCATGTGGGAAGTACACTAATAATGTACGAAAAGGGACTAACAGATGTTATGAATGAATTACCTAAGCAAGTTTCGATTGAAAATAATGATAGGAGTACCCCTTTTATCAATAAAATCGTGAATAACTTTCATAACTACTTTGATGGAAAATCAAAAGTCATCTTAATCAGATCACAGCTTGGAAAACCCGTAGCTACATTTGCAGGAAACTCAGTATCCTATTGGTCAACTGATGTTCCAAACTCAACAGGCTTAATCATAGATGGAAAGTATCTATTCATCTATCGTTGCGATTTTACGATGTACGATACGAAATTGATAGAATAATAATTTTTTATATCAGTAGACAGACTACATTTACTCAAAAGGTGACTCAAAAGAAGAGTCACCTCCTCAAATAGCCTATTCTTCATCACTGTATATATACTCTATCTCACTATACAATTCATATAATTGTTCATGAAATCCCCAACCAATGCCATCTGTATCGATTACCACTTGTTTTATTCGATCCTCGAAAGTTTGGTAGTAGGATTCTTCTTTTTGACACATACTGGTTACTTTTTCATACATCTTTTCTATACTAGTATAAAAGCTGTCATTTATATCACCGAAAGTATTTGTAAACTCCACACCTTGCTCAACGTAATATAGCATAAGATCAGTTGTTCTCAATTCATCTTTGGTAAGTGTATTAAAGTGAGAAATGGCATTTTTGGCTTGATTTAAACGTAACTTACCAAATCCTTTTTCCGGAAAAAATTCATTTTCGATTGATTTCTTTGTCTGATTATACAATTCAAGCACAGCTTCTTCGCCAAGGAAGTGTACAGATAAATATGATTGCACATCCTTATTAGTCTTATAAAGATCTGCAATTAATTGAATAAGTTCTTTTTGATCATACTTTTTTAATTGCTTTTTTAACTCGGTTACTTTGATTTTCATTTGAAACCTTCCTTTAAATTTTTGTACGGGGACAAATTCATAGTTTAAGGGGAATTTTCAATTGTAATCTTTTTGTTATAAGTTTGTCCTAAAAAATCATAGTTTTTGGAACAGAGCCTTTGATAATTTCCTAAATGTTTTGGATATAATGTTATTATACAATTTATTTTTGAGGTATAGATATGAAAAATTATGAACAATTACAAAGAGAAAATATTATTTAAAACAATTATTGATAAAGATGATGCATAATCAAGCTATTACCGAACCTAGTAAAATAGTAACAAAAGAATCCCCGGTAGGAGAGAAAATAAATCTGCTGAAGAGTGCGAGAAGAATACAACTAAGTGTTTAAAATTGGATAATTGTTACAAATGTAATAAGTATCTCATATCTGTAAAAAGGGAAGATGATATAATAAAGGATAATAATCTTTAGGATACGGGGTGAATCTGTTGACATTACCAACAGAGGGTCGAATTTATACGTATGTTGATTATTTGTCATGGACCGAAGATGTGAGAGCAGAAATCATTGATGGAATAGTATATTTTCAAACAGCACCTTCAAGAATTCATCAGGAAGTATTATCGGAATTACATCGTCAAATCGCAAACTTCTTAGTAGGTAAAAAATGCAAAGTTTACCCTGCACCTTTTCATGTTGTACTTAATCTGAATGAAGAAACAGAGAAAGATAGTAAAAATATTTTTGAACCTGATATTTCAATAATTTGTGATCACTCAAAGCTGGATGATAGAGGTTGTAAAGGTAGTCCCGATGTGATTATTGAGATCACATCGCCTTCTACAGCCAGAAAAGATAAAATTGAGAAATTTAATAAATATGAACAGGCAAGGGTAAAAGAATATTGGATTATTGAACCAAATGAAAAAATTGTAAGTGTTTTTACTCTGCAACAAAACCAAAGGTTTGGTCGTCCTGACATGTATACAGACGAGGATAAGGTGAAAGTATCTATTTTTGAAAATTTGGTTATAGATTTGACATTGGTGTTTTCATAAGGGACACGGGGTCAGGTTCATTGTCCCCGTGTTTGTTTTTATCATTATATTAAGTAGTTCCTCTTAGTAATGAAACCAGTATATAGGTTTTATTTCCACTCTTAGTATAGGAAAATCCTCAATAACTGATTCTTTTGGGACAACAAACCAGACCCTCTGTCCCTAGTTTTAGGTATTTTATCCCATTTATAAAAATGAAAACATGAATTACCATAATTATGTGGAATATGAAAGATTAGGAGTGGGACATCATTATGGAGAGACGAAGTAAGAATCTTAGAAAAAAGGCGTTTATGTCTAGCGTTATAGCATGTAGTCTTTTATTTGGAGCAATGGGAGTTGGTGCGGAAGCTAACGCTTCAACGACAACGGTAAAGCAAGCAGCTAAGACAACTGCTACAAAACATGTATCTAAAGCAACAGTATCGAAAAAGGGTATTATGTCCTTTTCAAAAAGTTTCAATAAGAAAAAGGTCATTAATGAGTTGAAACCAGAAGCTGCTAAGCTTATTAAAGTATACGCAGATACTCTTAAAACTGGGAAAACAAACTCATTTTATACTTATGTAGATAAACATGTGATTGATAGTTCAATTTTTAAAGGAAGTCGTAAAAATACTAAAAATTCATATAAAATCAGTATTAAAAACACGAAGAGATATAGCACAAAGAAAAAAACAATTGATTTCGCAAATGGCTTAAAAAAAGTAAAGACTTCAAAATTAAAAATGGAACAAAGCTATAGCAAAGGTTATTCTGCTAATTTTAGCTATGAATATAAACCAGCTGGATTCTATAATGGTGTGAAGGTTTCTTTCATGTTTATTCAATCAAATGGAAAATATGTATTAACTGCCGTTCACTTTTATTAATAGATCGCTAAGGTCAAAAGGGACTGTCCTATAAGTGTCAAAAACTTATAAGGCAGTCCCTTTATTTTTTTGACTAAGTCATTGCCGCAGCTCATTTTAGATCCTCATATATACTTCCTCTTTTATTAAGTATGTACAATCCTTTGCTTTCAATAAAGATTTTCCATTCATTTTCTGTTACATTTAGGAATAATAAGCTTGTTATAAATGATGAATGAAAGATCTACATTTCAAAAGAAAAATAGTTAGGATGACAATTAATGAAAATTTTGCTAGTGGAAGATGATAAAACGATCGCTTCTGGTCTGGAGTATTCACTGCAGCAGGATCACTTTTCTACCGTTCTTTGTTATGATGTGGCATCTGCGAAGGAAGTGATCGCAGAAGACATAGATCAGTTTGCTTTATGCTTGTTTGATTTGACCCTTCCTGATGGGAGCGGTTATGAGCTGTGCAAAATAGTAAAAGCGAAGAAGGATATTCCGGTCATTTTTTTAACGGTGATTGATGATGAGGTAAATGTTGTTATGGGGCTTGATATGGGAGCGGATGATTATATTACTAAGCCTTTTCGTATTCGAGAGCTTCTTTCAAGGATTAAAACGGTTTTGAGAAGATATCATAAGCAGTTTCCCAATCAGTCAATCATTGAAATAAAAAAAGTTCGCATTAATACGCTGGAAGGAAAGATTTATAAAAATGGGGTGGAGATTCTATTAACTGCGTTAGAATATCGTTTGTTTCTAATTTTTGCTAATCATATTGGGCAAGTGCTTTCAAGAAGTCAGCTTTTAGAGCAGATTTGGGATGTGGCAGGCGATTTTGTAAATGATAATACATTAACCGTTTATATAAAAAGGCTAAGGGAAAAGCTGGAGGACGATCCACAGCAACCTACATTGATTAAAACAGTACGCGGTTTAGGATATAAGGTTGGTGATTAGATGCTGCGTAATAGAGAGGTTCAATTCCTATTACTGATCATGTGCTCTATAAGCTTTATATCAATGATAGTAGTGGCAATTTTTTCGATTATTGGAGCAGTAGTTGTATTTATTGCTTCTGCTTTACTCATTGCAAGTAGCTTATTGTTTACTAGGTGGAGATATCGAGAACTTGAAAAGCTTTCTATCTATTTGCGGCAAATTAGCAGTGGTAACTATTCACTTGATGTCCGTGATAATCAAGAAGGGGAGCTAAGTATATTAAAGAATGATATGTATAAAGTGACGTTGATGCTTTCTGAGCAGAGGTCCCTTTTGCAGCAGGACAAAACTCAATTGACAGATGCTATTTCTGATATTTCTCATCAGCTTAAAACACCACTTACCTCCATGACGATGATGGCTGATTTGTTAAGCGATTCTGATCTTCCTCCAACAAAAAGAAAAGAATTCACTCGCAATATTCGTATCCAGCTTGAACGAATTGATTGGCTTGTGTCTTCACTATTAAAGCTATCGAAAATTGAAGCGAAGACCATTCAATTCAAAAAAGATCAAATATTGGTGAAGCAGCTTGTTCAAAAGGCGCTGGAGCCTGTCTCCATTCCAATGGATATTAAAGGACAAACGGTTTCCATTCAAGGTGAGGACAATGTTACTTTTTTGGGTGATCTCAATTGGACAGCTGAAGCGCTAATTAATATTTTGAAAAACTGTGTAGAGCACACCCATGAAGGCGGCGTTATTGCCATTTCATTTTCCGAAAACGCCTTATTTACGGAAATAGTCATCGCGGATAACGGTGGAGGCATTCCAAAGGAAGATTTACCATATATTTTTAAACGCTTTTATAAAGGGAAAAATGCCAGTGAAGGTAGCATAGGTATTGGTCTTTCGATGGCACACAGTATCATTACTAGTCAAAATGGAGTCATTGATGTGACGAGCAATAGTGAAAAGGGCACGCGGTTTCGAATAAAATTTTACAAACAGGTGATATAACTTTAGGTGACTAAATTGTCATTTTTACAGTCACTTGAAAGTCATTTTAGACAGATAGAATGATATCCATCAGCATAATTATGGAGGAGTAACAATGGAAATTTTAAAAATAGAGCATCTGTCTAAAATATATGGAAAAGGTGAATCGGCAGTAAAAGCACTGGATGATGTCTCCTTTTCAGTTAAAAAAGGTGAATTTGTTGCAATTATTGGTCCATCCGGATCAGGGAAATCGACTCTACTTCACCTGCTAGGTGGTGTAGATCGTCCAACAAGCGGAAAAGTCTTTGTTGATCAAACAGATATGTATAGCCTGAATGAAACACAGCTGGCTATTTTTAGGCGCAGGCAGATCGGCTTGATTTACCAGTTTTATAACTTGATTCCGGTTTTAACGGTGGAAGAGAACATGACTCTGCCTCTTCTGCTTGATAAACAAAAGGTAAATAAGAAGGAGTTTAATGACCTTGTAAAGACATTAAATCTACAACATCGGATCCATCATTTGCCTAACCAATTATCAGGAGGACAGCAGCAAAGGGTCTCGATTGGTAGGGCACTCATTAGTCATCCCGCTATCATGCTGGCAGACGAGCCTACAGGAAATTTAGATAGTAAGAATAGTAGTGAGATTATTGATTTATTAATAATGTTTAATAAAGCCTATAATCAAACGTTAATTGTCATTACCCATGATGAACGAATTGCCCTGCAGGCTGACAGAATCATTTCGATTGAAGATGGAAGGATTGCCAAGGACGAGGTGATCCACTCGTGAATATTGTAAATAAGCTAACAGTTAGACAGCTGAAACAAAACAAGAGACGGACATTGGTGACAATTATTGGTGTCATTATTTCTGTTGCAATGGTGACTGCTGTTGCCACTTTAGGATTCTCTTTTTTAGATTTAATGAAAAGACAAACCATCTCAACGACAGGGGAATGGCATGTCCTGTATAAAAATGTAAACAAAAAGCAGCTACAAGCAATTAAGAATGATGATGAAACAAAGACAGAATTCATCTCAAGAGATGCCGGCTATTCTCCTTTAAAGGGAGGACAAAATCCGAATAAGCCATATTTGTTTATTAAGGAATTTAATGGACAAGGCTTTAACAAGTTTCCGATTGAATTGAGTAAAGGGCGTCTTCCAAAAACAGAAAATGAAGTGGTTATTTCTGAGACCATTGTTTCGAACGCAAAGGTAAATTTCAAAATTGGTGATCAATTTACGCTTCAGGTAGGTGAAAGATACTCTAAAGATACTGATCACCCGTTGGATCAATCTGAACCAATACGAATAGTGGATGATAAAGTAACTGAAACGTTAACAGATAAATCTACAAGAAATTATACAGTTGTAGGCTTTATCAAACGTCCTACATGGGAGCCAGCATGGGCACCTGGATACACTGTTATAAGCTATACAGATGAAAACGTAATGGAAGCAACTGAAAAAGTAAATGCAGCTGTTATCGTAAAGAAAACAAATAACTCCTTATTTACTCATGCAAAAAATTTGGCAAGGAAAAACAAAATCGAATCAGTCCAATATAATTATGAATTGCTTCATTATCTTGGTGCAACCCCAGGTACGCACAGTACGATTTATCCATTATCAGCAATCATTATCGCAGTAATTATGATTGGCTCAGTTTCGTTAATTTATAATGCTTTTGCGATTTCTGTTTCAGAACGTTCCCGTCATTTAGGAATGATGGCGAGTGTAGGAGCTACGAAAAGGCAGAAGAGAAATTCAGTATTTTTTGAGGGGCTAATTATTGGCATAATTAGTATTCCAATTGGGATCATATGTGGGCTTGCAGGGATTGGAATTACCTTTCAATTCATTAACTCAATGATCGAAGGAGCTTTAGGTGTAACGGAAAAGTTACGCATCATCGTTACCCCATTCTCTCTCTTGATTACCTGCGTCGTTTCTATGCTGACGATTTTCATTTCAACCTACTTACCAGCGATAAAAGCATCTAAGATTACCGCCATTGATGCCATTCGTCAAACAACAGATGTGAAGCTTACGAGTAAAACAGTAAAAACATCGAAGTTTATTCGCAAGATTTTCGGAATGGAAGCGGAAATAGGGTTGAAAAACTTGAAAAGAAATAAACGAAGGTACCATGCCACTGTATTTTCACTTGTCATAAGCATCGTTTTGTTTTTAGTCGTATCATTTTTTAACTCTAATTTGAAAGAATCCTTGAAACTTTCACAGGAGGATGTAAATAGTGATATTCAAGTTTGGAAAAATAATAGGGTATTGGATGATCGGTTGATTCAATCGATTGCTTCTCTTAATGAGGTAACGGAATACAGTGTAGTGAATGAGATAAATGTGAACGCTTGGGTTGAAAAAGAATCAACCGCAAGTAGATGGAAAAAGATAGTAGATAAAGAAAAGACTAGGATGAAGGGCGGGGAATATCCTTACCATATTCGGATCAGCTCAATAAATGCTTCAAATCTGAAGGCTTATGCAAAAGTAGTTGGTGCCAATTACAAACAGCTTACGGATCCAAAACATTTAGCTGCAATCGTGATTGATACTATCCATTATAAAGATATGGAAACAGAAAAATATGTCAAAACGAAGGCTATTCATACGAAAGTTGGCCAAAGTATCGATTTAACCTATACGGATATAGATGGGAATTCAGATAAAGAAATACATTTAAACAAAGTGAAAATAGCTGCGTTAACAGATCAACATCCTATGGGGATCGGCTCAGCAGGAATCGGCGGTTTAAATATCATTGTCTCCAAACAAGTGATGGATCAATTAATAAACGAAAAGATTAAGGATGATATGCAAACCTATCTATTCCTGAAAAGCTCAGATCCGCTGAAGACCCAACAAGAAATTGAAGAAATGAAAGAGTCTAATTTGGAGGTTTATAATAAATATCAATATCGGAGGCAGAATGAACAGAAGATGATGTTATTGTCAGTATTTTCTTATGGCTTTATCGCATTAATTTCAGTGATATCAATAGCAAATATTTTTAATACAATTTCAACGAGCATCTCACTGAGAAAACGAGAATTTGCGATGCTAAAATCTGTTGGAATCACACCAAAGGGCTTTAATAAAATGATTCATTATGAAAGCATTTTTTATGGAATAAAATCTTTGTTTTTTGGACTTCCGATCAGCTTTGCCGTGATGTACTTGATCTATAAAACAATGATGAATAAATTTAGCTACGGGTTCATTTTTCCATGGATGAGTGTTATTTATGTCATTGCTTCGGTATTTATACTCGTTAGTTTAGCCATGCTCTACTCTAGTGCAAAAGTAAAAAAGGAAAATATTATTGAGGCCATAAAGCAGGAGAGTATTTAGAATCATATTGAGATTTCTTGATAGATAGGAAGTAAGGGTCAGATCTTTCGTTTTGTAAGCAAAAGATCTGACCTTCACCTAATTTAAACCAGCTAATCTTCCTTATAAAAACGTTCCCCAGTTTCAGGATTAAAATAAACAACTAGTTTTTTCTTCGTTGTTGGGTCAATGGAAACTTCATTTGTCCGTATAAAACCATCAGGCACTTTTTTTCCATGTTTCGATTTGAAACGACGATCCCATATAAACCAAGAACCAATGATTAAGAGGATAAGGATAATTAATTGAATACCGTAAAAACCAAAAATCCATTCCATCAAATTTTATTCCTTTTCAGCTATCACTGCTGTTCCATAAGCAACAATTTCACTCATATTTTGGCCGATTTCCCCAGAATCAAAGCGCATCATAATAATTGCATTAGCACCCATTGCCTTTGCGTTTTCAACCATTCGATCAATCGCTTGCTTCCTGGCATCTTCCAACATCTCTGTATATTGATTAATTTCTCCACCGACTAAACCTTTTAAAGAAGCAACGATATCCTTTCCAATTCCACGTGCTCTCACCGTTAATCCGAAAACCGGACCTTTAACCTCAGTGATTTTATGATTAACGATATTTTCTGTTGTTACAATGATCATAATAATCCAACTCCTTTTAATAATTTGTATAGCTATTTTTATTTTACATGAACAAGAATATATCTGTAATTTTTTTATTTTTATTGAGATAAAATTTAACTTCAATTACTTATAAGTATTAAAAGAGAACCTCCTTAATGCTGCAAAAGATCCTTTTCATCACTTATTCCTAACATCCATCAAAAGAGAGTGCATTATCAAAAAATTATGCATTTTTGGATTGACTTTGATTTTTGAATAAGATAATATGTTATTATATATTTTATATATTTTTATATAAAAAGTATAATCGTAAAAATTAGGAGGTACTTTAAAATGACAAAATTTGAACTTCCAGCACTAAAGTATTCATTCGATGCATTGGAGCCGTACATAGACAAACAAACAATGGAAATCCACTATGGGAAGCATCATCAAACATATATCGATAAATTAAATGCAGCATTAGAAGGAAAAGATGAATGGCAAAATAGATCATTAGAAGAATTACTAAGTAATTTGGAGTCTTTACCAGAAGAAATCCAAACAGCTGTTAGAAATAACGGTGGTGGACATTTGAATCACACCCTTTTCTGGGAGATTATTGCCCCTGAAAAAGAAGCGGCAGCACCTTCTGGGAAATTAGCAGACGCAATAAATGAGGCCTTTGGAAATATTAGTACCTTTGAACAACAATTTACTGATGCAGCTACCACTCGTTTTGGGTCTGGATGGGCATGGCTTGTTGTAAATCAAAAAGGGCAGTTGGAGGTAACAAGCACTCCAAATCAGGATAATCCTATTATGGATGGGAAAACAGCTATTCTTTGCCTAGATGTCTGGGAGCATGCTTACTATTTAAAATATCAAAATAGAAGACCGGAATACATTGAAAGCTTTTTTAATATTATTAATTGGGACGTAGTAGCAGCCAAATATGAGCAGGCGATTAAATAGTTCAACACTTAGATAAGGTACCGAAATGGTACCTTATTTAATAGGTTGGAAGAATAATAGTTTTTTTAAGGAGGGATAGAATGGCTTTTGTTATTACAAGTCCATGTGAAGCGGAGAAGGCAGGAGAATGTGTAACGGTTTGTCCGGTAGATTGTATAGTGAAAGGAACGGATCAATATTACATCAATCCAGATTTATGTATTGATTGTGGAGCATGTGTCTCAGTATGTCCGGTTGATGCAATTTTCGAAGAATATGATTTAACAGAAGAACAACAGCCCTATCTTGAAAAAGCAGAGAAGTATTTTGGGGTTATTTAACAGAAATACAATGAACAGTAAATACGAACAACTTTACAACTAATTATAAATAGTCACCTAACATTGTTAGGTGTTTTTTTGGATGGGGTATTAATAACATTTTATAATATATTAATCCTACAATATCAAAATTTCAGTATATATTAAATTTTCTATTTATGTTAAACTTATCCATATCAAACCAGAAAGTGAGTGATTTTTTATGATAGTCAGCTCTAAAGTTTACGTAACTAATTTTGAGGTGCTGAAGAGGTAATTTTGTTTGATTGCCCTTCAGTAAAATAACAAAAAACGGAGGGTAACTATTTATGTCTTTTAGTAATTATGGAGAGCTTTGTACAGAGGTTTATGATTTTACGAAAAAAATAGGACGATCATTTGGCGGAGATATTGAGTATTATCAAGAAAGGCTTAAAAATTGCAAAGGTCGTATTCTTGAAGCAATGGTCGGTTCTGGTCGTGTAATCATTCCTCTTTTGGAAGCTGGGCTTGTTGTAGATGGTGTAGATTATTCTGCTGAAATGTTAGCTTCTTGTCGTCAACGCTGTGAAGAACGTGGGGTAAAAGCAAATTTATTTCAAGCAGATTTAAAGGAGCTTTCTTTACCTAATAAATATAAAACCATTATCATTCCTGCTGGCTCGTTTTTATTAATTGAAAAACGAGATGAATCCATCGAAGTTTTAAAAAGATTATACGAGCATTTGGAAACAGGAGGTAGATTAATCCTCGATATTTTTCTACCTGATCAAAATTTTAATGTAGGTGCTAATGTAGAAACATCAACATTTACCTTTCCTAATGGTGATTTGATTACAATGGAAAGTAAACTTGTTGAAGCCGATTTATTCAATCAGTATAAAGTTTCGCATTTAAAGTATGAAAAATGGCGTCAAGGAAAACTAATTCAATCGGAATTACAACGATTCGCCATACGTTGGTATGGTGTTGAAGAATTTAAGCTGGTGTTACAAAGTATCGGATTTTCTGAAGTTGTTGTGTCTGCCGACTTTGATTCTAGTAAACAACCTGAAAATAGTAATCAGCAATTCGTGTATGAGGCGTACAAAAAATAAATCTACCTGGTTAAAATTCAATAAAAAATATAAAGCATTTTACACAAAAGAAGCCCTGGGATGTAGGGCTTCTTTTGTAAAGTTGATATGAATTTAACTTATTCTCTCAAGCCGTTCTCCCTTTTGATGATCTAATTTCCGATAAACAAACGCAAGCAGCATGGATGGAATGGTACAAACAATCATCCCGATAAAGGCGTATCTTGGCTCGATTTCATATAAATAACCGCCGAAAATTGTGAGTAACGCTGTGCTCCAGCTAAGTGCCAATGCTGAATACATGCCTTGTGCTTTCGGAATCTGTGCATGTGGAATATTTTTGATTAAGTATTTCATAAAGGCATAATGCCCCATCGCAAATGAGCAGGCGTGCAATGTTTGTGAGATACAGAAAACAATAACATTTGGAAAGGAAAAAACTAGTATCCAACGCACGGTTGAACCAAGCGCCGCAAGTGTCAATAGGGAACTAACCGAAAATCGTTTAAAGCACCGGTCTGCGATTAAAAAGAAAATGATTTCGGCAATCACGGCAATGTTAATAATCACACCAATTAAATATTTGGGCGCATGGATTTCTTGTAAATAAATATAGCCATAGTTGTAATAAGATGCATGTGCCGCTTGCAGTAAAATGACAATAATGAGCACCACACCAAAGTGTTTAATGCGAAATAATTGCAGTATACCGAATTTATTAGCTTGATTTGCTACAGGTTTTTCATTTAGTACATCGGGTGAGCGTATGAAATTAAGACAAATGAGTACAACTGTGCCAAGTAATAGCGCCCATAAAATTACTTTATCCCCAAGTGCTCCTGTAAAGACAGTTAAAATTATGCCTGAAATAACAAAGCCAATGGATCCCCACGAGCGACTCTTCCCATAATGTTTTAATTGCTTGCTTTGCGCAAGAATGCCAGCCGCACTATCTAATGCAGGCATCAATGCTGGATAAAATAAATGTAAAAGTAATGTTGCCACTAGCAAGCTAGCAAAAGTATTTGCTGGAATATAGCATAAAATGGCTATTAGCGTACCGATTGCCATCACATGTAGTAGGGTTTTGTTACTAAATTTCCCCGATAAATAAGGAAATATAAATAATGTAGAAATTCCTCGTACAACCAACCCCAAGCTCATTATTAAACTAGCTTGTGCAACCGAAATATCTTTTGTATGGATCATCCATCCTGTCCAAAAGGGTAGAAAAATCCCCCATGTGATAAAGAAACTAAAAAATTGTCTGCTCATCCAGCGTTGTGAATTCATTCTGTATCCCCCCAATGTTTGCATAATATCATGGAGCTACGTACAATAATATGAGATATCTCATATTTTGGGGTGGATGATGGAAATTTATAAAGGTGAGAAAAGGCTACGTTATATAGAGAAATATTCAATTGGACAATTATTTTCTTTTCCAATTGAAGAGTTTATAGAAGTGCATAAATACAAACGCGATGAATGGATCATTCAAGAAGGCATGCGACCAGATTATTTATTTTATGTTATAGAAGGAAGAGCAAAAATTTATGTCACGCACCAAAATGGGAAAGTTTCCTTATTAAATTTTATTAAGGCGAAGGATTTTATTGGGGAAATGGAATTATTAAATCAGATTTACTATTCAAAAGGGATCCAAACTACCACTGAGACCATTTGTTTTGCCATTCCCTTTCATCTCTGTCGTACAAAAATGCTAGAAGATGCTACATTTTTGCGTGAACTGGCTATGTTTTTAAGTGCAAAGTCAACAAAAATGGCAGCAAAGTATGCACAAAGTCGCTCTTTCCCGCTTGAAAACCGCCTTGCCGACTTTATATTACAAACAGCTGATGGAGAGAAATATAAGGAGAAGCACGTAATCGTTTGTGATTTTTTAGGTGTTTCCTACCGCCATTTATTGCATGTGCTTGCACAATTTTGCGATAAAGGATATTTGCAAAAGGAAGAACGCTACTATCGCATTCTGCAGCAAAATTCCCTATTTGAACTTGCAGGAATGTTAAGGAATGAATAACTAATAAAATGTTTGCTATAAAATTGTGCCCGATTACATTTGGTGAAAGAGGATTATTATATGACGATACTGAACAGGTTAGCTTCACAGCTTAATCGTAAGGATGAAGAACCCAATATTGAACTTGCACATGAATTAGTTAACAAAAATAATCATGAAGGTATTAAAGAAGTAATCCAAAACTTATCTAATAAGGATAAAAGGATTCAGCAGGATTGTATCAAAGTAGCGTATGAAATTGGAGAAAGTAAACCAGAACTCATAAGTGACTATGCTTTGATTTTCATAGACCTTTTAAAAAGCCGAAATAATCGCTTAGTTTGGGGAGCTATGACTGCATTATCTACCATTGCACAAATGTCATCTGAGATTATTATGGAACATATTAATACATTATTTTCTGCGATGAAAACAGGCTCAGTTATCACTGTTGATAAAGGAGTTTTAACATTAGGAAAGTTAGCAGCTGTAAACAAGCAAAACAATGAGCGTATTTTTCCGTTTTTACTTACTCATTTGGAGGCTTGTAGACCGAAGGAAATTCCGCAACATTCCGAAAGTGCTATTCCTGCAGTAACGAACGACAATAAAGAGGAATTTTTAACCGTACTAAGAAAAAGAGAGAACGATCTTACGGAATCCCAATTAAAAAGAGTCAAAAAAATTTATAAGGCCCTTGAGGCTTAATTCAAAAGCTTGGTAAAAGTAGTATTAGAATGGAACTGCATGGTTTTTAATAAAATGTAGATAACTAATATCAAATGTTTATTGTTTTCTGTTTTATAATAAGCATAAAACATCGCAAAAAAAGGAGAAGCTATGACACATAAAAAAGAAAAAGGATGGAACTTTGACAATAGTTATACCAGTCTACCGAAATCATTTTTTTCTAGTCTTAATCCAACTCCTGTTAGTTCACCTAAGCTGATCATTATTAATCATCCATTGGCAACATCCCTCGGTTTGAACGTGAAGTATTTGCAAAGTGAAGATGGTGTAGCTGTGCTTGCTGGAAATGAGATTCCTGAAGGTGCGTCGCCTCTTGCACAAGCTTACGCCGGTCATCAATTTGGACATTTTAACATGTTAGGGGACGGCCGAGCTGTACTGCTAGGCGAACAAATCTCTCCACAAGGTGAGAGATTTGATATTCAGCTTAAAGGTTCAGGAAGAACATCATACTCCCGTGGTGGGGATGGTCGGGCTGCTCTTGGACCGATGCTGCGAGAGTACATCATTAGTGAAGCTATGCATGCTCTTGGAATTCCTACCACCCGTAGCCTAGCAGTTGTGACAACTGGTGAATCCATATTCCGCGATACTGAGCTACCTGGTGCAATTTTAACCCGTGTGGCTGCAAGTCATCTGCGTGTAGGTACCTTTCAATATGTAGCTCAATGGGGAACAGCTGAGGAATTGCGGATCCTAGCTGACTATACAATCAAGCGACATTATCCAGAGATTGAAGCAGATGAAAATCGGTATCATTCTTTACTTTGGGAAGTAATCAAGCGTCAGGCTGAACTTGTTGCTAATTGGCAGCTCGTTGGCTTTATTCATGGGGTAATGAATACAGATAACATGACCATTAGTGGAGAAACGATCGATTATGGCCCTTGTGCCTTTATGGATAATTACGACCCGGCTACTGTATTTAGTTCCATCGACGTTCAAGGCCGTTATTCCTATGGCAACCAGCCGTATATGGCTGGGTGGAATCTTGCGAGGTTTGCTGAATCTCTATTGCCACTGTTGGATGATAATATGGAACAGGCAGTGGAGCTAGCACAGAAAAAAATTTCTGAATATAACAAGCTGTTTTACTCTAATTTGCTTGCAGGTATGAGAAAGAAGCTTGGGATATTTAATGAAGAAAAAGAGGACGAATCCCTTATTAATGATCTTCTCAAGATGATGAAGGAGCATCGGGCGGACTATACCAATACTTTCCGCGCATTAACTCTTGATAAACTAGATGATATCGCCTTATTTGGAACTTCAGAATTTACTAAGTGGCATGAGCGTTGGCTTAAGAGATTAGAAAAACAGCAAGAATCAAAAAGCTCTTCTCGTGAGTTAATGCAAAACAGCAATCCGGCCATTATCCCTCGGAACCATCGGGTAGAAGAGGCGCTAGAGGCAGCAGTAGAACAAGGAGACTATAGCGTAATGGAACGGCTTTTGAAAGTGCTTTCTAATCCTTATGCATACTCAGCAGAACAGGCTGAATATTCTACACTGGCTACATCAACTACCCCATACCAAACGTTTTGTGGTACCTGATGTGGAATAGAAAGAATTTTTCCTACGATTAAGGGAAGTTCCTTTGATATTTTGGACTATTTGTTCAGTATTTGATAAAAAACTCAAGCGGAAATAATGCTTGAGTTTTTTTATATAAATGGATTTATGAAAAAGAAAATGGGAAACTACCCTTTGTTTAATTAAATTTGAAATAAATGGAATATTTAGAATCATTAAATTAAATGATAGAATCTTATCCTCATACGATTTACAATAATATAAAACATTTTGTGAAGTAGGGGATGGGATGAAAAAATATATTTCTGTATCACTTCAAACAAAGATCGTTGTTTTAATTACGACACTATTATTATTTGTCATTCTCATATTGACTGTTTTTTACGGATATATTGAATCGGATAATACGGAGAAGCATATAGGACAGCTGGCTAAACAAGTCGCGACTACAGTATCATTAATGCCATCCATACAGGATGCGTTTAAATTAGATAATCCCTCATCCATCATTCAACCGATTACAAAAAAGATTTCTCAAGAGGTTGGAGCAGAATTTATAGTGGTGGGAAATGCCGATAGTATTCGATATTCCCATCCAGACGAAAAAAAGATAGGTGAAAAAATGGTCGGTGGAGATAATAATCTGGCATTAAAAAAAGGAAAATACTATATTTCGGAAGCGGTGGGCTCTTTAGGACCATCTATTAGAGGAAAAGCACCTATTTTTAATGATAATGGAGTAATTATTGGGATTGTCTCAGTAGGTTTTTTGGAAACAGCAGTTAATAGAGTAATAGGGAAAAGATTATTAAAAATATGTTTGATTTCACTAGTTGTCTTATTTCTAGGGATTTTTGGCGGTGTCCTGTTAGCACGAAATATCCGAAAGGACATTCTTGGCTTGGAACCGCATGAAATTGCCTCCTTATATAGAGAAAGGAGTGCCATCCTACAAACCATTAAAGAAGGAATAATTGCAGTGGATGCAGAGGGATACATAACGATGATGAATGATTCAGCTCGAAAGATTCTAGATATAGAAAAAGAATCGTTGCATATTCCGATTGAAGTGATAGTACCAAATACAAAAATGCATAGGGTACTAGAAACAGGTATCCAAGAAAATGATAAAGAAATGATTCTGAATGAGAAAAATGTGATTGTCAATCGGATTCCGATTATGAATAAAGATGAAATTGTCGGCGTTGTAGCGAGTTTTCGTGATAAAACAGAAATCAAGGCGATGCTGGATACTCTTACGGAGGTTAGGAAGTATTCGGAGGACTTAAGGGCGCAAACACATGAATTTGCAAATAAACTCTATGTTTTGTCTGGAATGCTTCAGTTAAAACAATTTGATGAAGCTTTATCTTTTATTCAATCTGAAGCAGCCATTCATAGGAATCAAAATCAAATATTGTTCCAACAAATTGTTGATAACAAGGTTCAGGCCATTCTCCTTGGAAAAATTGGAAAGGCTTCAGAAATAAAAGTGAAATTTACAATTGATCCAACGAGTGAACTGCAGGATTTACCCAAACAAATTAGTCTTACCCAATTAATTTCAGTTCTTGGAAATATCATTGATAACGCCTTTGAAGCTGTTTCAAATAGCTTGGAAAAGGAGATCACCTTTTTTGCAACGGATGTAGGAAATGATATTGTATTTGAAATTGTTGATACTGGATGTGGTATTGAAGCGGAAGGTATAAAGCAAATTTTTCAAAGAGGATATACAACAAAAAAAGGAAAAAAACGGGGATATGGATTAAGTATAGTAAAAGAAGTAGTAGAAGAGTTACATGGAACGATCGAAATACAAGAGAAAAAAGAGGGCGGAACAATATTTTCAATTTTTTTACCAAAGTAAAACAAATGTTAGGAGGATTCTGCATGATCCATGTAATCATTTCAGAAGATGACTTTAGGGTGGCATCGATACATGAACAGTTTTTAAATAAAATAAGTGATGTGTATGTCGTTGGGAAAGCATTAAATGGAGAACAAACACTTCATTTACTTGAAAATAATCAAGTTGATTTAGTGATATTAGATATTTTTATGCCTGATCAATTGGGAACCGATCTATTATATGAAATTCGCAAAAATTATCCTCATGTAGATGTGATCATAATATCTGCAGCATCAGAGAAAATATACGTCGAAGCATCTATTCGACAGGGTGTTATTGATTATATTATTAAGCCGGTAACAATGGAAAGATTTCGTCAATCAATAGAAAACTTTAAAAGAAAACATCAATTATTCTCTGATTCTGAAGAATTAAATCAAGATTTAATCGATACATATTTTGGTTTGAAAGATGAAAGAACGAAGTTAAATAAAAATTTACCAAAGGGCATCGATCCTTTAACATTGCAAAAGGTTAAAAATATTTTGAAAGCCTTACCAAATGGTGTATCAGCAGAAGAAATGGGGGAAAAAATGGGGGCATCCAGACCAACTGCTCGAAGGTATTTAGAGTATCTAACTTCGATTGGTGAAGGAAGAGCCGAATTAGAATACGGAATTGTTGGGAGACCGGAAAGAAAATATCGATTATCCCAATAGGATGATTATTTATCAGTAATTTACTTTTAATTGTGAACATTATGAACAAAATGTTCACAATTTTTTTATTGTTAATTTATTTTGTAAACGGTTACAAAACATTGATTCTTTAATATCATTCTTTTTAAGCTTTTAAAGGGGAGAGATACGAAAATGAGAAGAAGAATTTTGTTTGTTGTTTCATTAGCATTTATTTTGGTTCTAACATCTGCTTGTTCTAGTAACACTTCATCTTCAAAAGGAGGAAAGGATTGGAAGCCAGATAAAACGATTGAAATTGTTGCTCCAAGTGGTGCCGGCGGTGGATGGGATACTACTGCTAGAATGGCCGCGAAAGTTTTAGGTGAGGAGAAAATTATTGATCAAAAAATGGGTGTCGTAAATAAAACCGGAGGAGGGGGCGCCGTTGGTTGGGCCTACATCCATTCAAAAAAGGGTAGCCCTTATAACTTATTTGTCACTTCACCGCCAATGCTGCTTGTTCCATTAAATGGTCAATCAAAATATGATTACAAAGATTTTACACCGATTGCTAATTTGATTGCTGATTATGCAGCATTTGCCGTTAGAGCAGATTCCAAATGGAATAGTTTAAATGATTTATTTGATGATATGAAGAAGGACCCGTCAAATGTAACCGTGATTGGTGCTTCTTCTCCTGGCAGTATGGATCATATTCAATTTGTAAAAATTGCAAAAGCTGCCGGAGTAGATATTACGAAAATTAAATATGTATCGGACCAAGATGGTGGAGCATTAACTTCCATATTAAATGGGAATGCAGATGTTTTTTCAGCAGGGGTTGCTGAGACTGCTGAACAAGTAAAGGCAGGGAAGATCAAAGTATTAGGAATTACTTCAGAACATAGACTTGAAGGGGATGTCATTTCGGATTTTCCAACAGCGAAGGAACAAGGAATTGATGCCACTTTCATTAACTGGAGAGGAATTTTTGGACCTCCAGATATGGACAAAGCTGCCATTAGCTATTATGAGAAAAAATTGAAAGAGTTAAGTGCTTCTTCAGCTTGGGCTGATATTAGGAAAAAATATGGCTGGGATGAAAAATATATAGGTAGTCAGGAATATCAAACGTTTTTGGAAGAAGAAAACAAAAGTGTAAAGGAATTACTAGACGAGCTTGGTCTAGCAAAATAGTAAATTTATATTGGTCGATGTGTTTTGTTTGTATATTTTGCATCGACTCATTTAATCAAGGGTGGTGCTTTTAATATGTTAAATACTAAAAACAAAAAGGTTTCACTTGTGTTATTAGTGGTATCTGTCATTTATTTAATCCTTAGTTTTCAATTGCCGTCATATGCATATGTGCCAGTTGATTCGGATGTCATTCCGATTGCTTTAGGATTTATTTTATTGGTATTATCGATCGCACTTTTTTTTATTAAGGATTCTGAGAAGAAAGCAAATATAAGTAAAAAAGACTTGGTACCGATTCTAGTCGTATTAGGCTTTATTCTGTTTTATATTGTTTTTCTAGAAATGCTCGGGTTTATTATTGTCACAGCACTTTTTATCTTTTTTTGCTCATGGTATTTAGGATATAAACATTTTTTATCGAATAGTATCGTTTCACTTGTTTTGCCATTAGCCATTTATTTATTATTTACATCATTTTTGCAAATACAATTACCAAGTGGAATATTGCCTTTTTAGAAAGGAGCAATGAATCATGTTTGATGGAATATTATCAGGACTCCAAGTTGTTTTCAGTCTTCAAGGAATCCTGTTTGTATTAATCGGAGTTATCGTTGGGACGGTTATTGGTATGATACCAGGTCTAGGTCCGATAACTGCTATTGCGGTCATGATTCCGATTACTTATGGAATGGCACCTGCCCTAGCTTTATTATTAATGGCTGGAGTTTACTATGGTGCGGCATATGGTGGGGCTGCCTCTTCAATCCTGTTAAATGCACCAGGTACCTCCGAAGCAGTTGCAACGAGCTTTGACGGCTATCCGATGGCCAAGCAAGGGAGGGCTGGAAAGGCATTAGCCATTGCTGCGATATCTTCCTTTATTGGTGGAACAATTAGTGTTATTTTGCTTACCCTTTTGGCACCGACTCTTGCAAGTGTTGCTATCTCATTTGGACCTCCTGCCTATTTCGCTTTAATGCTGATGGGATTAACAGCTGTGTCTAGCTTAGCCGATGGATCAACGATAAAGGCATTAATCTCAGCTACAATTGGCTTTATGGTTGCAACCGTTGGGATTGATGCTCAAACCGGCACACCGAGGTTTACATTTGGTAGCGCACATTTATTAGAGGGAATTGATTTTCTCGTCATCGCTCTTGGTTTGTTTGCGCTAGCAGAGGTGTGTACATTAATTATTACTCGAAAGGAAAAGGGTGCTGATACGAATAAAATTGGTAGTTTGCGGTTATCCAAAAAAGAATTTCGTGAAATGTCCACGACAGCAGGGAAACAATCATTCCTAGGCTTCCTTATTGGAGTTTTACCAGGAGCAGGGGGGACCATCGCCTCTTTGCTTGCGTATGTATCAGAAAAAAAGATGAGTAAAAATCCAGAACAATTTGGGAAAGGGGCAGTGAAAGGGATTGCTGCACCTGAATCTGCAAACAATGCTGCCTCTGGCGGGGCATTTGTTCCATTGCTCAGTTTAGGTATACCTGGATCAGGAACAACTGCCGTTATGTTAGGTGCATTAATGGTATTAGGGGTACAACCAGGACCATTGTTAATTGGCGACCATCCTGATATTTTTTGGGGAGTTATTATTAGTATGTATATCGGGAATATTTTTCTATTGATATTGAATTTACCGTTAATACCTTATATATCAAAAATCTTAAAAGTTCCGCGACCTATGCTTATTCCTTTAGTCATTGTCTTTTGCTTAATTGGGGTTTATGGAGTCAGCTTTAATACGTTTGATATGTTTTTATTATTGTTGTTTGGATTCATTGGATATGTAATGAGATTATTAAACTTTCCAGCCGCTCCATTACTATTAGCATTTATTTTAGGTGGAATGATGGAACAGTCATTCCGACAATCCTTAACGATATCAAATGGAAGTATGGCAATCTTTTTTACCAATCCAATTTCCTGTGTGCTTCTCATCATTGCCTTTTTAGTATTTCTTTTGCCGATCTTTAAATCGTTGAAAAGAAAAAGGAAAGATAAAAATTCTACACAGCAAAGTGCTTAATAGATGAAATGTCTATAAGGAAGGAATGATTGACCTTGAATCAATTAAAATCAGTAGAGACGAAAAACGTTGATTCGATTATTGAGACCATTGCTGATTATGTACTAAATAAGGAGATTACAAGTGATTTAGCTTTGGGGACAGCTAGACATGTCTTAATGGATTCATTAGGATGTGGTTTTTTAGCATTAAGGTATCCCGAATGCACGAAGCATCTTGGTCCGATTGTTCCTGGAACCATCGTGCCAAATGGGAGTCGCGTGCCAGGAACCCAATTTGAATTGGACCCCGTTCACGGTGCTTTCAATATTGGATGTATGATCAGATGGCTCGATTATAATGATACATGGTTAGCTGCAGAGTGGGGACACCCTTCAGATAACATAGGGGGGATACTGGCAGTAGCAGATTATATTAGCCGAAGTAGGAATCAAAACTTAAAGATGAAAAATGTGCTGGAAGCAATCGTAAAAGCCCACGAAATCCAAGGGGTTCTAGCATTAACGAACAGTTTAAATCGGCGAGGATTAGATCATGTCTTATTTGTAAAAATTGCATCAGCTGCTGTTGTTACAGGAATGCTTGGTGGAACAAAGGAAGAAATTATAAATGCTATCTCGAATGCTTGGATTGACAACGCCAGCTTGCGAACCTATCGTCATTTTCCGAATACTGGCTCAAGGAAATCATGGGCGGCTGGGGATGCTACGAGTAGAGGAGTTCGTTTGGCCTTAATGGCTTTAAAGGGAGAGATGGGATATTCTACTGCACTTTCTGCTCCAAAATGGGGATTTCAGGATGTATTGTTTGGTGGAAAAGAAATTACATTAAGCTGCCAACTTGATTCATATGTTATTGAGAATATTTTGTTTAAAATATCCTACCCAGCAGAATTTCATGCCCAGACTGCTGCTGAATGTGCGGTTCAATTACATCCAATAGTAATAGACCGGCTAGATGATATAGATAGAATTGTGATTCACACTCAGGAATCGGCGATTCGAATTTTAGATAAAAAAGGACTGCTCCATAATCCTGCTGATCGTGATCATTGTCTTCAATATATTACGGCAATTGGACTCATATATGGAACGATAAATGCCGATCATTATGAAGACGATGTGGCGGAGGATTTTCGTATCGATCTTTTACGAGAAAAAATGGAGATTGTTGAAAATAAACAATATAGTTTGGATTATTTTGATCCAAACCTTCGCTCCATCGCTAATGCCGTGCAGATTTATTTTAAAGATGGATCTATTAGTAAAAAAATCGAATATCACTATCCAATTGGGCATCCTTTCCGCAGAGATGAAGGTATCCCTCTGCTTTTAAAGAAATTTCAAGCAAACTTGGAAACACGTTTTCCAGAAAAACAGGTTCAAGAAATTTTGAAGGTATGTATGGATTCAAAGAAATTGAATGAATGTCATGTGAATGATTTCATGAGTAAATTGATGATCTAATGTAAACGGTGTTGAAAGAAGGGGTATTTTATGTCGTGGATAATAGATAAAGAGTCTAATCAGGAAGAGCTCGCTGAACAATTTCGGAAAAAAATGCTGGCATCGTCAATATTACAAATTCCTGGTACCTATGATGGGTTAAGTGCTCTTATTGCAAAAAAAGTAGGATTTGAGGTGTTATATTTATCAGGGGCAGCATTTACAGCTAGCAGAGGTCTACCTGACTTAGGAATCATTCACTCTGAGGAATTGGCTTTACGTGCAAAAGACATTATACGTGCTTCCAATTTGCCTCTTCTTGTAGACATAGATACTGGATTCGGAGGTATTTTAAATACTGCTCGTACTGCAAGAGAAATGGTAGAATCTAAGGTTGCAGCCGTACAAATTGAAGATCAAGAATTACCAAAAAAATGTGGTCACCTTAATGGGAAGAAATTAGTTAGTACAGAGGAAATGATTCAAAAGATTAGAATTATAAAGGAAGTAGCTCCATCTTTAATTGTTATTGCGCGAAGTGATGCTGCTTCTGTTGAAGGTATTGATTGTCTAATTGACAGAGCATACTCCTATATTGAAGCGGGCGCCGACGCCATCTTCCCAGAAGCATTAACGACTGTGGAGGAATTTTCTAAGGTGAGGAATTCTCTCCATGTTCCATTATTAGCGAATATGACAGAGTTCGGAAAAACCCCTTATTATACTGCTGAGGAGTTTAAACAATTCGGTTATAATATGGTCATATATCCTGTAACATCTCTTAGGGTCGCTGCCAAAGCGATTGAACAAGTTTTTACCAATGTATTAAGCAATGGAACTCAAAAGAAATCAGTAAGCTCTATGCAAACAAGGGAAGAGCTATATAATACGATACAATATTTTGAATTCGAAAAACTAGATCATAAAATTGCTCAAACTATCCTTCCGAGGGAATGAATTGTAGTATTTGAGTGAAAAAAGACAATGCTAGTTCCAAGTGCCTTTACTTAATGGAGAGATTTTAAGATATGCTTGTTTAAAACGATTACGAAGCTCATGTGGATTAATAAACATTTAGAGTAAGAGTTGGATTTTTAGGAAGAATTTATATCCTAAGAAATCCAACTCTTTTTTAATATTTAGAATCCGTTTATTTGTAAGAATATAGAAGGGATTATTCGAAAGAAAACGAAATCATAAGAAGCTATAAATACTGGAAGGGGATGGATGAGTTTGAATTTCTCTGTTAAAGGAAATCAATTTGTTATAAATGGTGAGCCAATCCAGCTTATTTCTGGAGCTATTCATTATTTTCGGGTAGTGCCTGAATATTGGGAGGATCGATTAATCAAATTAAAGGAATGCGGATTTAATACAGTTGAAACATATATTCCTTGGAATTTACATGAACCTGCTGAAGGGGTGTATAGTTTTGATGGAATCGCAGATATTGAGCGCTTTATTAAGCTTGCAGAAAAGATAGGCTTATATGTTATTATTCGACCGAGTCCATACATATGTGCAGAATGGGAATTTGGTGGACTTCCCTCCTGGTTATTAAAGGAAAAGCAGATTCGATTACGCTGTTTTGATCAATTGTTCCTCAATAAAGTGGATGCCTATTATGATGTCCTTATGCCGATATTAGTTCCATATCTTTGCACAAATGGCGGCTCGATTATTGCTATGCAAATTGAAAACGAATATGGAAGCTATGGGAATGATCAACAGTATTTGCAGTATTTAAAAGAAGCGATGGAAAAAAGAGGAGTAGATGTGCTGTTATTTACTTCGGATGGACCAACTGACAGCATGCTGCAGAGTGGAATGATTAAAGGGGTTTTAGCTACAGTCAATTTTGGTTCTCAAGTAAATAAATACTTTGATAAATTGGAAGAGTATCAACCGAATCAACCAGTCATGTGCATGGAATTTTGGAATGGATGGTTTGACCATTGGGGAGAAAATCATTATACACGTGATGCGGAAGATGTTGCTCGTACATTTGAAGAAATGCTGCAAAGGAAGGCATCTGTGAACTTCTATGTTTTTCATGGCGGGACGAATTTTGGTTTTTATAATGGGGCTAATCATGGAGAGAAATATGAGCCAACGATAACAAGCTATGATTATGATGTGTTACTAACAGAGCATGGAGTGCCTACCGACAAATACTTTGCTGTTAGAAAAGTAATTGAAAAATATATGCCGCTTCCGCCTTTACAATTGCCTGAACTCATCCCTACAAAGGAGTTTGGGGAAATTCAGCTAATGGAAGCTATTAATCTTTTTGATTCGTTAAATAGGTTATCTACCCCAGTGAAACGTACATGTCCAGAGACGATGGAGGAAATAGGGCAGGACTATGGTTTTATCTATTATGAAACGACAGTAAGCGGACCGCGAGAAAATGCGAAACTAGCACTGCTCGACGTTCATGATCGGGCATTAGTGTATTTAGGTGGGAAATATATGGGCTCTGTTGAAAGATGGAATCAACAAGAGATTCTTCTCGATATTCCAAAAGAGGGTGCCAAATTAGGGATTTTAGTTGAGAATATGGGGCGCATTAATTACGGACCTTTATTAAAGGACTATAAGGGGATAACAGAAGGAGTTTGCTTAAATAGCCAATATTTATTTGATTGGACCATCTATTCACTTCCATTAAAGGAACTAACAGCATTAAATTTTACAGATGCTTCAGATGCTCAAACAGGTCCAGCCTTTTACAAAGGAGTCTTTTTTATCGACAAACCTGCTGATACCTTTTTAAACTTTAATGGCTGGACAAAGGGTGTAGCCTATATTAATGGATTTAATTTAGGAAGGTATTGGGAGATTGGGCCACAAGAAACATTATATATCCCAGCCCCGTTGCTCAAAAAGGGAAAAAATGAAATCATTATGTTTGAGTTGCATGAAACGAAAAAAGCTAGTATTTATTTAAGTGATACTCCAGTATTGGATAAAGTGATGCTGGTCAATCATTAGTGGATAAGGGGAAAAAACGGGCTGTCTTAAAAGCAGAGTGTCAGTCACTTATCAAACAGTCCTGTTTGTTCTCGCTAATAAAGCTGATGTTCAATTTCATCTTTATATGAGGATATTTTTTGCCACAGATGAGAGGATGCTTCTATTTTAGGAATATAGAAGAATGAAACCTTGGTAGCGAATCATTAAGTGATTAATAGAAAAGGAGAAATGGCAATGTTCCAAGAATCTCAAATGATTCATTTACGAAAAACAAAAACAGAAGATATAGATTTTGTTTGTGCGCTGGAATCAGAGAAAGAGAACGCTCAATTTATCATCCCTTGGTCAAGGGAGAAGCATATTCAATCATTAACGGATGATGATATATTACATTTGATGATTGAAGAAAAAGAGAGTAACAATTTGGTCGGTTATATAATATTAGCAGGTTTAAATAATCATAATAAAAGTCTCGAATTAATGAGAATCACCATTGCTTTAAAAGGGAGAGGATACGGAAAAGAGGCATTTAAGCTGATTAAGGAATGGACGTTTAATTGCTATGGAGCGAATAGGCTTTGGCTAGATGTGAAAACTACTAATCTGCGCGCGATTCATCTTTATGAAGGCCAAGGGTTTAAAATAGAAGGAACGCTAAGAGAATGTTTGGTATCGAATCATGGTTATGAGTCGCTGCATGTCATGTCTTTATTAAGGCGGGAATATGTTGATTCATGTGTTAATAGTATATAAATTCCATGTTGTTAAAAGAAAAAACAGAAGTAGGTCTTCTGTTTTTTCTCAAAAGTCATGCGAAAATTAACGAACGGTCCAATGCCATTTTATCGCGTCTTTTTCAACAATTTTAACAAAATCGTCCTTCCCATCTCCATATCCATCAATATCATTCGGATACTTTTCAGCAAGCTTGCTTTTTAATTCCCCATACTGCTTGCAAACCTCTGGATGTTCACGAAGGTAATCTCTGAATGCTAAGTGTCGTTCAATTTCTTCTATGTTGTTATATTGAAATGCATGAATTTGATGGGTGCGATTATCTCCGCCCTTACGGAAATATCTTCTTCCAGCAATCCCGAATTCCCCCATAACCTCATATCCAAGATCTTCAAATGGCTTGGAGAAAGAGTCCAGCTTATGAATATCATTGACTACAAGCAAAATATCAATGATTGGTTTTGCCTTAAGTCCGGGCACCGAGGTACTGCCAATATGAAAACTGCTCACCCATTCATCTTGAAGAAACGACTTAATAGACTGTTCTTCTTTTTCATATTCAGTTTTCCAATTTTGGTCATATTCCACAACTTTAATATTCATTAGACACACCTCATTTCACCAATATTTTTTTCCATTACACCATCGTAATAATATACGCTGAGACTGTCAATGATTTTAAAATTTTTTGAATAAACCAGTCTGAAACTATTCTATTTAAGAGATTCGTAGAAAAATTTTATTTACTTTCTATTGTTAGTTGAATAAATAATGATTACCTGCACTATCAAGGCTGCTAAAATAAGTGAACCCGCAGCGAAGGGGAGCTGTGATGGACTTAATCCCATATACAGTGCAATTCCTCCAACTGCAGAGCCCGCTGCACTCCCCAAATAATTTGCCGAGCTGTTTAATGCGACTGCAGCTTCGCCGTGGTTTGGCTGTGAATGGAGTAGGGCATGCTGTTGAGGTGCTTGCGAAGCCCAACCCATTGCTCCCCATAGAAAAATAGGTAAAAACATCAAAATAGGAAATTTTAAGGTAAATGGTAAAGCGAGCATAGCTAATGACAATATTGCTAGGATACTAGCTAAAAGGATCGCAGGACGTTTCGTTCGATCAATGAGAGTTCCAATTGAAAAGCTCCCAACAATTCCACCAATGCCCCATGCCCAAAAATATGGAGTGATGTGATTGACTCCTTTGACATTTTGTAAAATTGAAGCGATATACGTATAAAGACCTAAACTAGCAATGCTAGCGATAAAAGTAATACTAATGATGGCTAACACATGCTTATTTGTCATCATTGCCAGGCGTTGTCGCAGTGATGGCGGAGCTTTTGTAGAAAAGTCCGGAAATGATGTAGCCACCCCTATAAGACCAATAAAACCAATTAGTGCCACTGACCAAAGAGTTCCCTGCCAGCCTACATATTTAGCGATCATTAAACCGAGGGGAACTCCAACAACTGTCCCCGTACTCATCCCTCCTAGTATCATCCCAAGAGCACGTCCGCGTTTTTGTTCAGAGACGAGGGATGAAGCCGCAACAGAGGCTAATGGAGAAAAAAGCCCAGCTCCTATTCCGGCTATACCGCGTGTAATTAGTAATAAAGAAAAATTAGGAACGAGTGCACTTGCTCCATTAGCAATCGAAAATATAGCTAACGCAAAAACTAGTATTTTTCGAATGGATTTTCCAGCGAGCAATGCTGCGAAGATTGGGGCGGCTAATGCATAACAAAGAGTAAATACGCTCACTATTTGTCCTGCTTGTGAATCATTTATGTTAAATGCATTGCTAATTTCAGGCAGCAAGCCTGCAACAACATAAGCATCAAATCCAAGAGCAAACATACCTATCGTAAGAAGTAAAACATTCTTCATCATAATCCTCCTTTTGTTCATCATGCATATAACTTTATGTTATGATAATGAGAAAATGTAACTAGTAAATAAAGTACCAGATATTAATGTTTTTTGGAATAATCATTGTTTTATATGGATATAACGAATCGTTATGACAAAAGGGGATTTAGGAATGAATATAGAATGGTTAAATAGTTTTGTAGAAGCAGCTAGGCTTAAAAGCTTTTCTAAGGCCTCAAAAGCGAATAATTTGTCTCAGCCAGCCTTGAGCAAGCATATTCGCAATTTGGAAAATGAATTAGATGTCACCTTGTTTTTTCGCACCACTACGGGAATTGAACTTACTGAAGCAGGGGAACGTTTCTATTCTCGGATTGTACCTGTTATCGCTGAATTCACCGCAATTCGCCAAGAATTACGTCAATTTTGCCGTTCTCATCCGATCTCGATAGGATGTCTTCCGAGTATAGCCACCTACTATTTACCATCAAAAGTCCAAGCGCTCCAAGAATTAAATCGTCCCCAAACGTTAATGATTCAGAATACATCTGGGGAGCTCATAGACTCATTGCAAGAAGGAAGGCTGGAAGCAGTCTTTGTTGATACGTTGTACACAGAAGATACATTGTGGAGTAGTGAAATACTCGCAGAATCCTACTATGCTGTGTTTCCATTAAATCACCGTTTTCGGTCGAAAAAGTCAGTGAAGCTAGCAGAACTATGTGAGGAACCACTGATTGTTCATCAAGCTCCATGTGACTCAAGAAAGCACATAATTTCACAAATGGAATTTTTCGGACAGAAGCCCAATATTATTAATGAGGTTGCTTTTGGAGACTTTATCTACGGATATGTGATGTCTGGGCTGGGAATCACCATTGTGCCCGAGATTGTTGCAAAGAATATTAGTCATCTCCAGCTTGTTTCCTTGCCGATTATTGATTTTAAAAGATCGGTATCATTAGCAACAAAGAGTAGCAAGCTTGGAGAACAGTTATCTAAGTTGCTGTAGCTGTAAATTAAATATTGCGATTTCAAATAGAAGGATATGTGAGCTATGTGAAAATTTTAGGGGATGGAGGAATAGAAATGGAAAAAATTAAGGATTTAGTGGCAGAAAGAAGAACTTATAGTAATACTGAAGATACTCATTCTCATAGTTATGCACAATTAATTTTGCCTCTCCATGGACAACTTTTTATCCACGCAGGAGCACAGGAACTTCTAGTGGATCATGAAACATTATTTTTTCTTCCTCCGAAGTGTGCTCATACATTTCATTCGATTGTGCGGAATGAGTTTCTGATTTTAGATATTCCTCATTTTATGCTTAACAAAAGTGCGTTATGTAATTGGGGATATTCATGGAGATTAAATAATCAATGGAAAGGTATTCGATATCTAATCCTAAATGAGATCGATCAAAAACCTATAAATCAAACTGCGCTTAAGGAATTATATCCATATATATCATTTTATTTACTTCAAGACCAACAGCCTAGATCAATCAGTTATATTCACGAACATTATAATGAAAAAATCTCATTACAAAAATTAGCATCACTAGAACATTATAATCGTTCATATTATTCGGATTGGTTTTTAAAACAAACAGGAAAATTCCCTTCAACCTATATTCAGGAAGTACGTTTGAATAAAGCAAAAGAATTGCTCCTTAATACAGATTTACCTATTCTTCACATTGCCATCCAAGTTGGATTTGAACATCAATCCTCCTTAACGCGGTTGTTCCAAAAATATGAGGGAATATCCCCTAGACAATTCCGAGAAAAAACAGGATTTTAGAAAAATACTCCCTATAAATCGGTAAAAATGAAACGATTAAAACTACAATCATGTTAAACCGAATAAGGGGATGATTTTGATGTCAATGGATGCCGTTGTCATGATGATTTTTAGCATTATTTGTATCTGGGGTGGTTTAGGTTATTTCGTTTTTCGGGCGTTACGAAGTCGTTTGAATAAATGATATTTGGATAAAAGTTTCTGATTTTTAGTCAAAAACTTTCATTCAATGTATGTAAAATAATATATGGATATCCAATACTTCTAATAACTGTGATTATGTTTTGTCACAGTTTTTTTTATTAAAACATGTTAAGGAGCCAGAATGATGAAAACAGTATTGGGCTTATTTTTTACACTCTTATGGTCATCTGCAGCTATAGCCACAAAGTTGGGGTTACACTCTACCACTCCTCTAGTATTGGCTACTAGTCGTTTTCTGATTGCTGCTGCGCTGTTATTTTGTTATGTTTACTTGTTTCAAAAAAAATATCCTTGGCCAAAATCACAGGAATGGCGGCCACTAATCGTTTTAGGGCTATTAAATACAACCATTTATTTAGGTGCGACCTTTTGGGCGTTGAATTATGTTTCAGCAGGGCTATTTAATTTATTTGTTACGACAAATCCATTTGTGGTTGCTATCTTGTCTAGTATATGGTTAAAACGTAAGGTTTCATTAAAAGAATGGATAGGAATGATTGTTGCAGCATTGGGATTAGTTATTGCTATTTGGCCATCCTTTACAAGCGATGAGGTTACTTTATACGGAGTGGTTATTTTAGGAATAGGAATGGTTTCAATGGCGGTTGGAAGTGTCTATTTTAATAAAGTCAATTTAAAGCTCCCAAGTATTGTTATTAATACGTGGCAAGTGTCAATTGGTGGAGTAGTGTTAATTCCTATCACCTATATTCTTGAAAAGGGAAATGCCTTTTTAATATTAGATCATCACTTATTTTTATCATTAATCTGGCTAGTATTTGTTATTTCTATCGGAACCATGCTGCTTTGGTTTTACCTTTTAAAACAGGATGCGGTAAGGGCAAACAATTGGTTATTTATGACACCTATTTTTGGATATGTACTAGCTTCTATTTTTTTAAATGAACCTATTACTTTATTAAATATAACAGCAACATTGTTTGTAGTCTCTGGATTACTCATTTCGGGTAATATAGCAATACGAAAGTAATAGCACTTGTAGTATTTCCATTTTACTAGTTGATTTTGCTAAGATTTGTTATTATTCTTAGATTATCAAATAATTTATATATGCTCTCCTACAAAAGCATAATTAGGTGATTGAATGATGTCAGCTTATAATCGAATACTAATGATGGTCCCGCCGTTTCCCTAGCTAGTCTGTTTTTTACTCAAAAATAGACCATGCTTGTAGGAGGGCAAAAAAATGAAAAAATATACAGCACCATCTTTACTTTTAATGATTGTTCTTGTGGCATTTCCACAAATAAGTGAAACAATCTATACACCATCGCTACCAGATATATCTGTTGAGCTTGGTGCCTCAAACAGTTCCGTCCAGTTAACCTTAAGTATTTATTTTATTGGATTTGCTTTAGGTGTATTTTGCTGGGGATGGATTTCTGATTTTATTGGACGAAGACCTGCGATGTTAGGTGGCTTGTTCGTATATGGAATTGGAAGCTTGTTGTGCTTTTACTCTGAATCTATCTATCTGCTTTTAGCTAGTCGGTTTATTCAAGCCTTTGGGGCAGCGACTGGTTCGGTCATCACTCAGACGATTCTTCGTGAGAGTGTGTCTGGAAGTAAAAGGCACGCAATGTTTGCACAAATTTCAGCTGTTATAGCCTTTACACCTGCAGTTGGACCGCTTATTGGCGGTTGGGTTGACCAAGCACTCGGCTTTAGGGCAGTATTTTTTGTGCTAGTGATCATGAGTGTGTTGCTGTTTATTTATACTTTCTTTAGTCTATCAGAAACAATGGATGTTTCTACTAGAACAAGAGTAGCTATTTTTCCAGTTGCGAAACGAATCGTTTCATCACCAAGAGTTCTTATCTTTGGATTGTTGATTGGTGGAATCAACGGGATTTTATTTAGTTATTACTCTGAAGCACCCTTTATTTTTATAGAGTACTTTCACATGACTCCAGGTTTTTATGGATTTTTGGGGATTATTGTGGCAGTTGCCTCTATCATTGGAGCAATGATATCAAAGAGACTATTGACCAGACTTCAACCAGAAAGCATTATTCATCTCGGTTGCTTCGTTATGATGATCGGCTCTTTATTATTGGCATTAGTAAGTATTCTTACAATAATGCCAAATACAATGTTAATGATATGTATGTTAATAACTATTTTTATCATGCTACTGGGAGCAAGCATTGCTTTACCAAATTGCCTCAGTCTTGCTCTCATTGATTTTTATGATGTCATTGGAACAGCTGGAGCAATTTTCAGCTTAGGCTACTATCTGTTAGTTAGTTTGGTAACTACTGGAATAAGCCTTCTTCATAATGGATCGTTGATGACGATGCCGTTATATTTCCTGGTCATAAGTGTATTGATGTGGGGACTTGGCAAAAAGTTTATTATAAGGAGAGAAGCACCGTGATGGGTGCTTCTTTTTTTACAGGATGAATAATTATCAGAATATTATGGGAGGATATAAAATTTGTGAAAATTATATAAAAATGTTTTTATAGTCAGTATAATACTTTCCAAAGAGCGCTCTTAAATTTATTTAAAAAAGGTGATAACGATGGTTTCAGATCAAGACTTAGTACTAGATAATTTTATTGCTAAAACCACATCTCTTTCATTATGTACTCAAGGTGTTAAAGTTCAGGAAAATCAACATTTTATAACCGTTGATTCAGGCTTTCCTTCAGATACTTTTAATGTACTGGTTCCTTTACGTACAATACCAACTACTATTGAAGCTAAATTCAAACAAGCCATTTCTTCATTTATTAATAAAGGCTTTCCATTAAGTGTTTGGATGGATGAGCGTTTTTTAACGAATGAATCCGTGAAATGGCTAAACAGCTTAGGGCTGAATGAAGCAGAGAGAAATGTAACAATGAAATTAGATGATGAATCCATTCAATCTATTAAGCCGTTATCTTCCAATTTGTTAGATATTAGACAAGTTACGGACGTAGAGGATTTACGAATATATGCTGAAGTTTTTCAATCTTTATTTGAAGGATCTTCAGAATACGAGACGCTTGCACTTTTTTTCGAAAAATTAGCGGCTAATTTTAATCAAAAGATATATAACTGGTTTATCGGCTTTTACGAGGAAAAGGCAGTGTCTACTGGATGTATCATTGAATCGGATGGTAGTTACGGGATTTATGATGTAATGACAAAACAAGAGTATAGAGGGAAAGGCTTTGGAAGCATGATGTTTCAGTTTCTACTTCATCAGATCCAGGGTGAACAGAAAGGGAAGCCTTGTGTTTTACAAGCATCTCAAGATGGAATCAACATTTATAAGAGGGCTGGGTTTACAGAGGTAGGAGAAATGATTGTTTTTGAATGATTGGTTGCTTGAAAAGGTCACGCAAAAGGATAATAGTGCTCGTTTAGGCTAGCATATGAAGAAAAAGGTCACGCAAAAGAATAAAGGTGCCCGTTAAGGCTAATATTTGGAGAAAACGGTCATGCAAAAGGAGAATGATGTCCGTTAAGGCTAGTTTTTGAAGAAAAAGGTCACGCAAAAGAATAATGATGCCCGTTAAGGCTAATATTTGAAGAAAACGGTCACGCAAAAGGAGAATGGTGCCCGTTAAGGCTAGCATTTGAAGAAAAAGGTCACGCAAAAGGATAATGCAGCCGTAACAGGATAAAATCCGAAAAAAACGGTCATCAAAAGAATATTATCCTGTTCAAAATCGTTTACCGGAGTTTCAATTGAATACGAACCAATCTAAAAGAATACTATTCGGAAATAAAAAATGGAGGAGGCTTGAATCTGCCTCCTCCATTTTTAGTGATTTATAAACCTAAGGAAATATACTTAACCTCTAAATATTCTTCAATTCCATGGTGACCACCTTCACGTCCGAGGCCGCTTTGCTTAAAGCCGCCGAATGGAGCCTGCGGTGTGGATGGAAGTCCATCATTGAAGCCGATAATACCATATTCTAAGCTCTCAACAATTTTTATCCCTTCAGATATATTTTCGGTAAAAACATAAGCAGCAAGTCCAAAAATAGAATCGTTAGCTCTTTGAATGACTTCTTCTTCATTAGTATAAGTGGCAACTGGTGCAAGTGGGCCAAAGGTTTCCTCAGTCATACAAAGCATGTCATCATTTACATTGGAGAGGACAGTAGGTTCAAAGAAAAGTCCGTTGGCTGATTTTCCTCCTGTTTCAACCTTTGCTCCTTTTTCGATTGCATCGTTCACATGCTTTTGAACCTTAGCAATGGCTGCTTCATCGATAAGTGGCCCGATCTCAGTACCATCATCCAAACCGTTTCCGATTTTTAATTCTTTAACTTTTGCAGTGAACTTACTTGTGAATTCGTCCCGAACATCCTCATGAACATAGATTCGGTTTGAGCAGACACAGGTTTGTCCTGCATTTCGGAATTTAGCAGCGATTACTCCATCGACTGCTTTGTTTATATCTGCATTTTTAGTAATGATAACAGGGGCATGTCCACCTAGCTCAAGAGAAACTTTTTTTACAGTGTCGGCAGAACCGCGCATTAATAATTTTCCTACACCTGTGGAACCAGTAAAAGTAAGCTTTCTAACTTTAGGATCTTGTAGCCATACCTCACCAATCTCCTTAGGATCACCAGTAATTACATTGATGACACCTTTTGGAATGCCTGCTTTTTCAGCCAATTCTGCAAGCTTCAAAGCAGTAAGTGGAGTTTGCTCAGCAGGTTTTACGACAACGGTACAACCAGCAGCCAATGCTGGACCCACTTTACGTGTTATCATAGCGGCTGGAAAATTCCATGGTGTAATAGCAGCTACCACTCCAACAGGCTGTTTCTGAACCCAAAGCCGTTTATTACGCTGTGTTGCTGGAATCGTTTCTCCATAAATACGTTTTCCTTCTTCTGCATACCAGGAAAGAAAGCCATTTGCATATTGAATTTCGCCAAGTGCTTCTTTCAATGGCTTCCCTTGTTCAGCAGTCATCGTTTTCGCAAGATCTATCTCATTTTCTTTTACCAACTCATACCAAGCTCGGATATAATCGCTTCGTTCATATGCAGAAAGAGCTGCCCATTTTGGAAAGGCTTCACTTGCAGCATCAACGGCAAGCTGTGCTTCTTTTTTTCCCCCAAATGGAACCTTTGCAATTGTTTCTCCAGTAGCCGGATTGGTGATTTCTAATTCGGGTAGATTACTTCCAATCCATTCACCATTACAGTACATTGAATATTTTTCCATGAATGATTCACTCCATTCCATTTGATTCTATTAATCTATGTTTCCCAGTTAATCAAAAAACTTTCTTGTAATAAGGATACTAGGAAGTGCTTCAACAGTAAAACCATATGCAATCAAATAAAAGGACCTAAGACTACCATTCTACTAATTTTTTTTTGAAGCAGAATTCCAAACAAATTTAAGTGAGGGTGATATAATATGTTTTCGGAGGGGATTAAGCAGTACTGTCCTTAACCAAAAGATCATTTTTTAACATATATTTTTTCTACAACATAGAAATAGGAGGATTTTTTACATGAACGTTTTAGTCGTTAAAGCAAACAACCGTCCAGCAGATGAAGGCGTATCCAGTAAAATGTATGAAACATTTATGGAAGCGATAAAAGGTGCTGAGAATTTGAATGTGACTACATATGATGTGTTTGCAGAGGATACACCATATTTTGGCCAGGATTTATTCCACGCTTTTGGAAAATTAAAAAATGGCGAAGAATTAACTGATTTAGAACAACGTCTATTAAATGCGAAGCAAAAAGCAATGGACGCAGTAACAGCTGCAGATGTAGTTGTATTTGCCTTCCCATTATGGAATCTAACGATCCCAGCTAAGTTACAAACATTTATTGAATATGTTTACACTGCTGGTTTTGCATTTAAATATGATGCAGAAGGAAATATGATTCAATTAATGACCGACAAAAAAGCAATCTTTTTGAATGCACGCGGTGGGATTTATTCAACACCTGAAGCAGCACCGATGGAAATGGCTGTTAATTATATGCGTAACGTATTTGGTGGCGTATTCGGAATGGAAATTATTGATGAAGTTGTTATCGAGGGTCACAACGCTATGCCTAATAAAGCAGAAGAAATTATCCAAGAAGGTTTAAAACGAGTAAAAGAAGCAGCTACTAAACTAGTAAACCAAGTTACTTTAGTATAATTTTATAGATGTTTTAGTAGAAATCAAAATGGAGCACTTATTAAGTTACTTAATAAGTGCTTTTTTTGTTCTTGATTAGAATCTAAGAAAATAACTCATAAAGACCTCTTCTTAGAAGTCTTTTATTATTCTTTTGAAAGGAAAGTTATGTGTCCATCCTAAAAATACATTTGTGTTTTTACGGAAAATTTATTATGATAAAATAGTAAAGGGAATGTTGAAAAACTATAATCAGAGATAGTTAGATTAAGTTTTTCAAGAATAGTAATAATGAATTTAGAAATTTATGAAGATTTCATTCTAAGAACAGAAGGCAGCTCAGAGAAAAAATAGTTTCAATATAATTATTTCTGTCCACTTTGTCTTCACAAACAACTGGGGGAGTTCATCATGTCGAACAAAGAATTGAAAAGAGGACTTGAATCACGTCATATTCAAATGATTGCTTTAGGTGGTACCATTGGTGTTGGGTTATTTATGGGCTCAGCCAGTACCATTAAATGGGCTGGACCATCTACTCTGCTAGCGTATGCGATTGCTGGTCTTTTTATCTTTTTAATTATGAGATCGATGGGAGAAATGCTCTATTTAGAGCCTACTACTGGTTCCTTTGCAACCTTCGCCCGTAAATATATTCATCCATTAGCAGGTTACATGACTGCTTGGAGCTATTGGTTTCAATGGGTACTCGTCGGAATGTCTGAAATTATTGCCGTTGGGATGTATATGAAATATTGGTTCCCACACTTACCTGCATGGATACCTGGTGTGATTGCTATGATTATTCTCGGTTCCGCAAACCTTATTTCGGTAAAATTTTTTGGTGAATTTGAATTTTGGTTCGCACTTATAAAAATCGTAACGATTATATTAATGATTATTGCGGGAATAGGCCTAATTTTCTTTGGATTAGGAAATGGCGGCCATGCGATTGGATTATCCAATCTTTGGGCGAATGGCGGTTTCTTTGCAGGAGGCTGGAAAGGATTTTTCTTCGCACTTTCCATTGTAGTCGCCTCTTTCCAAGGAGTTGAACTTGTTGGAATTACAGCAGGAGAAGCGAAGGATCCTACAAACACTTTAACTAAAGCGATAAAAACAATTATTTGGCGTATATTAATTTTCTACATTGGTGCTATTTTTGTCATTGTAACTGTCTATCCGTGGGATCAATTAAGTTCCATTGAGAGTCCATTTGTTTCTACCTTCGCCAAGATTGGAATAACTGCAGCAGCTGGTATTATAAACTTTGTTGTTATTACAGCGGCAATGTCTGGATGTAACAGTGGGATATTTAGTGCGGGTCGAATGCTTTATACTTTAGCGATGGAAGGTCAGGCACCTAAAATTTTTGCTAAAGTATCAAAAAATGGTGTTCCAGCCTATTGTACAATCGCTGTTCTCATTGGTTTAGCCATCGGGGTTGTTTTAAATTATATTGCCCCTTCTAAACTATTTATTTACGTTTACAGTGCAAGTGTTCTACCAGGGATGATTCCATGGTTTGTTCTATTAATAAGTCAAATTAGATTTAGAAAGTTAAGAGCTGCAGAAATGGGCAATCATCCGTTTAAAATGCCATTTGCTCCTTATACAAACTATGTAACAATTGCCTTTTTGCTTTTCGTTCTCGTAGGTATGTGGCTGAATGATAGTACTCGTATTTCACTTATGATCGGATTAGTATTCTTAGCACTTGTTGCCGCAAGTTATTTTATTTTAAAAATGGACAAGCGAACACCGTTAAAAGTTAGAGAAGAAGAGGAGCTTCTTTAAAAGAAGTATATGGAGAAGCCATATGAAATTTAAAGTAAAGGCGAACAAGAGATTGGCTACTTGTTCGCCTTTATATATTATGGAACAACAAATAATTTTAAATGGAAATAAAAAGGTTGGTGAAATTCATTGATATTTTTATGGACAATTTTATTTTGGTTTATTGGGATCTATTTGGTGATATCAGGAATTCGTCTTTCAGCGAAGGAAAAAAGAGGGAACAAAATAATTGATTTTTTTATTGTCATTATAGATATTTTATCAGATCCAATTTCTAGCGAAGGAATTCGTGTATTATTTGGAGGTATTTTAATAGTAGTAGGATTATTATTAGTGTTTTAAAGGTGTTCCTCCAAATCAGGACCCCGTTTTTTGTTGATAAATAATGTAATTACAAGACCTGAGTTCAACTCTCAGGTCTTGTTCTATTCTTAGTACTTCTTGAATAAATTTATAGTGCAAACAACATGGAAGTAGTAGTTTCGTACGATTCATTTAGTTATTTTTACTACAAAAATTAGGAGGAGATACTCACTTATGAAAAAGAAGATATTATTTTTTGCATCCATATTGTTGATCCTGTCCTTATTTTTATCAGGATGTGGGTCAAGCAGTAGTTCTGGAGGTAGTGAAACAGAGAATAAATTGCTAAAAGGATTGCCGATGGGTTAGGAAAAAAATTAGTGATTGTGAAAACAGAATGGGATGGTCTCGTACCTGCTTTAACCTCAGGAAAAATTGATGCCATCATAGCTGGAATGTCACCGACAGCAGATCGGAAAAAGACCATTGATTTCTCGGATATTTATTATAAATCAGATTTAGTGATGGTTGTTAAAAAAGGCGGGAAATATGATGGAGCTTCTTCTATTCAAGATTTTAAAGGAGCTAAAATCACTGCACAATTAAATACATTCCATTATACCGTTATTGATCAAATTAAAGGTGTGAAGAAGCAGCCAGCAATGGATAATTTTCCAGCTATGAGGGTAGCTCTTGAATCAGGAGTCATTGATGGTTATGTATCTGAACGCCCAGAAGGAATTAGTGCCGAGTCAGCTAATGAGAATTATAAGATGATTGAATTTACTGATGGGTTTAAAACCTCAGATGAAGACACCGCGATTGCAGTAGGTGTCACTAAAAATAGTAAATTAACGGAACAAATCAATAAAATTTTATCTAAAATTTCCGAGCAGGAACGTGCAGGTATTATGGATGCAGCGATAAAAAATCAACCAGCATCTAAAGAATGATGATGTGAAGCCGGGTGCATGATCATGGACCTGGTTTTCTTGTCGATAGGAAATGATAAAATATTCGCTTGTGGATCACTTTCCTATGGGGGAAGTCTACGTTCAGCTCCAGCGCCTAGCCCCTCAAGGTCAAATACGCTTTCAATAATGAAGTTAAAGTGCAGACTTCCTTATTGAAAGAACATTTGCTTGTCGAGGCTGATCAAGGCGCTTACGCATTTGTTTTTTCTAGAGAGGAGGACAAATATGACTTGGGAATGGTTAATGAAAATCGTTGCTGAAAACTGGCCCATGTTTATTCGCGGTGCAGGGATCACGTTATTAATCGCTACGATAGGTACAATCTTTGGTTTTCTTATCGGTCTTTTTATAGGGGTAATCCGAACAATTCCACAGCTTGATCGAGGAATAAAAAGATTTTGCCTTAAAGTGATTCAAGTCATTTTTTCTATTTATATCGAAATATTTCGCGGAACACCGATGATTGCCCAAGCAATGGTTATTTTTTATGGTTCCGCTTTAGCGTTTGGCATGGATATGAACCGACTGTATGCTGCCATTCTTATCGTTTCGATTAATACCGGTGCCTATATGGCAGAAATTATACGTGGTGGGATTATTTCAGTAGATAAAGGGCAGTATGAAGCAGCCCAAGCGATTGGAATGAACCATTTTCAAACGATGACTACCATCGTCTTGCCTCAAGCTATTCGCAATATATTGCCTTCGGTTGGCAATCAATACGTAATTAATATTAAGGATACCTCTGTTTTAAATGTCATTTCTGTATCAGAATTATATTTCCTAACCAAATCGATTGCCGGAAATAATTTCAGATATTTTGAATCCTTCTTTGTCGCGTGTGTACTTTACCTCATTATGACGATTACTGTTTCGAGAATCCTACGTTACTTTGAAAAGAAATTAGATGGTCCGGAAAATTATAAACAAGTCGATCATCGAATTTCCTGAAGATAAAATGCTAAATCGTAGACGAAGGAGGGAATGACGTGGAGAAGATTATTGAAATTCATCATTTAAGTAAAAGCTTTGGAAAAAACGAAGTGTTAAAGGATATAAATTTTTCAGTTAACAGGGGAGAAGTTGTTTCGATTATTGGTTCATCCGGATCAGGGAAATCAACACTTCTTCGTTGTACAAATTTATTGGAAAAGCCAAGTGGCGGCCAAATCCTTTATAAAGGTAAAAATATATTAGAACATTCTCGCGATATTTCAGCTTTTCGTACAAAATTAGGGATGGTATTTCAGCAGTTTAACTTATTCAATAACCATGATGTTATGAGCAACTGTGTAATTGGGCAAATGAAAGTATTAAAGCGTTCTCGTGAAGAGGCAGAAAAAATCGCTTTGAAGTATTTGAAGGTTGTGGGAATGAGCTAATATGTACAAGCAAAACCAAAACAATTATCAGGAGGACAAAAACAGCGTGTTGCGATAGCGAGAGCTCTTTCGATGGAGCCGGATGTGATGTTATTTGATGAACCCACCTCTGCGCTCGATCCTGAATTAGTGGGAGAAGTTCTTAAAGTAATGAGGGAGCTTGCTGAAAGTGGTCTTACGATGCTTATCGTCACTCACGAAATGGAATTTGCAAAAGAAGTTTCAAACCGCGTTGTATTTATGGATAAAGGTGTCATTGCTGAAGAGGGAAGTCCGGAGCAACTCTTTAATCATCCTACACAAGAACGAACGAGAGAATTTTTGAAACGGATGTTAGCAAAAAACAGGTAAAGCTAATTAATATACACCCTTTACTTAAAATGTAAGGTGTATATTTTTTTTTCGAGGAATCACCCCAAAAAAAGAAAACATCACCCTGGAAATGAGAAAAATTGTAAAAATGGAAAGGGTTTTATCACTAGGTAACCTAATTTTATTGTTTGTAAGAAAAATAATTTAATGATTCTTAATAAATCTTTAATCTTTTTATAACAGGCAAGACAAAATTCCTTAATAATTCTTGTTTAGAATAGTATCTAGAGTGGATAGCATGAGTGGCTATCATGGTATTTGGCGAAGGCGGGGCCGATACTTTAATAAATTAGTTTCTTAGATTGTCGACATAGAACTATTCACAGGTGCTTGTTAAAAACTTGATGAAAGAATCTTATAAGAATCGATTTTATCGGGCTACATACTTCATAACAGACTTCAAGGCGATGATGATGTACATTCTTAAGATATGTGAGGCTTAGTCTATGGACTAGGCCTTTTATATTTGTTAGATTTTTTAGATAAATAGCACAATAAATCAAAAAATTTCCTATTGCATCAGATATGATTAAGAAAAGGAGGAGTACGATGGAGTATTACAAACGGATTCAAGCTGGGATCGACATAATAGAAAATAGATTAGAAGAGCCAATAACAGTTCAAGACATTGCAATGGAGGCAAGCTTTTCTCCTTTTCACTTTCAACGATTGTTTCAAGCCATTAGTGGTTTTTCAATACAAAGTTATATCCGTAAGAGACGTTTAAGTGAAGCCGCTAAGCAATTGAAGCATTCAAATGAAAGAATCATTGATATCTCTGTAACCTACCAATATCATTCTCAAGAGGCTTTTACCCGTGCTTTTAAAGAATGTTTTGGAGTGACTCCCTCAAAGTACAGGAGAAATCCTGAGAGTATTTTTTATCAACAAAAGCTGAATTTATTAGATTTCCATAAGGTTGGAGGATTAACTATGCCTAAACCAGTATTGCAGCAATTAAGTAAAAGATATATTTGTGGGTATGAGTATAAGACAAATCTTTGTGAAGACAAACACTATAAGGATATTTCAGATTTTTATCATGATTTTAAAGTGAATGAACACTATTTAAGATTTCCTGATATAACACCTGATCAGGCATACGGGGTAGCATGCCGCTTTCAAGACGATGGAGGATTTTCCTTTGTAGTCGGTGGAGAGGTAGAGGAAGGCACAAGTATATCAGAAAATGGCTTTACGATTGTAGAGCTGCCAGAAGGGTTATATGCAACCTTCGAGAATACAGATGAAGTGCCGAAAATGAGAGATTATATTTATGGGGTCTGGCTTCCTAATAGCCAGTATGAAAGAAAAGAAGGTCCCGATTTTGAAATAACTGATTTGACTAAAACGATGAAGGAACAAAGAATTGTTATGACGATTTATATTCCAATAATAAAAAAATGATTAGTCAAAATATTACTTGCCCAATTTCTCATGAACTATGAAAGATTGGGCTATTTCTTATCTGATAAGCTGAAATTATTCATCATAAAAAGCAATTTCATCTACATTTTTAATCCATTGTTCTGCCTTTGTACCGTCAGGGTTTGCTTTCCACAGAGTATGGTCGAGGTCAGTAATAGATGATCCTCTAAACCAAACAAGCTTTTTAATAGGGTCAATATAAATCGGATTGTAATCTCCATACTTTCCAGGAGGATTAGTTATCTGAATTTGTTTCTTGGTCTCAATATTGATCAAATAAAGTGAAGGTAGCGGGTGCTTGCTGAAGTCATTTGACCACTCTTTTTCTTTCACTCTTGACGACACGATTGACTGGTTTGTTATCCAATCAAAATCAAGATCAGCATAGCTTGAAGGTGTAAATGATCCTGAGACAGGCATTTCTCGAACCTTTAAACTTTTATTTTTGAAGCCTAAAACAATCCTTCCACCTCCAGCAATATAGGCAATGGTGTCATTTGATGGCGCCCATTTAGGCTTACCTACCTCAAAAATAATTTCGTCTAGCACCTCAAAATTTTTTCCTTCACTAGATATTACACACAACATATTACTATCCATTGCCCAGGAAGCTGTTGGCGAAACAATAAAGGAAATCCATTTATTACTAGGTGAGAAATGAAAGTTGTCAGCATAAACGGCCATAATTTTGTTGTCTTTTATTCCTACCTCTCTCGGAAGGGTAAAAAAGTGATTGACTCCCCCAAATAAAATAATATCTTTATAATTGTTATTTACCTTTTTAGTAAAAAGAATGGCACTTGTCCAGCCATCAGGTCGCAATACTCCTGCTGATGATAATAGGAAACCACCTCCATCAGGAAGCCACGTATAATTGTTAACACCGGTTGCAATATTATAGAACTGTGAAAAATCGGAAATATTTAATATACCTCTAGCGTTAAATGCAATGATATTTTTGTTTGGTGCCCATGTTGGTGAATAGCCATCACGATATATTCTCTTCTTTTCCCCATTTTCAACATGATAAGCCCACACCTCAAACTGGGATTCGTCTTTTTGAAATTCAGATAAAGCTTCATTTTGATAGATTAACCACTTTCCATCATGAGACCAAATGGGTTTAGCGATGATTTTTCCTGTGCTCGTAATTTGTTTTTCCTCTCCATTCATATAAGTCCACAAATTCCCATCCCTTAAGAATCCTGCTTTAATATTTTTTTCATCAATTGCGAATGTAGTTATTGGGAAGATAGTTAATAATGCTATTGCAAAAAAAAGAATCCGAATCACTTTTTATACACCTTCTAGTAACCATTTATATGTTTAATATTTTCTTACTTCGTTCAATTATGTATCCATTGAACAAGGAGCAATGAATGATGATTTTTGTGTTTGTAAATGGTGCATATTAATTTTGAGGAGTGATATAATATGGATTTTCTTTCACCTGAATATTGGTCAGCATTATTAGCTATTATTGTCATTGATTTAGTTCTAGCTGGAGATAATGCCATTGTAATTGGATTGGCAGCACGAAAATTGCCTAAGGAACAGCAAAAGAAAGTTATTATTTGGGGAACCATTGGGGCGATAGGGATCAGAGCCATTGCCACTTTAGTGGTTGTTTGGTTATTAAAAATTCCTGGTTTGCTTCTTATTGGAGGAATATTGCTTATATGGATCGCTTATAAGCTTCTTGCTGAAGAAAAGGGACATAAGATGGAAGCGGGAGAAAGCTTTTGGTCTGCAATCAAAACAATCATTATAGCCGATGCATTAATGGGATTGGACAATGTTTTAGCAATTGCGGGATCTGCACATGGAGACTTTTCTCTAGTTATTATCGGATTATTGGTTTCCGTTCCAATTGTAGTATGGGGAAGTACACTGATTTTAAAATGGGTGGATCGTTTTCCAATCATCATTACAATTGGATCAGCCGTTTTAGCGTATACGGCTTCGAAAATGATTGTAGATGAGAAATTTTTAAAAGGTTTTTTTGAAGATTATCCTTATATAAAATGGGGCTTAACTATTCTAATTATTGTAGGTGTTATATTCTTTGGAAGGCTAAGGAGAAAGGAAGCTGCAAATGAAAAGCAGTGATTCATAAGAAACGAATCACTGCCTGTAATTTTGTAAGAAGAAACAATCATCCAGCCTTTCTATTACTCATGTCTGCTATTGCTGTTTTATCCCCTTTAAGAAATAGGACTAATATAAATCCGATGAGAAGCATAACGCTTAGGAAAACAAGACCTGCACCAGTAGAACCGGTCGAATCTTTAAGATACCCGATAGCGTAAGGTCCAAGAAACCCGCCTAAATTCCCAATTGAATTTATCAATGCGATTCCAACAACCGATGTTGCAGGTGTTAATTCAGTTGATGTTAAGGCAAAGAAAGGACCTTTGAAACAATACATTCCAGCGAGGGATAGTGTAATAAATGTCATTGAAAATAATGGATTATGCGTTAGACCTGCGCCGATCAGCGTTATTGCCCCGATGATTAGTGGAAGGGCTGTGTGCATTTTGCGCTCTCCTCTGCGGTCAGAACGAATGGCCCAATAGTTCATTGCTATCGTTGCAACGATGTAAGGAATCGTTGAAATAAATCCAATTTGCGTATTATTTAATAAGCTCGACAATTCTTTAATAATTTGCGGCATCCAATAACCTACACCTAAGCTACCTGAAATATAAACAAAGTAAATAATGGATAAATGCCAAACCTTTTTATCTGTCAGCGCTTTTTTATGAGAGTGCTGCTCCACTTTATTACCGGTAGCTAATTCTTGTTCATAACGAATTTCATTTATGAGCCATGTTTTTTCTTCTTTAGAAAGCCACTTAGCATCTTCAGGCTTTTCAGTTAAATAGAAGATGGTGACCACGCCTAGAATAACGGCAGGGAATCCTTCAAGAATAAACATCCAGCGCCAGCCTTCAATCCCGAACCAAGTAATATTATCCATGATCCATGTTGATAATGGTCCACCGATAATATATGAAGCTGGAATAGCTGTCATAAACAATGCTATGGTACGTGCAAGTTCTTTTTTTCGAAACCATGAATTTAAATAAAGAATAATTCCAGGGAAGAATCCCGCTTCCGCTACCCCTAGTAGGAAACGAATAATATATAGATGGGCTGCACCTTGCGCAAAGGCAGTTGCAACTGATACGATTCCCCAGCTAATTAGAATTCTGGCAATCCATTTTCTAGCTCCAAACTTTTGTAATAGTATATTGCTTGGAACCTCAAATATAAAATATCCGATAAAGAAGATCCCTGATATAAATCCAAATACTTCACTCGATATACCGAGTGCCTTATTCATATCTAGTGCAGCAAAGCCGATGTTCGCTCGATCTAAATAAGAAATGATGTAAAGCAAAAAGATAAATGGAACAATTCTTCGTGTCACTTTTTTTACAGTGCGTTTCTCTACAGAAGCATTAGTCATATTTTTCCTCCTATTAGAACTAAGTTAATTGTTGTCATAATTAAAAATAAAGGGCTTTCATAAATGACGATAATTAGTTAAAAGGAAGGAAAAATGCTATGTGCGCGCTTTCATTACATGTATCCTTCCGAAGTAAAAAAACTATTTGTAATACAAATTTGTGAACAATTAATGAATTTCTATTTATTTAACCATTATAAAAGTAAAAATAGTTATTGTAAATCAGAATTTTTTAAAAAAAATCTAGAAATTTGTAATACAAATTTATATAATGAAAGTAAATGAGTATCGGAAAGGTCGAATGAGATGGCGAAAAAGGAAAAAATTTCACAGGTGATTTCTCGTGAATTATTACAGCAAATTGAGGATGGAAAATATCCACCTGGAACAAAGCTGCCAACGGAAATGGAGCTCGCAGCGCAATTTGGTGTAAGCCGAGTACCAATCAGGGAATCGTTGAGTGTACTACGGGCCATGGGAGTTATTACTTCAAAGCAGGGCGGCGGGAGTTATGTCGAGGAAGCAACAAGTACAGCGCTATTTCAAGGAATAAAAATTGAAAGTGATGAGATTGAAAATATAAAAAATCTATTTGAAATGAGGAAGGCTTTAGAGCCTGAGGCGGCATTTTTAGCAGCAAGTAGAAGATCCCTTGAACAACTAGAGCAGATGAAGCTAATCTTACAGCAACTTGAAAAGGAATCGGTTGAGGAGGGAAGAAGCGGGATGTTTGCAGATATTAATTTTCACCGCTCCATTGTTCATGCCACCAATAATCCAATTATGATTCAAGTGCTTGAAAATCTTACAGCTTCGTATGAAAAGGCATTAAAAATTACACTTCAACCGAATACGGAGCTTGCCCATAAAAGACGCAGCGTTTTTAAGGAGCATGAAAGCATCGTTGAAGCCATTGAGCTAGAAGAGCCTGAACTGGCAAGAATTCAATGTTTACGACATTTACGAAATGCTGAGAAAAAACTAAGTCTTTTAATAAAGGATTATGGAATCTGATCTAAAGGAGGAGGGAGAAATATGAAGGTGATTTCAGCTAAACATTTAAACGAAATTCATCAAATTGTCCAATCGGGAAGGGTGCTTACAGATGAGAGTGATCGCTATAGCTATTCCTTTGATGGATCATTTGGAACATTTTTACCCGATGTCGTCATTCAAACGAAGAGTGTTCAGGAACTTGCTGAGCTTATAAAGCTTGCTAATCGTGAGGGTATTCCAGTCTACCCACGTGGTCAAGCGACTTCATTGAGCGGAGGTCCGCTTCCGGTTCATGGAGGAATGGTGTTTGATTTATCTGTTATGGATGATGTATTGGAAATTGATGAAGAGGACCTTGTTGCCGTTGTGTCCCCAGGTGTATTGACGGCGTCTATTCATAAGGCTGCTGAAGAGAAGGGACTAATGTATCCACCTGATCCTAGTAGCTCACATGTATCAACGATTGGCGGGAATTTAGCTGAGAATTCTGGTGGACCAAGAGGATTAAAATACGGAGTAACCAAGGATTATGTTATCGGTCTTGAGGTTATTACACCAGAGGGAGACATCATTCAAACAGGTGGAAAAACCGTGAAAAATGTAACAGGCTATGATTTGACTAAATTAATCGTAGGCTCTGAAGGAACGTTGGGGATTATTACAAAAGCAATCCTTCGTCTTATTCCAAAGCCACCTGCAACAGCATCTTTAATGGCGGAATTTATTAATCTTGTTGATGCAGGACGAGCAATTTCCAAAATCCTTTCCTCGGGAATTTTGCCATCAAAGATGGAGTTGATGGATCGCGCCTCAATTATTGCTGTAGAGAATTACCAACCTATGGGTCTTCCAGTTGATGCGGAAGCCATTCTTTTACTTGAATTAGATGGCCATCCATTAGCATTAAAGGACGAAATCGTGAAAGCAGAACAATTATGTATGTCTGTTGGGGCCAATAAGGTAAAAATACCAAAAAACAATAATGAAAAAGAAGAAATCTGGAAAGCGAGAAAGCTCGTTTCACCAGCAATTGTTAGAATTAAACCGACGAAAATCTCAGAGGATGCGACTGTGCCAAGAAGTCGAATTCCAGATATGTGTGAAAGGCTGCAACAAATTAAAGAAAAATATCAAATTCATTTAGTAGTATTTGGTCACGCAGGAGACGGAAATCTTCATCCAAATATTATTTGTGATAAAAATGATGAAGACGAGATGGCAAGGGTGGAGAAAGCAGTTACGGAAATTTTTACTGCAGCGATTGAGCTTGGTGGAACCTTATCTGGTGAACATGGGATCGGTACGATGAAGGCACCATTTATGGAGATGGAGCTTGGCAAAGCCGGTTTGGACATGATGAAACGAATAAAAGAGGCGTGGGATCCGAATCATATTATGAATCCTGGAAAGATTTTCCCAGAACCTGGACAGAAATTGGAGTTGAAATAGGATGAGCGAAACCATTGAACAGTTACGTAAAGAATTTCAATATGATAAAACCAAACAATGTGTTCAATGTGGTTACTGTCTCCCAGTATGTCCGACTTATTTAAGCATGGGAAAAGAAACCCATTCACCACGAGGCAGAATTAATCTAGTTAAGATGGTTGGCGAAGGGAAAATTACTGATCTATCCGTATTGGAGGAACCATTGGATCTTTGTTTAGGCTGCAGAGCTTGTGAAACTGCGTGTCCTACAGGGGTGGAATACGGTACAATTCTCGAATCAGCAAGGGCAGCTCTCGTAAAACGAAAAAAGTTTTCTCTTCCTGTTAGATTAGTTCGAAACACGATGTTAAAAAAGGTTTTTCCAAGCAGAGGGATGATGAATTTTACCGGGAATTCATATTGGCTTTATGAAAAAACGGGACTTCAAAAGATAATGAGAAAGACAGGAGCAATGAAGAAATTACCGTTTCATTTAGGTGAATTTGAAGCGACGATGTCATCAGGTGTTTCTCCGAAAAAAAGGTCTCAATTTGAAACATTTGTAAAAGCAAAAGGGAAGCGTAAATATACCATTGCTTTTTTTACAGGATGTATTATGGATGCGATGTTTCGAAAAATCAATGAATTGTCTGTACAGCTATTAGCCGAGGCGGGCTGTGATGTTTATGTCGTTAAAAAGCAAACGTGCTGCGGAGCACTCCATGCCCATGCAGGTGAAATGGATGACTCGAAAAATCTTGCTAAGCAGAATATAGCTGCATTCGAAGACATTGAAGCAGATTATGTTGTCAATAATGCAGGCGGCTGTGGTGCGATGTTAAATGAATATGGTCATCTTTTAAAGGATGACTCTGAGTGGGCGGAAAAAGCAGAAATTTTTTCTTCAAAATCAAAAGATATTAGCCAAATACTTGTCGCCTGTGGTGGCTTCAGATCCTTAAAGCCAAGAGAAAATGAACGAGTTACCTATCAACGATCATGCCATATGACAAATGTTCAAAAGGTGACAAAGGAACCCGTACAGCTTTTAAATAGTATCCCTGGTATCGAGCTAGTTGAGATGAAAGACGCAAATATGTGCTGCGGATCCGCGGGGATCTACAATATTGTCAACTATGACGAATCTATAAAAATATTAGATGAAAAAATGAAGCACATGAAAGCAACAAAAGCTACTGTCATCATCACAACCAACCCAGGCTGTTTAATTCAAATGAAGCTGGGAATTGAACGAGAGAATTTATCCTCGACTGTAAAAGCATTACATCTTATTGAATATTTAGCGGAGGCTGTTGGCATTAGTAACTAATTAGCTTTAGGTGAACTGCACCTCAATACGGGTGTAGTTTTTTTACTCTATCTTTAGCGGCAAACGGAATTGTATCACTCACGTATCCTTGTCGAAGCCTTCCAAAGAAAATTTTACTGTTGATTTTTCCAGTCCTTATGTCAATGAACATAGTGCCTCGTGCTTATTTTTTTGAAGTGATTTAAGCTGAGAAAAGTGTTTATCAGCTATGAGTGAAGTATTTCTACCGTTTTTATATGATTTATCAACTGAAATTTTTAGTATATCTCCGACTTTTTTCTATTTATCTACGAGTTTAAAAGATATTTCAGCAGTGACTTTGTTTTTTCTTCTGTCAGGACTAAAATTCAGCAATCAAGGAAGTTATTCTTCTGTAAAAATATGATTTCGACAATTAAAGATAGATTTCTTCCACGATATGATGATTTCGACGATGAAGAAACAGATTGAAGTAAATATAGTAAAAAATTAAATGAGAGGACAATTTAAAAATAGAAGTTACCTATGAAAGTTGAAAAACATTATGAAGAGCAAATTTCAGATGTTCTTGTAAAAACAGCAATCAGGCAGAAAAGGCTCTGCCTGATTGCTAATTTTATTCCTTAATCTACCTCAAACAAAACAACTGTCCCATCAGGATAATCGCTTAACTGATGGCTGACCCATGAACCTGCTCCCCGATTATCTGAAGGGGATATGTATTCAATATCTGCACCAGCACCACCCTCTTTGCACATTGCCATAGGATATTCATCACGATCATATCCCTTTTTAGTAGGAATATTTTTAAGTGATTCATCTCTATTCGCATCTGCATGTTTCCGATCGATGGTGCAGTATTTACTTTCTCCAGACTTTATTGCGTTTTTAATATGTTTAGCGGTTTCTGGATACTTATCTGAAGGAAAATGGATGACGACAGCATCCTTTTTTTCTGTGGTGCCAGTTTGTTGACCTGTCCCCAGCTGATCTTTATAAAAATAACCAAGAACTAATAAAAGAATGACAATAATACTACTAAATATTTTTTTCATTTTTCACCTCGAAGCTACTGTACAATTTTTCCTCATTCTGCGTTATATCATAACATATGTTCTCTATTTAATTAGTGGTTTTAGTTCATTTTTTATTGAGTCTTTAATTAAAGAAAATTCTTCAACGTCTAATTCCTCTACTAATTAATTACTCTTATGGACTCCCTTACCCGGAAGGATTTTTATTAACGGAAAGGAAAATAACTATTAACAAAATTCAGACTTGTATTTTTATGAAGTATACTAGTATAATCATACCTAACGAAATTAGTTAGGTGGGTTTTTCATGACGAAAAATAAAATTAAAGAGGTAGCGTATAGGCAACTAGCTGAAAAAGGCTATGATCGGGCAACTCTTTCCAGTATTGCAAAAGAAGTAGGGATTAAAACACCTTCAATTTATGCATTTTATAAAAGTAAAGAAGATGTATTTATGGCGGTGTATAAGGATTTATTAGAAGATTACTATTCTTATATAAAATGTGTCATAGGGAAAATTAAAAATTCAACGGTAAAAGAACAGCTGTATGAAATTTTAATAGGCTTAAGCCATTACCATTTAACACAACCAGAAAAAACACAAGCTTATACAAAGCTAGCATTTTTTCTGGCGCCTACATTAAATAGTGAGATCCAAGAAACATTTAGTGAAATGGAAAAGGATCTTTGTAAATTGCTTGAAAATACGTTTGCTTCTGGAATAGAAAAAGAGGAAATAAAGAATCAGCCTATTGAAGATTTGATTGCATCTTTTCTCTGTCTTATGGATGGGATCTTCTTAGAGTTAATTTACTATCAAGAAGATAAATTTAAGCGACGTTTAGAGCAAGTATGGAGCATTTATTGGAACGGCATTAGCAAGGAAAGTTAATCAGTAAAGGATCACAAATTAGGAGGAAGCATCATGAGTGAGGAGAAGGTTGTTCTAGATTACGCGAGAGAAGTGGTTCCGAAGGAGCTGCGTCGCTCGTGGTTCTCGATGTTTTCAGTATTAATTGCCATGGGTGTTGATTTGTCATCTGTTATCTTAGGTGGTGAATTAGCGAATGGAATGCCTATCAATCAAGCAATATGGTCGGTGTGTATAGGGTCATTTATATTGGCTATTTTATGTACACTTAGTGCAATTGTTGGTTCTTCAACCAATCTATCAACATCAATGATTACAAAATTTGTATTCGGAAAATATGGGGCACAAGTATTTTCTATAGTTATCGGTATATCTTTACTTGGATGGTTTGGTGTACAGGTTGGTTTCTTTGCAAATAATGCCCATACCGTTTTACACGATGCATTCCACCTTACCATTAATGTCAAGGTACTTTCGGTCATTGGTGGTTTGCTAATGATGACAACGGCCATCTTTGGGTATCGCTCCATTGAAAAATTAAGCGTATGGTCTGTTCCACTTTTATTAGGGCTAATGCTGCTTACTTTATTTCTAACTTTGAAAAATTATTCATTGCCAGTAAGTGTTCCGAGTGGTGGTGCGTTCACGTTTGGTGGAGCTGTTTCTCTTGTTATTAGTATTTTTATTGTGGCTGCGACGACACAACCAGATATTACACGTTGGGCAAAAAGTAAAAAGGATGCAGTAATTGCTACATTTTTCGGAATTTTAATAGGAAATAGCTTTATGATTATTCTAGCTATCTTGATGTCTAAAGCGATGGGCACTGATGATATTATGAAAATATTTATTACATTAGGATTAGCATTGCCTGGAATCGTTGTATTAACACTTGCCCAATGGACAACGAATACAACCAATTTATATTCCTCATCACTAGGATTTTCATTGATATTTACAAAGATTTCTAAAGAATGGTTGACTATTATTCTTGGTTTAATTGCGACATGCCTAGCTGTGTTGGGCATTTACGATAAATTTATGTCGTTTTTAAATTTCTTAGCTATTGTCATTGCTCCTATTGGAGGGATATATGTCGCGGAATATTTTGTCGTAAAAAAAGAATTTAAACGTTTAGACAATAAATTAGACTCGAAGAAAATAGTGATTCGTTCAATTATTGCTTGGATAGCTGGTATGGTGGCTACGTTTCTGACAACGGAAAAGCCAACTGGTTTAGAGCTGTTTTCTCTAACAAGTGTATCTTCACTTGATGGATTTTTGGTCGGGTTTATGATTCAAATCATTTTAGGGAAATTATGGATTGAGAAAGAAAGACAAGAAGAGGTGCTTGAAAAAAATGAGATATATAGATGAACAAAGCATAGAAAAAATAGCATTAGGTGCTGCTGTATTAGGTACAGGTGGGGGCGGTGATCCGTACATAGGAAAGCTGATGGCGAAGGAAGCCGTTCGAAAGTATGGTCCAGTAAAATTGATGTCGATAGATGAACTAAACGATGATCAATTGGTTGTTCCGATTTCTGGAATGGGTGCACCTACAGTGACGATAGAAAAAATTCCTTCGGAAAGTGAGATTACAGCGCCGATTGATACGCTAGAAAAAGTGTTAGGGAAAAAAGTAGATGTGGTTATGCCTATTGAAATTGGTGGTATTAACTCTTTATATCCGATAATAGCTGCTGCAAAAAAAGGGTTGCCGATGTTGGATGCAGATGCAATGGGAAGAGCCTTTCCAGAAGCACAAATGGTAACCTTTCATTTGGATGGATTTGAACCCTCTCCAGTTACGATGGCTGATGATAAAGGAAATGCAGTTGTCCTTTATCCAAAGGATGGGGTGTGGTCAGAACGACTAGCGCGCGTCCTTACGGTTGAAATGGGTGGAAGCTCTTCAGTTTGTGATTACAGCTTACTAGGGAAAGAAGTGAAAACATCTGCGATCCCAGATACACTTTCATTAGCTGAAAAAATTGGTGAATATCTTTTAGATAATGAATTAAAAGAACAATTAAGAATCAATAAAATGCTAGATGAATTAAAGGGATATCGTTTGTTTGAAGGGAAAATTACCGATATTGAGCGCGGGCTTAGTGGAGGATTTACAAGAGGAAAGGCGAAATTTGAAGGCATTCGAGATGAGCAAGGAAGAACATTTACTCTTTATTTTCAAAATGAACATCTAGTTGCAAAGGAAGCTGATCATTTATTATGTTCTACTCCTGATTTAATTGCCGTATTAGATGTAGAAACAGGCTTTCCGATTACAACTGAAAGGATGAAATATGGTGCTCGTGTTGTAGTTGTTGCCTTTCCTTGTCATGAAAAGTGGAGAACACAAAAAGGAATTGAAACAGCTGGCCCTAGATATTTCGGATATGATTTTGACTATACAGCATTAGAGGAATTAAGGAAGGAGAGCTAAGGATGTATCGATTGGGCATAGATGTTGGTGGAACAAATACAGATGCAGCTATATTAGATGAACATTTACAAGTGGTTCACACATTAAAAGTACCAACAACAAGTAATGTAGAAACAGGAATCTTTGAAGCGATTGTAAATGTTGTTAAAGAAAGCAAGATTGATAGAAGTCAAATTAAATATGCGATGCTTGGAACAACCCATTGTACGAATGCGATTGTAGAACGGAAGCGTCTGAATAAAGTAGGCATGATTCGAATCGGGAAACCAGCCACTACTTCCATTCCACCATTTACTGATTGGCCTGAGGATTTAAGAGCAAAGGTCGAAGTAGAATCTACTATTATTTCAGGCGGGTATGAATTTGACGGTCGGATTATTAGTCCATTAAATAGAGAAGAAGTGCAGCAGTTTTGTCAAAAAGTAAAAGGAAAGGCTGAAAGTATTGCAATTTCAGGTGTATTTGCTCCAGTCAATAAAGACCAAGAGCAGATTGTTGCTAAATGGGTGAAAGAGGAGTTGGGTGATATTCCTGTTTCACTTTCACATGAGATTGGTAGTATCGGGTTATTAGAACGAGAAAATGCAACGATTTTAAATGCAGCACTAATGACTACTGGAAAAATGATTGTTAATGGATTTGCAAAGGCATTAAAGAATCTTCAGATAGAAGCAGAAATGTTTTTTAGCCAAAATGATGGAACATTGATGAATGAAGAGTATGCTTTACGCTATCCTATCTTGACGATGGGGTGTGGTCCTACAAATTCAATTCGTGGTTCGGCACATTTATCTGGATTACAAAATGCAATGGTATTAGATGTCGGAGGAACAACAAGTGATATCGGAGTATTATCAAATGGTTTTCCTAGACAATCCACCTTATCTGTTAATATTGGCGGTGTGAATACGAATTTTCGGATGCCTGATATTTTATCAATTGGTTTAGGCGGTGGTACACGTATTCGCGAAACGAATGAAGGAATCAAAGTAGGGCCAGATAGTGTTGGTTATGAAATTACAAAGAAAGCCATATTATTTGGTGGAGATGTAATGACTACCTCTGATATTGTGACCCGTTTAGGGCATGCATTTGAGGCCCATTCTGAACTTGTGGCTCATTTACCAGGTGATTTTTGTCAGCAAGTATATGATCAAATGACGAAAATGCTAGAGGATGCGATTGATCAAATGAAAACAAGTACGAAGGAAATTCCGTTAATTTTATCTGGTGGTGGAAGTATTATCGTATCTGATTCATTGAACGGTGTTTCACAAGTTATTCGTCCAAGCCACTATGGTGCAGCAAATGCAATCGGGGCTGCTCTTGGTCAGGTAAGTGGAGAAATGGAAAGAATTTATAGCTTGAATCAAATGAACAGGGAAGAAGCCATTCAAGATGCTAGAGATCTTGCAATTGAGGAAGCAATTAAGGCTGGCGCAGATGAAAGTACGATTTCTATTGTTGCGGTGGAGGATATTCCACTTGCATATTTGCCTGGTAATGCCGTAGTGATTCGTGTGAAGGCAGTAGGGGACCTTATAAGTATTTGATATAATTTAGTAATTTAAAGCCCAATCTTATTTGATTGGGCTTTAAGCATGTAATTAACTTTTTCCTTTTACCAACAGCCACATTAGTATTAATTCGAGTAGAAAATTCATAAGTTTAACTATATTAAGAAATTTATGGTAGTATAATGACAACCATCTATTTACAAAAGGGGAAAGGGATATGTTAGAAAAGAGGGTATTGGTTGTTGACGATGATTTGGATATTAGAGAAGTCATTCAATTGTACTTAAAAAATAATGGATATTCTGTAATGACAGCAGAGGATGGTTTATTAGCAATTCAATTAGTAGATGAGTATAAACCTGATATGGTTATTCTTGATGTTATGCTGCCTAAGCTTGATGGCTTTGAAGTCTGTCAAATGATACGTAAGAAATCGGATATTCCTATATTGTTCCTAAGTGCGAAGGAAGACGATATGGATAAAATTTTAGGGCTTGGAGTTGGTGGGGACGATTATATGACCAAGCCATTTAGTCCATCTGTACTCGTCGCTAAAGTAAAGGCGCATTTACGAAGAAATCGTATATTACTAGAAAAGAAGCACGAGGCGACGGAAAAGCAAAGGAAAAGCTTACTTGAATTCTCAGGGCTTTCTATAGATATGGATAGCTGTGTAGTCAAGGTGGATCAGTCTCCAATATCATTATCAACAAAAGAATACCAGTTACTTTGCTTTTTAGCTATGCGCCCGAATCATGTATTTAGTGTTGGACAATTATTTGAAGCCATTTGGGATGAGGATTCCTTAGGGGATTATCGAACCGTCATGGTACACATTAGTAATCTCCGAAAAAAAATTGAACAAAACCCAATCAAGCCTAAATATATAGTAACTGTAAGAGGATTGGGTTATAAATTTATTTCTCCTTAAAAATATTTGTCCACAGATTAATGAAAGATCTATTCTATTTTATTTATATTGCTAGTGAAATGATTAAAAGAGTAAGGATTTTCTAAGAAATTACGTACTTCAGCAATTGTTAAACCACTCTCCTTTGCATCTTTTATTAAATTGACCCATTCAGCATCAAGAGAAACATCCTTCGTTTTTTCATCAACAGGCAGCTTATACATAAGCACCCTCCCCTACAAACAAGAATTACGCTAAATATATAATACTAAACGGAGTATAAGCTGCTTTCAAAAGTAGTTAAAGTTTTGTTAAAGATTTTTGAAAATTAACAAAAGTGGTGAAGAGCAGTGATTGGATTTTTAAATTATCAACTTCTTGAAAAAATTGAAGAAAATGAATCATGGATATTGCAGCGTGCATTCTCAATTTCGAAGAACAAAAAAGTAATTGTGAAGTATTTGAAGAATACACTTCCTCACTCCTATGAAAAGGCTTCTATTATTCATGAATATTATATAACTAAGGAATTGAAGTTAAAGAAAATTCTTTGCCCCTTGGATCTGGAAAAAAGAAAGGATCAGTTTTTTCTTGTGATGGAGAATGCTGCTGGTCAATCTCTAAATAAGGTTTTGAGAAATAAGAAATTGACTATAGACCAGTTTTTAAAAGTAGGCATTCAATTAGCTGAAATAATTGGTAAGCTTCATCAAAGACATATTATTCACAAAGCGATTCGACCTGAAAATATTATTATTGATTCTCTTGAGGAAATCACATTAACTGGTTTTGGTCATGCAACGAAATTAACGAAAGAACATTTACGTTTGGAATCAAGTCCTTATGAAAGAAATCACCATTTATCCTACATGTCACCAGAACAAACTGGAAGGACGAATCGTTCTCTTGATTATCGGACAGACCTTTATTCCCTAGGAATTACATTCTATCAAATGGTGACCGGCAGACTTCCGTTTATAACAAATGATCTTGCTGAGCTAGTACATGCTCATCTTGTCCTAACACCTATTGCTCCACATGATATCAATAAAGAAATTCCAGAAACCCTCTCAGCACTTATTATGAAATTAATCGCAAAAATGCCTGAAGATCGATATCAAAGCGCATATGGGCTAAAAAACGATCTAGAAAAATGCTTAGTAATGACAAAGGTGAATAGCATTCCTTCGTTTTTGATAGATAATATCGACAAGTCAGATCAATTTGAGCTGTCATCCAAACTATTCGGACGGAAAGAAGCAGTTGATCAACTGTATAAGATTTTTGATAAAGCATGTGATGGGATTACATCATTTGCTTTAATACATGGTCCATCAGGAATGGGGAAAACAGCATTAGTGAAAGAGATACAAAAGCCGCTTATTAAGGAAAAGGGCTATTTTACTTCGGGGAAATTTGATCAAATACAAAGGCAAAAACCATATGCTCCAATCATTCAGGCTTTTAAAGAATTGATTCGACAGCTTCTGACTGAGGATGCAATAAGAATAGAAAATTGGAGGCAAGCTTTAAAAAGAGAACTATCAACCCATGCAGGAATTATAACAGAGGTTTTGCCTGAACTTGAATGGTTAATCGGCAAACAGCCTAAACCTCAAAGTTTATCTGCACTTGAAACACAGAGCCGATTTCTTATGGCTTTTCAGAAATTTGTTCATGTGTTTGCTAAAAGAGAGCACCCACTTGTTCTTTTTTTTGATGATTTACAATGGGCAGATAGGGCTTCCGTTGATCTTGTTCAATATTTACTTACACAGCCTATCTCACAATATTTACTAATAATAGGTGCTTATCGAGATGATGAAATCAAAGTAGGGCATCCTTTTTCTTTAATGATGGAAGAGATGCATAAAACAAACATTCATTTATATGAAATTCCTGTGACATCGCTTGAGTACCATCATATCAGTCAGTTAATTTCAGAATCGTTTCATCATCGAGTAAGTGAAATTGATCGAATGACAACTGTCATTCAGCGAATTTCGCAAGGCAATCCATATTATGTACGACAGCTTGTTCTAGCACTTTATGAAGAGAATATTGTGACCTATGATTACCATTTACAGAGATGGATGACTGATAGCAAACTGCTCAATCAATTACCATTAACTGAGGATATTGTTGAATACATGGTCAAGCGTATACAAAGGCTCCCAAAAGAAACGATACATGTCTTGAAATTTGCTGCTTGTATTGGTAACCAATTTGAGCTTAAAACTTTATCAACCATTTGTGAATTATCTTTCGCAAGGACAGCTGAAGATTTATGGGAGGCGCTTGAAGAAGGTCTTGTTTTACCACTTGATTCTGGATACAAATGGGTATATCCCAATGAAAATATCGAAACAGAGCTGCCGGTATACCGTTTTTCACATGATAGGGTACAGCAGGCTGTTTATGTAACAATGTCAAAAGAAGCACAGGAGAAAACCCATTTAAAAATTGGGAGACTTCTTTTAAATCAATATAAAGACGGAAATCGTTCAGAACAGTTATTTGAAATCATTAATCATTTGAACATAAGCAGAAAGCATTTAATTGAAAAAGGAGAGAAAAATAAGTTAGCGAATCTAAATTTGCTTGCGGGTGAACTTGCTAAACAAGCAGCTGCGTTTGAGACAGCTCTAAAATTTTATAAAGTAGGATTAGAGCTGCTGCCACTTGATTGTTGGAACACCCAATACGATTTGACTTTTAAGCTACATATTGGACTTGGAGAATGTGAATATTTAAATAGCCAATTTGAAGAAGCAGAGAGAAGCTTTGATACTGCCTTAGCACATTCGCATTCTAAAAAAGATCGATTAGCCGTTTATAATGTGAAAATTATTCTATATACGCATGTTCATCGTGTGGAAGAAGCAGTTGATGCAGGGATTAAAGGGTTGCAGCTGTTCGGTTGGAATGTTCCTCGTAAACTAGGAAAATGGGCAGTATTAAAGGAATTGCTACTAACAAAGATATTATTAAAGAAAACCACGATGAAAGAGCTGTTGGATTTGCCGTTAATGGAAGATGAAGAGAAACAGTTGCTATTGCAGACACTTACGAATATTAATGGTCCAGCCTTTCATGTTAATCAATATCTTGCTACTTGGCTTATGCTTCGTGCGCTTAGAATAACAGTAAAGTATGGAAGAACAGATTTGACTGCATTGATTTATAATACCTATTCTTTAATTTTGAGTTCTGGATTTTTAGATTTTGAAAATAGTTATAAATTTGCAGATCTTGCTATTCGCCAAGCACAGACCTTTGGTAACCAAGGCTTAAATGGAAGGGTTTATTTTTTATTTGGAAGTTTTATTAATCATTGGAAACACCATCTTTCTCTAAATCTCGATTATTTAAAAAAATCGCAAAGCTATTGTATTGAAGCAGGAAACCTTCATCTGGCTGGAGCAAATAGCTCATTTATCGGGATGATCCTTTTTATGACTGGAAGTCATCTACAGGAAGTGGAAGATGGAATTGATAAGCAGCTCCAATTTGTGAAACAAATTCGCTATACATTATCCAATGATTTTTTAAATGAAGTTAAACAGTGGATTCGTATTTTAATGGATGCTAGCCGTACTCCAAATTGGAATTTGCCGAAAATAACAGATGATCTTTCAGCAGTTATTATTCATTCGATTATTCGTTTACAAATGGCTTATTTGTTCAATAGGAAGGATATCGCACTAGAGTTATTATCCATTTTAGAGGAGCAATTTAGTCATTCAACTGTACTAGTTATTGGGCCGGAATATTATATGTATCAATCACTTTGGATGGTAAAGCTTTATCCTCAAGCCAGCAAAGCAGAACAACGTAATTATCGAAAAAAGATCAATATTAATTTAAAGAAACTTAAAAAGTTAGCCAAACACTCTCCAGAGAATTATAAACATAAATATTTATTAGTTCAGGCAGAAGCTGCCAGTTTAGATAAAAGAAAGGACAATATTGCCTTTTTGTATGACCAGGCTATTAGGCTTGCTGAAGAGAATGGTTATCTACAAGATTCGGGGATTGCGAATGAGTGTGTTTCTAATTACTACCGTTCACAAGAGTCATGGAAATTAGCTGAGTATTATATTACTCAAGCTTATTTAAGCTATTCAAAGTGGGGGGCAAAGACGAAGGCCGATCAATTGCTGGAGCAGTACCCAAAACTTATAAAAGAAACGAAAGATGATCATCCAAAGGAGAAACTTGAATATCTTGATATACAGTCCATAACCGCAGCATCACAAACACTTTCTAAAGAAATAATTCTTTCACAATTATTAAAGAAACTTATGTCTATCGTTTTAAAAAATGCAGGAGCAGGAAAAGGCCTGCTTTTGCTTCAGAAGGAAAATCAGCTTTCAGTTGTAGCGAAGGGAAGCTTTTATAATGAACAAGAAGAAATTGAAGTATTACCCTCAAACGTAGGGGATCAACAATCATTTTCAGAGATGATCGTCAATTATGTAGTTAGCAGTCAAGAAGCAGTGGTTGAGGATGATGCAGGAAAGGAAGGTTTGTTTACAAAAGATGCTTATATTATAAAGAACTTGCCGAAGTCTATTTTATGTCTTCCTATTGTCCATCAAGGAAGATTAAATGGTGTCTTATATTTGGAAAACAGTGAAATTACTCATGCATTTACGAAAGAAAGGATAAATGTTCTGACATTATTATCTTCTCAAGCGGCAATCTCTATTGAAAATGCTTATTTATATGCAAATCTTGAAAGCAAGGTGATAGAAAGAACGGTTGAACTTAAGACTGCCAATGAAGAATTGGAAAAAGCCTATCAAGATATTGCTCATTCCGAACAATTACGTCGGAGCTTCTTATCTAATATATCCCATGATCTACGAACACCAATTACATCTATTCGAGGATATATTGAAGCAATATTAGATGGAGTAGTTAACACATCTGAAGAGGAGAAGGAGTATTTAAAAAGAACACGAGAGAAAACAATCGCATTAAACCGACTCATTAATGACTTATTTGATCTTTCTCAATTAGAAGCAAGACAAAGCTCATTTGAATTTGATTTCATTCCAATTGATCAGCTTGTAAAGTATTTTTATAATCAAAGTGAACTTGAAGTGAAAAATGCTGGTTTGGCGTTTGAACTCCTTCTTCCATTTTCTAAATTCATAGCGTATCCACTAGTTAAAGTTGATATAGGTAGAATGGAACAAGCGGTCTCTAATATTATCATGAATGCAATTAAGCACACCGATTCGGGAGGCATTACGCTTTATTTATCAATAGATAATGAATTAAAAAATGCGATGATCACGATTCAAGATACTGGTTCTGGAATTTCTGAAGAAGATCTTCCTTATATTTTCAATCAATATTATACAAAACCAGGTAGAGCTGCGAAGAAAGGAAATGGACTAGGTCTTTCGATTTGTAAAGAAATTATAGCTTTTCATCATGGTGAAATAACAGTTAAGAGTGAGATCGGGAAGGGAACATCATTTTCAATCAATTTACCAATATATGAAGCGAATGTTGAGATGGAAGAATTAGATGCAGACAAAGCTTTTTTTATGAGTTCAAAGGGATGATTGTCGTTATCCATTATATTAATAAGATTTAATAAGTCATTCTTTTGGTAGAAATAAGTATGTGTATGGTTTTGTATAACATTTAGATACAACAAAGAAATTCCTTATAAGAGAAATTAGGTTTGAAACCAATATTGAAGCAATAAAATGAAACTTTATCAAATGAAGGGGAAGTTTAGTAAAAATAACTGATGTTAATATGAAAAAACAGTTGAATATATATAAAAGAACTTTTTTGCTATTTATGCTTTTATAATAAGTTTAATATTTTTATTAATATTTAGTTGATTCAATGGTTTAGAAAGTGTTAAAGAGGCTCCTTTATTTATTTGAAAAGTGAAATGCCAAAAAAATCAGAAAATATTTAGTGTTATATATTTACAAAAGTTCCTTCAGATGCAAAGCCTGGTCTTGAAGATTATTTAAGGGAATTGTTAGAGAAGGGTGCTACAAAAGAAGAACTAAAAAAACATTGGGATTTATCTGATGAGGAAGTAAACAACTTGTAGTAAATTAAAAATGTAGAGAGAACAACATGTTGTTCTCTCTATATTTTTAAAAATCATCTTAAGGAGTTAATTATGTTCAAAAAATTAATAATCCTAGTTATTTTAATGATTTCAATAGTTGGATTAGGTGCTTGTAATAAAGACAAAATAGAAATGGATACGGTTGATTCGAATTCTCTCGTATATGGTAATTATGAATACGGAAATTTTTTTCTTTCTATAGTTAATCCGGAAAATTTAAAAACAAATCAAAAAATTAAAATAACTGAAGGGTGGACAGATAACATTAATCAAGATAAATTAGGGAAAATTTGGATACCTATAGTGAGTGAAGATGGAAGTATGCCTAAAGATAATAGAGTAGTAGTAGTTGATTTGAAAAATAAAACAAAGAAAGAAATTAAGGTAGGTGATTCTCCACATTATATTTATTTTAAAAACAGTAAAGCGTATGTAGTATGTGATGAGGATGGGATTAATCCATCATTATATAGGGTTGATGAAAATTTTAAATCCACTAAAGTAAAAACAATAAAAAAAGGCGGACTTATCAACGGAGTTACATTTGATGGGGAATATATTTATCTTTTAGCAAATCATGTAGATTATAATAATAATAAACAATATCCAATGATAGAGAAATTATCTCTAAATGGAAAGGTTGTTAAAAAAATTATAAATAAAAAAGATATTGGTAATAATGCATTAAGTGTAGTAGGTAATAAATTAGTTGTAGGACTACAAGCTGGTAAGCGTGCTACACTTGGAGTTTTTGATAAAGATACACTAAGAAGATTAAAGGATTTTACTTATATGGAAGATATGGTTGGTCAGATTTTACCGATAAAAAACAATGTCATTGCAATTACAAATTATTCAAAAGTTGCTGCAGAAGGTAATAAAATTACTTTTTTAGATATAGATCAAAATAAAATAATTAAGATAATATCCACTAAAAGTGCTGTTGAATCATTAAGTTTAGTAGATGATAATCATATATTCTATACAGACAATATTAAAGAAATTGGTGCATTATTAGACGAAAATGGAAAAGAAATAAGGTCTGTAAAAATACCTACTCAGGTTTATAATATTGTACAATATAATTAAGTTAATTATTAACTCATTTTAGCGTTTTTTTAAGGGAATTATATTTTTAATAATAAAACAAAGTAAGTCTAGGATTATTTTCAGTTTCCTAGACTATTTTTATTATATTATCTAGTATTTCTTCTAAATAAGGAAAATAATTCTTGTTAAGAAAATGTAATTAGTGTAAAATTACACTAATTATTACAAAAAGTAATTTTTAAAGTGGGTGAACTTAGTGAATAAAGAGCAAGTAATTGAGCTTATTTCTAATAAAATGAGGTTAATTCGATTAGAACAGGGTTATTCACAAGATAAAATGGCAGAGGTTATTGGGCTTTCTAAAAAAACACTTGTACAAATTGAGAAGGGAAGGACCCTGTCAGGTTGGTCGAATGTCGTCACTGTATGTGCGCTATTTAGAGATAGCGAAATATTGCAATCGATCTTAGGAGATGAGCCTATCGAGGTTATCGAAACAATTGCTCACAATGGAGTAGATCGTCCTAAGGTGAAATCAATGGGAGGACGTGTTTGGTGGAAGGATATTAAACAACAAGGAAGCTTCCGAGTTCAGCAAAATATGATTAGTCAGCATTACCGAATTTTAGATGACCAGAATTACCGATGGTTTAGTACTTTTAATATGGATGAAGCGTTTATTCGTTTAAATGAGTTGTCAGAGGAAGGGGCTAAATGAAAAAAATCGGATTGAATCTTCTAATCATCTGCTTATACTGTTTTCCATTTGTATATTTTTCTATGTATAAAGATTTTCACAGTGGCTCGATGATTGGATATTTGTTGATGATCATTCTAACCGCAGTGATTGTTTATTTCGGCAAGTCCACTAATAATAAGTTCTCTCTTATCATTGGAAATATAGCATCAGTGATGACCTCTTATTATTTTATTAATAATATGGCAGGTTACGAATCCTGGGAAGGGTACTTTAAACCACTCACACCCGTTCAATCACTCATATTTGTCAGCATATTAAATCTAATCCCACAGTTGATCGCGGTAAAAGCAGCAAATAAATTCAAAAAGAATCATGATGGGAAGTTAATTATTTAATAAACTCAAGAATTAAAGGGAGGAAAATGATAATTGCTTCGCATATGGAAAAAATATAAACTTAGAATATTTGTTATAGCTATTCTGATAATTGTGATAGGGATTCCCTGTGGATATTTATATTTATTAAACAACGGAAATCCCTATAATAGGTACATTGTAAACAAATATATACCTAGTTACATAGAAAAAAAGGGATACTCAAAAGAAGACATTAAAGAGCAAGACTATGTTGAGCCCAAACATCTTATAAATAAAGATTATTTTCATGGACATTATATGGTTATTTTTAAGGATGAACCACAAATAACCTATTATTATGGAGTTAGTAAAAAAGGAAGACATGTTAAACAGTTTTGTGAAAAAGATGAGTCATTAGCAAATTCAACAATAGACATAAACGAAAAAATGACGAAGCACAGTGAAATGAATTGTGTGCGTTCTTTAGATAATCGAGATTAGATTCTCGATATTAATCAGCAATTACCAGTTTTCCTATTTCAGCTGCTGATGGTTGTTTAATAATGGTTGGGAAAATAAATGTCCATGGCATACTAGTTTCAGGTTCAAGCATAAGTGAAGCATGTGAAAAAGTATGCTCTGCTATTATCTCATTGTTGCTAGTTAGATAATGTAGCTTATTATTGTGAAAGGCTAAAGACTGTTCACTGAAATTATGTATAAGCACGGTTACTAATAATTCTCCCTTATGGTTTTTAGCCTGCCATAATGGTATAAACTTAATTGTTTCATTCTTCTTTTGATTTGTTGCTAAGAAAACCTCATGGATTTTTTCTCGGTCTTTAAGGGAGATTGTTTTATCCCATGCCTGTTCAAATGTTAATTTTTGCATTGATATCACCTCTTTTTCATATAGTAACATAAAATGAAATAGGTAAAAGAACATTAACCTACTGAATGCATATAATTTTCATCAGTAGGTTTTCTGTTTACTTTTCTTTCACTGTTGTGTATGTTTCGATGATAAATTGCTTGAACGGTGAATCTGGTAATGGTTCAATATTTTTCAATGCCATTTTGGCAGCATGAAGGGCATTCGTTTGTTCATTTAATTGTAAATAACAGAGGGCTTTGTATGAATCCATCACATAAAATAAGGACAAATCGAATGGATGGTGAAGAAAAGAAGGAATAACGACTTTTTTCAACCATTTGAGTGCCTCTTTATAATGACCAAGTCCATATAGTGCTTTTCCTTTTTCAAGAAAGAACCAGGATTTAAAGTTATCTGTTAGCTCTGTATTTGATAAGTACCTTTCAATGATTTCTAATGCCTCATGATATGCTTGCTCTTCAGAGATAAGTAACATGATTTGGAAGAGATCATGAAATAGCATGGAATACTCATCTTCAGTTAATTCTCCATATTGCTTTAATTTTTTCATATAGTATTCTTGCTTTTCGATATCATGAAACATCCATGCGTGTGCCGAAGCAAGTCTATATAAATCATCAATCAGATAAAAAATTCGATGCTCCTTTGAATAATTTATTGCATTTTCCATCGTACGATTTGCCTCCGCTAAATTTCCTACTGCAAAATGTAACATAGCTTCATGATAATCTAAATTCACTCGTGACATCGGGTCGATATATGCATGCTTCATTTCAATCTCAGAACGTTCCTTCAAAAGGATGTTTAAGCTTTCTTTATAATCATGTTCAACAAATTTGACCATTGCACGAAAAATGCCAATATTTGTCCGATTGGAAGTTACATTCATTTCTTCGTACATTTGAGCGGCACGGTCAGAGCTTTGCTGCCAACCTTCCTTTTTCTCATTAAATAGCGCTCGACTATATATATCTAATAAACGTGCGGATTCATATCCATTGGTGAGTTTTGAGTAATAAGGCTCAATTAGGTCGATAAGTTGTTTATATTTATCTTGAACCTTTTCCCTATCTGCGTTAACTAGTTTTTCTGCTTTATCAAGTATATTTCTCAATTCCTGTGAACTGATTTCTTCTAACAGATCACTAACCTCTACATCAAGCTGTTTAGCAATAAAGGCTAAACTTTCCATGGAAGGCTTAGCCTTGTTGTTTTCAATTAGACTGAGCATTCCTTTTGTCAGTTCTTTACCTGCTAAAGCTTCAAGTGTCATTTTCTTTTGTTTTCTTAATTTACGTATTCGTTCACCTAGCATTTTGAAAATTGGTCCTCCTTGTTATGGATAGTTTAATTATATTAAACTTTTTGTTGTGATGGAAGAGGATGCATGTTATGATTTGTTTAATTAAATTAAACTTTTGGGGTGGGAGATTTAATGGAAGAACAATTGAAGTTAAAAAAGGCAACCTATCATTTATGGACATTTACAATTAGTAAGCTGATTGCCTCTTTTGGTGCGCAAGTCTATTCATTTGCTATTAGCTTTTATATTTTACAATTAACTGGATCAGCAACAAGCTTTGCGACAAATTTAATTTGTAATATTTTGCCACGAACATTAGTAGCACCTTTTGCTGGATATGTGGCAGATAACTATTCGAGGAAAGCAATTGCGATTACTTCGCAAATTGCAACCACTGTGGCAATTGGGGGACTGCTTGCGGTAAGTTTAACATCGGGTATATCTCTAATTGCCGTTTATATTACAACATGTATTTTATCCCTTATGTCGACCTTTTCAAGTGTTACTTTTACTTCATCGATTACTGGATTAATTGATAAAGCAAGAATACAGAAGGCAATGTCGTTGAATCAAATGTCCATTTCATTTGCCGCTATCGGAAGTCCTGCAGTAGGGGGACTTTTATATGGTGCGGTCTCTATGCCAGTATTTCTTATAACTTACATGATTGCTTCTATACTAGCTGTTCTTCTTGAATCAACAATGGATTTTAAGTTGTTTGCCGAGCGAAAAGAAAAGGCGGAAACAGAAAAGAAAGAATCGATGTGGCAGAGTATGAAGGCTGGAATTAGTTATTTGAAAACACAATCTGTGGTGATGACCATCATTTGGATCGCTCTATTAATCAACTTTTTATTTGGTGCATTTGAGGTTGGCTATTCATTTATTCTTATAGAAAAGCTGAAAATGTCTTCACAGCATTTTGGGTTTACCGAAGGCGCTTTTGCGATTGGAATGCTATTGATGTCGGTATATTTTAGTATGCGAAAAGAGGTGAAATATGCACTTCTTGTTTCGAAGCGAGGAGTTCTTGCGATGGCTACAATCATGGGGGCGATTGGATTGCCATTAATGGTTACTATGCCATATCGAATGGTTTTCATTTATTATCTCGCCATCATGCTCGGATTTGGGGCAATGATTATTATTGTTAATACTCCTATCCAAGTTATGATGCAGAAGCAAATTGATGATGATTATAAAGGCCGTGTATTTTCAATCCTTGAAACAATGGCAACAGCACTTATGCCATTAGGAATGGTTATTTACGGATTTTTATATGATGTTTTTCCTGCACAATGGATTCTAATTTTATCAGCGGCAATGCTTATTGTGATCGTTCTTATTCTCACAAGACCAACAGTCATGCATAGGGCACATCCTGAACTTGGGAAGCGCCATGCGATAAAGGGTGAGGCAGGAGCTGCTTCTTAAGATGAAATACTAAAAAACTGAATGCCATATTTATTCTATTTAGAATGAATCTGCCTTGTAGTGAATATGGTTATATCAGATTAATAGGTATTTGGCATTAAAGGAGCTGAGAAGAGTGAAAAGCGGAAAATACATCGAAGTAGATTCAGGTGTAGAATTGTATGTCCAAGACATTGTGAAAGGGAAGCCAATTGTTTTTATTCCTGGCTGGACATTTACGACTGAGGTTTTCTCTGAGCAGGTAGACTATTTTTCGAAAACGAATCGTGTAATTGTCATCGATCCTAGAAGCCATGGCAGATCATCAATCACATTGCATGGAAATGACTATGTAACACATGGAGCAGATTTAGCAAAAGTTCTACAAGAATTAGAGGTAATAGATGCAACACTTGTTGGCTGGTCATTTGGGTGTTTAACGATATGGGAGTATATTCGACAATATGGTATGAAAAATATTCATTCACTAATATTTGTTGATATGTCACCAAAGCCTTTATCGATTCATCAAGAGTTGGACTGGGTGGAGGGTCCCCTGGATGAAATTGGGGCAGTTTATACAACCTACTTGCGAAATCCAAGCGGTCAAAGGGAGTTTATTTCAAATTATATTACACAAGTAATGGTTCAGCGAGAGGTAAAGGAAGCGGAATTAAACTGGCTTGTTGAGCAGTCACTAAAAACCCCATATTATATTGCAGCTAACTTATTTGCTTCAGGCATGTTTTCTGACTATCGAGAAGAAGCAGCACTTGCAAGTCATTCAGTACCTACTTTAACGATTGTAGCTGAGCATTGGGCAGATTCGGCAATTGTGTTTACTAGAAAACTATCTCCTCAGACCCAGATACAGGTGTTAGGTGGTCACCTGATGTTTTGGGAGTATAGTAAAATTTTTAATGAAACCGTTAGAGATTTTCTGAATGAATAAATAGTAATAGAGATGTAGAAAGGGTCGTTGCTTTGCTGAGGACAATTCTTTCTTTGTAATATATTTTTTTAGAAAAATATTATTATAAAACCTTTGATTCTAGGACTTTTACCATTTATTTTTTTCGACAATTTCTAGCAATTTTCTAAGAATGATAGCGTATTCAAAAAGGTGTGATATAATTAGAGAAAAAAACAACTGTAAGGAGTAATTGCTATGTTGAAAGATCTTTTTATAGGCTTATCCCAAAACCAATTTCTTAATAGTGCTGCTAAAAAATATGGGTTAAAATTGGGAGCGCAAAATGTTGTTGCTGGAACAAATATTGAAGAAACAATTCAAAGTATTAAAGAGCTTAATTCCCACGGAATTTCTTGTACAGTGGATAACTTAGGCGAGTTCGTCTATAAAAAAGAAGAGGCGACAGAAGCAAAAGAAAAAATTATCGAAGTCATTGAAGCCATTCATAAAAATAAAGTTGATGCACATATTTCATTAAAACCAACTCAATTAGGGTTGGATATTGATTATATATTCTGTTTAAATAATTTAGAAGAAATTGTCGAAAAAGCAAGTCAATATGATATCTTTGTCAATATTGATATGGAGGATAATGGTCATTTACAACCATCTTTCGACATATTAGATGATCTATCTCAAAACTATGATAATGTGGGAACAGTGATTCAAGCGTATTTCTACCGAGCAGAGGAAGATATTCAAAAATATAAAAACTATCGTCTTCGTATCGTAAAAGGTGCCTACAAAGAGCCAAAAGAATTTGCTTATCAAGAGAAAAAAGAGATTGATGAAAACTTTATCAAATTAATCGAATGGCATTTGTTAAATGGAAAATTTACTTCTATTGCTACACATGACCATAATATTATTGATCATGTGAAAAAATTTGTTAAAGCTAACAACATTCCAAATGATAAATTTGAATTCCAAATGCTCTATGGTTTCAGAAAAGACCTACAATTAAAATTAGCAAGTGAAGGCTATAACTTCTGTACGTATGTACCGTTCGGAAAAGACTGGTATGGATATTTCATGAGGCGTCTTGCAGAAAGACCGCAAAACTTAAACTTAGTTGTGAAACAAGTTTTCAATAAGAAAACAAACACAGTTATTGGTGTGGCTGCAGGAGCATTTTTACTAGGTAGATTGACTAAAAAAAATAAACGCAAATAAATTTATCCTGAAATTAGTGAGTATTTGAATGATTTTGGGAAGTTATTTATATCAGAATGCAGAAAGTAGTGGGAAAATTCCCTGCCTTCTGCATTCTTTTTTTAGTAGAGTTTCAATATTATAGATATAGATTTTTTTGATTCAGTCCCTTGAGCGACTTTATTTGTGGAAGCATCATTATTGCGTGCTGCTAGCAATATTATTCAAAATTGTACCCCCTTAAAATTCAAGTTCTTTTTACCCGATTGAAATAACTCTATGAAAAAATCACCTTTGGAAATTCTCCTTTTCTACTGTCTCGATTTCAATTAAAAGCCAGATAAAAACAAAAAAACAATTATCTTTTTCAGAGAATTGAATTGGTTTTAGCAAAAACTTTCAATTTATAAAGCTTGTTGGAAATAGCACAGTGTTTTCTTAAAGGAAATGTGTTGCAACGACATCATTGGGCCAAATCCCTTAGGCAACCCTTGATGAAGAAAAGCTGCTTCTATTCAATTGCACTAACATTTCGTATCTGTGTTTAGATAATATTTACTAAAGGATTTAAATGTTTAGATAATTTTAAACCTAATAGCCATATGCTTCGTCTAAGTATTAAGAGGAGGTTAGAATGTGGAAGATATAAGTGTAGAAATGATTGAATTGGAGAATTCAGATGAATTAATTGATGAAATTATGAAAAGACACGGAAATGAAATATTAAAACTTGTGTTTTCGTATGTAAATAACAAAACCGTAGCAGAAGATTTAACTCAAGATATTTTTGTGAAATGCTATAGATCTATCCATACCTATAATCGAAAAGCTAAGTTTCGAACTTGGTTGTGGCGTATAGCAATTAATCATTGTAAAGATTATTTAAAAAGCTGGTATAACAAAAATGTTGTTTTTATAGAGAACACAGCCTCATCAATTTGGACAGAGAAGGACTTAGTAGAAAAAGTGGTTATTCAAAAGGATGACGATATTCATTTGGTCAATACTGTTATGGATTTGCCTATTAAATATAGAGAGGTTATTTATTTATATTATTTTGAAGGGTTGACAATCAAAGAGATTTCCTTGCTGCTAGATGTTAAGGGAAATACCGTAAAGTCAAGAATGAAAAGGGCTAAGGAAATTTTGAAGGAAAGATTGGAGGAGTAGGCTGATGGATAATCGATTAGAGAAACTTCAAAAGTCGATGGAAGGGACAATATTTAATAAGCTAAATTTTCAAGAGGAGCATCAAAAGAATGTTCGTGAGAGGATACAGAAGTTAAAAGAGAGCGAGAAGGATATTTTCTTGGCAGTGCTACAGCTATTAGTTCAAGAAAAAGCTGGATTTGAATTAATCAACCTTTTACGTAGTAGAGGCTTTCAAAAATTTGATGACAATGAAGGGGAGTTATATATTCTTTTACACCGTTTAGAACAAAAAGGTTATCTAAAGTCGAGATGGGAAAAAACGGATATAAAATATTATCAATTATATCATAAAGGGATTAGGATTTTAAATAGATTGGAAAAAAGTCAAACAAAGGGTTTACTCGCTTTAAGAGAAATATTAGAGGGGTAAAAAAATGAAGAAAAACAGAACGCAATTTTTAGAAGAGGTAACAAGTCAAATTCGGTCACGGGAAGCGAAAAAGTATGTGACAGATGAACTGGTTCATCATTTGAAGGAAGCGAAAAAAAGTTTGAATGACAAAGGAATGTCTGAAGTCGATGCAGAGGAAAAAGCAATTATGCAGATGGGGAATCCAACAAAGCTTGGTCAACAAATGAATAAACTGCATCGATTGAAAGTGGATTGGTTAACGGTGATTTTGTTAGTAACAACATTATGTTTCGGGATTTTACCCATTATTTCAATAAGCAATAACGAGATGACTGGTAATTTAATTGGTAAGAAAATAATGTTTGTAATCATCGGAGTACTTGTAGCTTTAGTAGTAATGCTGATGGATTATCGAAAATGGAGGAAATATGGATGGGCATTTTATTGTATAGGAGTTTTCATTCAACTCATACTACAGTTATTTCCAAATTTAATGATAGATGGACATCCATTAATAAAGATCGGACCGATGACAATTGCCGTTTGGTTAGCTCTCCCATTCTTTTTTCTTGCTTGGGCATCTTTATTTGATAATAATAAATTAAAAATCTGGCAATTTATTATCTTGTTTTTCCTTTCTGTATTATTATTTTTCTCTGTAGCGGATAGTTCAACAGGTTATATTTATATAGTTATGGTCTTTATCATGCTCTTTTGGAGTAAATTTAGTCGGAAAGTTGCTTCTGCTACATTAATTTTAACAAGCGCTGTATTCCTCATTTTAGTATCCGTTTTTTGGAATACTATAAAGCCATACCAATATGAAAGGGTAATAGCGCTTTTTAATCCGGAAAAATATTCAGGGGCCATGACATTTTATTCTAAAAAGCTATTATCTAAAGCAGGGTGGTTTGGCAACCATTCAACTAAGGAAATGATACCTGAAGCCCATACAAATTTGGTTTTTGTTCAATTTACTTATTATTATGGTTGGTTTTTAGCAGTTACTCTTGTGCTAATACTTTTAATATTAATAGGTAGAATCATTACTTACATTCCTAAGATTCATAGTTCGTATGGAAAACTTCTAATAATTGGTGCAGTGTCCATAATATCTATCCAGTTTGTAAGCAATATGCTGATGATTTTAGGATATTTTCCAATGACAACAATGTCCGTACCATTTTTAAGCTATGGCTTAATGCCAATCTTGCTTAATGCGCTTCTTATTGGAATAGTATTAAGCGTTTATCGTCGGAAAAATTTACAATCCATTGTATTAGAAAAACAATAAAACGAAAACTTGTGAGAGAAGAAAATGAGCATAAAGCTGCCAATAAAGCATCTTTATGCTCATTATTTGTTGATCCACATGTCCCACCCAATCTCTCCAATGTCCATCTGGAAAGTACAAAACAACGAAATGTCCACGAACGGTGTCAGGCACCATAAAGGTACTAATAAATGGTACTAAAAAAGTGAGAAAATATGTAGTGGATGACACTTAGAAGGTTTTTGGTGGAGGAATTTATCCGTTCCCGCAGATATAGCGATTGTAAATATAGGAGTTATTACTAAAGGTGAAAATATTGGTAAGGTACAAGAGGAGAAATTAAAAATTTTTTCTTTACTTATTAATCTGGGGATTCAAAATGGAAATATTAAAACAGTAGATTATTGAATTGATATTGAGTATGATTACGAAAATGGAAAACAAATTATTCGTGGTTATAAAGTGACTCATCTATTTCAAGTTTTTTGGATTTGTGGATTAGATAAATTGTAGTAACAAATTTTAATTTTCACTTTAATGCTGAATTGAACTTCAAATGGATGCTCATTAATGAATAAAATTACAATAAGATGAAGATACTTAATTGTTGGAGGAATATAAAATGAATGAAATACACGATCACATCATCTCTACTATTTCCTATTTTCAAATCAAACGAATAATTAAGTTAAATAAACAAAAATATATTAAAACTGAACATCATATTACTTTATATAAAAACAATATTTTAACTTCAACAAATCAATTTAATTTAAAAAATGTATATGATATTTCTTACAAATCTTTTTCTGGAAGAACTGGTCTATTATACTTACATACAAATCAAGGAGTCTTCACTTATGAGGTGGATTCTGATCCATCATGCTTTATAAATGAATATAAAAAACTCAAATATAAAAAAGGTACTTAATACAGGTAAAAAAAGCAATATTTAAAATATGACTGAAATATAGAAGAAAGAGTCTGCCCTGTAAGGTCAGATACTATGTTTTAGTTCGGACCCTTTCTCTAGGAGAAAGGCGATAAAGGTTAAATTTTTGCATTAACCTGTTAACACATCCTCATTAAAATATCGAATACTTGAAGATTTAGTTTTTACTAAAGACAAAGCAAGAGTAAAAGGTCCAAGCTTGCCAGTAAACATGATAATAATGATGACCAGCTTTCCAATTAAAGATAAGTCAGCTGTTAACCCCACGATAAACCAACTGTACCAAAAGGTGCATTTTCAGTAATGCATAGAAGAAATATAGCAATAAAAATCGCAAGAAGGCCAATGCTGGAAATTGCTAATGCTCGTAATAAGATAGAATTTGTAATCGATCTCTTAGCTATAACAATATCCTGTTTCCCTCTTATATATGTTATCACTGATACAATGATAACGATAATAGTTGTTAATTTAATCCCACCGCCAGTTGAAGCACTACCAGCCCCAACAAACATAAGTAACAAAAAAATAATATTGTAGGATACGAAAGCTGCCCAATATCTAATGTGTTAAATCCGGCCGTTCTAGTTGTTATGGTCTGGAAGTATGAAGGCCATAATTTATCAGGAGTTTATAAACTACCTAATGTATTAGGGTTGATATTCTAGAATAAATATAAATGCCATGCAATCAGATTGGTAACAATCGTTCCAACAATCATGATCTTAGAATGAAGACTGAGTTTTCGAAAACTTTTTTTGTACCGGATATCTGATAAGACCGTAAATCCAATCCCACCCAAAATAATTAATAAAGTAATAGTAATGTTAATTATTGGGTCATCCACATAGCTCATTAAACTATCCAACCATAAAAAGAAAGTAAAAAGAAATAATTGATAATTGTTAGTTTCAACAAAGAAGTAATATGTGAGGTTTTAGAAAACGCAGGACAAGAGGAAGAATTATCTATATTTTTACATTCAGACCATGAGGGAAATATACCTCGCCTAAAATTTAAAAAGACGTGAAGAAAAAGAACATGAAATTATATTCCCGAAGAGGGGAAACGAATGAGTTAAAATTTAATAATGGGTAAAATATCTATTTTCCCTAAAGATTTGTCTTTGAATTCAGTATAAAAGAAGCCCACTTCATTGAAAGGTGGCTTCTTATTAGAAGGTTATAGGACCCTTCCTGTCATTGCCCATATAGAAATGGTCGTTTCGGTTGAATGATTGAAAAAACGATGGGGAATCGTACTTTTAAAGCGAATCGAGTCACCTTCAGATAAAACATACTCTTTATCAGCTAAAATAACCGTCATTTTTCCTTGTAGAATATAACCGCATTCTTCGCCTGAATGCTCAACAAGCTGCTGATCAGTTTGTCCAGGCTCCAGATGGATCATGATCATTTCAATGGTTCCCTCTGTAATTGGAGTCAGCAATTGATAGCTCGAATGTGATTGTGGAAAATTCAGTGTTTTACGCTCATCTTTTCGAATAATATGGGTAGAATCCTCGTCATTTTCTAAAAGTGAGGAAATAGATACGTCTAAGCCTTTACATAATTTGTACAAAGTTGTAAGAGTTGGGTCGGTATTCTTACGTTCTATTTGACTGATCATGCTCGTACTCACGCCAGATTTTTCTGCTAACTCCTTTAAAGATAGCTTTTGAGCTAATCTTAAGTTTCGAATTTTTGTCCCATCAAACATAGCAATCTCCTTTATATTAAGGCTCTTTAATCAGAAAATTTAACTATTTTAGCTATTATATCATAGAATAAACCTGACAGATATAACTGCCAGGTTTATTGAAATAATAAATATTGTTTTCGTAAAGCTTACTACTATTTTGCCTATAGTGTTCTAAATGAATAATATTTTTTGTCAGCTTTCTTCGATGTTATATGTTGTATGATTAAAACTATTGTTTCAAAAGCAAAAGCTTATATTAAACCTGAAAACCAATAGCCGATAATGGTTCCTACATAATTTCCGATAATATAACCTAAAGTACCAACAACTAAAATCGGTCCAACTAAATTCTTCCATCCTTTAGCAATTGCTAAGGCAGCAGCAGTTGTAGGTCCACCGATATTCGCATTGCTTGCGAGCAAAATATCTTCAAGATTGTATTTCAATAGCTTTCCTGCGGTTAAGGAAATAAGCATATTGATAGCTACAATGATAAAAACAAAAATCAATAATAATGGAGCATTTTTTATAATGAGTGGAATAGATGCTGGAATTCCAATCACTACGAAAAATAAATAAATTAAATACGTTCCGACTTCCTGTGAGCCGTTTATTTTCCCGAAATACTTAGGGAATAGAGCTAAAGCGGTGAAAGTAATGGTTGTCAGCATTAAATACTTATCTCCGAAAAGGCCATTTAGCAAATTAAGCATAAAAGATACGTTTTCACCTGATGGGATCACTTGATCTAAAAATTGCGCAATTTTAGTTGAAACAACAACAAGTAAAAATGCTGTTCCGATGGAAAGAGCAAGATCTTTTAAAGAGATATCTTTTCTTTTCCAATAGCTTTCGGATAATGTTTTTCCGTCATCTCCACCATTTCCATTCTCTACCTCAAGTACATGCGGCATACTAAAATGACGTCTAAAGAATGCAAGTGTTGGAATGATCATTAAAATAATGAAGTAAATGGCCATCATTAAATTATCAGCTACTACTGCAGCAGAAACAATTTCACCTGGGGGCGCAAATTTTCCAGCCATTGCAGCAAAGTTAACTCCTCCACCGATATAAGAGGCGCTCATCATCGCACTGATTTTATCCAGATAAGGAATATGGTCTTTTAATAAAAAGAAGCTGATGATCGTACCTGCTACTGTCCCGATGGAACTAAGCAGAAAGATAATAAGAAGCTTTCCGCTTTCCTTCCATATTTTTTTGAAATTCACTTGGAAAAGGAGTAGTGGAATTGCTAATGGAACAATAAAGATCCAAACAGAATCATATACAGGTGATTCTGTAGGTATAATTCCAGTATTTGATAGAATGATAGCTCCAATAAGGGCAATGATTGCTCCTGAAATTTTAGATGCCCAACTAAATCTCTGTTCTAAATAGATACTTACTGATGCCCAAACTACAATTATTCCCCATAAAGTTAAAGTATCATTTGCCTGAATTAATGAATGACTCAAATAGATAACCCCTTTCGTTACTCTCTTTATTTAGGGTTTTTTCTAAAACATTGTTGATTTTAAACTAAAAACCATAGAATAATCTACCACTTTTAGATAAGAAAAGAAAACTTTTTAGAAAAAACGCCATAGAACCTCGCTATATTAGGTATTTTATTTTTATGCGTAATAGAAACAATCTTTAAGAGAATCTTTATTTACCATGTTTTCTATATAATGAAAAGCATTGTTATAGCAAATTGCTTCTAATTCTTTAGTGGAAAAACCTCTTTTTATCATATGGTCTATAAGATTAGGAATTTGGGATACATCTTCCAATCCTTTTGTGTAAGAAGAGAAATCGGATCCTAAATCATAAGACTTTAAAAAATCTACAAAATCAAACCCGAATGCCACATGTTCAATTCCTACTAAATCAGAGATATAGATGGCGTGATCTATAAATTTATCCACTGTAGGAGCTTCTTTATCAACAAATTCTCCATATGCGTTGAGACCAATGATACCACCTTTACTAGCAATCGCTTTTAATTGAGAGTCTGATAAATTCCGTTCATGCTCACAAAGTGACTTTACATTGCTATGTGAAGCCATGATCGGTATTTCACTCATATGGTATGTATCCCAAAAGGAGCTTTCATCTAAATGGGAAGCATCGAGTAGCCAATTTTTATTATTTGCTGCCTTTACAGCAAATTTCCCTGCATTAGTTAGCCCATCATGTTGTTTTTCATTAAAGGCTCCCGTACCAGTTGCTAAAAAATTGTTTTCATTCCAAGCAAAGATTGCATGAGTGATGTTATGATCATGAAGTTCACTGAAGGCGCTTTCAATTTTAGCCTCAGCAGATTCACCTTTCCATCCTTGAATAAAGGTTAATCCTTCTAATCCTAAATAAATCGTAATTTTCCCTGGATGATGATGTGGTTCCTTTGTAAACGGATTAAATAATACGGCCTTTTCAGAGGAACTTAAATCTTCCATTACATATTGAAAGAGCTTTTGAAATCTGTTAAAAGGATTATTACGATAGTTTGGCTCTACCCAAAATACACAAATAACTGATTCGATGCCACCTTTCTTTAATCTAGGGTAATGTATCCGATCGAATATATTATTTTCGCCCATACTTTTTCTCCAAGCGATATCAGTAAATAAATCTGAATGTAGATCAAATACTTTCAAAAAAATGCCCCCTTACATAATTAAATTCAATATATTATAAATTATTTAATATATTATAATATTCTATCGTTTGTGTCAAAAAATATCAAAATTTGTATTTTGTTTAAGGTGTATTTAGTCCATAGTTTGGTAATAGAATTTGAATTGAAACATAAAGCCTAACATGATAAAATATATATTAATATAATAGTTCCTTTAAAACGGTCCAGAGAGGCCGAAAAGGGTGGCGGTATAATTATGGATTTATTATGCATTTGTGCATATTCATGCCCTTTTGTCCTCTTGGACGAAAGGGCATTTTATTTTGTTATTAAGGTTTCAACATGCAGATGAACCTCTTTTAAACAAAGTCCTGTGAGACTTGAAAAGAGAATGGAAAAACCATTCCTTCAAAGCTTAAGGCGCATTAACTACATGACTATATACTGGAGGATGGACAGAGATGAATTATCGTAATAAAACAGTTGTCGCATCGGTAGCAGGTTTAACATTAGAAGGAATGGACATTATGTTTATTTCATTTGCGATGTCGATGATTATTGCAGAATTTCATATTGATTTAGCGACAGGTGGTTTTATTTCTTCCTTAACCAATATCGGAATGCTAGTAGGAGGAATCCTATTTGGAATTTTGGCAGATAAATTTGGTAGGGTACGGATTTTTACTTATACCATCTTTTTGTTTGCGATTGGAACAGCTCTCACGGGATTTGCGACAAATATAGAACAGGTTTATGTGTTCCGTTTTATTGCAGGACTCGGTGCCGGAGGAGAATACGGAATTGGTATGGCGCTTGTTGCGGAGGCATGGCCAAAGAATAAACAAGGTAGAGCTTCATCCTATGTAAGTATTGGGGCTCAATTTGGTGTTATACTTGCAGCATTGCTTAGCGCACTAATTTTGCCTAGCCTAGGCTGGAGAGGTTTGTTCTTCGTTGGGGTCATTCCAGTTATCTTTGCATTCATTGTCAGAAAAAACTTAAATGAATCGCCAGAATGGATTGCTGCAAATAAAGAGAAGAAGAATTTAGCTAAAAAGGAAAAAGGGAAGCTTATCCAGTTATTTAATTCTCCTAGAACAGCTATGACAACTATTTCTTTAGCGATTATGGCAACTGTTCAAATCGCTGGGTATAACGGTCTTATGATTTGGCTCCCATCTATGCTGCAAAAGTCACAAGGCTTATCTGTTTCAAGCTCAGCTTTATGGACAATTAGTACGGCTGTAGGAATGATTATAGGAATGTTAACATTTGGACAATTCATGGATCGCTTCGGAGCAAAGTGGTCATTCGGAATTTTTCTCCTTGCATCTGCATCCGCCGTATTTTTATATTCTTTTGCACAAGGAAGTGCAGGAGTGCTAATAGGCGGAGCAGTCGTAGGCTTCTTCTCAAATGGAATGTTTGCTGGATATGGAGCATTAATTAGTAGTTACTATTCTGTTCATATTCGAAGCACTGCTACCAATACTATTTTCAACTTTGGTAGAGCGGTTGGGGGATTGTCACCAATTCTAGTCGGATTTATTTTACAAAATTATGATATGAAAATGGCAATGACCTATTTAGCAGTATTATATTGCATATCTTTTATTGTGATGCTTAATCTTAAACAAAAGAAATCTGTTGCATAAGCTTAGTGAAATTTCATAACTAAATTATAGTTTAAAAAAACAAAATCCGTTGTGGTCCCTAATAAAGTCTGCAGTGGATTTTGTTTTTATTTCTCGAAAAAAGATTTTTTTGTATGTATATGTAGATTTGAAAAATTCAGTGTTATAATATATGTGAAATTTATCACAAATAAAAATATGCTTATTTTTATAAGGGGTAAAAAAATGAAGATTAATTACTTTTCAAAAATAAAATCGGCCTTGTTTTCTACACTAATTATTGTAGGATTTTACTTTCTAATGGGCTTGTTAGATTCTCATACGATTGATATTAACACTCTGTTTATTTTGATTATTATTCTTTTTTATGCTGGAATAGGAAACTTCATTTACGGAATACCTGTTTCTATTTTGTCTGATTATCTATCTAGTAAGCTATTAAAATATCGTTTCATTGTGGCTGTATTTATACATATCTTTTTTGGTTGTATCACAACATTGATAATTGGAGAATTAGGAAAATTCGCTATCATTTCATCTTGTTTATTTTTCTTATGTGAGGAATGGCAAAACAGAAAAGTACATAAAGTAGGTAAAATAAAGATTACGATAAATACAATAATATTGTTTAGTATGTTATTTATTTCGTGGTGGGGATCTATTCAATTGTTGGATCTTTCAGAGGAAAAGACCAATAATATTTATTTAATCCCTGAAGGATATGAAGGTTCCATCATTACTTTTTACAATGTTTCTAACCAACCACAACTACAAATGAAAGAGGATTTTAACTTGATTCCTGTTCAAGTAAAATATTTGGAAGCTTTAAAAGATACTTATATATATCCTTATGGTATTACTTTAACATCTACGGAAGATATGACTTCTGGGACGGTAAATGACAAATACTATTATGTGGATACCAAAGGTAAAAGAACTAAGGTAAAAGAATCTTGTGTTTATCATGGATCTGGTGGGAGCTTTACTGTGGAAAGCGATAAAGAAGTAAACTACAATATCATTCAGATTACAAATAGTGACTGTGGTGAAGATTTTATGTTTAAAGGTAAGGATGATTATGATATTCAAGCATGAGAAGTAGAAAAATACTGGAGAGATAAACTGGATTAATTCAGTTTATAAGAATTTAAAAGGAGAGCTTGCAGCAATGCAGGTTTTTATTTTTGGAAGGACGGTTTTAATTACGTTAGGGAACGAATCAAATTCAAAAAAATTTAAACCTTTTTAAAACCTTTTGCTTTTTTTAATGTCTAATATAAGAAACACCAAGCAAGAGGGGAGGTTTGGCATTGGAGGATACGTAATGAAATAGCTGACAGCGTACACTACAACATATTATTATGACAACAATGTGAATTAACGGATTTTTTAAAACAAAGTCTCTAATTAACCGTTGCAATAGAATAATTAGTGTGATAACATTCAAGGTGTACTAAATGACTAAATTATTCAAATGGTCATTATAAAGGGATCGAGGTGAATGTTATGGCTATTGACCGCAAGCAATTAATTATTCATGCAGCCACTAAATCCTTTTCTTTATTCGGTTACAAAGCAACAACTATGGATCAAGTTGCTAAGTTAGCAAATGTGGGAAAAGGGACGATTTATACTTTTTTCAAAAATAAAGAAGAATTATTTGATGAAATTATTATTTCTCTTATTAAAGAAATGAAAGTAGCAGCGGAAGAGGTAATTGATGAAAATCTATCTTTTTGTGAAAATGCAAACCTTGCCCTTTTTAAATTATTAGAATTTAGAAAGAAACATCAATTAACAATCAAACTTTTTCAAGAAGAAAGGGAGATAGGAACACGTGAAGTATTAGAAGTTATGCAAAGGTTGGAATTTGAAATTGTTTCATACATAAAAGAGATTATTCAAAAAGCCATTGATAAAGATGAGATTAAACCATGTAATCCGGAAATAACAGCCTTTATTATGCTGAAAATGTATGTCTCTCTAATTTTTGATTGGGAGCAAAGCCATAAGCCTTTGGAAAAAGATGAAATTTTTCAGATGTTTGAGTTATACTTGCTAAAAGGATTATCTAAGTGAAAGCAGTTTAGTGTTTTAAAGCAAGTGACGTAATAGTTATATATTTTTTTTAATTCATTTGACTAAATGAATAAAATAGTCAGAATGAATATTGGTGGTTGATGAAGAATTCATTGTTTGCTTGAGTTATATTGAAAGGATTGTCTAAGTAATAGCGATCTAGTGTTTAAAGCAAGTGACTTAATAGTCATATATTTTTTTGAATTTATTTGACCAAGTGAATGAAATGGTCATAACGTAGGGGGATAATTGATGAAGAATTCATTGTTTTTGGCTGAATGGAAGCAAATTTTCAGTAATAAGAAAATTCTTATTCCAGTCATTGCTGTTATTTGTGTGCCGATCTTATATGCGGGGATGTTTCTTTGGGCATTTTGGGATCCATATGCTCAACTAAAGGATTTGCCAGTAGCAATTGTTAATCAAGATAAAGGTGCTCATTATGAGGGAGAGGATTTAGATTTAGGGAATAAGCTCATTGATAAATTAAAGGAAAATGATGAATTTCAATTTCAGTTTGTTTCGAAAAAAGATGGTTATAAAGATTTGAAAAACGAAAAGTATTATATGTTAATCGAAATACCGGAAAATTTTTCAGAAAATGCAACAACCTTATTAGATGACAAACCTAAAAAGCTTCAATTAAAATATGTTCCAAATGAAGGGTACAATTTTCTTTCTGCACAAATAGGGGAAACAGCAATGAAGGAAATTAAAGGTGCCGTTTCTAAAGAAGTGACAGCTACCTATGCTGAGACTATGTTTGATAAGGTAAAGGAAATGGCAGATGGACTTGGTCAAGCAAGTAAGGGTGCTGGTGACTTAAATGATGGAGCCAATAAGCTAAAAGATGGTTCTAAAGCCCTTAAGGATAATCTAGAAGTATTAGCGTCAAAATCGATAGACTTTAATGAAGGTGTTAACAAAGTACAATCAGGTACGGGTGATTTAGCAAAAGGTTCTGGTGACCTCGCGAATGGAGTCAATCAATTATCAGATGGAAGTGGAAAACTTTTAGATGCATCAAAGGATGTACAAAAGGGATCTCAACAATTAGCTGATGGGATTTCCCAAGCGAATAAAGGACTTCAGGAAATGGATAAAAAACTTCCTGAGTTAGTTGCGGGAACTAGTCAGGTGAAGAATGGAGTAAAACAGTTTCAAAATGAATTACCATCGCAAATGGCTAAAGCTATAGGTGGTCAGATTCAAAATAGTGCAGGTCAAATGAATGCAGGGTTAGATGAATTACAATCACAATTAAGTGCTCAATTATCAGTAGGATTGGCTGACCAGATGACAAATCAGCAAACAGCACAATTGGCGCAAATTTTTGAAGCAATGAAAGAGGCCAATGTTAATCCAGAAATCATCAAAGCGATTCAACAAAAAGTAAAAGAAAACTCGCCTACAAAAGATGATTTGCAAAAACAATTGCAGCAAGGGATTGGTGCTGGCATTAATACAGGATTTACACAATATAAATCAGCAGTAAATAAACAGTTAACTGGTTCAACTAGTCAATTAGAAAAACAAATTAAGACAGCAGTAGATCCTACTTTTAATAAACTATTTAACGGACTTCAAACAATTAACAATAATCAAGTTAAGTTACAGAGTGGGGTTCATCAATTAGCGAATGGTTCTAAACAGCTAAATGGGGGAGCTCTTAAATTAAATGAGGGGCAAAAACAATACATTGAAAGCCTAGACTTTTTTAACAAAAAAATAAATGAAGCTAATGCTGGTGCAAATCAATTAGCATCAGGTGCAAACCAATTGAATAGTGGTATGAAAGAGCTATCCGATGGTTCAGTAAAAATTAGTGATGGTACTCATAAGCTTGCTGATGGATCAAAAACGCTTGCAGATGGTACAGTTAAAGTTGAAGATGGAACAAAAGAATTGAAGGATAAGCTTGGAGATGCTGCTGAAGAAGCAAGCTCTGTTCATGCTAACAGTGACACATATGATATGATGGGTGAACCTGTGAAAGTAGACAAAAAAGGAGTAAATAAAGTACCAAACTATGGTACTGGATTTGCACCGTACTTCTTATCGTTGGGATTATTTGTAGGGGCATTGTTAATTTCTATTGTGTACAAATTGAAGGAACCTTCTATTCGTCCAAGAAATGGTTTTACATGGTTTATGAGTAAATTTGGCGTAATTGCTTTAGTAGGTGTGATTCAAGCTTTACTAGCAGATGCTATTCTATTAGGTGGCCTTGGTATTGAAGTGAAAAGTGTTCCGTTGTTCATCGTAACATCAATTGTAATCAGTCTTACATTTATGTCATTGATTCAATTCTTTGTAACCATATTAGGTGATCCTGGACGTTTCATTGCCATTATTATTTTAATTATGCAATTGACAACTAGTGCAGGAACATTTCCACTTGAATTGATTCCAAAGGCATTACAACCGATCAATGCTGCACTCCCTATGACTTATACTGTTCAAGCGTTAAAAGCAGTAATATCAAGTGGAGATTTCTCATTCATGTGGCATAATATTGGAATCTTAATGGCTTACATTATTGGATTTGCGATTCTTACTATGGTGTATTTTATGTATAAACATAAAAGTAGCCAAAATACAATAAATGAACAAACAACAGCGGTATAGTTACGTATCTAAGTTACTATAGAATACAAGAAGGAAAGTCATACTCTATGAATGAGTGAATGGCTTTCTTTTTTTGTTCAATTTACTTTTCTCCATATAAAAATAGAACTGAGTAAAATGTCTATTGACTTATATGAAATAAAATAGTAATATAGAAATCTCGCTACGAAAGAGTAGTAGAGATGATTCATTTCTTTTAAATAACGAAAAAAAGAAATTGACAAAGTGTTATACTTCTGATAACATATATAAATGTCGCTGAAATAATAAAAGTTATTTTGGAAAAGTATTTTTTAAAAAACTTATTGACAGCGTTAGAACGACGTGATAAAATAATATCCTGTCGTAACAAATAATAGTTCTTTGAAAACTAAACAAAACAGAAACGTCAACGTTAATTCAAGTCTTTTAAATAGACAATGTTATAGAGCTATATCAAACATCTTTTTGGAGAGTTTGATCCTGGCTCAGGACGAACGCTGGCGGCGTGCCTAATACATGCAAGTCGAGCGAATCAGATGGGAGCTTGCTCCCTGATGATTAGCGGCGGACGGGTGAGTAA
>BORH01000014.1 GCA_018333075.1 Heyndrickxia sporothermodurans | reverse complement strand
ATGACATACTACAACAATTATAGATACCAATGGGATTTAAAAAAGATGACCCCTGTACAATACAGAGATCATCTTCTTAAAGCTGCCTAGTCTTTTTTAAAATGTCCTTGACAAGGGGTACAGTTTATGAGTTCTTCTAGCTTTTTTTAATTTTGGACGGATTATTAATTTTAAAATATACAGGAATATCAACCAAATATTTTTCCTCTACATCTTTTCCTTTAGGTAATTTCTTTTTTACGATTTTTCCATTAAAATCTAGAGCTTCTCCTTCAATTAGTTCTAGTTTTTTTAATGTTTTTGAATAAGAGCACCAAGCATGGCCGATTTCAATATTTGGATCCTGATTTATAATGACATCTTCTAAAATGATAACTTCATCATTTTCCTCGTTAAAATTATTCCAGGTTAATGCAAATTGTTTAATTTTAGCGGTGAAATGTACTTTCTCTTCAGGTAAATCAATTTTAGGTGCTTTTTGTTTATTCTCAGACTGTTTTGCTGGTTCTTTTTCAACCGTTTGTAATTCTTGCTGTTCACTAGTAGAAATTTCTGCTTTCTTTTGATTAGAAGAGGTCAAGGGTTCTACTGAAGTCATAGTCGAATTTGTTTTTCCAAAGCTAGCTGTTTGCATTTCCTTTAAATAGGCAGGGTGGATGCAGGATTGGCTGCCATTTTCAAATTCTATTATGATTGTATTAAATTCTCCGCTTATTCCATATGTTTCATATCCTTTAATTTGAACCAACTGCTGATGGCTGCCATCTTTATACCAAAATTGTTTCTTCACTTCTTTTGTTGTCGATAAACCCCATTCCTTTACTTTTTGTACATAGTGGGATTCATCTTTAAAGGTTTCAAATTCTCCTTTAGGAGGAAGAAGCTTCGTTTCTAATTGAGAAGATGAGGTAGTTGTCATCTTTCCACTTCCTTTCTTGACCATATTGTACACTAATTACTATTCATAAGGGAATGGAGAAACTTTAAAAAACAATTTGATTATAATGGGCAATCCATACATTCAAAGTAGTAAATATAAGAATAACAAAGAAACTTAAGGAAAAAGTAATGGTAAAGCAATCGTAATTAATTGAGGTGTAGATTAAATGGATAATAATGAACCAGAGCTTTCCTTATCTATGAAGCAACATCTTGAAAGTCATTTGCATCAGATAAAAAGTGATATTGATGATATTCTTAAAGTCATTAGTAAAGAAGACTGTTGTATATTAAGTCGATTTGAACAAACGAATCGAAAGTTCGCCAAACTGCAAATGAATGCTGCCTCCTTTTATTTACATTCATATTTATCTCCATTTACAGATAAATATGAAGCGTTATCTATTGCTGTAGAGCATTTATCTGATCGAAAGCATGGGGCGTTAGTTGTCATTCAGCGTACAGACGTAATAGAATCTCATATGCATTCTGGTATATTGGTTGGAGCAGATCTTTCATACTCCTTATTAGAGTCCATTTTTTACCCTGGTAGTCCTCTTCATGATGGGGCTGTTTTTATTAATAATAATAAAATTATCTCCGCAGGAAATGTCTTACCATTATCAAAATATTATGTTGGTGAATCTAAATTAGGGACAAGACATAGGGCAGCAATAGGCCTATCCGAGCAAACCGATGCACTTGTGTTAGTCGTTTCAGAGGAAACAGGTAGGGCGTCTTTTGCTTTAAATGGTGAATTATATCCCATTCATCCAGGGGGTTTTGAGTAAAGAATTAAGTATCAGATTCCATTTATGCTTTCAATTAGATAAATGTGGTGTCTGATCTTTTTTATGTATATATACCAATGATAAGCATTAATGATAAAAAAGGTAAGGTGTAACATAAATACATTATGTAAAGTTAATAACTCGAATAACAATTTATTGATCTATTATTTTTAATTTATAGCTACTCACAATAAATGAATTAGGTTTAATTTTAAAGATATCGTTCTCTCTATTGTAAAAATAAAATAAAAGTAATATATTAATTGATAACGATTATCAATATCATTATAAGAAAATCAAATAATTAAAAATTATTTTAGGAGAAGTAGATGAAAACGATTACGAGAAATTCAGAGAACAGACAATTGAACGAGTTAATGATTAGACTTATTGATGCAAAAAAGCTTAAAGGAGATGAAGCTTTTCAGCTTAATCAACAGTTATCACAGACCTATTTGCTTATTATTATAACGAATGGCGAGGGCACAATTTTTATTGATAACAAAAAATATAGATTTGGTAAAAATACATTCTTTTTCTGTGCTCCAGAACATACTTTTGGAATTTTTTCTACTTGTCATGATATAGAGATTTATCTATTTCACTTTGATGTATTTACACAAAGTAAAACAAGTACAGATATGATTTTACTAAAAGAAGAACATTTATTTAACAGTAAAGGAATAGTACATACTTCTTATTCTAAAGGCAATCTTTCTTTTCGATGCGAGGAGATAGTTAATCAATGGTTAACAAATGAAAAACTAAACATATATCGATCCCGATTTTATTATCTCGAACTATTATATGATATTGTGATGCAAAATGATGTTGAAGAAGAAAGTTCTTTACTTGCTTTAGAAAGAACAAAAGAATATATGGATACTCATTACAATGAAAAGCTAAATATTGAAAAGCTTTCTAAAATTGCTAAATTAAGTCCTAAATATTTGGTTGATCTTTTTAAAAAAACCTATGGTAAAAGCGTTATCGAATACCTAACCGAATTAAAAATAAACACTGCGAAGCTTATGATTGCAAAAGGAGGACTGAAATTAAAAGAAATATCTAAACAAATAGGCTATGATGATGAGTTTTACTTTAGTAGAAAATTTAAAAAGGAAGTCGGAGTATCTCCAACAGTCTATATGAAGAAACGTAGTCGTAAAATTGCAGTCTATGATAGAAATATATTAGGCCATATTCTTGCTCTACGTATTATCCCTTATGCTGCTCCACTGCATCCTAAATGGACGGAATATTACTATCAATTTTACAGTAAGGATATTCCTATTCATTTAAATGCTTATCGTCATAACGCAACATGGGAGGCTAATATCGAAACTCTTGCTCATTCCAATCCAGAAATTGTACTTGTTTATGATCATTTATCAGAAAAAGAAGAAAGGCAATTAAACGAATGTGCTCCTATATTACTTAAAATCCCATCTAATTTACGCTGGCGAGAACAGTTCATGTGGATAGCTGATCATTTAAATGTCGCTGAAGAGGCAGAACACTGGATGAATGCATATCGTTTAAAGGTGGAAAACACAAGAAAGAAATTTGCAAGTCGATTCATGCAGCTAACAAATTTCCAAATGGTCATTTTGCGAGTTTATAAAAATCATTTGTACTTACATTGGAATAAAGGGATAACATCGGCTTTAGCAGAGGATTTACAGGTATTAGATTTAGTGAAACCAATCCCTTTAGATTTTAGTGAAAAAATTTCTTTACAAAGATTAAAAAATCTGAACCCTCATTATATATGTGTGTTAATTTGTCATGAATCTGAAACTTTGTCTTTTTGGAATCAACTTCAACTTACTTCAGATTGGTTGGAAATTGAGGCTGTGCAAAAGAATAAAGTGGTTCATCTACCTTCAGACCCTTGGCGTGAATATTCAGCATATGCTCAAAGCAGGATGGTTGACCAAGCAGAAAAGCTGTTTCTGTAAATTATCTATTCTTTTTCAGGAAATTATCCATGGTCGGATTAAATAAACTGCCTTATCATTATCAATGATAATCATTATCAATTAAAAGATATTAGGGGGCAGTACAAATTATGAAGAACAAACTATTTATGACAGTTCTTATAGCAATTACAATGATTATTGCTGTTGCATGTAGTGGTGGTGGAACTACCAAAAAGAGTAGCACAAATGAAGTATCATCTGAAACAAAGGATAAAAAAGATACACGTACAATTTCTTACTTAGGAAAGGACTATACAATACCTAAGCAAGTGAATAAAATCGTCATTATTGGTGCGATGGAAGCAATGGAGGATGCTCTCGTATTAGATGTTAAGCCTATTGGTGCGATGACCATTGGCGGCAAATTTCCTGAACGTTTTTCATCAATCGTTACGAATGCTGAGCAAGTTGGTGAAAAAATGCAACCTAATTTTGAAACGATTCTTAAATTAAATCCAGATGTTATTCTTGCATCTACTAAATTCCCTGATGAAGTTGTTCAAAAATTAGATAAAATCGGAACGACTATCCGTTATTCACATATAGCAACAGATTGGGAAGCAAACTTGAAATTTTTAGGTGAATTAACAGGCAAACAGAAGCTAGTTTCAAAAGAGATAGAAAAATATCAAGCCGATTTAGAAATTGCGAAGGAAAAGCTAAAAGGTAAAGTAGATGATAAAAAAGTTTTAGCTGTTCGATTACGCGCTGGTAACTTATTTATTTATCCTGAAACCGTTTTTGTCAATCCGTTATTATATAGTGATCTAGGAATCAGTGGAATAAATGAAGTAAAGGCTGCAAAAGCTCAGGAACAAATATCTGTTGAAAAACTAGCAGAAATAGATCCAGATTATTTATTTATTCAATTTGATGATACTGAAAATGCAAATACACCAAATGCACTAAAAGATTTAGAGAAAAATCCAATTTTAAAAAATATGAAAGCATTTAAAAATAAGCATACCTTTATTAATGTAATTGATCCGCTTTCAGAAGGTGGTCCAGCATGGAGTCGTATTCAGTTCTTGAAAGAAGTTGTTGATCATCTTACAAAATAAACAGGTGAAAATAGTTGTAAAGATAAAAAAACAAACATCCATAGCTTCTTTGATTTTGTTCCTTTCACCTTTATTAGCATTAATTCTTATGGTGTTATCAATTCGTTATGGAACGAAACCGATAAATACACATACTATCATTGAAGCTATCATGCATTTTGATTCTAAACAAATAGATCATCAAATAATATGGACATCACGTTTACCAAGAGCGATAGGTGCCCTCTTAATTGGTGCATGTCTAGCAGTTTCAGGAGCTTTAATGCAAGGAATAACAAGAAATTACCTTGCCTCACCTTCAATCATGGGGGTATCTGATGGTTCAGTGCTTGTTATTACCTTGCTTATGATTTTCCTTCCGAATGCTGGGTCGATCACAATGATTATTTCATCATTGATCGGCTCTGCTCTCGGTGCAATTATTGTCTTTAGTCTTGCCTGGTTACTGCCTGGTGGCCTATCTCCTATTTGTATGGCTGTTCTTGGTACGATTATTGGCACTTTTCTTGGAGGTGTATCACAAGCTTTATCTACTTATTTTCAAGTTTCACAAAATATAAGCTTCTGGTACAATGCAAGGTTACATCAAATGGATCCACATTTAATAAAACTGGCTATTCCTTTTTTTATAGTAGGTTTGATGATTGCTCTTTGTCTTTCAAGGTCTATTACGATTCTCTCATTAGGTGATGAAATATCTGCTGGGCTTGGACAGAAAACAGAATTAGTTAAAGGACTTTCATTATTAGCAGTAGTTATATTAACAGGAATTTCAGTTGCATTAGCAGGAAAAATTGCTTTTGTTGGTTTAATCATTCCTCATATAACAAGATTGATAGTTGGTCAGGATTATAAATGGATCATTCCATGCTCAGCTGTACTAGGGGGATTATTTCTTGCATTTTGCGACATTATTAGCAGATTTATTAATTCTCCATTTGAAACTCCAGTTGGGGTAGTAACAGCATTATTTGGTGTTCCTTACTTTCTCTATTTGATAAAAACGAGAGGGGGAGGAAACCATGTATAGAAATTCATATTTCCGATTTTGGGGAGTCCTCACCATTTGTTTTATCATTATTCTCATTGGAATGTATTTAAGTATTACTTACGGGGCTTATGATATTTCCTTAATGGATATCATAAAAACACTATTAAGAATTGAACCAGATCCTATGAATGATATGGTAATTTTTGAATTTCGCTTACCTCGAATTGTTATTGGCATATTCGTAGGCATTGGACTTGCGATAGCAGGAACCGTAATCCAAGGTCTGACTCGAAATCAATTAGCAGATCCGGGTATTTTAGGAATTAACGCGGGTGCAGGTGCAGCAGTTGTTCTTTTTATGTTTATATTTGCTGGACAAATAAAAGGAGCTGATTGGTTTTCAGTCATGCTTATGCCGCTTTTTGGATGGGTTGGTGGTTTACTTGCTGTTATATTCATTATTATTTTTTCTTGGGAACGTGGAACTTTTGATCCACAGCGATTTATTCTTGTAGGGATTGCCATAAGTTCGGGATTAGGTGCACTTACATTATATGTTTCATTAAAAATGAATCCGCAAGATTTTGAAATGGCGACCGTTTGGCTAGCGGGAAGTATTTATAGTTCAAATTGGACATATGTACTTACAATGCTACCATGGTTACTTATCTTAATCCCCATTATTTATTATAAAGCAAAAGTGTTAGATATATTTCAACTTCATGATATGTCGACGAAAAGTCTTGGAGTATCAATTATTAAAGAGAGAATATTCCTTTTACTTTGTAGTGTAGGCATCGTTAGTGCATGTATTTCCGTTTCTGGTAGTATTGGATTTTTAGGTCTAATTGCCCCACATATAGCACGCCAGTTGGTTGGAAATAATCATAAGAGAGTTATTCCAGTAAGCGGTGCTATCGGGATAGCTATGGTGGTTGTTGGTGACATAATTGGAAAAACCATTTTTGCACCTGCGGAACTTCCTGTTGGAATTGTCATTTCAATTATCGGCGTCCCATACTTTGTTTATTTATTATATCATTCACGTAAATAGAGTACCTTTACATGATTAATAGAGTAAGGAGAGTGGCATATTTGACATTGAATACAAACAGATTATCCTTCACCATCCCTGGTACTGAGCAATGGAGGATGACGTCTACATATGATAAGGAAAAAGAAAAAGAGTATCGAATTTTTGTTTACCAACCAAAAGGCACTCCTCCTGTTGATGGATATCCTATCCTTTATTTATTAGATGCGAATGCATTATTTGGTTCAATGGTTGAGGCTGTCCGTTTACAAACTCGTAAACCGCATGGTTATGATCCAATTATAGTAGTAGGGATTGGATATGAGACGGATGAACCCTTTGATTTAGAAGGAAGATTTTTTGATTATACAATACCCGCATCAGGTGAGGAATTACCTCTTAGAAAAAATGGAATGGAATGGCCAAAGGTTGGAGGGGCAGATTTGTTTATTCATTTCATTGAGAACGAATTAAAGCCGAAAATTGAGGCTAGATATCCAATCAATAAGAGAAAACAAGCATTATTTGGACATTCATTAGGTGGTTTCTTTACACTATATACGCTATTTAACAAAACAGATGCTTTTCAGACATACATTGCTGGTAGTCCCTCCATTTGGTGGAAGAATCAGTATTTAACTTCTCTTGAAAATACATTTTGTCAGACATTTAAAGAAAACAAGTATCAAGAAGAAAAGTCACTGTTTATAGGTGTTGGAGGGAAAGAAAAAAAATCAATGATAGAAGATGCTAGAGATATGTACGATCGGTTATTAGCTCAAAATATGAATCCATTTCGATTAGATTTCCGGAAATTTGATGAAGAAGGACATGTAACAGTCCTTCATCCATTAATTAGTCGAGCTTTAGAATTTTTCTTAGGAAAAAAGGATTAGCTTACATTTTTTCTATGATCACTAGGAGAGCCTAATTCTCGTTAAAACCAACGAGAAATTAGGCTTTCTTTGATTCGATATTATTTATCTCTATAGGTAAGAGATGAACAAAGATAGTCATAACAATATAGCACAGTAATAAACATGAAAAGTAGTCTAAAAATAATAATCGAATATGTATCAGAGAAATCCTCCTAATACAAACTCCATCTTTCATTAGCCTACCCATTAAATAACAAAGATATTTTGATAACTAAATTAAATAATAAAGGAAAATAAATCACAAAAGAGAATATTTCCAAGGACGGTTTAATTGTGGATTTTCGTCTTGATTATTGTAAAATAGCACAGAATATTGATTTCTATGAGGGGTTTTATTTGATGGCAGGAGTAAAAATAGTAGAAAAAAAGAATTATTAATAAATAAAAAGGTGCGGTGTGGTATGAATCAAAATTTAAAAGAAAAGATTGAGAGGTTATTAGGTGTATTAAAGTTAATAGATAGATTGGGTGAGCAAGGCTGCACTTCAGAGGTTTGTAAAATATTGACGGCTGAGAGGGAGTATGTACTTAAAAGTTCCTTTAAAGAAAAATATCGGGCATGGTTGAAAACAGGAGCAAACGTGCTAAAAACATTAAATAATGTGGAGTAAATATCAGTTCCCCGCTATTTTGATTTCTTTGAAGAAGAAGATAGTAGTCATCTGCTTTTGTCGTGTGAGAATGGAATTTCATTAACGACAGCATTAAATAAAGCATCATCTTCAAGTGAAAAGAAAAAGCTAATTCGGAATTTTGGAAGATTTCTTCAACACCTCCATGAGGAAAAAACATTTGAGGTATTCAGAGAGGATAGAGATTGGTTGGAGATTCAGCTTGAAAAAGCACAACAATATGTAGAGAACGAACAAACAGAAGGAAGCGTGAAGTTGTTAAATCAACTAAAGGTTAATAGACCGAAACCTGTTCAACAAACAATGATTCATGGTGATTGCACGACAGATAATATTTTAATAATTAACGAAAAAGATTTCCTATTTATTGATGTAGCGGGGATGACAATAGGCGATCCAAGGTATGATGAATCATTAGCTATCCGCACCTTTATACATAACCAGGAATACTTACAAGCTTTTTATGAGGGATATAATCGTTATCGAGTATCTGAAAAAGAATTCAAATATTTCGATGAAGGGCTTTATGAGTTTAAAATATTATACTTCTTTTTTTTAGTACGAATAACAATTTTTTATAAAAATTATGTGCTAAAAATATATAATGGTGAAGCAGCTTGTTCGCTTTTATTTTTTTCGTTTATGCATTCTTGGTTTTACATATTTTAAAAAAGGTGAAAGCAATGTTGACTAAAGCTAGATATTTGTTTGAAGATTTAAAACATAAAAAAGATACATATTGTGAAGGAGATATTTTTGTAATTCCCTTAAAAAATAATGCTTATGCAATTGGTCAAATTATTGATAGTTTTTAAAGACAGATTTAGAAATTGTTTTTCATTTGGAATTTTTTCAATTCCACTAGATAAAGAAATTCCTGATCATCACGCTTTTTAACATTTTCTGATAATAGAGGTTCTTTTCAAGTATTTTTTGGTGCTAAAGATAACTTACTTAAGAAAAGATGGATCAAAGTAGGGACTAAATCTTAGGATATAGAATACGAAAAATTTCATTATTATGATAGTGCAGGAAGTTTATTTTATAATGATGAATTTATCCGAAAACTTAAAATAGATGAATATCAAAATTATCTTACTTTGAGTGTATTTGGGAATAAACTTATTGAGAAGATTCTAGAAGAGCATCCTTAGATTTATTATTTAAACAATGTTTAATATTTTACTATTTTGTACAGGAAATTCATCAATAGTAGTTTATATAACTTCATATTACATAGAAGTATGAATAAGTAAATTTAAATTGTACTGCCGTCATAATCTAATTTATAATATAAATAATATTTAAGATATATAGAGGTGAAAGACATGTTTTGGATGCCATTATTTGAAAATGATGTACCTGTAGCACTCCTCCGACCTTAATGGAGTAAAGTGACTACTTCTCTCCGTAAGGTCATTCATTGATCTGAACTATTTTACGGAGGGTACAAAATGAAAAACACTTGGTTAGGTTCTATATATTTGGCGTTAGCGGCAAGTATTTGGGGTGGTATGTACGTAGTTGTAAAAGTTGTCGTTTCGATAATACCACCATTAGAATTAGTCTGGCTTCGATATATTGTAGCTATTATCGCGTTGCTTATAATTGGTTTTTCAACAAAAATATCTTGGCGAATTAAAAAAAGCGACTTATTGTTAGTAATAATTATTGGAATAATCGGAAACACAATTTCGATTGTTACGCAAGAGATTGGTACCAATCTATCTTCCGCACAAATGGGAGCAATTATTACTTCTTCTACACCAGCATTCATGGTTATTTTTGCTCGAATTCTGCTAAAAGAAAGATTATCTTTTAAAAAGGGAATCTCTGTTGGTTTAGCAACCATAGGAGTGTTACTAATTGTGGGGAATGGACAAATTGATTTATCCAATCAATTGGGTGGAATCTCATTGCTTATTGCTGCTTTAACTTGGGCATTGATGTCTGTTCTTATAAAACGTGTTCCAGACAACTATCCTCCTATTGTAATTACCACCTATTCAATCGTTGTGGCTATTATTTTATTAACTCCATTTGTATTAGGAAGCTTAGCTGATATTGATTTCTCAAAAGTGACTGAACCGAGTATTTGGGGTGGGGTTCTGTATTTGGGAATTGTTTCAACTGCTTGTGGTTTCATACTTTGGAATCGTGGGTTGCAATTGTTGAATGCTTCGAGTGGAGGTTTGTTTTTCTTTTTTCAACCTCTTGTTGGAACACTTCTTGGATGGCTTTTATTGGGAGAAAGGATAGGCGGAACTTTTTGGATAGGCTCAATTTTAATTCTCGGCGGTGTATTGTTAGTAATTAAAGAAAGAGAGTAGATCGGTTTGTGTCTTACTATTTATTTAGTATAAAGGAAAGATAATCTTTATACTTTTTATTTAAGAAAATCACTTTAGCAGTGATTTTCTTTTTTAGTAATTAGAATATTTGTAGATAATAATGTACATCAAAAATATTTAAATTTTAAAAAGCATAATATGAAGAAGTATACTTAATAATGATGAGTATGTTTTGAGTAATCTTTTTCAAAACATGCTCTTTTTCTATTTTCTTCATTAGCAGGCAAAGCATCATTGTTTTTTACTTAAGAAATCTTAAGAATTTTTATCACTATTTCTTTAGGTTTGATCTGTATTCTAAAAACAGTAACTAAATTCAAACCTATGGAGTGATAAATTCATGAAGGCATTACTTTTTCTTTTTCAGTATTTATTAAAACCAAGAACTGTGGGTGCTATTATGCCAAGTTCAAAGAATCTTGCTCAAAAAATGATCGATCATATTGATTTCGAAACTGCTGATTATATCGTTGAATATGGCCCAGGTACCGGTGTCTTTACTGATAAAATAATTGAAAAAAGAAGATCGAATACAGTTGTATTGTTGATTGAAAGTAACCAGGAATTTTGCAGGTTGTTAAAGGAAAGGTATAAGAACGAAGAGAATATATTTATTATAAATGGTTCTGCCGAGGACACCGACAAATATATTGATGAATGCGGGATTCCTTATATTGATTATGTAGTCTCCGGTCTACCTTTTGCGAGTTTGCCTAAAAGTATATCAAATACTATTTTAATAAAAACAAAGCAACTGTTGAGGGAACATGGGAAATTTATTACCTTCCAATATACCCAATACAAGAAAAGACTCATTCATCAATATTTTAAGCGGATAGAAATTAAGCGTGAGTATCGAAATTTACCTCCAGCTTATGTATTCACATGCAGTAATACGTAAACCGTTTTCAAAATTTATCAATGGATGGTGGATTTATATTGAATGGGAAGATTTTAATTGTGGATGACGATTATGAAATTAGAAAATTAATATCGATCTATTTAGAAAATGAAGGCTTACAATCACAAACTGCGGGCGATGCGCTTGAAGCATTGAAATGGTTGGAAGAAGATGAGTTTGACCTCATTATTTTGGATATCATGATGCCGGTAATGGATGGAATCGAGGCATGTTTGAAAATAAGGGAAGAACGGAATATGCCCATCATCATGCTATCGGCAAAATCGGAAAATATTGATAAAATTCAAGGTCTTGCTTCTGGTGCAGATGATTATATCACCAAACCATTTAACTCAATGGAACTAATGGCAAGAGTTAAATCCCAGCTTAGAAGATATAAAAAATACAATGTGGATTCAGACAGCAATAAGAGCATCATTGAAATTGGCGATCTTATTATCAATACAGATACGCGACAAATATGGGTGAGGAAGAAAGAAGTGAGGCTGACGCCGAAGGAATTTGATATTCTTGAACTCCTTGCTCGTAATAAGGGGATTGTTTTGAATGTTAGCCGGATTTATGAAGCTGTATGGAAGGAAGATTTCTTTAAATCGGATAATACCGTGATGGTTCATATTACTAAAATAAGAGAAAAAATTGAGGAAGACCCTAAGCATCCTATTTATATAAAAACAGTTTGGGGAGTAGGCTATAAAATATGAGGATAAAATGGTTTTGGAACAAGATAAGTATTAAGCTCCTCATCGCCATTATAATAAGCTTTTCCATATCACTTTTCATTGCATATATTATTTTATACAATCTTAATCGTTTTCATTTATTAACATCCAATCGGCTTAGTGTTGATCAATACAATCTTATTGTGAATGCCTTGACCGCTGTTGTCATTTTATCTTTTATCATAAGTTTTCTGTTAATCATCAGGAAAAAAATAAAATATTTAAAATTAATAACCAATAGTGTCCAAAATATTGCTAATGGAAAACTAGGTTCTACCATTGTTATTAAGGGGAGTGATGAGTTAGGTCAGCTCTCAAGAAATATTAACTTAATGTCAAAGGAACTTGAAAATAAATTTGAACATGAGAGGCAGATAGAAAATGCCAAAAATGAACTTATTACTAATATTTCACATGATCTGCGGACACCATTAACTTCTATTATCGGTTATTTGGATTTGCTGCGAAAAAAGGAATATAAAAATGAAGAGCAATTAACAGATTATGTAAAAACAATTTATTCTAAATCACAGGAGCTTAAATCACTGATCAACGAACTTTTTGAATACACTAAACTAACAAGCCCTGATGTCAAATTAAACCTTACTGCCATAGACTTAGGAGGTCTATTGGAACAGATAATCGGGGAATACATTCCGATATTCGAAAAGGAGGGGCTATGTTTCCAGAAATCAATCCCTGATGAAGATCTACTCGTTACTATGGATGTTGAAGAAATGGTACGGGTGTATGACAACCTTTTTATGAATGCAAAAAAATACAGTGCAAAACCCACCTTCATAAAGATTAATCTTGATTCAGATGGAAAAAATGCGTTTTTTACGATTTCCAATCAGGTAGCGGATTTTCAAGTTGAAGACGTTAATCAATTATTTGAACGATTTTATCGAGGAGACCGAGCAAGAAAAGAGGATGGAGGGTCAGGACTTGGACTTGCGATATCAAAAAGAATTGTTGAGATTCATGGAGGAAAATTAACGGTGGATTATAAAGAAGGGTGGTTGACTTTTACGATAGAACATAGTCTGAAAGAGTAATAGCATACGGAAACATATTTTCCTGTAAGCTGTTTTTATATTTATCTGCACTTCATAATTCTTAAGAATTTTTGAGGTTTTTTCTTAACCTTTTTTGCTTACGATGGAATTGTAAACAACAGAAGGTAGAGGAGAATGAAAGATGGGGAAAAAAATAATTTTAGTTGTTATATGGGTTATACTCATTTATTTTCTTAAACAAAATCCCTTTTTTACAATTGATGTAGATATGTTAAAGCAATTTATTTCAGGAAATCCGAAGTACACAATTTTCATTATTATTGGTTTATGGGTATTCAGACTTCTTATTTTCATGCCAGGTACACCACTTATGATTTTAGGGGGAATTTGTTTAGGACCAACCATAAGCTTTACTCTATCTATGACAGGTATGGTGATAAGTGAATCATTGGTTTTTATTGCTGCGAGAACTTTTACCAGTACTAGGATCAATCACTATTTAAATAAAAAACATCCCCGCATGAAGGGGTTGTTGGAGAATTATCGTTATAAGTTTTTGGCATTGGGGGTTATTTGTCCTATTGTACCAACAGATGTGATTTGTTATTTATCAGCCTCTACAGGAATCGGCTATCCATCGTACCTATTAACCATTATCATTTCGAATTTTCCCATGATAGCATTATATAGTTCATTAGGGGGAAGCTTTGGCCATTCTGCTTCCTGGATTTTAGTAAGTGTCATTTTGCTTTTAATAATCTCCATTATTTCATTTAAAATCATAAAAAAACTGAAATTGGAGCTTCATTCGGAAAACTTTTAATTCCTTTTTTATGCTGTGGTGTCTGTTAATAGATATACCTTAAGGGAATAAGAAAAAGATACCGATTATTAGTTTCTTTTTTGTATTTGAGGTACCTATTGAATAAAAACCTATATTATTTCACTGAATCACTCAAATAAAATAATGAATCGATGGTTCTTAGTATATACAAATTTATGTAATGTTTCTGTAAAAAATGCGGACGCCTTTTTTGCAGGTAAACCTTAATAGTAGGAAAGGAAATATTACTGATTAAATAGAATATAGTTATCAATTGCAAAAAGCAATGATTAATGAGGTAATCTTAAATTCATCGATAGGAGGATATACTTGAATTATTTTGTAATTGGCGATGTACATGGTTGTTACTATACATTTCATAATTTATTGAATAAACATTGGAATAAGGTTAATGAAATGATTATTCAATTAGGTGATCTAATAGACAGAGGAAAAAATTCACCTCAAATGGTGGGTTTTGCGATGAAATTAAGTAAACACTTTCCGAACCAAGTTATATTTTTAAAAGGTAATCATGAATATGAAATCACTGAACATTTTTTTATCAGCCCAATAACAATTGGTTAAAACAATGTGGAGAAGAAACACTGGAACAGTACAGTAAAGCAAATAGAGATTGTATGCGTGATGTTAAGTGGTTAAGCGAACTACCATTGTTTTGGGAAAATGATAACTTGTTTATAAGCCATGCAGGAATTTCTGAACAATCAGTAAACCCCTTTAAAGAAGATGTTAAATTCGGTATCCTATGGAATCGCGGTACAATAAAGAATATAAATAAACTACAAATTATTGGACACACACCTTGTGAACTGCCGTAATATGATGTTGAAAGTAATTCATGGAATATTGACACAGGTGCTGCATATTCAGGTAATCTAACTGGCATAAAAATAAAACCAAATGGAGAAATCATAAAATTCATTAAAGAAGATACTGATTTAAGAGATAAATAGATAAAAGAAACAAAATCTATAAGATTTGCTTTGGCAGGACTAATACACTCTGTAAATACTTTACTTAAGAAAAATACACCAGATTACCTAAAAGGTTGCGTGTTTAGCAATATAATGTCATCAGGGTATGTAGAGGTCAATTTTAAGCGGTTTGATGGCAGCATATATCGGTATCAGATTTGTGTTTATTTAATACGGGGCTTCCAATTAACTAATGCTAAGATAATTTTTAGTTGTATAGGGCTATAAGAATAGAGGGTTATTTATGACGGATTATCAATTAATATATGATTACAAGGATAATAGAAAATACAGAGAAAGTTTTAATGAATTAGCAAAGTTAGTTTTTAGATTAGATTTTAGCCAATGGTACGATAAGGGTTGTTGGAACGATAAATATATTTGTTATTCATATATAGATGGGGAAAAAGTAATTGCAAATGCATCAATAACAAAAATGAACGTAGTTATAAATGGTGTTGAGTATAAAGGAATACAAGTCGGTACAGTTATGACGCATCCAGATTATCGTCATAAAGGCTTTGCAGGGAAATTGATGGATTACATTATAGACAAATATGAGGGATATTCTGATTTTATCTACTTATTCGCCAATGATAAAGTATTTGATTTTTATCCAAAATTTGGATTTGCAAGAGTGCAAGAAAGTAGTTATTTCTTAAATATTGATGAAATAAAGAAAAAATCAAATAAAACTATCCGAAAATTAGATACTGAAAATAGTAAAGATCTTTCTTTAATGAAATTGTATGCTAAGGAAAGAATTCCAGTGTCCTCAGTATTAGGTGTGAAAGACAATGAAAGTTTACTTATGTTCTATTTTCTCATTGCATTCCCGAGCTCTATTTATTTTATTGAAGAAGAAGACAGTATTGTGATATTCGAAGCAGAGGATGGGGAATTACATCTTTACGATGTTATTAGCAGAAGAAAAGTGGATTTAGAAAAAGTTTTAAGCAACATTATATCATCGGATATAAAAAGAATTATTTTTCACTATATACCTGATTGTAAGAATGTAGAATCAGAAGAAATAGAAGCTGAGGACGATGTATTGTTTATTCGACCAATGATAAATTTCGGGACAAAACGACCTTTATTTCCATTAACATCACATTCATAAAATTATCGTATAAAATGGTACAATTAATTGCAATTGCAATATTGAAGGCAGATTGTATAAAAGTAAGCTATGTTAAATTATAATGTTGATATTTGACCTTTTCGAACAGTTGTTCAAAATTGAGGTACACTAATTGTTCGGAGGTTGCATACAATGAAGCTTGCAGATATTGTTCTTGAAATTTATAACCTTGATGAGACGTCTCAACAAAGATTATTAGCTTATCTGCAAACCTCGGTAGGACTGTTAACAACGCTAAAGACCCAATCATTAAAGAACTTGCCGAACGAATAAATGAAAAGGGATTTGTCTGTCCACATTGTAAAGCACAAACTCAGTTGATTTGGCAAATAATCTGTAAAAAATGGAACCAAAACAGTTCAAAAGAACGCTATAAGGGGAAGGAATGCTCAAAAACATTCACTGACTTTACCAATACTCCATCATTTCGTACTAGTAAAATTGATAAATGGTTAAAATTTGTTGAATATAGAAGATATTCACTCCGAAAATCTGCCGAATAAATTGGTGTTTTTTCTTGGGTAACACACTTTTATTGGCGACACAAAATATTAGCTACACAACAAATAATTCCTGTTGATACCTTTTAAGGAATAGTTGAAATTGACGAAACCCATTTTCTATTCACTGAAAATGGTAAACAAAACATCAAAGGAAGAGAACCTCGTAAATGAGGCGGTAAGGCAAAAAAACGAGGAATAAGCAAGGAACAGGTCTGTGTTTTGGTTGCACGTGTCCGTCAAAAAATGACTTTATCTACGGTGCTAGGACTGGGACGTATTGTTACAAAACGTCTTGATAAGGTGATTAGTCCGTCTCTTTCCGATGAAAATGTCCTTTGTACTGACCTTAAAGTGCATGGGTTGTTCTTAAAATGCTATTGCAGACATAGTGAAAAACAGTTTCATAAAAAACAAATTGATATTTTTTTTAGATGATAGCAAATTTAACTAAATGGGTAGGATAAAATGGAACAAGTTAAGTTTTTCGAAAATAGTCATTTTTATAAAGACGCAGAGAAGACATTTCTCAAACATAAAAAGCTAATTAAAGAACATTTGTTAGAAGCTGATGTTCAGCATGTTGGTAGCACGGCTGTCCCTAATAGTCTGACAAAAGGTGATTTAGATATACAAGTGAGAGTTAGACCAGAACAATTCACTATGGCAGTTAAAACCCTTTCATTGTTATATGAAGTGAATGAGGGTAGTGTAAATACTCATAGTTTCAGGGCATATAAAGACGATTCAACCGTACCTCCTTTGGGAGTGCAATTAACAGTTATTAATTCTGAATTTGATTTCTTTTGGAAATTCCGAGATGTTTTATTAATTAGTGATAAATATCGAAAGGAATATGATGATTTAAAGAGGAACTTTGAAGGTAAAGAAATGGAAGAGTATAGGGAAGCTAAAAATGAGTTTTTCGTAAAAATCATTGAAACTCCAGAGTTCAAAAACCTCGGATAAAATAAGTTACTTATTACGAAAATTATAACTATTCTATTTATTTGATACTATTTGATAAAGATAAAATATTTATTTAGTCGAAGGTAAAAATGAATTTAAGATTTTGTGCTTTTCATTGGAAATGAAACAATCACAGTGTGAATATTCGATAGATTTGAAGAATAGAGGGGGAAATGAATGATGAACACTTCATTCAAAGAGATCGAAGACACTATTCCCTGGCAGCGATTGACAACTGCCTACGGGAGAGGAACGGACATCCCAAGACTCATTGAGTCGGGACAGTTTGTGGAGTTGGTCAACTTGATTGAGCATCAAAGCACATTATGGCAGGTAACGCCGTGGGTGTTGTTAGTGCTACTACGGAAGCTCGCGAAGAAGGAACCGAAGAAGGTTACTATGAAAGAAATAAATTTATACTTAACTGTAGCTTCCACTATAGAAGTAGAAATTATGGAATCACAAAATAGGTTAGAGAAAATGGCCAACTTGTTAGATGAAAAGTACTTATGGCCAGAGAATGAGGGGAAAGATGAAGAATGGTGGGAGGAAGATGAACCGCCAGGATATACGAGGGACGTCTTTATTAGCTATTATTATTTCAGCTACATACTGCTAAAGAAGGCATTACCTGTTTTTAATAGGATTAAGAACGATAACAATCAACTTGCTTCTTCTATTCAAGAGCTGCTTCTTCTTTTAGGATCGAAATGAGTGAGTGACACGAAAGTTTATTAGTTTAACAAACACCATCAATTAAGTATATTTTTGTAAGGAATACCATTTTAAAAGGAACTATATATGATCGATAAAGTTTCTTTTTATGTTTCAAATTAGAATGTGAATTGTTTATTTTATGGAAAAAAGTTACTTAAATTCATCATTTTGGGATAATTTGACACAAAATTTGAATGTGATTATACTAGTCGTAACAACTATAATCATATCAATTATAAGGAGAACGGTCTTGGAATTAGAAAAATATATCGGTGTTAATGTGCAAAGAGCAGCACTTAAGTTGAATAATTACTATCAAAAAGTGGTTAATCCCTTTGATATTACAGTAGATCAATGGGAAATACTCGTCATCCTGTGGGAAAAAGAAGGAGTTACCCAAAAAGAAATTGCTGAAAGACTACATAAAGATCAGACCAACATTGCTCGAATGCTGTTTAAGTTGGAAAAGAAGGGGTTTATTTATCGCGTTGTTCATGAAACGGATCGAAGGTCTTTGCGTGTATATTTAACCCCTAAAGGCAACGGTATAAAAGATGAAATACTTGAACCATCCATCGAAGCATATAAGAACACAATTAAGGGTTTATCTGAAGCAGAGGTAGAAACATTTAGAAGGATTCTTGCCGTGATGTATAATAATGTAAAGGATTTATAGGTACAATAAAAAATTGATATAATAAATATAACAGAAATATCTAAAATAAAAGGGATTTCGACGATTCAGAATGAAATTCAGAATCAGCTCGACCCTCTATTTATATCTTGTTGTGACTGAATCAAGTACTTTTCAAGATCAAAAACACACCTCCATTTCCTAAAGGCGGTGTGTTTTATTAAGAAAATAGTAATTCTGAATTTTTCTGGCTTGATAATTTCGTAAATTGAAAGTACCTAAGCCATATGATTTTATTCGGAAACAATATAAGAACTCAAACAAAGTAACATGGAGTGTTGACATAAAATATAGACATTATTATACTTGTCGCAACAACTATAGTCAAAACCATTAAAAAGGAGGATGTTATTGAAATTATTTATTTATTTCGGTGTAAATGAGAGTGTGTGATTTTAATGGAATAATTAAGAACATGAATCGCGAAAAAAGCTTGCTTCAGTATTAGGAAAATATCACAGAATGTATGGAATAAAGAATAATTTTTTATTCGAAGAAAATATTTTTAAATTCAAAATAGGTTATTCATAATTAAATTAGATAAGTTAAATATTTAAAGATAAAGAATAAACTTGTTAAGACTACGATTGTCAATGCAATTAAATTTGATGTGTAGTATTTAAAAAACTATATAGTTGCCACAACAATTATTGTTTCAGCAACAAAAGAAGGGGAATGCAGGATGGAAAAAGACGACAAAGACTTTGGAATTTTTGATGCTAGATATAGAGCTCTAACAATTGGGATTATTCTTGCTGTTACTACAGTTGCCTTTGAAGGACTGGCTATTACCACCATTGCTCCTAGTCTTGCACAAAAATTAAATGGGCTTCATTTATATGGATGGATATTTAGTGCCTTTCTTTTGGCACAAATTATCGGAACTATGATTATAGGCCACCAGATCAACAAAAGAGGCGTGTTTGCATCGTTTATCGTATCAATTCTTTTATTTGTGATAGGAATTGTTATAGCTGCTACGTCTGTGAACATGTATATGCTCATAGCCGGGAGATTGCTTCAGGGATTTGGTGCGGGGGCCATAATTACTTGCGTATATTACAGCATTACTTTAGGGTATCCCGATCAATTGAGACCGAAAATACTTGCTATGTTTTCGAGTGCATATGTTTTACCTGCGTTAATTGGTCCTTACATCGCCGGGCTTATAGCTGAGTTTTTGTCATGGTGATTTGTTTTTTGGATGGTGCTTCCATGGATTGGCGTGGCTGTAGTCCTAACTTTTCCTGCTTTTCGTAAGTTTTCAGTAATCAAGAATGATGAAGCTTCAAGAAATAGCAGCAAAGAAGCATATGCGGTATTGCTGGCTATTGGAACAGGAATGCTTTTAGCCGGATTAGGCATAATAACGGATTGGAAGGGAATGGTACTTTCGGTTGCAGGGGTGCTTATCATGATTCAACCACTGAGAAAGCTAATGCCAAAGGGGACTTTTAGTGGAAAGAGAGGTTTGCCTGCTACGATTGCATCAAGAGGATTATTTGTTGCATGTTATAATGCTACTGAAAGTTATGTTGTTCTTGCCTTGACAGAAGTGAAAAACCTGCCTGCTGATCTTGCGGGATTAATTGTAGCTGCAGGTGCATTAAGCTGGTCTACTGAAGCCTGGCTCCAATCAAAGTTTGATTAAAAAGATCAGGGGAAAGGAAGAAATAAACGGGTAATGGCAGGTATTAGTTTTATGATCATTGGGGTTGCAGCAGTTATGCTTGCTGTCGGATTGCCAACGGGTGGAATTGTATTCGCAGTTATCTCCCAAATTTTCACTGGATTTGGGATTGGTTTGGCGCATTCAACCACAGGAGCCAATGCACTACAGCATGCGAATACTGGTAAGGAAGGAGAAATATCCGCCAGCCTCCAATTTACCGATTCATTTAGTCCGGGATTAAGTATAGGAATCGGCGGTGCATTCATTGCTATTAGCAAAACACTGCAATTGGGGTTATTGACTGGGATCCTACTGGCTTTATCTCTTCAATTGCTTTTCGTCATCCTAAGCTTGGCAATTTCATTTCGAATTCAACAGGCAAAGATGACTCCTGATGCGGACTTTTCAGCTAGGAATAATGCATAATAATAAAAGGATGTAAAACAAATAGAACTTAGAACTGACCAATTAAAATATCAGATATACCTCAAACCAACACGGAATTGAATTCTTGTTTCGATTGCCGATGCAAAATATTTTGTTCATAATTTGTGACTTAAATTTCAGCAAATTGAAAAGAATCACATATTTATTCTAAAAGTATATTTAGGAAATCACCTATTATAAGCTATCAAAAAGTTGGGACATTGTTTTATAAACTAGGCGAACGGAGCAACAGGTAACATTTTTCGATAACGAATCCCAAAAAGTTGTTTGATAATGAAAACATCTGCAATATCATACTATCTCCTGTGAAGTGAAAGATGTATCATCCATGAAAATACATGTTTAATTACGAAACATTATAAAACTCTTCTAGAAGCTATCTATTTATGAGCATAGATTTTACAGAATAATATAAACTGTTTTTTTATAATGACATACACATACTTGACGTTTTTGTAAATTTCTTGCTAATAAGGCGTGTTTTTGAAAACACGCTTTTTATTTTTTCCTCTTTAATTAAATCCACCTATAACTCGATTAATTTCTTACTCACATTTTATCAGAAAAAAAACAGTAAAATTGAAAAATGTTCCATATTATCTGAAGCTGGAATTCTTCCAGAAATAGCGAATATAGTCTTGAATAATTGTTTATATTACTTTATAGTTAAGTTAACTTAATAGTTAAGGAGGGTAATTGATGAAATCCAATCAAATAGAACAGAACGAAACCAATTTATACAAATTGGTCATGGAAATAAGAGAAACAACCTATTCAATGGATGCTCTATTACTAAAAAAGTATAATGAATTAATTGATAATGATCTAACGACTAAACAAGTCATGATTATGGATTTGGTGTATAAAGAATCGGGACTCACTGTTACTCAACTTGCTAAATTGATGAAGATTAGTTCAAGTGCCGTAAGCCAGATTGTCTCTAAGTTGGAAAAGAAAAAATATTTGTCTCGGACGATAAATTTGGAGAATAGAAGGGAAATAATTGTTCAGCTAGATGAAAAAGGCCATGATTATTATACAAGAGAGGAAAAAATGAATGAAGAAATTGTGAAACGCTTTTACTCACAATTAAATTTTCAGGAAGTAATACAATTGAGAGATATTATCAAAAAATTGCATAATATCGTAGAAAAAGAATTAAATACGATGGAGGATGAAAATGAAAAAAAATAAGCTGCATAATCTAATGGATTTTTTTAATAAGATTAAGAGTCAACAATCTATAAATGGAGCCTTTTTGATTGCAGAGGATGGAAATATATATAAAGGTGCAATAGGAGAAGCAAATCTGTTTACCAATCGAAAGCTTAATGTAGATACTTTATTCAATTTAGCTTCAGTTTCAAAGCCTATTACTGCAATTGGGATAATGTTGTTAGCTCAGGATGAAAGACTATCTTTTGATGATAGTATAGAAAAGTGGATTCCAGAACTACCTTATAAAGGTATAACGGTTAGGAATTTACTGAACCATACTTCTGGATTACCAGATTATTTAGATTTATTTGCTGAACACTGGGATTCAGATAAAATTGCAACTAATCGTGATTTACTAGATTTACTTATTAAGTATAAGCCGGAAAAATTATTTGAACCAAATGAACGAATGGAATACGGTAATACGGGATATATTATTCTTGCGCTTATTATTGAAAAAGTCACTGGTCTGAAATTTGAAGAATACATGAGAACTCATGTCTTTATACCTACTGGAATGAAGGAAACCAAAATCTATTCTGGAAGAATAGAAGGTGACGAATTAGATAATATTGCATACGGTTATGTTTATGATGTATATAAAGGTAAATATGTTTTACCTGTGGAATTTAAAGAATCAAAGTTTGTAGCTTATTTAGATGGACTAACTGGAGATGGTGGTATTTATTCGTCAGTTGAAGATTTATATAAGCTTGATCGAGCATTGCGAAATGGGCAGTTGCTTTCAGATGAAATTTTAAAAGAAGCATATTCCCCATCCTCCACAAAGGTTAACGAAGTTCCCATGAATTATGGCTTCGGGTGGATTCTGCAGAATGAAGAGAAGAAAGGGAAAGCAGTATGGCATAGTGGAGGATGGCCAGGTTATTCTACGTACTTTAAACGATTCATTGATGAAGATATTGTTATTATTTTCTTACGGAACAAGGAAAATGACTTTGACTACGAGCAGGCTGTCCTACAAACAATCGAACAGATTTTGTTTGAAGAGCCATTTAATATACCTATAGCACCTGAACTTCCAAAAGCGATTAAGTTAGAAGCAAATGTATTAAAAAAACATGTTGGGGAGTACAAATTGGATGATTCACAAGATTTAGCGATAAAAGTTACTATTATTGATGAATCATTATTTATTGAATTTCCTGGGAGCATGAAACTTGAATTACATGCCACTTCAAGCAATGAATTTTTTCTCCGAGGCTTATCTATTACTATAAAATTTGAAGAACTGGATAAACAATATTTTCTAACAGTTCATGATCAAGGAGAATTTCAAACAGCAAAACGTATATGACCTTGTAAGTTTTTCTAGCCAAATTTGGATTAGAGTCTTGAGAAAAATAAAGATTCTTTCTATTAGTATATGAAAACTCCCTTATTATAAAAATGGGGGAGTTAGTTTTTTGATAGGAACAATATATATAGGTTATTGAGGCTATTGATTCGTATTTTAGTATAAATTATTCGTAGTATAACTATAAAAAAATGCAGAATATCTACTACAGTATTACTAATTTTTTATTAACAAACTCTTTTGCTTTTCTGCTTTTCGGCATGAGCTTAATTACCCTAACATCTGAGTAAGAATTATTAGAAATGTTATACTTTAGTATCTTTCTTTGCAAAAATATAACCTAGCTATTTGCTTATTTTATTAGTAATTCAAACAGAAGTGAGAGGTGAAAAATATGTTCCACTTTAAAGATATTGAATTAGAAATAGAAAAACAAGTGCAAAATAAAGTAGTTCCAGGGTTTGCAATATCAATCATTAATGAAACAGAAATCTTATATAAAAAGGCATTTGGTCTCGTGAATTGGGAAGAGTCGAAGCAGCCTATAACGACCGATACGTTATTTCGTATAGGATCAGTTAGTAAATGCTTAACAGGGACATTAATAATGAAGCTTGTTGAAGAAGGAATTCTAGATTTAGATGTTCCAATTTGTACATATATAAAAGAGCTTACTTTAAAGGATAAAGAACAGGCATGTACCATTACACTACGAATGTTGCTAAGCCATACAGCAGGGTTACCTGATGGGGGAGAATTGGAGGGTCCTCGTGATCAGACTGGATGGATGTCATATTTAATGGATATTGTTCCAAATTTAGAATTAGTGAATCCACCCGACTTACTATATTCATATGGAAATCATGCATATAACCTTGCAGGATATGTAGCGCAAACTGTATGTAAAAAACCATTTGCAGAACTAATGAAGAAGTATGTATGTTATCCACTTGGAATGAATAGAACGATGTACGATCCTCTTGAAGCATTAACGTACCCTTTTGCTTTAGCTCATGAAAAAACAGCGCAAGGCGATTTGAAGGTACAACACAAATTTGCGGAAAATGTAACAAACTACCCTTCCTTTTTTGGTATTTCAACAATAACAGATTTATCGCGCTTTGCAATGATGCATTTAAATAAAGGTATATTGGATGGAAAGACATATTTAAAGCCAGAGACAATTGAAGATATGCATAGAAAACAAGTCGATAATTATACTTTAAATGAATTTGGAAGTTGTTTGGGGTTATTAACAAATCAAGAACGAGGATATGAAATGCTTTGGCATAGTGGTGCAATAAGCACGTATAAATGTATTTTAGTGCTATTCCCAAAGAAAAAGTTAGGATTCTTGACGATGGCAACACAAGATTTTGGATGGGAAATAATTGATAAGCTGATGGACCATTTGATAGGACCTTTAATTGAGCCTAAGGTTGTTCCTACTAAAACTAACTTCGATTTTAATTGTCAGAAATACTATCAGGGCAATTATTTAGGTGCAAAAAGAGGATTTGTTAGTATAAAAGTTGAAGGCAAATCTCTTTTGATGGAGTGGAATGGTCAAAGAATTCAATTAGAAGCAATTAAGCAGGATTTTTATATAGCCCGGTGTAATAATGAGACAATTTCAGTAGGATTTAAAGTAATGGAGTCAGGAATAAAGTACGTCATTATTAACGGAAGCCCTTGTAAAAGTACAAACCTCCAAAGAGAATATGTACATTCAAAAGAATGGAAGGATTATGAAGGAACATATTCAGGGGGGATATTTCAGTTTGAGTTCTTGACAAAAGAAGGGACTCCTATATTTGTAGATGAAGACCAGCACTTCCCGTGCTTTCCTATTACCTCTTCATTATTTTATGCAGGAGAGTACGGAATTCTTCGATTTACAAAGTCTTCTGGAAAATCTCCAGTCTTGACTATTCAAGATGCTTGGTCTTATGAGTATGTAGGGGAGGAGAAATAACTATACATTATCTGGACAGTTGTTTTGATCTATTCTTTTATTTGAAGAGTACCCACTGCCATTACTTTTGTCTAATCAGCACAACTACTGGACAGCTAAAGCGAACCTATCAATTTCAATACCGTGGCGAGAGAGGTTGGCGTGTCAAAAGCGACGCTATATAACAACGGTGAACTGCGTGATCGGATTGATACCATGCGCCAGCAACAAGTACAAGCGCCAACTCCGAAACAACTCAAACGAGAGATGAATGACAGCAACAAAGAGCTTTCATTGAGTCGTTGAAGCGAAGAATCAAGAAGCTGGAAAAGGAAAACACGCAACTTCGAGAGCAATTGAAAGTGGCATATGTGGATGTATACAAACAAATATAGGGAATAAGGAGAACGGTGTTCCCTCTATTATTTCCCTCCTTTTTTATTGTTTATAATATTATCGAAGTTCTTATGCGAAGTTGGTGAATTAAAAAATGAGAGTATTAATTGTAGATGATGAAGAAAAGATTACAAATGTATTGGCATCTTATTTTGAAAAAAACGGAGATCATACATGGATTGCGTATACTGGAGAATCTGCAATCCAAATAGTAGATCAAGTACCTCTTGATATGATTATTTTAGATTTAATGTTACCAGATATGGCAGGGGAAGATATTTGCCAGTATGTAAAATCAAATTACGATATTCCTGTAATTATGCTTACGGCAAAAATATCTATTGATGATAAGGTAAAGGGATTTGAAATCGGTGCAGATGATTATGTTGTTAAACCATTTCATCCTAAGGAAATATTGGTGAGAGCAGAAAGGTTGTTACCCGATTCAAAGAAAAAACAAAATCTTATTTTAGGACAGTTTGAATTCCATAAAGATGAAAGAAAAGTATTAATAAACAACCAAGAAATTCAGTTTACTCCACATGAATTCAGTATTTTACTATTACTAGCCGAAAATCCTAAAAAGGTATTTAGTAGGGATGATATTATTCAAAAAATATTTGGTTTCGATTCGGACATAAATCCTCGTATTGTGGATCAACATATAAAAAATATTCGTAAAAAAATAAAGGAAGATTATATCCAAACTGTCTTTGGATTGGGATATAAAATAAACGAGAAGGTAAAAGGACAATGAAATTTAATATAAAAGTTGCTTCGATTATAGCTATCTTTTCCTCATGCATGCTCTTATTTATTACAGTGATATTACTTTATAAAGGTCATGAACATTTGATGATGCTCCATATTACCGACTCTGAAGAATTAATTCATCATTTTGATATGGCATTAAGAGAAACTGCATTGTGGTCATTAGCTTTATTACTCATTGTCATATTGATTTCTAGTTTATTAATTGCAAGAGCATTAACAAGACCTATTCAAGAACTAAATCACTTTGCGTTAAGACTTGTGCGTGGAGACCGTCACTTAAATATAAGCTATACCATTAATGATCAAATTGGCCAATTAGGTCAGTCGTTAATAAAACTGGATGAAACATTAAGTGCTTATGAATTACGTCGTAAAGAAATGACACAAGATCTTGCACATGAAATTCGTAATCCACTAGCCTCAATAAAAAGCTACTTAAGTGCATTTGAAGATGGGGTTTGGGTAGCTACTCCAGACCGTTTAAAAGCATGTGTTGATGAAATTGATCGGCTTATTATCCTTGTTGGAGAATTGGATACATTAAATGATATTAATAGTCCTACATTTAAGGTCATTATGAAAGATCAGCCGATTGCTAATTTAGTCGAGAAATCAGTTATTGCGCTAGCAAGTGAGTTACTTGAAAATGAAATACAGATAGAATTGGATTTAGACAAAACAATTCATGCAAAGGTAGATGCCCTGAGATTGAATCAAATTCTACACAATATTATAAAAAATGCTATGTACCATGTTCAAAAAGGAGGTACTATATTTATCAAATTATTTAAAAAAAGTAGCTACTATATCATTCTTGTACATGATAATGGAATCGGGATGGATGAAGAGACAAGTAAAAAAATCTTTGAACGAAATTACCGGGGAGGAAATCGATATACTGGTAATGGAATTGGTATGACAATTACCAAAAAACTAGTGGAAGCACATGACGGTACAATTTCCGTTAAAAGCGAAAAAAATCAAGGGACAACATTTTGTATAAAAATGCCGGTTTTTACATAACTCCTACACAACTGTTCTTTATACTTTTAATGAAAGGAATGGTTGAAATATGAAGAAAATAATATTAGCAAGTATTGGTGTAAGTTTGGCTATACTTGGGGCTTGTAGCCAAGGAAATAGTAACAAAATGAAAGATATGGATCACTCTTCAATGGATATGAAAGGTATGGATCATTCTTCTATGGATATGAGCCATGAATCATTTACAGAATTAAAAAGTAATATTGGAAAAAATGAATTAACTTTTCCAAAAGTACTAAAACCAGATCAAGAGGATAACAATTCCATTTCATATACCATTCGAGCTCAACAAGGCACTTCAGAAATATTTGATGGAATTAAAACAAAAACATACGGATATAATGGGGATTTTTTAGGTCCGATGATTCGAGTGGAAAAGGGAATGAAGGTCACAATCCATTTAGTGAATGATTTAAAAGAAGATACTACTTTCCATTGGCATGGTCTTGAAGTACCTGGTAACGAAGACGGGGGTCCACATAAAGTGCTGAAACCTGGCGAATCTGAAACAATTCACTTTACCGTTAAACAAGATGCTGCTACACTCTGGTTCCATCCACACCCTATGCATGAAACAGGAAAACAAGTATTTAAAGGCTTAGCTGGGTTGCTTTATATTGATGATAAGAATAGTGAAAAATTAGATATTCCAAAAACTTATGGAGAAGATGATTTTCCAATTATTCTTCAAGATAAAACATTTTCTGATGATAAACAACTTGATTATGACAAAGTAATGAATGAAGATGGGACAACAGGAGACACACTTTTGATCAATGGAGTTGTCAATCCAAAACTAACAGTTGATCGTAAAAAAATTCGCTTACGTATTTTAAATGGTTCCAATATGAGAGGTTACACTTTACACTTTGATAATAAAATGGAATTTCAACAAATCGCTAGTGATGGTGGTTTCTTAAATAAGCCTAATTTAACAAAAGAGGTCGAAATTGCACCTGCTGAACGAGTTGAAGTTATCGTAGATTTAACAAAAGTGAAGGGAAATGAAGTTACACTTGTTAATGAAGATAACGTAACTATTTTGCCTATTCATTTAAATGAATCAGAAGATAATTCCAAAATATCACAAACTACAAAGTCATTAAATAACCTCGAAATCTCTAACGAAGTAAAGAATAAAAAAGTTACAAAAACAATCAAATTGGCTGGCATGGGAAAAGACGTGACAATTAATAATAAGAAGTTTGACGCAAATCGAATTGATTTTACACAAAAACAAAATGAAACTGAAGTATGGGAAATAGAAAATATGAAAGATTCAATGGGAGGCATGAGCCATCCATTCCACATTCACGGGACGCAATTTCAAGTTATATCGATTGATGGAAAAGAGCCTCCAGAAAATTTATCTGGTTTAAAAGATACCATTTCTTTAAAACCAGGACAAAAAGCAAAAATTGCTGTTAAGTTCACTGAAAAAGGAGTTTATATGTTCCATTGTCATATTCTAGAACATGAAGATAATGGTATGATGGGACAAATTAAGGTAGATTAAGTTAAGGAAATTCCAAATAAAAAAAACCTGATTTCTTAATTTAATACTAAGAAATTAGGTTATTTCGTTGCTCATTAAATTGTCCTAAACTGTTGGATCTGTCAACCTTTTGAATAATAAGGATTTTCAGGCATAAAACCACCGAGAATAATGAATGTATTAAACTTAATATAAAGAGTCCTGTTGTGAAATCGGGTTCTTCATATAGGAGGGTAATGCTTCTATAAGTAAAATATTGTGGAAAGTTCTTTATTCCCAACTGATGTAACCTATGATAGCCTAAGATTGTTAATGTTATCCAAATAAAACTTATTTTACATCTTTAATTGAAGGAGTTGAAAAGCCTTTGAATATTGGTTTAGGAATTATTTTAATACCCATTGCAATAATTTTTATTTTATTTAGTGTATATACACGAAAAAAGAACAAAAAAATTGTAAACAATGGATTTTTATTAGCAGGAACAATAATAATATTGGTAAGTATTCTATTGCCCACTGAATATATGATCCGTATGCTAAGCACATTCAATAAGACATCATTAGATGATGTAATTTACCTGCAAACAAATAAGGTATTTCTTTAAAACAAAAATCAACATTATTCATTAACTTAGCCATAACATAAATAAAGCCGATTTTCTTTACGTAAGAAAGATCGTTTTTTTGTCTAATAATTCTTAGTTGTTGGATCTCATACTGAAGAATATTTCTAACTACCTTTATTGCGGATAGCAAATCAACTCAGTTGTTACCCTAGCTGTATCTAATTGTGAAATTTTGTACTCAAACTAATGTATGATTTAATTGAAAAAATGACAATACATATTTTATATAACTAATATGTATTACCCTTTATTTATTAGTTTTTTTATTTAGGTCTTGATAATATAAGAATGATGTTTTTCTAGAATTCTTTAATTTGATGTCATAACGAAGAACATTTTCAGCCTTAATAATCGTAGTTTCAATATCAGATATGTTTATCTTTTCAGTTCGATCGAAACCTGTAAGGATGAAAAAAAGAGTAATAGTCGAAAATAACAATAAGAATTTTTTTATGATGTCTCAGCCACATATTTAAGAAATTTCTATATTAGTATTTACTATACTGAATATTCTATTCTATAACTAATGGCGAGAAATTAAAAAATTGATCTACAATAAAAACTATTAGTCAGTTTTCAGTATTGACTAAGTATAAGAATAAGACAATAATATTTTCAGTTTTTGTTTTATTAGGAGATTATGTTAGAGCATTAGTATCTTTTTAATATTGTTTGTACTCACGAATTTGATAGTTTTTACTATATCATTTCAATATTGAACATATACTGTTTTAAGAAAAATGAATCCATTTTAACATTCTAAAAATGGATTCATTTAATATGTTTTAAATTTGACATAGGAATGTTAAAAAACTAAATTCTTAATAGTAAGAATAATATTTTGATACGGAAACTAATTATATATAAATAAGCATAACAAGGGGGAATTGAATGAATTTCTTTAAAAGAGTTCCTGAGGAAGTTCAATATGTTCGTTTACAATTAAATACGCTTTCTCAAACAAAAAAACTTACATTATGTTCAATTCTTACATGTTCTGCTGCCATATTTCAAGCGTCTGGTGGTTTTTTACCGGTATTTGGATATATTATTAGTATATTTTCTACAGCACCTGTCATTTTTTGTTCATTAATTTCAATTCAATTTGGTATTTTATCCTACGTACTCACTATTATTTTACTTGTAATGCTTCAACCAAGTGAAGTATTAATATACTCCTTCACAACAGGTTTATTAGGATTAGGGATAGGAATTTCTATTTTATACTTAAACCGGAAAGTGACTATTATTTTTTGTAGTTCTTTATACTTAGTTTTCGGAATCCTTGTTTTATTATATGCTTTAAAATTTCCTATTTTAGGTCCAATAGGTTCAAAAACTTTTTCATTATGGGAAACCTTAGGGATTTTTCTTTTTTCTTTTTTTTACAGTTTGATATGGGTTGAACTTTGTTTATTTTGCCTAAAAAGGCTTAGAGTAATTTTTAAATTCTAACTTTTCAAAGTGGTTTAATTCAAATTTTTAACAAAAGGCATATATTTTTAACCAGACATTAAATAGTTTTCAGGAATATTTTTAAAATTGTCTAGTAAAATTATTTTAGTTGTTTAACCACTAGGACTAGTTTTTCCGCTATATTATGGAAATGAGGGGGTGCTCCATTTACGGAGGCTACTCCAAGAAAATTATAATAATTACCACCACTTGTCAATGGAATTACTGGTCCAGTAACTCCACATATTTCATGTATATGGCCATCATCTAATGAATTAAGCGTTAGTATTTGTGGAACTCCGCTTGGGGCTGGCTCAATTGTACTAGCATAACAGTGAACGTGTCCAACAATAGAAGAAGTAACTCCTGAAAATTATGTTTGTGATGTGTGATGATAATAAAATTGTTTAATTTCTTTGCTATAAACATGCAGAACACCGTTCGATAATTCGAACGGTGTTTAAAATAGTTTCTTAATTTTCTTTATCAATTACTAATTTTCTCAAAATCAGCCACAATAGGGTTGTTAAAAACTAGAGCTATCTTAGATATCCACCATTATTAAAATCAAATGTTGTTCCTGTTAATGCTTGGATTTATCTGATAATAAGAAGACGACAGTATCAGCAGCATCTTTAGGCATAACAAGAGTATTAATGAGTTCGTTCGTGATTTAAATAATCCTCTTTCCTCCATTGGGGAATTGCTCACAACATTGGGGTGTTAACCATCGTAGGAGCAACAGCATTAACTCAGATGTACGGTGAGAAATTCATTGCACAGCTCTTAGTTAAGCCCAGTATGGCAGCTTTTGATAACCCGTATATCGCATCTGAGCTACCCTCAATACCTGAGACTGAAGACATATTTACTATCACTCCCTAACGTTGAGTTTGGAGCAATTTTCTTGCCGAATATTTGCGAGAAATAAACGAATCCCTTTACATTTATATCTAGGACTTTATCAATTTCATCAACTTGATAGTCCACTATATTTTTTGCTAAATAAATGGATCTACGTCAATATCCTGGACACTAAAAAGTTAAGTTTTAAGCACTTTTTCTAGATTCGTCTACTATTAATTGAGGCGTTTTATATCCTATGCTGCCGTGAATTCGTTTTCTGTTATACCATCTTTCAATATATTGAAAGATTGCTAGATTAGCATGATCAAACGTCACATACTTCGTTTGGTATACTTCTTCTTTTTTAGAGTTGCGTGAAATGATTCCATACAAGCATGATCATAAGGACTGCCTTTTTTACTAAAAGATTGAATAATATTCCGTTCTGCCAGTTATTCTTGAAATTCTTTACTTGTGTATTGCGATCCTAAATCCGTATGCAGAATGAGTTCTTTGGATGGATTTTGTGTTGAGTAGGCGTTTTCTAATGCTTTTATTACTATATCCGTTGTCATTTTTCGTGAAAAAGAATACCCAATAATTTTCTATGAATGTAGATCCATAACGGAAGCCAAGTAACACCAACCATCCCTTAGAACATGAATATACGTAATGTCTGCTACCCACTTTTCATTAATGGTGGTTGTAGTAAAGTCCTGTTCCAATACGTTTTCGCGTTCTTCCACTTTGTTTTTAGATGAAGAATACGGAGTATCTTTCTTTTGGATATTCGACTGAATTCCAGCCTTTTTCATTAATCGTTGAACACGTTTAAGGCTCAGTTCAAACCCGTTGGTTAAAAGGGTTTGGTGTATCTTTGGAGGCCCATATCGTCCTTTACTATCTGCATGGATTCGACTGATTTGTTGGGTAAGTACTCTATTTTCACGTGCTAAATCTGATTCTACTTTGTGATGGGACTGGTAAAACGAGCTTCTTGCCACTCCAAGCACCTCACAAAGTAGGGTAACGGAAAAGACATTTTTTTGTTCATCAATTAACTCAAACCGTTTTGCATCTGTTTCAGATCATTTGGAGTTACTTCCTTTTCATCGATTGTCGCAATAGGAGAGTACTTCTTAATCCATTTATAAATCGTTACTTCAGAAACGCCATATTCGCTGCTTAACTCTTTAACTGGTTGCCCAGAACGATACAACTCGACCACCATCGTTTTAAATTCATCATTAAAATTTTGTTTCATTTTCGGACACTCCTTCTTTAAGCACATTTTACTGATAATTAACTAATGCCAGAAATCAACATAATGAAATAATTTGTATAACTTGATGGTGCAATGTATTGGAAGAGTTTATTATTTTACAACCGAGCAGGTTAATTAAAGAAGGATTCGACTGAAGAAGGTTGGAGGAGCCATATATGAATTATGAACCTGTCAAATAAGTTGTCGCAATGGTCAAGATTGCAGATCAATAAAGATTGTGCAACTTTATTTGTTTTGATTAACAAAAATGAATGCGTGATAAAGATTTATATAAAAATATTTAAAAAATTTGTAACTTTTTTTAATTGTAATCCGTTCTTATTGTATAAAAAATAGAAAGGAGATGAGTCTTTGGACCAAGATATAATTAAGAAAAAAATAAATGATTGGTATTACGATTACAGTAATGATATTTTTAGATATGTTTTTTTTATGATTAGTGAACGAGACCAAGCAAAGGATATTCTACAAGAAACTTTCATCCGTGCATTCGCTAATTATGAAACATTTGACGGTGAAAATGAAAAGAGTTGGCTTTTCCGAATTGCCCGTAATTTAACTATTGATTATATCAGAACGAAGAAGCCAATTAGTTATCTTTTGGATTTTTTTCCAACCTTAAAATCAACTGAGAAAAACCCTGAACAGATTACGATGTTAAATGAAACAGAGAGGCAAATATATAATTCATTAAATAAGATTAAGCATCAATATAGGGATGTTATTATTTTGAGAAAAATTAAGGAGTTCTCTATAGTAGAATCCGCACAAATTCTGGGTTGGACCGAAAACAAGGTCAAGGTTAATTTATTCAGAGGAATGAAAGCATTAAAAAAAGAGCTTGAGAAGGAGGGATTCAATAATGAAACAATATGAGGAAATAGGGGATAAGTATGATAAAGATTTTAAATCAATGAATAATAAGATCAACATCACTCAAGAGGAACAAAAAAACGTTTTAGAAAAAATAATTAACAAAATTGAAAAGGAATTACCGATACGAAGACATTTTTATTTCCAAAAGAAATATCTAATAGCATTAACTGCAGCCTCTTTGATATTTATTATTTTTTCATTTTCATTACTAAATAATGTTTTTCACGATAGGAAAGAAAGTAATCATTTAGTAAAAAGTATGACAGCTAAACAAATTGTTGAAAAACATTATGAAACTTATAATAATAAAGATTTTGATACCTATTACGATTTTCAGAGTAAAAGGCTAAAAGAAATTGAAAAAGAAAAGGCAGGTATGACCAGAGAAGAATTTATAAATAGTTATAAACAAAATTGGAGACCTGTAAAGGTTTTAAGTATTGAGGAAAAAAGCGGGGGAACAGAAAAAAGTACCACCGTATCTGCTAAAATATATTTTCCTGCGACTATTAATTCTTATGAATTTAAACAGATTCAAAAGTTTAAACTAATCAAAGAAGAAGGAGAGTGGAAATTTGATGAAGTTATTAGTTATGAAATTCTTAAATAGAAAAATATATCTATCTTTAATATAATTTTTAATATAAGAAGGGCATTTCTTCAAGAAGGAAATGCTCTTTTTAGTTAAATTAAGGAATAGGGTGATTCTTGTCAATTTCAATGAAATAGTAAGTTAAAAAATAGGTATGGAAGATTGTATGATATAGGAAAAGTTCGAATTATATCTACATAACTTTTGGATATTATGATACAAAAAAATAATCATAGTGCACATTGCGACTATAATAATCTATTTAATGATAGATACTTCCCTTTTGATACTGCGTTATAAATAGTATAGCGTTTATAACGATTGCCTATTATTTTGATGAAAAAGATAACATGAGTATTTTGTTCAATTCGCTTCTTTGCCGAGAGAGGAAATTGTCAGTTCAAAATATATAAATGCATTAATATTTACATCATTATTTGTTTAATCATCAATTATGGAGATTTTCTCTTAAATGGAAAAGATATGTTATATTTATGAAAAGAGATACAGCGTATTGGTCTTATTATGATCGCTATAGCATTCACCATCCATTCACATATAAATTAAAAATGCAATATTTATGATTGGTTAAGCTATATTATTTGCCCTTTGAATGGCAACAATTAATTATTCTTTAGTACATATAATGATACATTAAGTGACCTAATACAAAAGCTTTTGACAAGGCAAGAAATTCAATACTATATCTTAGATATCTGACAATCACTATTTTATCGTGGTTACTATCTATTTCGTATTAGGTGAAAAAAGTTTTTTATTAGTATTTAAATTTTCAAGATAAGTATTTATACTGTAAATTTGAACATTAAAATAAAAATTAGTAATTAACAGAAGAAACCACATATTTTGATTAAGTTTCAAAATATGTGGTTTGCTTTTGGAATAAAAAAATGGATTTGAATGATATTATAATCAATCCTTTATCTTTCATGATTAATAGTTTTTTCTGTAACTTAGCTTTTTCTATATAATATACTGAAGTTTTTATTAATTGATTATAAAAATATCTTTTTATTAATAATAAAATCAGCAATATATAGGTTGATTATCAAACATAACCAAACTGCAATGGTATAGGAGTATTCATAGGAGAAGCCGATTAACCTATTTGTAATCAAAACAATTATATAAATGGTCAGGTTTGCAAATGAAAGAAATAAGCTTCTAATCATCCATTGTCTATGCTTTATGATATTTAGACTTTTAATATACCAATAACCAAGAATTGTCGTAACAAGCCATAATGTATTTAATATAAGAAAACCTATCGTGCTCAACCATCCACCTGTTGCGAAGAAAGAAACATAAATTCCAGGAATGAAATTAAATATGATTGACAAGATATAGATACGCCCATTCCATCGGTGGAAATGGGAAGACTTGATACGTACGGCTTTTATTATCCCTAAAGGCCCAGCAATTAGAGATATAATAGCAAGAGTAATATGAATACGAATCATTAATAACCAGAGGAATTGATTTGACAAAATGTCTTCCTTTCTAGAAATAAATGATTTTAATTGTGGGTCTATCATAAAATTTTTTGAAAACGTATGTAATACCCACAAAAAAGAAAGACATATGACTGATATCCGAATAACATTTTTCATAATTAGTACTCCCTTTAAGTAAAAAGTTGACGATTGGTCATAATAAATAATGCAGTAATGATGGCAAGTACAGTCAGCCAGCTATAACTTTTTAAAATTGTTGTACGTTCTAGTAATCTTCTTTCTGGCTTTTCTTCAAGTTGAATGTGTTTTAACTCTTTTTTTATCATTCCAATAAGACCACTTATAACAGCAAGAAGTAGACAAGCAATCATGATCCATAAAATAGAGAGTAAAGCAGTATTTTTACTAACCATCCAACCGCCGGTTAGAATTAAAACACTTAACGCGTAATGACCTCCTCGACTGAATGTTATCATTGTGTGAAGCGAAACTAGTAATTCTTTATCTGTTCGGTTATACAATCTATTAATTGCGAAAGGCAATGATAGAAACTACCAAGGAATAAAGAACTCAAAACATGTAAAAATATGATACATGAATACAAATATACGACTCCTTTTATAAAATCCGCTGCCCTGTTAATTTAGATGCAGGAAGCATACCAGCCTTAACTTCACCACACAATTGATTTTTTTTAACAAAAACGCTGAATTTTAAAGAAAGTCTCATTGGTTTATTGATTTTCATCGCTCCTTTTAAGCAGTCTTCTTCAAGTGTAAGACGATCTAAAATGATGACATCGTCTCCTTGCGTTGCCGTTCCAATGATTCGTCCATCTAGATAGGCGAAGTCGAATAAAACGGGCATTTCACCAAGAGGAGTGGAAATGGTTGTTTCCCATTTTCCTTGAAATTGAAACTCGTCTGTAGTTTGGTGATTGATAGGGTTAATTTTTTGTTCAGTTGCCTTAGATAGTTGGCTCTCTTTTGGTGCCATACCTGTATTTTTCCAAACTGTGCCCCTACGTTCATACTCGAATAATTGTTCAACAGCATGTGCTATACGAGGACCTATCTCACGTTCAATTAAATAAAGGGCAAGATCCAGTCCTGAAGTAACACCTCCGCCACTAATGAGATCACCATCATCCACAATTCTGGCGTTGATCGCAGTTGCATTAGTAGCGTTTAAAAGTTCCATACCTAAATGGTGGGTAACGGCATGTCGCCCATCTAATAAACCATCCAATGCCAAAATGAGTGAGCCTCCACAAATTGTAGAAACTAATATATCTGGAATTTTCATTGCTTCTTTTAGGAATGAACTTAATTCTGTTTCAGTGGCTTGTTTTAATATTACTGGTATAGAATCTGGCCCATCATCAAGAGAACCTGAAGCACCTGGTATAATTATGACCCCTTTGTGAGTTAAATCAATTTTACTTGTAGTCTGAAGCTTTAATTGATTAACACCACTTGTCACCATTCTTGCGCCTTCAGCTGATACAAGCTCTATACTTATCTCACCATTGGTATACGCGGCTGCAGCAGTAAACACTTCAAATGGTGCAATAACATCTAATAAATCAAATCCATCAAACAATACAATTTGAACATGCATAAGTATGACCTCCATTTAACACCGTGTTTTACATAGCAAGAATACCAATTAGATGTCTCAATAAAAGCCATAAAAGTATCACAAAACAGTCACAACAAATGATACTCCATTTTTCATTTGTAGAAAAAGTGATAAACTTTAAATAGTATTAAGGATTAAAAGTTCTCGAAGTAGTTATCGAGAAAGGTGTGACATGTATGAGATACACGGTTTTAATCGTTGACGATGATGAGAGTATCGTCGACTTGTTAACGGATTTTTTAGAAAATGAAGTATATGAAGTGAAAACCGCATATGATACGTTGCAAGCACTAGATGTGTTTAGCCAAAATACCATTCATTGTATTATCCTTGACATCATGATGCCAGGGAAAAGCGGGTTTGAATTATGTCGGGAGATTCGTAAGGAAAGCAATATACCTATTCTTTTTTTGAGTGCACGCAGTGATGATGTGGACAAAATTCGCGGATTTGCACTTGGTGGAGACGATTACATTGTAAAAAATGCTTCACCTGGGGAAATTGTTGCTCGAGTGAAAGCTGTTTTAAGACGCTCTAGTGTTTCAGAAGATTTCAATAGAAAAGTTTTAAATTATGGAAGTCTCTCATTGGATTTGTCTACAAGAGAAGTTTGGCTAGACGGTAAATTGATTGCTCTTACCCCAAAAGAATATGATTTGCTGCGATTGTTTGCTGAGCATCCTAAGTATGTATTTACATATGAGCAATTACTTGAAAGATTTTGGGAAGGTGTAGGGGATAAGCATACCGTACGAGTTCATCTCAGTAGACTTCGTGAGAAAGTAGAAGCCGATCCGAATCATCCGCATTTCATCGTAAATGTATGGGGAATCGGATATCGCTTTACAGGAGAATAGTATGAAGACCATTCGAATTCGGAAGTTTACCATACTCAGCTTATTTTTTATCCTTCAGTTGCCTTGGATCTTTCTTATAGTGGCACATTATATCGAAACGAATACATTTCGTTTTGAAAGAACGGATTCTCAACAGAAAAAAGTTAATGAAACGATTCACCAAATTGAAACGAATACGGAAAAATGGACAGAAAGCACTTGGCAAAACCAAATAAAAAATTATTTGCAAAAGGCGAACATGAATGTTTCAATTCTTACGGAATCGAATAAGACAATTTTCCAATCAGATTCTACACGTGAACTTGCATTTAAAAGTACGAAGCAGTTTTCAATCATTCAAGATGGAAAAGTAAAAGGCAGAGTAGTCATTTACCAATCAAATTCAAGAGCAATAGAAATAGTCGCGGCATTAATAGGCTTAATACTTGCCTTTTTTATCATCGGATTGATGATGAGGCAATTTATCATAAAACCCCTTGAACAATTCAGTCTCGGTTCCCGAAAAATAGCATTAGGTGATTTAGATGTGCGATTGCCTTCATCTAGGATTACCGAAATTGAAGAGGTGCGTGAAAGCTTTACAGCAATGGTTACTGGTCTAAAAGAATCGTTTCAGAATCAGGTTAAACTAGAAAATGAACGACGATTTGTGATTGCTGCTGTCGCTCATGATTTACGCACACCGTTATTCGCGCTTCGGGGCTATTTAGAGGGATTAGAGCAAGGGATTGCTCGTACACCGGAAAAAGTGTCAAAGTATGTTGCGGTATGCAAGGAAAAATCAGCCCAGTTAGACCGACTAGTAGAGGATCTTTTTACATTTACAAAGACGGAATATTTCGAAATGAAGCTTAAACAAGAAAATGTTGATCTATCACAGATCCTAAAAAATTTGATAGATACCCTTAAGTTGCCAGCACAACAGAAAAATATTTCAATAATCGAGCAAAAATTTGAAAAACATTGCATGATAAGTGGAGATTTGCACTTATTAGAACGTGCGATAAACAACCTATTGGACAATGCAGTTAGGCACACTCCAAGGAATGGCGAAATTGTTGTTCAGTGCTACAAGGATCACGATAAAATAATCTTTACTATTCAAGATACAGGGATAGGTTTTTTGGAAAAAGAGCTTTCCCATGTTTTCGAGCCACTATTTCGTGGAGAAGCATCAAGAAACCGATCGACTGGAGGAACTGGATTAGGGTTGACCATTTCACAAAGAATTATTAAGCAGCACGGAGGTGATCTAGTAGCGGGAAATCATTGCGATGGCGGTGCACTTTTGAGAGGTTGGATACCTTTGCAAACGCATAGTTCTAATTAATATAATGAATCAAAGTATTATTGTGTTTGATTTTAATCTATATAAACACTGAGATAGTCTATTCTAGGAGTTGTTTATCAACAAGGCAGTTGATCTAAGTTGAAGGATTAACGCTTTTTTTAGAACCTACTCGTTAAAAGGGGGGGGGATAATAATGGGTGTGAGATTGGATGAACAAAAAATACTAATACACTAAGTGTTAAAAAGAAAAATATCGTGAGAGATTGAAAAGTGTGAATTTACAACCTCGAGATTTGAGAATGGTAATAAAGAAAAGGAGATTAATAACGTCTCCCAAACTAAAGAAGAGCTTAAATAAGGTTCACGAGAAATGAAACGAACTTTGATATTTTTAGAAACACACTAATTAATGAGGACATATGGAATCTTATTCAAGATTTCAGCTAGGGTATTCTATTTTTTGTTATGGCGGATATTTAGAGGATGACCATAATCCTAAAGAAATCATATTCGCAAGTAAAAGTCTAATGTAATGAAATAACATTATTGTTGTAAAATGAATTTTTTCGAAAAATAGGGAATAATAAAAAATAAATTCTTACATTAAAATACTAAAGGAGATTTGGAGGAAAAGATATGGGGTTACTAGTAGAAAGATTGTCCAAGAGTGATGCTTTTGAATTATTTAATTTTGAAAGTGAGAACAAAGATTTTTTTGAGAAATCAGTACCGCCAAGAAGTAAGGATTATTACGATTATAACAAGTTTTTAATTATATTAGACTCATTATTAGATGAACAAAATAAAGGAGAATCGTATTTTTACTTAATTAAGAATGAAGTAGGTTCAATTCTTGGAAGGATTAATATTGTAGATATTGATCGAGCAAATGGCCATGGATACCTTGGCTATAGAATAGGATATCCAAACACTAGAAAGGGAATTGCAAGCCATGCATTAAAATTACTACTAAATATGCTTATTCAAGAGAATTCAATTACACAATTATCAGCAAAAACAACTAGTGATAATTTTGGATCACAAAAGGTTTTAGAAAAGAATGGCTTTAAAGTTATTGAGCCAAATAATGACCCAATTAAGAAAATGAATGATCAAAAAGGTGACTTTATTTATTATCATTGGATTTTAATATAATTTAAAAATTTGTGTACAAATAAATTTAAGTTGTTTTTAAAGTAACTCCATTTTCTTTTAAACATTCCAAAGGTCTAATTCAAAGGATCCCACTGCATTATAGTGGTTTTAATAGGTAACTTTTTATCAAAAGAATACATTAAAAGGAAAAGGTGTGTTTCTGTAATTAATAGGAATGATTTTTCTAATGTAGTAAGTTGAAATAGGTGTAAGGAGGGGTTTTGGTATGATTAAAGTGGAGATAAGAAGGCCAGAAATTAAGGATATAATAGAATTACATTCATTGTTTAGACTAGTGATTACTAATACCTTTATTAAAGAAGGTATCGGAGATAAGTTGAATGATATAAATGATGAAATCAACGTTAAGGAAAAATACTTAGAAAGTGATTTGGAAAGCAATGGTGAGAATCGATATTTTTTGATTGCTTTAGATGATGAAAAAATTATAGGTTCAATTGAATATGGACCAGCTAGTGATCTCATAAATAGTTGTACAAACAACGCATTTAAAGACTTGATTGAGGTTGGAACAGTATTTGTTCATCCTGACTATCAAAGAATGGGAGTTGGAAATAGGCTATTGAATACAATGTATTTCACTTTGAAGAATAAAGGTATAGAAGAATTTTGTTTAGATAGCGGATATATGAATGCACAGAAAATCTGGAAAAAGAAATTTGGAAAACCTGATTATTTGTTAAAGAATTATTGGGGAAAAGGATATGATCATATGATATGGAGGATCATTGTCAGCGATTGTTGCTAGGTTGATATGTAGGGATTTTTTATTGCAAAATGGATAGTTTTAAAGTGATAATTCTGTAATTTGTAAAAATATTATTTTTCTAAACCAGTAATTAAATGAAACTCCAAGAAAAAGAATGGTAGAAGGGAAAATTTTATATAATATATCCAGGAATATGCAAGTAGAATTAATAGTTATTAAAGCTTCATATAAATGATGAGCAAATTTACCAATATTCTTTATAGAATTATTTAAAATATATGAGCAAAGCAATTTTCTATATAGTAAATAGTAAATAGCCTAATAGTTTATTAACCTCTTGAATCAGAAGCTTCAACGCAGGTGTATTTTATATGTTATGCATGTACAAGTTGATACCGCAGAATTTTTATAACCAAAATGAAGATCAGATTAGCTTTAAACACAAATTAAAAGTCGCCCTTAATAAACTAAAATAATGTTATAGATGCAGCTGTATAATCTCAATTATTTTAAATACTACAATTACTGAACCTAGCCTACTGCTTTTTATTAATTATTTGTTTGAAAAAAGTGTACTTTGAACAGGAATGATACTTTCCACAATAACCATAACCGTTAAGTAAGACTTGTGTCTAATTATTCCTGGTTTTGTAGTGTTTGGGGGTTATCCTGAATAGTTTCCTGAGAAACTCTTTCTTCATTAATTCCAAGTTGTTGGAGTAAATTTGTTTGTAGTTGCTCTAATTTTTTTTCTAAATCTCCAAGTGTTACGATCTTAGCATGATTCATTAATTCAAACCCAAACTGCCCTGTTATTTCAATGGATGCAGATTTAACATCGGTGATAGAAGAGATTCCCTTTTCTCGCAGCCTTGCTTCCAATTGATCAACGGAGATCCGTAGCTTTTTTAGATTTTTAACAATAATTTCACCGTCTTTGATAACTGGTGTTGCCTTTCCTATAAATAATCTTTTGACAAAATTAAATTTAATTGCTAAAAACTGAATTAACATAAGAAGTGCTACAAGAGAACATAGAGCAAGTATGGTTTTTATTAAACCTTGTTCTGAAATAGCATGACCGGTTGTGGATGCAATTGCCAAAATTGTTATCACTTCTAATCCTGACATTTGAGCCACAGTTTTTTTTCCTGCAATCCGTATTAAACATACACCAGTGAATAAAATTGCTAATGATTCCCAAATGTAATTCATAGCTGACCTCGATTTTAATAAACTTTATTTTAATTTCTCCTTTCATTTAATTAATATACAATGAAACGGCTTTTTTACTAAAAAACGTAGTTTCATTGTGGGAGGCAATAAGAACCTTTAGTCTAGATGAACAAGGAGCCATTTAAAATATGGCAAATTTCTATTTAATAATTAGTTACGATAAATCTTTCCTCACTCTATCTTGATGGCGTTTGTTGCATACAATGAAATGTGTTGAAAAAAGTGTAAGATTTAGAAAATAAATTAAGTGAATTCAACATTTTCAAATTGGTCATCAAAAAAGGGTAATGATTTCCAAAAGGGTGTTTAATTTTTCAAAAATGTGGATCCTTTATTTTAGATAAGGCACTATTTACTCAGTATCGAAACAAAAGTGGATAAGAATTAGAACAGTTCTAAAAATATTCTAAGATTACTTTGTTGAGAAATTCTCAACAAAATTACAATATTTTCTCAACATTTTTTTAGGACATTAACACATTTTCTCAACATTTAAATATTGTATAGTAGGGGCACAATAAAATGTTTTTCAAGGGTTGATAGCTCACCTCCAGATTCCGCAGGAAGTGAGGTGTGGGAAGATGTCAGTGTATGAAGCGATTCAAGTTATGTTAACGTTTGGTTTACTTATTGTTGGCATGCTGGCATTTCAGAAAAAGAAATAACCACCCTTGAGCCTGGCAAGCTAGGTGGTTATTAAATATAAATAATTTTGAGCTACTCCCTTAGATCATTGTATAGATTGTTGATGTGCCTTAGGTCTTTAATATTATATGCATTTTTGTAAAAAGAAGATACTACCATAGATAAACAATCGGCAATGTATAAATCTCCTCTTTTAGAATTTTTAAGTGGATGAGGCCCTAATAAGTAAGGATTGATAAAAAGGAAACATAAAAACAACATGTGAGGTACTGCTTCGACATGTTGTTTTTATGCTGTGGATTTATTTCCCTTTTGGATGAAATAATACAGTACCTGAATACATGCGCACCGCTAGTATCAGATGAGGTACAAAAAACTTTTTTTGGTAAGGATAAAACTATGTTTCATAGATTTTCAAAAGATACGGGTCTTATGTATAAGAGATAACATTTTTTTTATTTAATTTTTTCCTCCGTACGAATAGCATATGCATCTAAAATGATGCGGGCCATTACTTGTATAGGTAGTCTTGAGCGTACCTCATAATCAGGGAAGTAAGAAATTTCCGACTTAAAACCAACGAGTGAGATTTCGCATAGCTCATATAATGGACTGTTTTGATTACATGTAAGTAGAAGGGTGCTAACATTATTTTTATGACAATTGCGGGCTGCCTCTACCAGTTCCTCGGTTTTTCCATTTAAAGATACAAAAATCACAATATTTTTTATACCAATCTTCGTACTAATAGTCCTAATTATATTTGGATCATCGTGTAATTCACAGCTTTTTCCTAACAATTGAAATTTAACCATCATTTCTTTTGCAATTAGCTCTGAGAAGCCTCTGGCAAAAATAATGATTTTTCTTGAGTGAATAATCTTTTGAAGAGCATCCTCAATCGTTCCACTATCGAGAAGCTGAATCGTCTTTATGACCTCTTGTTCATTTTTTAATATAGCTTCTTGAATCTTTTTATCGATCTTTTCAACAATGGAAAATTCGGTACTAGAATCAAAATCATCCTTTAAATGTATTTTAAAGGCAGTGAAACCGCTATAACCTAATTTTTGCATTGTACGAACAATCGTTGCGGTTGATACATTTGCCTGTTCACTTAGTTTTACAATGGAGATATGGGGAATGGTGTTTAAATGTTGTTTAATATAATCGACTAAATATCGTTCGGTCTCACTTAATGTATTGTATTGATTCTTTGTTCTATATAAAAACGTCTGTGACACATTTACCATCTCCAAAAAGAAAAGTTTTACATTGAAAACGTTTAACCTTGTAAACATTTACATTCTTAATTGTGCCACAATTAGAGTATAAAGTGAAACATTAAGCAGCAAAGAAAGAAGGGACTAAACATGATCTATACATGTACAATGAACCCCGCCATTGATTTATTTACAGAGTTTGAACAATTTTCTCCCTTTGTTGTAAATCGCAGTATTTATGAAGACTATTCAGCGAATGGAAAGGCAATTAATATTTCTTTAATGTTGAAAAAGATGAATATTGAAAGTACAGCAACTGGATTTTTAGGTGGGTTCACGGGAAATTTTATTGAACAAGAATTAATCCAAAATGCCATTGATGTGAATTTTATTAAAGTAGATGGGATCACGAGAATAAACACCTTTATCAGATCAGGTCAAATGGAATATAAAGCCGTTAATAAGGGTCCTGAAATTAGTCAAAAGGCTCAGGAAGAATTGCTTGAATTTATAAAAACTCTTACAAGTGATGATATGCTTTTTGTTTCAGGAAGCTTGCCTAAAGGAATAAAGGATGACATTTTTGTAACAATCGCAAAACTATCTCAGGAACAGGGGTTTTCATTAATCCTGGATATTAGTTCAGATAGACTGATTGATTGTTTGCCTTATCATCCTTATTTAATTAAACCGAATGATGAGGAATTAGCTTCTTTACTAGGCGTTCCAGAATTTAATACAGAACAGGACGTTGTGAATGCAGCTCAAAAACTATTAGATAAAGGAGCTATGAGAATATTAGTGTCCCGTGGTGAAAAAGGAGCTTTATATGTAGATAAAGAAAAAATCTTATGGACAACAGCTCCTAAGGGAAAAGTGGTGAATACCGCCTGTGCTGGGGATACGATGTTAGCTGTATTTGTTGGTGAAATACAGCAATCAGGAGATTTAGAAGAAGCATTAATATCTGCAACAGCTGCTGGATCATCTACCGCATTTACAGCAGGATTAAGTGATTTAAAAGATATTGATTTACTAAAAGAGCAAATTCAACTAAAAAAGGGGGTCAGTTAAATGAAGACATTTCAAATTATCGCGGCTACCGGATGTCCAACAGGAATTGCCCATACGTATATGGCACAAGAGGCATTAGAAGAAGCGGCGAAAAAAAGAGGCATTGCGATTAAAGTAGAGACACATGGTCAGGAAGGAATAAGAAACGCCTTAACTGATGAAGAGATAAAGGCAGCTGATGGCATCATTATTGCAGCAGATAAAGATGTTAATTCCGATCGATTTATTGGGAAACCTGTCATCAGTGTTTCTGTTAGTAAAGGAATTAAAGAGCCAGATAAATTAATTGATCAAATTTTATCTGGAAATGTTCCAAAATATAAAGACGGCCAGGCTAGAGCTAAGTATCAATCAAGCCAAAGTAGCCAAAAAACATCGATTTGGCATAGCATCTATGTATCTCTTATGAATGGTGTATCCCATATGCTCCCACTTGTGGTGGCTGGCGGTGTTATGGTAGCTATATCCTTTATGTTCGGAATCAATTCAGCTGATCCGCAGAGTCCAGAATATAATCAATTCGCCTATTACCTGAAAACAATAGGCGGGGTTTCTATGAATTTAATGGTACCTATTTTATGTGCGTATATCGCGGAATCTATTGCGAAAAGACCGGGATTGATTATTGGGTTTATCGTCGGAATGATTGCCTATATGAATGGTACTGGATTTTTAGGTGGAATCGTCGGTGGTTTTTTAACTGGCTATATCATGGTCGGTTTAGCCTATCTACTAAAAAGTTTACCTAAACAATTAGATGGTTTAAAGGCCATTTTCCTTTTCCCGGTATTAGGAATCTTTATTGCCGGATTTGCAATGTGGTTTTTATCAGCTCCAATGGAATCTATCAATAAAGGGATGATGTCATTTTTAAGTGGATTTCAAAATTCAAGTCCAATCATATTAGGTCTAATCGTTGGTTGTATGAGCGCTTTTGACATGGGAGGACCTGTTAATAAAGCAGCGTATGTAACAGGTACAGCCTTATTAGCACAAGGGAATTACTTTTTTATGGCTGGAGTCTCCGCGGCATGTATTGCACCACCTCTTGCAACTGGTTTCGCGGTTTTATTTGGAGGGAAAGCGTATTCAGCGAGTGATCGAAGTGCAGGTTATGTGAATTTCCTACTTGGTTTTACTCATATTACAGAAGGAGCTATCCCATTTGCAGCAAAGAAACCAATAAAAGTGATCCCAATACTTATGCTAGGATCTTCGATTGCAGCAATCTTATCGTATCTTTTTAAAGTGCAAGTTCCGGCACCACATGGTGGTTTCATCGTTTTACCAATTGTTACACATGGGTTCCTTTGGATTGTAGCTATTTTAATAGGTGCTATCGTAAGTGGATTTCTAATGGCTTGGGATCAAAAAAGAACGGAGGCAAAAGATCAACAAACGATAGAGCAGAAACAAGAAAAAGATGATTCGAAAAAACTAGATTCTGTATTAGATATCCGCAATATTTTCTGTAATATTCAAGCAGCATCACAGGATGAGGTATTTCGTAAATTAGCTGAAATTTCAAAAGAAAATGGAATAAGCATTAATGGAGAAGAAGTAATTGAAGGGTTTAAAGCAAGAGAAAAATTGAGTACGACTGGGATGGAGCAAGGTATTGCTATTCCGCATACTGAGCTTGAAAGTATTCAAAAAGCGAGCATAGTTATTTTGAAATTAGATCAAGGTGTGGAATGGAATGCACTTGATGGTAAACCAACGAATATCGTCATTGCCATGTTTATTCCTAAAGGAAAAGGAAATGACCACTTACGATATTTATCAGAGGTTTCAAAACTATTAATTCATCAAGAATTCATCGACCAATTACATCGGGCTAATCATTCTGAGGAAATCCATCAAATGTTTATAGATAATTTACAGTAAAAGGAGAACGTGAAAATGAGAATAGTAAGTGATAATAAAAGACACGCTTTACAAAACTTAATAAATGAACAAGGTATTATCAGTGCTCTCGCTATTGACCAACGTGGTGCATTGAAAAAAATGATGGGGGATAAAGGAACTCAAGATGCAATGGAACAATTTAAAGTTCTCGTATCTGAAATTCTAACTCCCTATGCATCTTCTATTCTATTAGATCCTGAGTATGGTTTACCTGCAGCAGGAAAGAGGGACGCGAAATCCGGTTTGCTCATCGCCTATGAAAAAACGGGCTACGATACGACAAAACCAGGAAGACTCCCAGATCTTTTACCAACTTGGTCTGCACATAGATTAAAAGAAGAGGGGGCGGACGCCGTAAAATTTCTACTTTACTATGATGTAGATGAGTCTTCGGAAATTAATAATCAAAAACATGCATTTGTCGAAAGGATTGGGTCAGAATGTGAAGCAGAGGGTATCCCATTCTTTTTAGAACTTGTATCCTATGATAGTAAAATAGAGGATGTAAAAAGTAAAGAGTATGCAAAAGTTAAGCCGCATAAAGTAAATGATATGATGGTGGAATTTTCGAATCCAAAATATCATGTGGATGTATTAAAAGTGGAAGTCCCGGTTAATATGGATTATGTAGAGGGCTATGGATCAGAGGTTGTTTATACAAAGGAAGAGGCAAAGAATTTCTTTAAAAAACAGAGCGAGTCAACTGTTTTACCATTTATCTTCTTAAGTGCTGGCGTAAGTGCAGAGATGTTTCAGGAAACGTTGCGTTTTGCCCATGAAGCAGGTTCTGATTTTAATGGTGTCCTTTGCGGTAGAGCTACCTGGAAGGATGGGGTAGCAATTTATGCTAAGGAAGGCGTGGAAAAAGCAAGAGAATGGCTGGAAACACAAGGGAAAGCAAATATTGAAGCATTAAATAAAGTAATTATAGAAACAGCATCATCTTGTTTTGATAAAATTAAATAATACTAGAAAGGCAACGGTATCAGACTCCGTTGCCTTTTCTACTTAGTTTTCTATTACAAAATTTCGTAAAGCGTAAGCTACTCCATCTTCATCATATCTCTTTGTGGTATAAGTACTTATCTTTTTCGCTTCTTCTACTGCATTCCCCATTGCGATACTAATTCCTGCAACATTGAACATTGAAAGATCATTTAAATTGTCTCCGATTGCAACAGTATTAATTAGCGGTATATTTAAAAAATTAGCCATATAGGTTAACGCATTTCCTTTGCTTACCTCGGCATGGGCAATTTCAAGCTTCGTACTTCCTGAAGATGTAATGGAAATATCATGGCGGTTCCCTAAAGTATTTTCCAGACGCTGAAGCTTTGCTCTATCAAAAGACAACACGAATATTTTATAAACGCCCAATTCCGCAATATGGATATCCTTATAATCATTTATGTAATGCAAACCAAATTGTTGAAATTGAATATCTCTTTCTTTGGTTGCCCATTCAAATGAGAAATTTGCATCTTTTTCAGCTAAAATGCGTATTTCTTCGTTAAGTTGTTCCTTTCCTTTATTTAGAAGATGTATTCCTTGATTGGTATATAATTCAAAATAAAAGCCATCTGCTTCTAAAGAAGGAATGAGTTCCAGTGTAACATTATCAGGTATAGTCTGTTTTCGTACAATCTCTTTTCCGTGAAAGGTAATCGCGCCATTTCCAGTTATAATAGGGCAATCGATACCAGCATTTTCTAAAATCGATTGTGTATCATGAAGAGATCTGCCCGAACAAATCGTAATAACATCCCCTTTTTTTTGTACATCATGGATTGCCTTTATATTTACGGCACTAATAGTTCCACCTTCTGATAATAAAGTTCCATCTAAATCAATCGCTATTAATTTCATCATTATTTTCTCCTAACTTAGAGCAAAGTACGGATCTTACGTTTTCGTATATCCGTTCAAGTTGATAATAACATAGTGTTTCTAGCACATCATCGCCATTCTTGTTTCTACTATTATCATATCATAGTGAATATATATTTCGAGATTTGTTTCCTTAAGGCTAATATAGATATACTTTTAAAATTATGAACCTCGTTGAGGAAGACTAAAGCTTTATTAAAAGGTTTCTTATCAATGAAAGACGGTTCTTCAAAAAAAATAACTCTATTGTGTAGTATCTAGTGTGTGACTAAGTTTGAAAAGGGTTTTTGTTAATAATTCGAGTATTGGTGAAAAAATTCACAAAGGTTACTGGAATTTTATATTGACTAAACGTTCATTCAATAATAATATAAAGCTGAAGATTCAGAAAAAAAGGAGGAGTTATAATGGATTTATATTACGAGATATCTGGAGAAGGTCATCCAGTTATAATGATTCATAGCGGTGGGGCTGATTTGCGTCAATGGACCTTCTTAGCAGCTCTTTTAGAAAAAAATTATAAAGTGATTACTTTTGATGGTCGTGGGGCAGGAAAATCACCTTCTGCAGACGAAAGTGTTAACTATGTTGAAGACTTATTATCACTTATGGACTATCTTAAACTCGAGTCAGCCACGATTATTGGGCATAACATAGGCGGACAAATTGCCACCGATTTCGCCCTTGATTATCCTGAAAGAGTATCAAGGCTTGTACTAATTACTCCTTCCTTAACTGGTTTTCATTTCTCTCAAGAATCCGAACAATATATTAAGAAGGTTATGGAAGCTGCTCCAAATGTGGATAAGATGCTTAATAATTTTCTTGAAATGCCTACCTATCAAGTCGTTACTAAAAGTCAGCAGAATGAACTTGCCATCGAAATGCTTCGACATCATTTCCGACGAATGTTAGAATGGCCAATTTTTAAAACGGTATGGAGTCAGCCTCCAGCTATCAATAGATTACAAGATTTGAAGTCAAAAACATTATTTATTATTGGAAAAGATGACTTAGCAGACCATTATAATATTTTAAATCATTTTAAAAAAGTTCCTGACATTCGATTTATTGAAATTGCAGATGCCGAACACATTATGATGGTTCTGACCCACCCGAATGAATTATATAAAGAAATCACTGGTTTTTTGGAGGAATAAATATAAAATGCCACGAACACCTGAAGAGAACGAGCGTATTAGACAATTATCCAAAGAAAAAATTCGCACTTCGGCAATGGAACTTTTTATAAAACAGGGTTATTATGCTACTTCAATTAGTGATGTGGCTAAAAAAGCGGGAATTTCTAAAGGGCTCCTATACAATTATTATAAAGGGAAAGAAGAACTCCTTTCAGAATTAGTTAATGCCAGGATTAATGAAGTTGTGGAAGTGATGGAAGGTGCTTCCGCTCTTCAGACACCAAGTGAACAACTAAAATATATTGTTGGAGGAGCTATTTATAACATACATCAAAATCCGGAAATCCACCGGTTTTTTCTGCACTTACAAACACAACCAGAAGCTGATGAAGAATTGATTAAATATAGTAATCAGCTAGTTGAAGAAAATGCTAGATTATTTGAGTTGCAATGTGAAATATTTAAAAGGATGGGAGTAAAGGAACCAAGGAAGCGATCATTATATTTTTCATCTGTCCTTCAGGGCATTATGCTAATGATTTCCACCTATCCACAAAAGTTTCCTAAAGAAGAATTAGAGAAGCAGATCATTAGCGAATTTTGTAATGATTGAACAAGCTATGAAATTGTCAACTATTCAAATAAATGGCATTCTTTGAACAAAGGATGCTTTTTTTCTTATTGATCATTCAACAAAAAATTTGATAAATAACAAATAAAAGCTATTTTTCTAGTAAAAAGGAGATAAGAATGAGAGAAGAAATTAACAACGAAGTAAGAAAATTAGTAGAATTAAATTTATGATATGCAGGTAGATCATCAAACCTGTTTTGACTAGGATTTGGAGAGATGATATTGGAAAACCGTAGTGGATATGAAGAAGAAGTAGCTGAATATTCTCTGATTAAGAGATAATAGAAATCCTCGGTTAAATCCATCAAGTTCTACTAATTGGAAATGATGATCCAAATAACAATTAAAGCAAAATTACTAACTTTTGGAATTAATGCCGTCCTAATGTGTTTTGTGGGCTTCATTATTTTGACCAAATACCTTATGACAGTGAAATTAAAGTGGAGTTTGTTTTAGAGAAAGATAAAGATAGTATTTTTTCACCGTATTATGAAACTGTTAAATCAATTAATAATGGTAGTTAATAATGGCAGTCAATATTGGAGGAAAATATGTTATGACTATTGGTGTATTTATACTGAACCCACAAAATGAATTTGAAAAGAATTTTTATATTCCAATTGCAACTGAGTCCTTTTTTAATGAATGCTGGTTACCAGCTATAGAGTCAATAGGTTTACAGTGGTCGGAGCTCTTTTCGATAGGTGTTGACATTGAAAAGGAAAATGTAGCTGATATCATTGAAGAACTCATTCAAATAAAAGAATGGGCGAGAAAAAATGTACATGAGGAGCATCAAAATAAATTATTTGAAAGAATAAAAATCCTTCAAGAAAAGCTACCTCAAGCATTTCGACGTAAGGATGCCGTTGTCTTCATAGGGTAAGTATTATTAATATGTTTATCTGTTTATTTTCTGAAATACATTCCCAAGGCTCAATTTTTTAATATGTTATAAAAAATATAAGAGGGTTAGATAATAAATTCCATTTAAAGAAAAACACCGTTTTTAATTGTTCAAATGGTGATAAAAATAGTTGTTGAATGGTTAATAGGTGCACTTATTTTAACAAAATTTGTATAAATATAATCACCTGAACGCTGAAAATTACTGTCATTGAATTTAGTAGTCACTAGTAATATTAATAGAAAGAGTGTTTTATATGAAAATATTGTTTTTTTTGACAAATACAGCTATTCCAGAAATGGCAATGCTAATATCTAGTTCTGCATCTATATGAACGGTTACTCTTTCATCTTTGCCAATTTCCTGACCTTGCTCCACAACCAAATCGTACTTCTCTTCTATATTAGGTTTTACAAACTTAGCAATGTACGCACCCATCACACCAGTAGAAGTACCTGTAACTGGATCTTCAATTGTCCCCGCGTACGGTGATGAGAAGTGTCTTGCGTGTAGATCCGCATCGATGTTTAATGCACTAAAACAAAATGGGTGGACTGATGCTTTTGGCATTTCTTTTAATATTTTAGGGAAAGATTCAGTCATAGGTTTCATTTGTTTAAATACATGAATCTCTGAAATTGGTAAACATAATGTCCACTGACCTGTATTGCCATACATAATTGGGTATCTATTGTCAATAATTGATGTAGGAATATTTATACTCTTAGCTAACTCATCAATGGAACCTTCAAAAGCTACAAATTGTGGTTTTGTATGTTCCATACGAATTTTAGTTTGTCCTTTTTCTATGCTGACATTCACGTTAAGTACACCAGCTAATGTTTCAATCAAATAGCTTTCTTTTAAAGGAATGATATTGTGATCTAATAGTGCCGCTATTGTAGCCATTGTAGCGTGCCCGCAAAGTAGTGTTTCGTAACCAGGTGTAAAATAGCGGATCCGAATGTCTGCAATTTTTGATCGTAAGGGAAAAGCACATTCATTAAATCCGACTTTTTTGGTAATTTATTGCATATCTTCAGTAGATAAATGGTCCCCGTTAAGAACAATTCCAGCTGGATTTCCTTTTCCAGGCACTGTTGAAAATGCGTCATAATGAAATAAAACTATTTTTTTCAAGATATCTCCTCCAAAATATTTGAATATCTATAGTTTTTGTAAAAGTATAACTGAAAAAGATTTTCCTTGTACAACTATATAATAATATATTTACAATGATTTATTACCATTTTTATACTAGAAATCTATTGATATTTATCCAAGAGTAGAACTTCATCATTTTTATTATCGAAGCAATTTTATTAAATTCATATGTTAAACAATAACAATTTATTTTAATTTTTATAAATGGAGATATGAAAAGAGTTGTGATAATAAGTGTAGGCAAAACCCATAGTGGGAAAAGTACATTTGCTAAAACATTAGAAAAACAGTTGGATAACTCGATTGCAATCTATCAAGATAATCATGTTGAATTCATTAATAATTATTATAAAAAGTTATTACCAAAACAAGGACTAATCTATTCAAATATGCAATCACTAAAATAATTTTTAGAATACGCGATCAATTAAACAAATTTTCATCTTATCCTTTGCAACTCAAATCGTAATTACGAGGATCGGTTGAATTTGTTAGAATATTTTCATAATAAAGGATTTACGAGCTTCCTCCTTCGTTTTGATATCCCAGATCATATTCTTAAAGAACGTGTGGTAAATAGTCAACGTAGTATAGCTGTATTTAGGAATGCTTCCACTTTTGAGGCAACAAGCTGCCTCTAATAATGGCAATGTGACAACGCCAATTAAGGGGGAAGCAGATTATTTATTAGTCATTCAAAACAGTAAAGAGGTTGCTTCAGTTCTGAAAAGAATTGTTGATATTTCTCGAAGTCTATAGTGTTTATAGGTATTGCTTAATACATATCCTACATCTTTTAATTGGACCGGCTGTTTTTATCTATAATTAAATGTATCATTCAACGGAAGGACAACAATGTTATTAAGGAGAATGTATTATATAGACTACAAGTTAATAAGTGTAGTAACAAGTAATAGAATAGAAGTCAATCCATTACTTCTACTCTATTTGATTTTTCAGAGAAACCATCTATTTTTGGTAAGTTATAGAAACATATGATCACCTTTTAAGAAAAATAAAAATGACATTCCAACGTTAAAAGTGAGGAGAATTGAATGATGGTGGAGGAAAAGGATGGAAAAATATTAGGGATTGCATACAACGTGATTCCAGTTGGAGATTTAGAAAAATCTGCGAACTGGTTTGTTAAGCATTTTGACTTTAATATAAGACATAGAACCGATTATTCATTAAGTTTATTTATAGGAAATAGGCCAATTCTTCACTTGATTAAAAGCGAACATCATTCAAGAGCAGTTTTTGAAGTTGAAGGCAGAAGGAAATGGGTAACTACATTTTTTACTAATGATATCAAAAGCCTTCATAAAAAATTGAAGTCAAAGCAATTAACCGTCGGTGATATAAGTTACGAAGGGAAAAATGGAAACTTCTTTACTTTAGAAGATATTGATGGGAATTTATATGATATATGGGAGAATTTTGATTGTGAGTTGAATTTTTAGTCTCGGCTAGTTTCATTTTTACAAATATAAGTTTGTAGTTAAGTTTCATATTTTTAAGTAAGTTTAAATAAGTTAAAGGTTAATGTATAAATTTTTTTTGGGGATATTAGAGTTGATGTTGGTAAAAATGATTAACTAATTTGGAATAAATAGAACAGTAGTGTATTGGATATTGTCGTTTAAATAATATTACAGTACAAGCTTGGTCACCACTTCAAACCGAATTCTTTGATGGTCCGTTTCTCTGGAATATGGAAAAATATCCAAAACTAAATGAAGCCATTGAGAGAATAGCTGAAAAATATGATGACACAAACACAGCATTTGCAATTGCTTGGATTACAACTCATCCAGCATATATTCAAGTAGTTCTCGGTACAACGAATAGGAAAAGACTCAAAGATGCATGTAAAGGTTCAGAAATCCAATTATGAGAAGAATGGTATGACATATATAGCGGATGGCAATAAAGTTCCGTAAGTTTTAGATTAGCTTATATCGATTACTATTGTCATTTATCTAAATAATTTTTTTATACAAAAACCAAGTGTTAATGACTGTAAAGATTATTATTTTTTTCCAAAATGGGATGAATTAATATATTTTTAAACATTCTTTGAAGTAATCGAATGTATCTGTTTCAATATAGGATACTTATCATCGAAACTTTAGGGAGTGCTTTTTTATTATTAACATTCAATAATAATTTCGTAAAATCACCACATATTTAGGTTACTCTGCAAATTATCAAATTATTATATTATTAATATTACAAGTCCATTAGACAAGTTTTGGTAAAATAGAAAGTGCATGACTACTGACAATATTGTATTATCCTATTTATTTCAATCTTTTATAATAGTGCAAAGAAGATAATCTTTTAAAGGAGAAAATAATGTATTCTATAGGTCGATTTTCTGAAATATGCAATATTCCTGTTAAAACATTACGATACTATAGTGATATTGGTTTACTAGAACCTTCATATATAGATCCAGAAACAAATTATCGGTATTACGACTATGACAAAATTAAAACAGTAAATAAAATCATTCTTCTAAAGAACTGTCATGTTTCCTTAAATACTATAAAGAAATTAATGGATAGCGATGATGAGATACAATGGAAAAATATTTTAGAAGATAAAATAGTAGAACTCGAAGAACAAAAAGAACAGATCATAAAAAAAATCGAAGAAATGAATAGGTTAAAAAGTCAAATAGAAAAGGAAGTGGCAATCATCCCTGGGCCCTATTTATCTCACTGTTTCCTAGAAAGTAGAAAGGAAACAATTGTCTACGCTATTCGTGAAAAAATAAACATCACATTTATCGATAGGCTGGTAAAGCAATTATTTAATCGAGTATATGCTTACAATCTAGTAGTTGATGGAAGTTTAATGGCTATTTTTCATGAAAGAGATAATTATAAGATGGCAGATGTTGAGCTGCTTCTCCCAGTAAAAAATACGAATCAAATTAAGAATTGCATAATTTTAAATAAAGGGATATACGCATGTCTAACGGTAAAAGGTGCATACTCAGAATTAAATGCAGGTTATGACCAATTGAAAAACTGGATAAAACATAAAAATTTAAGACAGGTAGGGAATGCGGTAGAGATTTACGAAACAGGTCTTGTTCCTCTCAATTTTAATAGTAGAGACATTAGACCAGATTTAAATAGGCACCCCTCTGACTTTATAACTAAAATATGTATTCCAGTTAGTTCAAAAGATTAAAAAGGATTATTTATATAAAAACAGGCTAAACTCTCCAGCTACTGGAGGGTTTATTCTTTATATATTCAAAGAAAAATAATGGAGGGATTATTGATGTATCATCCGAGATTAAAGGGTAATTCTTATGAGGCAGGAAAGCATTATGCAGAAATCCTATATAAAAATGGATTCCAGTTCCCAGAAGTAGCAGAGGAGAAATTAAAATTTGGAGAGTTATGCAATCCTATCCTTACTGAATTTGACCTAGACATTGTTAAAGAAATACAAGGATTTGCTGATGGCTGTCATTCTTCTTATGAAGAAGTTAGTTCATTTTTATTAAGTATAGGTGTATTCGAATGGGCTGGGCAATGTAGTATTTTTTCAGCATTCAACGGAAGGGAAATGATTATTGGACGTAATTATGATATGCTCTTCAATTTGAAAAATATAACAGAGGCTGGATTATTAAGTTTTAAAGAAAAAAATATATATGTGGGTCATTCAGATTGCTTTATTGGGAAAGTTGATGGTATCAATCAACATGGTTTATTCGTAGGAATTACATCCGTTCCTTATGATGAAGTAACGCCAGGCTTAAATTTTTATTTTGCTGTTAAACATATTATGGAAAATTGTCGTAACGTGGAAGAAGGAATTCAAGTGTTAAAAAGGTTTCCTAGTTCGGTAGCGAATAACTACTTGTTGGCTGATCCAACAGGGAAAATGGCTGTAGTAGAAATTACTCCAAATAGTTTTCACATACGTTATCCATCTGAAAATTTTATTCATTGTACGAATCATCATATAAGTACACCTATAAATAAAATCTGGAATTGGAGTAAATCAAAAGAACGTTTTGATGCATTAGAAAATCGTCTTCAAGAAAAGCTTCATGAAATGAATCTAAGCACTGCACAATCAATCATGTCGGATACGAAAGGACATATTTGTTTAAATTTAAAAGAACAAAATTTTGGCACACTTTTTTCTGTTGTAGCAAACTTAAATACATTGGAAATAACCCGAGCTGAAGGACAACCAAATAGAGCAAAGTATAAATCAGATAGACGTTTAATAGATGCTGTATTAAATAAATAGACAAACGTAAACCAAGATTAATTTAAATGGGAGAGAATACATATGAAATCATTTCAAGCTTATTTTTCTTTTTTGCAAGGAAACAGTTATGCGATTGGTAAAAAGCAAGGGGAATGTGTAAAAGAAATCCCTTATGTGATGGATAACTTTTTATTAACTGACTCAATTGATGCAATAAAATATAAAGAGATGAAAAAGATGTTTGACCAGTTTTGTCCAGGTTTGAATGAAGAACTACAAGGATTTGCAGATTCACTAAATGTAAATCCATGTGATCTTAGCTACTTTGGAAGCTTTGTTACAACCAGGAGGATGTAGTTTAGGAGCAATTTTACCAACTAAAACAGAAGATAAAAAGACCTATGTCCTAAGAAACTATGATTTATCACCAGCAATATCTGATATGAGACTTTGTGCGACAAATGTAAAAGGTAGGTATCGTCACACTGGATTTTCTGTTTCTTATTTTGGCCGAAGTGAAGGTTTGAATGAAAAAGGATTCTGTGCAGCTTTTGCCTCTTGCGGGATACCAGTTGGAAAGCACCAAGGCATGAAAAAGCCTGTTGTAAAGGGACTACAGTTTATGGTAATTGTTAGAGCTTTACTTGAAAATTGTAAAGATGTTGAGGAAGGAGTGCATTATTTGAAGGACATGCCAATAGCTGCAAATATGAACTTGATTCTTGCAGATGCCGATGGTAACTCAGCTTTAATAGAAACTTATGAAGGTAATCTAGCTGTAAAAAGAGTCGATAAAACATCAGATTATTTATTAGCAACTAACCATGCTGTCATCCCAGAAATAATGAAAATAGAAAGGGGGAAATTATTGCAATCGGAAATACGCTATAATATTTTAAAAGATACCTTAGAAAATAATAATAATATTTCAAAAGATAAAATACTACAATTATTATTATCCGAATATCCAAATGGCGTATCCGTACATAATTATGAAGAAAACTTTGGTATGGTTCATTCAATATTATTCGATCTAAATGAAAGACAATTACATATTTCTTTTGGGTCCCCTATAAATAATAGATTCTATAAAATAAAAGTAGGAGATAATTTACCTTTTAATGAAATAGAAGTTTTCTTAGAGAATAATAACTACGGACCTAGTTTCTGGAAAATAACACCAAATGATGTTTGGAATTAAGGATAAAGACAAAAAACTTTTTTTCTACTAATTTTGAAAAATCTAATCTGAAACTCTAGTATTATTGTACAAATTTGAATGTGCTTTTGTTCTTTTTATAATTGTGGAAAGATTACAACCAGAATAAGTTTTCTTTGAATTAGATGTTATTAGAAGAAATCATAAAGAAATAAACTAAAAGATTCAATAGATTAAAAGGGGAGAGTTGTTTATCTAAAACGGCTCTCCCTTTTATTTAAATTATTCTTATCTCATTGCTTGGGGTTTATTATTAACTACTGGTCAACTATTAAAAAGGAAAACCTTTATTTTTATAGAATTACATTATGTATGTAACAAATTGGAGGTTTAAAAATGCAAACATTTAACAAGCTGGTACGCGATAAGATTCCGGAAATGATTGAGAGGAATGGGGGGAAGTGCAAATTTAAGAAACTAGATAAGGAAATATATATTAAAGAATTGAGAAAAAAATTTATTGAGGAAATGAATGAGTATTTACAATCAAAAAATAATAACGAAGCAATTGAAGAGTTAGCGGATGTATTGGAAATAATCCATTCATTATCAAAAATTCATGGTAAAAGCATTGAAGAAGTTGAAAAAGCAAGGCAACAAAAATTACTTGACCGCGGCGGATTTAATAATATGTTGTACTTGATAGAAGTAGAAAATAACTAATGTTTAAAAATTACTATGGAAATATAAACTATAGTCGATTCCTTGGAGGAATCGACTGTATTTTAATCCTTTTTATTAGGTACTTTCACTAGAAGAATTCATTAGTTCTAATTAAACAAGACAATCTGCATTTAATATTTAATTTGGTTCAGGCTGTAGTTGTTTGTTTTCCTGTTGCTTTACATTCATATCTGCTTTTTTTCTAGTGTCAACACGCTTAACGAATAGAGCTAATACTAGAGCAACAATATTTATGCCTAATGCTACATAGAATGAATATTGTATACCTGCTAATAAAGCTTTTTGACCTAAAATAGCCTGCTTAGCCGTTGTTAATGTTGTTGGATCAACACCTGTCATGAGACTATTTGCTTCTGTTTTTGTAACAGAGTTCATAATAGTAACAAGAACAGCTGTACCAATCGAACCTGACACTTGTTGAGCTGTATTGTTAACAGCTGTTCCGTGTGGATTCAAGTGTGTTGGTAATTGGTTTAAACCATTTGTCATAATTGGCATCATGACCATTGACATACCAAACATACGAAGCGTGTAAACAAGAATAATATAGGTGTAGCTTGAATCGATTTGTAAATTTGCTAACATATAGGTTGAAATAGCAGTAATTGCAAGGCCTACTACTGCAAGCATACGTGGCCCAAATTTATCGAATAATTTACCTGTAATCGGAGACATAATCCCCATCATAATCGCACCAGGCAACATCATTAATCCTGAATCAAGTGGTGATATTCCTCTAACGTTTTGTACATATGCTGGTGTTAAAATCATACCAGAGAACATTGCTACTGCGTTTACGATTGCAATAACAGATCCAAGTGCAAACATGGGATACTTGTAAACACGTAAATCCAATAATGGCACTTCCATTTTTACTTGACGAACAATAAAGGCAATTAAAGCAATAGCACCAACGATTAATGTTGTTAAGACAATGGCATCTGTCCAACCATCTGAGCTAGCTGAACTGAAACCGTATAGTAATCCACCAAACCCGATGGAAGATAAAATAACTGAGCTGTAATCAAGTTTTGCATCTTTATTTTGTTCCATTACGTTTTGTAGTTTCCAAATCGCTAACAGTAAACTAATGACAGCTAACGGTAAAATCATTTCAAAAAGTACACGCCAGTCATAATACTCAACAATATAACCAGATAATGTTGGCCCAATTGCAGGAGCTGTTATCATAACTAATCCGAAAACGCCCATTGCTGCACCACGTTTTTCACGTGGGAAGCTGATTAACATAACATTCATTAATAGTGGACCCATTACAGAAGAACCCGCAGCTTGGATCATACGACCAGTAAGTAGTACACCAAAGTTAGGTGCAAAAGCTGATAAAGCAGTACCTAAAGTGAAAATTGCCATTGACGTAATAAATAAACTACGATTAGAAAACCGTGTAAGTAAAAATGCAGATGCTGGAATTAAAATTCCACTAACAAGCATATAACCCGTTGATAACCATTGTACGGTTGAATAATCTTTAATTTTTAAATCAGTCATGATTGATGGTAGGGCTACATTTAAAAGTGAATTATTTAAAAATGATACAAATGCACCAATAAATAAGATCGCAATCATTAAATACGGTGTTTTTCTCTGTTGTATTGTTGACTCCATATTTTTTTCTCCTTATTCTATAAAATTCCTTTAATTAACTATATTATAAGCAATACTCATTTATACAAAGTTAGGTCGTTTACAAACCTGTGCATTTATGCCTTGTTCTTTAAGTTTTTCTACAATTTTTATCAAGTTTATCTTCTTCTTTTTTATAGCTTTAGAGGAGTTCATTAGTGAGCTTCCTTATAAAATCCTTTTTTTAGTAGTTCAATTTGTACTAAATAATTTTTTAACGATTCCTCAATGGATAAATCCTTTACTGACATTTGAACAAGGTTTTGGAAGGTGACGGCCATAATTATTTTTATAATATGATGTAAATCATGTTCATCATTGATATTCAAATTTGTTATATTAATTAAACTAATGATATTTAAATACTCCTTTTTTTCTTCCTCCTCATAAACATTATTAGCTAGTGTATTTTCTAGTTTATAGTTCATATTTGAAAAAGCATTTTTAAAAAAGTTTTTGTTATCTTGATTTTGATGGCTTTTTATCATAAATTGAAAGGATTCAATAAAAGCCTCAAATAAATCACCATTCTTTTCTTTCAATATTGAAATAAATCGTGCCTGATTTTTTTGGGCGAGTTGATTTAATAAGTAAAAATATAAATCCTCTTTATTCTCAAAATACTGATAGAAACTTCCTCTTGGTATTCCAGCATATTTGATAATATTTGCTATGGATGCTTCATGTAATGGTACTCTTGAAAATTCTTTTTTAGCAGATTGAATTAAAGTTTCCTGTTTTTCTTTAGATAAGTGAAAAAATGTTTGTTTTGGCATCTTACCCCTCCGATCCTCAAAAGTGACAACGTGTCATAAAAGGTGATAAACAAATTATATATGACACATTGTCACAAGTCAATACTTAAAATGACAATGTGTCACAATTATTGTTGTAAATGTTCATATGAGGAGAAAGAAATTCTTGTAAAGGTTAAAAGACCGGTCTAACTTTAAAGGTAAAAAGTAGTAGACCTATAATTTTAAAAAAATACATTTAGGGACTTGAACCTAACACAGTGTAAGGTTGTATAGTAAGGTTGCCGGCATAAACAATTCGTACGAAATGAGGGGTTGATTCTGAATAAGAAAACTTGGAAAGTAGGAGAACTAGCTAAACAAACCGGACTTACGGTACGAATGCTTCACCATTACGATAAAATTGGCCTAATTTCTCCTTCACAGTATTCAGATACAGGTCATAGACTTTATACAAAGTTAGATATAATCAGACTACAGCAAATAATGTCACTTAAGCAGTTAGGTTTTTCTTTAAAAGAGATTAGAAGTATACTGCAAAAACAAAATTTCAATCCGGTTGAACTTATAAAAGTACAGTTAGATGATGTAAAAAAACGTATTCAGCTTCAAGAAATGTTATGTAAACGATTGGAGAATATACTTGAACAGTTGAATAGTGAACAAGATGTGACTCCAGAACAATTTATGAATTTAATTGAGGTGATTAATTTGAATAAAGATAAATATTTTACCCAAGAACAACAAGAAAAGTTATTCGAAGAGCTAGGATATGAGAAAAGAAAGCAATATGTACGTGAATGGGCTGAAATAACAGAAAAAATTCGTGTGGAATATGAAAAAGGGACACAACCTGAACATGTAGAAGTCATTCAATTAGCGAAACAATGGAAGGATTTTCTTGATAGATTGACTATTAAGGATCCGGAGATATCCAAAGCTGCTGAACGGTATTATAAAGAGAATCCTAAAATTGGAGAGAAATTTGGAATAGGTGAACACCTTTCTGACTACATTAAAAAGGCAGTTTCGCTCATTTAATAAGCTAAACTTTATTTGGGATATATTAACCGTATGCTAATTAAAGCATGCGGTTTTTAGGTAATAGCTGATAATTATAGAGCATTAAACAATTGGAATATAGTTATTTCTTATGGTTGATGATCTATAATTTAATTGAGGAGTATAGATGTTGACTAATTATTATTTGACTTTTTTGATAAAGGCAATTGAGAAAAGAGTAGAGCAACTTGAGGGAGTAAGAGCTCCCAATGAAGAACAAACACTAAAATTTCATCAACCTAATGCAATTAGGATGCATAATAAATATCCAATTATGGCAGGAAATAAAATGATTCTGAAAGAGGTAAGTTTTCAATTTTCGTTAGGAAGTACGATAGCAATAAAAGGTAATAATGGTTCAGAAAAATCAACTTTACTTCGTCATATTATTCAAAAAGGGGAAGGTATGATCATTTCTCCGAAAGCTGAAATAGGAATATTTGAACAAATGGCTATCGATTTAAGGAAGAGGAAAGTGTCCTTGGATATGTGAGTGAAAGAAGTGGTTATGATGAAAGTAAAATTCGCGATGTACGACATGCCATGAATTTTACAGGTACTGATTTACAAAAATCTGTGAAAAAATTAAGCGGTGGTGAAGCGATTCGTTTAGTATTGTGCCAAATTTTTTTGGGGAGATATAATGTACTGATATTGGATGAACCAACAAATTTTTTAGATGTCTTTTGTATTGAGGCATTAGAATGTTTTTTGAAGGCGTATGAAGAACAGTGATTCTTGTGTCACATGATCGTATATTCGTTAATAGTGTTGCTGATTGTAAATATGTAATTGAAAATCATAAATTAAAAGTAGAAAACTAAAATGAAAGGAAGAAGTGGTTGATCTCTAACTTCTTTTTTAATGACCGTAAATTCGATAAAGATATTTTAGTTATCCATCTGTTTCGTTAAGTGTTTTATTAAATACGATCAAACCTATCGTGTCTAATATTTATTCTTTATTAACCAAAAATGTTAACGTTATGCGGAATGATAATAAGTATTAATAAAAATGGACTACAAACCTAAGGAAATTGTTCAAGCCATTTTTTTTAAACTTTCATACTATATTAGTAGGTCATGTATCTATTAAGACCTCCGTAACTTTTCACCTCACACCTTGTTTAAAGCGTATGAAAGTTTCATACGCTTTTTTCTTTGGACTTATCTTACTTAAAATAATTATAGCTTTATGAATAATAAACTATTTTATTGATTATTGCCTTTTTGAATTATTTTTTTTATGAAATCACCTGTTGCAAACATGAAAAATACAAGTAAAGAAAAACCAAACCCTATATATGCTAAATAATCAACTAAAAATTTAAATGTAGTATGTAACATTTACTCACCTCTTAATATAAAATGTTCAATTACAAATGCTACTATACATACAAAAATCACTATTTAGATTTATGGAGATAAGTTCATAGTAATTATCTATCATCAAAATAAAGCTTTACTAACATGGCCATTTTAGTGATAATCGAGATATTATTTAAAGATCATGAATTTATAATCAGTTTTGATAATTCGATAAATACAGGCGGTTTTTTATGGTAATATGTATACAACTAGGAGGGGTAGTTTGAATAAAAGACCTTTAATGAAATTATCTATAGATAAGTCATTATGTGGAGTTTGTGGAGGTATTGGTGAGTTTTTTGGTATTTCATCTTTTTCCGTCAGACTATTATTTATCATTACACCTGGATCCTTGTTAATATATATCATTCTTGCTAATACGCTTCCTGATAGTCCGCCATCTTTATATCTAGAATAAATTTTTTTGTAAATACTTGTGTTCGACATAAGTGTAAAAATTTTAAATTAGTAAATATTGATTTACCAGTACATATTATCCGTTTAGTATGTACTTTTTTCATTTTTAAAAGTTACTTTTTGAATTATCTATAATGTCACCATAAATACGAAATTTTGACATTTAGAAAAATTTTTCAAGAATTTCACAACTTTTATAGCCCTAATCCGTCTAAATATTGATTTAAGCAAAGGAGGGGGAGTTGGTTTTGAACAGGAAAATTGAAGAGTGGTATGACGAATACAGCTATCCAATTTTTAAATTTATTCTCTTAATGATTCAGGATTATCAGCAGTCAGAGGATTTGACACAAGAGACATTTGTAAAAGCATACAAAAATTATCATTTCTTTAAAGGAAACTCGAGTCCGAAAACCTGGTTATTTAGCATCGCACACAATTTAACCATTGATTACTTAAGAAAGCGAAGACCTATGACTTTAATTAAAGAAATATTTCTTTTAAAGAGGGATAGCAACAAGTTGCCAGATGAAGTGATTGTTATGAAGGAGAATTCAAAAGAGCTTTATTATGCCTTAAAGTGTCTAAAGGATTCTTATCGTGAAGTAATTATTTTACGCAAAATAAAAGAATTTTCGATTGAAGAAACGGCGTACATTTTAAATTGGACGGAAAGCAAAGTGAAAGCGACATTACACAGAGCGATACCTGCTTTGGAAAAGCAATTTAAAAAGGAGGGTTTTTTAAATGAAAGAATGGTATGAGGAACCACTTAAATCACTAGATTCACAAATATTGTGGCCCGAGAGTCGTCAGAAAATATTAAAACAAAGTATTTTTCGTGATATTTATAAGACGCAAAATGGGAGAAGGGGAAGGGGGTTATTGATGTATTATTCAAGCATTGTGGCTGTGGTCGCCATTCTTTTTATCGGCTTTCAGTTCTTACAAAAACCTGAAGATTCCACTGTTTCCAACCACACCAGTAATGCATCGTCAGTGGTTAGTGAACCATTGGAAATGGTCAGGTATGTAAATGGTGTTTCGTCTGTCTTGCTTACACCCGAGAGCACTATTCCGATTGACTTAAAGGGAACTGTGTCAGGAATTATTGAGAAGGGAAGCTATTGGCAAGGGGATAAATATACTCCAGTATATGTTTATTATCCCTTTAAAGATGGAAACATCCAAATCCATACAACACCGAATGAAAAAGGTGAAATAAATATTATAGAAACAGAGATAGTTGGAAGGGAAAAAATGTGGATTTCAAACCGATACGCCGAGTTAATGACAGACGCACCACAAATAATCATTCAAACTAAAAGATATGTATATTATATTTCCGGTGACAATGTTGGGAAGGAACAGGTTATTGATGTTGCAAAACAAATAAAGTTTAATAATAATAAGTGACTTTATCTTTCATGTAAGGTCTCGCTTTATTCAAAGTAGAGTTACCTTCTTCTAACGGGGACTATTGATTTATGTGATAAGTTGCTATATTACAATCGGGGTTGGTTAGGATGTATACGAGGAAGCGCAAGGCTACCAGGATATTGGTAGCCTTGCGCTTCCTCGTATACCCGGCGTGAATTTAGTTAAATAAAGTAGGGTAAACCACTGAAGATATCATTTTTTAAAACTCAAATAACGTAATAAAATAAAAATATAAATTGGTTTAGACTTTTTTGTCTTTGAACATTAAGGTAATGTTTCTGTAAAAGGAGGAACGCTTTTTTTGCTAGACAGAAGTTTAGTGACCTTTTTATGTACAAAACACTTTTTCGACAAATATAATTGTTATGAACATACTGATAGAAATAGGGAGAAGATACATTTGGTTATTTACGATAAGATTTATGGAGAATTTGAGGTAGACAAAGTATTAGAAGAATTGGTATTAACTAAAGCAGTCCAAAGGTTAAAGGGAATTCATCAAGGTGGGGCAAGTTACTTGGTTAATGAGAAATGGAATGTAACACGATTTGACCACTCCATTGGTGTTATGCTTTTAATTAAAAAGCTTGGCGGTACAATTGAAGAGCAAATTGCAGGATTATTGCATGACGTTTCACATACAGCTTTCTCTCATGTGATTGATATAGTGCTTGAAAATAAAGATGAAGATTATCATGAGAAAATATATAGTCATATTATTAGAAACTCAGAAATTCCTTGTATCCTTGCTAAGCATGGTTACAGTTATCAAGATATTTTATTTGATCATTCGAAATGGACTTTACTTGAACAGCCTGCTCCCGAACTATGTGCGGATAGAATAGATTATACTTTACGAGATATGTTTGAATATGGACATATTTCAATTGATGAAGTTCACAAGTTTATAACAGATTTAATAATCACTGATAGGAAGATCTACCTTCAAAGCATAGAAATCGCAGAATGGTTTGTAGAAACCTATTATAAAGAGGTCATTGATTTCTTTTTAGATCCTATTAACATTTATGGGTGCGATACTTTAGCTAAAATACTTAAAATTTCTTTAGAAAGAAAAATTATTGATCATGAGGATTTATTACTTGAAGACGAGAATGTCATTCATAAGATAAAGTCATCAACAGATAATGAAATACAGCTACTTATTAAACAACTTCATCCAAATGTACAAGTAAAAGAAGATAGGAATAATTACGATATACATCTCAAAAATAAGGTTCGTCTAATTGATCCTTCTATTTTCAATAGAAATAAATTAGTCAAAGCTTCAAGTCTATCAGAAAAAGTAAGAGAAATGGGAGATATAGCATACAAAAAAGCTTTTACTGGGGTATTTGTAAAGATTATATCCAACTAATTGATGGGGAAATTTTAAAAAGAGGGTGACTCAAAAGTCTAGATCATTAGACTTTTGGGGCATCCCTTTTGTTTTTTTTAGCAAAAAAAGACAAAAAAATCGTTCCTCTTTGTATAATGAAGTTACCACACCAAATTATCAAAGAAAGGAACGATTTTTTTATGAAATATGATCATATTTCTTTCATCAATTCTAACATGAATCAGTTAGTTCTTCCATTAGACCTTGAAATACTTATTCCCCCTAATCATCTCTCTACCGTTGTTCATGAAACGGTAGAAAAATTGAGTGATTCTTTACTTTTCCAGCCTTACAAAGGCGCAGAACGTCCACCCTATCATCCGAAAATGTTACTCAAAGTCATCGTCTACGCTTATACACAAAAGATTTACTCGGGAAGACAAATGGAAAAGTTATTAACGGAAAATATCTACTTTATGTGGTTAAGCGGGTAGTCAAACTCCTGACTTTTATACCATTATTTGCTTTCAATCTGAGCGAATGAGAGACATCATCTACCAGGTTTTCTTTTCAATTGTAGAGGTACTCTGACCGGTATAAAGGTGAGGTGAACTTAATAAAAGTTTAGTATGGAACGTAGGATCTTACCAAATAGATGCCAAAGAAAAGTTTTCAAGATGAAGCCCCATACGTAGGACCAGAGTTTTATTTTCATCAATATCAAACTTTTGATTGGAGTACCGATCTCCTCCTTACAGAAAAATCTTCATAATAAATTAGAATAAGAGTCAGAAAATATTCTAGTTCTCTCTCGCACAAACGTTTATAATCTACAACCAAAACACAATTCTCCCTAAACCATTTACAATTTCTTAATATGTGTTTAAGAAACATTTACATTTGTTTAATGTTTGCTTTACTTTGTTTAATTATCATTTAACTTGTAAAACAAAATAAACAAAAAAGAAAACCTAGGAGGCTAGATTTGATGAAAAGAACGTCCATACTAAAAATGGCGACTGCAGGGTTATTATCTGTGTCATTGCTTGCAGCTTGTTCAAGCAATGATGGAGAATCAAAAAAAACTGTTTCAAATAAAAATTTAACAATCCAGGAAATTACTAAAAATGCGAAAGCTGAAGGAGAAGTCAATTCCGTAGGAATGCCAGACTCATGGGCGAACTGGGTAGGAACATGGAACGATCTTAAAACAAAATATAGCATTAAACATTCAGATACGGATATGTCAAGTGCTGAAGAACTAGCAAAATTTGAATCTGAGAAAAACAATGCAACAGCAGATATTGGAGATGTAGGGATTGCCTTCGGACCTTTAGCAAAAGAAAAAGGCTTAACACTGCCTTATAAGACCTCCTACTGGGATGAAATTCCTGATTGGGCAAAAGATGAGGAAGGACATTGGATCGTAGGGTACACAGGTTCCATTGCTTTCATTACTGATAAACATAATGTAAAAAAACCTCCAAAATCATGGGCTGATCTTAAGAATGGAGATTTTAAAGTAACGATAGGAGATGTACTGAAAGCGAATCAAGCTCAATTCGGAGTATTAGCTGCTGCTTTAACGAACGGCGGGGATGAAAAGAACATTCAACCTGGAGTCGATTTCTTTGCAAATCTAGCAAAACAAGGACGTCTTCGCACGACAGATCCTAGCTTATCTGCTCTTGAAAAAGGAGAAGTAGATGTAGCGGTTGTTTGGGATTTTAATGCTCTTGGTTACCGTGACCAAATTGATAAAAATCGTTTTGATGTAGTCATTCCACAAGATGCATCAGTCGTATCAGGCTATGCAACAATTATTAACAAAAATGCAAAGCACCCGAATGCTGCGATGCTTGCACGTGAATATGTTTTATCAGATGAAGGACAGGCAAACTTGGCTCGTGGATATGCCAGACCAATTCGTGAAAATGTAAAATTACCGGAAGATGCAAAAGCAAAACTTCTTCCAAGTGATATGTATAAAAATGCACATCCAATAAGTGATATGAAAGCATGGGAGCAAACGACACAACAATTGCTTCAATTATGGCAAGAGCAGGTGTTAATTAATGTCAAATAAACTAATCTTTATTATGATCGATGGTTTGCGATATGATACAGCAGTTTCTCAGATGGGATATTTGCATCATCTAATTGAAAAGGGTAAAGCATCTAGGTTTAAAGTAAAATCAGAGTTGCCAAGCCTTTCACGACCACTTTATGAAGTATTATTAACAGGTACACCTGCTTATAAAAATGGCATAACGACGAATCAAACGGTTCGGTTATCACATGAGGAAAGTCTATTTCACTTAACAAAGAAACATGGATTAAAGAATGCGACAGCTTCTTATTATTGGGTAAGTGAGCTGTATAACTCAGGACCATTTAATCCTGTGACTGACCGGATTCAACTGGATCCATCAAAAGCTATTGAGCGAGGTATTTTTTATTGGGAAGACCATTATCCTGATTCACATTTATTTGCAGATGCCAATTTTCTACTAGATTCATATGAACCAGATTTCTTGTATGTGCATTCGATGAATATTGATGATGATGGTCATAAGTTTACTGCAGATTCAAAAGAATATCGAAATCGAGCGATTACAGTAGATAAAATTTTGGCAACCGTTCTACCTAAGTGGATGGAAGCTGGATACCAAATTATAGTAACTGCGGATCATGGTATGAATGACGATGGACAACATGGCGGCACGACACCCGCTGATAGAGACGTGCCATTGTTTATCATCAGTAATCGCTTAGCTCCGGGAATATATGAAGAGGAAATTCCGCAATTACAGATAGCGCCTTTAGCATGTGAGCTGTTGTCTATTCAACCATCAGCAGCGATGCAACAATTAATGATTCCGAATTTAAAAGTGGCGTCTTCACATTAAGAAGACGCTTCCTTACTTGAAAGGAGAAAAAAATTGAAACGAATAAATGGAATGCTTTTAGCTAGTATTATTCCTTTCTTTATTCTTATTTTTCTATTTTTATTTGTTCCACTATTTTTCATGATTTATGGTAGTTTTCAGACTGACGACGGAACAGGATTTACTTTCAAACAGTATTTAACGGTATTTCAGAACACCTATTATCATCAAGCGTTTATCAATAGTATTTTAATCTCACTCATATCAAGTTTCATTGCGATTATGTTTGCTGTATTTGCCACATATTCTTTAACGCTCTTTTCAAAAAAAATCCAAGATCGTATTTTAGTATTTGCTAACTTAACATCTAATTTTGCAGGAATTCCATTAGCATTTGCTTTTATCGTACTTTTAGGAAACAGCGGCTTGTTCACGATATTTTTCCGTCAATTTGGCTGGGATACCCTGAGTTCCTTTAATTTATACTCATGGTCGGGACTCGTACTTATTTATGTATATTTCCAATTGCCATTAGCTGTTATGCTACTATACCCTGTGTATCAAGGCATTCAAAATCAATGGAAAGAAGCAGCTTCCTTGCTTGGTGCATCTTCTGTACAGTTTTGGTTACGTATTGGTTTTCCAGTAATTTTACCTAGCATTGCCGGCACATTTAGTATTTTGTTTGCTAATGCGATGGGCGCTTATGCATCGGCATACGCATTAACAGGAAGTACGTATAATCTTGTCACTATTCGAATTGGCGCATTAACTTCTGGAGATATTTTTGCAAAACCTGAGCTTGGCAGTGCGGTTGCCGTCATATTAGGTTTAACACTAGTAGCAGCGATGCTTATTAACGAATGGTTAACTCGTAAAGTTCGGAGGGATTTATCGTGAAACGACCATTTTATCATTATCTAACGATTGGAATTGTCCTCTTGTACTTAGTTGTTCCACTAATAGGGACGATCCTTTATTCATTTGCAACCAAATGGCATAAGACGATATTACCTGAAGGCTTTACCTTCCACTGGTATCAAGAATTGTTCGGTGATCCTAAGTTTATTGAAGCATTAGGTCGTTCGCTTGTTTTTTCCTTAAGCGCGACTGTCTTATCAGTTGTTATTATGGTTCCAGCTATATTCTCAATCGTTTTATATGCTCCTAAACTTGAAAAACTCATTCAATCTTTAATTGTTATAACCTATGCAATGCCCGGTGTCATCATTGCAGTCGGGTTAATTAGAGCCTATTCCAACAGCGGTGTTTCAATGGTACTTGTAACGATTGGTGCCTACTTTGTCGGCATCCTTCCATACATGTATCAAGGTACACGCAATAGCTTGAGAAATGTCCATGCATTTTCATTAATGGAGGCTGCAGAAATATTAGGAGCAAGCCCATTAACAGCTTTTAGAAAAGTTATTTTACCAAATATATTACCAGGAATACTTGTTTCCTCCTTACTCTCATTTTCGATATTATTTGGTGAATTCGTGCTAGTTAACTTGTTAGTTGGCAGCAGTTTTGAAACGATTCAAGTTTATTTATACAAGAAGTTAAATGTGAGCGGTCATCTCGCCAGTGCGATTGTCGTTTGTTACTTCTTCTTAATCTGTATTCTCTCCGCCATTATGATCAAAATGACTCGGACAAAAAAGGAGACGGTGTAACTTGAGTTATATAACGATAGAAAATATTAGTAAGTCCTTTAATCATCAGACGGTATTACACGAATTAAACCTTTCTTTCCAAGAGGGCGAATTCGTCACATTGTTAGGCCCAAGCGGCTGTGGAAAAAGTACCCTTCTTCGGATATTAGCAGGATTAGTCACTCCTGAAAAAGGCACTATCAAAATAGACGGGAAAGATGTAACAAACAAGAAGGCGAAAGATCGTCAAGTTGGAATGGTCTTTCAATCCTATGCTCTCTTCCCTAACATGACAGTGGAAGAAAATATCGCTTTCGGTTTAAAAATGAAAAAGATGAGTAAAGAAGTCATTCAACAAAAAGTATCATACATTATTGAACTTGTTGGACTAACAGATAAAGGAAAATCATATCCGAAAGAATTATCGGGTGGACAGCAGCAGCGCGTGGCTTTGGCACGTTCGCTTGTAACTGAACCAAAAGTGCTTTTGCTTGATGAGCCATTAAGCGCACTGGATGCACAAATTCGAAAAAACTTACAAAAGCTGCTGCGTTCTATTCAGCAACAATTAAACATGACCATGGTTCTTGTTACACATGACCAAGAGGAAGCTATGGCAGTTAGTGATCGAATTTATATTATGAATGCAGGGCGCATTGCACAAAATGGGACACCCCGTGAGATTTATAATCGACCAGCTAATGAATTTGTTGCACGTTTTATTGGGAATTACAATGTTTTAACAAAAGAAGAAATATCTTTATTGGTAGAAAATGACCAACTATTTTCTCGCAGTTTATACGTAGTGCGACCCGAAGCAATTAGCTCCGAGGAGGTTATCGGCGGCTACAAAATTACAGGTAAGGTGCAAAGAATTACACCGCTTGGTAATATCACGCGTTTTGAAATTGAAACCCATGGTGTGACAGTTACCGTAGAACATTTAAATAAGACGAATGAAGATATAAACGTGTATGACCAAAAAACACTCTATATCAATAAAGAGGATGTGATTCCACTAACATGAACTTATTATCAACTGAACGCCAGCAAGCTATTTTAGAACAGCTTGATAAAGAGGAGAAAATTTTTGTCACTATTCTCGCAAAAAATTTAGGAGTTACCCCTGAAACAATACGGCGAGATTTAGATATCCTTGAAAAGGAAAAAAAATTAAGACGAGTTCATGGAGGTGCGGTCAAATATCATCAAACAAATAACGAACCTCACTTTGAGAAAAAAATGAATTTACGCTATGATGCAAAAGCTACCATTGGCAAAAAAGCTGCGGAGTTTATACAGGATGGAGATACCATCATGATTGATGTAGGTACCACGAGTATTCATTTGGCAAATTCGTTAGTTGGAGTGCAGCGAGTAACCATAGTTACAAATTCACTTGCTGCTGCAGAAGTATTAAATAATCGATTAGAAAATAAGGAATTTGAAGGAAAAGTGATCGTACTTGGCGGCATGACCAATCCAACACAAAAATCGACTGTTGGAGCTTTAACTTGCAAAATGTTGAAAGATTTTCGCTTCGATAAAGTGTTTCTTTCATGTGGAGGGATTACACTCGATAATGTGAGCGATTATGACTTGGAAGAGTCTACTGTTTCTTCAGCGATGATTGAACGAGCAAATCAAGTATTCCTATTAGCGGATTCCTCCAAAATAGGCAACGAATCTTTTTATCGAATTTGCTCCTTATCAGATGCGGATTACATTATTTGTGATCAAGATATGCCAAGTACGTGGAAACAACAAAATTTAGAAACGATGTTACAGTGGATTACAGCAGAGGGAGACGTACAAAATGAAGGTTGATTATCATTTACATTTAGAAGAAGGACCGTATTCTTTACGTTGGCTTAATCGTACAAATATCGCTTTAAATCACTTTGATTCCATTCATGAAAAGCAACATACGAGGGAATGGCTGAATAAAAGTATGGAGCGTTTGATGCTTCGAATCCAAAAAGGAGCCTACGATCCTTCTTGGATCGATTTATATTTACAAGAAGCAAAAAGGAAAGGATTAAGTGAAGTTGGTATTGTCGACCATTTGTATCGATTTAAGGAAACCCGTTCATATTTTGAAAAATACCTTGATTTAAGTTCTAGTGAAATCGGAATGAAACAACAAATTTGGCTGGACCAAGTAATGACGGAGTCAATGGAAGATTTCGTTAAAGCAATCAATGAGGCCAAACAAAGGTGGGCTGCTGAAGGAGTTACACTACGCCTCGGAATTGAGGCTGATTATTTTCCTGATAGTGATGAAGAGTTAAAAGATCTTCTAAGTTGTTATGAGTGGGATTATGTGATTGGCTCTGTCCATTATATGTATGGTTGGGGCTTTGATAATCCCGATACACAGGAAAAATTTCATCAGTATCATTTAGAAGAACTATATCATGATTTCTTCCAAGTAATTGAAAAAGCTATTCGCAGTAAGATATTTCATTTTGTCGCACATTTAGATAACTTAAAAGTATTCAACTACCGTCCGGATGAAAGCCTCCTTTTATCTCATTACGAAAAAATTGCTAAAGCCTTAGTTGAAACAAATACAGCAACAGAAATAAATGCAGGTTTATTTTATCGCTATCCAGTAAAGGAGATGTGCCCAAGCCCCCAATTTTTAGATATCTTAATAAAAGAAGGGGTTACATTTACAACATCTTCTGATTCTCATTTTCCAGATGACATTGGATCATATGTAGATGAGAACACGAAAACACTCCTCAAAAAAGGAATAACAGAAATTGCTACTTTTGAGAAGCGGAATAGAATCATGAAAACATTAGGGTAAGACGTTTCAAAAAATAAGATTGTTTTCGTAAATAGTGTGCTACATTTTATCAATTTCTTGATTTTAATAACAACAAGATAAAAACAAGCCATTAGAGGCGGTTTCAGACCATAGACAAACCCTACTATATCTTTTGGTAAGAGTGGGGTTTGTTGTATATATCTACCTCAAAGTCTTAGCAAACTGGAGTAGTTTAGAAGAGGCCAACAGTTAGTAAAAAACCTATTTTGTTCAGTTGACAATCAGTAAGGGATGAAGGTACCCTACAGATTGAAGTTTTACTATATAAACGTCATCTTTTTTGTTTCTACTTTGCCAGTTCACTTGATATAGATCTAACATTTATACATCCTAAAATACTACTTAAAGGGGTATTTTTAATGAAAGAAAAAACTATTATTAAGCCTCTTATAAATTGTGTTTTAAAAATATCTTCTTCATTCTTGCACAACATCATGCGTGTCTCTAATTTTATTAGATATTTATTTTTCAGGAATAATTTGCTCTTAAATAAATACTTATGTTGCAATCCTGACAAAATTTTTCATATAATCTTAAGATAAAATAAAAATAACCTCTTGTAATTAGTAAGGTATACGGTTACAATATCAATATACTAAATTTAGTATATTGATTATTTACTAGGAAGTTGATTATGTGGGAGAAATTTTATTCTAAAAATGGATTAGCAGCAAAAAAGATTGCTAATATGTTAATCCAACTTGAAGTAGGAAGTAAGATTCCTAGAGTTTCTGATTTTTGTGAGGCACTCACTTTTGGAAGGGGTACTGTCCAAAGTGCAATAAATTTATTAGAAGAAATGAAAGCGATTAATATAGAAGCCCGTGGTCATCTCGGAACTTTTTTGATTAGAAAGGACGATGAGCTACTACTTGAAATTGCAGGTATAGCCCCATTAGTGGGCTCAATGCCCCTTCCCTACTCAAGAAAATATGAGGGATTGGCAACTGGTTTGGTTGAAGCTTTTGAAGCTTCTGGTAAAAGAATTAATTTAACATACGTACGTGGTGGTATTAATCGAATAGAATCATTACGTACAAAAAGATCTGATTTTGCTGTTGTTTCGAAGATGACAGCAGAAGAAATAATGCGCCAGTACCCTAACTTACAGATGTTCGAAAAGCTCGGAGATCACAGCTATGTATCTGCGCATAAAGTTTTTTTTGCTGATTCTAAGGAAGTAAGTATTCGAAACGGAATGAAGATTGGATTAGATATGGAATCCCCTGACCAAAGAAGATTAACTTTAGCTGAAGTTGAAGGAAAAGATGTTCAGTTAGTTCAACTTAACTATATGCAGGTGTTTGATATGCTTCAATCCGGTCAAATCGATGCAACAATATGGAATGTGGATGAAAAAAGAATGGTTCAAGCTTTTAAGGCCGTTGAATTTCAATCTCCTATCGCAAAACAATTATCATTGGATACAACAGAAGCTGTCATTCTAATAAATAGCACTAGGGAACAGGAAATTAAAGAAAAATGGACCTCTGTAATAAAGGACGAGATACTCAGAATTCAACATAAGGTAGAAACAGGTGAAAAGATTCCCCGTTACTAAACAGGGGAATTAAATTTAATATCAATATACTAAATACTGTAGATTGGAGTATGTGGGAATTGAATAAGACAGAAATGAATATTAAACTAAATCTTTTAAAAGAAAATAAGGTCATATCTGAAACCGCTTACAGTATTACGAATAACACATTTGACTTTTTGGTGGATAAATATAAACAGCATGAACTATCTGATTCTGATATGTTTTGGACTCACATGTCTATGGCATTAACAAGGATTGAAAAACATGAACCTGTAGAGGGGCCTCCAGAAGTCATCGTGCAAGAAATTAGACAGTCTCCTTATAAAAATGAAATTGAGGAAGTTATTCTATTTGTCAGTTCAAAATTAGGTCAGGAGATTCCCAAAGAGGAACAAGATTATTTCTATATGCATCTTCATAGAGTGATAGATAACAATAAATAGGAGGTATTTTAAAATGATTAAAATTGTAATTGGTGGACAATTGAACAAACAAGCAATCGAAAAGCAAATTATCGAACTAGGTGGAAATGAAGTAGAAGTAAGTGTAAAAAGTGACTTAGACGCTGTTATGACAATAAAAAACAAACAAGCAGATTTTTATGTTGGTGCATGTGAAACAGGATCTGGTGGAGCATTAGCCATGGCACTAGCTCTACTAGGTCGTGATAACTGTGTTTCTTTAGCTTCACCAAGTTCAATTATGAATAAAGAAGAAATCATTTCAGAAGTAAATAGTGGAAAAATAGCCTTTGGTTTTACGGCGCCTTCTTCCACAAATGTATTGAATACTTTAATCCCGGCTCTACTAAATAAATAAGAAAAAAATCTGGGGGAAATATTATGGAGTTTACTGTTATTCAACTTATTGCTATCGCTGCTCTTGGTGCGATGGGTTCCATTCTTGTTAATCGTGGTGTAGCCGTTTTTAACGACGGTTTACGTCCAATTGTACCAGAGTTTCTAGAAGGTCGTATTACTAGAAAAGAATTAGCAGCAACAAGTTTTGCATTAAGCTTTGGTTTGATCGTTGGGTTTGGAATTCCTTTATCAATAGGTGCAACTATTATTATTGGACATAGTATTCTATTGGCATGTGACATTATCGGTATATGGTCTCCAAATAACAAAAAGGGGATTATTATTTCGGGTCTTATCGGTGCTATTTATAGTATTGGTGTATGTATAGGTTTGCAATTTGTGGTTGATTTATTTGATAAATTACCTGTTAACTTTTTAGATTCTTTAAGTCTAGTGGGTAATCCTATTATTATAGCATTTACTGTATTCCCTGCTGTAGCCGTGGGTTACCAGCACGGATATAAGAAAGCATTCATTACGGCTGGAATCACTTTTATTTCTTATATATTGTTCTCGCGATTTGGCACCTTTACTGTTCAAAGCTACAAGATCTCATTAAGTCCAACAGGGATGTCACTATTATTTGGAATGCTAATGATGGTATTTTATGCAGCAAAAGTTAAAGGCGGTAATGAGACTACAAATGCAGATTTAGTCAATATTTTTGCTGAGCGTGTAAACAGGATTAAAAAGAACCGCTGGTTGCTAGCTATTATGGGTGGTTTAGTTGCATTAGTATCAGCAATGATGATTCTTGCTGTTGATGCTATGCCACAAGCATTAATAAATCAAGGCAAATTCACTGAAGCGGCAATTGCAACATTAGCACGTGCCATCGGCTTTATTCCTTTAGTATTCTCTACTGCTATTGTAACAGGTGTATATGGATTAGCAGGAACTACTTTAGTGTTTGCTGTCGGTATCTTTTTAAGAGATTATCCAGCTTTAGCATTTATCGTTGGTGCTATCGTAATGTATGCAGAAGTCATGTTATTGTCAGTTGTAACGAAAAGCATGGATAAATTACCTGGTATTCGTGAAATGGGAGAACATATTCGCACATCCCTATCAGACGTTTTAGGAATGGCTATTTTAATTGGAAGTGCGATGGCGGGTGAAAAAATTGCTCCTGGAATGGGCTTTTTCTGGGTAATGGCTTTCTATTTACTAAATCGTATGACGAAAAAGCCGCTTGTGGAACTCGCGGTCGGTCCAGTTGCTGTAATCGTTTTAGGCATATTAGTAAATATCCTTCATGTTCTAGGCTTATGGTCAAAATAATAACTAATAAAATACCTCTCCCGTGATTATTTTAAATAAGAGCGGGAGAGGTATCATCAATTAATCTATAATAAAGTAATTTAATAAAATAAAGATACTATTCTCATAGAAAGTAAGTGATATAAGTGCTAGTTAGTGGTATTACCTATATGCATGAACATACAACCATTGATTTATCTGATGTCAAGAATACAGAGGACTGTCATCTTGATGTTTTTAACGAAACCTTAAAAGAATATAGAAAATTATATAAAAATGGTGTCCGAAATATAGTTGATGTAACCGTTTATGGAATGGGAAGAAATATTCCCTTTGTGCAAAAGATAGCAGAGCAAAGTGGAATAAATATCATCTGTTCTACAGGATTTTATCAAGAAGAATTTTACCCTGTACAAGTATTTCGTGAAACACGTGAGCAATTAGCTGAAAGAATGATTAGAGAAATTACAGAGGGGATTAAAGGAACAAGTGTAAATGCAGAAATTATTGGAGAAATAGGAACAAGCTACAATAAATGGACTGAAACAGAGAAAAAAGTATTTGAAGCAGTTGTCATTGCCCATAATGAAACGAAAAAGCCGATTACTACTCATACTTCGATCGGTACATTAGGCCATGAGCAAGTAGATTTCTTCAAAAAACATCAAGTAGATCTCAATCGAGTAGTAATTGGTCATGTAGATTTAACTGGTGATGCCGACTATATATTAAAAATGTTAAAAGAAGGCGTTTATGTTGAATTCGATACTATCGGAAAGGAAAGCTACATGCCAGATCGAACACGCGCGGAAATGCTGAAAAAAATTCAGGATGCTGGATATATCGATCATGTTTTTCTTTCGATGGATATTACAAGAAAATCCCATTTAGAATATAAAGGTGGACCAGGATATAACTTTTTACTAGAATCATTTGTTCCTTTATTAGGGGAATATGGGATTACTGATGAATCAATTGAGAAAATGCTTATTTCAAATCCCCAAGAATTCATGAATCAAAGTGGTGAGAAAAAATGAGAACATTCCCATTAAAAAGTCTTTCGTTAGAAGAAGCACAAAAAAGGCAATTTCAGCTAATAGATGTTATTACTCGTCATTTTCGTGGTGAAGAAATATTATCGCTAGGAGATTTAGGGGTTGTTAGAGGTGTAAATAAACCACAATACACAAAACGGGTTGAAGAAACATTGGCAGAGTTTTTTGGTGTGGAAAAAGCAATGCTTGTGAGGGGTGCAGGGACAGGTGCTCTTCGTTATGGATTTATGAGTTTTTTACGAGCGGGAGATGAAATCCTTGTCCATGATGCTCCCGTATACCCGACAAGCAAAACAACTTTAGAAGCAATGGGAATCAAACCGATTTTTGTTGACTTACACAACGAAAAAAAAATAAAACAAATTATTCAATCTCATTCGAAATTAAAGGGTGCACTTATTCAGCATACACGTCAAAAAATGGATGATCATTACGATCTAGGGATGGTTATCAGTACGATTCGTTCAGAAAAACCTTCCATTCAAATTGTTACCGATGATAATTACGCAGCAATGAAGGTTGAGGCGATTGGAGCTCAGCTTGGTGCCGATTTATCTACCTTCTCACTTTTCAAATTATTAGGCCCTGAAGGAATTGGTCTAATGCTTGGTACAGAAAGGTTAATTAATAGAATAGAAAAAATGAATTATTCAGGTGGTAGCCAGGTTCAAGGATATGAAGCGCTTGAAGCATTACGAGGGCTTGTATATTCTCCAGTTATGCTTGCTATTCAAGCACAGGTAAATGAACAATTAGTTAATGAGTTGAATAATGGAGAAGTAAAAGGAGTAAAAAGGGCTTTTCTAGCAAATGCACAATCAAAAGTATTATTAGTCGAACTTACAGAACCAATTGCAGAAGAAGTTCTCAAATATGCAAACGAGTTTGGTGCAGCACCAAATCCAGTGGGCGCAGAATCAAAATATGAATTTGTTCCGATGTTTTATCGTGTTTCGAGTACATTTCTTTCAGCAGATCAGTCATTAGCGAAAAAAATGATCCGAATTAACCCATTAAGAAGTGGAGCTGAGACAATTATCCGCATTTTAACTATGTCCATTCAAAAAGCTCACAAATAAATATAGTGATTATAGGACGGATTCAACTAGAAGAAGGAGTAATAATCATGAAAAAGAGAGTAATTATTTTGATCCTAGACAGTTTAGGTGTGGGATTCATGGATGACGCAGTGAATTATCATCCTCAAGATGTTGGAGCCAACACCTTCTATCATATATTAGATGCAGTTCCCTCCATTAAGATTCCTAATTTCGAAATGTTGGGAGTAAATAAAATCCTGAATCATCCACGTTTAGAGCAAAAAGATAACATGGCTAGTTATGGTGTACTAAATCTGATGCATCATGGTGCTGATAGCTTTGAAGGTCACAATGAAATTATGGGATCAAAGCCCAAAAAAGCTTATTTAGCTCCCTTTATTGATAATATGTATGATGTAAAAAAAGCACTTGAAAAAGAAGGATATAAAGTCACCATTCCAAATCAAAATCTCCCCTACTTATTGGTGAATGATTTAGTAATTGTTGCAGATAACATTGAGACAGATTATGGACAAATTTATAATGTTAGTGCTCCTCTAGACTATATTTCTTTTGATGAAGTGTTGGAAATTGGTAAATGTGTTAGAAAGAATGTGAAAGTCAATCGAGTGATTGCACTTGGTGGGGAAAATGTAACCCCTGATCACTTGCAAAATTCTATTGAACGTCGTGAAGATGGGGGAGTAGGAGTGAATTCACCTAAGTCAAATGTCTATAATAAGGGATATCAGGTTCGACACTTAGGATTTGGTATTTCACCTGATTTTCAATTACCGACGTTGGCCATAAATGCTGGACTACAAGTGTCTCTCGTTGGGAAAATGCAAGATGTTATTTATTGTGACGGTGCAAAAAAGTTTCCAGGAGTAGATACTGATCAAGTGATGAAGAACATATTGTCTCAAATGGATGCTGTTGAATACGGATTAATAGCAGCAACCGTGCAGGAAACTGATTTAGCTGGACACGCAGAAGATCCTGAGCGATATGCGGATCGAATTACGTTAGTTGATCAATATTTACCTAGTATAATTAAAAAAATGACAGACGAGGATTTATTAATTATGAGTGCGGATCATGGAAACGATCCAACGATTGGTCATAGCCAACATACTCGTGAAAGAACCTATTTATTAGCATATAACAAGCAACTGGCTCCCATAAATCTTGGAGAAGGTAAGACTCTTTCAAATATTGCCGCAACTGCTGCTGAATATTTAGGTCTTCGTTCTACTGAGAACGGTAGTACTTTCTACTCTCGATGGAAAAATGATCAAAGTAAATAGATTGGAGAGGTTTACATGTTTCTAGATATGACGCAACAACGAAATCCAAGATTAATAGAGGTTTCTTTAAAACTACATCAACAGGGAGCGATTTCTCCAAATACCTATGTACTAGATCTAGATGCAGTGATATTAAATGCTTCTTTGCTAGCAGAAGAAGCCAAAAAACAGGATATTGAACTATATTTTATGACGAAGCAGTTTGGTCGAAACCCTGTGGTAGCCAAAGCAATAGTTGAAGCCGGAATAAAAAAAGCGGTCGCTGTGGATCCTTGGGAAGCTCTAACTCTTAGTCGGAATGGAATTAAGCTTGGGCATGTAGGTCATCTTGTTCAAGTACCCCAAAGAATGATTCCTACCATACTAAATCTTAATCCAGATTATGTGACCGTTTTTGGCTATGAAAATGCTAAACATGTTAGTGACGCGTCATTAAGATTAGGAAGAAAACAAAAAATATTTTTGCGGATAGCCAATGAAGGTGATTTTATTTATAACGGTCAAGAAGGGGGATTCACACTTCAACAGATTTTAGAGGAGATTCATAAATTAGAATCTTTACCAGGGATAATCATTAGTGGATTAACCAGTTTTCCTTGTGTGTTAATTCAAGGGGATTGTCCTACGACTACACCAAATGTTCAATCAATGCAAAAAGTCAAAAACTTACTGGAGCAAAGAGGACATGAAAATTTACAAATGAATATGCCAAGTGCCACATCAGTAGCAACGATGAATCTACTAAAAGATAACGGAGCCACGCAGGGAGAACCAGGACACGCTCTAACGGGTACGACTCCATTACATGCGACTAAAGAATTGGCCGAAATCCCAGCAATGACCTATGTCTCAGAAATTTCCCATTTTTATAATAGTCGTGCTTATGTTTTTGGTGGTGGTTTTTATCCGCGTTCCCATATGAATAGCGCACTGATTGGATCTACAGTTAATAATTTGAAAAAAGTATCAATTATTGAAAACGATCCAACCAATATTGATTACTATGGAACCCTAAATACAGCCAACGTTAATATCGGGGATACAGCAATTTTTGCCTTTAGAACGCAAATATTTGTTACTAATGCCCATATCGCAATAGTGAAGAACATATCTTCAAACCCAGAGCTTCTTGGAATTTATGATGCTAATGGTAATGCTGTAGATTAATAAAAAAATGTTATTCCTTTCATAAAAAATATGGGAAGCTTAATAATAAAATCACTTAGTTACTATTCGATTCTATCGTTTTTAAGATTATTTCTTTGAAACAAAACTATTTTATATTTATATAAAAGAAGAGGGTGCTCAAAAGGTCGTTAAATAACGACTTTTTGAGCACCCTCGTTTATTCAATGATCACATTTAGTTTTTAAGTCTTTCTAGATTGTTAGAATGAAAGGGAGATTTAACTTCTTCACACACTACACTAAAACAATTTCCATCAAGATCAAAGAAATCAAAACCTTTCATGAAGCCATAGTCATGTATTTCCGTAGTTTCTACTCCATTTCTCTTTAATTGAACATGTGCTGGTTCGATATCATCAACTACAAAATTATAATATACGTTTTTGCTTTTTCCTTTAATCGTAAATTCTGTAGGTTGCCGCTTATCTACCTTTATTAAAGCTAAGCCTGTAGAATCATTTTGAAATATATACCCAACACCATGATCTTTTCCATCTTCTTGCCATTCATCTACTTTGATTACTCCTAAATTACGTTCATACCATTTCTTAGATTTTTCTAAATCAGTTACTGGAATAAAAATATTACCAATTTTAAACAAAAATAAACACTCTCCTTATTTTCTATTCCCATATAAACGAGTATAATTGAAAAAAAGTTACATATTTTTCAAAATATTTTTGGAGGTTAAATGAGTAAGCAATTATTGGATTTAGAAGAGATTTCATTAAAATTATATAGATATTGTTTATCGTTAACAGATTCTGAATGGCAAGCTGAAGATTTGGTACAAGAAACACTTTTTCGATTCATTAATATTAAACAAAAAGATCCAGATCGTGAAATGAATTTAACATTTCTTTATATTGTAGCAAGAAATATTCTCATTGATGAAAAGCGTAAGAAATCAGATTTTCTAATGTCACCTGATGAGTTGTATATTAACTATAATGACTTTACTGAGTGGGATAGTTTATTAGAAATATTATGCTGCACCCTTCCGTTGCGTCAAGCTATACTAATTACATTAAAGGATGTCTTTCAATACACATCAGAAGAAATAGCTGAAATGCTGAGAGTTAGTAATGAATCGATAAAAACTACACTTCACAGAGCAAGAATCAAATTAAGAAAAAATGCAAATGTACCAACAAGTAAACATGATCAAGAGGATAATCTAATTAGGAAATTCTCCTTAGCTGTTAAAAGTTTTCAACCACTAAAGATTTTTTACTATTATAGATTATTAGAAACTGATAACTTTAAAGTAAATAGTAATAGACATAGTGACTTTCATACAATCTATTTATCTGATCCGGATGGGAATATACTTCAAGTATATTCAAATAAGTAGTATCCCTTCACAATAATTGTAGAAGAGTATTTTTATACTTAATTTATTTAGGAGTATTTTTTATGAATGATCTTTTAAATAAACAAATCGACCAAATTAATCGCGCATTATTACATTCCTGGTCTATAAAATCAAGTTCAAAATGGAGTATAAATAACCCTGCAAAAGGACAATGTGGGGTAACGGCATTAGTAGTTTATGATTTATTAGACGGTGAAATAATGAAAACCAAATTACATGAAGGCTGGCATTTTTACAATTATATTAATGGACAGCGCTATGATTTAACCGCTTCTCAATTTGAAAAAGATATTAATTATCTAGATATTCCATCGAATCGAGATGAGGCTTTTTCTGATACTAACGAAAAACAATATAACTATTTAAAACATAGTGTATTAAACAAATTAAATATAGTAAGCAATTAAGCGAATCTAAATGATCTAGTAAAACCTCAATGCTGACCTTTATAAAATGAAAATGACTTTAAATAGGAGTGCATGTATTGATTAAATTTTTCGAATATAACTGGCAGGTAAGGGATGAATGGATTGCCTGGTGCAGTCAATTAACGAATGAGGAGCTGCTAAATGAGCGACAAGGCGGAGCAGGAAGTATATTATACACCCTATTTCATATTATAGATGTGGAATATAGTTGGATACTTGGTATTCAAGGGAAAGAAGACATAATCTTTCAGTTTACTGATTATAATACACTTGAAGATGTGAACTCTCTTTCTAAGAAATTACGAAATGAAATCGCAGAATTTTTAAAAACAAATTTAGATGGGTTAAAAAAGAAGGCTGTCAGCGTACCTTGGGATGAAGAACAGCATACAGTAGATGATATTTTGCACCATATTATTGCACATGAAATTCATCATATTGGACAACTTTCCATTTGGGCAAGAGAATTAAAATTACAGCCTGTACCTGCTAATTTTATTGGTAGAGAGAGAATTTCTGTTAATTCTTTTTGACAAAGCAAAATATTTGAATTCAGCTACCTATTTGGTAGCTTTATATTTTTTCTTATTGTATCGGTATAGAGAATTGTGTGGAGAAATGTTACATTCAAAGGAATTTTTCGTATTTATATAATAATTTATTTTACGGAGGAAATTAAATGTATCATCCTATAAAAATAGCTATCGTTGGAGGAACTGGGAAGGTTGGTCGTTACATCGTTACAAAAGCATTGGAAAATGGGTTTCATGTTCGAATGCTAGTTAGAAATCCCAATAAGTTAACTTTCAAAGACGATAGGATTGAGATCGTACAAGGAAACATACAAGATGTAGAGACTGTTCACAAATTAATTAATGAATGTCAAATAGTTATAAATACATTCGGCCGTCCTCCAAGAGAAACACCTATATATAGTTATGTAACTGAAAATCTACTAAAAAAAATGAAAGAACTTAATATTAGTCGTTATATTGGTGTTTCAGGAGGATCCCTTACCATTAATGGAGATAATAAAAATATAATAAATAGAATTGGTGCGAAGTTGTTTGAATTTTTCCTGCCAAAAATGATGGAGGATAAGAAAAAAGAATGGAATATTCTTTCTGCAAATAAACATATCGAATGGACGCTAATTAGACTTCCATTTGTACGAGAAGGATTTGAAACGGGAGATATAAAAGAAAAGCTTACAGATATGCCAGGTACAAAAATAACCAATCATGATATAGCTTCTTTTATCATAAATGAAATTGAAAACCCGAAATATATCCATCAAGCACCATTCATCTCAAATTAAACTATATTAATAAATGAAGTAGTTATATTAGGTAATATTAAAAGCTTTCGTAAATTGTTTGTTTACATAGGAATATAATACAAAGCTTGAAGACAAAGTCTATTTCAGAGGCAGGTCTTTAAGCTTTTTTGTCGAAATATAAATAATAAACCTTAGTTACTTGGATATGAATTAATAAGATTATTTAAAAATCCTGAGAATATAAATATCCTTTTCCAGACAGCTATATGGGTTTTTTATACTGCATAAGTTGCTAAACTTGATTATTTCAATGCCTCGAACGAAACTAAGAAAGAGGGCTATTTGAACCAAAGGATGCTATTCATATTCCTCGGTAGAATATAGAATTTTATAAAGAAGCTTTGAATAGACAGATTTACTGCTAGAATTTAGTTTGTAAGATAAATGTTTTTGTATAGGAGAAACGATATGAAAAAGAGAAAAGTAGGAATATTGCTTTATGAATTTGTAGATGTATTAGATTTTTCTGGGCCAGCAGAAGTATTATCATTAACCTCCAATAGTAGAGTTGAAGAATCACTCACTCTTTACAAAAAGCAATTGTTGCCTACAAGACCGTTTGAAGTATTTACATTGACTGATACAGGATTGCAAATAAAAACGCATTCAGGAATTACCATAATGCCTGACTACAGTATTGATAAAAGCCCTAAATTAGATATTCTCATCATTCCAGGCGGACCCTTGAGGTCAGTACAATCTATCAGTAAAAACCAAAAGATTCGAGATTGGATTGTGTCTCATAGCAATATTGAGTTTATTTGCTCAGTCTGCACAGGAGCTTTTATATTAGGTGAAACAGGTTTGTTAAATGGAAAGAAAGCGACAACACATCATCTTGCACATAAATTGCTTCAAAAAAAATACCCTGATATTCAAGTTATTTCAGAAGGAAAAGTCGTTCATGATAATAATCTATTAACCTCTGGAGGAGTTTCTTCAGGGATTAATATGGCTTTATATCTTGTTGAGAAAATATTGGGAAAAGAAATTGCAGAACGAACGGCAAAGATTATTGAATTTGAATACTAAGTTTTTTATTTACCACTGTTATATTAAAAAAACAGAGAATGTAACTTTTATATGAATTGGAGGAAAATAAATGGAGGTTGAATTCGTAAAAATAGAAGTGTTATTGCCAGTAGAATATATAAACAAATTAAGAGATGAGTTAAATAATTCAGGTTTCTTAACTGTTGGTAGCTATGACAATGTTGTATCCTATTCTTTCGTCCATGGGTATTGGAGACCTTTACATGAATCTACTCCTTTTAGTGGAAAAAAAGGAGAAATTTCATTTGGTACAGAATGTAAAATGGAATTTCGATGTTCTTATATAAATGTCCGGGAAGTAAAAGATATCATCCATAAACTTCATCCATATGAAGAACCTATTATTAATGTTATGCCTTTATTAAACGAATAAAATAAAATGGAATTACCTATAAAGTGAAGATCAAAACCTATTATGAGTCCCGAAACTTAGGATTAATGAGTAAAAATTAATTTCTGAATAAATATTATTCTTTTAAGGAGATTATATGAAATTTGTATTAATATTTGGTCCACAAGCAGTTGGAAAAATGACGGTTGGACAAGAATTAGAAAAATTAACAGAATTAAAATTGTTTCATAATCATATGACAATTGACTTGGTCAATCCGTTTTTTGATTATAGTACAAAAGAGGGGAAAAGATTAGTTAGTTTATTTCGAGAGGAGATTTTTAAAGAAGTTGCAAAGAGCAGCTTGTATGGGCTGATTTTTACTTATGTATGGGCTTTTGATCTGAAATCTGAATGGGATTACATTAATAGAGTTTGTCAGATTTTCGAGTCAAATGGAGGAACTGTTTATTTTGTAGAGCTTGAGGCTGATATAAATGAAAGATTAGAGCGGAATAAAAGTCCTAACAGACTAAAGCATAAGCCTACAAAAAAAACATTGTTTGGTCAGAAAATGATTTGAAAGTGTCAATGGAAAAATATAGATTGAATTCTTTAGATGGGGAAATCAATAAATCGGAATATATAAGAATAAACAACACTAATTTAAGTGCTGATGAGGTTGCAAAAATAATAAAAGAACAATTTCATTTATAGATTAAAGGAAAAAAATCAAGGTGATCATTTGATTGATTTAAGAGAAAACCAGTAAGAATCGTTAATCAGCTTAAACAAATTGTAAAAAGCTTTACAGAAAAAGATAGATTATCAGGAAGTCTTTTGTTTGCTCACAAGGACAATATTTTATATTCTCAAGGATTTGGGTTTGAGAATAAAGAAAAAAGTATATTAAACTCTATCGATACAAAATTTAACTTAGCATCGATGAATAAGATGTTTACAAGCTTAGCTATAGCGATATTAGAAGAACAAGAAAAATTATCATTTAATTATTTTGTAAACGATTTTATTGTCAATTTCCCCTTTGGAAAAATAACGATTCACCAATTGCTAACACATACTTCGGGTATTGGTGATTTCTTTAATGAACGATTTCTAGAAAAAAGAACATACTTAAATAATTTATCAGATTATCTCCCACTATTTATAAATGACAAACCGCAATTTGAACCTGGGACACGCTTTCAATATAGTAATGGAGGTTACATTATATTAGGTTTAATTATTGAAAAGGTCTCAAACCTTAGTTATTTTGATTTTGTAAAAAAATACATTTTCAAACCATTAGAAATGAATGAGACTGATTCGTTCGAAATAGATCGTAATAATCATCAATTAGCCATAGGATATACTCATTTTGATTTTGATGGTACATTCCAACCAGAGAAGAAGGATAATCTATCTTTTTGTGCAAAAGGTTCATCTGCAGGCGGAGGCTTCTCAACGGTCAATGATTTATGGAAATTTGCTAAAGGATTATACAACAATAAATTAATTAGTAGTAAGCAACTAGCAAAAATAACATCTGAAAAAGAAAATATAGATGTTGATGAAAAAACAACATTAGGTTATGGATATGGATTTTTTGTTGAAAATATAGATGGGTATCGTATTATTGGACACGATGGTGGTTTTCCAGGTGTTAGCAATCGATTGGATATTTATCCTGATGATGACTACACTTTCATTGTACTTTCAAATGATGATGGTAGCGGGGCAGCGATTACTAGAGCAATAAGGAAAATAATTACTTCGTTTAATTAAATTGTGTATCTTGAAGATTACACTTATATTGTCGCCAATCCAAACTAATAATGAGACGAAAGTGATCGAAAGATTGATAGAAAGGGGCAATTATGAGTAATAATCGATTAAAATTACCTATTAGATGTAGTGAAATGCGGTTGTATTATTGAAAGAAATAGATGGTGAATACAAAGTGCTTTTATTAAAACGATCTACCTCTGTGTTAAAGAATGCTTGGTGTTATATAGGTGGGGCAGCATAAAGAAAGATGAAAAAGCTTGGGAAGCGGTTATAAGAGAAGTGAGAGAGGAGACGGGAATTACAAAAGTATCACTCTATTCATCAAATACATTTGATCAATTTTACTCACCGGTAGAAAACTATATTTATATTGCGCCTGTTTTTGTAGGATTTGTAGATACTAGCCAAGTTGTCATTTTAAACTATGAGCATAGTGAATACAAATGGTTAACCTTTAATGAAGCAATTGAAAAAGCTACAATGCCAGGTAATGATAAAGTACTTAAATTTATTGAGAAGCATTTTGTTAAAAACAAACCTACAGAATGGTTACGGATTGGACAATAAAATTCGTTTTCTATTGAGAAATATTTTTATGTTAACTCGGAGTATTAAGATGAAAACATATATTTACATGGTCAGGCATAGTGAATCTCCCATAACAGAGGGAACTGAAAGAACCAGAGGATTAACTGAAAAAGGGCTGTTAGATGTTAAACGTATAACTAATATATTACAAAAAGAAGGTATACAGGTATTTGTTTCAAGTCCATATAAACGAGCTATCTTAACTTTACAAGAGTCAGCGAAACTTGCTGGTCAAGAAGTAATCGTGTTTGAAGATTTTAAAGAGAGAATGTTTTCTGCGGAAGAAATACGTTTGTCTGATAAAGAATTAATGCCATTGTTACAAAAGTCGTTTTCAGATCATCATTTTACTTTAGATGGTGGAGAGTCTAATGCTATTTGTCAGAATCGAGCCATAAAAGTATTGCAAGAACTACTAAATATTTATAAAGGACGTAAAGTAGCATTAGGTACACATGGGGCAGTGATGACCTTAATGATGGGGTATTATGACAAAGAGTACGGTTTGAATTTTTTACATAATCTATCTAAACCTGATATATACAGAATGGAGTTCAATGGTCAGGAATTGGTGGAAATTATAAGATTGTGGAAATAGTACATTCATTAAAAAATAATACAAATCTCAAATGCTAGGTTTAACAACGAATGAATCCTATTTAGTGAAAGAGTCTTATAACTAACAGCTACTAATCAGGTGATTTTTTACAGCAAACGTTGATTCTAATATCTACATAGAATTCTAATATTTCAAATATTAGAAACAACTTATTAAGCTCAAAATATGACATGTCGATAATAAAGCAACTTTTAATCGATTATGAAGGAAGAATATTGTAATCGGAACTCGTGTTAATAGTATGACTATTATGACGAATTACTTCGATCATCGCTTTGATTTCCATTATTGATGTTAAGAGATTGGGGGAGCAAGGGGACATGGATAAATTAACTTATAATAAGATCATTGAAAAGCTTATTGTGTATGCTGAGGAAGATGAAAGGATTCGAACGGTTTTAATTGTTGGTTCTCGAGCAAGAACGGCTGTACCAGCAGATCAATGGTCAGATCTTGATCTCGTTATTTTTGCTAAGGATGCTCAATCTTTTCTAACGGATAAAAAGTGGATTGTAAATATAGGAAAACCCTATATTTCTTTTCTTGAGAATACAGCTGTTGGTGGTGGTTTGGAAAGAAGGATATTATTTGAAAATGGTCTAGATGTTGATTTTGCATTTTTTCCTCCTTCCGCTTTATTTGAGTTAGAAAAAGATTCCGAAGTAATCAAAGTCTTTTCAAGAGGTGTCCGGGTTTTAATTGATAAGGATCGATTAACAGAATCGCTCAAAGAAAAAGCTAAAGAGAACATTCGTATTGTTCCAAGTTTAAACAGGGAAGAAATCAATAATATAATCCAAGATTTTTGGTATCATTCCGTGCTAGCTTCAAAAAAATTGAGACGAGGAGAACTTTTAGATGGGAAATCCATTTGTGACTCATACATGAAAAACCTTCTATTTTCGTTAATTAAAATACAAACAAGATTAAATAAAGGGGCTGAATATGATACCTGGCACGGGTATCGTTTTTTTGAAAAATGGGCAGATCCAAGCATCGTTCAAGCATTTAAGGGGTTATATGCTCACTATGAAGAAGAGGAAATTTGGACTGCACTACAGAATACGATGCAGGTTTTCAGAAATACAGCGATCAATGTATGTGAGGCACTACATATCAATTATCCATTTGAGGCGGATGAATATGCTAGTAAACTGGTTGAAATCTATTATCACGACCATAAACTTTGAAAGTCCGGTTTATTGTTCAGAAATAAAAACATTAACCCCTTTTAAGAGCAATAAAGAAACAACAGGTATAAAGCTTTGGGATTTAATTGAATCTATTGGATATATTGATGAACTGGACTTAACATTATTAAAACATATAAAATTTCTATTCTAATATAACTTTGAACGAAATAATTTCTTTATTTTGGAGGGAGCTTATGTCTGTCATTCATCACAATATATATTCAGGAGAAACCTGAGAAAATTTACGAAATTCTTACAACATCTGAAGGAGGGAATGCTTGGTTTACAAATCAAACATCTCTTAAACTAAATTCTGAAGGTACTGGTGAAATTCGATTCAGATGGACAGAATATGGACCTAATAACGAAAATATAGAAGACGGTGAACAAGTTCTAGTGGCCATTCCAAATAAGTCCTTCATCTTTCAATGGTCACCTATAAATGGGAAAACCACTGTATCAATTAAGCTTGATCCATATAAAAACGGAACATTAGTTACTTTAAAAGAAAAGGGGTATTCTCGTTCAGAAGATGACTTAGCTACATGTGTTAGATGTGCAGTTGGATGGGGAGAAGCAATGACACTCTTAAAATTTTATTTAGAATATGGGATTGTCTGTAAGCAAGATTTATAAAATCTAAAAGGATAAATTAAAATATATAAAAATCGATTTTCTACATAAAAAATATTTTTTTAGTATAGAAAATGAGAACTGAAAAAATCAAAAAAATCATCATCTCATTTTATTTTTTATTTGAATTTGTTTTGACATTATTTATGAATCATGCTAATATGACTAATAAATTCAAAACATTAAAATTTACTGAAAACTCTTATTAAGAGTGGTGGAGGGACAGGCCCGATGAAACCCGGCAACCATTCAACAATTTGTTGAAAAGGTGCTAATTCCTGCAAAGCAATTGCTTTGAAAAATAAGAGAGGATGATTTATGAACAAACCTCTCTAGTTTAAATAGAGAGGCTTTTATATTTTTTATACTTAATTTGTAATGTCTTTTTATTCTTTAGTATGTATAAAAACTTTATACAAAATGCTACAGGTGTTGTGCAAATAATTTTCACAGCTTAAAAGGGAAGTTCGGTGAAATTCCGACACGGTCCCGCCACTGTATTGGGGAACAACCTATCAGTAACCACTGTTTCATTATGAAATGGGAAGGGATAGGAAGTGTTGAGCCTAAGTCAGGAGACCTGCCTGTTGTATGCGCTTGTACTCTACGTGGATATAGGGAGAGTGAGGAATACGTGTTGAGAAAACCAGACTATCTCAACTCTAGTTAATCATGCGTATGAATCTCTCTTTGTACTTAAAAGGGAGATTTTTTAGTTGAGACAATAATAAAAAAAGGAGTGTATAATCAGGTGAATATTGTTAAAAACTCAAATTTAGGGTACCCAAGAATAGGTGAAAAACGCGAATGGAAAAAATTGCTTGAAAGGTTTTGGGCAGGTGACATTGATAAAGAAGCATTTATTAACCAAATGGATGGTATTCGTATACAGCATCTTCAAAAGCAAAAGGATCAAGGAATCAATTTAATACCAGTTGGTGATTTTACTTTATATGATCATGTCCTCGATACAGCAGTCATGTTTGGTATCGTACCAAAACGCTTTAAATATCATGGGGGTAAAGTTTCACTTGAGACATATTTTGAAATAGCGAGAGGCACAAAGGACGCAGTAGCCTCTGAAATGACAAAATGGTTTAACACAAACTATCACTATATTGTTCCTGAGCTGGATCAATCAACTCCTAAACTTGTTGAAAATCGTCCACTTCAATTTTACAAAGAAGCGAAACAAAAACTTGAAATTAAAGGGAAACCCGTAATTATGGGCCCTATTACTTTTGTAAAACTATCAAAAGGCTATAAGGAAGATGAATTTAAAACATTCATCGATCAATTTGTCCCCCTTTATGCTGAGATTTTAAGGCAGCTACAAATGGAAGGGGTAGAATGGGTTCAAATGGATGAACCGATATTATCGACAACTCTTACGAATGAGGATTTTACTCTCTTTAAGGATGTCTATCAAGTTTTACATGATGCAGCACCAAACATAAAGCTTATTTTACAAACCTATTTTGAAGGGGTTGAACATTTTGAAGATGTCTTATCACTTCCCGTTCATGGATTAGGGCTTGATTTTGTTCATGATCAAGGTCAAAATCTAAAGGAATTAAAGAAATATGGATTTCCTGATGAAAAAGTATTGGCTGCCGGAGTTATTGATGGACGTAATATTTGGCGAGCGAATCTAACAGACAAACTGTCGCTTCTTGAAGAAATCGAGCAAATTGTCCCAAAAAATCGACTGATTATTCAACCTTCCTCCAGTTTATTGCATGTTCCAGTGACTCTTAGAAATGAGGAAACATTAAATGAAGTTTTAAAGGATGCTATGTCATTTGCTGACGAAAAATTACATGAAATCGTTGTTCTAACGAGAGGGCTACATGAAGGAAAAGAAACGATACAGAATGAAATTACACAAAATTCCATTGTTATTCAAGAATTAAATGAATCTTCATTCCGTAATAATGTTAACGTCAAGTCTGCAATTAAAAATCTAGATACATATAAACCTGAGCGTGATGCACCATTTGAGGTTCGTCAAAAATTACAAGAAGAAGCATTTCATTTACCACTTTTTCCAACTACGACCATTGGAAGTTTTCCGCAGACCAAAGAAGTTAGAAAGCACCGTTTAAATTGGCGTAAAGGTGAAATAACGGATAGTGAATATGAAGCTTATATTAAAGATGAAATAAAAAAATGGATTCAAATTCAAGAAGATATTGGTTTAGATGTACTTGTACATGGGGAATTTGAACGAACCGATATGGTCGAATATTTTGGAGAAAAATTAGCTGGCTTTCAATTTACCAAATTCGGATGGGTACAGTCATATGGGTCACGATGCGTGAAGCCGCCTTTAATTTATGGTGATGTGATTTATCAGGGTTCGATGACAAGTAATGAAACGGTTTATGCACAATCATTAACAAATAGGCCTGTAAAAGGAATGCTAACGGGTCCCATTACCATTTTAAACTGGTCATTTGTTCGAGAGGATATTCCGCGACATGAAGTCGCAAATCAAATTGCACTTGCACTGTGTGAAGAAGTTAAAACACTTGAGAAGAATGGCATCAATATGATACAAGTGGATGAACCTGCGCTTCGTGAAGGTCTTCCATTGAAGCGTGAAAAATGGGAAAACTATTTAAGTACAGCTGTATACGCCTTCAAATTAGCTACGACATCTGTAAGAAATGAGACCCAAATTCATACACATATGTGCTATTCAAATTTTGAGGATATTATAGATGCAATTAAAGAACTGGACGCTGATGTTATTTCAATTGAAACATCAAGAAGTCATGGTGAATTAATCAATGCATTTGAAAATAACACGTACGGTAAAGGAATTGGCCTTGGCGTATATGATATTCATAGCCCACGTATACCAAGTTTAGACGAACTACTAAATAACATAGATCGTGCACTACATGTACTAGATCCTAGATTATTTTGGATTAATCCAGATTGCGGCTTAAAAACGCGCGGGATTGATGAAACGGTTGCTGGACTAAAAGTGATGGTAGATGCAGCGAAAAATGCAAGAAAAAAACTACTGATTAAATGTGAAAATTAATTTATAGAGGAAAGATAGGGAAAGCTAAATAGCTCAGTTAAAGAAAGGCTTTTTGGGTAACTTTGTAATTGGAATATTTTTTAAGGTTATGTAAACAAAAAGTGCTGATCATAGAATTGTGTGGTTTGATTTAACCGTTCAAATTTCGAACAATATGCTATAGACGGTAAATCAAACCATCTTTCTACTAAACTATTAATAACATACCTTATTCGTTTATTATAGATTTATTTGAATTTTTCCATTTCTATTAAGAAAGCCATATAAACGACTTATTAATCCCTCATTCGATTTATGAAAATACTCTATCCTATCATATATAGGTTTAGCGATGACTTTTCCATTGGCATCAAGTATTCCATATTTTCTATCCTTTATAACAGTTATCAATCCTTATATACAATAAATTTACCTTCTGTTTCTACATCATCATTAAACATGTAAGTTGCAGACAACAAACTTCATTACTTTAATCAAATGATCACCTCCTTGGTTCCTCATTTTTATTTATCATATCAAATTGGAATATTTGTAAACATGATATTTAAAATTAAATGGGACTAATAGTAAAAATCTGTAATTCATTAAATAAAAAACACAGTTTTTGTATCACTATCATAATCTGTATCATTAATGAGGAGGGAGGATTATTATGGCAAAGCTAACACTGGAAACAGCCAAACGATTACTAGTCGTCGGAGAACAAAAGTCAAAACAAATGGAACTTTCCAGTAATATTGCAATTGTGGATCATGGAGGGAACCTTATGGCTTTTCATCGAATGGAAAATGCTCGAATTGCTGGTATTGATATTTCTATAAATAAAGCTTGGACGAGTGTCAGTATGCAAATGCCAACAGAAAACTTGGTAAAAGCAGCACTTCCGGGTGGTCCTTCTTTTGGAGTAAATACAACTAATAATGGTAGAATTGTAATTCTAGGAGGAGGTATTCCTTTATTGAGTGCTGGAGATATCGTTGGGGGAATTGGAGTCAGTGGTGGGAGTAGTATACAAGATATAGAAATAGCAAAGGCTATAGTTACTGCTTTCGAAATCATGAGTAAAAAGTCTGGTTCATTTGGAATCAAAGCTCGAATTGGTTCAATGCAGCAGGATGGTTAGCTATTCATAAATTCCATTATTAGAAGGAACCCAATATCAGTTAGAAACAAAAATTATTAATAAATTATTAAAAACTGATAAAAATATCAGTTTTTTGTTTGTGCAATTATATATAAATAGTAATTTTTTTAAATAACAAATCAAATGTATAAACTAAATATATATACTGTATAAAATATGTATTTTTATTATATATTTTATTTTAATATACTAATAAACGAAGGAGGTCAATATATAAAACAAGCAAATATCTAACAAAAAATTATATAAATATGAATAGATAAATAGATTAGTATTTTTAACAATGGAGGGGAAAGACAATGAAAAAAACAATTCAAATATTTGTCGGTTCTACTTTAATGCTTTTGTGTGTTATAATGATAACTTGCTTTAATAAGAGTGGATATGAACATTCTTTAAAAATAGATATCAAGCCTGTTCAAGATGTCCTTATACCTGAACGAGCCATTCTTATTGATGCTAATGTAAAAAATGGTGACAAAAGTGTAAGGTATATAAATGAAATCAATTTTGAGATTTGGAAAAAGAATAGTAAAAAGCATGAAATAATTTTTGCATCAAACTTAAATGATGGGACTTACAGAATTCAAACGATGTTTCCAGAGGGGGGAGAATACTATGTAAGAGCTATTGTTAATGACAATACTTTAAAGGAAACTTCACAGAAAGTGAAACTAAATGTAAATAAAGATGAATTTATCTATTAAAAGTATTCAAATTTGTTGTTGTTGGAATGGAATAGTGATAAATATTTTAAACTAGTGGGTATGTGCTATTCTTATTCATAAATTCGTATAAATATACCTATATGTTTATAATTATACTTTCTTGAGTATCGGTTTTATAACCGATACTTTTTTTATATGTTTATGCACTATCATGTAGTTCTATTATTTAGAGCAACTGATATAAAGTCACGAATATATCTTTCGAGATAATCCTTTTCATGTGTACATAATACGATTTTGTTCGTTAGACTAATTCCTATCACATCAACCGTTGCTAATTCTCCACGTTTGATAAATTGACTAGCTACAAGAGAAGAAACAAAGCACACTCCATAACCAGCAACAACAGCTTGAATCGTTTCATTTAAACCATTAAATTGTAATTCTATTTTCGGAGGATCCACTTTGTGAATTCTACATACTTCAATAAGCCTCTTTCTAGTAGTACTTCCTTCTTCTCTCATAATAAACGGTTCTTTAATCATTTCCTCAATTGAAATTCGCTTATTCGCGAATTTATGAGTTGGGGAAACAACAAATATGAATTTGTCCTTGTAAAGCTCTATACAATTAAGAGAGTCGCTGTTATCAGATGTTATTTCATTATTTCCAAAGATAGCAACATCTGTTTCAAAATTTTTAAGACTTTCAAGTGCATGAAGAGAATTTACTGTTGAAATTTGAACTTCCACCTCAGGATATTCCTGCTTAAATAAAGAGGCCCACTTTGGTATTAAAACGCTTGTTGCAAGATAATTTCCAGAAATACGTAGTTTTCCTTTAGGGTGTGAATTGTAATCTTGAATCAAGTTAAAGATTTGTTCTTCCAACATAAATAATTTTTCAGTTGGTTTCATTAGCTTCTTCCCAAAAGAGGTAAGAACCATATTTCGTCCCTTTTTTTCGAATAAATTCACATTATATTGTTTCTCAAAGTTACGAAGTTGTGCTGAGATAGCTGGTTGACTAATATTTAATTTTTTTGAAGCAGCAGTTACACTCCCTGTTTGCGCAACATTATAAAAAAGCATTAATGCATGTAAATTAACTGGCAATTAATTCACCTTCTATATAAAAAATTTATATATATTATAAAACTTATATTATTATTTTATACATTACTGATTTATAATTCAATTGATTAAGAAGGAGGGCTTAATATGACCAATACATCAATCTATATTGTAAGGCATGGCCAAACAGTCTGGAATAAAGCGAATAGGATGCAGGGACATTTAGATTCACAACTTACGAAAACAGGAAAAATGCAGGCAATGAGTTTAAGAGAGCGTCTTAAGGACGTAAAGTTTGATGTCATTTATTCTAGTTCCAGTTTAAGGGCTATAAACACAGCTAAGATCATTTCTTACGAAAAACAAACTAAAATAGTAGAAATAGAAGCATTGAAAGAAATAAATATGGGCTGGTGGGAAGGAAAGGACATTAATACTATCAAAAAGAAAGAACCTGAAAATTATCAAAAATTTACTCTTCAACCACATATATATAATCCATCTAATGGAGGTGAATCATTTTTCCAGCTATTAAATAGGGTGAATCCTATTATCGAATCTATTATTTCAAACGATATTGGAAAAAACATCCTGATTGTACGGAATAGATTAGAAGACCTGGGGAAAATACCTGATGTTTTATCCGCAAGCCTAAGTAAGATAACGATTAAAAATGGCCTTCCATTTATTGAGTTATATGGAGATACTACTCATTATCAAGAGAACAGTAATAGTTTAATGAATAGTTTAATGGGGTTGTAAGGGAAGTGATGATGTGTACCTGAAAAAGATCGTCTCATACTTCCTCTCGATACTAGTGGTCGTAACAATGGTGACAGTTTCAGTTCAATTAAATACTCATATGTTTATTTTTCCTGAAATTGCAGCAATGGTTTTTGGGATGTGGGTTTTTCGAGATCCAAATTGGTTAAGAAATCCTTTGAAAATTTGTATTGCCCCATCCATTACTTCAGTAATTGGATGTACAATTAATCAACTGCAAGTTGCTTATATATATAAAGTGGGTTTTACTTTAATTCTGATGATCATCTTTTTGCGTTTGATTCAATCAAATTTTGCTCCATCCCTTGCTACAGGTTTACTTCCATTAATCACAAATTCACATGAATGGATACTTGTTTTATGGATTTTTATTTTAACCTTCATATTGATGCTTTTAGTTATTTTCTTTCGATTAGACCATGATGTACAGAAAAAAAAGGAAATAGATTATAAATCCTCATATTTTTTCTTATTACTAACATTGTTATGGTTAGGTATATGCCGAATTTTTGGGTTTGAACATTTGGCAATTATTCCGCCTATATTAGTAGTTATCTACGAAGCTCTACAAAAGAATGAATATAGTGGAAAATTAGCATTTAAACAAGGGATTGCTTTGACTATATCAGGTAGTGTAGGTACTTTTATTTATTTAATTATGGAATCATGGATAATGATAACCATTATAAGTTTGGGATCCATGTTTTTCTTTTCTAAGATCATGGATATTCGAATGCCTGCTGTATATGCATTTCCATTGCTTCCATTCATCCTCCCTATAGAAATGGTTTTAAAGCTGCCACTTGCATCGTTTTTCACTTGTTTATTTCTTTTAATTACTGTAGTTATCTATAAAAAATATGAAATGTTAACAAAAATGAAAAACTTAAAAAGTTCAAATGTAGCAATGTAATATATCAACTGGTTCTTTATTTATAAACCCGATTTTATCAAAAATAATAAATTCGGGTTTATAATAGAATCACTAACTCTATTTTTTTATTTAAATAGGTTTACTTTTTGTAAATGAATATACGAGTTATCCTGATTTATCCGTTCCAAGTATATATTAGTGGTTGAAATGTCGGAATGACCAGCCCAATCTTTAACAACAGCTAATGGAACATCATTTTCTAGCAGCATCGTAACAAAGGTGTGTCTAAACCAATGTGGAGAAACCTTCGAATGCCTTCCAGCTAAATGAACGGCTTCTTTAACAATTTTATAAAGACTAGGATAAGTTAACCTTTTTTTAACCCCATCTAAATCCTTTCTATTATATAGAGCAAAGAATAGAGGACTTGTATCTTCTGGATTCATTTCTACGGACTCTCCTAGACTTTTTCGATATTCAAACAATCGTTTTTCCGTTTCATCTTTAATTGGAATTGTTCGTGGCTTTTGACCTTTCCCGATGACATCTGCATAAAGATAGCCTTGACGATTATATCGGAAACTTCCCCAATTTAAGCTTAATAGCTCACTAGCACGCAGTCCAGTTGTATAAAGCAGATAACCAATTAATATATTTCGTTTTTCTAACTGATCACGATTTCTTTCAGACCTCACAATTTTCGGAAAGCAGGAAATGATGTATTCTGCATCCTTCTGATTTAATTCTCGTACTTGAACACGTGTTTGCTTTTCTTCAGATTGAGTACGATCCGTTAGATAATGGCCTTTTTTACATACCGGTTTTGTAATCCATGTTGAAAGATGGGCTTTATAAAATTGTGTTTCATATCCAAAGTCTAACAGTCTACGAAAAAATTCTAATTTTCGCGTGGCTGATTTAGCAGCATATTTCTCATTAATGTATTTATTGTAAGCTTTTACTTCAGGAAATCCTAAATCTCGAAAAGATAGAGAATGATGTTTCAGAAAGATAAGCAATGTTTTTGCATCAGAACGATAAGCTTTAATCGTATGAGGAGAGAGCTGCTTGTCTGAATTGAACACTTTCTCTAAAAAGAAAAATTCTAAAAAGTCTTGCTCAGAACAATCCGCAAGAGAGAGGTTTCTATGATCGTCAAGCATGAATTGCTTGTCTAATTTATTTTGCAACAGGGATAAATATTGCTCACTTGTTGCTCGATGAAGTATTGGCAAATCATTCATTATTACTTCTCCTATCTTATGATGTAGTTAACAATAATCTAATTATGTATAGTAAAGATAACTCTTCCTTATCTTTACTTATATATTATCATAGAATACTTGTTCTACATACTAACTATATGCTCAAAATAATGATGTTTTTTGCAAGCTTGAGAATCGCCCTCAGACGAAATTAGTTTTCCTTTTTAATACTAGTGGTCACTTCGATTGTCTCTAGTGCTTCTTCGTAACATTATGTTTTTCATATATTTTTTAATTGGATTGAACAAAGAGATAGTTAAATTTGTACTTAAAGGAACTAGTAGTATAGTTATAAATGGATTTAATAAGTTTGAAGATTAATCTTTTGAACAAATAATAATGTGAGCTCCTATATAATTGATGATAGGAGAATAAATATACCGGAATAAAGATTTGTATCTAATCAAAAAGATTACACCATTTAAAATAGCTCACATCATTGATTCGCCTACAATTAGGTGAAAAAATAATACATTCATTGGAAGTTGTGCTATCATGGCTATACTAAATTTTAGAGAATGGAGAGGATATCCGATGAAAATAAATCAATTAATTGCTAACAATATTAACCGTTTAGATTCCGTCTTGCCGGATGATCAATCGTTAGGGATTGCTGGTTTGTCCGGATCTGGTAAAACCACATTTTGTCAAACCATTGGTGAAGAATCTAAGAAGCGTCTCGTTTCCTTATTGCCTAAGGCTGAATATCAGTATTTGTTTTCTAATATTATGGAAACGAATTTTAGTGCTATCAAGATGGAAGAAATGCCTTTAGTTCTTTTTCTAGGGAAATCATCAATTTCTTCTAATCCACGTTCGACGATTGGTACTCATTCGGGTGTTTTTAAAGAGATTCGCGAAAGGCTTGCTGAAAAATTTCATCTTTCTCCAGAAGTTTTTTCCTTTAATAATGCATTAGGCTGGTGTCCTAAGTGTAAAGGACGCGGTACTAATAAAAATGTCGAGTGTAAAACGTGTGAGGGTAGACGCTATAATCCAGAGGTTGAGAAATATACGATAGAATTATTCGATAAACCACATAGTATATCCGATATCAACAACTTAAACATTGAGACGATTCTTTCCCTTGAAGAAGAATTACATATTAGTGATGCGAAACAACATATTCTTAAAAATATGATCAATATGAATATGGGTTACTTAACATTAAATCGCATTATGGGTACATTGTCAGGTGGAGAATTAACTCGACTTTATTTAGCAGAATTTATGGCAGCAAGTGAAAATACCGTGATTATTATTGATGAAATTTCCGTTGGTCTCGATCACCAAACCCTATTGAAAATTTTAGATCAGATTAAACAATTAGGCTATAAAAATCAAATTTGGCTCATTGACCATTCAGACACAGTGCTCGATACAACGAATGAGAAATTGTTCTTTGGACCTGGCAGTGGTAAATACGGAGGGAAAATTGTCAAAGAATCACCACGTCCTCAACTTGTTTTTTGGGAACGAAATGAGAGAATACCAACAGAATACTATCAATTTCAAGATCTATACTGTCGTAACATTCAAATGGCTGAAATCCAGATCCCCAAAAATAGACTTGTAACCGTTACGGGTGAGTCTGGATGTGGTAAATCTACACTTGTCAATGAATGTATATCCAAAGATTTCCTAAAGCGATATCCAAAAGATAAGCTGGTTATGGTAGGTCAAGATCGAAATCAATCGATTACCAGTCGGTCAACTGTTGCGACTTTTCTTGATATTAAAAAGAAACTTACAAAATATAGTGAAGATATTGATGATATTTTTCAGCGTTCAATTGAAGATATTATTCATGAACTTCCTAATGAAGACATCGCTCATAAACGATTAAGCCTATTAATCAAACTTGGACTTGGTTATTTGACATTAGAAAGAAAAACACAAACACTATCAACTGGTGAATTTCAATGTGTTCATTTAGTTTCAGAGCTGTTTGCTAACTCAAGAAATCCACATACGCTTTTTATTTTTGACGAGCCATCAAAAGGTTTGTCCCAAAATATTTTAAACCAATTTATTGATAGTGTAAGGGACATTCTACAAGATGAATCCGTCTCAATCATGATGATTGAACATAACGCATATATGTTAGAAAGCTCTGATTTTATCATTGATTTTGGTAAAAGACAGCCAGAACCAGTCGAGCATCTTGATGTTTTTAGTCATGACGATTATTTATCCCGAAATAAGAGTACAAATAGGGTTGGTCCATTGCATATTTCATCAACACTAAAATCTAAAAATGGCATTAACTACTTAAAAGAAAATCATATTGCCTATTTTAAAAATGCAGAAAACGTCTATAAGGGGGGGATCTTAAAAAGCTTATCATCAATGGCTCGTCTGATTTATGGTGAATTCGAATCTGATACAATCGCTCCAGTCATTGCCATCGATCTTGAGAGACACTTGTATAGTCAGCATAGTTTTCTCTATGAAATTGGTGGATTGATCAACCATATTGTGGCTGCACATCCAACCAATAAAGATACAAGAAGCTTCGATTTCTATAATCAAGAAAATCATTGTCCATCCTGTTCTGGTCGTCGGGTGATTGGGAAATTTGATATTGATGTTGTTATTAAAGACAAAACCGTATCATTTTGGGATGGTCTACTACATCCAGATGTAATGGAAGTATTAAAATATTATCAATATTCGAAACTGCAATTCCTTTTTGATGAGATTAAGAATGAACTTGGGCAAGATATTAGTAAAAGCTACAACGAGATGACTGAAGATGAAAGACATACTTTTTTATATGGTTATTGGGAAAAGTCATTTTACGATAAAGCAGGCAAGACAAGGAGAAAATGGGAGGGCTTTAATAAAATCATCGGGATGTATATGGCAGTTTCGAAGTCGATTATTAAAGAACAAATAAAAGAATCCAAAGAGACGATTACCTGTCCGGTCTGTCAAGGAACAGTACTAAACCATCATAAAAAACTAATGTACGGTGACACAGATATTCGTGAGATTATTCAACAACCTATTGATCAGATCATTAAAACAGTAGGGAAATTACCAGAGTTGGAAAAATTAAAAGCAATTGTTGGCGGCGATATGGTTTTGACGGAGGATGTCTCTCTGTTGCCTAGGGAAACACAAGTCGCGCTGAAAATGCTTGAATTAGAACTAGCAAGCTTTGTTGGTTATGAAATGGTATTACAAAATGTCTTACCATTCTGGGATAGGATTAAAGGAAACATCGAAGCGATAAGCAGCAAAAATCTGATTACAATTTGTGATTTTTCCAATCTTGATGAGACTAGAGAAACAATTATTGAAAAGTATTTCACCGATGGAAAATACAAAAAACTAACGTATGTTTATGAAGCATTTGGTTACAAAAAAATTGTCACCCCAATTAATAAGATTAAAAAAAGTCATCCATGCCCATTCTGTAAAGGAAAGAAAGTAATTTCTGAAGATAATCTCCATGATGGAGTGTATAAATTATCGGTACCATGTGTTAGTTGTTATGTGACTGGCATCAATGAAGAAGGTCGTAAGGAAATCGTTGATGGTATAGATGTACAAACATGGCTAACTGGAAAAGTAAGTGATGTTGTTGCAGAAAGCTTACTAACGAAAGAAGTTGAAGATATTCCTATTTTCAATCGTATTCGGGAATTAAATAAACGGGATATGATGGCGGTTTATCAATATCTTAAACGGAATGATTAAAAAACAGGCTAAAAGTTAAGTTCTTGGGCGTAAAATAATTAAAATGGCTGATTTTATTTGGTGTAATAATAAGAATGTTTGTTCACGACTATAATGTTACATAATATGTAAAGAAAGTTGTAACAAGTGTTAACTTATACTAAAACCATAAACGACAGTACCTGGTTATTGTAACAGAAACATTGACTATATGGTCTGAACAATGTGTATTTGATTCGCTACCTTCTTAACTTTGATTTTCAACAATCAGTCACTATTTTAGCGTAACAAAAAAGTCCAATTTCTCAACATTAGACTGAGAAATTGGGGCTTTAAATATTGTTATTTCCTTAAAATTGTAAATTCCTACTTTCCCCCTTTTGATGGCAATTCACTGACAATCTCAATCAAAGTTGATGAATTGAAAATAGAATTATGACACAGCCATTGTTGAGTTAAAGCAGGTAATGAGTGCACCTAATAGTTTTCAATACAATATTGAGGCTATAAAAAACACTTTACTTAAAATCTTTATACATAGATAAAATTTTTTCAGCTTGAATCTGCAAACTTTCAACTAATTCTTTAGGTTCTTTAATTTGTGCGTGAATTCCAAGTCTAAAAAATAGTGGCGTAATAAAATTAATCTCACCTTTGTCAATGATTGAATCAATGAAACCAGTTCCATCTTCATGTGTAACTATTAAGTCCTCGAAAGTAGGAACACTTTTGCATTGACGTACGCCTTCTTTTGTCAATTGTACATGTAATCTAATCGGATCTATTACTACATTTGTAGCAAACCACTCTTGTAAATTCATAAAATTATCTTCACTTTTTTTCGATGAAATTATTGACAGAATACGATCAACACGATGGAGTAAAATCCTTTTTTTATTATAATCAAAGGCAGGTAAGTACCATAATCCATCATGAGCATAAATACCAATAGGACGTATGTGTTTTGTTTTTGTACCAGATTTAGATTCATATTGTATGCGTAAATCTTTTTGTTCTATAGCAGCATCTAAAACATCTTTTAATAAAGGGGTATCAATGGTTCTTTTCGGGTTCCAAAATGAAATGTACAAACGAAGTTTATCAATTTTTGTCCTAGCATCTTCTTGAAGTGAACTATATAACTTATGGGAAACTGAGTTTATTTCAGTATCAAATGGCAAGTTATGATAATAATTGAGAGATTGAAAAGCGAAAAATATTGAGACTGCTTCTTCTTCTGTAAATAAAATAGGGGGTAACATTCTACTAGTTAGAACTGTAAAACCTCCGTTTCTGCCCTGTTCCGCATAAATGGGTAATCCCATATCGTTTAAATCCAATATATACCTATGAACAGTACGAATAGAAATATTAAACTCATCTGCTATTTCTTTTGCAGTAAACTTTTTTTTTGCAGTAACAAACAAAAGAATATCTAATAGGCGTTTGGCTTTTGACATTTTTTTCACCTTTTTTATTTTATTATGCCATTAGTTGTCATGTTTTAAGGATATTATAGTTAATACCTTGCATCTTATCAAGGTAAATTCTATAAACGATAAGGAGAGAAAAGTATGCCACGTGAGCTTGTTTTATATATTGCATCTACATTAGATGGATTTATTGCTAAAGAGAATGATGACTTGCAATGGCTTTACGACACGGAAGGAGAAGGCGACGCAGGTTATACCAAAATGTATCAATCTATCGATACAGTGATTATGGGAAAGAGAACATATGACTATGTACTGAAGCATTCAGAAGTATTTCCGTATCCTGATAAAAAGTGTTATGTTTTTACCACTTCTGAAAAAGGTTCCAATGAATATGTAGAATTTGTAAATGAAGATGTAGTAGAGTTTACAAAACGGTTAAGAAAACAAGAGGGTTCTAAAATATGGCTAGTTGGTGGATCAGGTATACTTGATGCTTTTATTAAAGAAAATTTAATTGACGAGTATATTATTACATTCACTCCTCATATATTAGGTTCTGGTATTCCATTATTTAAAGAAAACAATCCACAAATAAATTTAAACTTAATTGATACAAAACGGTTTGGCCAGTTTGTACAACTACATTTAAAAGTGAATCAAAATAAGAGCTAATTTAATATTATTTGTATATTAGTACAAAGCGTTTTTGACTAGGTTTGAAAAATGTTTATACTTTTATGTTTTCGAGTGGTTAGATTAATAAGTTGAAAGTAAATATTCAAATATTAAAATTAATTTCGTAATTCCTTATTCTATTAAAACTCAATCCTAAATAAAGAACTCCATAACAATAAAAAGCTCAATTTCTTTCTTGTTAAGAAATTGGGTTTTTGTGGAAAACTTTTATGTTGTATACTGCGATGTCCTGACGCTACCCATGTACGAATTTGTTCGTGTGCTGAGGGCATCACGTTCTCACTTTTACTCCCTAGTTCCGCTAAAACATTGTCAACAAACTTAGTAAGTCCAAGTAAGTCCAACCATTCTCTATATAGCTTCTTTAGTCGATACTCCCAAATATATTATTGATGAAATCTATTCTCCTCATTACAAGTTTAATCTTTTATCTCTAATAAATATATAACCACTAATGGTCCAATTCCCATGAACCTGCCTTTAAGATTTGAGAATAAATTCTTGGCCAAATGCAAAAGATCAATTTATTGATCTTTTTCCCTCTTTTTTAAATGGAAGCTCTAAGACATTTTATCCAACCCGAACAGATTTACAGAAAGGAGATTAAAAATGTACAGGGTCAAAGATGCAGCAATTAGTATGGGGAATTTATACTAATCGGTAAGCGGCTTCATTTTTTTTGTACAAAACCACCAGTCATAGCAGTTCATTTCTCCAGCATGTGATTTGGCTAATTGAGCATTAGCTTCTTGTATTGTTTTTACCGGAGGTATAATTAAATTATCTTGGAGCCAATCATTATTTGGCCAATTCGCTGGTGTAGCTGCTTTAAATAAGTCAGATGTCTGTAGAGCTATAAGGGACCTTAAAATTTCATAAACATTTCTACCTATGGTTTCTGGATATGTCAGTACAAGACGAACTGTACCTTTTGGATCCATTATAAAAACACAGCGGACTGTATGTGAGCCTCTCGTTGGGTGAATCATCCCAAGTCTTTTTGCCACATTTCCCAAACCGTCCGCGATAATTGGAAAAGTAATTTGAACTCCTAAGTTATCCTTAATCCACTCAATCCACTTAAGGTGAGATTGAACTTGATCAATAGAGATTCCAATCAATTCTGTATTTCTTTCGGTGAACTCATTTCGCAATTTTTCAAATGCAATAAATTCTGTTGTGCAAACAGGAGTAAAATCTCCTGGGTGGCTAAATAATATAAACCATCTTCCTTCATAATCATTGGGAAGAATCATTATACCATGTGTCGTTTGAACTTCAAGTTTCGGCAGTGGGTCCCCTATGTAAGGGATTCTGCCATTTTCAAGTAATGACATTGTGATAACCTCCACTTGAATTTGCTCTATATTATTCCACATAGCCCACTTTTGTAAATTGTCCTGCGGTCATTTTTCATTTTCAACTAACACTTATTTTTATCATCAAGTACATCTATATGATTAATGAGCAGCCTTTAAAAAAACGGAGCATGTTCGGATTACAAAACAATTTTTAGAAGCCCCCCAGCGTATTTTAAAGTATTTATAAAGTTTAAGCCAATATCATTAATTCTTTAGTAACAAAAATTCTTACATATAGAATTTGTTATGTTCAAAAATCTATATGTAATTTCCTTTTGATGAAATAATGCAGCATTGTTGAGGTCATAGCTAATATTGAAGCATATAAACTAAGGTATTTAACCTTTACCTTAGCATCTCGGGAAATTTGTTTAATGTGACAAAAAAATAGACAGATTTCAAGTAACACGCTTAATTAAATCTTCTTTTATTAGTATACAACCTCACAATATTCTATATAATTATTAGAGAATTTTTATTTTTAAAACAAAATCCAGTTGAATTTTGTATTAATATAGTTTATGATAAATTTAATTTAAATGATATGGAGTGAACTGTTTGTTACTGGATGTTCATAATTAATTTGTAATTGAATAAGGTTTTTGATTTCCAAAGAACTCTATTTTTATATAAATAAGGGTCTATTTTCTGTTGGATTTCTTTAGCCTTCTAAATTAGTTTTGAACAACGGATAACAATGCCTTAATGTTCACTCGTGAACTGTAAGCCCGTGCTGTTCAGCACGGGTTTTTTTATTATAGAGTGTATCACGTACATTTTAATGAAAATTATGCTAAGAAAAAATCTGCATGAAAAAGTGTTGGTTTTATCATTCTTAGTGATTTACCGAATTCTGAAAATAAGTTATTTGAGATGAAATTTATGCTAAACCTACTATCAATTTACGATAGCTTTAAATGGGTCTCAAAACTTATAGCTTACTCAAATTCTCAATTGAAATAGGTATTATTGAGTTTGGGGAATTCTTTAGCGTAAAAAATTAAAATGTGCGTAGTTCTTCTATTGGTTTTTCGAAAAAAAGGGCGGCGAATGACGTAGTTCATTCGCCGCTCTTTTTATTTTTTAAAGGAGTAGTCTATCATGCGACGACTAAAAATGTAGATTTGAAAAAGTTTGTTTGGCGGATATCAGATTTTTTATAAAAAACTCATTTATTTTAGAAAGATTCCAATATCAGGCACGTTGGGTATCTATAAAAAGTTCTTTTGGAAATTTAGGACTGCTTTATTATCATTCAACATTATTTCAAATGAGAGAAATTGATTTTAGTTTTGAACAAAAATTGGAGGCAAATCACAATGAATTTTATTGAAAAAGCAAATATAAATCTTAACCTTGAGGAAGGTTCACTTGTAATTGAACATCTATTAATTGAATGTTATCTTACACCAGGAATTTCAACAAAAGAATTAGCTAGAAAGGTTTTTCTTCCTGTACCTATAACTGTTGCAATAAAAAAAGAACTAATAAAAGCTGGAGCATTGGTTCAGAAAGCAGGTGTAGGTATCACATTAGAGGGAAAGAAATGGATTGAACAAGACATGGGATTTAGTGGATTAGATGTAGCATTATATCGCAAGCTATTGGCTGACGAATCAAACTGGGGTCTCGAACTGCAAAATATTCTTGATATTCTTAATCACTTATTTGCCTTACGTCCACAGGTGGATGTACAAATTGACCAATCACAATGTACTGCTAAAACTAGCTTGCGTCGAGCTATTCTATGCTTGAAAGAACATTGTTTAATCGGAAAGCAAATTTTATGTGTCGGGGATGATGACCTTGTTAGTATATCAATCGGTTTATTGTTAAAACGTTTATTCCCTAACAAACATCGTTTCCGAACAAGGATTGATGTAATGGATATAGACAACCGCTTTCTAGATTTTATTAAAGAATTTGCTGTAAAAGAGAATTTACCTATCGAATGTATTTATCATGATATGCGTCAACCTCTCAAAGAACCATATCTCGAGAAATACGATTGTTTTTTCACTGATCCACCTTATACGTTATCAGGAATGAATTTATTTATTTCACGAGGCGTCAGTGCTTTAAAGAAACAGAAAGGGTTAAATATATTCTTATCATTCGCCCATAAATCACCTGGGTTCACATTAGAGATCCACCGTTCATTAGTACAGATGGGAATAAGTGTGAGTGCTATTCTTCCTAACTTTAATACTTATGAGGGAGCACAAATGATTGCGAATCGGAGTCAAATGCTTATTATTAAAACGACAGACCACTCAAATGTTTCTTCTTATATGCCAGAAACATTTGTTGAACCGATTTATACAGGTGAAGTTAAACGGTCAGTTCGGGTATATAGTTGTAAAAATTGCGGAGAAACCATCAAAGTAGGTTTCCAGTGTAAAATAAAAACCATCGAACAACTGAAAAATGAAAAATGTCCTTGTTGTTTTGAAGATACATTTAAATTAATTAAGAAATTCGTAGTGGAAAAAGAAAGTAGGGATAAGGGTCATATCAATTGATGTGACCACTTGACTAATAAATTAAATATAATCCTGCAATTCTTAATGTAGCTTGCAAACATAAGTATTTTGCCCTTTGCAGTGTTTTAGTAATAAAACAACTAAGGTTTATTTGATATTTTGTATTATCTTAAGTAAGACATTACAGATGAATATTAACTAGAATCAAAATGATAGATTTTTTAGAGTATATAAAGAAATACTTTTCTAAATGCGGGCATCATTTATAAATAATCTGTGCGAATGGTGCCTGCTTAAATACGTGGTAATGAGTGTTCTCAATTTGTACCTTTTTGAGAAGAAAGTAATGTAAGTTTTTATTGATTTACCTTAAAACAATATTTTTACAAATCTTATAAAACACTTTAGTTGTTGTTTATTTTTATAATACTTATGTTTAAGAAATATCTAGTAAGAGAAAGGCAGAAAATATATAATTATTAGTTCCTTAGGTAAGGAAATAGTATTTATTGAATTTCCAAAAAAAAGATAGTTTAGGGGAACTTTTTGAACATATTCTGTCACTTATTTTAAATTTACAAAAAATATTTTTAATAGGTTTAAAGGAATCAAATGTTTAGGAGTCTGCTTGGCTAATTTCTATAATTTCCGATTAAATTTAATTTTATAGAATTCATTCTTTCTCTTGAGATCTAAGATACATATATTGAAACGAGATATTCTCGATGCTATTATAGACATACAATGTCTATTATAGGAGAGAAAATAATTATGAAATATTCTAAAGCTACTAATTATGCCCTACACACAATGCTTATTCTTGCAATGGAAACACCAAATAAACCAGTTGGTGTACAACTATTAGCAGAGAAGCAGAATCTTTCGCCTACGTATTTGTCTAAAATATTAACAAAGTTGGTAAAGGAAGGAATGATTAATTCTGTATCGGGCGCTAATGGAGGCTATACACTTAGTCAGAATTGGGAGGAAATTTCATTTTTAGATATTATACATGCAATTGAAGGCAAATCGTCTTTGTTTGATTGTTGTTTATTTTCAAATCCAGAATGTGTGATAAAAGAGGTGATGCTATCTGCAGAGAATAAACTAGAAGAAGAATTAAGTAACACGAAAATAGCGGATCTTATAAAAAAATAGTAGTGGATTTATAGTCCACCATTATTTTTAATGAATTCTAGATAAAAAGAATCTATTAAGTCTTTTTAGAGGAAGCAATTATTCATATTTCAATAGGATTCCTTGATAGTATATATATTCAATATGATGGAATACATATCAATAGGTTATTGAATGTTTATGTATTATAATAAAATCGCAAGATTCAAATTAATGGAGTATTCATACTTTTAGTTCTATGAATGTTTGGAATGCAGATTTGTATGACGAAAAAATGAGCTTTGTATCGAATTTAGGTAAAGGAGTGGTTGAACTAGTTCATCCACAAAAGGGAGATATCTTCATGAAAATACTAAAAAGATGGGAGAAAAAACATGATTAAAATTAAAAGGTTGATAGATTGTACATTAACTGAAGCTGTAAAAGCCTGGAATGAAGGTTTTGAGGGATATTATTTTGATGCAACGACGACCCCCGATAATTTTATAAAAAGGATGGTCAATGAAGATCTTTCACCTTTGTTATCTATCGTAGCATTTGAAGATAACCAACCAATAGGAATTGTTATGAATGGTGTAAGAGATATTAAAGGGATAAAAGTTGCCTGGAATGGAGGGACAGGTGTTGCAAAGGAATATAGAAGCAAAGGAGTTGGAAAAAAATTAATGAATTCAACTCTTTCTATTCTAAAAGAAGAAGGAATAGATTTAGCAACTTTAGAAGCAATTAGTGATAACACAAAAGCTATTTCTCTATATAAAAATATGGGTTATTTAGTTGATGACGATGTAGAATATTTAAATCTCAATGGAAAGTTACCACAAAATCCGAGGCAAACACAATGGCAAAGTGCCAAAAACAGTGAAGGAATCATATTAAAGGATGAAAATGGTAATGAACTTGGCTATGCTTATTATCAAAAGATATTTAATTCAAAAGGAAGTCATATTAGTACTACTTTGTTTCAATGTGAGCCGAAACCAGACCGAACAGATAGTGAGGAAATTATCTATTTTATTTTAGGACAGGTTTTTGGAGATTTTAAAGATGATATTAAACGATCAATTCCTAATTTACCGATTAACAAAAACAATCTACTCCTTACCACTTTAAAACAGATTGGTTTTCAAACAATAGCAAAACAGGTTTATATGATAAAAGAAATGTAATTATTTGTTGTTAATTTGGAAATTTCGACGTTAAAACTTATAACTAATCAAAACCTTTTTCTATTCAGATGAGTGTAATGGGTTACTTTAATCAACGATTGAAGCAAAAAATTACACATCATGTAGGATGTCTCTTAGAGAAGATTTATCATCCAATATAGTGAACAGAATTGACTTGTTAACCGATGCAATTTGAAAATTAATTTCGATGTTAAAATTTTAACATAAAGCAACGGATTTTTAACGAAAGTTGTGAAGTTTCTACACCCCCTTAAAAAATTATTGTCTAACAAGGGGGATATTTTTTGTCCATATGAAATAGGGTGTTTTCATATATGCTGAATAACAATTAAAAAAATCTATTTCATATTTTGATTTTTTAGCAATCATTTTTTTAATCGATTAATAATTTTGTTTTCTTCGAACGGCTTTTACTGATTCTATTATTTCTGCTGATCAAAATCGGTGGTAGCACAAACTTTACCGACTTGATCCAACTTATCTATTAAATCTATCCAAGTCATACTATTCCAGAATAAGCTACTTCAGCAACCCCAGCCCAGAGTAATGAATATAAATAGGAAGATTACAAATCAATACGAAAATGCTTCTAAAGTAGATCCAATGCAATATCATGCTGAGGCAATTCAAGAGATGATTTAGTATATCCAAATGTTCGTTTTACCTTTTCAAAAAAATTAGAAAAACGCCAATTGCGTAAAGTAGCTGCAGTAGCTTTAGAAAAAATGTTTTCGGCAGCTGAGAAGGATGGCATTTATCTTGCAGGTGCTTCTGGCTATCGTTCACAGGAAACACAAGTGAGCCTTTACAATAATTATGTAAATATAGATGGTAAAAACTTAGCAGATCGCTATAGTGCCAGACCAGGGCATAGCGAGCATCAAACCGGTTTAGCCATTGATGTCTCTGGAGCATCAGGTGAATGCGCTATAGAAGATTGTTTTGCGGGTACAGCAGAAGCAAAATGGCTCGCCAATCATGCCCATGAGTATGGTTATATTATTCGTTATCCTAAGGGTAAAGAGAATTTAACGGGCTATATTTATGAGCCTTGGCATATACGCTATGTTGGAGAGGATGTTTCAAAGGAAATTTATTACAGAGATATTACATTAGAAGAATATTTTAATGTTGCTATTCCTGTCGATCAAGTGGTAGGAAAAAGATAAACTATTTAACACATTTGCAACTGACATTGCATTGGTTTAACCCGCTGCTCTGGTATGCATTAAACAAAATGAGGGAGAATCAAGTACTTTCGGCGGACACCTTGGCCTTTTCACGTATCGAACCAGAGCGGTTATTTGAATATGGATATACGATTATTGCGTTGCTATAAAAATACAAGCTGCTAAGCAAATTCCTGGAACAGCGGGATTGTCTGGTTCTAAGCATCGATGACATTTTGATTTACAAACTTGGGGATTACGAGCTGAAATTTAAAATGCAGCTTCTGGTTCATATCTCCGTATATTCGCCGAAAGCCGCACCTCAATGGGTGGTTCGTAGAAATGATAAGAATATGTAAGCTCTAGTATAGATGAGTAAGGTACAGTGCGGAAACAAAGTAGAATGGAATGTGAAAAAAGTTTTAGATGTTCAAGAATTTAATAACTTTAAGTCTTTGCTAAAAGACATTGCAAATTATCAATTAAAAATTGATCAAGCAAATGGTTGTACAGAAATATTGGATAAAGTAGAACTAAGAATTTATCAACAACTATAAAATGAACTTAAACCTTATTATGATAAGTTAGATAAGGCATGGTTAACTCTCCTAGGAAAAAGTGTCTATACAATAGAATTAAGTTTATTTACAAAATGAGAACACCATGGAAGGCTAACCAAAACATCAAGACAATCTTGTATTATCCGTAAAAAAACCAGCTAACAAATCAAAATTAGCTGGTTTTTTCGAAAAGAGTTTGAGAGAGAAAAGTATTTTCCTTATCCGCAATTTAGTGAAAAAAGCAGGTTTTGAAAGTTTCATTGCACAAAAAGAAACTTAAAGAAAAATGTATGAATAGCTCTTTTATTTGCATCATTATATATCAAAACAGGTAAATTCAAATTTGATAAACTGGCCGTTTTTAAATCGTTGATTTAGTATATTATTTTAACTATCTAGTAACAATTTAGCTCTTTATTTTAGCTCGATGTAATTGAATTAAATTCTTATTTTCAATTTTTATAATTGAGACATAAAGAATAATACTACATCCGACAATTAATATTGCGAAATAGCTTATCGTAGTTAAAGTTCCGAATATATCAGCTAAATAGCCTACTAAAATGCTAGGAATACCAAAGCCAATATAAGCAAATAAGAAATATCCTGAAATCATACGAGATTCGTTATTGTTAGACAATCTGATAATCTCGCTTAAACCACCCAAATAAGTAAATCCATAGCACGCTGCTCCTGCTAATGCAGATCCTAATAGGACTAATGATATAAAACCTGTCCCCGCACCCAAGACAATCACCATATACCCAAGAGGGATAAGCACCAAACCGATTTTTAGAGATCTAAATCCAGAGATCTTACGAGCAAAAATCTGTATGAAAGCTCCAATGCCATTCACTAAAAATAATGATGGTCCTACCCAAAGCTGTAATCCAAATTGTTTGAGCTGTGAAGGAAGTATTGATATGATCAATCCAGAAACAGTCCATGCTAAAACAATGGAGAAATTAATCATTATAGTTTCTCTAGAAAACAGAGGTAATTGAAGAATGGACCCACCTTTTCCAGTTACCGTTGGTGCAAAAAAAGTTACAGCTAGTAGAATTAAGAGAGTTAGAAACAAAACAATCCAATAACTAATTGGAGTAAGGGAAGAATAAAGAAATAAGACAAACGTTGTGAACAACGCACCACTTCCAAATCCTAAAGCGCTTGAAAGAGCTACAAATATTGGGATGTGTTTTGCTTTCTCTGGATAAAGTTTCACTAGATAAGCTGTACATGTCCCCATACATAATCCTAAAGAAATACCTTGAAATACTCTAGCCAAAAGAAGCATTTCTATTGTTGGAATAAAAATCATACATAATGTAGCAAAAAATGAAAATGATAAACTAGCTAAAAGGACTGATTTACGTCCTAATTGATCTGATATACCACTAAAAAAAACTAATATAGGGATTAACCCTATGATATAGGCGGCAAAAACTATGGCAGTGAGTGCATTTCCGAAATTTGCATTATCAGCGTATTCTGTATATAAGGGTACCTGTAAATTTACCGATGTCGTGATAATAAAGAGACTGATAATTATAAGGAAAAGGGGGATATTTGAAGTTGCACCAAGCTTAAGATTTTTTATATTTCTTTTTGAATTCAATTTTATTTCCTCCTTAATTTCTTTTCTTTTACTTTAGTAGATAATTAGATCATTTACGATAGCCATAAATAGACATGTGGTCCAATCCATATTTTTGAGTTATATAAATTATTATTTTTTAACATGGAGAATTTGTATGTATATAAACTTAAATAGAAAGAGTAATCAACCACTTTGGCAACAAATAGCTAATGAGATCATTCGAAGAATAAACAAAGGTACTCTTGTCACTGGAAATCAACTTGTCCCTTCACGTCTAATGGCACAAGAATTAGGAGTGTCACGTTCTACTGTTCAATTAGCTTATGATGAACTGATTTCTCGTGGTTACGCACAAACATATCGGCGTGGAGGAACACGAATAATAGCAACAGGAGAAACTGATATATCTCGAAAGCTAGAAGAAAAAGAATGCTTGCAACTCCCTATAAATATTAACTTTGAGAAGGCAAGTGAACAAATGGAGGAATGGCTAAGTGCCAACTCTGCTCACGACAACATTCAAATTGATTTCCGCCATCACGAACCATTTGTAGATGAACAATTTCTTAAAGTATGGAAGCAATCATATTTAAAAGCCATGAAGGATTTTGATTTGAAAAACTGGGGGTATGGTTCTTCATTTGGCTTATTAGATACTCGTATACAAATTCAAAATTACCTAGAGTTGGAAAGAGGCATTGAAGTAAAAACCGACCAAATATTAATAACAGGAGGTACACAGCAAGCTATTGATTTGATATCTCAAGTTTTTCTCAAGGAAGAGGATATTGTAGCTGTTGAAGATCCAGGCTATCCAGGCACAAGGGTTGCATTCATGTACCGAGGGATGAAAATAACTGGAGTTCCTGTTGATCATCAAGGTATTGTAGTTAATAAGATTCCATCAAAAGCTAGAATAATTTCTGTTACTCCTTCACATCAAAGGCCAACTGGCGTTGTTATGTCTATTCAAAGACGTAAGGAATTAATAGAGTTCGCATTAAAAAATCAGTCAATTATCTTAGAGGATGATTTTGATGGGGAGTATCGCTATCATGGTGGTCCATTGCCCTCTCTCTTTGCTGAAGCACCATCACACGTATTGTACATTTTAACCTTTTCTAAAGTATTGTCTCCAAGCATTCGTCTTGCAGCTATTATTGGGAATTCTGTTTTTATTGATAAGCTGAGGAAAATGCAAGCATTAATCCAAAGACAACTGCCTATTATGGAACAGCTAACATTAGCAGAATTTTTGAAACAAGGAGATTTTACTCGCCATATACGTAGAATGAGAAACATCTACAAGAGGAGACATCAAATAATGATAAAAACGCTCAACGAAAACGGCTTGAATAAAATGTTTCGAATACAAGGAACAGAAACTGGCCTTCATGTGTTTCTAGAAGCAGACAGGAATTTTCAAGAAAATCAAGTTATTGTTGAAGCTGCTCGACAGAGAATTGGTGTTTATCCATTGAAACCTTATTGCTATGCTAGTCAACAGAAAGGGTTATTATTGGGATTTGCATGGACAAATGAAGATGACATTAATTCAGGAATATACCAATTGGCAAAGATTTTAAAAGCGTAAGAGGACAAGGCATTTAGTGACAATTTTGTTTTTTGTGTGAAGAAATGGTTGATAGAATAATCCTGTTTTAGAAAAATAAAAAAAGAATCCTCACCATAATTGTGGAGTTCTTTTTCGCTTTGGTCACTTAATCTACATTGACTTCCATTTTAAAATCTTTTACATTAATAACCATTGTACACATCATTGGAGATTGTCCCTACATTAAGTTGTGGGGACTTTTTATTTGCAATACAATTTCTATTTTATGTTAAAAAACTATATCCCGGTAATAAATAAAGATTTGTGTTGGAATTAATTTAGTTACTTTCTTTTCACTTTTCGTTCCAGTACTAATCAAAATAGGATTTGCTGCATTTAGAGTCTTGCAGTTTTAAGGCTATTAAATTATCTTAATGATAAATCCAAATTAGAAAAAGAACGAAATCGGATATGTTGATTAATTTTTTGGATAATAAGGAAAACACACAGTAAATGAGTGTTAGGCTGTCGAAAAAGTTTCGACAAAATTTTTACGATTTAACAAAATTTAAGATGCTTTTATAACTACCAAACACACAACATATTGTATCAAAAAAATTAACCCCTTACACTAAATTTGGTGACTGACTAGACATTTATATAGGTAACTATTTGATTGTAATATCAATTTGTGAAATAACAAATGTATTTAGCGCATCATTATTTAGAAAACTCTCAAAATGGGAATAATAATCGATTTTTATACCATTAAAGGTCCAGATTGTGGTAATAAATTAAGTTATCATATTATTAATATAAAAGTGTTTCAATTTTCAATAACTTTCAGATTTTAAAAAAGTACTAATAAAAAAATAATATGTACCGGGGTGATATGGTGAGAATCGGGAAATTTGGAGAAACTAATAAATTGAGTACGGATGCGATCAGGCATTATATGGATTTGGGGTTGATCGTGCCTGAAAAATGGGGTGGGCATTATTATTTTGAAGAGCGTTGTCAAAACGATTTAGAGCTTATTCTAGAATTTAAGGGGATGGGATTTAGTTTAAACGAGATTAAAGTTATTTTTCTTTATAAAAATTTTGGTAAATTTACGGATTATGAAAAAGATACGTACTATCAATCTCTTTTTATAGATAAATATGAGAAGATAGAACAGGAAATAAAGAATTTAGTTGAAATAAAAGACAAGTTAAAAATGAAATTGGATGATTTATCAGCAAAATCTGAAGGTCAAAGCTCAAAAGTACTTGATATGCTGAAATGCTTAAAATGTAGTAAAAAGCCCATCCTTCTAAATGGTATGATTAATAGAAATCAGATTATAGAGGGAAACCTAACTTGTAATTGTGGTGAAGAGTACTTTATTGAATCAGGTATTTTAAACGTTGGAAAGCCATTTAAAGCTACCATTGGAATCCCACTTGAAGACTATATACTAGAATATATTCATGTAACCGATCCGGCTTATTTGGATAATCTCCATAAAGGAGGGGAATGGTCAAAGAGGAAACTCGTTCAATTAGATTTAAGCGATAAAGTGTTACTTGAGTTAGGGTCAGGAGTCGGTTTTTTTTCTACGAAATATTTATCAGGAATTACCAGAAGATTGCTTATATATTGCCGTTGATCGCAACTTGGAGCGACATCGGTTTTTAAAAAGTGTGTTGGAGAGAACTAATATTAAAAGAAATATCCTCTTTATTTGCTCTGACTTTCTAGACATACCTATACGGGATGGCTCTGTCGATATTGTGATTGATCAATCAGGGACTAGTAACTACAGCTTTGAACATAAGGAGTTTTTGCTTCATGATCTGGAATCTCTTTTTAAACTAGAAAGTTACTTATTAGCAACCTTTATTGCTTTTAAAAATTTCAGCACTAAAAGTGAAATTGAAGCTAGATTCAGAGATAACTTTATTGCTGGAAAAATTAAGGGGAATATCAACAGTTTAAAGTATATTCCCCTTTATGAAATGACTTCAGATTATATTGATAAAGGTGGAAGGTACGAAAACTTCTTTGTGCAAGGTGAAGAAATATATTCCTATTCATTTTTTGGCAAAAGGTAGGGTTAGCCCTATCTTTTTCATTTTTTCCTAATACATTCATTGAATTTACCTATTGATGTTGGGTTTACACAACAGCTTAAACTCTTTAAAAAAAGGGTTTATTGAGGTGAATTAGACATGGATGCATTAAGAATGAGTGTTAGTGGTGAAAAGAACAAGAAAGAAATACAAAACTTATTTCTCTATTCTATGGGAAAGACTATTTCGATATTTGGAACAGCCATTTTTAATTTTGCGTTAGGACTATACGTTTTAAAGCTAACGGGGTCGGCGTTAAGCTTTGCTGTTACCCTCATATTAGGAATTATTCCAATGATTATTCTCAATCCGTTTGCTGGGGTAATCATGGATAAGTTCAATAAAAAGATGTTAGTTGTTTCAATGGATTTGTTTAACGGTATCTTGTTAGTTTCTGTTTATATATTATGTATTAGATATGAATTGAACTTGCTCATCATTTATGCCACCACCTTTCTTTTGACGGTGTTTACCACCTTTTTTGGAGTAGGGGTAGAAGCGGCAAAGCCAAACATTGTGTCTGAAAAAATGTTGATGAATATCAACTCAATTAGTAAAATAATTGATTCTGTCTCTTCTATTCTGGGTCCGATGCTAGGTGGAATTGCATTTGTGATTTTTGATATCAAAATATTTATTATCATTAATGGTGTTTCTTTTATACTTTCTGGATTATCAATGCTGTTTATTGATTTCAAACTCTTCAATCACCAATCAAATGAAAGTCAATCAGGTGGAAAAATTCGTTTTATTAGCGATATTAAGGATGGATTTTACTATTTATTCGAAAAAAAGAGTATTAAGAGTCTATTTACTTTCTTAATTTCAGTTAATTTCTTTCTAGGCTTTACTGTTACTGTTCCATTACCATATATCGTCAATACAGTTCTGAAGCTAGACTCAAAGGTTTTTGGGATTATCCAAGGTGCCTTCCCAGTAGGTATGATTTTAGGGGCTTTATTGGTGAAAAAAATCACAGACATGATTTCCTATTCCACCCTTTCGAAATATGGATAGGCTACACTTAGTTGGACAATGAAATTAAGGGCAAGTAGAATAGTACACAATAAGTGAGGAGAATCTACTATGTCCAGAAAAAGAAGAACATTTTCTACAGAGTTTAAAAAACAAGTGG
>BORH01000013.1 GCA_018333075.1 Heyndrickxia sporothermodurans | reverse complement strand
GGAATTACATGACTATGTCAACTGGTTTAATCACATAAGAATTCATGGAACACTTGGATATGTAAGTCCGGTTGATTACAAACTTGAACACCTTAATAAAGTTGTCTAGTTTAGTGTTGACAATCCAATGCGATTCAACTAAAGGGGTGAGTTAATCGAAGAAGGATTAACGCTTTTTTGTTTTTTAGTGTATTTATCAGATGACTTTGTTCCCGACGAAAGGAGGTACCTTAATGAAAAAACTTACTTAATAATATTTTTTGTATTTATATTTTTTAGTGGTTTTCATACAAAACTCCATACATACGCAAAGGTAAAAAAATGACTAGTTATACAAAGGTCCCTTTAACATTTTCATTTTAATTTGTAGTTTTTCCAAAGCTATATCAATATCTTGTTTTTGATTCTGTAAATTTTCTTGATGTTCCTCAAAAATCTTTTTTCATTCTTAGTGTTTCTTCTCCTTTCATATGTAAATGAGCAACATGACGTAAGGTCACCACCGACATTCCCGTCGCTCGCATACACTTGATCAACTCAAGCCAAAATAAGTCTTTTTCACTTAGTATAGTCTTGCGGAAAAAACTAAGTTAAGTCAGTAAAATGTGCTCAAAGAAGGATTTTTCGAAAAATGAAACAAAATTTTAATGATGAAAATATAAAACTGATGAAAAAATTTACGATACCAATATGTATCTCAGCTTTTTATAAATATAAAATTTATTCAACTATCCATTGGTTTATTTTTGAATTTAATTATATTTAGATATTAGTTCCTTATTTATGGTCTACATTGACAATTTACAAAAGTAGTACCACTGCAATCTTCTCCGGTTTGACTATCAACGTATTTGTATCCTGTAGCAGGTGCTTCTGCACATTTAGATATATTTAGGTAGCAAAATGTTACTTTATTAACTTTTGAACAAATTGGATATGCTGTTCCCATTAATTTTGAAAATAATTTTGACATAAAAATCACCCCAAATTGATATTTGATGACCAATGGATAGTTGATCAAATTTTATATTCAACTACTGATATAGTTGGAAAAGTAGCTTTAAAGTAGTAGTAGATAAAATACGACACATAGTTAACAATTCGAGATAGCTCTCCAGTGCACTACTATAATTTATTTAATTCTAGTGAATTTTACATATAGCATTCGATACCAAAATGTATTTGTACCCCATCATAAATATAGAATTTATTCAACTATCCATTGGTCAACTTTTGAATTTTAAAATTGTTAGATAGTAGTTTTGTTCTTTAAGGTCTACATTGACAATTTACCAAATAGGTTCCACTACAATCTTCCCCAGTTCGAGAATCGACGTATTTGTAACCTGTAGCAGGTGCATCTGCACATTTAGATATATTTAGGTAGCAAAATGTTTTTTTATAAGTTGTTGTACAAGGTACATATGCAGGAGAAAATCCCATTAATTTAGAAAATAATTTAGACATAATATCACCTCAAATTAATATTTGGAGCCCAATGGATAGTTGATCAAATTTTATATTACCTACTAATCTAGTTAGAAAAGTTTACATTTAAGTGGGATTGAACTTAGAAATGTGCGAAGTGAATAATTTAAGATAGCTCTCCAATTTGAATAGTGGGCTTTTATCTTGAGCTATAGATGAAAAGATATCATACACTCAAAACAGTAAAAATAGAATTGAATGAGTATACAAGTTAATATTTTTTGTTTTTTTAGTAGATCATGAAGTTTTATGTAAAAGTGAAATGTTAAATAAAGTACATTTTGCAAAACGTGTATGGTATTTCACGATAAATATAGAATTTATTCAACTATCCATTAGTTTATTTACATTTAGCAGTTACATTTTACTAAATAAGTACCACTGCAATCTTCACCGGTTCGGGCATCAACGTATTTGTAACCTGTAGCTGGTTCTCCGTAACATTTATTAGGATTTACGTAACAAAATGTTTTTTTATAAGTTGTTGTACAAGGTACATATGCAGGAGAAAATCCCATTAATTTAGAAAATAATTTAGACATAATATCACCTCAAATTAATATTTGGAGACCAATGGATAGTTGATCAAATTTTATATTAAACGACTGATTTAGTTAGAAAAGTTTTCATTTGAAGTGGGATGGGTGTTCTTAAAAGTATTTTTTGATTTTTATCTATATAGAGAAAAGTTGGTAAAAATGAGATCTCGTACTTTAGAAATAGTTCAGTATTACCTTGTAAAACCATGAATTCCTCATTATATAAGTCTAGAATTTTGTTAATTTGGTTTTTATCGGTTTCCCCGCATATCACTGCAAAATTTTGTTTCAATCCACTCATTTCAGTAATAAATTCTTCTAAATAGGATTCACAATAACCACATTGTGAATCGATAAAGGCAAGTGTTATTCCGTTTTGTAAAATATCAGTTAGCTTATAGTTTCTTTGTTGGATAGTTGGAAGTATAAAGTTTGGAGCTATTGTTAATAAGTTTTCTGAGTGTATTTCTTGAAAATCTTGATTATGTATAAGCTTTTCTTTAGATTTTTGAGGATATAATGTGGTGAAACAAATGATGAACATAATAAATGCTACCAAGATTAAGCTGATTAAAGTAAAAGAAATCAAAATATCACCTCCAGCTTTATGAATTATTAAAGATATATTGAGAGGATTTTCTTGTTGAAAATTGGAAAGGAAAAAGATAATACCCAATAGATAAAAGCTATTTATTAACTTTAATCCCTATTTTTGGACAACTAACAATTACTATGTTATTATTTATTCTAAATAATGTCAATAGTCTGTAAATTAGGAGGGGAAAAATAGTGTGAAAACTATTTTGAAATTGTTCAGGGGTATTAAATATTCATACAAATTGATTTGGTTAAATCATAAGTCTTATTTATTTTTCATGGCTTTGATTAAAATCGTTTCAGGATTAATACCTGTCGCACTAATTTGGTTAACACAAAAATTGATTAATGAAGTTGTAGGCCTTTTCACAAAAGAGAGTATCTATAGTGGTGTAATTTTTTTGTTTTGTTTACAAATCGGCATTATTCTTTTTTCATATTTTCTACAATTTTTAACGACCATTAACGAAAAGAAAGTAAATATTGTTATAGGTAGAAAAGTAAATATATCAATCTTTGAAAAAATAAGTAATATATCGTTTATTAATTTTGAAAAGCCTTCTATTTATAATAAAATTCAGCGATTGAGTAGTAATCAATCCAGCATTTTAAATGTTGTAGAAGAATCATCAAGTTTAATAAGAGATTTAATTACAGTTTCTTCAATTTTATTTTATTTAATTATGCAGCATTGGGCATTCATTTTAATTCTTGTTGTTGGTATCCTTCCTCTTTTTATTATTGAGATGACATATGGAAATAAAAGGTTTGAGATGGTAAAGTTTTTAACCCCATATGGAAGACTAGAATCATATATTGCAGGTCTACTTAATAGCCGTAATTCTTTGAAGGAAATTAAATTATTTGGAACAGGGCATTATCTAATTAAAAAGTGGGAAGAAAATTATAATTTATTTGCTCAAAAAGAACTTTCTTTATTAAAAAAACAAGGGATTTTAACTTTAATCGCACAGTTTTTGTTAATAACTACCTATGCTTTATCCGGCGTATTGGTACTTATATTGATTTCGTCAGGTAAATTACTTGTTGGTAGCTTTGTATCCGTTCTGCAAGCTGTACAAAGCATACAAGAATCTTTAGGTAGCATTTCAAGGAGCATAGCTAAAATATATGAAAGTAGTTTATTTATTGAAGAGTATATAGAGTTTATGGAAATTGACGAAACAAATGAGCCTCATAATGGATCAATAATCAAAGGAATTCAAACCATTAGAATAAAGGATTTAACTTTTACGTATCCTGATCAATTCCAACCGGCTATTCAAAATATTTCAATTGATATTCCATTGGGAAAAAAAATTGCCATTATCGGTGAAAATGGTTCTGGAAAAACAACATTAACAAAATGTATTTCAGCATTGTACGAAGTAAGTAATGGAATGATTACGGTAAATGGAACGGATATAAATAATATAAATCAAAACTCTTTTCAAAAAAGAGTTTCGGTCCTCTTTCAGGATTATGAAAAATACAATTTTTCTGTAAAAGAGAATATTGGATTTGGAAATATAAATAACATCGAGAACGTAGAAGAAATTCAATTGGCTGCTATTCGAACTGGTATTCATTCAAAGGTAACAAAATTTACGAATCAATATGAAACCATCCTTGGAAGACTTTTTGATGGGGGGGTTGAACTATCAGGCGGTCAGTGGCAAAAACTAGCTTTATCACGGGCTTTATTTAGGGAAACGGATCTAATTATCCTTGATGAACCAACTTCTAGTTTAGATCCTCTTTCAGAAATTGAAATATTAAAGCAACTGTTTCACCAAACTCCTAATAAATCAATTATATTTATTACTCATAGACTGGGAACGGCTTATTTAGCAGACGAAATAATTGTTATGAAAAACGGAGAGGTTATGGAGAGAGGAAGTCATTCCGATTTACTTAGCTTAAGAGGGCAATATTTTGAAATGTACACATCTCAATCACAACTATATGAGAAAGAAGGTTTAGTTTTGTGAGCTACATCATCTACTTAATTCAGGCTATTTTAGCGTTTCTTTTTGTAGCAACGGCCTTTGATAAAATGAAAAATTGGCAAAACCACCATTTTTCCATATCTCAATATAAGCTTTTACCTAAAAGACTAATTAAATATTTTTTGTTAATAATAATAGGTTTAGAATTAATGATTGCCTTCCTATTTTACTTCTTCTCGGTGAATATATACAGTATTGGATTAATAACTGTAACATTGCTTATCTATACTTCAGCAGTTGTTATCAATTTAATCCGTGGAAACACGGCAATTAATTGTGGGTGTGGAAGCTTGCTCGAAAATAAAGAACTAAATTACGGAATTGTTGTAAGAAATTTTTTCATAATATTACTTTCATTTATTCCTTTTTTGTACCAATCACCCATTACAATTTCTTTTTTTTCTAGACTTTTTTTTAGTTTATGTGCTGTAAATATCCTTATTTTAATAGCAATTTTAAAGGAAGTGAGAGTGTTTATAGTCAATTCAAAGAAAATATTTAAAGTTGTTGAATAAAAGGAGGAATCAACTTGTCAGCAATTTATAACATATCATTGATATCCTTAATTTTACTTTCCTTAGGACAACTTGTATTAATTTTTTTCCTAGCTAGATATATTGGGAATTTTATAAGAAAAATTGAAAGTATCAACGGCATAGAAATTGGAACGCTTCAAATTGATCAAATTGCTCCCGCCTTTAGAGAAAATGATCATAATGGAGACAAAATAATATCAAATGAAATATTAAGTACAAATAATACTTTATTGCTGTTTATTAATACGAATTGTCCTACTTGTAAATCATTGCTGCCTGAGTTACACAGAATCAAAAAAAAATACTCTATTAATTTAATCTTAGTAAATACGGATGAGCAACATGAAGATAATTCAATAGTGAATCATCTTAATGAAGAAATTATTTATATACGGTCCAATAAATTGATGCGATTATATTCTATTACAACAGTACCTTACGGAATTTTGATAAATGAAGACAAAACGATTCAGCAAATAAGTGAGTTGAAAAATAGCAATGGTCTTTGGAATATGCTTTTAAATGTGGAAAGAAAGGCATCATAATTTATAAATGTGCTTTGTATATATATAATATGAGTTGCAAATAAGTTATCAATACAATCGCATTTGATGAGTAATAATATTAAAAATGATAAATTCCGTCATTACATCTTCGATAAAAAGCTTTTTTAAATTGGAAGAAGCGGTGCATAGTTAAGATTCGAAAGCTCTCCAATAATAATTGGGGAGTTTTTTGATTAGGTCTTACCTTTTAAAATAGTAAAAAACCCTGTGAAAACAGGATTTTCATTAATTTGAAATTATTTAATTGCCGTCCATATCGTCCATCTATCTTTTTCAATAATCCGTTCATTTTCAGCATAAGCAAATTCCCCCACAATAAATTGAACAAGTTCCTCAAGCTGATGATCGGTTAATTCGTGAAGAATCGAACGTCCTGTTCTTTTTAGTAAGTCTGCTGCTAATTGATTCACATCTTCATAAATTTTTCTAATTTCCCATAGCTTATATTCTTTTATATGTTTAAAGCCTATGTCTTGTAATGTACTACATACATCTTCACTGGAATATCGTCTGGACGTTTCTTTCTTCATTAAGCTTGGATATTTTTCAAAAAAATACCCTCTTATATGAGTATTACTGCCTTTTAGTAAGCAATCTTCAGGGGTTCTATCTTGAATAATACATAAACCATTTGATTTTAATAAACGAAACATCTCTTGGAAACAAGATTTTAAGTCATGAATGTGATGAATCACAGCACGCTCTAAAATTAGATCATATTGTCCTGCATCTAGTTTAGTATCTAAGGCGTTCCCAAATTCAAAATCAATATTCGGAATATCCTTGCAGTTTTCTATTGCAGAGGATAGGATTTGCTCGGAGAAGTCTAGACCTGTGACAGCTGAAGCCCCCATTTTAGCCAGTGCTTTCGTATAGATACCTCCCCCACAACCGATATCCAATACATTCTTTCCTTTTATATCACAAATGTCTTTTATTCTATTTACCCATGTAAAGTCCGCTTCTCGTGTTGAATAGGTTGAACGGTTTTCTTGATTATGAAAATCTATCATCCATTTTCATCCTTTCTTCAATTTGTTTAAACTTATATTAACTCTAATTTAATGATAAAAAAATGTTATTTTATTTATGAAAAGTGATAAGTTTTACTTAAATGTAAGAGAGAGATTAATATTTGCTATTATATATAAAGATAATTATTGGATTATTAATTGAAGGAGCTATGCAGAATGATATTAACGGATAAACTTGCTCAACAAATTGTAGATCGAACAATGTCCATTATCGAACGAAATATTAATGTAATGAATTCTCATGGTGTCATTATTGGATCGGGAGATAAAAATCGTTTAGGAAAAAGACATGAGGGAGCTTTAATTGCTATAAAAAAGAAAAAACGGGTAGAGATTACAGAGAACAATATGAATCTATATAATAATGTAAAACCAGGTATTAATCTTCCCATATTTTTAAATGAACAAATTGTTGGGGTCATTGGTATTACAGGAGTACCTACTCAGATATCCAAGTATGGCGAGCTTGTAAAAATGGCAGCAGAAGTATCCTTACAGCAAGCATATGTAACAGAACAGCTTCAGTTTGAACAGAGATTGATCGAAGAGCTAGTTTCTCAAATCATTCACGATGATATCGATGATTATTTTTATGAAAGGATGGAGCGTTTATCAATCGATCGATCCGTTCCTAGATTGGTAATCGTTTTGGAATGGAAATCGAAAGAGAAGGAGCATCAAAATATACAGAAACAACTTCAGTTTCTTTTGGGGAAAAATAGTATAAAAGGCGAGTTAGCTGCAAGTATTTCTCCATCTGTGTTTGTTATTCTAAAACCGATACACCATCAGGGGAAATTAGATAAAACTTTGATAGAGAATGAATTAAATGAATTGCTTTTTCATATGAAAAAACTAAATTCTTTTCAAGGGAAATTAGCTATAAGTAGCAAATGCTCCTCCCTACATGAGATGGAAGCAGCGTATAAAAAAACGAAAAAAACATTAAAGGTAGGAAAAATCATTCATCCAGACAAAGAATTTTATTTCTATGATGATTACATTATTCCTGTCCTTTTTTCAGATATTGAAATAAGCAATGAGCCAAAGTTACATACGTATCAATTGATTGTTGAGAATGATAAAAAAGGGGAGCTGCAAGAAACCTTGCAAGCATTTATAGAGGAAAATGGAGAATTGAATAAAATTGCAAATTGTTTATACATTCATCGAAATACATTAAGATATCGGTTGGAAAAAATCCACAAAATTTCCGGAAAAGATCCTAAAAATTTCAAACAATTATTTGAGTTATATATTTCACAGCTCTTATATCAGCTAAATGCTGATTAATCTATTGCTACATTTATGAAAGTTTTGTACAAATGAATAAAATTTAGAAGCAATATCTCCTGTTTTTATGTTCATTTGGACGATGTAATCGTTTTCTTAAACGCTTACAATTATCTGAAAAGAAATGAAACAGGGGGATTGGAGATGGATGTTCAAGTAAGTGCTTTAGGTGCCATTGCTGCACTGGCTATAGCAATCATATTAATATTACGAAAGGTTTCTCCTGCATATGGAATGATAGCAGGAGCGTTCATTGGCTCCTTGATTGGTGGAGTAGGGATTACTGATAGTGTTACATTGATGATGGATGGAGCGAAAAATATTATTCCTGCAGTGTTAAGAATATTAGCTGCAGGTGTACTTGCAGGAGTACTGATTGAATCGGGAGCAGCTTCTGTTATTGCTGAAACAATAGTAAAAAAATTAGGGGAACGAAAAGCATTATTAGCTTTAGCAATCGCAACGATGCTACTTACAATGGTTGGTGTGTTTATCGATGTTGCAGTTATCACGACTGCGCCTATCGCGCTTGCCATTGCTAGCAGAGCTAAAATTTCTAAAACTGCTATTTTAATTGCCATGATTGGAGGAGGGAAAGCAGGAAATATTATGTCTCCTAATCCAAATGCAATTGCCGCTGCAGATGCTTTTAAGGTTCCCCTTACATCAATTATGGCTGCGGGTATAATACCTGCAATTTTTGGAGTTATTGTGACCTATTTCATTGCGAAAAAATTAGTGAAAAAGGGATCTCTTGTTCAACTAGACGAAATAAAAGTTCAACAGGATGAACAGCTTCCAAGGTTTATTTTAGCGATTACGGCACCATTAATTGCTATTATTCTATTAGCTTTACGCCCAATCTTTGATATTAATATTGATCCGATGATTGCATTACCAATTGGTGGGATAATTGGAGCTTTATTAATGGGACGAGCTAAGAAAATCAATGAGTATACTATTACTGGATTAAATAAAATGTCAGGTGTTGCAATCATGCTGATTGGAACAGGAACATTAGCTGGAATCATCGCAAATTCAGGTTTAAAGGAAGTAGTCATTCAAATGCTTGATGGATTAGGCTTACCTGCCTATTTACTAGCTCCTGTATCTGGAATTTTTATGTCGGCTGCTACTGCTTCGACAACTGCTGGAACAGCTGTAGCAAGTTCAGTATTCAGTTTGACTATTTTACAGTTAGGTATTTCAAGTCTTGCTGGAGCTGCAATGATTCATGCTGGTGCAACGGTATTAGATCATTTGCCTCATGGAAGCTTTTTCCACGCAACAGGTGGAAGTGTATCTATGGGAATGAAGGAGCGATTAAAGCTTATTCCTTATGAAACATTAATTGGATTCGTACTAGCACTTGTCTCCACATTAATTTTTGGGGTTTTTAAATTATTTGGTTATTAATTTTGATATATGAGTAGTTTTATATTGAATGGGGTGGCATTGGATGAAAATTGTTATTGCACCAGATTCCTTTAAAGAAAGCTTAACAGCATTAGAAGCTGCAAAGGCTATTGAAGAGGGGTTTTCAAAAATTTTACCCGAAGCAGATTGTGTAAAAGTTCCTATGGCAGATGGTGGAGAGGGAACGGTTCAGTCATTAGTTGATGCAACTAATGGTAGGATGATAGAAAAAGTGGTGACAGGGCCATTAGGAATGCCTGTTCAAGGTTTTTTTGGACTTTTAGGATATCAGAAGACAGCGGTTATTGAAATGGCTGCTGCTTCAGGAATCCATTTAGTTCCAAAGGAAAAACGTAATCCGCTGAAAACGACATCCTTTGGGACAGGGGAGCTTATATTAGAGGCACTAAATTATGGAGTAGAGAAAATTATTATTGGTCTTGGCGGCAGCGCTACTAATGATGGCGGTGCGGGTATGGTTCAAGCATTGGGGGCAAGGCTACTTAATTCAAAAGGAGAAGAAATTGAATTTGGTGGAGGCTCCTTATCTCATTTAAAAAAAATAGATAGAACGAAAATGGATTCTCGACTCAGCCAAGTAAAATTTATCGTTGCCTGTGATGTGGATAATCCATTATTAGGTGAGAAGGGTGCATCAGCGATTTTTGGACCTCAAAAAGGGGCAACACCAGAAATGGTGAAAACTCTGGATAATAATCTAGCTCACTTTGCAAAAGTAATATTTAATGATCTTCAAAAGGACGTAGCATCCATTCCGGGAGCTGGTGCGGCCGGAGGAATGGGAGCAAGTATCCTCGCTTTTCTTCCATCTGAATTAAAAAGAGGAATTGATATTGTTATTCAGACATTACAACTTGAAAGGCATCTTGAAAATGCAGATTTAGTTATTACAGGTGAAGGGAAGATTGATGGACAAACAGTCTATGGGAAAACGCCAATAGGGGTTGCGAAGCTAGCGAAGAAGAACGGGATTCCTGTAATAGGTCTGGCCGGATTAATAGCTGATGATACGAGCGAAGTAATTGTAGAAGGGATTGATGCATTGTTTTCAATTGTTCCAGGCGCTGTATCTATCGATGAGGCGATTGCGAATGCATATCAAAATCTAAAATTAACATCAGAAAATATTGCCAGATTGTTAAAAATAAAGTGTTAACGCCTTTAAATAGATAGGAATCAGCTATTTTAATAAAATCTGGTATGGAAAATAAAGAGGTAAAATGATTGCTGATTCTTTTTTTTTCTGTATAATAATTGTTATCTAAGGCTATATTTTATATGAAAAAGGTAAAGTAAAAAGCTTCCTTTTTTGAAAAAATGCTTAGAAATAGGAAAGTATTTAACTTAATAGTATCCTTCGGGGCAGGGTGAAATTCCCTACCGGCGGTGATGAAGCAATATGCTTCTTAGTCCGTGACCCGGTTAACATTTGTTAAACGGTGGATCTGGTGAAATTCCGGAGCCGACAGTTAAAGTCTGGATGGGAGAAGGAAAATAAAATGCAATTGGTAAGATATTCTAAATTCTACCTTTATTTTTTGTTGTATTTGTAAAATGCTGGTTTGATTTCAGTCATAACCTTTATTTTGCTATACATAGATAATGGCTGGATGAAGTTTATCTTTTACCCTTTATTTTTTATTCTCAATTTTAACCCCCTGAGGAATTGTTCAGGGGGTTTTTATTATTTTTTTAAGGAGATTGGGACAATGAATGATCAATACTATATGAAGCTTGCTCTTGATCTAGCTATAAGTACTAAGGGGCAAACGACTCCAAACCCCTCTGTAGGTGCGGTCATTGTCAAAAACAATCAACTAGTTGGCTTGGGGGCTCATTTAAAAGCAGGAGAGCCTCATGCAGAAGTACATGCGATTCAAATGGCAGGAGAAAAGACGAAAGATGCAACGATGTATGTAACTCTTGAACCGTGCAGTCATTTTGGCAGGACACCACCTTGCTCGGATTTAGTCATTCAATCAGGAATTAAAAGAGTAGTAATTGCATCGACCGATCCAAACCCTAGGGTTTCGGGAAAAGGAATTGAAAAAATGCGCAAGGCGGGTTTACAAGTAGAAATTGGATTATTAAAGGAAGAGGCAGATCAAATCAATCAAGTCTTTGATCACTATATTCAAACGGGGTTGCCATATGTAACGTTAAAAACGGCGACTAGTTTGGATGGAAAGATAGCGACTAAAGAAGGAAAAAGTAAGTGGATTACCAGTAAAGAAGCTAGAGAGGATGTACATTATTTCAGACATACCCATGACGCTATATTAGTAGGAGTGAATACCGTATTAAAGGATAATCCTAGCTTAACGACAAGAATGATAGGTGGAGGGAAAAATCCGACAAGAATTATTTTAGACACCCAATTACGCACACCAATAGATTCAAACATCGTGACTGATTTGCAGTCAGAAACATTAATTGTAACTGGATCAGAGGTAAATGAAGCAAGGGTAATTCCCTTCAAAGAAAAAGGAATTTCTATTTTGAAAATGAATTCTCCATCTATCAATATAAAGGATATGTTAATGGAAATAGGAAAAAGAGGGATAAGTTCTATTTTTGTTGAGGGTGGGGCTGAAATACATGGGAGCTTTTTAAAGGAACATGCCTTTCAACAAATCATAACGTATATTGCTCCGAAGCTAATCGGAGGACGAACGGCTCCATCATCCTTTGGAGGAGATGGTATTGCACAAATCGATGATGCGATCAACTTAGAAATAAGTGATATTAAAAGGATTGGAAATGATTTACGGATCATGGCTATTCCAATATAAAGGGTGATAGAAAGTGTTTACAGGAATAATTGAAGAAATTGGGACAATTAGTAGCGTGAAACAATCAGGACAATCAATTGTATTAAAAATTAAAGCGAATAGAATTTTAGAGGATGTCCACTTGGGTGACAGTATTTCTGTTAATGGAGTTTGTTTAACTGTTACAGAATACACAAGGAATGATTTTCAAGTCGATGTCATGCCAGAAACGTTCAAATCAACAAGCTTAAAAGATCTAAAAAATGAATCTAAAGTGAATTTAGAGAGGGCAATGTCTGCTGAAGGACGTTTTGGCGGTCATATTGTTTCAGGACATGTTGATGGAATTGGAACGATAAAAAGGATCAAGCAGGTAGATAATGCACAATATGTTGATATTGAAGCCAATAAGGATTTACTTAAGTACATTATTTATAAGGGGTCAGTATCGATAGATGGTACGAGTTTAACTGTTTTTGGGGTCAGTGATCACTTTTTTACCATTTCACTTATTCCTCATACCTTATCAAAAACAATTTTGAATGAAAAAGGCATTGGGGATGTAGTGAATATAGAGTGTGACATGCTTGGTAAATATATTGAGCATTTTCTTCACCTAAGATCAAATAAATTACCAATGAGTCACCAAAATTCTACGTTATTAGACAAGTTAAAAGAAAAAGGCTTTGCGTAAGGAGAGAAAAGGTATGTTTGATTCAATTGAAGCGGCAATAAATGATTTGAAAGCAGGAAAGGTTATTATCGTTTGTGATGATGAAAATAGGGAGAATGAAGGAGATTTTATTGCTTTAGCCGAAAAAACAACTCCAGCAATCATTAATTTTATGATTACACAAGGAAAAGGTCTTGTTTGTGTACCATTAGAGGAGGAAATAGCGAAAAATCTTCAACTAAAGCCAATGACCGATCAGAACACGGATGAATTTGGTACAGCTTTTACTATAAGTGTTGATCACTGTTCAACCAAAACAGGTATTTCTGCATTTGAAAGAGCAGCAACTATTCAACAGCTTATTAACTCTGATTCACTTGCGTCGGATTTTAAAAGACCAGGTCACATTTTTCCGTTAATAGCTAAAATAGGCGGTGTATTGAAAAGGGCCGGCCATACTGAAGCAGCGGTTGATTTAGCTAAACTGGCAGAAGCCGTTCCAGCTGGGGTGATTTGTGAGGTAATTAAAGACGACGGATCAATGGCACGGGTACCGGATTTACGACAAATTGCAGATAAATTTCAATTAAAAATGATTACAATTCAAGATTTAATTGCCTTTCGTAAGGAAAAAGATGTTAGTCATTTGACTAGTAGGTAAGGTTGTTTTTGCTTTAGAAATGATAAAAGTTACACATTGGAGGAAATAAACATGGTAAATACTTTTGAAGGTAATTTAGTAGGAACAGGTTTAAAAATTGGCATTGTAGTAGGAAGATTTAATGAATTTATTACTAGCAAGCTTCTTGACGGAGCATTGGATGGATTAAAGAGACACGGAGTAGACGAGGATAATATTGATGTTGCTTGGGTACCAGGTGCATTTGAAATCCCATTAATTGCTCAAAAAATGGCGAAAAATGATAAATATGATGCAGTGATTACTTTAGGAACGGTTATAAGAGGGTCTACACCTCATTTTGATTATGTATGTAATGAAGCTGCAAAGGGTGTAGCAGCGATCTCATTAAATACTGGTACTCCAGTAATTTTTGGGATATTAACCACTGATTCCATTGAACAAGCTATTGAAAGAGCTGGTACAAAAGCAGGAAATAAAGGCTGGGATGCTGCTGTTTCTGCGATTGAAATGGTCAATCTTTCTAGAATAGTGAAATAAATTATTGTACTTATTCAAACTCCTCAATTTTTCATTGGGGAGTTTTTTTATGGAATCTTGCAACAAAAAAATTCACTAAAAGAATAGAGGTAGTTTATATGAAAAAAAATAAATTAATAGAGGTATTTTGGGATTTTGATAGTTTTAGTCGAAAATTGTAACTTCTTTGTTACCCTTTATGTTCATTCTGCTTTTATACTGAAGATACATAATAAATATGGCAGGAAGGACGGGTAATAAAGATGCGGAGGCTTAACAAAAAAGGGAAAATTACGTTATTTAGTTTCGTTTTAATCGTTGCTGCTATTTTTATAGGTTTTCAATTTTACAAAAATCAAACTGAAAATCAAACGGCAAAGGCAGCTGCAGGAGTTGTAAAGAATAGTATTAGTAAAAATGTAACAAAAGAAAAAGAAGTGGAAAAGCCAGTAAAGCAAGAAAAAGTAAAAAAAACAATAGGAAATGAAGAAAAAACAAAGCACAAAGCCAAAGAAACAGAAGTAACAAAAGAAAACAAATCATCAAGCAATGAGCAAAAGAAACAAATAAGTAAAGAGGAAGAGAAAAAAGCTCCAGCTAAAGAAGCCGAGAAAAAAGAAAAACAAGACAAAAATCATTCAACAGAAACAGAGAAAACTTCTAATAACGTAGAAAAATCATCTGAAGAAATGAGAAAGCCTTCCGTTCATATGGTAAAACCGTCCGAAGAAAAAGTCGTATATTTAACCTTTGATGATGGTCCTTCTAATAGAGTCGAAGATTTAATGAATATTTTGGATGAGTATCAAGCGAAAGCTACATTCTTTTGGCTTGAGCCTAATATAAAAAGATTTGGAAAAGAAGCAACAGAGGCAGTAAAACGTGGGTTTTCAATAGGACTGCACGGTGTCACCCACGACGTGAAAAAAATATATGCTTCAAGTGAAGCGGTAGTGAACGAAATGACTACAGCAAATACTACACTGAAACAAATTACAGGAATATCTACTCGTTTAATTAGAACCCCATATGGAAGCTATCCATACATGACTCCTAAGTACATGCAAGCTGTCAATGATAAAGGTTTTATTCTTTGGGATTGGAATGTAGATAGTATGGATTGGAAGTATCGTGATAGCCGCTATGTAAATGATGTAATCCAACAGGTTGAATCTTTGGAAAGCAAGAATATTACTCCAGTGATTCTAATGCATGATAAAGCAGAAACGATAAATAGTCTCCCAAAACTATTAGTCTACTTAAAAAAGCAAGGCTTTATTTTCAAAACGATTGATGAAAGTCTCGTACCTGTTCAGTTTAAATAAAAGAATGAGAATTTGAGGAGGATTTAAAATGAGTAAAAAAGCTGTTCACTCCCTATTATGCCTATTATTACTTTCAACTTTATTATATTTCGCTTGGGTGTATGTTTCATTAAAAAATGTTGTAACGACAATGGATGTGCAGGCGGATAGTCATGAAGTAAGTGTTATGTATAAAACGGAGGATCAATTGTTAAAAAGTAATGGATGAGTAATTTAAAATAATTTTTTGTTGATAAATATTAGATTAAAAATGTATAAATGAAAAAAGTATTTGTTACCCTCATTTTTAAACCAAAGATATATGGTTTGTGAGGGTAGTTTTGTTTTAAAATGATAAAATAGGTTATATTGAAATAAAAATTTAAGGAGGTCCAGTATGCCTTCCGTTCTATTATTAGAGGATGAAATGTCGATAAGAAGTTTTATAAGTTTAAACTTAAAAAAAGCAAATTTAACTGTTTATGAGGCAGAAACTGGTGAAGATGCTTTAGAAATTTTTCATAAGCATAAGGATATTGACATAGCCCTTCTAGATGTTATGCTTCCGGATATAAGTGGTTTTCAAGTATGCAAAGAGATCCGAAAGAGGGATAAACGCGTAGGAATTATCATGCTTACAGCTAAATCACAGGAAGATGATAAAGTTGAAGGACTTGATACAGGTGCCGATGATTATATAACAAAACCTTTTAGTATGAAGGAATTGGAAGCAAGAATTGGCTCGTTATTGAGAAGGATTAAAGCGATAAAAAGCGCTGAAAAGACACCAGATGTGTTATCAATGCCTCCATTTACGCTGGATCTTCAAAAAAATACATTAATGAAAGATAATCAAATGATTAATTTGACCCCAACAGAAATCGAGCTAATCAAATATTTAATGGAAAATGAAAATCAGCCCATTTCAAGAGATCAGCTTCTCGACCATGTTTGGGGCAAAACATTTGTTGGTGATTTGAAGATTGTTGATGTGAATATCCGTCGGATTAGAAAGAAAATTGAGGAATGTCCATCTGAACCAAAATATTTAAAAACCTACTGGGGAGTAGGGTATATATGGAAATCTTATAAAAAGTAATAGAGTTAATTGAAACAATGTGAATATAAATTAAGAACTAGCTACATATAGTTTTTAATTTTTTGGCCGACATGAATTTTGACTGTCGGCCATTATTTGTTTTCAAAATTTGTTGAGAAATCTTTCTACAAGAATTTATTATTTAAACAAAAACTATCTTCGTTCATCATCAAATCATCTTTTTTATAAAATCGAGCATTTTGATTAGATGCTTATCCATCTTTCACTTCAAAAACATTGGGATGGGCATGCACCTACAATAAACAATGTACATAGTTTATGTTGATAAGATTTTAAAGAAGGAGTTTGAAAAATGTATAGAGATGATATGTACGATAGACAATTTTTCCCTCCAGGCTTTCCGCAGGTAGGAGGGGGAACGACACAAGGCTTCCCTTCTGGTCAACAGATGGGTACCGGTCAAGGCTTTCCGGGATTTCCGCAAGGGCAAAGTCAACCGCCAGGAATGGCACAAGGCTTTCCGTCAGGCCCACCACCAGGAGCGGGTCAAGGTTTTTCGTCAGGCCCACCACCAGGAGCGGGTCAAGGCTTTCCATCGGGCCCACCAACGGGAGGCAGTCAAAGCTTTCCACCGGGTCCACCTCCTGGAATGGGTCAAGGTACTTCGCAAGGACCCTCAACTGGTATGGGAGGACAGACTACTGGTCCCTCCACATATGCTGTTGATCCCGGAGCATTTCAAAGATGCTTGCATCGCATTACAAGGGTAAGGCTTCGCAACGGGCAAAGATTTTGGTTTTATCCTACTTTTATAGGAAGGACATCTGTTGCAGGGTATAGGTGGATAAATAATCGCTGGAGATATGAAGGACTAGATACAAATCGTATTGTATCTTTCAGTTGTTCATAACAACGAGAGTCGAATAGTTTAATAGGGATGTTAGAATATCTATTATTTAAAGGCCATATGATTGGAAATATGGTCTTTTTCTATTTAGTTTTTTGGGACAAAAAAGAGCCGAAATGGATGAATATATGTTAATCTTTAGTAATGATACATTCCTTTCGTAAAATTTATCAATGAAAAGAAATTCGATACTCTTTTAAAAAGTAAGAGTCATTAAATAATAGAATCATTTATAAGGAGGCAGAATTTTGACAAAGATCGAACAATCAACAGGTAATCGGAATTCCCGCAGATTATGGATTGCCTTTGTATTAGGAGCCTTATCTGCATTTGGACCATTATCGATTGATATGTATTTACCTGCATTACCAAAGCTAACTCATGAATTACAAACCGATCCATCTATTGCTCAGCTTAGTTTAACAGCTTGCCTAATTGGGCTAGCATTAGGGCAGCTTTTTGTTGGACCATTAAGCGATGTTCGCGGCAGAAGGAAGCCGTTAATAATTGCACTTATTCTTTATTCAGTTGCATCCTTACTATGTGCATTCAGCTCATCTATTTGGATGCTTATTATATTAAGGTTTATACAAGGTGCTTCAGGTGCTGCTGGTATTGTTATTTCTAGAGCATCTGCAAGGGATATGTATTCTGGTACAGAATTAACGAAGTTTTTTTCATTATTAATGCTTGTAAATGGCGCTGCTCCAATATTAGCTCCGATTGCAGGTGGACAGCTTCTTCATTTTGTTGATTGGAGAGGTGTATTTATTGTTTTATTTATTATTGGTCTTCTCATGTGGATTGCTGTAACAGCTGGATTACCAGAAACATTAGCAAAAGATAAGCGAGCTCAGAGCGGATTAATGCATACACTCTCTACCTTCCGTCATTTAATTCGCGATCGAGAATTTATGGGATTTGCTTTTTCACAAGGACTAGTTTCTGCTGCGATGTTTGCTTATATCTCTGGATCTCCATTTGTTTTACAAGATATTTTTGGTGTGTCTCCACAAATGTTTAGCGTAATATTTGCCATCAATGGTCTTGGGATCATCCTAGCCTCACAAATTACTGGTCGATTAGCTGGTAAAGTATCGGAATTAAAATTATTTATTTTCGGAATTAGTATGTCTGCTATTGGTGGATTAATCTTATTATTTGTTGTCTATGTAGACGCGGGACTATTTGCCGTTATTCCATCACTTTTTATTGTCGTTTCAAGTGTCGGGATTGTTGGAACTACTTCATTTTCATTAGCGATGCAAAATCAAGGAAAAGCAGCAGGAAGTGCATCGGCATTATTAGGATTGCTTCCATTTATTTTAGGAGCTATTGCTGCACCCTTAGTGGGACTAGGAGGAAGCCTAACAGCTATGCCTATGGCCATTGTTATTGCAATATGTGGTGTTGGCGCAGTCTTGATATTTGTAGTATTTAGTCGTAAGAAAAAGGAAAAAGTGATACAACAACATTCTAGTTAAAAGAAAAAATTTGAAAGGCTACGATTTTTTTCGTGGCTTTTTCTAATTTAATGTTGATTGCAAAATGAGCTAGGTGATTGAATAGCTACGATAAAAATGTGCATTTGAACATTCATTTAAAACCCTCTTTAAACATCTCGATAAAAGATTGTGCACTTTTCGTTAAATATCTCTCTTTGCTCCATATTAAAGCAGATTCAGCTATAATGGTTGTATCCTCGATTGGAAGAAAGGTAATGTTTTTTGCTTGAAATGAAAAGAGTGAGTATTTAGGGATAATGGTTGCGCCGACACCTTTCGAAACGAGAGACAATATCATGGTTACATCTGGACATTCACAAACAACTTTCGGTTCAAATCCGTGCCGCCTGCATTCATCAACTACTAATTCATACTGTCCTGAGCCTTTGATTCGATGCAATAATAGTAAGGGAATATCTTTCAATTGCTGCATCCTAATAGTTGTGTGTGTGAAATTTTTTGTATCTTTCCATGAAGTGGGGATGACTGCAACATAGGGATCCTTCGCTAATCGTAAATAAGAAAAATCAGTTAATTCCATAGGGAGTCGGATGACTCCTACCTCTATTTCCTTATTTTTTATTTGTTCTCCAATGACAAAGGAGTCTCCTTCCCTCAATTGTAGTGTAACTAAGGGATATTTTTTCACAAAAGCATGGATTTTTTCTGGAAAGTATGAAAAACAAGATTTTGAAGCACCAAGAGCTAGCACACCCCGGACACCTTCCTCTGTTTCCTTTACCTCGATAATGGTTTCTTCTAATTGATGAAGTAGTTTTTTTGCATTTTTATATAAAACCTTACCTGGTGTTGTTAACTCAATCTGTTTACCATTTCGCTCAATTAATTTCACTCCAAGCTCCTGCTCCAAAAGCTTAAGCTGATGACTTAATGGCGGCTGGGCCATATGAAGCTTTTTGGATGCTCTCGTAATTTGCCCTTCCTCAACAATCGTTGAAAAATAACGTAATTGGCGTATATCCATTTTATCCCACCTAAATTTTACATACTTTTTATGTTTGTAAAACGAATATTTTAAATATTTTAAATATATTCTAACATATGCTACATTCAAAATGTAAGGGTTTTCAATTATTAGATTCACTACATATATTTTAAGGAGTGTGTATAAATGAGAACTTTAGAGGAAGCGAAGCAAAAGCTAAGAGGGTCAATTGCCCCGATTGTTACACCATTCAACCATGATTTTACTATTGATTTTACATCTTTTGAAAAACTGATTGAATGGCATATTGCGAGTGGAACACATGCCATTTCTGTAACAGGAACGACTGGTGAACCTAGTTCCCTAACGTTGGATGAAAGAGTCCGTGTGATGGAAGCAGCGGCGAATAAAATAAATGGTAGAGTCCCCTTTGTGCCAGGTACTGGCTCCACCAATCATCAAGAAACACTTTATTTAACTAAAAAGGCGCAGGAAATAGGTGCGGATGCAGCACTTGTCATTGTGCCATATTACAATAAACCTTCTCAGCATGCTTTATATAAGCATTTTAAACTTGTGGCAAATTCAGTTGACATCCCCATTATCGTATACAACATCCCCGGCAGAACAGCGACTAACCTTCATGTTGACACACTAGCAAGGTTAAAAGAAGACTGTCCAAATATCATCGGAGTAAAAGAATCTAATAAGGATTTTGAACATGTAAATCGTGTATTACTGAAATGTGGAAGAGATTTTCTATTATATTCTGGTATTGAATTGCTATGTTACCCAATGCTTGCAATTGGTGGCGCTGGACATATTAGTGCAACAGCTAATGTTGTTCCTGAAAAAATAGCTGATTTATACAACTTTTGGGTTGCAGGTGAGAAAGAGAAAGCTTTGGACCTCCATTTTGAATTAATGGAATTAAATGATGTGCTGTTCAAGGATACGAATCCAGCACCACTAAAAGCAGCACTAGGGATGATGGGGAAAGTCAATCCAGTATTAAGATTGCCGATGGATTTACCGACGCAGGAGCTGCAAAAGGAGATTCGAGAAGTATTAAAACAACACGTCTCTTTGTCAGATGAAATCATTGCTAAAGGGTAGGAGGAGTAACATGAATACGATAAAGGATATACAGTTATATATTAATGGCGAATTTGTCGATGCAGCATCTGGAAAATCCTTTGAAAATAGAAATCCATTTACTAACGAAGTAATCAATTATGTTGCAGAAGGAAATTCTGCTGATGTAAATGCAGCTGTTGAGGCAGCCAATCGAGCATTCCATGGTGACTGGGGACGGATGAAGGTAAGTGAGAGATTAAAATATATTCATAAAATCGCTGACTTAATAGATGAGTATATTAGTGAAATTGCTCCATTGGAATCCCTTGATACCGGACTACCAATTAGTCAAACCAAAAATATGGTCGCCCGAGCAGCACAAAATTTTAGATTTTATGCTGAAATGGTTTCCAATCGATTAGTTGGCGAAGCTTATCAGGTGGATGGGGAATTTATCAATTATACCATTCATAAGCCGATTGGTGTAGCTGGTTTGATTACACCTTGGAATGCACCATTTATGCTAGAGACATGGAAAATTGCCCCAGCATTGGCAACAGGAAATACCGTTGTTTTAAAGCCTGGAGAATGGTCTCCGTTAACGGCAAATCGACTAGCAGAAATTATTGATAAAGCTGAACTTCCTAAAGGAGTTTTTAATGTTGTTCATGGATATGGGGAAACTGCTGGAGCATCTCTAGTTGCACATCCTGATGTGAAATTAATTTCCTTTACTGGGGAAACAACAACTGGCTCTGAAATTATTAAAAATGGCGCAGACACACTGAAGCGCGTTTCAGCAGAGTTAGGGGGGAAATCCCCGATTATTGTGTTTGAGGATGCTGACTTTGATCGTGCACTTGATGCATGTACATGGGGAATTTTTTCATTTAATGGTGAAAGATGTACAGCTAATTCTAGGCTTTTTATTCAGGATTCCATCTATGAAAAATTTGTCGATGCACTAAAGGAGAGAGTTCCTAATATTGTTATTGGTGATCCGTTAGATCCAAAAACAGAGGTTGGTCCTCTTATCCATGTTGAACATTTTAATAATGTGAAAAAATATATCGAAATTGCAAAGGTAGAAGGGGCTGAGATTTTTAGCAGTGAAGTTCCTATGCAATATGAAAAGGGAAATTTTGTTCCACCGACATTACTTCTAAATGTATCTAATGACATGAGGGTTGCCCAGGAAGAAATTTTTGGTCCTGTCATGGCAGTGATGAAATTTAAGGATGAAGCAGAAGTAATCCGTCTAGCAAATGATACGAAATATGGATTAGCTGGTTATGTCTGGACAAATGACATTAAGAGAGGGCATCGTGTAGCCCAAGGTGTAGACTCTGGAATGGTATGGATTAACTCGCAAAATGTTCGTGATTTGCGAATTCCTTTCGGAGGAAGTAAATATAGTGGAATGGGCCGTGAAGGCGGTCATTATGCGTTTGATTTTTACACTGAAACCCAAGTCATTCATGTTGCATTAGGCGATCATCATATTCCACAGTTTGGAAAAAATAAGCATTAGAATAGGGGATCGAACTGGGGGAGAAGAGAAAACGTTACGATAATAACAGTTGAAATAAATAAATTTGATAGCTTCAGTTGATAAGTACTATTTGAAGCCAAGCAATTGTACTAGATTGGTAGATTTGCTGAACAACATTAAAAGGGGAAATGATTATGCCTGCAAAAACCGGTAAAGAGTATATTGAGCGATTAAAGAAAGCGAATAATCATGTGTATATTCATGGGGAACGAGTACAAGACGTTACTGAGCACCCTGCATTTAAAAATGTCATTCAATCCATGTCTCGTCTTTACGATCTTCAATATGAAAAAGCCGATAAAATGCTATATACGTCACCAACTAGTGGTGAAAAGGTGGGAATGACCTTCTTACAGCCGAAGACCATCGAGGATTTAATTGCTAGAAGAGAGGCTATTACAGAATGGGCTAAAGTGTCAGGTGGGATGATGGGACGTTCACCAGATTATTTAAATGCTGAGGTTATGGCGATGGGAGGGGCGTATGATTTTTTTGCAGATGGAGATCCGATGCTTGTAGAGAATGCAAAAAAATATTATGAATATGCCCGTGAAAATGATATAAGCCTAACACATACTCTCATCCATCCGCAAGTCAATCGTGCGAAGGCACAGCATGAGCAAAAGGATGCTAACGTAGCTCTCCATCTAGTAGAGAAAAATAAAGATGGGATTATCGTAGATGGTATTCGTCTTCTTGCTACACAGGGAGGGATTACCGATGAGATTCTTGTTTTTCCTTCGACAGTGAAAAAAGCGGGAGAACTGGATGATCCATATTCCCTTGCTTTTGCGATTCCAAATAATACAGAAGGACTGAAATTTATTAGCAGGGAATCCTTTGATTATGGCAAGAATCAATGGGATCACCCATTATCATCCCGTTTTGAAGAAGGAGATGCCATTGTTTCCTTTGAAAATGTATTTGTTCCATGGGAACGAGTATTTATTTGCGGAAATTCTTCGATTTGTAATCGCACCTTCCGTGAAACAAATGCTGTGGTCCATATGGCTCACCAAGTTGTTGCTAAAAATATAGTGAAAACGGAATTCTTACTCGGTGTAGCTCTATCTGTAATGGATGCAATTGGAATCGATCAATTCCAGCATGTCCAAGATAAAGGGACAGAAATTATGTTGACACTTGAAACGATGCGCAGCCATTTGTATCGGGCAGAACATAATGCAAAGCTTGATAAATGGGGGACGATGACACCTGATTATGCGGCATTGGATGCTGCGCGAAATTGGTATCCGCGAGTTTATCCAAGACTCGTTGAAATCTTAAGAATACTAGGAGCATCTGGATTGATGGGGATTCCAACAGAAGCGGATTTCCAAAATCCAGATATCGGACAATTAATCCATCGAGGTTTACAAGGGAAAAATCTCGAAGGTTATGAACGAGTTCAATTATTTAGATTGGCTTGGGATATGACAATGAGTGCATTCGGCAGCAGACAAATGCATTATGAATATTACTTTTTTGGTGATCCGATCAGAATGGGAATGACTTATTTTGAAGGATTTGAAAAAGAGTCGTATAAAGAAATGATTAAAGAATTCCTTGGTCAAGCAAACTCTGGGAAATCAAGCTTTTTAAAAGTTTAATAGTGGGGGTATGAATGGTGAATGCCAATATTATTCGTGCGGCAAGAGCGATTTTAAATGTAACCAATTTAGAAGAGTCGAGACGTTTTTATGTTCATGCACTAGGATTTATTGAAACGGATAGTGATGAAAACCATATTTATTTACGTGGGTTGGAAGAACATATTCATCATAGCTTAGTTCTGAAAAAGAGTGATCATCCTAGTGTTGAGGTGATCAGCTATAAAGTCTTTTCAGACGATGACTTAGATACTCTATCAGCCTTTTTCTCTGCAAAAGGTTTGGAAATAAAATGGATGGAAGCTGGAACACAAAAGGCGATTGGCCGAACCTTAAGAGTTCAGGATGTTTCAGGGCTACCCATTGAATTTTTTGCGGAAATGGAAACAGTCGAAAGGTTGCTGCAGCGCTATGATTTATATAAAGGAGCAAGGATTCAGCGGATTGATCATTTTAATTGCGCGGTAAAGGATGTTGAAAAAGCGTATAAATTTTATATCGAGGAGCTAGGTTTTTCCTGTTCCGAATATACAACAGCAGAAGATGATAAGATTTGGGCAGCATGGCTACATCGGAAGCCAACCGTCCACGATGTTGCTTTTATGAACGGAGTAGGCCCAAGACTGCATCATATTGGATTTTGGTTAAGTGATCCGATGAGTGTGATACACACGTGTGATGTGCTAGCTTCATTAGGGTATGGCGCAAGTATTGAACGAGGACCAGGTCGTCATGGCTTATCCAATGCTTTCTTCCTTTATTTAAGGGACCCTGATGGACATAGAATTGAATTATATAATGGTGATTATTTGACAAGTGATCCAGACTTTAAACCTGTTCGCTGGGATCTTGATGATCCAATGAGGCAAACCCTTTGGGGGCATGCTGCTCCAGATTGTTGGTTTAATGAAGCGTCAACAGTATTAAATATCCTTTCAGGAGAAGCTGAAATGATAGGTGATCCAATTTTAGAAAAGAAGAAGCCTACAATCATTAATTAAGGAGAATGTCAGAAAAGGGAGGGGTGGACTGTGAAGAGGATTCAATTTAAGCTGCGCGGTAAAGCGAATATGGAAGAGGCAGTGCTTGAAGAAAAGGAAACGAAAATACTAATAAATGGAACAAATGTTGATGTTTGTGATATTCCATGGGATGTTCCAGTGAATGGAACAGTTTATGGTACCTTATTAAATTATAAAGGAGCACTTGCAGCATTCGAAAAACAGTTAAATGAGCCTCCTTATATCGAACCGCCAAAGGCTCCGATTTTATATATTAAGCCGGTAAATACGATGATTAGTTATAATATGCCAATTCCACTTCCAAAAGGGGTTTCCCAATTGGAAGTAGGAGCTGCTCTTGGAATTGTTATTGGCAAAAAAGCGACCAAGGTATCCGAGGAGCAAGCTCATGATTATATTGCTGGCTATACAGTTGTTAATGATATTAGTATCCCTCATTCAAGTATTTATCGTCCTGCCGTTAGTCAAAAGGCGAGGGATGGTTTCTGCCCTATTGGCCCTTGGATTGTAGAAAAACATGAAGATGTAAATCCAGATTGCTTAAGTGTTAAGGTGTATGTGAATGGCAAGCTCAGACAAGAAAATACGACAGCAAATCTCATTCGTTCAGTTGGCAGGCTTTTGTCCGATATAACTGATTTTATGACACTAAATGCTGGGGATATATTATTAGTAGGGATTCCTGAAAATCCACCGATCGTTCAATTGGGTGATCGAATTAAAATTGAAATTGATCAAATAGGGACTCTTGAAAACTCAGTTGTAAGTGAAGAAGAATTATTCCTGGGGGTGAATCCATGAGAAGAGCACGGATTGCCTATATGGGAGACGTTCATTTAGCAATTGAAAATGAAGGAAGACTTATTTTAGAAGATGGTAGAGAAGTTACGGAAAATGAAGTATTTTGGCTGCCGCCTGTCACACCGAAAACTATTTTTGCTCTTGGTCTGAATTATGCAGACCATGCAGCAGAACTTGAATTTAAGGCTCCAAGTGAACCATTGGTATTTCTTAAAGGCCCTAATACATTAATTGGCCATCAGGGTCTGACGAAGCGACCCGCTAATGCCACCTATATGCACTATGAGTGTGAATTGGTAGCAGTAATTGGGAAAAAAGCACGAAATGTAAAAATGAAAGATGCCTATGAGTATATTGATGGATATACTGTAGCGAATGATTATGCCATTCGTGATTATTTAGAAAACTATTATCGTCCCAATTTGCGTGTGAAAAACCGGGATACATGTACACCTATTGGACCGTGGGTAGTAGATAAAGCAGATATCGAAGACCCAATGAATTTAAGGATAAGGACGTTCGTGAATGAAAAATTGACTCAAGAGGGCTCAACAAAAGATATGATTTTTACGATTCCGTATCTAATTGAGTATTTAAGTAGTTTTATCACGTTAAATCGAGGAGATATTATTTTAACTGGAACTCCTAAAGGTGCGGTTGACACAAAGGTTGGGGATGAGGTCATAACAGAAATTGAGGGAATTGGTCGGTTAGTAAATACAATTATCGAAGAATGAAGGAGGATGACAATGCCGCACTTCATTATAGAATATACGGATAACCTAAAAAAAGAAGCGAATATACAGGAATTATTAAAAAAAGTGAATGAGGTATTAATTGGGCGTAAAGATATATTCCCGATCGGTGGAATTCGCTCTAGAGCAATTGAATTGCATAATTATTTTATTGCTGATGGTAGTAATGATGATGCATTTGTTCATGCTTGCTTAAAAATAGGTGCAGGAAGATCAGAAGACGATAAAAAAGCGACCTGTAGTGAAATTTTTGAAGTGATGAAGGACCATTTTGCAGAATTATATGAATCAAGGTATTTAGCATTATCTCTAGAACTTATTGAATTTAGTGAAGCTGGAACCTATAAGCATAATAATATTCATCAGCGCTACAAGAAATAAAACCTCCATTCACTCATTTACAGTTTTAAAAGGAGGAAAGAATATGGATGAACGGCTGTTTCGAAAGGTAATGGGAAAATTTGCTACAGGAGTAACTGTTTTAACAACAGCAGTAAATGAAAATGTTCATGGCATGACTGCTAATGCTTTTATGTCTGTATCACTTAATCCGCAGTTAATTTTAATATCTATTAGCAATAAAGCAAATTTAAAGCAATACTTAGAACAATCCGGGAAGTTTACGGTAAATATTTTATCAAAAGACCAGAAAGACATGTCTCAGTATTTTGCAGGCCAGTTAAACGAAAAAAGAGAAATACAATTTGAATGGATTGATCATACCCCATATCTTCCTCATTCGATAGCAAATATAATTTGCAGGGTATATGATTCACATCTTGCTGGAGATCATACTTTATTTATTGGAGAGGTTCAAGAGATTATCTGTCAGGATGGTGCACCACTAACCTATTTTGAAGGCAAATATGATTCTATAATGTCGTAACTCGTTTCCTTGAGGATATTCTCAAGGATTTTTTTTATTTTAGGAAATAGAGTTCGCTCAAAAAGTAAATGATTTCCAAAAAAACAACAGGGTTTAAGAATGGAGACTCTGCGAATCATATTAATACTATGGAACAATTAGGTGATACATATGAGGAAAATCTTTCAAATCTATTTCACAGATATTAAAAGAATTGTTACAAATTGGGCAGCATTCATCATTATTGTCGCCCTTATTGCATTGCCATCATTATATGCCTGGTTTAATATTAAAGCCTCATGGGATCCTTATGGGAATACAAAGGATATCCCTGTAGCAATTACGAATCAAGATGCTGGTTATACGATCCGTGGTGAACAAATTAATGTAGGAAAAACAATCGTTGAGTCTTTGCGAAAAAATAAAAAATTAGGTTGGAAGTTCGTTAATGAAGAAGATGCAATTGATGGCGTAAAGCATGGTGATTATTACGCAAGTATTCTTATTCCCAAAAATTTTTCAGAGAAAATAACTTCTATTATAAATGAAAATCCAGAAAAACCAATCATTACATATACCGTTAATGAAAAAATAAACGCGATTGCTCCCAAAATAACTTCCTCCGGAGCAACTGGTATCGTCCAAGAAATTAGCGGAAACTTTGTAAAGACGGTAAGTGAGAACATTTTTTCATTACTTCACGAGCTTGGTATTGAGATCGAAAGAGAATTACCAAATATTGAAAATATGAGAAATTTTATCTTTAAGCTTGAGAATGAAATACCAGAAATTAATCGCGTTGTTAATACGGCATTGACTGATATTAATAAGGCTCAAGAAATTGAACAAAAGGTGAAAACCTATCTTCCACTCGTAGAAAAAATTGCTACGGATGGAGAGAAATTTTCAAAGCAATTATCTGGATTTGTTCAGAAAAATCAAGAAGCAATCAAAAACATCATTCCAACAATAAAAGGAAAACTTGCTGCTATTGATCAATCTGTTTCTACAGCTTTGCAAGTAAAGGAGCTATTACAAAATTATCAAAATAATCCTGAAGGCATCAATGTCGAATTAACCAAAATTAATACAAAGCTAAACAATAGCATTTCTATGTTAAATGAAGTGATATCGATATTAAAGCAGGTAGATGCCCAATCCACTCAACATAGATTATCGAATAAAATTGCTGAGTTAAATCAAATAAAAACAGCTTTACAAACAGAAGTAAATTTGAACAATCAGGTGATTGCTTCCAAAGCCGCTAGTCAGGATGTTATAAACAGAATCAATCATCAGGCTCAGCTTGCTTCTTCTAAAATACATGATGTAGTAAATCATTTTGATCCAAATGCTATTCAAGCATCTGTTAAGGAAGGAATAAACGTTTTAGCTACTGCTAACCATGCATTTGAAGATGCAAGAAAAAGTCTGCCAGATGTTAAGAAAATAATGAGTGATGCTTCAAAAGGGATTGTTGTAGGAAAACAAACAATCGAAGCAGTCAAAAAAGATCTACCAACTGCAGAAGCAAAAATTAAAGAAATAGCCAATCGGATAAGGGAATTCGAAAAGAAAGCAAATTTGCATGAAATCATTAAGCTATTAAAGCACAATGTCGAACGTGAGAGCGACTTTTTAAAAACACCCGTTTTGTTAAAAGAACAAAAGCTTTTTCCAATTCCGAACTATGGATCGGGAATGTCTCCTTTTTTTTCAACATTGTCCTTTTGGGTTGGAGCGATGCTTCTCATTTCACTACTGTCTGTAGATGTGCATAATGATGAAAAAATGATGAGCTATCAAATATACTTTGGAAGACTTTTTACATTTTTAACTTTAGCGATCCTACAATCGATCATAGTTACTCTAGGTGATATGTATTTGCTCCATACCTATGTAGTGGATAAAGCATGGTTCGTGCTGTTTGGTGTAATAAATAGTGCTGTTTTCATGATCATTGTCTATACGATGGTATCTGTCTTCGGAAATGTTGGAAAAGCCCTTGGAATTATCCTCCTCGTTTTACAAATTTCCGGATCCGGAGGGACATTTCCAATACAGGTTGCACCAAGATTTTTTCAAATCATTAACCCATTCCTTCCATTTACTTATTCGATTAGCTTAATGAGAGAGGCAGCAGGAGGAATATTATGGGATATTGTTTTAAATGATGTATTGAAATTAGTGGTTTTTTTACTAGCATCACTTTTAATCGGAATAACTTTGAAAAAAATAATCAATAAAATCAGTAAACGAATGATTGATAAGGCTAAAGAAAGTAAACTCATTCATTAAAAAAGTGTTTATATATACCTGCAATTTATAATAAAAAGCCGAATTTTCCGGACTTAAAAAATAGTCTCAACAAAAAGAAATATGTTTCAACAGTGAATTGATAAAATTTTTTAAATACTTTTTCAATATAGTAATTTTTGGTTAGAAACTGAAAATTTTTTATTCATAATTTCAATCCGATTTCTTGTGTTAACTGCCTTTTTATACTGTTTATTATGAGAAATAAAGTTATTTTTGAATGTTGTCAATTTTGTTTTTTCTAAATATTTTATTGACGATGTAAATATTTTTAAACTATGATAATTATACTGAAATAACAATAAAGTTACTAGGGGGAAAAAGAATGGATGCTACTTTAAATAAGCAGCTTGAACCCAATCAATCGAAAAAGCACCCACCTGGATTGTATCTGTTGTTTTTGACAGAAATGTGGGAACGCTTTAGTTATTATGGTATGAGAGCGATACTTGTTCTATATTTAACTAAATCATTAGTAAGCGGCGGCTTAGGTATGAACGAAAGCACAGCCCTTTTGATTTATGGTTATTTTACAGGTATGGTATATTTAACCCCATTAATTGGTGGATATTTATCTGATCGTTTCCTCGGTCAAAGATTAGCTATCACTATTGGTGGAACTACAATGGCACTAGGAAATATTGTATTGTTTGCACACCAAAGCTTTACTGCGGTCTATGTCGGTTTGATTTTATTAATTATTGGTAACGGATTCTTTAAGCCGAATATTTCTACTGTTGTCGGTGAACTTTATTCTGAAAAAGATAAACGTCGTGATGCAGCATTTACAATTTTCTATATGGGTATTAATATTGGAGCTTTTTTCTCTCCACTAATCATCGGCTTAATTGTTGATAAGTGGTTTGCAGTTCATGCTAATGGCGTCTTAGAGCATGGTTATAAGTATGGTTTTCTTGCTTCAGCCATCGGAATGATTTTAGGACAAATCATCTTTAATGCATTTGGTAATCGTTATCTTGGTGATATTGGTAAAAAACCAACTGGTAAACCAAAAGTATCAACAACCGGAGTAAAAGAGAAAACGAAATTAACAAAAAAAGAAAAGCAAAGAGTTGGAGTTATCTTTATTCTTGCTGCATTTGTTGTATTTTTCTGGGCAGGATTTGAACAAGCTGGCGGTGCCATGAGCTTGTATACGGATAAATTTATCAATCGTTCAATTTTTGGATGGGAAATACCAACTTCTTGGTTTCAATCGGTCAATCCTTTATTTATTGTTTTATTAGCGCCTTTAGTTTCATTGCTTTGGGTAAAGCTATCCAATCGAAAAAAAGGTGATATGCCCGTACCTACTAAGATGGCATTTGGTATGATACTCCTTGGATTAGGTTATATGGTATTATTATTTGCGATCATGCAAACTGGTAGCGACGTCAATCATATTACGTCAAAAGCTAATATCCTTTTTATTGTTTTCACTTATCTATTCCACACAGTAGGTGAGCTTTTCTTATCTCCAGTGGGATTATCATTTGTTAGTAAAATTGCTCCTGTAAAATTTGCCTCATTATTAATGGGGGTTTGGCTTGGAAGCTCTGGTGTTGCAAATGTACTAGCTGGAAGATTAGGAGCATTTACTGAATCACTGGGTTATTTTGAAGTATTTGGCTTAATTGGACTTGTTGCGATTTGCTTAGGACTTATATTACTTTCAATTTCCAGAAAACTCGTGAAAATGATGGAAGATTAAAAAACTAGAAAATGAGGGTGCTCAAGTGAGTATCCTCATTTTTTGTCACTTTAGTATTTTTATTAGGGTGAATTTTCAGAAATAATCATTGACAATCATATAGTAGAAAGTTATTCTGAAAATAATATAACGTAATTATGTATCTGCGATATTTTTACGTCATATAATAAAATGGAATGAAAAATAAGGGGGAAATTATGATTGAATCTGCAGATAGATCCATTATTCAACATCGGCAGCTTCAGGATTTGAAACATACAATTAATCGAGTATATCAAAACGTCCCTTTTTACAAAAAAAGATTTCTTGAGCAGAATATTACTCCACAGAATATACAATGTTTAGAGGATGTTCAAAAACTTCCTTTTACAACAAAAAAAGATCTTCGAGATCATTATCCTTTTAGTCTTTTTGCCGTAGAGCAAAAGGAATTAGTTCGACTTCATGCTTCATCAGGTACGAGCGGAAAGCCAACAGTAGTAGGGTATACAAAAAAAGATATTGAAGATTGGGCAGCTATTGTAGCTAGGGCTATTTTAATTGCTGGAGGAAAGCCTGGAGACATGCTTCAGAATGCCTATGGTTATGGTCTTTTTACTGGTGGGCTCGGTCTGCATTATGGTGGAGAGAATTTAGGTGTAACGGTTATTCCAATATCGGGTGGCAATACTGATAGACAAATTCAAATTATTCAAGACTTCCAGCCAACTATTCTTTGCTCTACACCTTCATATGCGATAAATATTGGCGAAAAGATGATTGAACAAGGTATGAATCCACGAGAGACATCTTTAAAAATTGGGATTTTTGGTGCAGAGCCATGGTCTGATGAAATGCGTAGAAAAATAGAAGAATTATTCCAGATAAAAGCTTGTGATATTTATGGTTTAAGTGAAGTAGTTGGACCTGGAGTTGCGATGGAGTGTTACGAGGGTCAAAATGGCTTACATATAGCAGAAGATCATTTTCTTGTTGAAGTAATTGATCCAGAAACGCTAAAACCGGTTCCTGAGGGGACGGAGGGAGAATTAGTGTTTACAAGCTTAAAAAAGGAAGCGCTTCCTATAATCAGATATCGAACAGGCGACATTGCTTCTATTTCCACTGAAAAATGCATTTGCGGACGCACTACGACAAGAATGTCCCGAATTAAAGGTCGTATAGATGACATGATCATTATAAGAGGGGTAAACATTTTCCCTTCAGAAATCGAGCATCACTTAATTAAAATTAAAGAAATTGCACCACATTATCAAGTACATCTTCTTAGAAATTCCTCATTAGATGAAATCGAGCTTCACGTAGAAATAAATGAAGAGCTTTTTCAGCAAACTTCTCAGAATTTACTACATCCAATGATTACAACACTTCAAGCAGAAATTTATGAAAAAATGAAATCCAACTGTTTAATGTCAATGAATATAAAGATCCATCCTCCTAAGGAATTACCAAGATCAGAAGGAAAAGCAATTCGAATTGTGGATCATCGAAAAAAATGTATGAAAGGGGATCAACATGAGCTTTGTTGATGTTTATCCATTATCAGAGGAAGAGAAGCTTCAACAATTTATCGACAGAATAAATAATGGAGAGAAAATTGAAGCCGATGATTGGATGCCTGATGAGTATCGAATGGTATTAATCAAGCTTATTTCTATGCATGGAATCAGTGAAATTATGGGAGCGTTACCAGAAAAAGAATGGGTTCCTAAGGCACCTTCATTACGTAAAAAGCTTGGAATTATGGCAAAGGTTCAAGATGAAATGGGGCATGGTCAATTATTGCTCCGTGTCGTTGAGGATTTGCTCGAACCGTTAGGAAAAAACCGTGAACATATTATGGCTGATTTATTTTCTGGAGATTTAAAGTTTCACAATGTTTTCCATATGGAAGCACCAACTTGGGCAGATGCAGGAATGATTGCCTGGCTTGTCGATGGCGCAGCAATTATGACACAAACAAATATGCTCCAAGCTTCATACGGACCGTATGCACGTGCACTGCAAAGAATTTGTGCAGAGGAAGTTTTTCACGCTCAGCATGGCGAATCCATTATTATGGCTCTTGCTGAGGGAACAGAACAACAAAGACAGATGCTCCAGGATTCATTAGATCGATGGTGGGATTCTTTATTAATGTTTTTTGGGCCAGCCACTGCACAAACGACAGGATCCTCCAAACAAGATTTAACCATCAAATATAAAATTCGTACTAAGACCAATGAACAATTACGTCAGGATTTCTTTACAAAATATGTTCCACGAGTACTAGCACTTGGCTTAAAGCTTCCAGACGAAACGATGCATTTTGATGAATCAAAAGGAGAATGGATTTATCGTCAGCCTGATTGGAATGAATTCAAGAAAATTATTTCCAATAACGGACCAAAATCACAATCCCGATTAAAGCTCCGAATAACAGCATATGAGAATAATCGCTGGGTTCGCGAAGCATTGGGACAAAAGGATATTAGTTAATTTAAAACTATTGAAAAAGAAAGTGTGCGATTATTCGAAAAAAGTGCCCGGGTAAAAAAGAAAAGTGTGCGATTATTCGAAAAAAGTGCCCGGGTTAAAAAGAAAAGTGTCCGACAAAATGAAAAAAGTACCCGGGATAAAAAAAGTGTCCCACAAATTGGAAAAAGTGCCCGGAATAAAAAGAAAAGTGTCCCACAAATCAGAAAAAGTGTCCGGAAAAGAAGAGAAAGTGTCTAACAAATGAAAAAGTGCCCGGAATAAAAAGAAAAGTGTCCCACAAATCAGAAAAAGTGTCCGGAAAAGAAGAGAAAGTGTCCGACAAATCGGAAAAAGTGTCCGGAAATAAATATGTTAAAGAAAGGAGCGACTAGCTTGGACTTCTATGAAGTATACGAAGTATTCAGCAGAAGGACGTACAAATCTGATTTACAGCACCAATTTAGTTTACTTGCACCAAACGAAGAAATAGCTTTTGTCATGGCTCAAGAAAATTTTATGAGACGTGAACCCGTAGTAGACATTTGGGTAGTGAAACGAAAGAACATTCGAAAAATGATGCCTGAAGAAAAAGTTACACTATCTAGGATGGACAATAAGGATTATCGATTAACGAAAGGATATGGCTATTTAAAAAAGAAATGGCGTCAATATGAGCAGCAAATTCTTGATGAAAAGGAAATAATGTCTTGGGGAGGAGTGCAGCGTGGATCCACAGATCGAAAATAATAAGCAAGCAGTACTAATCGAGCTATTGTATCAGCTAGCAGATGATGATTTTATTTTAGCTTACCGCGGTTCTGAATGGCTAGGATTAGCACCACATATTGAAGAAGATATTGCATATGCATCGATTAATCAAGATACGATGGGGCATGCAGCAATGTATTATGAAATGCTAGAAGTACTTGGAGAAGGTTCAGCAGATCAACTAGCCCATGGAAGAAAAGCAGAATCACGTAAAAATGCGATTTTGCTAGAATTGGCAAATGGGAAGGGAACCTATTTAGATCAACCGAAATATGATTGGGCATTTACCGTTGTACGTCACTATTTCTATGATATTTATAAAAAATTAAAGCTAGAATCTTTAAAACAATCATCCTATGAGCCTTTAGCCCATGCAGCAACAAAAATGAAAATGGAGCAATTTTATCATATTATGCATTGGAAGGTTTGGTTTAATCAGCTTTGTTTAAGTAGTGGGGAAGGAAAAACGAGGATGGGAGCAGCTATACAGAAAGTTTGGGATGAATTTGCGGGTGTCATATCCTATGGTCCTAATGGCCAATTGATGTCAAAGTATGGGTTGCTAGAAGAGGAAGGTCATTTTAAGCTTCGGTGGGAAAATGAAATGAAAAAGGTTTTTGAGGAAATTTCGATGTCATACCCAGGGGATCCGCACATGAAAATGGGAAATGGACGAGAAGGTTGCCATACAGAAGAATTAGCTCAAGCTCTATCAACATTAAGTGAAGTGTATGATTTAGATCCACAAGCATCTTGGTAAGAGAGTGAGGCGGCAAAATTTGACTTCAAATAATGAATTATTAATGAAGGTAGAAAAATGCTTGGAGCAGGTAAATGATCCAGAGATTCCATCCGTTAGTGTAATTGATTTAGGCATGATCGAAGAAATCAGTATTCACCATTCTAACCATATACAGATAAAAGCATTGCCTACTTTCCTAGGATGTCCTGCTTTAGAGATCATTCGCAATAGTATTAAGAATGCTGTATTACAAATGGATGAAATTCAAACGGTTGAGGTTGAATTTATTTATCATCCACCATGGACATCTGATCGAATATCTGAGCTTGGAAAAGAGAGATTGAAGGAATTCGGTATTGCTCCACCACCCGAATTCAATGAGCAAAATAATGAGTGGAAGGTAGAATGCCCATATTGCGGCTCCTATTATACAACGATGGAAAATTTGTTTGGTCCAACTGCATGTCGCAGCATCCTATATTGTAAAGCATGCAAAAATCCATTTGAAGCAATGAAACCAGTATCAAATTTAATGTAATAAAAAACTCAAAAAGTGTGAGAGGGGTAAAAAAATATGTATAAAATGATCGCGTTATATAAAAAACCAGAGGATATAGCAAGCTTTGATGAGCATTACTTTAATACTCACGTTCCTTTAACCAATAAAATTCCAGGACTTGAAAAGGTGGAGATTACAAAATTCTCAAGTTCAAGTCCATACTATTTAATGTGTGTCATGTATTATGCGAGCAAAGAAGCATTTAAGGAAGCCTCAAAAACACCTGAATCAAAAGCATCTGGAAAAGACGCGATGGAATTTGCAGGTGATTTGGTTACATTTATGTTTGGTGAGGATGTAGATGTTTGATCATCAATTTATAGAAGTCGAAGTAAAAGAAAAAATAGCGCATATTCGCCTTAATCGCCCAAAAGTATTGAATGCGTTAAATCGAAAAATGATACATGAAATCGTTCATACTATGGAAGCGATGGATAGAGATGATAATGTAAAGGTAATCCTTTTATATGGAAATGGGAAAGCGTTTGCAGCGGGAGCGGATATTGGTGAAATGGCAGAAGATACGGCTGTGAACCTTGAAGTATTAAATCAATTTGCTGATTGGGATCGTCTAGCACAAGTAAAAAAGCCAATCATCGGAGCCGTACATGGTTTTGCACTAGGTGGAGGATTTGAATTAGCACTGGTGTGCGATCTTCTTTTTGCCGCAGAGGATGTAAAGTTTGGGTTCCCTGAAATAAATTTAGCAGTAATGCCTGGTGCAGGAGGAACCCAACGTTTAACAAAGCTTATGGGGAAAACAAAAGCGCTTGAATGGCTTTGGTCGGGAGAGATGATGTCAGCACAGGAAGCACTTCAGTATAGAATAATTAATCATACATTTCCAAAAGAAATTGTGATAGATGAAACGATTAAATATGCACGTAAATTAGCTGAAATGCCTTCATTATCTGTCCGTTTTATTAAAGAAGCCGTTTATAAAGCGGTAGACTATTCTCTTTATGAAGGGATGCAATATGAGCGAAAAAACTTTTCACTACTATTCGCAACGGAAGATCAAAAAGAGGGGATGAAGGCTTTTCTGGAAAAAAGAAGACCGAATTTTAAAGGGCAATAAGGGGGAAGGAAAATGTACGAAACCATATTATATGAAGTGAAAAATCAGGTTGCATGGATTAAATTAAACAGACCTGATAAACTTAATGCCTTTAATGAACAGATGAAAATAGAGGTCAAAACGGCTTTAAAAGAAGCAGCTATCGATAATGAAGTTCGCTGCATAGTTATTACTGGCGAGGGGCGTGCATTTTGCTCAGGTCAAGATTTACAATCAGTCAAGGAAGATACCGATTACGGGGAGCTATTACGAAACTATTATAACCCGATGGTACAGCAACTGGCGGCTTTGGAAAAACCAGTTATGGCCGCAATTAATGGAACAGCAGCAGGCGCCGGACTTAGCTTAGCATTAGCATGTGATTTTCGTTTAGCTAATGAAAAAGCAAGCTTTATCCAAGCGTTTATCCATGTAGGATTGGTTCCAGATTCAGGAAATATGTATTATTTGCCTAGAATTATAGGACATGCGAAAGCACTTGAATTATCTATATTAGGAGAAAAAATTACTGCGAATGAAGCGAAGGATGTTGGATTAGTAACGAAAGTTATACCAGCAGACAACTGGGATTCAGAAGTTGCTATTTTTGCTGAAAGACTAGCTCAAATGCCAACGAAAGCCATTGGTCTAATTAAGCGTTATTTAAATCAAAGCTGGGATTCTAATTTACAAGAAGTACTAGAAAAAGAGGCATATGCTCAAAAAATCGCCGGTCAGTCTTTTGATCATAAAGAAGGTGTTTCTGCCTTTTTAAATAAAAGGAAGCCGATATTTAAAGGGAAATAAAGGGTTGAATGAGGAGTAATCTTATAAACATTTTTAACCGGGCTGTATAAGCTTCCATCAACTTCAAATGGAGATGAGTGATTTGATTCAAAAAATTGCAGTGTTAGGCTCAGGAGTGATGGGCAGAGGGATTGCGTATATATCTGCACTAGCTGGCTTTTCTGTCCATTTATATGATACCAGTGATGAAGCATTAACAAATGCGAAGGAAGAAATCAATCTTATTTTTCAAAAAGGAATGAGTCGTCAAAAAATCAGTCTCGAGCAAAAAGAGGCTGCTATATCTAAGCTTACATTTATTACAAGCATAAAGGAAGCGGTACAATCAGCTGATCTAGTCATTGAGGCAGTTCCAGAAAAAATAGAAATTAAGAAAAGTATTTTTGAAGAAATCGATAAATTAGCTCCAGAGCATTGTCTGTTTGCAACAAATACTTCAACAATGAGTCCTACGGAAATGGCTTCTTTTACAAAGCGACCATCAAAAGTTATTGCCATGCATTTTTTTAACCCAGTGCATAAGATGCCTTTAGTCGAAATTATAAAAGGATTGGAAACTGCTCAGGAGACAGCTGATGTAATTAAAATGACAGCAGAAAAAATGGGGAAGGAAACGGTCGTTGTTAATGAATTTCCCGGTTTTGTCACAAGCCGAATTAGTGCACTTGTAGGAAATGAAGCATTTTACATGCTTCAGGAGGGAATTGGAACACCTGAGGATATTGATAAAGCAATTAAGCTTGGATTGAACTATCCTATGGGACCATTTGAATTAGTTGATTTAGTAGGACTTGATACGAGACTAAATAACTTAAATTATTTACATAAAACTTTGGGGGAAAAATATCGACCTGCTCCCCTTCTTATTCAATATGTTAAAGCGGGAAGATTAGGTAGGAAAACGGGAATCGGGGTTTATGATTATACTTTGCGAGGTGACGAAGCATGAATAATGTTGTCATTATCGATGCAGTCCGAACGCCTATCGGCAAATATAAAGGAGCTCTAAAAAATGTTCGTCCAGATGATCTTGGGGCCAATGTCATTAAGGCACTTATTGAGAGAAATCCTGGACTTCCTGTTAATGAAATTGAAGAAGTCGTTTTCGGTAATGCTAATCAAGCGGGTGAAGATAATCGAAATGTTGCTCGAATGTCAGCTCTTTTAGCAGGATTACCAGTAGAAACATCTGCTACAACGATCAATCGTTTATGTGGTTCAGGGTTAGATGCCATTAACTATGCTGCTAGAGCTATTATGGTAGGAGATGGAGATATCTTTATTGCAGGTGGAACAGAAAGTATGTCACGAGCTCCATTTGTAATGGCGAAACCAGAATCAGAATTTCCAAGGGGAAATATGGAATTGTATGATACGACAATTGGGTGGCGATTTGTAAATCAAACATTAAAAAAAATGTACGGAACAGATTCCATGCCTGAAACAGCGGAAAATGTAGCAAAAAAATATAAAATTACTAGAGAAGAGCAGGACCAATTTGCTTTTGAAAGCCAAATGAAGGCTAAAAATGCGATTGAGCAAAATCGATTCAATCAAGAGCTTGTTTCTGTCTCTTTAAGAGATCGAAAAGGGAATGTACAAGAGATTCAATTCGATGAACATCCTAGACCAAATGCAACGATAGAAGCAATGCAAAAGCTAAAGCCATTATTTGTTGATGGTACTGTCACTGCTGGAAATTCATCAGGGGTAAATGATGGAGCATCCGCAGTGCTATTGATGAGTGAAGAAAAGGCAAGACAATTAGGATTAACTCCATTGGTAAGGTATAGGGCGACAGCAGTTGCTGGGCTTGAGCCGTCATTAATGGGGCTGGGTCCGATCTATGCAACGAAAAAAGTATTATCACGATTAAGGATGAATATCCAAGATATTCATTTAGTTGAATTGAATGAAGCCTTTGCTTCTCAATCCATCGAGTGTATTCGCCAGCTTGAATTAAATCCTAATCTTGTAAATGTAAATGGTGGTGCCATAGCATTCGGTCATCCTCTTGGTGCAAGTGGAGCAAGAATATTAACCACTCTTATTTATGAACTGAAACGAAGAGATTTGGAAATTGGTTTAGCAACAATGTGTATAGGGGTTGGCCAAGGGATTGCAACAATAATAGAAAATATATAATTTTGTTGCTTTTGGTAGAGGAGGAAGTGTGTTTAGGTATGCAGAACAAATATATATGGGAGTTTTTTTATATTCTCATTTTTAACCAAGCACACTAGTAAAGGCAGGTAGTTTTAATATGAGTAGTATGAATACTAGATCCATGATATTTACCCTATACGGAGATTATATTCGACATTACGGTAATGAAATTTGGATTGGTAGTTTAATAAAGTTATTAAAGGAGTTTGGGCATAATGAACAGTCTGTTCGGGCGGCTGTTTCAAGAATGTATAAACAGGGGTGGGTCGAAGCAAGAAAGGAAGGGAATAAAAGCTATTATTATTTAACGCCACGTGGAGTCGATCGCATGGATGAAGCGGCCACTCGAATTTTTAAACTAAAGCAGGAGAAATGGGACGGAAAGTGGACGATGCTAACATATTCCATTCCGGAGGATAAGCGTTCCATAAGAGATGAATTAAGAAAGGAATTAGTTTGGAGTGGTTTTGGAGCCATTGCAAATAGCTGCTGGATTTCTCCCAACCATTTAGCTAAACAGGTTAAAAGTTTAGTAGAAAAGTATGAAATTAGCGATTATGTTCATGTATTTATCACAGAATATATTGGACCCCATGAAAATCAAAAGCTCATCCATGATTGCTGGGATATAGCGGAAATCAATTCTCAATATAAAGCTTTCTTAGATTTTTATGAAGAAAAATACTTGAACGATAAGGCAAGAATATTGAATGGGAACATGACACCTGCCGATTGCTTTGTTGAACGTACAAGGCTCGTTCATGAATATAGAAAATTCTTATTTATTGATCCTGGCCTGCCAGATGAATTACTTCCTTTTAAATGGCTCGGCAATCAGGCAGCACAATTGTTTTCTAATTATTATAAGGAGCTCGCAGAACACGCAAGCGAATTTTTTGAATCCGTTTTTAAAGAAGGAAATGAAATGAAAAGAAAAAATAAAAAGTACGATTTATTCCAGCATCCGTTACTAGTTGAAGAATAAGGATTTACTGTCGAATAGGATATTCGATAAATATATTTGCTTAGAAAAGAGGTCCAGAAGATGAAGAAACTAATTGAAATCCTTCATATCGAGTATCCTATTATTCAAGGTGGTATGGGCAATATTAGCAATGCGAAATTAGCGGCAGCTATATCTAATGCAGGTGGGTTAGGAACAATTGGAGTAGGTACATTAACTCCTGATGAAGTGGAACATATGATTCAGGAACTAAGGAAATTAACGAAAAAGCCCTTTGCAGTTAATCTTCCAATTAATGTGAATTCATATATGAAAGAAATGATCTCCTTAATGATCAAATTTAATGTTCCTGTTGTTTCTTTATCAGCAGGGAATCCTGCTCCAATCATTCCAATCCTGCACGAAAATAATATAAAGGTAATGGTTGTTACTGCCTCCGTTCATCATGCGATTAAAGCGGAAAAAGCTGGAGCAAATATAATTGTCGCTGAAGGGTTCGAAGCGGCAGGAATTAATTCTCCATACGAAACGACAACGATGACGCTGATCCCTCAAATCGTTGATGCTGTGACAATTCCTGTTATTGCTGCAGGTGGAATCGCAGATGGTAGAGGGCTTTTGGCGGCATTTTCACTTGGTGCACAAGGCGTTCAAATGGGTACGAGGTTTGTAGCTACCAAGGAGGCACCTTTTTCTTCTGATTATAAAAATAAAATACTCAATGCTAATGATCATAATACAATCATTATTGGGCGTTCAAAGGGGCAGACAAGAAGAGTTTTAGAAGGCGATTATACATTAAGCCTTTTGAAAAATGAAGAAGTATATACGACAGAACAATATGCTGAAGCAACAAATGAAAATCACCATATAATCGGAGCAATTGATGGAAATGAGAAAAAAGGATTCATGAATAGTGGGCAAATTGCTGGCTTAATCCATGATATACCTACAGTAAAAGAGCTTTTGGAAGGTATGATGGCTGAATGTCGAAAAACGTTGAAAAACATAGGAAATCTATTAAATAGATAGGCAGGACATTTTTTATTTATGAAGAAATAAATTAGGTAATATCGATATATGTAGAAATTTCGGAATTTTGAATCTAATTCAATGTGGAAAATAACATTAACGTATTAAGTTAATGATTATTTTATATGAAAAAAATGAAAGGAGGACTATTGAAAGCATATTTTCATTTTAAATAGTCAATGGGGGGAAATGGGATGAAATTCAGTTTGAAAAAAAGTGCTATCGTTTTGTTTAGTGCATTATTATTAGCATCCTGTGGAACACAAAACGAACAAAAAACATCAGGCGGAGAAGCAAAAGGGGGAGATTCAAAAAAGGAAAAGACATATAAAATAGGGGTTACACAAATTGTTGAGCATCCTTCATTAAACGCTGCCTTCGATGGATTTAAAAAGGCGATTGAAGAGTCAGGCTTAAAAGTCGAATATGATGTCCAAAATGCTCAAAATGAACAAAGTAATAATACGACAATAGCAAATAATTTAGTTAGCTCAAATGTCGATCTTATCTTTGCCAACTCAACACCAAGTGCTCAAGCAGTTGCAAGTGCCACCAAAGATATTCCAATCATTTTTACTTCAGTGACAGACCCAGTAGGTGCCGAGTTAGTTTCTTCAATGGAACAGCCAGGTGCCAACGTAACAGGAACTATTGATACCCATCCAGATGCGATTCCAAACACATTAAAATTTATGAAAGAACAACTGAATATAAAAAAAGTTGGCATGGTTTTTAACTCAGGAGAACAAAATTCACGTGCACAGGTTGATAATGTTAAAAAACTAGCAGGTGAATTAGGCATGGAAATTAAAGAAGCTTCAGTTGCAACCTCTGCCGATGTGAAGCAAGCGACAGAATCTCTAGTCGGAAAAGTCGATGGCTTATATATTATTTCAGATAATACGGTTGTATCCGCCTTTGAAACCGTCGTTTCAGTTGCGAATGAAAATAAATTGCCAATGATGGCAGCAGAGTTTGATTCGGTTAAAAGAGGAGCACTTGGTGCATATGGCTTCGAGTATTCGGATATCGGATATGAGGCAGGACAAATGGCGGTTCAAATATTGAAAGGTGAAAAGAAACCATCGGAATTACCTGTACAATTGCCACAAAATTTAAAATTACTGATGAATAAAAAGACAGCTGAAGCCATTGGACTAAAAGTTAAGGATGAGTGGAAAGCTGAATTCTCAGAGTGATCATACGTATTCAAAAAGAGCTGATAGGTTCCAGGAAGCATAGCCCCGAGGACTAGAACGCTATCTAATGCTGTTCTTTTTCTCGGACTTTTTGAAAAACCTCTAATAGGAGATGATTCTATGTTTACAGCAATATTCAGTTCAGTAGAGCAAGGAATCATCTATGCATTGTTGGCACTTGGAGTGTATCTTTCCTTCCGAGTGCTTGACTTTCCAGACTTGACAGTCGATGGTAGCTTTGTCACGGGTAGTTCGGTGGCGGCAACGATGATAGTTTTAGGATATCACCCTATTTTTTCAACTGCTGCAGCAATCATAGCAGGATTTATTGCTGGATGTATGACTGGGCTGCTTCATACGAAAGGGAAAATTAATCCACTGCTGTCTGGAATATTAATGATGATTGCACTCTATTCTATTAATTTAAGGATAATGGGTACCTCTTCAGATACTTCTGTCGGGAGACCAAATATTCCTTTATTAAACTCTGAAACGATACTTACTAAGTTTACCGAATTTTGGAAGCCTTTAGGAATTGATGATTGGCTTAATCATCTAATCGGCTTGTTAGGTGTTCAGCATTTACCTCCCACATGGGGGATTCTGATATTGATGCTAGCTATTACTTTACTGATTAAATGGATTGCTGACCGTTTTTTACAGACGGAGACGGGTCTTGCTTTAAGAGCAACAGGTGATAATAAAAGAATGATTCGCAGTTTTTCAGCAAATACCGATTCCCTTATTATTTTAGGATTAGGTATCTCAAATGCATTGGTTGCATTAGCTGGGGCATTAATTGCTCAATACGGCAAATTTTCCGATATTAATTTAGGAATAGGTATGATTATAGTTGGTCTTGCTTCTGTTATTATTGGCGAAGCAATTTTTGGCACGAAAACGATAGTACGCACTACCTTCGCCGTTATTTGCGGAGCAATTATATACAGGGTTATTCTTGGTCTTGCACTTCGAGTTAAGTTTTTAGATACAGGAGATATGAAATTAATTACTGCGATTATTGTCACATTGGCATTAATTTTTCCAAAAATACTCGACAATCAAAGAGAAAAAAGAAGAAAGGCCAAACGATATACTGAACGAATGTCACAGATAAAGGTAGAGGAGAGTGAACAAATTGCTCCGCCTAGAACAGATTAGCAAGCTTTTTAATGAAGCAACACCAGATGAAAAAGTAGCACTAGATAAAATCAATTTATCTCTTGAAAAAGGGGATTTTGTTACGATTATTGGCAGTAATGGTGCTGGAAAATCTACATTAATGAATATGATATCTGGTGTACTTACACCAGATGTTGGCAAGATTTATATTGATCAAAAGGATGTTACAAAATTGCCAGAATTCAAACGCTCGAAATTAATCGGGAGAGTATTCCAGGATCCTATGGCTGGAACAGCACCTTCAATGACCATTGAGGAAAACCTGGCGATGGCTTATTCGCGAAATAAAACGCGCGGCTTACGAAAAGGAGTAGATAAGAACCGCAAAGAATTTTTTATCGAATCCTTAAAAACTCTTCATTTAAATTTAGAAAAGAGATTAAATGCAAAGGTTGGGCTACTGTCGGGTGGAGAGCGTCAGGCTTTATCATTATTAATGTCAACCTTTACTAAGCCATCCATTTTGTTGCTTGATGAGCATACTGCAGCGCTTGATCCCTCGAGAGCAAAGCTAATAACATCGTTAACGAAGGAATTAGTTGAAAAGGACCAATTAACAACCATTATGGTCACTCATAATATGCAGCAAGCTCTTGATTTAGGAAATCGACTCATTATGATGGATAATGGTCAAATCATATTGGAAGTCAAAGAGGAGGAAAAAAAGAAATTAACGATTGAGCAATTATTGAAGGAATTTCAAAAATTACGTGGAGGCAGCATGATAAGTGATCGAACACTTCTAGCCTAGCCTAGTAATGGGAGGAGTGATTAAATGAAGCAGGGAATGAAAATTGGGCAAACGGCAATGATCGAAACGATAGTCACACCTGATATGTTTGCTGGATTTGAGGGGAATGTCGTTCATGAGGCTTATTCAACTGTCTCAATGGTATACCATATGGAATGGGCATCTCGGAAAATTATCCTTCCATATCTAGAGGAACATGAGGAGGGGATTGGAGGTGCGGTTCAAGTGAAGCATATCGCACCAACTACTGCTAATACGAAAGTTCGTATTAAAGCGACTTTAATAGAATTAAAGGATAATATTGTCATGACGAAAACAGAGGCATGGAATGAAAAAGGGTTAATTGGTAAAGGAGAAGTCAAGCAGGTTATATTACCTAAAGAAAAAATCAATCAAATGCTAATAGAATCGAAAGATACAGAAGTGACTTCTAGAGAGGAGAACTGATCATGGAAATGTTTAATAAAATTTATGAACATGAGCAAGTGGTTATTTGTAATGACCCGAATACAGGATTAAAAGCAATTATTGCTATACATAATACAACCCTTGGACCTGCTACAGGGGGATGTCGAATGTATCCTTATCAAACCTTTGAGCATGCATTAAACGATGCACTCCGACTTTCAAAAGGGATGACCTATAAATGTGCTGCTGCTGATGTAGACTTTGGGGGAGGAAAAACAGTTATTATTGGCGACCCTAAAAAAGATAAGACACCTGAATTATTCCGGGCGTTAGGGCAGTATATTGATTCATTAAATGGACGGTATTACACAGGGACAGATATGGGAACCACACCTGAAGACTTTGTCCATGCGATGAAGGAAACGAACTGTATTGTGGGTATTCCAGAAGAATATGGGGGAAGCGGAGATTCGTCCGTCCCGACTGCAGAAGGGGTTATTTATGGAATTAAAGCAACGAATGAAACGCTTGATGGAATCAATCAAATTGGTGGAAAAACCTACGCTGTGCAAGGCTTGGGAAAGGTAGGTTTTAAAGTTGCGGAAACATTGCTTGAGGAAGGGGCTTCACTTTATGTATCTGATATTAATTCAGAAGCGATTCAAGCATTACTAAATCGAGCAAAGGAATTAGGAAATAACAATGTAAAGGTTGTTTCAGGAAATGATATTTATGGTGTAGAGGCAGAGGTGTTTGTTCCGTGTGCACTTGGTGGAATTATCAACGACGAAACCTTAAATTCATTAAAAGTAAAAGCAATTGTTGGTTCTGCAAACAATCAATTACTTGAAGATTACCATGGTGAGATTCTTATGAAAAAGGGAATCCTATATGCACCAGATTATATAGTTAATGCAGGAGGGCTTATCCAAGTTTCTGACGAATTATATGGCCCGAATAAGAAAAGAGTGATGAAAAAGACAAAAGCTATTTATACGTCACTATTAGAGATTTATCGTAATTCAGAAAGCAAAAGCATTTCAACCGTTGAATCAGCTAATCAATTTTGTGAACAGCGAATTGAAGCTAGGAAACAAAGAAACAGTTTCTTCTCCCATCATAAACGTCCTAAATGGGAGCTAAGATATTAACAATGAGTATTCAAATCGACAAGGAGGACGAATATATGGAGCAATTTCAAATGATTCGTTATCTTGATGAAAATGGAAATCTATTAAATAGCGATATTTCGAAAGCGCTTTCAATAGATTTTATCAAAGAGCTTTATACTAGATTACTATATGTAAGGACATTTGATAGGAAAGCAATCAGTCTCCAAAGGCAAGGAAGATTAGGTACGTATGCTCCGTTTGAAGGACAGGAAGCAGCGCAGGTAGGAAGTGCACTTGCGTTACGACCTGATGATTGGCTATTCCCAACCTATCGGGATCATGCAGCAAGCATCACTTTTGGACACTCATTAAAAACGATTCTTTTATATTGGAATGGAAGATTAGAAGGATGTGTGCCTCCAGACGGAAAGAAGATTTTCCCTCCTGCAGTACCTATAGCAACGCAACTCCTTCATGCCACTGGGGCAGCGATGGCAGAGCAAAGAAAAGGAACCGATAATGCTGCAATAGCTTACTTTGGTGATGGGGCAACTTCTGAAGGTGATTTCCATGAAGGGTTAAATTTTGCAAGTGTTTTTAAAGCACCCGTTGTATTTTTTAATCAAAATAATCAATTTGCGATATCAGTACCAATCGAACGACAAATGAATTCTGAAACCATTGCTCAGAAGGCTGTTGCTTACGGCATCCCAGGTATTCGAATAGATGGAAATGACATCTTGGCTGTTTATTTTGAAACGAAGAAAGCCTTAAATAGAGCAAGAAACGGCGAAGGACCAACCCTAATTGAAGCAGTGACATGGAGATATGGAGCACATACAACAGCTGATGATCCAACAAAATATCGAAATCAAGCGGAAAGTGAAGTAAAAAGGGAAAAAAGTGATCCAATTTTACGATTAGAACGATTCATGAAAAACGAAGGAAATTGGAATGATGAGTGGCATGAGAAGGTAGCTCAGGAATCTGCACAAAGCATTGAAAAAGCCGTAGCAGAAATGGAGGCTTTTCCAGAGCCAAATGTAGATGATTTATTTGATCATGTATTTGCTGAGAAAACCTGGTCAATTATGGACCAAAAAGATCAATATTTTGAATTTTTGCGAGGTGTGAATCGATGAATGTGATTGCAACAAATACGCAAAAGTTATCTTTAGTGCAAGCAGTGACTGACGGGCTTAGAACGGTGATGAAAGAACAAGCGGAAGTTTTAATATTGGGAGAAGATGTTGGTAAAAATGGCGGAGTGTTTCGAGCGACAGAAGGACTGCAAAAAGAATTTGGTGAGGATCGAGTAATCGATACGCCATTAAGTGAGGCTGGAATAGTCGGAACTGCGATTGGCCTTGCAATAAACGGATTTGTCCCAGTCGTTGAAATGCAATTTTTAGGTTTTATCTATCCTGCGTTCGAACAAATTATGAGCCATGCGACTCGTATTCGTATGAGGACAATGAGTCATTTTCATGTTCCACTCGTCATCCGAGCTCCTTATGGTGCTGGTGTTAAGGCACCAGAAATTCACTCTGATAGTGTTGAAGTTTTATTTACACATATGCCCGGAATTAAAGTAGTCTGTCCGTCTAATCCTTATGATGCGAAGGGATTATTGATAGCCAGCATCGAAGATCCAGATCCAGTATTGTTTCTAGAGCCTATGCGGTCTTATCGAGCTTTTAAAGATGAAGTACCTATTGAGAGATATACGGTTGAAATTGGTAAAGCTAGTCGGATAAGTGAAGGCGATGATGTCACACTTTTTGCGTGGGGAGCAATGGTCCCATTAGCAATGAAAGCAGCAGAGAAAGCGAAGGAGGAGAAGATTCATTGTGATGTTATTGATTTGCGTACGCTATATCCGTTAGACAGAGAGATGATTTCAGAGTCTGTCCAAAAAACAGGAAGAGCGGTTATTATCCATGAAGCACATGCAACAAGTGGACTAGGAGCTGACATCATTTCTCTAATTCAAGATACATCCTTCCTTCATTTGAAAGCACCTATTCAAAGGGTGACTGGGTTTGATGTGCCAGTTCCTTTTTATACATTAGAAAAACATTATTTGCCAAATGAAAATCGAATTCTTGAGTCGATAAAAAAAGCTGCATTTTTTTAAAAAATTTTTACGCTTCGAATATAGAAATACTAAGTATTTTTGAAAGTAGGTGTCTATATTGATAGAAGTAAAGCTTCATGATATAGGTGAAGGAATGACTGAAGGGGAAATCTTAACGTATTTTGTTAAGGTTGGAGATAGAGTCCAAAGTGATCAACCTTTAGTAGAGGTTCAAACAGATAAAATGACTGCAGAGCTTCCTTCACCAGCCGAAGGGATCGTAAAGGAAATTCTTGTGAATGAAGGAGTAAATGTTACAGTAGGAACTACTTTACTATTAATAGATTCCGAGAAGAGAAGTTCTGCAACACCATCTAAACAACGAAGTGTTGAAGAACAATCCTCTAAAAAACAAATCACATTAGCTGCGCCATTTACAAGAAAAATTGCTCGTGAATTAGGAGTTGATATTGAAACAATAGAGGGAACTGGACCAGCGGGTAGAGTGACAGATGAAGATGTTTATCGATTCGTAAAAAAAGAAGAGTCTCTGGAAAAGACAATCAATATCGAATCCGATATCCAACCAGTAGTCGAGAGAGGCAATGAGGAGCTTCCATTTAATGGGCGAAGAAAACAAATTGCTGGATTAATGACAAAATCACTCTATACGATTCCACATGTTACGCATTTTGAAGAATTGGATATGACAAATGTATTGGAATGTACAAAGCAGCTAAAGGAGGAAGGAACGAACTTGTCCGTTGTTGCCTTTTTTATCAAAGCCATTCAACTATCATTAGAAAAATTCCCCATCTTTAATTCCGTGTTGGATGAAGAGCGTGGCGTAATCATACTAAAAAAAGACTACAATATTGGGATTGCTGTTGATACAGAAGAGGGTTTAATCGTTCCAGTTATTCGTAATGTAGAACGAAAATCAATGAAAACGATTCATGAAGAAATGAAGTCTTATATTAAAAAAGCGCAAACGAACACTTTAACAAAGGCTGATATTTCTGAGGGCACATTTACGATAAGCAATGTAGGTCCACTTGGTGGAGTCGGTGCAACACCAATAATCAATTATCCGCAATCAGCATTAATCGCCTTTCATAAAACGAAAAAAAAGCCAGTTGTAATGAATGATGAAATTGTCATACGAAGCATGATGAATATGTCGATGTCATTTGATCATCGTATAGCAGATGGAGCAACTGCAGTTCGCTTTACAAATCATTTCGTTCACTTACTTGAACATCCGACAAGAATGCTATTGGAGTTGAAATAAAAATGGTTGTTGGAGAAATCGCACAGGAAAAAGAAGTCGTTATTATTGGTGGTGGTCCGGGTGGATATACGGCAGCCATTCGTGCTGCTCAATTAGGCAAGGAAGTGCTATTAATTGAACAAAAGAAGCTTGGGGGAGTTTGTTTAAATGAAGGTTGTATTCCTTCTAAGACTTTTGTTCATGCCGCCAAGCAAGCAAGTAAATTGGAGCATATTTCTACTTTAGGCTATCAAATTGAAAATAATCGCTTTGATTATTCAAGCTTTCTAACCTATAAGAATCAAGTGGTTACTCAATTAGGAGCAGGTGTAGCATCACTTTGCAAGGCTAATAAAATTGAAATTATGTATGGAAGGGCAACCTTTATTTCTGAAAACAAAATTGGTATTGAAAATGGTCACCATTATGAAGTAGTGAATTTTGAACAGGCAATTATTGCGACCGGAGCAAAGGTTGACAGCAAAAAAATACTTCCAAATTATCAGCTTGATCGTTTGCAATTGTTTAATCTTGATAGGTTACCAGATCAATTGATCCTAGTAGGCTCTGACTATATTATCTTAGAAGCTGCCTTTGCCTACAGTTTATTAGGAACGAAAGTAAGTATTATTTTACAGAAAAACAAAGAGTTTGAATACGACCTGGATATAGTTAAAGAAGTAAAGAGGCAGCTGAAAAAAAACAAAATCTCCTTATATACAGAAATTGAAAAACTTCATTTCGATGAAGCAGAAAATGGAGTGGAATGCTCCTTTATTAATCAAAAAGGGGAAGCAAACAAGATTTATTCAAATGCATTTTACATGTCCGAATCATTGACGGGGAATACGGAAAGTCTTGGGTTAGATCGAATCGGAATCATGGTGGATGAACATCAATTTATTATTTGTGACAAACAAGGAAGAACCAATCTTAATCATATTTTTGCTATTGGCGATGTAACTGGAGAACCTTTTTACGCTGTAAAGTCGATGAAACAAGGAAAGGTTGCGGCTGAAATGATTAGTGGAGGAATAAACGAAGTAGATCTTACTTGGATGCCGAAAGTAGTCCATTCAATTCCACCAATTGCTTCAGTTGGATATACGGAGGAAGAGGCTAAAATAGCTGGATTTTCTACAAAAACAGGTCAATATCAATTACCTGGAAATGGCTATGCCTTATTAACAGGAAACCGGGATGGATTTGTAAAAGCAGTAATTGATGAACAAACAAATAGATTAATAGGAATGCACATTATCGGAGAAGGTGCAATTGAATTAATTTCAACAGCAATCATAGGTGGAGAAATGGTTGCAAGGGACGAAGATTTCATATTCCCAACATATCCGCATCCAAGTATAAATGAAGCTCTTCTTGAAGCGATAGAGGATACAGTAGGACTCTCTATACATCAAGTAGCAAAAAAGAAAAAGAGGAAAGAAAAAATGACTATACAATAATAAGTGCTAAAAAGACTATTTTTGCAGCATACTCGCAAAAATAGTCTTTTTTTGTTTAGAGGGAACAAGCATTATAACTTCTATTATTATTAATTCCATATTCAATCCAAGATTACCAAAGTTACGTAATCACAAGAAGTCAACAAACAATTGAAGAATATTTTTTGTCGTCTTTATGAATAAAAATTGTCGAGTTTGTGAATGAGTGCACAAAAATAAAAAAAAGGAGTAGAATTTATCAGTGCTCAAAAAAGTAAAACACATTTTCCTTTATTTGTGACATAGGATACATACTTCTTAGATTGGGAAGGAGAGACAAAGAATGCGAGCAAAAAAACTCCCTTGGAAATTAACGAGTTTGATTTTAATAGGTTCCATCTTTTTATTAAGTGGATGTGATACTAGCAAGATAGCAGTTTTAAATCCACAAGGACCAGTTGCACAAAAACAATATGATCTTATCGTATATTCCTTCTGGTTAATGATGATCATTTTAGTTGTTGTAATGGGTTTGTTTATTTTTATGGTATATAAATACCGAGAAAAACGTTTAGCTGCGGATTATGTACCACCTGATCATCATGGAAATAAGTGGCTGGAAATTATTTGGACAGCCATTCCTATAGTTATTATTATTGCGGTTGCAGTTCCAACTGTAAAAGCAAATTATCAATTAGAAAATGTACCTAAAGGCTATGAGGATAAAAAGCCATTAGTTATCAATGTTACTTCTGCAGATTGGAAATGGATATTTAGCTATCCAGATCAAAATATTGAAACGGTTAACTATGTAAACATTCCTAAAGACACTCCAGTAAAATTTCAATTAACATCTGCTGGAACGATGGCTTCTTTTTGGGTTCCTGAATTAGGTGGACAAAAATATACAATGCCAAATCATTCAATGGAATTGATCTTATTAGCGGATAAAACAGGTTCCTTCTTAGGAAGAAACGCGAATTTTAATGGAGAAGGCTTTGCACATATGGATTTCGAAGTACTTTCTCAAACTCAAACGGATTTTGATAAATGGGTAAAAGAAGTAAAGAGTTCAGCACCTAAAATGAAAAAAGCCGATTACAATAAGCTTTTGAAATCTGGAGTAGTTGGACGAATGACTTATACTGGAACACATTTGTCATGGGTAAAAGCACCGCATCAACACGGAATGATGGAGAAAAAAAATACCAATCAAAAACAGCATGATATGGATGATATGGACATGGAAGGCATGGACATGTCAGAGCATCAACATTAGAAAGATTGGAGGAAAGAAGTATGAAGCTTGATGAATTTTTTGTTACAGGCGAACCAATTATTTATGTAACAGAAGCAGGAATTGCTCTTGCTATGATTGGTATCATTTTTTATCTTACGTATTTTAAAAAATGGAAATGGCTTTGGAAGAACTGGCTTACAACCGTTGATCATAAAAAAATTGGAATCATGTACGTTTTAGTTGCTGTACTTATGCTATTCCGTGGTGGGGTCGATGCATTAATGATGCGTGCCCAACTAACGGCGCCTAATTTAAAACTACTTGATGCCAATCATTATGATGGGATATTTACTACTCATGGAACAATTATGATTCTATTTATGGCAATGCCGTTCTTAATGGGATTAATTAATATTGCTGTACCGTTACAGATTGGAGCACGTGATGTTGCTTATCCAATGTTAAATGCATTTAGTTTTTGGACATTTGCAGTAGGCTGTGCACTATTTAATATTTCATTTATCATTGGTGGATCTCCTACTGCTGGATGGACATCTTATTTTCCGTTAGCTGGAACAGAATTTAGTCCTGGTGTAGGAAATAACTATTATGCAGTTGCCTTGCAAATAGCGGGTATTGGTACATTGATTACAGGGATTAACTTCTTAGTGACCATTCTTAAGATGAGAACCAAAGGAATGTCGTTAATGAAAATGCCGATGTTCGTTTGGTCCGTATTAATCATGTGCGTAATTATTATTTTTGCGTTCCCAGTATTAACTGTTGCATTAGGTTTAATGACTTTTGATCGTTTATTTGGTTCTCATTTCTTTACAATGGCCTCAGGTGGTATGCCGATGCTTTGGAGCAATTTGTTCTGGATTTGGGGACATCCTGAAGTATACATTGTGTTGCTTCCATCTTTAGGAATTTATTCAGAAATAATTAGTACATTTGCAAAAAAACGTTTATTTGGATATAAATCAATGGTCTTTTCAATGCTAGCCATAGCATTATTTAGTTATTTTACTTGGGTTCACCATTTCTTCACGATGGGGAATACTGCAGCAGTAAACTCGTTCTTCTCGATTTCAACGATGCTTATTGCCATACCGACCGGTGTAAAACTATTTAACTGGATCTTTACGATGTACAAAGGTCGTCTGAAATTAACATCAGCAATGCTTTGGTCATTAGCTTTCATTCCAAACTTTTTAATTGGTGGGGTAACAGGAGTCATGCTTGCTATGGCTGCAGCGGATTATCAATACCATAATAGCTATTTCCTAATTGCCCACTTCCATTACACATTAATTCCAGGTGTTGCCTTTGCATGTTTCGCTGGTTTACATTACTGGTATCCTAAAATGTTTGGACATATGCTAAATGAAAAACTTGGAAAAATTACTTTCTGGTTTTGGATGTTCGGATTTAATATTTGCTTCTTACCACAGTTCGTGCTTGGATTAAAAGGGATGACACGTCGTATGTATACGTACCAAGCAGGCCTTGGATGGGAAGGTCTAAATGTCATATCAACTGTTGGTGGCGTATTAATGGGAATTGGCTTCCTTGTTTTAGTATGGAACATCATTTACAGTGCACGTAAAGGTGAGAGAGATTTAACTGGAGATCCATGGGATGGACGTACCTTAGAATGGGCAACACCAACTCCTGTTCCTCATTATAACTTTGCTGTAGCACCAGAGGTTGATGATGTAGATGCTTACTGGAATATGAAACAAAAGAATAAACCTTTATATAAAAAAGAGGATATCAAACCAATTCATATGCCAAGCAATACCTCAATGCCATTTATATCTGCAGTTGGTTTTGGACTTGGCGGCTTCGGTCTTGTCTTTTCATGGTGGTGGCTTGCAATTATCGGTTTAATCATCATTCTTGGATGCTTAGCATGGCGTTCCTTTGATTATGACAAGGGCTACCATGTTGAGGTGGATGAAATTTTAAACACAGAACTCGCAGCAAGAGGTGAAAAATGATGAGTGAACATTTGGACACATCTTTGCCGTTAGAATATCAATCTGAGCAAAGCAGATTAAATATATTTGGTTTTTGGATTTTTCTTGGTGCAGAGATCGCGTTATTTGCGACTCTGTTCGCTACCTATTTTGTTCTTTCAGGTGAAACAGCAGGTGGCCCTGGCCAATTAGAGCTATTTAAAATTAAAGATGTAATGATAGAAACAATCCTACTTTTAGTTAGTAGCTTTACATGTGGTCTCGCAATATTTTCAATGAGAAATAATAATAAAAAAGGCTTACTGCTATGGTTTATTATTACCTTGCTATTAGGTGCAGGCTTTATTTACTTTGAGCTTCACGAATTCATTGACTATGTACATGAAGGAGCAACATTACAAACAAGTGGTTTTCTTTCCGGCTTCTTTGTATTGCTAGGAACTCATGGACTACACGTTTCAATGGGGATTTTATGGGGCATTTTACTAATCATGCAATTAGTAAAAAGAGGTTTAACACCTGTTACATCAAGAAAGTTTTTCATCATTAGTTTATACTGGCATTTTCTTGATGTCGTTTGGATTTTTATCTTTACATTTGTTTACTTAGGAGGGCTGATTCAGTAATGTCACAACATCATTCGAAATATCCAATTGGACATATCATTGGTTTCTTTTTATCTCTAGTGATGACAATTGCAGCCATGCTTGTTGCTTTGCATACGAATCTCCCGAAATCAACAATCATGAGCATAATTGGCATTCTCGCTTTCTTACAAGCTGGTATGCAGCTATTCATGTTTATGCATATTAAAGAAAGTGACAACTCCAAGGTGCAAATTGGAAATATTATTTACAGTATTATCATCGCCCTTACGATTGTAATAGGATCGATTTGGGTAATGCATAATTAAGATACAAGACGTCTATGTCAAGTGGCATAGGCGTTTTTATTTGGACCGAAAAATAATTATTTATAAAGGTGAATATGAGTGAATAAAAAGGATAGGAAAGGAGATAAGGGCAGATGTAAGAGGAAATAGGATTAGGAAAGGAGATACGGACAAATGAAAGAGGAAAAAGGATCGTGAAAGGAGATAAGGACAAATGAAGGTTGAAAAAGGATCGTGAAAGGAGATAAGGGCAAATGAAAGAGGAAAAAGGATCGTGAAAGGAGATAAGGACAAATGAAGGTTGAAAAAGGATCGTGAAAGGAGATAAGGGCAAATGAAAGAGGAAAAAGAATCGTGAAAGGAGATAAGGGCAAATGAAAGAGGAAAAAGGATCGTGAAAAGAGATAAGTGCAAATGAAAGAGGAAAAAAGATCGTGAAAGGAGATAAGGATAAATGAAAGAGGAAAAAGGATCGTGAAAGGAGATAAGGACAATTTGAAGAGGAAAATGTTTAAATAAAGGTGATAATTAAGAATTAAAGTTGAAAAAGAGTAATGAACAGCGAAAAGCCAAAGTTATCGATGAAATAATTAATTTTTCCAAAGATAAAGTCGTAAAAGTAGTAGATAAATTGTCAATTTGTGTAGATAAAATATAAAATTTCGTAGATAGTGAGATCTTATAGCAGATAAGAGGCTCTTACGGAAGAAATATCCACCATCCCCATCATCTCCACCAACCGTATAAAAAACTTCCCAACTTTATAAAGGGTTTTTCTGTCTTATCTAGAATAACAGTAATAGATTACAAAAAGGAGGTTGACAAGTTTGATTATTAAAAGTAGAGGATTGCCAATTAGGATTTTAAAAGGAGAGGCTTTACAGAATAGGCTACCAAAAAATCATGAAAAACAAGCTGATATTGAAAGGGACCTGAAAATAAGGTGGAAAGGATATAGTGGTGAACAAAGTCTTGATTACTTTCTCCAATTTTTACCTAGAGGAAAATATCTCATATTTCATGATCTCAGATTAAAAGGTGAACGAAATTTCTTCCAAATGGATACCCTCATCCTATCTCCATTCTTTGCCCTTATTATTGAAGTGAAAAACTACTCTGGAACATTAATATTCGATACGGAATTAAATCAATTCACTCGAATCAATCATCAAAATAAGGAAGAAGGCTTTCAAGATCCCATTGCTCAAGCAAGGAGACAGCATCTTCAGCTTTTTAGTTGGCTTCAGGAAAGACATTTCCCACAAATCCCTCTTGAATATTTAATCGTTATAAGTGATCCTTCTACGATTATTAAAGTAGTTGGACAAAATAAAACAATTGATCCATTTGTTATTCATTTAGATCAAATCGTAAATAAAATCGAGCAGTTTCATTCCTATTATAAAAAACCTTTATTAACCCAGCTGCAAATGAAAAGGATGGCAGAATTATTAGTAGAGTCTCATACACCGACACAAAAAAGTATTTTAGAGGAATATAAAATTGAACAGGATGAGGTAATTAAGGGAGTACAATGCATGAAATGCAATAGCTTTTCAATGATTAGAGAAAAGTATCAATGGAAATGTACACAATGTCAATACACTTCAAAAAAAGCGCATGAACAATCCATCAAAGACTATTTTCTTCTTATAGAATCACATATTACGAATAAAAAATGTCGAGAATTTTTAATGCTATCTTCTTCTAAAACCACACATACAATATTAAAATCAATGAAATTAATTGCTTCAGGAGAAAAGAAAGGAAGAGTGTATCAAATTGACTATAAGAAAATTGACTTTCGTAGACAAAAATAGGAATCAGCAAAACTGCTGATTCCATTTTCATTAATGTGGTAAGAAAGCAAGCTGTGAGAAAAACAATACGGCAAAAATATAGACAAGAGGATGTACTTCACGCCATTTTCCTTTAACTAATTTTAATATCGGATAGGAAATAAAGCCAAGGGCTATACCTGTAGCAATACTAGATGTTAATGGCATGCTAAGAATGATTAAAAATGCAGGAAATGCTTCATCAATCTCAGACCATTTAATACGTGCGACACTACCAATCATTAAGCTTCCTACGATGATAAGCGCTGGCGCTGTAATAGCAGGTAAACCGGATACAGCACGTACTAATGGACTAAAAAAGGAAGAAATGATAAACAATATAGATACTGTAACAGTGGTAAGTCCTGTACGGCCACCCGCAGCAACTCCAGATGTTGACTCAACAAAGGCACTTGTTGGGCTTGTACCAAAAACAGAACCAATTGTTGTCGCGATTGAATCAGCTAATAATGCTTCACGTGCACGAGGCATTGTTTTTCCTTTTATAAGCCCTGCTTGCTCTGCAACACCGACCATTGTACCTGTTGTATCAAAAATGGTAACGAGTAAAAACGAAAATACAACCGCATATAAACTATGGCTGAATACATCACCAATTGCAGAAATAGGATTATGGATAATAAATTCTGGTAAGTGAGGCATTTCGACGATGCCTTTATTAAACGTTAATTGGCCTGTAAAAAGGGCAATGATCGCAGTAATGATCATTCCAATGAAAAGTGCACCATGAATGTTTCGTGCCATTAATATTAATGTTATAGCTAAACCTACTAAAGCCAGAATGGTTACTGGTTGGTGAAGATCACCAAGTTGTACTAAGTTATTTTTATGTGCAGTAATAATTCCAGTTTGTCTTAAACCAATAAATGCAATAAATAATCCAATCCCTGCAGTAATTCCATGTTTTAGGTTTTCAGGGATAGCTTCAATTAATTTACTACGAAAAGGTGTAACGGATAGAATAATAAAGATAATACCTGCTACAAAAACTGCTGAAAATGCTGTGACATAATCAATATTTCCATGTGTTCCGACAACTGAATAGGCGAAATAAGCATTCAAGCCCATCCCTGGTGCAATTGCGATAGGATAGTTTGCAAAAAGCGCCATCCATAATGTACCAACAACAGCTGATATAATAGTCGCCATAAATACTTGGTCAAAAGGTACGCCAGCATCAGAAAGGATTAGCGGATTGACGACAACGATATAAACCATTGACAAAAATGTAGTTAAACCGGCAATAATCTCTGTTTTTACAGTTGTGCCGTTTTCTTTTAATTTAAATCTGTTAAACATATAATAAGTCCTCCGAAAAAACGAACGTTTTTTACTACATTTAATATAATATTCGTTATTAAATGATTACGCAACTGTTTTATAATAATTTCATTGGTTTGTTCTATTGTTGAGAGTTAAGACTAAATTTTTAATGTAATAATAGAGGTAGTTAGTAATAGCTTTACCTGTTCATTATAAAAAATAATAGGAAATTGATATAATTAAAAAAGCTGAAATAAAAGGAGGCCGTCATCTTTTGAAAGGAGAAAAACAAGAAAAGATATTAGTAGTTGTGATGATGGTTGTAGCGTTTTTATTATTGCTTAGCATCTTACGAACATACCTTTTTTAAGCAGTAGGCATATAAAAAAGCAACGAAAAGTTTGAGTTCGTTGCTTTTTTCTTTTAATTTTCTTCGTCTTCAGTTGTTTTTTTTGATAAACGTCCATTTCGCTTTGCCGCATCACGAAGAATATATTCGATATGGCTATTCACGCTTCGAAACTCATCTGCTGCCCATTTTTGTAAAATATCATATAGCTGTGGATCAATTCGTAATGGAAAGCTTTTTTTATTTGCCATGGATACCCCTCTTTAATATAAGGTTCCTGTATTGATCACTGGTTGAGTGGCTTTATCAGAAACAATCGCTACTAATAAATTGTTTACTAATTGGACCCTTCTCTCATCATCTAAATCGATGACATTCCCATCCTCTAATTGCTGGATAGCAAGCTGTGCCATTCCAACGGCACCTTCTACAATTTTTTGACGAGCAGAAATAATGGCAGATGCTTGTTGGCGCTGTAACATTGCTTGTGCAATTTCTGTAGAGTAAGCAAGGTGAGTAAGTCTTGCTTCGATAACTTCCACTCCTGCAACATTTAAACGTTCCTGGAGCTCACTTGCTAATTCTGTTGAAACTTCTACTGCATTCCCGCGAAGTGTTAATTCTACGCTATCATACGTATCATAAGGATATTTTGTCGCAACATGACGAATAGCTGTTTCACTTTGGATTTCCACAAATTCTTCATATTGATCAACATCAAATACTGCCTTTGCAGAATCAATGACTTTAAACACAATAACTGCTGCAATTTCAATTGGATTTCCGTCAACATCATTGACCTTTAATTTTTTACTATTAAAATTTCTTACTCTTAAGGATACCTTTTTCTTTAATGTAAATGGGACAGTAATAAATAATCCACTCTCACGAATGGTACCTAAATACTTTCCGAAGAAGGTAACAACAGCAGCTTGATTTGGTTGGATAATCGTTACACCTGATGCAAGCAGCATAGCAATAATAATCGAAACAAGAGCTAGCCCAATTTGTTCTCTGCTAAACATAAACAGGCTAAACAAAAGTAAAACAGCGATGATCAAAATACCGATAAAACCATTTAGTTGCCAAACCTTTTTCTCAGTCATATTTTACCCCCACCCTTTGGATATCTTTTGTATATTAAAATGATATCACTTTTGTATAATAATGTAAATAGGTGGTTTTTGAAAAAATAAAAAAACTTCACTCTGTTCAAAAAGCGAAGTTGAATAAATAAATGAATATTATTTTGTATACTTGAAACGATCTTAAAAAATACTGTTCAAAAGAAGATAAATTAACCCCGCAAGTGTTGCTGAGATTGGCAATGTAATAACCCAAGTGATTACCATTCGTTGAGCAGTATCCCATTTTACCCCTTTAATTCTATGTGCTGATCCAACACCTAAAATCGAAGAAGAAATGACATGGGTGGTACTAACAGGAAGATGAATATATGTTGCACCAAAGATAATAAAGGCTGAGCTTAAATCGGCTGCAACACCATTTATCGGGCGAATTTTCATTATTTTTCCGCCAACTGTTTTAATAATTTTCCACCCGCCTATGGATGTCCCAAGTCCCATTGCAGTAGCACAGGATACTTGAACCCAAAAAGGTACATCTGCGTTTTGACCACTGATATATCCATTAGATATTAACGCCATAGTAATGATCCCCATTGCTTTTTGGGCATCATTCGTGCCATGAGTATAAGACTGTAAGGCTGCAGTGAAAATTTGAATCAATCGAAAACCTTTATTTGTTTTTGTTAAATTGAAGTTTTTAAATACTACTTTAAAAATGCTATATACTATAAATCCAATGGCAAATGCTATGACTGGTGATAATAGAAGAGCTTCAATAATTTTCATAAATCCTTTATAATTTAACGATGAAAATCCAGCAGCTGCAATTGCAGCACCTGCAATGGATCCAATGATTGCATGAGAGGAACTACTTGGTATCCCAAAATACCATGTAATTAAATTCCATGCAATCGCAGCAATCAATGCTGACAGGATAACGAAAGACGCATTAGGTAGCGTAAATGGATCGACAATGTCTTTCGTAATTGTTTTCGCTACACCTGTAAAGGTCATAGCTCCTAAAAAATTCATGATGGCTGCAAGTACTATGGCATGTCTAGGTTTTAACGCCTTCGTAGAAACAGCTGTAGCAATCGCGTTTGCTGTATCATGAAATCCATTAATAAAATCAAATGCCAACGCGCAAACAACGATTAGAATTGTAATAATCAATACACTATCCATAAAAAGACTCCTTATGCGTTCTTCATAATAATGGTTTCTAGAATGTTCGCTACACTTTGGCAATAATCAGCAATTTCCTCTAAATCCTCATAGACCTCTTTATATTTAATTAAACGAATAGGGTCTGTTTCTGTTTTGAAAAGGTCTTTAATGGAATCCCGCAATATATCATCACATAATGATTCATATTCTTTTATTTTAATTGCATGTGGGCGCATTTTTGGAAGCTTTTTATTAAACATAAGCTCGATTGCCTTATCAATTTCTACTGTACAATTTCTTATGGCATCGACAAATTTATACATATAGTCATCAGCAGAAGTAATATTGTATACTTCAAAGATATATGCACAGTGCTCCAATCCGTCTAAAATATCGTCAAGGCTATTTGTTAGCGTCAACAAATCTTCTCTTTCGATTGGAGTAATAAACGTATCGTTTAGTTCTAAAATCATTTGATGAACATAGGTATCTCCTTGAGATTCATACTCCTTCATCTTTTGTGCAAAAATTTTTAAATCACTAGCATTGTTTAGTTTATAATCTGCAAAATAATTCATACTTTCTCTTAAGTTTGCAGAAATATTCCCTAATAGAACTGCGAATTTGTCTTTCTTGTTTTTAAATACCATAAAGAGCCTCCTACAAGCTTTGTATTATCAAACGTATATATTTTATCTGATTTTGGCGAAGTAGAAAAGAAATATGTCGAAATATTTTTTGAACACGCTTTCATTTATGTCTTTATTTTTTCACAATTCATTTGAAATTATTAAAACGAAAAATGTAGGTTTTCTTTAACAAATAGAAAACATTCGTTTATATCATATCTCGAAATTGGGAGTTCCAAAATAGAGATATAAAAATTGGCAGACTTTTTTTATATTCTTCGTGAAAAAATAAAAGTGTTTTCAATGAAAAGCAGAAAGTTAGGAGAGAATAAGTGATGACTAATGTTAATTTAGCAATTATTTACTATAGTTCAACTGGTACGAATTATCAGCTTTCTAAATGGGCAGAGGAAGCAGCAAAAGAGACTGGGGCAGAGGTTAGAGTTTTAAAAGTCGAAGAATTGGCACCTGCGGCAGCAATTGAGTCCAATCCGGCTTGGAAAAAGCACGCGGAAGAAACTAAAAATGTTCCTGTAGCAACGGCAAATGATCTTGAATGGGCTGATGCGATTATATTTAGTGCACCTACAAGATTTGGTAATATTCCATCACAAATGAAGCAGTTTCTAGACACCTTAGGAGGCTTCTGGGCTCAAGGAAAAACGGTGAATAAAGTAGTAAGTGCGATGGCATCTGCTGGTAATGCGAATGGCGGACAAGAACAAACGATACATGCAATTTATACTTCAATGATGCATTGGGGAGCAATTATTGCAGCACCAGGATATACCGATCAGTCAATCTACGCTGCTGGTGGTAACCCATATGGAACTACAGTTACTGCTACAGAAAAAGGAATTGTAGAGGATGCTGAAGGAGCTGTTAAACACCAAGCTAAACGTACAGTTCAAGTAGCAGAATGGGTGAAGGCAGGTTTACAATAATTTTGATTAGGCATTTTAAAGTGTTAAACCTGAAAATTAGTAAAAGTACTATTCACAATTGACTGAAAATATTGTAGAATATATTTATAAGAATATTCCTATGACCTGAAGAAACCCTCAGGCAATACAGGAATGACTAAAATGATAAAAATTTGACTGTAAAATCTGCTCACCTTTCTTTCCAGATGGGTTCCAGCAGATTACAAGCCAGTCTTCCATTTTTGAGTATTAATAAATGGAGGACTGGTTTTTTATTTTAGTAAGACAATTTTTAATAAATTTTTACAAAAGAAAGCATCAAAAAATGAAAGGAGGGGAAATGATGGAAACATTAACTGGGGTAAAAGTACTTGATTTAACAAGGGTTTTGGCAGGGCCGTTATGTACAATGATATTCGGTGATTTAGGTGCAGAAGTAATAAAAGTTGAGGCACCTGGCGGAAGTGATGATACAAGAAATTGGGGTCCTCCATTTTCAAATGGGGTAAGTGCTTATTATCTATGCGCTAATCGAAATAAGAAGAGCATGACGATTGATTTAAAGTCAGCAAAGGGAAAAGAGATTATTAAACAAATAATAAAAGATTGTGATGTACTTATCCATAATTTCAAAACAGGAACGATGGAACGTTTAGGACTTGACTATAAGACCTTGTCAGAAATAAATAAAGAGCTGGTATATTGTTCTATTACTGGATTTGGTGAAACCGGTCCATATAAGGAATTAGCTGGGTATGATTATATCATTCAAGCAATGTCCGGATTAATGAGTATAACCGGTGATTCATTGTCTGGTCCACAAAAGGTAGGTGTGGCAATAACTGATATTTTAACTGGTCTATATTCATGTATTGGAATTCAGGCTGCATTGCTCGAAAGAAACAAATCTGGAACAGGACAAAAACTTGATATTTCATTGTTTGATGCAGGTGTTAGTTCACTTATCAATATTGCCAGCAATTATTTAATGTCTGAAAAAATTCCTGGGTTGTTAGGTAATTCTCATGCCAATATAGTTCCATATCAGACCTTTGATACAGCTAATGGAAAAATGGTAGTCGCAGTAGGGAATGATCGTCAATTTGAAAAGTTCTCAAAAATCTTAGGTTTAGAAGATTTGGCTAGTCATCCATTATTTGCTAGTAATGCCAAGCGTGTTGAAAATAGAGAGGAATTAATTCCTATATTACAGGAAGCTTTAAACACTCAAACGTCTGAATATTGGCTAAAATTATGCAATGAAAATGGAATACCTTGTGGACCAATTAATAATCTTGAGAAAGTTTTTCAAAATGAGCAGGTGATTGCAAGAGAAATGATTGTTGAGAAGGAACATCCACAGGCAGGAAAAGTAAAGCTTGTTGGAAGTCCTTTAAAGCTATCCAAAACTCCGATTCAAATAAAGCATCATCCACCACTTGTTGGTGAACACACAAATGAAATACTAAAAGAATTAGGATACTCAGAAGTAGAAATGGAAGAATTACAAAAAAATCATATTATTTAGGAGTGGAGAAAAAATGGATTTTGGTTATACAGAAGAACAAGAATTATTAAGATCAACAGTAAGAAGTTTTGTCGATAAGGAAATAATGCCTTTTATTGGTGAGTGGGATTCTGAAGGGTCTTTCCAGCCACATATTATGACTCGATTAGCTGAATTAGGGCTAATGGGTGTTTGCATTCCAGAAAGCTATGGTGGAAGTGGAATGGATTATAATTCATTGGCCATTGTTTGTGAAGAATTAGAGAGAGGAGATACTGCCTATCGGACGGCTGTATCTGTTCATACTGGGCTTAATAGTATGACCTTATTACAATGGGGAACAGAGGAACAAAAGCAAAAGTATTTAGTACCTCAAGCAAAAGGGATTAAGGTAGGTGCATTTGGATTAACAGAGCCAGGTGCAGGATCTGACGTAGCAGCACTCAATACAACTGCTGTTAAAGATGGAGATTACTATATTTTAAACGGTCAAAAAACTTGGATTTCCTTATGTGATGTTGCCGATCATTTTTTAGTATTTGCTTATACGGATAAAAGTAAAAAGCACCATGGAATTTCTGCTTTTATTGTTGAAAGAACCATGCCTGGTTTTTCATCAAAAGCAATTAAAAATAAATTAGGTATTCGAGCTGGTAATACAGGTGAAATCTTCTTTGATCAAATTAAAGTCCCTAAGGAGAATCTTCTTGGAAAAGAGGGTGAAGGGTTTAAAATTGCTATGGCAGCATTAGATAATGGAAGATTTACTGTAGCAGCAGGGGCATGCGGATTAATAATGGCTTCTCTTGAAGCAAGTATGAAATATTGTCATGAACGAGAAACCTTTGGTAAAGAGATTGGAAAGCATCAGCTTGTACAGCAAATGATTGCAAACATGGAAGCAGGATTACAAATGAGTCGTCTTCTTGTATACAAAGCTGGGGAATTGAAGAATAAAGGACAAAGAAACACGCGAGAAACTTCACTAGCTAAATGGCAGGCATGTGATTTTGCTAATAAAGCAGCAGATGATGCAGTTCAAATTCATGGGGCATATGGATATTCAGATGAATACCCAGTGGCAAGATATCTAAGAAATTCTAAGGCTCCAGTGATCTATGAAGGAACGAGAGAAATTCATACGATTATGCAGGCAGAGTACGTATTAGGTTATCGAAAAGATAAACCATTAAATGAAACATTGCCTTCATGGCCATTCCAAGTAGATTCTAATCTTCCAGTTTAAGAATATGTTCCTACTGAAAAAATAGAGAAGCACTGTCTTCTCTATTTTTTATCCAATAAAAGCTTATATTGTTTATGTAAATCCTTCAGAGCAGATGCTAATGCATTATATGCCTTTCCAAAATAACTTTTTTTTAGCTCCTGTAAAGGTGCTTCAATTCCATCCATTAAGCTATAGCCTTTTAATAAGTGTGCAATGAAATCACGTCCATGCTCGGTTGCAAGCGTACAAGTAGCCTCAACAATAACTCCATATTTTCGGTCAATTTCACAAGTAATAGTCAACGTTTCGTATATACTTTTCGCTGCCATTCCAGCTGGAAGCTTAGCATGTCCAGCAATAAATAGTGTATTCATGACTCGTTTTCCCCTTTTAGTAGTATCTAAATATTATGATAATTCTATAATCATTATACATTACTTAAGTAAACAACAAAACCCCCTCCAGATTGGAGTAGGGTCAATGGAGATTAAATATATTTTTCAAAGATTGCTGGTTTATCAAGAAATGGTGCGATACATTCAATTTTCTCTTCTGTTAGTGGATGGATAAATGAAAGCTTGCGTGCGTGCAGAGCTTGTCTTGAAAAAATAGGCTTTCCACCGTAAAGTTTATCTCCCGCAAGAGGATGTCCAATAAAACTTAAATGAACTCTTATTTGGTGTGTTCTACCGGTATCAAGGGAACATTGAATTAAGCTTAATTGATCTTTAGCAAATCTTTTAATACTCGTTACCTTTGTCAGTGCTGTTTGTCCTGTTTTTGAAACTCTTCTTCGTGTAGGATGATGCCGATCCCTTCCAATAGGTTCATTAATCATAAGCGAATTAGATGAAATAAGTCCTTGTACCAATGCTAAATACGTTCTTTTTATGCTTCTTTCATTTAACATTCGGTCCAGCATGGCATGGCTTAATGCATGCTTAGCAAATAGTATTGCACCTGAGGTATCCTTATCTAATCGGTGAACATGACGAATTTTACAGAATTCTCCCTTTTGTTGAAAATAGTAAGCGATAGCATTTGCTAAAGTATTAGTTTGTCCCTCTTTGTTAGGATGAGTATCTATACCAGCGGGTTTATTCACAACTAACAAATGTTCATCTTCGAATAAAACCTCAAAAAAACCTTCTTTTGGAATGACTCCAAAATCCTCATGTTTGAAAATCGCCATTTTACAATGTGAGCCTGTTGGAAGCGAGCGTTTCCAATTAATAATTTCATCATTTATTTGTATGGCTTTTTCCATTCTCAGTTCATGCATTAATTTTTTTGGAACCATCCACTTTTCTTTTAAAATGGTTTCTATTGAGAGATTATTCCATTTAGAAGGGATGTCAAAAGTAAACCATTGATCAGTATTATTTTTTTTCATACGAAAGTCCTTTCACATGGTCATAATTACCAAATAATTTACAGTTTTATTGTGTTATTCTTTAACTAATATAACAATGGGATTATAAGGATGACAAGAAAAGGGTGGGTATTTGTGAAGGTAATGTTTGCAGCTACAAAAGACCAGGAAGAGATAATTGTAGAACTAGTTAATTATTTATATTCAGAAATATTTCCTTTTTACTATGAGGATGAAGAAATATCTGAATTTAAAGCAATAGGCATATTGAATATAAAGAAGCGACATTTCGAGAAATTCAGTACTTTAAAAGAAGCCTATCAAGTGATTGCTAGCTTACAAACAATTATTGCTATACTGGAACAAAGAATTCGAAAGCCGATAAGTGGATATTACGATATCATTTTTAATCAAAATGTAAAAATTTTAGATAAATTCAATCTTTGTTTTCCTTTTAACTATTCACAATTTGATCGTTTAAATAAGCAGCCACACAGCTCCTTTAGTATCTATAAAAAAGCGGATAATGAAATCCTTGTATAAAATGTAATCCCAATACGGGATTATTTTTTTATACAAAAAAACCTACCAGGTAAGTGGTAGGTTTGAAGCAATAGTAATTAGTTCTTTTTTGAATAACGATAAACGATAATACTTGATATAAAAATTAAGATAAATGCAATAAGTGCTAGAAATGGAATCGTAATAAAACCTAGCCAATTAATGTATTCTCCAGTACATGAAACTGGTCCACAAGAAGGTGCATGGGTATTTAAAAATGGAATCTTTTGAATGGAATAATGATATAGTGAAGTAAGCAGTCCAATACCAGATAATACAGCAGTATAAATAGAAAGTTGATATTCTTTCCTAAATACGGAAATTCCAATCAATATGGTTAACGGGTACATTAGAATACGTTGAAACCAACATAGTTCACATGGAACAAAATGACGAATTTCAGAAAAGTATAGACTACCTAACATCGCGAAAATTGAAACGGTCCAAGCGAAATTCCATAGATTATCACGAATATAATTCTTATTCTGCATATCATTACTCCTTTAAATTAAAACTGTTCTCATTAAATTAACTACACGTATAAGTATTTTTTCGTTAAAATAACAGTATCAATTAAATTATAGTATGGTTATAAGAGAAAAGTAAATTAAGATTATCTAAAAGAAGGAAAGATTCACTTTTTGATAAAAATTTAGAACTATGGCGTGGAAGGGGAACTTTGAATGTGGAAAAATGAGTATGAGCGTTGGCAACAATTTGACGATTTAGATAAAGAGTTGAAGAGTCAAATAAATGAGATGATGAATGATGAAAAGCTTTTAGAGGAAGCATTTTATAAGAATCTAGAATTTGGAACAGGTGGAATGCGTGGAGAAATTGGACCTGGTACAAATCGAATGAATGTTTATACTGTTAGAAAGGCATCAAAGGGTCTTGCAGAATACATAATTGAACAAGGAAAAGTAGCAATGAATCGTGGGGTTGTCATTGCCTATGATTCAAGACATAAATCACCGGAGTTTGCGATGGAAGCGGCAAAAACTTTAGCGACTCATGGAATACAAACCTATGTTTTTGATGAGCTTCGCCCGACACCAATGCTATCATTTGCTGTAAGGTATTTACATGCATTTTCAGGAATTGTAATTACTGCTAGTCATAATCCTCCCGAATATAATGGCTATAAAGTATATGGGGAAGATGGTGCGCAACTAGCCCCAAAAAAAGCAGACAAAATCATTGAAAAAGTAAATGCAGTGGAGAACGAGCTTCAAATTAAGGTTACATTAGAAAAAGAATTAAAAGCAGCTGGTTTAATCACAATGATTGGCAAAAATATCGATAAAGTATATTTGGATAATTTAAAAACAATAAGTGAAAATGAACAGGTAGATCATGATATACGAATTGTTTTTTCTCCTTTGCATGGTACAGGACATAAACCTGTAAAAGAGGGTTTAGCGGCATTAGGCTATAAAAATGTTTTAGTTGTGAAAGAACAAGAAAATCCAGATCCTGAGTTTTCTACAGTAGCCTCACCTAATCCAGAAGAAAAGGCAGCATTTACATTGGCGATTGAATATGGTGAAAGAGAAAATGCAGATATACTGATTGCAACAGATCCAGATGCGGATAGACTGGGAATTGCTGTGAAAAATCATGATAATGAATATGTTTTACTATCTGGAAATGAGACAGGTGCAATCCTTTTACATTATATTTTGTCTCAAAAACAATCTAAAGGAACATTACCGGATAATGGAATTGTTTTTAAAACAATTGTTACGTCTGAAATTGGTCGAAAGATTGCGGAAAATTATCGCATTCCAACAGAAGATGTATTAACAGGATTTAAATTCATTGGTGAAAAAATCGCTCAATATGAAAAAAATAATCAATTTTCCTTTTTATTTGGTTATGAGGAATCTTACGGCTATTTAATTGGTGACTTTGCCAGAGATAAAGATGCTGTACAAGCGGCTATTTTAGCCTGTGAAGCGTGTGCATATTATAAGCAAGCAGGGAAAACCTTGTATGATGTTTTGCTTGAAATTTATCAGCAATATGGATTTTATAAAGAGGGCCTGGAATCACTTACTTTAAAAGGAAAAGAAGGCTCTGAGCATATACAATCTATTCTTCATACATTTAGAAACCGTCCTTTGTCAGAAATAAATGGCGTCAAGGTAGTTGCCATGGAGGACTATTATCATCAAATTAGAACGGAAACATCTACTGGGGATTCCATTGATCTTCTGCTTCCAAAATCCAATGTTCTTAAATATTATTTCGCAGATGGATCATGGGTATGCTTACGGCCGTCAGGTACAGAGCCGAAGATAAAGTTTTATTTCAGTGTAATCGGAAATAGCAAAGAAGAAAGTGAACAAAGACTAAAACACCTAAAGAGTAAGTTTATGGAAAATATATATGAGATGGTAAATGTAAGGGGCTAATAAATAAGAAAATTCATCCTAAGGCTGTTCAGGTTTTATTGAACGGCTTTTTTTGATTTTGGTATCTTTTTAAATAAAATTCACAAAGAGCTAAAAAAACTTGTCGAGAAAAAATTTATATTTTCTCGACAAGTTAAGATCAATACATAACCCTATGTTATATCTGGGAATAATTTAACTCAGTACTTGTTTCTTCATTTGTTCCATACATTTCATGTGCATGGTCAATGTATCGAAGCAAAGAATAAAGGTTGCGCTCTATTACTGTATAATCATGTGAAAAATGATAGGCATGGAGAAGATGTTCTATTCGTTTAGAAAGCAGATCATCTTTTGTTCGAACCATCAAAATCAATAAATTATCCCATTGTGATCGATGGGTGTAATAAAGGGCGCGATCATAGTCAACATTATTCAATGCGAACCCCTCCTTTTTAGCTTCATAAAACATGATTTAAGGAGTTATTTGTAGTATATGCAGTTCCTATATTATATGTCGCAGAAAATCTTGGTGATGCTAATGATGATATTGATATAAATTTCTTTTTACCTGATATTTAAAAAGTAGGAATAGAGCGAAGAATTCGTTAAAATAAGATTAGCAATGCAGTATGGGGGAAAATCATGCGAACGAGAATGTATCGATTATTATGGTTAGCGAAAATATTAACGAGATTTGCTGAGATCTTTTACCTTATATCCATCTTTACAATTGCATTTCAATTAAGTCATTTTCCCTTATATGTCATGTTGATTTCTTGTTTCATTATTATCGGAAAATATCTTGGTAATAGCATAGCACTCATAATTGAAAATCAGTATGTAGCCATTTTTCAAACAGTTAAAATCATCTTATTATGTTTTTTACTAATTTTTGATATGAATCACACCCTTACATTGTTTCTGCTTTACTTAATAACTTTATTCATAGCTTTTTTTGATGGACTATTTTTACCTCAATTACATCGGCCACATTCATTACTTTCAAATAGAGAAGAGATGCTGGTATCGAATGGTTTTATGTCATACATTGATGCATTAATCCCGATAGGGGGATGGATAATCGGAGTCTATTTATTGGTAAGCGAAAGCTCAGAAGCTGTTTTAGCTTTATCGGCAATTCTTTCTTTTCTAAGCTTGTTTATTTTTTATAGTATTCCTTCAAATAAAGAAGTTATTGTTTTGAAAAATCCCATCTATTTATTAAATTGGAAGCAAATGATTAGAGGCTTTCAATTAAATGGACTTCATTTCATCCTTTTTATTGAAATAATAGGTAAAGTTGTCTGGATGTCGTCTGTTTTATTGATTTTTATTATGAATGAGTTTAATAAAGGGATCTATTGGTGGGGAATATTAAACGCATTTTTCTTTGCAGGAATAGTTCTTGCTTACTATATTTTAATGAAATATCATTCTTTTTTTAAAACACTTCAGCAAAAAATGATCCTAATATTGTCAGTGCTTATAGGGTGTTTACTTTTATTTATGGCCTTAAATAAAAGCATTTATTTTGCCTGTATCCTCTTTTTATTGTTAGGATTTTGTCATCAAATAAAAGAAAGTTTGCTGTACTCCAATTTATTACGAAATAGGAAATCAGATGTAATCAATTTTTTACAGCATTTTGGAGCAATTTTTACTTTAATATTGGTATTTAGTATTTTCGTGGTAGGTATTGTCGCAGAAACGATCAGTATTCAATGGATCTATTTCATTTTTAGCATGCTTTCCTTTAGTCTTATTCCTCTATATCTGTTCCAAAAAAACTAGCTGTATAAAATCACACAGCTAGTTTTCATTTTCTTCTTTTTTCATAAAAAAGGCACTAAAAAATACCATTCCTGCAGCGAAGAAGCCACCCATAGTAAATATCATCCAGCTTAAAGTAACATCAATATCAGGTTTGATTTTTTTAGCTCCAAAAACATAAATAATTCCAGATATTAAGGCGACACTAAAAAATATTGTGAAAGGGAGATTTTTTAGTGGGTGCTTTGCTTTACATAATCTTCTCGAATAATAAACTCCAACAAAGGTACAAACAATTAATAAAACAAATACACTAATCATCAAAACCATATCTTAGTCCTCCAATCGTTGTAATTGTAACATAGCATTGAAAATAACTAATATTTTTTTCTAGTAAGATGATCCAAATTGTAAAGGGCGTGAAAGTTTGAAACATAAATTTTGTATAACCTGTATGATGATTTTTGTTCTTCTATTTAATGCTGGTAAAATCTATGCAGATGCAGAGTCGCTTCAAGTTGCATTTATACGTCAAACAAACCTATGGGTAAAAGTAGGAAACAAGGAAAGACAGCTTACCTTTGGTGGGAATATTAGTGGCCCCAAGTGGTCAAATGACGGGAAATGGCTAGCTTATAGAAAAGGGAAGGATCTCTGGGCATACCATCTTACCTCTAATAAAGCATTTTCGTTTATATCAAGGGGAGGCTAGTAATTATCAGTGGTCCCCAACTGAAAATAAGCTAGCCTTTCAAATTTTTCAAGATATCAATGTAATCAATGTCATGACAAAGGATAAGCATTTCAATCATGTAGCTCAAGGAGTTGGTAATTATTCATGGGCACCCGATGGTAAAGAGTTTCTTGCTTCGTCCATTGCAAATTTATTGCCAACAGGCTGGACAAGTGTTGAACTATATAATATTCCTATTGATGCAGACAAGTACCCGAATAAAATTAAGCACTTTTATACGTTACCAAAGCAATCATCTGATTTTTTTGCAGTACAAACAAGCCAATTCAAATGGTCATCTAATGGCATGTGGATCGCTTTTTTAGCAATCCCAACAGCGTCTTGGTCAATGGATAGTAACACCCTATGTATTATTCGGAAGGATGGGACTAACTTTGCTGCTCTTGATCATATGATTTTAAATGATGATTGGTTCAAATGGGCACAGGCAAAAAGCTTATTAGGCTATATTGGCGGCGAAGGTAGAATGGCGGTAGAAAATAAGCATTTAAATATTAAGGTGCTTCCAACTTTAAAAGCTAAACATTCATATACTCCAAAAGGATATGTTGATTGGGATTTCACTTGGCAAAATCCTACCCTTCTTACTGTTTCAAGGGCTAAGGAGGAAAAATGGTCAAATGACCCGAAGAAACGCCCATTGCCAACGCTATATCAAGTAAACACAAAAACGAATGTACAGAAAAAGATTACTTTACCTAATAAAGGTTTTGGTGATTACAATCCAAACTATATTTCAAAAACGGGGAGGATTACGTGGCTTCGTTCAAATCGAGAAACCACAGAATTGTGGATGGCAAATAAAGAGGGAAAGCAGGCAAAGGCCTATATCGATAAAATTGATACGGTTGACGATTATTATGAAAAAAGGAATTGGGGAGAAGTTATCGATATCTACAATCAATAAAATAAATGAGAGAATTACATCCACATGATTTATCCATTTTCCTCATACATTGTGTTAATAGGGTCATTAGCTTCTTCTTTTCAAATGGAAAGAATAGCTAATCTTTAGTAAAAGGAGGATTTTGGATGAATCAAGAGGAAGCATTAAAATATGCCATCTCTGAAATAACTGAAATTGCGTCAGGATTTGGTTTAGATTTTTATCCGATGCGTTATGAAATATGTCCAGCCGATATCATTTATACTTTTGGTGCCTATGGGATGCCCACTCGATTTTCTCATTGGAGCTTCGGAAAGCAATTTTATAAAATGAAGCTTCACTATGATTTAGGATTAAGTAAAATTTATGAATTAGTAATCAATTCAAATCCTTGTTATGCTTTTTTACTTGATTCAAATTCATTGATTCAAAATAAATTAATTGTTGCACATGTGTTAGCCCATTGCGATTTCTTTAAAAACAATGTCCGTTTTCAAAATACGAAACGAGATATGGTTGAGAGTATGTCTGCAACTGCCGAACGTATAAGAGCATATGAAATTAAATATGGAAAAAAGGAAGTAGAAACATTTATAGATGCAGTTCTTGCCATTGAGGAGCATATAGATCCCTCACTTATGCGTCCAAAGCTAAATTGGTCCATAGATGATGAAGAAGAATGGGAAGAAGAGAAAAACAATCCTTCTCCTTATGATGATTTATGGTCATTAGATGAGAAAAAAAATAAAAAACCCGAAATAAAGAAAAAAATCAAGAAATTTCCTCCACAGCCTGAAAAGGATATTATGTTATTTATTGAACAATACAGTCGCGAATTATCTGACTGGCAAAGAGATATTATGACAATGATTCGTGAAGAAATGCTTTATTTCTGGCCGCAATTAGAAACGAAAATCATGAATGAAGGCTGGGCTTCGTTTTGGCACCAACGTATTCTTCGTGAAATGGACTTAACAAGTGATGAGGCAATTGAATTTGCAAAGCTTAATGCTGGGGTTGTTCAACCATCAAGAACAGGAATCAATCCGTATTATTTAGGTGTCAAAATTTTTGAAGATATTGAGGAAAGATGGAATAATCCAACAGATGAAATGATTAAACGTGGTGATAAGCCTGGTTCTGGCAGGGAGAAAATTTTTGAGGTAAGAGAAATCGAAGGAGATATATCTTTTTTAAGAAATTATTTAACAAAGGATTTAGTAACAAGAGAAGATATGTATTTGTTTCAAAAACAAGGAAGAGACTACAAAATTATTGATAAAGATTGGAAAAAAGTACGCGATCAGCTTGTGAACAGCCGAGTTAATGGCGGGTTTCCATATATTACAGTAAATGATGGAGACTACATGAAAAATGGTGAATTATATTTAAAGCATTGGTATGAAGGAATTGAGTTAGATTTGAAATATTTGGAGAAAGTGCTGCCATATCTACATCAGATTTGGGGAAGAACTGTTCATTTAGAATCAATTGTAGAAGGGAAAGAAATGCTATTCAGCTATGATGGTCGGACAGTACAAAGAAAATATTTATGACGATTCATTTGTAAAACGAGTATTGAGATTTTTCGTCGTTCGAAAAATGGAATTTTTACTCTAATAGGCATTCATACTATAAGTAAAAATTTATTAGGAGAATCATTGAATGGTAGATATCTATAAAGAACCTAAATGGTCACAAAGAGGTGATTATCTTGCAGCTATTCATGCAGTAATAGAGAGGGGGATGGCTGCGAAGGAAGTTGTTTGTTCTATTACTACAGGGTTTAGATCCATTCCCTCCTTGCGAACAAAACCTGGACTGAACCCTTATCATGCATCCGTTGCGGATATTGGTTATGGATTTGACGCAGTACAAGGAACGATTTATAGAATAAGAAGAGGAGAGACTATTTCTCTTGCAAAGGAAATGCTCGTTTTTGACTTAGATACGCTTCAAATTAGTGCTCAACAATTAAACCCGAATTTTGAATTAGCTGTCAAAGAGGCAGCACCAGAAGTTTATTACTTGGTTGAGCAAAGTCGATATTTAAATAATCAAATAAAATTTACCATAAAAGAGGCGAATAGGTTAGGTCAGGAGTTATTTGGTAAAGAATGGGATGAAATCCTTTCAAGAATTGAAAATATTCAAGCAATCCCACGTCTTTAAATGGAGGGGTAGCATGCCGAATAAATCACTGGAAATGAATAATGATGAGCGTCAAAGGTTAATGGAATGGTGGTTTACGATGGAAGCGGCAAAACCAATGGTACGCAGATTAATGTCATTAATCACTGAACTTCGTGTACACCCGGAGTCTAGTCATGCTGATGGAATGATTTTGTTTTACAGAGCAGCATCGGAAATTTCCTACGGATATGCAGGGGTAAGAGGGTGCATTAGGAGGGCTTTTTCAAATGAATATCAGGTTTCACTCCGAATGAACATGATTATGTGCCATAGTTTTGCAGAAAAATTCTCTGTTGACACGAAGGTCTTACTTGAAAGAGTAGCTAAACAAATTACCGGTCATGATGCATTACAGCTTGAACAAAAAATAAGAGAAACATTAAGGGAAAATGATGCTATGTTAAAACAAATAAAAAATAAAGCGGATGCCTTTTTTGGAAGAGATCAATTTCATTCTTTACAAGAGAAAATGAAAGACTCGATAACATTATCTAGTAAATGAACGGGGTATGATATAATCTTTGCAAAAGTTGTTAAAGTAAACGATGTACAAATATTGTGGTGGAACTAAGCAGAGTGATCTGCTTTTTTTATGTATAAATAAATGTAATTAAAACAGTTTATTAGTTAGATTTAAAATAGCTACAAACTTTATTAGACGAGGAATTGTAATTTAAATTTAAGCATAGCTTTATTTGAAATATTATAATAATATCAAATAAATGATAAAGAAAATATTAACAAGAAGATTAAGGTGATTAAAATGATTTTAGTCAGTTCTTGCCTTGCTGGGTTAGAAGTAAGGTATAACGGTACCCATTGCTTAAACAACAAAATAAGACAAATGATAAATGAAAAAAAAGCGATTACAGTATGCCCTGAATTGCTTGGTGGTTTTTCGATTCCGAGAGAGCCAGCTGAAATAATTGGCGGGGATGGAAATGATGTACTTGATGGAAATGCAAGAGTAATTGAAAAATCAGGAAGAGATGTAACAGAGAAATATATCAAGGGTGCTTACATTACTCTTCAAAAGGCTCAAGAGGTTCAAGCGACAGCAGTAGTTTTAAAAGAATTTAGTCCATCTTGTGGAAGTTCAAGCATTTATGATGGAGAGTTTCAAGGGAAAATCATATCTGGAGATGGAGTAACTACCGCATTACTTAAAAGGAATGGAATAAAAGTAGTTTCGGAAGAAGGACTTGCTGATTTACTTGGAGATGCTTAATTTTTTTCATATTTATGTTGATTATTGCCCCGATTATTATGGGGATTCAATTTGTTTTAATGGAGTTACAAGTATTAAGCTAAAAGGGCAGGATAGTTCAAGAAGGATAACGGTGAAGGTAGACTTAAATTAAAACTAACATGGAGGCGAATTTTGTGTTTCAAATGAAACTAACAAAGAATTTAAAAACCTCTTATGAAATAGTACTATCGAATGACAAGAAGTTATTATGTCATACAATGGGAGGAAAAACGGTCATATTTGATACAAAAACTTGGGAAAAGGTTATAGAATTGAAAAAGCAAAACAATCCAAGCCATCTTCACTTTTCAAAAAATGATGAATTGCTGTATATAAAAAATACTGTCGGTACATTCTGTGTTTATGACACTAAGGATTTTCAACTCATTAAGACGATTAAATCTGGAAAGTCTTTTCAAATAGAGGAAGGGAACTTTGCACTGCTTGATATACCATTTACTATTCTTGATGTTCTTAAAATCAATGACAAGAAACAAGTTTGTACACTTAACATTGAAACGGGGATATATCAAGTATTAACTGAACTTGAAGGCAGTCATATTAAGTTTAATCAGTTTGTACCCAATGATAATTCCTATCTGTGTACTTTGTATTTTCTTAAAGAGATTGATGGAGAACATTATTCAAGACAAAAATTAGTTAAGGTCAAAAATCCTTTAACCGAACCGTCTTATTCATTTGAAAGTTCATTAGAATTACAGAATTGGGATTTGGTTTATTTTGAACCCGCTCATCAAGTTTATATTTTTGTTCATAAGGACTATGAATTAACAATTATGGACGCTGAATTAAAAACTGTTTTAAAAAAATCAAATTTAACCGAAAATGGAATTGAAAGTACCGATGAGTATTTTGTTCATATTTCTTCATCAAATGATGGTAATTACATTGTTCTCACTTCAAATGATAGGGTCTTTATATTAGGATTTGAAGACTTAACCCCTATCCAAATTGAAGAACTGGATTACGCCTGTTTTGCGGAATTTAGCAAAGATGATAATTATTTTCTTGTTGGTACTTGGTCAAAAGGCTTTGTATTTGAGAATAATCTTAAGGGAGTAAAACTTTAACACATCCTTCTTCAACTCCCATGAAAATAAAAACTGAAAAAGTGCATACAAAAATAGGCCAGAAAAACCAGTTTAAAAAAAAGGCTGAGCCTCTTGAAGGATCGAATATAGAGTTGGCAGATGTATCGAACTGTCATACCCTTCTACTTAAAATGAATAGGTAAAGCTGGCGCAACAACCAGAAAAAGGATTAATCTCCCATAAGTGCTACCCCTAAAGGGTGCGACAGTTGGTGGTACACTGTGGTCGTTGGAGTCAGACAAACGGATGGGCTCAAAGGCACCATAGTTCAAAGACCTTTTTCGCCAGCATTAAAACGGTATAGACTGCCTGTTCCATTTTCATTCTCTGTGGTGCTGCGCCGTTTTTGCGCTCATGGGTGGCTAACGGGGCAGGATAGTTTAATAAGGGATCGAATTTTGCAATTTTTCATTCATCCAGCCTGTTATTCCTAAAAATAAATATTAAACCACTGCTAATGAGCTAGGTCTTCAATGAAATGGAACAGTTGCGTTATGGTTTTTAGCTAATAGTAGAAAGCTATCTATATTTCTAATGCTAAATTCTAATCCAGCTTGTTAAATAAACACACCACTGTATGACAGCCCTTTTACCTTCTGTACATACCTAATGTTAAGAAAAATAGCTTGATTAAAATCAAGAATTAACTGTTTTGTAAAAAGACGATGGAAATACGAGATTGACGTTCACATATTCATTAGATAATATATTAGGTATCTAACATATTAGTGGGTGATTTCTTGTCTTTATATGAACAGGTTAAGCGTATAAATGAAGTTGAATATACAATAAACCGTTTGATATATAAACATTATAAGCAATATTTAAATAGTGGTATTACAACACAACAAGCGGTTGTATTAGATATTGTGTATTTAGCAAAACGTATCACGGTCGGTGAAATTGCTATTGAAATGAATATTAGCTCTAGCGCAGTTAGCCAATTAATAGCGAAGTTGGAAAAGAATAAATATATCAAAAGAGAAATTAATCCGAATAATCGACGTGAAGTATTTATAACGTTAGCTGAAAATGGATTGGACTATTTTTCGAAGCAAGATTATGTAGAACAGCAAATCGCAGATAAAATTTACAGCAAACTTTCATCAAAAGAGTTAAACGAATTAGAACGTATTGTTGAAAAATTAAGGGAGATCGCAATGAAGGAATTATAAAATTTCTTCATGTCTAATATGTTAGATATCTAATTTATTTAGGGGGTTAACAAGTGGAAAATTTACTTAAAAATATCTCGTTTAACGGTGCAGTGTATCATGAAAAAAATGGGCAAGTCAAGCAATATTATGATGGTTATCAAGAACTCGAAAAGAAGCACCTTATTAACAAAAATACACAATTTAATTTAGCATCATTGAGTAAAATGTATACAGCAGTAATGACATTCCAGTTAATAGAAAAAGGACAGTTACGGCTAGAAGATAAAATTACAAGATGGTTTAATGTACCGCATTTTTCAGAAGTAACAGTAGCACAATTACTTACACACACATCTGGTATTCCAGAGTATATAGCAAAAGATTTAACAATAAGTATAGAAAAATTTATAGAAGTAGTGCTACCACAATCTGCACCAAATAAGTATTGGTCTTATAGTAATACGAATTATGTTTTACTTGCAAAAATAATTGAGAAAGTGAGCGAATTATCTTATGAAACGTATTTAAAACAATATATTGCTGAACCACTAAAACTTACCCATACAACAACTCAACCTACAAAAAAAAGGGAAGCACATGGTCAAACATATGATTATGAAAAGCATCAATATAGAAAAGCTCTTGATGACCCATATTTACACGAAATTGAAAAATATAATGATGAATATGGTGACGGTGGTATTTATGCAACAGTGGCAGAGGTGGCGAAGTTTTTAAAAGCATTTTTGCAAGGTCGATGCATTAGCACAAAAACTGTACAATTTATGTTAACACCAACAGAAGTCACTGAGAATTATAGTTATGGTTTTATCATTCAAAATGAGTGGGTTGGTCATACAGGTGGATGGATTGGTTGCTCGGCACAAGCCTTTATAAATAGATCCACAGAGGAAGTGGTTGTGTTAGCAATGAATCAAGAAGTATTTCCACAATATGAACAAGAAATTATGGATTACTTAATGGGTAAACAATATGATGTAGAATCACCAAAATATGTAAAAACCTTACCTCTCACTAGTAAAGATAATATTACAGGTCGATACGAATTAGCAGATGGGCTGGACACAATATTTGCAATTGAAAAGGATGTACAATTGGTAATTTCATTTGAGCATCAGTTGCCTATGGCACTTTTTAAACTAAATAAGTCGTATTATTGGATACGCAATACAATGAGTTATGTGGATATTGCGAATCATTTATTTATTGACGAAGGAGTGGAAATACCTTTTCAAAAAGTGAATTGAAATATTTTGGAAGGTTTACAAGTACAAGAGATCATGAAAGTGTATAAAGAAGGTTGCGAAACACTGTTCGGTGTTTTATCATCCTTTTCAGAAATCTGTATTTTTTATCAATTGTCGTTTTTTGGGTTTTTATCATACCAATCAAATTAAACATGATTTTCGGTTCACTAAACTATCAAAAAAAGTTTGACCATACAAAAAACTTTATGACAATTAGAGGGATTCAAATATCGTCTCTTTATCCGCAAAAAAAAGAATGTCATGAAGAAGAGGAGAAATTATGATCTTTCCCCTCTGTGAAATGTTATCTTTCAAGAATTATAGTCAGTTCTTTAAAAACAACTTCATTTTTAATTTACTTTGAAAACTTTAACTAGCAATTCTGTATGTTAACATAAAATATTACATTCAAGGAGAAGAATTATGTCAAGAAAAGTTTTAGGGATAATACTAGTAATTTTAAGTGCCATTGCAATGATGATTAATATTTCTTTTTTTTAGGAAATGGAATGGTTTCATACAGTCTGAGTGATTTCGTTTTCTGTTTTTATTATAGGTTCTGTTATGGTCCAAACTACTCCAAACCGAAAAGTAACAACTAAGAATCAAGCATATATTAAAGGGAACAAACTACATTCAAATTAGTTGAAGATGTTAAAGAGAAGTAAAGGTTAGGCTACTATGATAAATCCAGTGAATTCTAAAAACTAACTTCTTACAAAAAACAGTAAAGGATTAATAATTCTATAAAATGACCATCCCCCCTAATCTATTGTATGATTAAATGACTGCATGTGAGATTAGGAGGATATGATTATCTAGGAATGAGCAGTGCAACAGCTATTATTAATATTGGGAATTTTAATGCTTTAATTGATTCAATTCCTGGATGCACTCTTGTACAAGAGTAACTCCTTGACTAATGGTTGCACCGCCACCAAACGCAGCTGTCACTCCTATTGCTTCAAGGATTTCTTGTTCTGAGCAACCTTGATCAAGACACCCTTTTGTATGATAGATAATACAATACTCATCCTGAGCATGTAGACTTATGCCTAAAGCAATTAATTGTTTCTCTTTTTGAGATAAAGAACCTTCTTTAAAGCATTCCTCGGTAAAAGCATTAAATTGCTCAGCAAACTCAGGCATTTTTTTTGTAAACATGCCAAGTCCTTCTTTATATTTGATTAGAGCAGCTTCAGTAGTGTTTCTAGATTCAAGTTCCATTTATTTTTCATCTCCTGATTTAGATTATGTACATCAAATTTATTATGAGCTGAATGAAAATATTTAACCAATTATTCATTCGTATTAAGCTATTTTCAATAAACTCAAGCGAAATTTGGTAACTTGTTAGAAGAATCCCAAGAAAGGGTGTAATGGTTGTTAATAAACGAAAAAAATAAAATTGGAAATATAGTATCATTTGAAAATGATATTAAAGGATTTGATAATATCGCTAAGTCACTAGGATCAAATGGTTCCAGCAAAATTAGTAAAGAGGATCATAACTATTAATACAAGCAGGTAACATGGCTGATTATAAAAATATAATATCGATTATAAACTAATGTATTAATCTAAGACAGAGAGTTATCTGTCTTTTTTTTATTCATCTTAATTGATCGAAGAATAAGCGGGAAAATAATTGAAATAATAAAAAAGATATTAAACGAGACACGTAAAATTAAAAATCCTCAGGAAGGATGTCCATAAATGGAAAGAAAGATGTTGAAGACACTTTTAGCTCTATCTATTGCTTCATTACCAATGTTATTCTTTGGATCAAAAGTGAAAGAAAATCTTGTTATATTTTTTTCTAAAGGGGTTCTAGCAACACTTGTAGATGCTTATGTAGTGGGCACGAATAAAATTAAATATCCTATTAGACCTTTTCCGAAAATATTTAAAACAAATATCATTTATGATATGCTGTTTTTCCCACTTTTAAGTGTGCTATGGATAAAGGTCTCTTCGAAAGACAATCTTAGGAAAATACTTTTAAAAAGTCTCCTATTTAGTGTACCAATGAGTTTTTCTCAATGGTTTTTAGAGAGAAATACCAAGTTGTTTAAGTGGAAAAAATGGACAGCCTTCCATACATTTGGGAGTGTCAGCTTTACTTTACTCACCATAAGGGGCCTATATGCTTTAATGAAAACGGTAGTAAGGTCTAAGAATAATCTATTTTGAATGAAAAAGTAAGGATGCCGTAATGGACATCCTTTTAATAATGAAGGGAAACAATCCTATCAAATGCCAATTGTTCGTTAATGTCGTCCATAGACATTTTTTATAAGGTCCCCAATTTCATTCCGAAAAAAGCTAATAAAATTCCAAATGTATAACTCAACCCTAAGTATAGCAGCAAAATAATTATTTTTTTATTTAATAATAATTGAGTGCTTTCTAATTTAAATGTAGAAAATGTGGTGAAGGCTCCCATGAAACCAGTTCCGAAAAATAAGGTCAAGTTTCCACCAATCTTAGATCCGTAAATATATCCAAGTAAAAATGAACCAACTAAATTGACAATAAATGTGGCAATGGGAAAAGGGGAAGTGTATCTTTTCTTTACCAATTGGCTCACTGCAAATCGTGATATTGCACCGAAAAAACCACCTATGCCAACTAGTATTAAATTTGTTATGATGCTCATAAGCTGTTTCTCTCTGCTTCCATGCTAGATTTTGTTATTCGTTTGCGATGCTGTTTCTCTCCTAAATAATAGCCCAATAAGGAAGAAAATAAACCACCCCAAAGATTGCTTAAAAGGTAGATAATAGCCATGCCCCACATGGAGTGACGGACTAATTCAAACGTTTCATAACTAAAGGTGGAAAAGGTTGTGAAAGCTCCTATCACTCCAGTGCTGAAGCCAGTTAAAATAAATGCGGGAATATTTTTCAGTTTTGATAAATAAGTTGCATACAAACCGAGAATAAAACATCCAATGATATTAATAATAAATGTAGCTAGTGGAAAAGGTGATCCCCAATTGACAGCAACCATACTAATTAAATATCTTAAAACAGCCCCAATGATTCCACCAATTCCTACAAAAAAATAGTTCATTCAATCACCTCTGCATCAAAAAAAATTAGACTCCTACCCAAAACAGGGTAGGAGTCATCAGCGTTCAGCGTTTAAGGGCGAACTCCATCGCCACATCAATTTTAATAATAATAGTTTATCATAATAAACCGTAAATGTTGAGTTTAATTTTTTTATAAAAAAGAATTTTCTACTTTCATGTGAGGATATTATGTCAAATGAGTTAGACAGATTGTTATCTGACTTAGTTATTTTTAAAATAAAGAAAAGTCCAATATTTGAAAGGATGGAAGTAATGGTCAAAAAAAGAAGTATACTTGTTTCATTATTCATTTCAATTTTTATTATTTCAGCTTGTTCTAACGGCAATGATGCTGAAAAAGGGGCTCAGGAAAATAAGAGAGAACATCGTGGAATGCCAATGGGAGAAGAAACAGCAAGTGCGGACATTCTACCAAAGTTTTTAACAGGAACTTCAGAAACGGTTCAAACCATATATCAGGCTGCGGCCGAACACCAGGAATTGTTAGAGCATATGCCATGCTATTGTGGATGTGGTGAGATGGGGCATCAAAATAATTATGATTGTTTTATACAGGAAAATAAAAAGAATGGTGCAATTGTGTGGGATGAGCATGGAGTTAACTGTGATGTTTGTTTAGAAATTGCTGCTCAATCCGTTGTCGACTACAAAAATGGGAAATCAATGAAAGAAATAAGAAAAGAAATTGATGATAAATATAAAGAAGGATACGCCGAACCTACTCCTACACCAATGCCAGAAGCATAGTTTAAGGCTTATTAAACTTCATAAAATGGGGCAGTGCAATAAGTGTCTGAAACTTATTGCACTGCCCCTTATTCTTATATACTTTTTGTTACTTCAATATAGGAAATATGCTGATCATCAATTTCTTTTACATGAAAGCAATATCCTTCGGCTTCGATTCTGTCATCTTTTTTGACATTGTATTTTTGTGTCAGTATCCAGCCACCAATTGTATCTACTTCTTCTTCATTTAATTGGATTCCTAATAGATCATTTACATCACTTATTAATACCTTTGCAGCAAATACATAATGATTATCTGCCAATCTCCTTACTTCAGAAATTTCATCAGCATCGAATTCATCACGAATTTCACCAACAATTTCTTCTAATATATCTTCAATGGTTACAAGTCCGGCGGTCCCACCATATTCATCAATTAAAATGGCGAGGTGGATACGGTCTTTTTGTAATTTCACGAGTAAATCATGGATTGGGATATTCTCAATGACTCTAACTACAGGCTTAATATAATCTTTTAGTGAGAGGGGCTTAGAGTGCAAATCCTTCTGAATCCAGGCCCCCATTAATTCTTTCATGTTAATGACACCAACAATATTATCTTTATCGCCATCCATCACTGGGTAGCGGGTATATTTTTCAATGTTATCTGTTTCAAATATATCTTCAATGGTATCCTCTATTGAAAGACATACAATTTCTGGACGAGGGACCATGATTTCTTTGGCAATTCTTTCATCAAATTCAAATATATTATTTACATATTTAAATTCAGATTGATTAATTTCACCGTTTCGGTAGCTTTCAGATAGAATAAGACGCAATTCTTCTTCAGAATGAGCTTGTTCATGCTCTGATGCTGGTTTTAAGCCGAACATTCCAGTAATGAAACGTGCAGACCCATTTAGCAACCAAATGAATGGGAATAGTAGCTTGTAAAACCAAATGAGCGGCTTAGAGATTAATAATGTAATGGTTTCAGCCTTTTGTATAGCCAAAGTCTTTGGTGCAAGCTCTCCAATTACTACATGCAAAAAAGTAATAATGAGAAAGGTAGCAGTAATCGCTACTATGTGTGAAACAGAGCTTGGCATATTCCATTCATTAAAAATACTTTCTAATATTTTCCCGACTGTTGGCTCACCTAACCATCCTATTCCAAGTGCTGTTACTGTAATTCCCAGCTGACATGCAGATAAATATTCATCTAGATGACTAATTACTTTTTTCGCGGCGAGTGCCTTTGTATTTCCAACCTGAATCAATTGATCGATTTTTGATGATCGAATTTTTACAACTGCAAACTCCGCTGCAACAAAAAAGGCGGTTAATCCGATTAAGATGACCAAAACGATTAACTTTACTATGTCCAATTAGTTCCTTCACGATCGTGAAGGGTTCACCTCCGTGAGATATCATTTTTTGAAATATACAATTTTAATATATCATTTTAAAGATTAAAAAAACTCATATTTATTGTATAAAAGTTGAATTTTTTATGTAAGATTTCTTGTAATTTAAAACTATTTAAGTTATAAAAGAAAAAATATATCTATTTTTAATTTTTTCCTAAAAAAGGTAGTGCAAGTGATTTCCAATTTAAAGGAGAGAAATGGTTTGAAAAATAATCAAATAAGGTTGGCAACGATGGAAGAAGGAAGTCAAATAATTGATTTGTTAAAAGAAACAGCAACCTGGATACAAGAACAGGGGATTAATCAATGGGGATATTTGTTAGATGGTGGAGAAGACACAGAAATTTTAAGGTGCATTGGGGAGAACTGTACATATGTAGTAAACATAGATAATGAATTAATTGCTACTTTCACACTTTATCATGAACAAAATGACTGGGATAAATATATATGGGGAGAAATCCTAGCAGACTCAATGTATTTGCATAAATTAGCAGTTAAACCAAGCTATATGAAATACGGACTAGGTAAAGAAATTATTCAATGGATTGTGGAGAACATTCAAGGAGAAAAAAAGTATTTGAAATTAGATTGTGTAGGAGATAACAAGAAACTGAATCAATTTTATATAAATAATGGATTTGAATTTCTTGGTATATCAAAAGAACATAGTAAATATCAAAAGCTATTAGATTAAAGAAACGAATGTTATTTGGTAGAAAGATAAAATAATATAGACATGCTACATTTATTTAATCATTGATAGTTTAATCATAGTAAAGCTTGACACTAAAAAGTTTGAAAGAAGAGAAAGTAAAGGAAAGTGGGCTTCTCATTGCCCACTTTCTATTTCTATTTGTTTATTCAGCCAAGTATAAATAGCATCATACACTTCAGCTTTGTTTATTTCATTTAACATCTCATGTCTACCTTCTTTATAAAACTTATATTCGATATTTTCTAGTCCGTTTTGTCTGTATTGTTCAAGGACTTGGCGAACTCCTTTTAAATTGCCACCAACAGGATCTTTATCTCCACTAAACATAAAAATAGGAAGGTCTTTAGGAATTTGCTGTATATTTTGATTTTGATGAATAATCTCTAGCCCTGTAAAAAGATCATAAAAATATCCTGAGCTACAAATAAAGCCACAAAATGGATCATTCATATATTTATCAACTTCAGATGGATCGCTTGTAAGCCAATCGAATTCTGTTTTCGGACTAGGAATATGCTTATTAAATGCCCCAAAGGCCAAACGGTTAAGTGTTGTGCTGGGCGCTTTCCCGCCGTTTCTACGAATTTCCCATTTAGCAACTCTTTTACCAAGTTTCCCAGCAATACCAGGATTCCCGCCTGTGCCAGAAATAATTAAACCATTAATTGTATGTGAATATTTTTGTATATATCTTCTTGCTAAAAACGAACCCATGCTATGACCCATAAGAAAAATTGGGGTATTGGGATATTCATCATGGATGTGTTTATTTACAGAGTATAAATCATCCACTACTCGTTCAAAACCATTTTCTTCTGCAAAAAAACCATGAATTTTCGCTTTTTCTCCCGTTTTTCCATGTCCTCGGTGATCATTACCGAACACAAAGATGTTTTTTTCTATTAAGAACTTTGCGAAGTCATCATATCTTTCAATATGCTCAGCCATACCATGTGAAAGCTGAAGAATAGCCCTAGGCTGTTTCCCATCTACAATCCATTTTCTTAGATGGATGTCAATATGATCATCCATTTTAAGCCAAAATGATGATGTTTGCATTCTATCATCCCCTTTGTAAAAAATAGTATTCTATATTAATTGTTATTGTAATTATTACACAAATTATTAATAAATGTATATTTCATCAATTTTTATACTTATTAAAAATTTTAGTGAATAGAGAAAATCTTTTATACATTTATGGTAAAATTATCAAGTGTTGCTAAGGTGAATAAATGAAATACAATAGATATTTTATTAGAATAGGAGCGTTTTGATTGAGTGTATTAAGTATTAAGCAACTAGAAAAACGAATGGGGAATAATATACTTTTTCCACCAATTGACTTAGAAATTCAAAAAGGAGAAGCTGTAGCAATCCAGTGCAATGTAGAAATAAGCAATCAACTTATTCAGATGATTATAGGAATGCTACCTAAATCGGCTGGTGATATTGTTATTTTTGAGAAAAAATTTGATTCATATAAAGTTCTTTGCAAAAGAATAGGCCTCGTATTATTAAATGAAGGATTCTATGATCGATTAACACCGTATGAATATCTATCTTTCTATAAGAGACTTTATGAAGTAGAGGTTGATGTGAAGAACATTCTTCAAAAAATGGGATTATCAAAGAGGGTGAAAATAGAAAAGCTAACCTTTTCTGAGAAAAGGCGATTGCAAATTGCTAGAGCAATCATTCATAACCCTGAATTCATTATCATTGAAGAGCCCATTCAAAATGTAGATATCGAAAGTCACTATTTAATCCAAAACTTAATAACAAATTTAATCGAACAAGGAAAAGCTGTTCTTATTACGACAAGTAATCTTGAAAATGCAGTTATGATGACAGACAAAGTATATATCCTAAATTCAGATGGTCTAAAAAAAATTGATATGTTGGATGAGGAAGAGAAGCAAAATGAAGAAAATGCAGACGGTGGTATTGTTCATAATACCGTTGTTTCCACTCAAGAAGAAATAAGTGAAAAAGAGGCTCTGGAGCGTGCGACTCCATTTCGCTTTGAAAAAATTCCTGCTAAGGTGAACGACAAAATTATTTTGTTAGACCCAACAGAAATTGATTATATTGAAAGTAATGATGGAATATCACATTTGCATGTAAAGGGTGAGGTATTTCCATGTACATATTCATTAAACCAGTTATTTGAACGGCTATACCCATTTGGATTTTTCCGTTGCCATCGATCGTATATTGTGAATTTGCAAAAGGTAAGAGAGGTTATTACTTGGACGAGAAATAGCTATAGCTTAATTTTAGAAGATTCAAAGAAAAGTTCGGTTCCTCTGTCGAAAGGGAAATTAAATGAGCTTAAAGAAATTATAGGTATTTAGAGCAAGATGTACAGATGGTTTAGTCTAATTTGTGATCCATTCAACGATTAAAAGACTCCATTCATCAGAAAAAATCCTCCTTTGACCTTGATGTTACTGCTTTTCTTTAAAATGACAGATAAACTAAGGGCAAGAAAGAAAATGAAAGGTGAAAGGAAGTCATCCAATGGAAAATGTCATTGAAGTAAAACAATTAGTTAAATCATTTGGCAATAAGACAGCAATAAAAAACGTATCATTTAATATAAAAAAAGGTGAAACGTTCGGTTTTTTAGGACCGAGTGGATCTGGGAAAACAACAACGATCAAAATACTTACCTCACAATTAAAGGCGACTGCAGGTGAAATAAATGTTTTTGGTAAATCATTAAATCATTTAAAAGATCCATCTTATATGAAAAAAATTGGTATTTTAACGGATAATAGCGGTTTATATGATCGCCTAACAATCTATGATAATTTATCCTTCTTTTGCAGATTATATGATGTAAATGAAAAAAAGATTGATGAGGTTTTAGAGTCTGTCAATTTATTAAAAGAGAGAAACACGGTTGTTCAAAAGCTATCCAAAGGAATGAAGCAGAGGGTCACTTTGGCAAGAGCAATCTTACATACTCCAGAGTTATTGTTTCTTGATGAGCCCACTTCAGCACTTGATCCGGTTAATACAAAACAAATACATGAAGGATTAAAAAAATTGAATGAACGCGGGACAACGATTTTTTTAACCACACATGATATGCAGGAAGCAGAAGAATTATGTGATCGAGTTGCTTTTCTTAATCAAGGAGAAATTCAACAATTAGATACACCTCAAAATTTACGTTTAAAGTATAGTGATTCAACCATCACGCTTTTACTTAAGGGCAATCGAACAGTTATTGTTCAAAAGGATGAGGCTGGAGCAGAAACAATCTATCAGCATATGAAAAATAATGAAGTCATTTCAATACATTCAAATGAACCAACACTTGGTGATATTTTTGTTCAATTAACAGGGAGGGCATTAACATGACATTTTCACTGAAACGGGTCCAAGCAATATTTCTGAAGGATTGGAAGGATCTGATGAAAAATTCATATATTTTGTTTACAATGGCAATGCCATTAGCTTTTGCTGCATGGATTGGCCGTGCTGGGGTGGAAAATAATGCATTTCATTCGATGCCGATTAGTTTAGCATTAGTTATTGCTGGCTGCTTTGTACAAGCAGCCATGGTAGCCGAAGAAAAGGAAAAAAATACTTTAAGGGGCTTATTATTATCGCCTGCTAATACGGTGGAAATTTTAGTTGGAAAAAGTGCATTAACATCTGCTGTTACGATTGTAGTTATTATCGGTTCAATATTTTTAAGTGACTTTAAAGTTCAATCTTTACCTTTGTTTTCTTTACTTATTCTATTAAACTTAATTATTTTTGTATCTATAGGCACGATACTTGGATTAGTCTCAAGAACAGTAATGGAAACATCTATTATTGGTATGCCTGTCATGCTTATTTTTGGGATGGGTTCAATGGTGAATTCATTAATCGGGAGCAAAACCATTCAAAAAGTATTAGGTTATTTACCAAGTGAGCAATTTGGAAAAGCATGGATGGAGCTTAGTAAGGGTGGTGGCTTTAGTCAAATCGGTGAATATTTACTTATATTAATTGCATGGTGTATTGCTGGATTGTTGATTACAATCGTTACATATAAAAAGCGACAATTTGATTAATGGGTGTGAAAAACAAGAAAGACGTGATTACTTTCTTGTTTTTCGTGTTTAAATAAAAAACAAGCTTTTACTTTGCTTAAGGATGCTGTAGAATAATTTGAAAAGTGTGATAATGTTTTTTCGCTTATTGGGGTATTTATATGTCCATTAGAAATTCAGTAAAGTATCATTCAAGATGGAATGACTTGTATCAAAGAATTAGGATAATGAAGAGTATTTTTACCTTTGTCCAGGAGGCGGTCAGGAACAGGAGAGCTCATCTTTGTATGAGAGCTCATTTGGAAAATTATGAAAGACCATCAGTAGAATACTATTATTCTTGTAAATTGCAAGATGATGGCAACATTTTTAATAGGGGGACCATTCCAGATAGTAATCAAAACGGAGTAGAATGGACCATAGAAAAATATTTTAAATTACCAATTCTATCCGAAAGAGATGCTAAAAATCCTTAATCCATATTTTAAAGGAAGATCAACTCCTATATATTTAGGAGATGCAATTAGTTTAATGAAAGGGACATTAAAATAGTAGGTAATTGATGCCCAGAGAACTCTTCAACATACTCTTTTTCAATCTTAAAGCCTTTAGACGTGTAAAAGGCCTTACCAGTGATATTATCCTTTTCAACTTCAACAAGTAGTCGCTCAACCCCATTTAATTGTACTAAACCATGCTGTAATAGTTTGGAGCCAATACCTCTTTTTTGAAATTCAGGGTAAAGGTAGATTGCTGCTAATACCGCTGTTTTTTTGCTCGTATCAATATTAGAAAAACTAGAAAAGCCTACTACTTTGCCATTTACTTCTGCAATAAAAAACAATGTGCTTTCCAATCTGTGTATTAATGCCTTCTCAGAATAAGCCATTTTAAGAAAGTCCTCTTGGACTTCTGCAGAAATGATTCCTTCATATGTGTGATTCCAAGAAGTGGTTGCTACTTGTTGTATCGCAGGGATATCTTTATCAATGGCTTTACGAATAATATTATTATTTATCATATATAACACCTCTAAGCTATCATTTCGACAAAAGCAGTTATTTTCCTTGTTAAATAATCAATTTAGGGAGAAAAAATATGAAAAATGAATATGAAAAAATATCTGAGAAAGCGATAAACTATATGCGAAATAATCTATCAAAAGACATTACTACGGAAGAGTTGGCTTCATATGTAGGATATAGCAAATATCATTTTATAAGAGTATTTAAAGAAACGACAGGTGTTTCTCCAAGACACTATCTTTCCGCATTACGTATTGAAATGAGCAAAGAACAATTAAGTCATTCAACTTCATCCATATTAAAAGTTATATTATCACTTGGATTTAGGAGCATGGGGTCATTTAGTTCTCGTTTTAAACAATTTGTTGGCTTATCCCCAAAGGAGTATCGATTGAAAATAGACGAGTTATACAAGTATCTTATTCACTTTCAAATAAGTGAACCATCCAATTTAGAAACAAATATAGGATCCACTCCTACTATTACGTGTTCCATTAAAACACCTCCTAATTTTAAAGGAATTATCTTTATTGGTTTATTTCCACGTCCAATACCTGATCAAAGACCAGTTGTGGGAACTGCATTTTTTCATCAAAAAAAAGAATGTATATTTTCCAATGTTCCTTATGGAGAATATTATTTATTATCTGCAGGTATTTCTTACAGTTTAAATCCGAGAAAGTACTTTTTAAGTGATTCCTTTTTAAGAGGGAAATTGGAATCAGCATTGAAAATTAGTGAATCAACCAATATAGTTACATCCATTCAATTACGAGAACCATTGCCCTGTGATCCTCCTATTCTTATAAATTTACCACTTCTATTATTTGAAAAAAATAAAGCAAACTAGAAGAAGTTTTGTTCGTTTATTTGAGATAAAGTATAGATATCAAAGGAGGAGATTACATGTTAAATCAAGTAGCAGTACTATCAATCCAAGTGCATAATATGAATGAAGCTTTAGCGTTTTATACAAATGTACTAGGTTTTGAGGTGTCCAAAAAATATGGAGAAACGATTGTAACTTTAAAACAAGAAGCGTTTACCATTGTATTAGAACTAGCTGAGAACGTACATAAGGAGCCTAGACAAAATGTTTTGCCCGGTATAATTTCAGAAAATCTTGATCAGGATCTTGCCATGTTAAAAGATAAAGGTGTACAAATTATTTTTGATGAACCACGGCCATGTCCACCAGGTCGCTATTCAATTATTAAAGATCCAACTGGAAATCTTATTGAAATTATTGAATTTAGCAAATAAGGAGAAGGTATATGATTTATGAAGTAACTGTACAAGTTCGAGTGAAAAATTTTGCAGAAGGGCAAAAATGGTATGAAGCTTTCCTTAATAAAAAGCCTGATTTTATCCCTCATGCTGGTTTTGCAGAATGGGAGTTAATTTCAGGTGCCTGGCTACAAATAGCTGAAGGAGAGCCTGCAAACGGGGCCGGTCCTATTCGTATTGGTGTACTAAACATTGAGTCTGAAAGAGAACGTTTAAAAAAAGATTTAAAGATTGAACACTTTGAGATTTTTTCAAGAGAGGAAGTACCTGTGAGATGGGGAACATTTTCTGATCCTTGGGGAAATCGAATCGGAATGTTTGAATATCTGAGTGAAGAAGAAAAAATGAAACGATTAAGTCTTTTGAAAAAATAATTAAGAAATAAACAATATATTATTAATAAAAAGGTTTTCTTTTTTTATAATAGCGGCAAAAAATGACGATATTCTTTATAAAATGACAAAATTATTTCCACGGAAATTTATTTATTTATGCGATATTACATTTAATTAGAGCAAATTATGATTATATAAGTGATATTATCATAATTTGCTCAAAAAAATAAAAAATCCACCACGCTACTTTGCATCTATTTTTTTAATCACTTTAGCTGGATTTCCACCAACAACGACATTATCAGGTACATCCTTGGTGACGACAGAACCAGAAGCTATGACAACATTATCTCCAATAGTAACACCTGGATTAACAATTGAACGGCCGCCAATCCATACATTGTTCCCAATTAATACAGGTTTTCCATATTCTTTTCCACTATTTCTAGTTTCAGCATCTAATGGATGGGTTGCAGTATATATATGTACACCTGGTGCGATCATGCAATTGTTTCCAATTTTTACCGGACATACATCTAGGATTACGCAATCGAAGTTGGCATAGAAATTTTCTCCTACAGAAATATTGTAGCCATAATCACATTTAAATGTAGGTTCAATATATATATTATCCCCCGTTGCACCCAATAGATTTTTTAATATATACGTTCTTTTTTCTAGTTCTGTTTCAAGAGTATCATTGTATTCTCGTGTTAATTTTCTAGCAAATAGACGTTCCTCTACAAGGTTTTGATCGGAAGCTAGATAAAGTTCTCCAGCTATCATTTTTTCTTTTTCAGACTTCATTAATTTCCCTCCTAATATTAATAGACGTTTTATGAATATTTTACCATTAATAAAAACAGCTTCAATTATTAATTGAAACTGTTAAAGATATTCATATAAATTATTTAAACCAACCTTTTTTCATAAACCATAACGACATACCTGCCCCGATAATGAACATAAGACCAAGAATCATAAAGTAGCCTAAATTCCAATGAAGTTCAGGCATATTATCAAAATTCATACCATATATCCCAGCAATCAGTGTAAGAGGCATAAAAATAGTCGTAATAACAGTCAGTACTTTCATCACTCGATTGGTTTGATGGGCATTTAAGGAAAGGTAGCTGTCACGAATATCAGCTGTAAGCTCTCTGCTGGCATCAATCATTCCTGCAAGCTTTAGTAAGTGATCATGAATATCAGTGAAGTAGGCCAATCGACTTTGAATCCCGGTTAAGCGATGGGAATTTAGCATTCGATATAGAAGATCACTCATTGGTGTAACGGTATTTCTCATTGATAACAAATCATGCCTTGTATCAAATAAGCTTTCAAGTAATACTTCCATTGTTTCATCTTTGGAATTATCCTCTATTTCATTTAATCTGTCTTCAAGTTTGTAAATGATTGGAAAATAATTATCAACGATTTTATCCATGACCTCATAAAGAATTAAATAAGAATCCCAGTTTTCATACAATTTGCTATCTATTAATCGACTCCACACTTCATTTATTTCTTTGGCTCGATGATTATGAAAAGTAACAATGAAATTTTCTCCATGGAAAATATTAATTTCTTCTTTTAATAATTCGTTTGGTTCGAGACTGTGTAAGACAAAAAAAGTATGGTCCTCGTAATAGTCTAATTTTGGTCTTTGAAGTTTATGTATACAGTCTTCAATAGCAAGTGGATGGAAATGTAATGGCTTTCTCAGTTTCAATATTTCTTCTTCAGAAGGACGATCAAAATCAATCCAATACCATAAATAGTTTGATGAAATGATTTCTTCTAATGAAACTCCTTTGATTAGCTCGTATTCTGAATTAAGTGCTAGCGTTTTTATCATGTTATGCCCCTTATCATGATTAAAATTATTTGTATATTATACCCTATCATAAATACATTAAAAATTCTCTCATTGATAATGAATATGCGCGTTTGTATTGTTATCTCTTTTAATTATTCTGTAAAATAAAAACATTAAATAATAAAATAAGGTGAAAATCAATGGAAATTATTTCTACAGATAACATATCAAGAAGTATTATTAAAGAATTTTTTAACATTCACTGGGGTAGCCCACAAATGGTGATTTCAAGTGGTGTATTTCATTGTGATGGATTAGATGGTTTTGCTGTAGTAGACGAAAATGGAGAAATTATTGGGTTAATTACCTATATCCTTCAGGAGTTTGAATGTGAAATTATTTCATTGGATAGTATTGTTGAACGAAAAGGAATCGGCTCAAAATTAATTGAAAAAGTAGAAGGTATGGCCGAACGAAATCATTGCAAAAAGATTAAGCTTGTCACGACGAATGATAATTTATATGCATTAGCTTTTTATCAAAAAAGGGGATATCACTTGGCTAAGCTGTATGTAAATGCGGTTGAAAAAGCAAGACAATCCAAACCATCAATTCCCCTGATTGCCGATAATGGAATTCCCATTCGTGATGAGCTCCTTTTAGAAAAAGAGTTGCTGAAAAAATAGCAACTCTTTTTTGTGAATTCTTACCTTTTATTTACTACTGGCAAACTTATGTGACTTGGGAACTCTTTAGAATGGAAGACTATTTGGTTTGCAATAATCATATCAGTATCCGTCGTAGGGTCATGACCTGTATTATGATTTGGAAATATAGCATTTTTTGCACCAGAAGTTATTGAAACGCGAATACGATGCCCTTTTTTAAAGCAGTTTGCTATTTTAGACATTTTGATTTCGTACTTTTCAATTTGATTTGGTTCTAGTAATTTTGGTAATTCATATGAGTGTCTATACCGAGCCCGAATGATACCATCTGATTGCCTAATTGAATTTCCTTCTTCGTCAACATCGGTTAAGCGGACAACCCAGTCTGTATCTCTTGCTGAAGACGCTGCATAAATGACAGCATAAATATCACCAGCAATTTCAATATCCTCCTCTAATGGTTCACTGTTAAAAACTAGTACATCTTTACGTTTTTCAACATCGCGATAATTCTCAGGAACACTGCACTCATTTTCAGATACATCTATTAAATACGGAGCAGGATCATTAGGATCGAATACATAATGATCACAGGAATTCGACAATTTTGGAAGCTCTTTCCTTAATGTGCCTTCACCAGAGCTAGTCTGGGCATTACCATTACTTTGAAGATAATACGGAGTGTACGTAATATTACTTGGTGGCCAGGTTTCAGCTTTTTTCCATTCATTTGTACCAACTGTATAATATTCAACGGCTGTCTCTTTTTCTACGTCGTTTTCAACTCCCTTTAAAAAGTGGTCATACCACTGTTGACAAAGTACATCAAGATCATAGCGAATCGCATTTAATCCAAATTGAACATGGTGAATATCCCTTGTTGAATTTGAATGATGGTACCAAGGACCAAGGATCAGTCGTTGATTTAAGCGGTTATTCTCTTGATTTAATGTCCAAGCCTCCGTTGTTCCATTTCCATCATCATCGTACCAGCCAGAAATATAGAGTGCTGGTACATTGATTTTTTGACCAAATCTTGTCCAATCAAAAGATGCCCAAAACTCATCATAATTGGGATGCTTCATCCATTTATCCCAAAAAGGAATATCGAAGCCGAGTGCTAGTTTGGGAATATCTTTTATCGGACGAATGTTCAACACTTCATTCCAATCATTTCGATTCATTGCTTCTCTATCTGTTTTTTTCTTTGCCATCATAAAAATCCATGCCAAGAAGCCAGAAGAGTATAATCCATTTTGGCGAGGAATATCTCCAAACGGGCTGCCAGCAGTTACAATACTAATAATTGCCTTTAAATGTGGATTTCCACTCGCTGCAGCTGCCCACTGCACAAAACCGCTATATGAGGATCCAATCATTCCAACATTCCCATCAGACCATGTTTGAGAGGCAATCCAGTTAAGGGTATCATCCCCATCATTGATTTCATGGTACAAAGGCAGCCATTCACCTTCAGAGTCTTCTCTTCCTCTTACATCCTGTGATATTACAGCAAATCCCCTTTTGACATATCGTAATAGATTTAATCCATATGACAATCTTCCATAAGGAGTTCTAATTAAAATAGTGGGGATTTGTTCACCATTATCTAAGTTTTTCGGAAGCCATACGTCTGTTGCTAGCATCATACCATCACGCATCTTTACATCTATTTTTCCAAGATGTAAAACTTCGTAATCAGCTGGACTTAAAAGTGAGTCATTCCAAATTCGCAGTGGTGTTAAATGTTCTTTGCCTTTTTTAACTAAGATTGCACTATCAATGCTATCATGAAGCAGAAAAGCAATAATTTCATTTTGTTCAACCACGAGGTCAATTGGTAATTTTCTCCCAGTCATTGCATAGATCCAGGCTGTCTCTGCTGTATTTTTATATTTTTTAAAGTGATATCCTGACTGCAGCTGGATAGAATCGTGCTCTGACCAATTAATATCACTTCCTTCATTGAATATAGTTTTTGCAATGTCTAATGGAATTTTACAAGTTTTCTTTAATAGAGACTTCTCGTCGAATGTAAGATCCTCACAAAAGATTCCTGATTCATAATATGAAAATATCATTGTTTCACTTCCTATGGACAAATTTATATTAAAAATAAAATTCGTTAAAAAAGCAATTAATCCTTTAATTAAAGTGGAATATTATAAAAATTCGTAAAAATTGAATTGTTAGAAAGAACAATTGCGATATAATGAAAAGATAAAATATCATATGTTATAGGAGGAAAGCGAATGAAACCAATAATAGGGATTACCTCAAATGTGGAATTTGATTTAAAGCATTCACTAGTAAATGATTACATCCAAGCAGTTATCAATGCTGGTGGTATTCCTATAATCATTCCGGTTGGAATTGATTCGGATGTTTCTCAAATTGTTGAAAAAATAGATGGATTAGTTTTATCAGGCGGAGGAGATATTGACCCAACATTATTTGGTGAAGAACCACATCAAAAGCTGGGAGCGATCTCCCCTGGAAGAGATAGTCTAGAAATTGCATTAATTCATCGTTTTTTAGAAGCAAATAAACCGGTATTAGCGATATGTCGCGGCATACAAATTTTAAGTATAGCCACAGGTGGGGATATGTTTCAGGACATTTATAGTCAATCGAATTTAGAGCTATTGCAGCATTCGCAAAACGCAACAAGATATCATTTCTCGCATTATGTAAAAGTTGAGAGTAATAGTTTATTAGCAGATATTGCTGGACAAACAGAGTTTAAAGTTAACTCCTTCCACCACCAAGCGGTTAGAAATGTGGTAAAGCCTTTAGTCGTAACAGCTCGAGCCTCTGATGGAGTTATTGAAGCAATAGAAAGCTCAGAACATAATTTTGTACTAGGGCTTCAGTGGCATCCTGAACCATTGGCACTTAATGAAGATCATATCTCAAAAGCTATTTTTCAACGCTTTGTGCAAGCTTGTAACCAATGATGGTTGCCTTGTTAAATTATTTTAGTTACTAGGGGGAAAAAACGAATGAAGATTATTGACTTACATTGTGATGCATTAATGAAATTAGCAGATGGAAAGGGTAGCTTAAGCTATGCCGATTCCAAGGAGTTAGATACAAATAAAGCTCGTTTACAAAAAGGGGAAACATTTGTTCAATGCTTCGCTATATTTATTGATCTAGATATTAAATCTGATCAAAAATTTCAAGCTGCACTTGATCAAATCTATTACTTTAAAAATGAGGTATTAGGAAAGAATCATGAAATGAAGCAGATCACAAAGTGGGAGGACTTCGATCAGCTTAAAGAAAATGAAATAGGAGCCATGCTAACACTTGAAGGTGTGGACGCGATTGGCAATGATATTCAAAAATATAGTATTTTACATGAATTAGGAGTACTTTCTGTTGGGCTTACTTGGAATAATGCCAATCTTGCAGCTGATGGGGCAGGGGAACCTCGTGGAGCTGGTCTCACTTCCTTTGGTAAGGAACTTGTTCAATTTAACAATCAGCACAAAATCTTAACGGATGTTTCCCATTTATGTGAAAAAGCCTTTTGGGATGTGATGGAAATTGCGAAATATCCTATTGCAAGTCATTCGAATTCAAAGGTTTTGTGTAACCATGTTAGAAATCTAACAGATCAGCAAGCTAGAGCCATGTTTGATAAAGGTGGCTTGATCCATGTTGTATTCAATCCCCCATTTATTAATGAAAGTGGGCAGGCTTCCATTTCTGACCTAATTAAACATATGGATCATTTTTGCTCATTAGGTGGAGTTGAACAAATCGGCTTTGGTTCTGATTTTGATGGTATATCAACAAAGATTTCAAAACTAGAAAACTCATCTATGTATCAAAATCTAATAAATGAGTTATTAAAATATTATTCTGAAGAGCAAGTTCAAGGGTTTGCTTATCAAAACTTTTTGAATCACCGACCAGAATAAACAACTATTAAAGAAAGTATTAAGCTAACGATACAAAAAGAAAGACCATTCCATATCCATGGATTTGAGGGGAGAAAGTTTTTGTTACTGACTGTAATAGTATTTTTTCTCCCTTCAACTTCCCTAATAATTTGCTCTTTTTTACTTATAACACTTAAAAAGTATTTAAAACTACGGTAAAAAGCGGTAAAAAAGTTTCCTCGTAAAATGATAAGAACACAACCAAATAAAAGATAAATCATTCCAATATAGAAAAGAATATTTACCCACTTAATAAAATTCCATGCCTGGTTAATTAGAAATACAATTAAAAAAGAGAGAATAATAGAAAGACAAAAGATGAAAATATTTTTCTTCAAAGGAATATCTCCCTTCTAGTTCAAGAGTTAATAGTATTTTAACATATTTAAATTTGTTTGAATATTTTAAAATATTATTGAAAATGTTTTCGAAAAAGTTTAAACTATCCGTAAATACAAAATATTCATTTTAAAATTAAATAGGGGGGAAGATTTTTGAGAAAGAAAAAGATTGTGCCTTTCATTGTTTTTCTATTAATTGCATCACTTGCTCTTACTGGATGTGGTTTCGGATCATCTAAAAAAACAAATACAAAAGACTCAGGTAAAGAGAAGGCCGGACAAGAGAAACAGATTTTGAATGTTTCTACTTCGGCAGAAATTCCAACCATGGATTCAACTAAAGCACATGATGCTGTAGCATTTACAGTACTAAATAATGTGAATGAAGGTCTATTTCGTCAAGATCAAAATAATAAACCAATTCTTGCAATGGCAGAAAAGCATGATCAAAGTAATGATGGACTAGTCCACACGTTTACGCTTCGTGACGCGAAATGGAGTAATGGTGAACCTGTAACAGCTAATGATTTCGAATATGCGTGGAAAAGAGTATTAAAAGAGGCTGGAGCTTATAACTATATGTTTGTTACTGTTGGCGTGAAAAATGCCGAAGCGATAATTGATGCAAAAAAAGATGCTGATGAGTTGGGTGTAAAAGCACTAGATGAAAAAACATTAGAAGTTACATTAGAAAATCCTAATCCATTATTAGAGACTCTTTTAACATTTGGTACTTTCCTTCCTCAAAATCAGAAATTTGTTGAAAAAATGGGAGATCAATATGCACTTGAAGCAGATAAAGTGCTTTATAATGGTCCATTTAAATTAGCTGAGTGGAAACATGAACAAAGCTGGAAGTATGTAAAGAATCCAGAATATTGGGATGCAAAAAATGTAAAATTAGATGAAATTAATACATTTGTGGTAAAAGACGATACAACTGGATTGAACTTATATGAAAGTGGAAAAATTGACAGAGTATCACTTACAGCAGAATCTGTAAGTAATTATAAGGATAATAAAGAGTTTAAAACAACAACTTTAGCAGGAATAGGTTTCCTTCGTTTTAACTTAAATCATCCGGTATTAAAAAATGTAAACATAAGAAAAGCGATTAATTATGCAATTGATAAACAAGGTTTAACCGATATTGCTTTAAATAATGGAGCCGTTCCATTATATGGTGTCGTTCCAGGAGAATATTATTTCTCCCCAGATAATAAAGACTTCCGCGAACTAAACGGAGATCTATTAAAAGGTACAGTTGATGAAGCGAAGGATTATTGGAAGAAAGGCTTAAAGGAAAGTGGAGTTAAAGACCTGAAAGTTTCTATTAATATTGCAGATGCGGAATCTAGTAAAAAAATGGCGGAGTTTTTGCAATCACAGTTAGAAACCAATTTGCCAGGTTTCAAAATGGAGATTAAGGCTGTTCCTTTTGAGCAAAGATTGGAAATCGAGAAATCAATAAAATATGACATTTCTTTATCCACTTGGGGACCAGATTATAGCGACCCTATGACCTATCTAGATATGTGGGTAACTGGAAGTTCATCAAATCGTGAAGATTATTCAAATAAAAAATATGATGAATTAGTTGAAAAAGCAAGACTTGAAACAGATTTATCTAAACGTTATGAAATGCTACTTCAATTGGAAAAAATGTTGATTGAAGAAGATGCTGCCATTGCCCCATTATATCAATCTGGGCAGGCGATTCTTATTCATAATAATATTAAAGACTTAATAGAACATCCTAGTGGAGCAGATTTTAGTTATAAATGGACATATTTGGAGTAATTCGACTCTAAATAAATGAGGATGTATCGAAGTGGTGCATCCTCTTTTCTAATTAGAATAATATTTTGAAACTATTATTGTTCACAATAAAAATGAGGTGTTCGTATGAAACGTTATTTGTTTCAAAGATTTGCTTATATGGTTCTTACGATATTTATCATTGTCACATTTACTTTTTTTCTAATGCAATTGCTTCCAGGAACTCCATTTAATAATCCTGAAAAATTGTCGGACAAGCAAATTGAAGTATTGAATGCTAAATATGGATTAGATCAGCCTGTTGCTATCCAATATGTACGTTATTTAGGTAATTTAGTACAGGGTGATCTAGGAATGTCCTTTCAATATGAAGGCAGAACAGTAAATAGTATGATTATTGATCGAATAGGACCATCCGGATTCATTGGCTTTCAAGCAATGATTTTTGGTACGATTATCGGGCTTTTATTAGGGATAGTGTCTGCATTGAAGCACAATAGTATATATGATTATGGCTCTGTTACATTAGCCGTATTAGGAATGTCGATACCTTCTTTTGTTTTTGCTGCCTTACTTCAATATTTTATCGGGGTGAAATTGGGTTGGTTACCACCTGCATTGTGGGAGAGTTATAAATATACTTTATTGCCATCCTTTGCATTATCTGTATCAGTCATCGCGACGGTTGCACGCTTTATAAGGACTGAGATGCTTGAAGTTCTAGGACATGATTATGTTATTACAGCGAGAGCAAAAGGAATAACCGAATCAGGTGTAGTTTTGAAACATGTATTAAGAAATGCTTTAATTCCTGTTGTTACAATGCTAGGGCCACTAGCCGTTGGAATTATGACAGGTACGCTTGTCATTGAAAAAATTTTTTCTGTACCAGGTCTGGGGGAACAATTTACCCTTTCAATTCTAGTAAATGATTACAGCGTCATTATGGGAATTACAGTATTTTATAGCGCACTATTTATTTTGGTAGTATTTATTGTTGATCTTTTATATGGACTACTTGATCCTCGCATTAATTTAAAACGGGGGGCAGAAATATGAATCTAGAAATAAACAAACAAAAATCTTTTCAAAGAAAAGTAGATAATATTCAAGAGCATAACGTACCTACAATGATTACAGATGATTTATTCGTTGCTGCACCTATTGATCAAAAAAAGCATGAGGAAATTACTACTCCTCCTGTTACTTTTTGGAGAGAGGCATTTGGTCGTTTACTTAAAAATAAGGGGTCAGTTATCTCCTTAATTCTATTAGTTTTGATATCAGTCATGGCTATTGTAGGTCCTCATTTAAATGAATTTACTTATAAACAGCAAAATACTGCACATACAAATCTTCCTCCTAAAATTACATGGTTGGAATGGCTCGGATTTAACGGAAAAGATGCCCATGGTGTTGATCAATATGAAAAAAGACAAATTACAACTAATTATTGGTTTGGAACCGATGAATTTGGTCGGGACTTATGGACACGTGTTTGGAAAGGAACGCAAATCTCCCTTTTTATTGCGTTAGTAGCGGCCATTCTAGATTTATGTATTGGAGTACTTTACGGTGGAATTTCTGCTTTTTATGGAGGAAAAGTCGATAATATAATGCAAAGGATTATTGAGATATTAGTAGGAATTCCAAATTTGATTGTGATAATTCTATTCATTCTAATATTGGAGCCAGGGATCACTTCCATTATTCTTGCCATGATTATTACTGGTTGGGTAGGAATGGCAAGGGTTGTTCGGGGACAAATCCTTCAGTTAAAAAGTCAGGAATTTGTATTGGCTTCTCGTACATTAGGAGCCTCAAAGACAAGATTAATTTGGAAACATTTATTACCGAATGTAATGGGGCCAATTATTGTCACTTTAATGTTTACGATTCCAACGGCTATTTTTTTCGAAGCTTTTTTAAGCTTTATCGGTTTAGGACTTCAAGCACCGTTAGCTTCACTTGGTGTATTAATTGAGGATGGGTATAAAGCTATGCGCTTTTTTGCATATAAACTCATTTTTCCATCCATTGTTATTAGTGTGGTAATGATATGTTTTAATCTTCTTGGTGATGGATTAAGGGATGCTCTCGATCCAAAGATGAGAAAATAAAGGAGTTGAATTTAATGGTAGAGCAGATCCTTTCTGTGGAAAATTTACATGTATCTTTTCAAAGTCAAAGTGGTGAGGTTAACGCCGTAAGAGGAGTTAATTTTTCTTTAAATAAAGGTGAAACATTAGCCATTGTAGGTGAATCAGGGTCTGGAAAGTCAGTCACAGCTAAATCGATTATGAGGCTATTGCCAAAGCATAATACTTATATACCACAGGGGAAAATTCTTTATAATAAGCAGGATTTATTATCCCTGCCGATCCGGCAAGTTCAAAAAATCCGTGGATCAGAAATATCGATGGTCTTTCAAGATCCAATGACATCTTTGAATCCAACAATGAAAATTGGAAAACAGATTATTGAAGGATTAAAAAGACATCAGGGACTATCGAATCAAGTAGCACGAAAGAAATCAATTGAATTGTTGAAGATGGTTGGAATACCAAATGCAGATGAGCGATTAGAATCATTCCCACATCAATTTTCAGGAGGGATGAGACAGCGTGTTGTAATAGCGATGGCTTTAGCATGTAACCCCAAAATATTAATTGCCGATGAACCGACAACGGCTCTAGATGTAACGATTCAGGCCCAAATTCTAAGTTTAATGAAAGATCTTCAAGAAAAAACTGGTACTGCAATTATCATTATCACTCATGATCTCGGTGTAGTAGCAAATATGGCTGATCGAGTAGCTGTTATGTATGCAGGTGAAATTGTTGAAATGGGTACTGTCGATGAAATTTTTTATAAGCCTCAACATCCTTATACATTGGGTTTGTTGCAATCAATGCCAAAGCTACATTCGAGCAGACATACGCCGTTAATACCGATAAATGGATCTCCGCCTGATTTATCAAAATTACAACAAGGATGTCCATTTGCACCAAGGTGTCCTTATACGATGAAAGTTTGTCATTACTTTACACCTGAAAAAAACCAAATAACGAATGATCATTCTGTTTCATGCTGGCTACAAGATCAAAGAACTCCATTAGAAAATAAACCTATTGCAATCGGGGGGGGCATTTAATGGAAACAAGAGAGTCGCTAATCGAAGTTGAAAAATTAACAAAACATTTTAAAGTAGGGAAAAATCAGGTGCTTCATGCTGTTGATGGCATTAGTTTTACTATTCATAAAGGTGAAGCATTGGGACTTGTTGGTGAGTCAGGGTGTGGGAAATCGACAGTAGGGAGAACATTACTGCAACTTTATCATCCGACCTCAGGTGAAATCAAGTTTGAAGGGAAGAAGCTTAAAATTGATCATTCAAGTGATGATGCTAAACAATACCGCAGAGAAGTACAAATGATTTTTCAAGATCCATATTCTTCATTAAATCCAAGAATGACTGTACTAGAAATTGTATCTGAAGGATTGTTAATTCATCAACCAAATATGAGCAAAGAGGAACGAAGAGAGAATGTCATCGAACTATTGGAATTAGTAGGACTAAATCGAAATCATGCGAATCGTTATCCCCATGAATTTAGTGGTGGTCAGAGGCAAAGAATAGGAATTGCTAGAGCGCTAGCTGTACAGCCAAAATTTATTGTTGCTGATGAACCAATTGCGGCTTTAGACGTTTCTATTCAAGCTCAAATCGTAAATCTTTTAAAGAAATTACAAAAAGAAAAAGAACTTACTTATTTATTCATTGCTCACGATTTATCAATGGTAAAACATATTAGTGATCGAATTGCAGTAATGTATTTAGGACAGATAATGGAATTAGCAGAAAGTGAAGAATTATATAGTCAACCATTACATCCCTATACTGCAGCACTTCTCTCTGCGATCCCCTTGCCAGATCCAAACTTAGAAAGAAAACGCGAAAGAATCATTTTGACGGGTGATGTTCCAAATCCAATTAATCCTCCAAGTGGCTGTAGATTTCGTACTAGATGTCCCCAAGCGATGGATATTTGTTCCCAAAAGGAACCAATTTGGAAAGAAGTACAGCCAAATCACTTTGTTGCTTGTCACCTATATCAAAATAGTGAACTGGTTAAAAAAGAAACATTACTGACAAAAGGGTGAAGATATGAAAAGTATTGTGAATTTAACCCAGCAAATTGAAAGAATTATAGAACAATCATCTGGAAATATAAGTGTTGTGGTTGAAATTAATCAACAATTCATAATCAACAAAGATGGTGAGCAGAAAAAGTCCTCTGCAAGTTTGATAAAAATTCCGATAATGATGGCTGCATATCATAAGGTAGAATCCGGGGAAATAAGTTTAAGTGATCGAATAAATGTGAAAAATAATCAAAAGGTTGAGGGCTCGGGGGTAATTCAATACCTTGATGAAAAGACGAGCTTAACCATAAAGGATCTCCTAACACTAATGATAATTGTTTCCGATAATACAGCTACGAATTTGCTGATTGAATTAGTTGGTTTGGAATCTATTCATCGTTTTAATCAACTTCTTGGCTGTCACCATACACGAGTTGAGCGTAAATTAATGGATTATGTTGCAAGGGAAAAAGGGTATGATAATGTTACTTCTGCATCGGATATGATTAAGTTTCTAAGAGAGATAGAAAATAATCAGTATTTAACTTCAATAAGTAATCAAGAAATTCTTTCAATTCTTGCAGGACAGCAATTTCAACATAAGCTTCCCGCTATGATGGATCTTGATCATGTTTTTGTCGCAAATAAAACTGGAGAGATTCCGGGAGTAGAGCATGATGTTGGTATTATTCATTATGGAGCTAATAAAGCTTACATAGCAGTATTGATAGATCAATTAGAAAATTCCTATTCTGGAAAAGATTCGATTGCTCGTATTGGTAAAGTGGTGTCCGATTATTTAGTTTGATAGAATTTATATAGAGGGAGGCTGTTTTGAATACAGAATGGCCTTTCTTTTATTTTGCTTTCAAATTTCACACTGTTCTTCTAGTTAATAATAAAAGTTAAGTGTAACTTTTTTTGACATTTACAAAAAATGAATTGAATGTATCTTCAGAATATTTTAAACTATTAATAAACAAAAATGCTTCAATATTCGAGGGGGAAGGTTGATGAAGGCAAAAGTTATGTCAATAGTTATACTTGCGATAATTGTTTCTGCTACGCTAGCAGGATGTGGATTCGGTTCTTCTAAAAAAACCGAAACGAATAATTCAGGTAAAGAAAATACAAAAACAAAACAAGTATTAAATATTACTGAAACATCCGAAATCCCAACGATGGATTCAACTAAAGCACATTCGATGTTTACTGTATTAAATAATGTAAACGAAGGTCTTTTTCGTCAGGATAAGAATAATAAACCGATTCTAGCTGCGGCAGAAAAACATGAGCAAAGTAAAGATGGCCTGTCTCATACCTTCATCATTCGTGATACAAAGTGGAGTAATGGTGACCCAGTAACAGCACATGATTTTGAATTTGCTTGGAAGAGAGTATTGAAGGAGGCTGGCGCATATAATTATATGTTTGTGACAGTTGGCGTTAAAAATGCACAAGCGATAATGGATGGAAAAAAGGATATTAATGAGTTAGGAGTAAAAGCTCTAGATGATAAAACATTAAAAGTAACACTTGAAAAGCCTAACCCTTTATTAGAAACACTTTTGACATTTGCAACTTTTTTGCCTCAAAACCAGAAGTTTGTAGAGGAAATGGGAAATCAGTATGCACTTGAAGCAGACAAACTGCTTTATAACGGACCATTTAAATTAGCCGAATGGAAGCACGAGCAAAGTTGGAAGTTAGTCAAAAATCCTGATTATTGGGATGCCAAAAACGTGAAGCTGGATGAAATTAACACTTTTGTTGTAAAAGATGATTCAACAGACTTGAATCTTTATGAAAGTGGCAAAGTAGACAGAATTACACTAACAGCTGCATCAGTAGATAATTACAAGGATAATAAGGAGTTTAAAACAACAACTTTAGCTGGAATTGGCTTTCTAAGATTCAATTTAAATCATCCTGTGTTAAAGAATAAAAATATTCGAAAAGCTATTAATCTTGCTATTGACAAACAAGGTTTAACAGATATCGCATTAAATAATGGTGCAGTTCCTTTATACGGACTCATTCCAGGTGGAAATTATTATTCACCAGAAAATAAAGATTTCCGTGAATTGAATGGTGAGCTTCTAAAAGGAACTCTTGATAAAGCAAAGAATTACTGGACTAAAGGACTACAAGAATCAGGAGTAAAAGATTTAAAGGTATCTATTAATATTTCTGATACCGAAGCTAGTAAGAAAATGGCTGAATTTTTACAATCACAATTAGAAACAAACCTACCAGGATTTAAATTAGAAATTAAGGCGGTTCCTTTTGAACAAAGATTAGAAATAGAAAAGTCGATTAAATATGATATTTCATTATCGACATGGGATCCTGATTATAGTGATCCGATGACATATTTAGACATGTGGATTACTGGAAGTTCATCGAACCGAGAGGACTATTCAAATAAAGAGTATGATAAGTTAGTTGAAAGCGCAAGATTTGAAACAGATTTATCGAAACGTTATGAGATTCTGTTAAAATTGGAAAAGATTTTAATAGAAGAGGATGTAGCAATTGCTCCTTTATATCAAGCTGGGCAAGCTGTATTAATGCATAGCAATATTAAAGAATTGGTCGAACATCCTACGGGTGCAGAGTTTAGTTTTCAGTGGACCTATTTGGAATAAAAGCCTAATTTGTAAAAGTTGAGAATGTATAATAATTCAATTATAAAAATTCCTCTATAAACATGTAGAGGAATTTTTGTTTTAAAAGGATATTAAAAAAATGTAGTAGGTTATTTCATAATTTTTTTTATTAACTTCAATCCATTTTTTCCATTCGGATAACGAAGTGGAATATCGAATAAAGTTGTTTGTTTTAATACGCTCTTTTCATGTGAAAACTCATCAAAGCTTCTTTTTCCGTGATAAGCACCTGTCCCACTAGCTCCAACTCCTCCAAATGGCAGATGTGGAGTTGCTATTTGATACACAGTATCATTTACACAACAGCTACCAAATGATATTTCATCAATAATTTTTTCACTAACTGCTTTATTTTCCGTAAAAATATATAATGCTAGCGGTTTTGGTCTATTTGCTACACTCTTTATCATTTGATTTAGGTCGTCATATGTCATTATGGGAAGGATGGGACCAAATATTTCCTCCTCCATTGTCGAATCATTCCAAGTTATATCATCTATAAGAGAAGGTTCAATTTTCCTTGACAGTGGATCAAACGAGCCCCCGCTAATCGTTTTTCCTTTTGATGTTTCCAGCATATTGCATAAGCGTTTAAAATGCTTCTCATTAATGATTCTTGTATAGTTTGGATTGGAAAGGACGTTTTCACTATAAAGCTCAATTATTGCCTTTTTAATTTCTTGAATTAACGAGTCTTTAATAGAATGATGTACAAGTAAATAATCTGGAGCTACACATGTTTGTCCAGCATTTAATAGCTTTCCCCAAACTATTCGTTTCGCTGCAAAAGGAAGCTTAGAATCAGCGTGAACAATACAAGGACTTTTTCCACCAAGCTCAAGTGTAACAGGTATTAAATGTTTAGCTGCCGCTCCCATCACCATTTTTCCAACCTGAATACTGCCTGTAAAGAAAATATAATCTACATCTTCATTAAGTAATGCTTGACTTGTTGTTGCGTCTCCTTCAATGACAGTTATATATTCTGGTGGAAAGTATTTGCAAATTAATTGATTTAATAGATTAGAAGTAACAGGAGTTAATTCTGAAGGCTTTAAAATAGCACAGTTGCCTGCAGCTATCGCACCTATCAATGGTGAAAGAGTAAGATTAATTGGATAATTCCATGGTCCAATAATAAGTGAAACGCCGTAAGGCTCTTTGTATATATAACCTTTCGAACCAAAATGGGTAAGGGAAGATTTTGTTCGTTTTCGCTTACACCATTTTCTGATGTTTTTTAGCGTAAAAGTCAATTCAGATAGAACGAATCCGATTTCAGTTGTATATGCTTCAAACTCAGATTTATTCAAATCCTTTTTCAATGCAGCCATCAATTCTTTCTCGTTTTCTATTACCATAGATTTTAAAATTTTAAGGTTTTGTTCTCGAAAATCAATTTTTTTTGTCTGCCCTGTTGAGAAAAATTGTTTTTGCATTTGGATCATATGTTTTAGGTTATCCATTCCATCACCCATTTCTTTTTTGTTACATACTTCATGTATACGCTCTTTTTCATATAATACCTTTAATTTGTTGAAAGAAAAATATTTGGAAAACAAGAGATTCTGACAAAAGTAATTTAAGACAAATAGCTTACTTTTTTATTCACGTACAAAAGGCATTTTATCTAAATTTTTAAAAAAATAGACAAAAGCCTAATTTTTATATGGACAGTTACCACAAAGAGAAAGCTGAATAAATATAAAGAAGGATAATTTTGAAGTGGGGGAAGGGAAATGCATGAGATATTTAGCAATAGGTGACGGCATATGTGCTGGTAACGGTGCACCATTTTTTTCTCCAGGATGTATTCAGCGGCATGCTCGAATGTCTGAAGAGATTCTAAGAGAAAGGGTACATGTGAGGATATTTGCGAGAGAAAATTACCAATCAAACGACATACTTGAGCTAATAGATACCCCAAATGTTCATCAAGCAATTAAACAAAGCCAGATCATTGTTTTGTCTGCTGGGCAACAAGATTTCATACATGCAATAGAAAAATTTAATGAAAACAATAATAAAGATGAGTTGAATCACGCTTTCAATAAATGTAGAAGAAATGTAGATGATATTATTTTTAAAATCCGTGAACTGAAAGACGAAGATCGCAAGAAGCATATGTTAATTGTATTTGGTTTACACAATCCATACCCTGATCATAGGAATGCAGAAAAATGGGTAAGAAGATATAACAGTCATTTAGAATGTCGGGGAAATATACGTTGTGTTCATTCCGTTAATCTTCATAATTGTTTAAAGGATAACCTCGATGCCTGGTGTACGAGAGGGTATCATTATCCTAATCACATTGGACATATTGAAATCGCAAAACAACTTCATGAAGTTGGTTATCAACCACTATTAAGTGATAAAAAAGAAGATGAAAATAAATAACTTTAACTAAGTAAATATTTTAAGGAGGTGAGAAACTTATGTGGTATGGTTGTGGTGGCTATCCAGTTGGTGGCTATGGCTATGGTTATGGCTGTGGTGGTGGTCGGATATTTGCTTTAATCGTCGTGTTGTTCATTCTTCTTATCATTGTTGGTGCAGCATTTGTGTGTTAATAGCATGTAAGAATCCTAGTCTAATATGGCTGGGATCATACATAACGAAAGGTTTGTTTCTGTTTTTTGAAAAATTTATCTTGAAAAAAGAAGCGACATTCAATAATAATTCAAACGAATGTCCTCCTCCAATGTCCCACTCCAATTATGAGAAATAACCATAAACTGTTGTGTAGAGATATTGGAGGTGAATAGTCATGTCAGCTTCATATTACCATATGTGTCAAAGAGGTGTTGGAAGACCAGTTGAAATCAGAACACATGATGGAAGAGTCCACAGAGGAATTATCCAGCGAGTGAATAATAGGATGGTTTATCTACGACCACTCCCACGCAGAGGTTATAGAGGTTATGGGTATCCGTACTATGGTTATCCAGGCTGGGGATGGGGCTTTGGCTGGGGAGTTGCTCTTGGAGCTATTGCAGCTTTTGCATTTCTTCCGTTCTTTTTCTGGTAGTAATTTAAAAAGGGACTCCCACGAATGTATGGGAGTCTTTTCATTTGTATTAGTAATTTAACGTTTTTCAAAGATGTCCCGTAAATTAATATATAAATGTAACATGTAAAAAATTTATATTGGCTTGCTCAATCTGAATTTTTTACACCCTGTAAGAAAATGGCCAGTAATTAAGTGGGATTAAGATACTTTGACTTGAAAAAGGAGGACATTTAGAGCGGCAAAATAATAGTGAAGATTGTCCAATCGTTATTGGATTGACAAGTTAATTTTCCCCCATGTTTTTCAATTGTATTTTTTGATACGTATAAGCCTAAGCCAGTCCCTGCTTCTTTTGTTGTAACAAACGGTTCGAAAATATTATCAAGAAGTCCTTCAGGAATTTTAGGGCCATTATTTCCAATATCTAAAATAATCGAATCAGCTGTCTTATTTAAGTCTATTTGTATAACAGGATTCTTGATATTTTTAAGAACGTCTACCGCGTTAAATATAATATTTATAAGAACTTGTCTTATAGCATCTTTAAATCCAAGTATCTTGAATTCCTGAACATAATTTTTTTTAATATCCACATTCACTTCAAGAATACGAGGATATAAGAATGACAGTACTTCTTCAATTAGATCATTTAAAGAAAATGAAGTCATTTCTAATTCAATAATTTCTTTTTTAGAAAGCATTAGAAATTGGGAGATACTAAATTTCAATTGTTCCAGTTCGTTGGCTATGATATCTAAATAAGGCAATTGCGGATTTTCAGAACGCAATAATTGGACAAAGCCATGTATAGAAGTTAATGGATTACGAAACTCATGAACAAAGCTCGATGTCATTTGTCCTAAAAGTGTTAAACGTTCATGGTGGGTAGATGTTATGTATTCATTTTTTTCTTCAATGATTTGATTTTTGACATTCGTGTAATATGTAACTGCATGAAATAAAAACATATCTAATGCATGATTAATTTTGTCGATGGTGGGATGTATCTCTTCCCAATTAGGAAAATTACGATAAAGGGATTTATTGATAATGGATCTTCCGATGTTCACATTATAAACAAATTCACCTATATTGACTTTAGCATTGATTCTTTCAACAGCTACTTTTTGGGCAAAAGGAATTAAAGGATGCTCTAATTCTTCCATCGGCACAACCAAAGATTGAACAAGTAGTTTAAACATCGTTTCCCCATTATGGTATATGAAATCCTTAAATGGATCTTTTCCTGATATAACTACATGGTCTTCCCAGTCTTTGAGAATTTTTTCTTTATTATCCTCTAAAAATATCATAATATCTGTTCTAAGCGGAATCATTATCTCACCTCAATTCACGATAAATTAGAAAAAATTTCTTTATTTAAAATATATCAAAATATTTCAAAAATACCAAGTTAATTTATTCTTTAATAATTTTTAAACACTTCTTACATCGATAATTGTACTTTATTAGTGGTGTCAAAGGTGCTTTATATTGAAAAAAGGTCGAAGCTTTACTATAAAAGAAAAATAATTATAGCAAAACTTCAACCATATTTATTTTACAACTAAAAGATCTTGATTTGAGTTTTTCAATATATTTTCTCCTGTACTACTTAAAAATATTTTTTTTAGTATTCCTTTTTCATTATGACCTACAACAATTAAATCAATTTGATGTAATTCTGCATATTCACATATACTAAGTGCAGTGTTTCCCTCTAAAATGTCAAAGTTTACAGGTATTCCATTTGGTTCTACAATCTGTTTAATTATATGGCTAAGATCATTTTGATGGTGATTAGCTGGCATTGATTGGTGGTTTATGACAGGGCTGGCTGGTATATGAGTGACATATAATCCATCGAGACGGGGGAATGCTGCAAATCCATTTTTCCCAATTTCATTCTCTGGTAATTGAGAATCAATAGGTTGAGGAGTTTCATTTATTACTTGGACGACTGACAAATGACAATCTTGGTTATGCTTACAAAGTTCAATTCCTTTATTTAATGCTTTTCTACTTCCATCTGAATGATCAAAGCATACTAATATATGGTTATACATGAATATCAGCTCCTTTTCTGTTGCTAATCATATACCCTTGATAGCAGGGTGCTAACATATAGAAAAGAAAAATTTTATTTCAGAATGATAACATGAATATTTTATTTACGTTTAAGCCCAATAGGAAGAATTATTTTTAATGAACAAACTTTCGTTATGAGATTGGTTTATAAATATTGAAAGGTTTTTTATATTACAATTAAATATTATTGATTTTTATGAAGTTACATAATATGCTTTACGGTAGGTATAAATGGTTAATATCCAATATTTGAAAGCAGGGAAAAGTATGGAACAATTACAGCGATTTCGTGGAGCTGTAAAAAAAGTATGGAAAAAAGCTCATATGAATCAAATTATTCTATTAGTGGGTTCTGTTTGTATATTAGCTTTTCTTGCCTTTTTTGGTTATTTTGCAGCTACAGCAAATGTAGAATCATTAAAGAAAGGCTTGGAACAATCTACTGTTATTTATGATAAAGATGGAGATGTAGCAAGTAAAATTTCTGCAAATCGTACTGAAGGCGTATCTATAAAAAACATGCCGGATAATTTGAAAAAAGCTATTGTGGCTATCGAGGATCATCGATTTTATAAACATGGCGGATTTGATGTAAAAGGGATGACAAGCGCATTTTTCAAAAATATAGCTGCGGGTGGTATTACTGCTGGCGGAAGTACAATAACGCAACAATTAACTAAAAATGCTTTGCTTTCATCAGAAAGAACTTACAGGCGAAAAATTGAAGAATTATTTTTAGCTATAGAAATTGAAAAGAAATATACAAAAGATGAAATATTAGAAATGTATTTAAATCAAGTTTATTTTGGACATGGTGCTTATGGTGTTCAAAAGGCATCAAAAACGTATTTTGGAAAAAATGCTGATAATCTAACCTTAAGTGAAGCAGCTGCATTAGCTGGAATGGTAAATGCTCCAACTGCGCTTGATCCATATAATCATATGGATAAGACAATTAAACGCAGAAATGTCGTTCTTGGGTCTATGAAAAAATATGGAATGATCAACAAACAGCAATACGAAGAGGCTAAAAAAGAACAATTGGTACTTGAAAATAAAGGGGAAGATCCTATAAAGGGAAAATACCCGTATTATGTTGATGCAGTTCTTGATGAGGCGGTAAAAAAATTTGGTTTAACTCAAGATGAGATCATGACACGTGGATATCGCATTTATACTGAAATGGACCAAAACATTCAATCGGCCTTAGAGGGAGTATATAATAATAATTACAATTTTCCACCAGGAAAGTGGGATAAGATTGTTCAAAGTGGTTCCGTACTATTAGATCCAAAATCAGGGGGAGTACGGGCATTAGTTGGGGGAAGAGGAGAAAAGGTATTTCGTGGATTCAACCGAGCAACACAGTTGCAGCGCTCTCCTGGATCAGTCTTTAAGCCATTGGCAGTTTATACACCTGCACTTGAAGAAGGATATGAAACGGATTCGATGTTAAAGGACGAAAAAATGACATTCGGACACAACTATTCACCTAAAAATTACAATGGACAATATCAAGGCGAAGTACCAATGTATAAGGCGGTTGAGGATTCTATAAATGTTCCAACAGTTTGGTTATTAAATGAGATTGGAATTGACAAAGGGATTGATGCAGTTGAAAGATTTGGAATTCCATTAACAGATAATGATCGAAATCTAAGTATTGCATTAGGTGGATTGTCAAAAGGTGTATCTCCTTTTCAAATGGCACAGGCTTACTCAGTATTTGCCAATGAAGGGAAAATGGAAGACGGACATCTTATTACAAAAATTGTAGGACCAACTGGAAAAATCATTGTTGAAAGAAAACCACAGGAATCGAAGGTAACAAGTAAAAAAGCTGCTAAAGAAATGACTTCGATGCTTTTAAATGTAGTAGAGTCAGGGACTGGAAAGGGAGTAAATGTTCCTGGTTACCAAATTGCAGGAAAAACAGGGTCAACACAGGTACCATATAATGATATTAATGGCACATCTGATCAATGGTTTGTAGGTTACACACCAAATCTTGTTGGTGCGGTTTGGATTGGGTATGACCATACAGATAAAGACCATTATTTATCAGGATTAAGCTCTCAAGGTGTCGTACCAATTTTTCAAACCATTATGAAAAGTACATTGAAGTATACAGATTCCGCTAATTTTGATACAGATTCTGTAAATACTCAAATAAAGAAAAAAGAAGAAGAGGATCATCCTTTTAGAACAAAAGCAAAAGAATTCAATGAAAAACTAAAACAAGGTTCTGAAAAATTAAAAGGAAAAATCGAAGAGGGAAAAAGCCTTTGGAAGAGTCTTGAGGAAAAAATAAAAGAAAAGATTAAAGGGTTTTAAAAAGGTGGATAACACCTTAATAAGATAGCATCTGAACCTATTGGTTTAGGTGCTTTTTATTTTTTTAGTCCGATAGGGAAAATGAAATCAGCCTGTAGACCGATATAGAAACCAACATGAGAACCTGCAATAGGTTAAAAAACAATTTTATAATATAGAAAAATCAAACAAAAAGAGGTATAAGAAATGAAAAAATTCAAGGAAATATTTATGAATCCTATTTTTGTAAAATTGTTTTTTGCAAACTTCACCTCTCAAATGGGAAGTGTCATCGGTATTACAGCATTTACATTTTATTTACTTGATCGGTTTTCAAATCAACCTGCATATGCATCTATAACTGAAATGATGTACTCATTGCCAACATTAGCTGTCTTTTTTCTTGTAGGGGTTTTAGCGGATCGTATGGATCGACAGAAAATTGCTTTTAATTGTGATATGATAAGCAGCTTCCTATCAATAGTTTTAATTGGAGCTATATATATTGGTTGGATGCCGTTGATATTTGCGGTTTTATTTCTTAGAAGTGCCATTTCTAAATTCTTTTTTCCAGCAGAAAGCGGAATATTACAAGGAGTATTGTCTAAGGATGACTATGCAACATCCGCCGGTTTAAATCAAATGGTTTCTAGTCTGTTTATGCTATTTGGCGGTGCACTTGGGATATTAGCTTATCGCTTTACTGGTGTTTACGGTGCAATCATCATTGATGCGTTATCATTCATCGTTAGTGGGCTTTTAATGAGAGCTTGTAAAATTTCAGAGGAAGTTCGTTTGCCGAATGGGATTCATAAATGGAGAGACTTAAATATTGCTTTTGTAATGAAAGATTTTAAAACGGGTGCATTGTATATTCTTAAAAACAAGCTCCTTCGTTCTTTAATTGTCGGATTCTTTATTTTTGGGATTGTTAATGGCGGGTTTTCAGTTATGCCAATATTTATTTTAAAGTATAAGCTAGCCCCTCAAACATATGAAGAATACTCAGTAGTATTAGGTGTCATCTTTGGCTCTGGTATTTTAATTGGAAGTGTCCTTTCTTCGATCATTATTCAGAAAATGAGATTTCATCAAGGAATCATAATTGGCTTGTTAATTACCGGTTCATTCGTTGTTCTTTCAGGATATTCTAGTAACTTACCAATGTTTTTCATCCTGATATTTATTTCAGCATTAACCCTGCCGCTTGTTAATATCTCACTCGGAGGCTGGATGCCAAGTATTGTTGATAAAAAATATATGGGCCGTGTACAAGGATGGATTAGTCCTTTAATGATGTTTTCACAAACAATTACACTAGCGTTTATTAGCGCTTCATTTCAAAAATTTTTAACGATAGAAGGTCTTTATTGTATTGTTGGTGGAGGTCTCATTCTTGCCGCTATTTACTATATGATGGTTCTTCCGAAATTATCTAAACAAGAAATAAAAATTGTAAAGCATTCATCAACTGTTTAACTTTAACTTAAAAAGCATTTCGTTTAAGGAATGCTTTTTTATCTTTTGTGAATGCATTTTTTTATGAGCGGTTTTTCATTGTATACCTAATTTTTCTAAATATGTACATAATGATGAGTAAGAGTTTTGTTATGCAACGCTTTATTTATGAAATTATTGAGAAGTTGTGAGAAAATAATATGGAACTTTACATGATTAGGAGTGATAGTAAAATGCAATTCCGAATTGAAAGAGATACGTTAGGGGAAATAAAGGTACCTGCTGAGAAATATTGGGGTGCTCAAACACAGCGTAGTAAAGAAAATTTCAAAATTGGAACAGAAAAAATGCCTTTAGAAATTATTAAAGCATTTGCTCAATTAAAAAAAGCTGCTGCCATTGCCAATCATGAATTAGGAAAGCTAACTGAACAAAAGCAGGAAGCAATTGTAGATGCATGTAATGAAGTTTTGGAAGGTAAATTTGATGATCATTTTCCTTTAGTTGTTTGGCAAACAGGAAGCGGGACTCAGTCAAATATGAATGTTAATGAAGTTTTAGCTAGAAGAGCTAATGAACATTTATCAAAAAAAGAAATAGAAGACAAAATTCATCCAAATGATGATATCAATATGTCACAAAGCTCAAATGATACATTTCCAACAGCTATGCATATTGCTGCTTACACAGAATTGCAAGAGAAACTGTTGCCTGCAACGAAACAATTAAAAGAAACCTTTTCTAAAAAGGAAAAGGAATTTATGAATATTATTAAAATTGGAAGAACACATTTACAGGATGCAACACCATTGACACTCGGACAAGAAATAAGCGGTTGGAGAGCGATGCTAGAAAAAAGTGAAAGAATGGTTCAAGAAGGTGCTGCTCATCTTCTAAATTTAGCGATTGGTGGTACAGCAGTTGGAACAGGAATAAATGCTGATCCTACTTTTGGTGATAAAGTAGCAAAATATTTACATAACCAAACAGGTTATCCTTTCCGTTCCTCAGATAATAAATTCCATGCATTAACGAGCCATGATGAAATGGTTTATGTACATGGAGCCTTAAAAGGACTTGCGGCTGACTTGATGAAGATTGCAAATGATGTAAGATGGCTTGCCAGTGGACCAAGAAGTGGTATTGGAGAAATTAGCATACCTGCAAATGAGCCAGGGAGCTCGATTATGCCTGGAAAAGTAAATCCTACACAATCTGAAGCATTAACCATGGTGGCTGCCCAGATATTTGGAAATGATGCGACGATTGGAATTGCTGCAAGCCAAGGTAATTTTGAATTGAACGTCTTTAAACCTGTTATTATTTATAACTTCCTTCAATCTGTTCGATTACTTGCAGATTCAATCATTTCATTTAATAAAAATTGTGCTGTGGGCATTGAACCCAATACAGAGGTTATAGAGGAAAATGTTAATCGTTCTTTAATGCTAGTAACCGCATTAAACCCACATATTGGATACGAAAAGGCAGCTGAAATTGCAAAGCTTGCCTTTAAAGATGGTTCAACTTTAAAAGAAGCTGCAATAAAAACAGGCTATCTGACAGAGGAACAATATGATCAATGGATTGACCCTAAGAAAATGGTAAATTTATAAAGGAAGTAGAAATGTGGGACTGTCTTATAAGAAAAATGTGAGATAGTTCCTTTTCTTTGCTAGTGTGTTTATTAAACTTAAAAATGAAAGGAGACATAAAAATATGTCTCCTTTCTATCCATTAGTATTCAGTTATGTTCAATTATTGTTGAGAAAAGCCGCCGCCAAGTTGTTGTTCAGCCATATGAACAAGACGCTTTGTGATTTCTCCTCCAACAGATCCATTAGCGCGAGAAGTTGTATCTGCACCAAGGTTAACGCCAAATTCTTGAGCAATTTCATATTTCATTTGATCAATTGCTTGTTGAGCTCCTGGAGCTACTAATTGGTTTGAGTTGTTGTTTCTTGCCATGATTCTGTCATCTCCTCATAAATTTTTATGGTTGGGCTAGCTGGACTTGCACCAGCAACACAGTTATATAAAGCTGTGTAACCATCTATGGTATAACCCAGTGAATTATGAAATATTGCTTTGTACTAAGTATTATGTTTTCTTTTAAAAAAAATATACTGTCAGTATCTTAGGGAATTATTTCCTTAAAATCTACTTGGAAAGTTTCATAATTTCATTCTTAACTTTAAAAAGATAAGAATATTATTAGCTATTCTTCACAAACTTTTCTTAAGAAGAATTTGTGAAGAATAGATGGTGGTAAAATGGATGTGTGTCCGTTGTGTAATGGAATGCATAATAAAGTATTAGAATGTCCTTCCTGTAATGGAACTATGAAGGATCTGGGAAGAATTTACGATTATTATGGTGACTATAGTCCTTATATGGATATAGATTTAATGAAGCTTGTTGACGGGGATCCGAACAGTTCTCTAAAAAATGAATGTGTTCATTTATTCCAATGCTCGAGATGTGGGGCTGATATTCAATTAAATATTGAAACAAGCAATCAGTGTTAACTGATTGCTTGTCATAAGTAATTATCCAATTCGTTCTTCTGTATCTGGGTTAAAGAAATGTCCTTTATTCATATCAAATGCAAGCTCAAGCTTATCTCCTGGCTTAATATCAGAGCGTGAATCAACACGTGAAACGAATTCTTGTCCACCAAGTTGAGAATAAAGCATGGTTTCTGCTCCTGTTAACTCGGAAACATCAATAGTAGTTGTAAATTTAGTTCCTGGTGAAGAGTTGATAAATAATGGCTCATCATGGATATCTTCTGGTCTTACACCAAAAATTACGTCTTTTCCAATTAAATTTTGCTCGCGAAGGATTTTCAGTTTTCCATCTGGAATAGCAAATTTAAGCTCTTTGTTAATGACGAAATGTCCATCTTCAATTTTTCCTTTAAAGAAGTTCATAGCCGGTGATCCGATAAATCCAGCTACGAATACATTTCTTGGATGGTCATACACTTCTTTTGGAGTTCCAACCTGTTGAATAACCCCATCTTTCATAACAACGATTCGTGTTGCCATTGTCATAGCTTCGGTTTGGTCATGTGTTACGTAAATTGTAGTTGGTTGTAAGCGTTGATGCAGCTTTGCAATTTCTGCACGCATTTGAACACGTAGCTTGGCATCCAAGTTTGAAAGAGGCTCATCCATTAAGAAAACCTTAGGGTCACGAACAATTGCACGACCAAGTGCTACACGTTGTCTCTGTCCACCAGATAATGCTTTTGGCTTACGTTTTAAATATTCTTCCAGTCCCAAAATTTTTGCAGCTTCTTTTACTCGCTTATCTATTTCTGGTTTAGGCACTTTTCTTAGCTTAAGTCCAAATGCCATATTGTCATAGACTGTCATATGTGGGTATAGAGCGTAGTTCTGAAAAACCATCGCAATATCTCTGTCCTTTGGCGGTACGTCATTCACACGTTTGCCATCAATAAAAAAATCACCTTTAGATATTTCTTCTAATCCAGCAATCATACGTAATGTCGTTGATTTACCACAACCAGACGGTCCGACAAATACGATGAATTCCTTATCTTTAATATGTAAATTAAAATCTGTTACTGCTGTTACCTTATTGTCATATACTTTGTAAACATGATCTAAAATAATTTCTGCCAATGTAGGTTCCTCCTTTAATTCTTCTCTTATTAAGAATAATAAAGAAAGCCTTTTCAAACGTATATGGACACCATGCACAAAAAATATTCCGAAAAATTAGGCAAACTGTCATTAGGGTGTGATAATGTTTGGTTATATAAAACGTACTATCAATAACTACATATGAAAAGGGAACCTTCCTTTATAAGTCGTATTCATAATCCAAGCAAGCTAGATAAACAATGACGGCATGAGGAAAAGATTTTAAGTCGAATCCTGTTTTATCAGTGAATTTATCAATCCGATATTGTAAACTATTTCGATGTAAAAATAGCTGTTTAGCGGTCAAGCTCGCATTTGAGTGATTTTCCAAATAAAGCTTTATTGTTCTACGTAGCTCCCGATCTTCCTTAAATATATGATAGATATGGTTGAAAAAAGAGGAGCGAATTTCATAGGGAATGTTTTTTAGTATATATAAAGGAAAAACATTGTTTAGAGAAAAAATTCTTTCCTTCGACATCTCTTTTTGAGCAAATAAAAATAGGTCTTGCTCTAATTTAAAATGAGCTTTCAGCCCTTTATCTAGCTCATTAAATTGTCCGATATAAAAATGGATTTTAAAATAAAAATCACTTTCTAAAGCATTAATAGAAGTTTGTAATTCTTGTGAAGTTAATAGATATTCTTGCTTTTCCTCGATAATAACCCCGGCATTTTCAGAGGAAAATACAATAACCACTTCATGAGGAAATATAGTTTTTAGTACATCTTGCAAGCTCTCTACATCAAATGCCTCTTTATTTTCTGAAATAGAAAATTGGATTAAGCGAAATTCTTTATGTATATTATCCATTGGCAATGAAGGTGATTCACTGAATATATAATCATACCACTTTTTGGATTGGGTAGATTTGTTATATGTGATCTCCTCTTGATAGACCGGAAAAAGTGTTTTTAAAAGGTCTATTTCTGAGTGAGTTAAATCTGCTATTGGAATACCAATATATTGTTCGTTTTGACTTATATAAAACCAAATCATTTTTGAATGTCTGATTGGGTTTGATTGTATTACTGCATCAGGAAATCGTTTTTTTAGCTTATTTATCATAAAATAATCCTTCTTTAAAATTAATTGTGTTTTTTCATTCGTTCCTTGGAAATTGAATAAAGAGAATTAAGAATATTGCTTGTGAAAAACTTCGTAATAAATTAATTTTATAAAATATACTGAAATCATTCAAATGATTCTACAAAAAATAGAGACAACTCACTGCAAAGTAGAATAACTATACAGTGAACTGCCTCATCATCGTTAGTCAATTTCTTTTGGTGGATCTTCAGGAAAGAAATCAACAGCTTCTTCAATATTAGTTGAATCTGCACGCATGTGAACAGATCCACCAGACATTCCCTCGTTGACCATTCGATCAACATCTAAATAGAAATGATCCTTGCCTTCATGATGTGTATCTGGAAGAAATTCCGGTTCTTTTTTACCCATTGAGCAAGCTCCTCCTTAAAAGTCAAAATTCCCTCTGTTGAGTTTAGTTTGAGCATTTAGAGGAATTGAATGTTGGTAATTATTAACGGTTATCATATACATGGAACAGCATTAATTCATGAATTTGCTTTTTTATTAAATTTTCTGTATTAGCATCAAAGGAATG
>BORH01000012.1 GCA_018333075.1 Heyndrickxia sporothermodurans | reverse complement strand
TGTCTTGCATTTTAAACTTCATATAAGAGCTCCTCCTTAGATTTGAGTTTTAGAGTGGTTTCTATACTCTTATCTTACTGAGGGGCTCTATTTTTTTCAAAGTCGAAATTAACGCACTACAGGAATGCTAAAGGGTGCTTATGTTGAAGAATAGGGGGGCTGCTTTGACAGCCCTTTTCTTGTTCCACTAAAGGCGAGGATAGCTGAAGAGTGTTTTCTTTACTTTTGCTAAGCACTCTAGGCAGATAGTTAAGAATTAATTTAGCTCAATAGTCGTGAACCATACCATAAGTAAATGAGTTTTTTTGTATAAGTTGACCTTGTTATAAGATCTAATCTAAAGATATAACAATTGGATAATCAATGACCATAAAATAAAACTCATAAGGTCAAAATTGGGACGGCAACAAATTCTTTTTCGTACAATAGAGTGAAATTTATATAAGAATGCCCTTCTTCCTTTTCTCCTAAAGTCTTGGCTAAAATTAACGTTCAAAAGAATATAATACATCGAGGAGTACCAGGCATCTAAACAAATCACCTACAAACATCGCAATTACTATCAAATAATCCCTGAAATCATTTGATACAATGACGTTAACCACGGGGGGAGCAAGATGGAATCCTATGATACTAGTATCTTTAAAGTAATTCAATATTTGGAAAGTCGTATGAATCAAGAGGTTACACTAGAAGAACTTTCGAGTAAGGCTGCATTTTCAAAGTACCATTTCACCCGTATTTTTAAAGCCTTAACGAAGGAAACAGTTTATGAATACGTACGGAAACGGCGACTGACATTGGCTGCGAAAGAATTGATAGAAAGTGACACGCCACTTATTCAATTAGCATTCAAGTTTGGATATGCCTCACAGGAAGCTTTCAGTCGGGCATTTAAATCTTATATGGGGACTTCACCATTAAGTTATCGTAAAAAGGGTGCACATTATAATAACTTATACAAAGAAGTTTTATCAGAGGAGATTTTACAGACGAGGAAGCGTCCTATACGATATGCTACATCCATAATCGAAATGTCAGGCTTTTGTATAGGAGGGATTCCTTTAGCAATGAATGTGAATAACCATACCATATCAAAGCATTGGAATAAGTTTTATGATGAGTTAATCAAGTATTCTATCGATCCTAATACTACAAAATGCTTTGGTTATGAATCTTTAGATGAAGATAACAAGCCTTTGTATATTGCAGCAATTGAAGTAGATAGTTTAGAAGATTTGCCTAACAGCTGCTGGGTAGGGAAATATATACCTCCACACAAGTATGCAGCAGTTCCATTGGATAATGTTATTGAAAATATTCCATTTGCCATAGAGGAAATCTATAAAAATGAGTTACCTGCACTTAATGTTAAACCGGCGTTAAATTTTAGTTTGGAGTTTTATCCTGAACATTTTAAAGCAAATGAACCAACTTATTTGCTTCAATATTTAATACCAATCAAATAGGAGGCGTTTATTTTGTATATCGGAAACGGAGCTTATTGTTATGCGAATTCAGCAAGTATGTTAATGAAAAGCATAGGGGAGGATGTTCATCCATCTTTGATAGAGGTTCTTTCAGGAGTTGGACTTGGGATAACGATGTATGGTAATGGTAGTCTATTATTAAATAATACCACGGCAGATCCGGATGTTGCGATATCTAAAGCGATGGGGATTTGTGGATTTTCCTTTATAGAAGTATTTTCTAAAGCAGATGCAGAATGTCCAATTGATGAGTTGAAAGAGGTTTTAGAGAGATCACCTGCTATTCTTGGACCAGTTGATATGGGGTATCTAACCTATTCACCAAATCATCCATTTCAAAAAGGTTCTGACCATTATGTATTAGCTTATCGTATGGATGATAAGTATATTTATGTTCAGGATCCAGCAAACTTCCCATATGTACGATTACCTCTTGAAATGTTCAAGAAAGCATGGGAGGCTGAGAATATTGCATATAGTCGAGGCAAATATCAATATTGGCATTCCATAAAAAGAGTAAGCAATCCTTCCATGGATGAGATTTACGACGAATCCATTCGTTTCTTCCAACATATTTATGAAAATACAGGGGAAATTGGAGAAAAAATTGGAGCAATAACTGGAAAAGCAGCAATTGATGCAATCAGCGAAAAATTACGAAACAACGAAATCTCTGAAAATGTTGTTGACAACTTCAAATATTTTGTTTTCCAACTGGGAGCAAAACGTGCCAATGATTATGCTGCTTACTTCGAGGGCAGAAACGAAACTCTATCCAAATTAAAAAGACAACAAGCTGAACATCTTGGTTTATGTCACTCGTTAACTGGAGAAAGAGATTGGAAAGAACTTGCCTCTGTACTTGAGAAATTTAGTAAGTTAGAAGAAGCATTTGAAGGAGAAATACGTGAATTACATAAATGTGTCTAAAAAATATCGAACAATAGTGTAACATTTTTTCCTTTGTATGCATTAATTTAATGAGGTAAAAGCATTGCCATATTCAAAGTTTGTGAAGGGTTGTACTTAAACAAACGGGTGCTTTAAATAAGAATTAAACAACTTTAATGAGCCTTACTACAATAAAATGTAGCAAGGCTCGTATCTTTTAAAACAAAATTAAAAATAACTATATTATCACTAAACACATTTTATTAATACGCCTTCATAACATGTAATAAATATTCTTTTTTGTTTAAAGGATTAAAGTCTGCCCGTTTTCTTGTTGGAAAATCATTCATTATTTTCTTAAAACCCGCAGGTCTTGTTAGGATACTACCTTCACCTTCTGTCAAAGACTGTAGATTTCCTTTAAAGTCTTCTATTACTGCCATAGGAAGAATTCCAGTTAAAAGATACATATCATTATGAAGAATAGGTTCTTCAAATTCTACATGAAGAGCAGATAATTTATACATTACTTTACTAATTGATGGGATAGGAACCGTTAATTCAAATTCTTCCATTGGTTCATATACTTCTGTTCTAGCTTTCGCTAGTGCCTCCATTAAAACTAATGGAACTAGCTTTCTAAAGTCACTCGCTGTTGTTACTGGACTTGCATAACCAGAATGTGTGAGAGTAATTACTATATCAGTGACCTCCCATCCATAAATCCCCTGCATCAACACACTGAACACCGTATCCTCAATTGCTTTATGGAAGGCTAAAGGAAGTGAGCCAAGCTCTACACCTAATTGATAGGATATACCACTACCAGTGATTCCTGGTTCAATCTTGAATCCAACCGTTGCATAAAAGATATTCCCGGACGAACCCATAATTTCTACCGCTTGACCAATGCCTTTTGGCTTTTCTATGCAAACGACTCTTGTTTCTGAAAATGACACGTCTAACCCATGATTTTCCTTAAGAAGTGTTTCAATTACTTCCTTCTGGACTTCTCCAAACAGTCTAATATAAATATCGCGATGAAAATCATCCTTTAAGATTTGAATCAATGGATCTTCTTCTGATAATTCCATAAGAGCTTGATATAATTGATGACTTTTTTCTGTTTGTTTTGCTTCAATAAGGGTCTCTAGCTGAGGTGGTGTGAATTGAATAGGGCTTATCTTATCAGACCAGACACCTAGCACATCATGTATTTTAATATCGTTAAATCCCCATATTTTACAAATATCTCCCTGCCCAACAGTTGCTACTTGTATACTCTTTCCTTCATAAAAACGGTGAAGCTTTTTAATTTTATCCGAATGAGTAATCGTTTCATTATTACTATTTTTTCGATTCACCTGCACATATTCTCTTACTTTTATGCTGCCGGTAAAAACTCTTACATAGGCAACTTTTTCTCCAGAAGGTTCTTTTTCTATCTTGAACACAACTGCTGATAAAGGAGCATCCTCAAAACCGCTTATCACCGGAAACAATCCTTTTACCCCTTCAAGTAAATCCTTCACTCCTACACCAGTAATAGCCGATCCAAAAAATACAGGATATAGCTTTGCCTCTTTTGTTTGTGTACTCCAAATGTTTGACAAAGTTTCCTCTGTTATTTCCTCGCCATCTAAATACCTTTCAAGCAAAGATTCATCTTGTTCTGAAACAACTTCAATGCATTCTTCAAATAAATCCTTATCAATGTGACTATTAAACCGATTGAGAACAAGATATGCTTCCTTTGTTCCAATCTGTTCGACCCGTTGAAAGGGTAAAATCTTCTCCGTCAGTTTTGCTTTTATATCCATCAATAATTCCATTGACCGTGCTCCTTCACGATCAATTTTATTAATAAAAAATATAATAGGAATACCTAGCCTTTTAAGAACCCTTACTAGTACTTTTGTTTGTGCCTGAACTCCTTCAACTGCCGAAATTACTAAAACCACTCCGTCCAAAACAGAAAAGGAACGCTCCACTTCTGCGATAAAATCAGCATGTCCAGGAGTATCAATTAAGTTCACTTTGATATTATCAATAAAAAATGAAACAACGGAAGCCTTAATGGTAATACCTCTTCGTCTTTCTAAATCCATCGAATCGGTTTGCGTATTTCCGTGGTCCACTTTTCCTATTTCATTAATGACATTCGTTTCAAATAAAATACGCTCAGTCAAACTCGTCTTTCCAGCGTCTACATGCGCTACAATCCCTATATTCATTATTTTCATAAATTAATATCCTCATTTCGTTTCTCAATTTGAATTCCTCTTTTCTTTTATTGAATTTCCGCATTATAATCACTCTCCAATTCTTTATTAAACCTATTATATATTATTTGGTAAATTTTTATAAAAATATTTCATCATATTTTTTATGTGTATTCCGTACCTATCAAAAGAGTTACAAAATCATCTTATTGAGCTTCTTAATCACTGTCCGTAGCACCGAAAATGTTATAAATAGCATCAAAATTAGGATTAAAAAACTAATATAAAATTCTAAATTAGGTTGAACATGAAAACTATAGAATAAAATGCACGATAGAATGAGCAATCCTAATAAAAACAACTCAAATAAAAATGCAATCGCCATAAATAATATATAGGGAAAAAACATTTTCCTATGCTCAACATGCTTTAGAGTAAGTCCTTCCCAACAAACATCTGCTAGCTCTACTAATTTCCGCAACTCTCCATCCTCCCTATGAATATACTTATTACACAGTATGTCCAATAGGAAGGAATCTTTACTTTTTTACTAGATTCTTTTTTTAAACTCGACTACTTTATAAAGCAAAAAAACTATAGATTTCTAAGTAGAGATCTATAGTGAATATTAATTTTGTATGAATTGTATTCTAAAGCTTATCTTTCCACTAAAATTTTACGTGTTAACTGAATAAAAGCCTCTAATGGAGGAGACATCCATTTATCCTTATGCCAAGCAATCTGAGTATATATAGATTGATCATCATACTTCCAAGCTAACTTCTTCATTCTTCCCATTTTCATATCTGCTTCTACCACCATCTCCGGCAATAGAGCAATACCTAGGCCAGCAATCACACACTGCTTTATCGCTTCTATGCTACCAAATTCTATTTTGTCTAACGGACGTGCACCTGCTAATTGAAGTGACTCTTCGAAAATAGTTCGATAAGAACAGCCAGCTTCTGTTAACAGCAATGTTTCCTGTTCAAGATTTTCAGGTAAAACAACCGTGTTGAACACCAATGGATGTTCTGGTGAAGCAACCAACAGAAGATCTTCTTTCATTAACGGCTCTATTTTTAATGTATCCTCAGGATTGCGAACATCCATGATGAAAGCAGCATCTAGTTGACCATTGACAAGTTGCTCTCTTGCCATCTCATCAGAATGAGCAGGCTTAAATACAAGCTTCACTTTAGGAAACTTTGTTTTAAATGCTTTTAATACTTTCGGAAGTCTATACGTACACTGACTTTCTTGAGCACCAATTGTAAGCGTCCCTATATGTTCTTCCTCACCATTAACAGCCAATTTTGCCTCATTACTTAACGTAATCATTTTTTCAGCATAAAGTTTAAATTGCTTTCCAGCCTCTGTTAGAATTAGACGTTTTCCAAGTCGCTCAAACAAAGGCTTTCCTATTTCCGTTTCAAGTGCTTTTATATGAGCAGTTACACTCGATTGCGCGAAGTTTAAGATTTTTGCTGTTTGGGTAAAATTCAAGTTTTCTGCAGCGGTTGTAAACGTAATTAGTTGTTTAATTTCCATACTACCCCTCCATCAATCGGAATTTACGATTGATTTTATCGAAATAATCATCTTTATTGATTTATAAATTCATTATAAGATAGAAATGATCAAAGTAAAAGATAATAAAGGAGAGAAAAAAATGAGTATTGCCGTAATATATGGGGGAACTCGTCCAAATGGGAATGCAGAAATTTTAACAGATAAAGCGATTCAAGGGATAGAGGTAGAAAAATTTTATTTAAAGGATTTTAATGTGCAGCCTATTGTAGATCAACGTCATACCGCTGAAGGCTTTAAGGATATAAATGATGATTATAACTCAATCATAGAACGGGTATTACAACATGATATTTTCATTTTTTCCACCCCCATCTACTGGTACAGTATGTCTGGAACTATGAAGCTTTTTATTGATCGTTGGTCACAGACATTGAGAGATTCAAAATTTCCCCAATTTAAAACATCCATGTCATCTAAAAAAGCCTTCGTTATTGCTGTGGGTGGTGATGAACCATATATCAAAGGGCTACCAATGATTCAGCAATTTCAATATATATTTGACTTTATGGGCATTTCATTTGAAGGCTACTTACTAGGAGAAGGCAATAAGCCTGGAGATGTTTTAAATGATACAACTGCTTTATTTGCTGCTTCACAATTACAGAAAAAGTTAACACATGTTTGATTTTCTTAAACAACAAGGCTGTCTAAAAGAAAAGTGTCAAACACCCTACTTCAATATTCGTTGGTTTAAATCTAAAAAATAGATCCCTTATATTGAAGTAGCTGATAGTGTCAGACACTTTTCAAACAACCCAGTATTAAATGACTGCTTTTTTCACGAATTGACTATTATAAAGATCTGCATAAAAGCCATTCGCCTCCAATAAATCATGATGTGTTCCTTGCTCAATCACTTTTCCATGATTCATCACTAAAATTAAATCAGCATCTCTTATCGTAGATAAACGATGGGCGATCACAAAGCTTGTTCTTCCTTCCATTAAACGGTTCATTGCCTGTTGAATTAATAGCTCTGTCCGAGTATCTACGCTTGAAGTCGCTTCATCCAAAATCATAATCGGCGGGTCAGCTAATACAGCCCGTGCAATGGTTAAGAGCTGCTTTTGCCCTTGAGAAATATTTGATGCCTCTTCATTTAGAACGGTATCATAGCCATCTGGAAGTGTACGGATAAAGTGATCAGCACGTGCAGTTTTTGCGGCCTTGAATATTTCCTCATCAGTCGCACCGCTTTTCCCATATGCTAAATTATCTTTGATTGTACCATTAAAGAGCCAGGTATCCTGAAGCACCATTCCAAATGTCGTGCGAAGATCTTTACGCGACATCTCACGAATATCTATTCCATCAATTTTAATTTTCCCGCCATCTAATTCATAAAATCTCATTAAAAGATTAATTAAAGTCGTTTTCCCTGCACCCGTTGGTCCAACAATAGCAACTGTTTGGCCCGGTTGTACCTCAATATTCATATCCTCGATAAGCAATTCTTTCCCATATCCAAAATCAACATGTTCAAAGGTAACCGCACCATTAGCACGTGTTAAGCTTTCTGTATTTACTTCTTTAACTTCTTCCTCTTCATCAAGGATCTCAAAAACACGCTCAGCTGCTGCAATCGTCGACTGAATAATATTAGCAATGTTTGCTGTTTGTGTAATCGGCTGTGTAAATTGACGAGTATAGGTAATAAACGCTTGAATATCACCAATCGAAATCGCACGCTTCGTCACGAGAATACCACCTATCACACTAATTGAAACATAGCTTAAATTTCCGATAAAAAACATCATCGGCATAATAATACCTGAGATAAATTGTGCTTTACGTCCCGCTTGATATAATTCTTCATTCACTTCATCAAACTGAGCAACCGCCTTTTTCTCATGACCAAATGCTTTAACTACCTGATGTCCTGTATACATTTCTTCAATATGACCATTTAGCTGTCCTAGTGTACGCTGCTGATCTGCGAAATGCTTTTGTGATCTTTTCAATATAGGCTTTATGACAAATATAGAAAGTGGCAGGCTCACAATTGAAATAAGCGTTAGAATCGGACTAATGGTCAGCATCATAATAATGATCCCAACAATAGTCACAATTGAAGTGATAAATTGAGTCACGCTTTGTTGCAGGGTACTACCGATCGTATCAATATCATTTGTTACCCGACTCAATGTTTCACCGTTTGGACGCCCATCATAATATTTAAGTGGGAGTCTTTCTAATTTTTCATTCACATCTTCTCTTAAACGATAGACTGTTTTTTGCGCAACACTGGACATAATATATTGCTGAATATAAGTAAATAAGCTACTTATAACATATAGTCCTAGTAAAAGAAGCAGAAGTTTTCCGATCGTATCAAAATGAACTCCAGCTCCAGGCACACCTTTTAATTTACTATAAATGCCCTCGAATATTTCTGTAATGGCATTCCCCATAATTTTCGGTCCTGCGATCATAAAAATGGTGCTCATAATGGCAGCCAAAAACACAGCTAGTAGTTGCTTACGTAGCGGCTTTAAGTAAGAAAGAAGACGACGAAAGGTACCTTTAAAATCCTTTGCCTTCTGCCCAGCCATCATCATATGTCCACCACCGCCAGGACCCATTGGTCTGCCTCCTTGAGGACGGGATTTCCCATGCTTACTCATGCAATCTCCTCCTCTTGGAATTGTGATTCTACAATTTCACGATAAACGTCACTAGTTTCAAGCAATTGTTTATGTGTCCCTATTCCAGCAATTTCCCCTTTGTCTAACACAATAATTCGATCAGCATCTACGACAGTACTTACCCGTTGGGCAACAAGAATCACTGTTGCATTTTTTGTTTCATCCTTTAAGGCTGCACGTAGCTTTGCATCTGTTTTATAATCTAGCGCTGAAAAGCTATCATCAAAAATATAGATATCTGGCTTTCTAACAAGTGCTCTTGCGATTGATAGCCGTTGCTTCTGACCACCGGATACATTGGATCCCCCTTGAGTAATGGTCGAATCATACCCATTTTCCATTTCATTAATAAACTCAGCTGCCTGTGCTATTTGTGAAGCGTGTTCGATTTCTTCTTGTGTAGCATCCTCTTTTCCAAAACGAATATTTTCAGCAATCGTCCCCGTAAAGAGCAATGCCTTTTGAGGAACATAACCAATTTTCTTACGAAGCTCCTCTAGAGAGGTTTCACGAATGTCCACACCATTTACACGAATCGTACCACTTGTCACCTCAAAGAAACGAGGAATTAAATTGACAAGTGTTGATTTCCCTGCGCCCGTTCCCCCAATAATCGCTGTTATTTCACCAGATGCTGCCTGAAAGCTAATATTCGATAAGGCGGGTTCCTCTGCTCCTGGATAGCTGAAGGATACTTGATTAAATTCAAGAGTTCCTGGGATTTTATCCGCAGCTAATGTTCCTTCATCCAAGAAAGTCGGTTTCATCTCTAGAACCTCATTAATGCGTTTCGCAGAAACGGCTGCACGAGGTACCATTACGAACATCATCGATGCCATAACAAGAGCGAACATAATTTGCATTACATATTGAATGAATGCCATTAAATCTCCAACCTGCATATCGCCGTTGTCAATTCGGATACCGCCAAACCAAATAACAGCAACTACCGTTAAATTCATGACAAGCATCATAACCGGCATTAAAAGTGCCATTACCTTATTTACTTTAATTGAAACGTCAGTTAATTCTTTATTTGCTTTACGTAAACGAATCTTTTCTTCATTTTCACGATTAAACGCACGAATCACGCGAATCCCTGTCAAATTTTCACGCAAAACTAGATTTAAGCGATCCAGTCGCTTTTGAACGGTCTGAAATAGCGGAACGGCCTTATACATAATCAGAAGGATAGAGCCTATTAGTAATGGCATCGTTACAACTAATACAAGAGATAATTTCGCATCCTTTGATAATGCCATGATTAATCCGCCAACAAACATAATCGGTGCACTTATCACCATCCGTAGCATCATAATCACTACTTGCTGTACTTGAGTAATATCATTTGTAGTTCTTGTAATAAGCGAAGCTGTTCCAACTGAATCAAAATCTTGTAGCGAAAATTTCTCCACATGATTAAAAACTTTACGTCGAAGATCACGTCCGAACCCCATTGCGGCTTTTGATGAATAATAACTAGCCACAACAGATGCAAAGGCACCAATTGCAGCAACTAGTAGCATCAAGCCACCAATTTTCCATATATATGATTTATCGCCAACAATAACCCCTTTATTAATAATATCTGACATTAGGGTAGGCAAATATAGATCGGACATAGACTGTACAAACACAAGCCCAAATACAGCTAGAACGATCCACTTATAAAATGATAAATGCTTTAATAATTTAATCATTTAATCATTCTCCTTGTTCTAAGATTTCTTTTTCTAAAAATTTTTCCATTTGGAGAAATGCAGAATGAAGTGCCTCTTGTTGCTGAACTGTAAGGGTGTTAATCGCTGACCCAAGTACTTGATGAACACTACCCGTTTCACTTGAAATTTTCTCATACAACTTTTGTCCTTCTTCACTAAGGGTTAACTGCATTTCCCGGCGATTATCCTCAACAGGATGGCGATGAAGAAGATTTGATTGAACAAGTCCATCGACTGCTTGACTTAATGTGCTTTTTGGAAAACCTGTTTCCCTTCCAATCTGCTTTTGTGTCACTTCTTTTCGAGGCGCAATTTTCATTAGTAAAACATATTGAGGAATTGAAAGCTGATTATTTGATGCTGTTCTCTGAAAAATTTTCCTCATATGATAGTTGACCCGTTCAAAGGAACGAAGGATCTGTATGGTGCTTTGCTTTGCATTATTAAGATTGATTTTCCTTCACTCCATTCCTTTATTAATTGTTCACTTACGAACAGTTTATAATTGTATTAATAAATTTACTCCTATACAGTCTCTTAGTCAATATAAATTGTTTATTCAATTAAAGGAAAATGTAGGGATAAAAAAAGGATGTCTATAAGTTATATACCTATTAGACATCCATAAATATTTAAATAATTTTCACCAATTGTCCGTGCTCTGCATTATACTGATTCATACTCTTGTATGGTCGTTTTTTAAACTCTAAAACTCCTAATACTTTTTCTTTTCCTTTAATGGCATTCCATTCCGTTTGATCAACAATTAAAAATAAATCTGCATATGTTCTTGCACTGCCAATAACTTTATTCCCCCCATATTCTATCGATATATTTTTCCCGTTAATCATTAATCTATGAAATTTATTTTTTCCATATAACCAACCTTTTCGTACATTCATTTCTTGATTCGTTTCATCCATATCAACCTTGCCGCGCTTATTTATACTCTTTATAAGTCCCCTATCTTTTAAAGCCTTAGCGGTATTTTCATTAATAACCATGATTTTCTTGCGATGAAATGCAATCATTTTAATTTTGTATATCTTGCTATAAACTAACTTATTTCGATGTTTGTTAATTGATTCTTGAATCTGCTTTTCATTACCATATAAAATAATGCCATTCCTCGCATCAATAATATATTTTTCCTTCCAATTTTTAAACCATCTGCACCCTGATAATAATATGCATGCTATCAATAATACAGCACAAATACTTAAAGCTTTCTTCATTCTTTAATATTCCTCTCTTTTTATATGACTGTTTGCAAATGTCTATTTCTATTTTAGAAAAGAGGCGTTTTTACATATGTGTATGGTTAAGCCTTGAAGCAACTTGCTTTCCATTTACTAATACTTCAAGAACTGCTGCGATAATTCCTACTAATTTTTTCATTTTTCATGTTCCTCCTCTAAATAAAGTGAGTAACTTAACTATATCTTCATTATAAGGAGGAGGAACCGTTTATCCCATTGTTTTAAATTACAGCAGCCTTACAATTTTGTAAGGTTTATTCTAATACATATTCTATCGAAATAGCATAGAATCTAAACTTACTGGCTTGGATATATAATACTATTCATTTTTTGAAGAAATAGTACACAAAAATGGACACACACTTTAAAACTCTGAACATCTCTTATTCTGTTTAATTGGTCTTACGATTTAATAGTAACCTCTTAATTGTTCTTATTTGCCCACGATGACTAATTTCATCTTCCATCACATGAAACCAGAGATAGTAATTATTATGAGGAACACCGTTATCCCATGTATTTTCCTCAAACAACCAACTATCATTCTTTGATTTTAGCAATGCTAATGTATTTTCTCTTACTTGAGATAATTCTTCTAAATAAAATTTAAGAAGTTGTTTTTTTATTCCTTCCCTTGCTTTCTCTCCAAGCTCTAAAGCCATTCCCCATCTTGAATATTCACTTGCAGTTAAATCTCTTTTTTCAAAAGAAATGATTTGATGTACAAATTCAATGGATGCCATGTGCAATAAAAGTGAACCTATAGAATTCGAACGATCATTTGGCAAATAGTCTAAATCCCCTTGACTTAAATTAGATACTTCATTTATTGTGACAGCCCTTGTGTGCTCTAGCATTGAAACTAGCTGACCAATTTTGTCAGTGAAATTCCCTATCTGCTTTATCCTATAATCTATCACCATTCTACTTCCAAACAATCAAACAATCCTACCTCTAAGCCTATCATGAAAAAAGTAAATTAATAGACTGACAATTCATAATAAATAGTGGTATAATTTAGATGATTATACAGATAAAAGGATATAACAACTACACTCTTTTACATTATTGATTCTTCAATCATCCACGTATTATATTGTCCATCATTTTCTGTTAACAGCCATCCTGTTTTACAATAGTATTCGTTAAATTCCGAGTCGATTGGACATAGCACATGAATTGGCGAAGAATTTAAAGGCTTTAACATCTGTTTAAACAATCCTTGCCCTCGAAAATCTTTCCTGATTGCAAATTGATAAAGGGAGATGCAGTTTTTCGTTTTTTTCTTGTAGAAACGAATCGCTCCGATAATCTCACCGTTCTCTATAGCTATCATCAATTGCCCTCTTCGAATAGCTGCTTGAACTCCATCAGAGCAAAGAAACTCTTGAGAATAAATTCCCGTATTTTTACAATTTAAATGATCTTTAAAAAAAGCTACCACATTGTATGAATGATTATTATTAGCTAATATGATTTGCATTTCCACATCTCCTCAAAAGGAATCTATTGACTTCAGGTGCTTTGTACCTCATCCAACAAAGCTTTCAATCTTCTAATGCTCAATATGTAAAGAAACAGTCCATTACATATATCACTTGGACTGTTTCATTGTAAACGATTTAAATATCCTATTGGTTACTCGAAAAACTATTATTATTTAAAACCTTTTCGTATTATACAAATTCTTATTTAATAGGAATCCAAATTTCAGAATATAAATCAGGGCTTGATGGATCTTCATCAGAATATACCTCTAATTCTGGAGTACCTGCGTGCTCAAATCCATTAGAAGGAAACCATTCAGAGAAAATCTGTTTCCACGCTTTTTGCATAGAATCTGGCATAGGACCATGAACTTCAAAGACAGCCCATTTTGAAGCAGGGATTTCAAAGCTTTCGAAACCTTCTGGGGCTTCATTCTCAGATGCAGCAGCAATCCAATATTCCATCTGTTTTGCATTTGTTTCATTTTTATCTACACATATACCGAGTACACCCTTTATTAAGCCATTATTTAGTTGAAATAATCGATTACTGGTTCCGTTTGCATTTACTTCATCCCAAAACGTTGGAATTCTTCTAAGGTTCTCCTCATTTGCATAGGAATACTCTTCCTTCACACCTATAACTTGAAACGCTTCCTTATCTACAATACTGTACTTCATTGGTTCTACCCCTTTCAAACTCACCTGAATAACCAGGCGGTTATATGATTGTAGCTTTCCAATACCTTTTCGGACCTCACTTGGAGTCACACCATGCTGCCGACGAAAAGCCTTTGTGAAAGCCTCTGGAGTGTCGTAGCCATACTTATAGGCTAAATCGATTACTTTTTTATTTGTTCTAGATAACTCTTCAGCAGCCAATGTTAGTCTCCTACGACGAAGATATTCGCCGATGGTTAAATCCGTTAACACTGAAAAGGTTCGTTGAAAATGGAAGACAGATACATTCGCTTGCTTTGCGATACTTTCAATAGTAATATCCTCTAGCAAATGAGCCTCCATATAGTTGATTGCCTTCTGTAATGATTCTACCCATGCCATACCACTCTCACTCCTTACATACATTCTAAAAAGAAAATTGTTATAAATCCTGTCATTTTATGCTTTATTCGGACAGTATTAAATAATTCTATAATACTTCATAAATATAAATACATTATTATTCCATTATTTACTAAAAGAGGATGTATAAATATTATAGATTATTAAAAATATTTTTGACAAACAATTATTTCCACTTAATATAATTAAAGCAGGACGCTATTTTTAAATAATTAAAAGGAAGTGGAGATTAAATGAAAAACGCTTGGATAGTATCCTTTATCCGTCTTCCAATGTTACTCGCCGTATTATTGCTTCTTGCAATTTTCCTTCATTTATTTGGGCTTACCTTTGATCTTACTTTTCTACCTTATCTATCTACATTTTATTTCACCATTGTTAATATCCTTTGCTTATTTCTACTTTACTATCTTGCGAAGAAGGAAGGAAATTCAGTAAAAAAATGGATAGGTTTTCGTTCTGACCACCTAAGGAAAGACCTTTTGTACGGAATCCTATGGCTTTTCGTCTTATACATTCCTTTTATTTTTGCAATTCTGGGTATGATGTTTATCCTATATGGAACAGATTTATTCATTCACTTTCAAACGGTTTTTACAGGTGATCTAGAGCATACCACACTTTCCTTACCAAAATGGTTTATGTGGATAACTGCTGGCATTTCTTCCATCTTTCCTTTTCTAAATGCACCGATTGAAGAACTGATGTATCGAGGATATGCTCAAACATTGTTCCATAAACATTATAGAAAAGCTTGGATAAGTATTGTTATTCCTTCTTCTGGTTTTGCTTTACAGCATATTATGCTAGCAGCTAGCCTCCAAGGAGCAGTTGTATATGCTGCAGCTTTCTTCCTATGGGGGATAGGCAGTGGAATTATTTATCACATACAAAAAAGGCTTTTCCCCCTCATTATCTGTCATTTTCTCGTGAATCTCATTTTTGGTCTATTGCCAATGGTTTTCATGTTTTTGGAAATCTAATAAAATATAATATATTCATAGTAAAACAAGACCTGATATCAAAAAGGAGTTATTTATGTATAAAGTAATGATTGTTGAAGACGATGTAAAAATTCGTATGCTAATAGATGCTTTCTTAAAAAAATGGGGATTTCAAACAGTCCTTATTGACCAATTTGAAACAATTGAGCACCAATACTTGAAGGAAAAGCCTCATATCATTCTACTTGATATTAATCTTCCAAGCTATGATGGGTTCTATTGGTGCAGTAAGCTTCGCCAGCTTTCAGATGTTCCTATCCTTTTTATTTCATCTCGCTCAGATAACATGGATATTATTATGGCCATGAATATGGGCGGTGATGATTATATCCAGAAACCATTTTCACTTGAAGTATTAGTGGCAAAAATGAACGCAATTTTAAGAAGATCACTGCAGTTTCAACAGACTGAAAGAGATGTCATCGCACATCGGGAATTAATTCTCAACCTTGATAATCACACTTTATTTTATCAGGATAAAGAAGTAAATTTAACGAAAAATGAATTTCATATATTGTATCTCCTAATAAAGCATTCTGGTGAAATTGTTTCTAGAGAACAAATTATGCGTTCCCTTTGGCAAGATGAGCAATTCATTGACGATAATACATTAACAGTGAATATGACCAGACTTCGAAAAAAATTAGAATCATTAGATGGAGAGGATTGGATAGTAACAAAAAAAGGACAAGGATATCTATTAAAATGAATTTTATCTCGTATCTTAAAGATCATAAAGGTTTAATTCTAGTATACATACTTAGCTTAGTTCTTTTACTACTGGTTATTCTTGCCGATCCGCTGTTTCAAATACATATAAGTAGTTTAGCTTATATCATTTTTCTTCTCTCCATTCTTTTTATTGGTTACTTTATTATGGATTATTACAAGCAAAAAGCTTGGTTAGATAAATTAAGCAAAACTACCGAAAATGATGTTTATGTCCATTCCTTAAAGAGCTCTACCTATGCAAACCAGCTCATTATAAGTGTTTTAAAACATCAAAGAAAGAAATACTTAGAACAAATTGACAAACTTGATGATGAGAAAAAAGAATGGTTAGAGTATATGACATCATGGTTTCATGAAATTAAAACTCCCATTGCCATAAGTAGAATGATATATGAATCTGAAAAAGATCTAAATAGCTTAGAGGAGGAGATGGATCGCATTGAGTTTTTTGTTGAACAGGCTTTATATGTTTCAAGACTTCATGACTTTCATAGAGACTATTTAATTCAAGAAGTTGCTTTAGACCTCATTGTAAAAGAGGCTATTAAAATGAACATGAAATCCTTTTTAACCAAAAAGATTAAGTTAAAACTTGAATTAGATTCTTTCAATGTTATTACTGATAAAAAAGCTTTGCTGTTTATTATCAATCAACTATTAAGCAATGCGTTAAAATACACAAAAAATGAAGATAAGATTACAGTTTCCGTAATGGAAAATAGACTGATCATTAATGATACTGGAAGAGGTATTTCTTCAGAAGATCTCCCTCGAGTTTTTGAAAAAGGGTTTACCGGTAAAAATGGCAGGCAGCATTATAGTTCTACAGGAATGGGACTTTATTTAGCCAAAAATATGACAGAAAAGCTAGGCCATGATTTGCATATCTGCTCAGAGCTAAACAAATTTACTGAAGCAATGATTGTATTCAAAAAAACAGAAAACCTATATGATTTTTAACGCTCTTACTATAGATAACCTCTCTAGAAAAAATCCAACTAATATCAAGCACGCCCGATTATTAGTTGGATTAGTTATGACTATTTTCTTTAAAATGACTTTATTTGTTTACCATTTGATTATATTTTGAACTAGTAAGTAAATAATACACGTAATATATCACAATATATAAACCTATTGCCGATAAAAAGGGATAAAACATCTCAATCTTTAAAAAGTTTGATATGGCGGTTATGATAATCGAACTATGAGCAATGGCAATTAATAATGGCAAAATAAAAATGACTCTCACTTGTTCCTTTACCGATAAACGAATTTGTTTTGTATTCATCCCAACCTTTTTTAATATCATATATCGTGACTGGTCAATTGCTGCTTCTGTGAGCTGCTTATAGTGCAGCATACTGCCTGTTGCAAGCAGGAAGACCAACCCTAGAAAACTACTAATAAAAACTAGTAACCCGTAAGTTTCACTTAACTTTTGATATTGATGATAGAAAGAAACAAAATATTGATCAGGAGGATGCTGTAAATCCATAGATTTACTATTCTCACTATAGATAAGCTTTTGAAGATTATTAGCCAAGTCTTTTGCTGACTTTTCATTTTTAATTTTTTCAAATCTCATATAAGAAACCGATGAATGAGTTTTTATCTTCTCAAAAAGTTGATCGTTAATCACTACTGGAAGAATGAAGCTATCTTGGTTGAATAACGAGTAAGATTCATATGATGCAATATTTACAGCAGTTTGTTCATCAAGATAGATATTCTTCCCTGTATAAGGGTCCTTTTTTTGATCTAAGTTGCCGTCATAAAAAGCTATTGCTTGATGTTCACTTAAGTGCAAGGGACGATCTATCCCCATTCTTTTAGCCAAACGATGGTAGCTAGATTCTGAAACTAATAAAATTCGATGTTCACTAGTCAATCTTTGAACTTCTGACATATCCCCTTTAAATGGTATATAAGATACGTTTTCTGAGTAAACCAAATTATCTTTCCCATTGTTTGTTAACATTTCATCGATTCGCTTACAATATTTTTCCGAGGGAACTGTATACATGAAGCTATGCGGAAAATTATGTTTAGAAATGTTATTCATATTTTGATAAAGACTAAAGGTTGTCCCCATAGCAAAAAGTGTGAGTGTTGTCAGTAAAGCAAGAATAGATAGAACTAATACATTCCCTCTTATTCGATAAAGTAAGGAAGTAATGCTAATGAAGTGTACACCTTTCCAAGATATTTTCTTATATCTATTTAACAGCTTAAGTACCCAAATACTAAATGCATGAAGGAATAAATAGGTACCAACTAGAAGTGTAAGTAATGCAATGAAAATAACAAGAAAACCATGAGTTTTCCATAAATTTGATGTGCTTGGTTGCAATAAAATTGAATAACCACACAAAATAAAAACAATGGATAAAATTGCCCAAATAAGAGCTGTTTGCGGGAGACGTTCCCCTTTTTTCTCTGCTTTAAATAATTGAATTAAAGAATACCTATAAATTACTTGATAATTATAAAAAGCAGCTAAAAGAATCGTAATAATAAAGGCTAAACTCGTTTGGAATAAAGCTGCTGTTGATATGGAAAACGTGGCAATAATATGAGATCCCATTAATTTTATCAAAATCATCGCAAATAATTTTGTAAATATAAGACCAAGGCTGATACCAATTATTAGTGCAAATATACCTAGTATCATTATTTCATTAAATAGAAGCCTAGCTATTTGCTTTTTCCGCATCCCAAATAAAGAGTAAAGTCCGATCTCCCTTTTTCTCCGTTTAATAAAAAAAGCATTAGAATACCAAATAAAGAGTGATGCACAAATAAATAATACTAATGAAGCCGCCATAAAGGCTGGACCAATTTTATCTAATGTAGTAGCAGAATTATTTACTTGCTTATTGTACTGTAATGAGACAAAAGTAAAATAAATGGCAATGCTGAAAACCATTGGATACAAATACAATACATATGATTTTATATTACGCCTCAGGTTTTTTTTGGCTATTTCATATAACGTCATGGTGTCCGCCTCCAAGAGTCGTTAACATGTTTATTACCTGTTGAAAAAACTCTTTTCTGTTCTGCTCACCACGTCTAATTTCTGAGAACATTCTTCCATCTTTAATAAAAATAACTCGTGAACAAAAGCTTGCTGCAAGGGCATCATGTGTAACCATCATAATTGACGCTTTTTCTTGCTCGTTCAGCTTCTTTAATGTGTCCAGCAAACTAAGTGCAGATTTAGAATCTAGTGCACCAGTTGGTTCATCCGCATAGATTAGTGCAGGATTCGTAATAAGCGCACGTGCTGTTGCCGTTCGCTGCTGCTGTCCTCCAGAAATCTCATAAGGATAACGTTCAAGAATTGATGCAATTCCTAAATGGTCAGCTACTTCATTTACCTTAGTTTCAATTACCTTGGAATTGACATTTGCTAAGGCTAAAGGTAATAAAATATTTTCTTTAACGGTTAGCGTATCCAATAGATTGAAATCTTGAAATATGAAACCCAACTGATCACGACGAAAATCAGACAAGGCTTCCTCATCCATGTTTAAAATATTATGGTCATTAATTCGTATAGAACCGGAAGTTGGTGTATCAATAGTAGACAATATATTTAAAAGAGTTGTTTTTCCTGCCCCTGATGGACCCATAATTCCGACAAACTCACCTTTTTTAATTTCTAAATCGATCTCATTTAAAGCTTGATACACATTATTCCTTGTTTCATAAACTTTACTTACCTTCTTTGCCTTTAAAACAGCTTCCATTAAAAATAGCTCCTTTTTCGTGATTATATTTTCACTATAAAAGAAATTAAAATAACCATCCATAACTTGGACTTACATTTTCAATCCGTAACCTTACATTTTTGTAACGTAGACAGACTCCATCAAAATTACTTAAAAAAAATCTATTTCCCCCTTGATTCTAACGCTACGTTAAGATTTAAGATAAAAGTAATAAATCGAACGGAGGTAATCACATTGAAAGAATACTATTCTATAGGTGAATTTTCTAAGTTAACCGGGGTTACACAAAGAGCTCTAAGATATTACGATGAAAAAAACTTATTAAAACCAAGTAAGATTTCTGAAACAGGTAGACGGTATTATGAAGAAAAAGATATGATCCCGCTTCAGCAAATTATTTCTTTAAAGTACTTAGGCTTTGCTCTTGAGGATATTGAACCTTTATTAAATGAGAAAAAGGGAGATTTACAAGAGTCATTAAAGTTTCAAAGACAGCTTATGATTCAAAAGCAAGAGCATTTAAATCAAGTCATTAAGGCTATAGATCATGCTATCGAAATAACTGCAGAAGGTGAATTAGATCCACGACTCTTACATTTCCTTATTCATAGTATTTTAAATGAAAAGGATCATTTTGATTGGATGAGGGACTATTTCCCAGAGCAAACCGTAAATCATGTAATGGAAAGGTATGACGCCAAAAGTCTTGAAGTAAACAAGCAAACGACACTTATCATTCAAAAAATAAAGGATATAATTCTTACTTGTGAGCCAGATGATTCTAAACTCCAAGACTATATTCACGAACTTGTTACCATTGTGCTTGATTTACTTGGGGATGATTTTAATTTAGAAAACCTTGAATCTATACCATTAGAGGAAGACACTAACTTCTTTGCCTCACCTTTTACCGAGCAGGAAGAAGCATATCTTCAAAAGGCAATGGCGATATATCTTACTCAAAGGGGGGATATAGATGGAAACGACCAATAAAAAATCCAGCTCTTCTTTTCTTAAACTCATTAAAATGGGAAAGCCTGCAGTATGGGTACTCGCCATAGCTATTACATTAAGCCTGCTTGAAACAGGTGCAAGCTTAGTAGTACCCTTATTTACAAAAAATTTAGTCGATCAAGTAGCAAAAGCTGGGATAGAAATGAGCTTAATATTCCTATTATTAGGCGCATTTATTATTCAAACGATTTCCGGTGGTGTATCGTTTTATTTAATGACCTATATTGGTGAGCAGTTCGTTGCAAATATTCGTAAACGGCTTTGGGACCATATTCTAGAATTGCCTATCCCTTACTTTGATAAGCATCAATCAGGAGAAACGATGAGCCGCGTAACACAGGATACAAATACTATTAAAATGCTTATCACCAACCATCTTGTTTCATCTGTTTCAGGGATCGTTTCTATTATTGGCGCCTTAATCTTTTTGATTATCATTGATTGGAAAATGACCTTAATTATGCTTTGCTCCATCCCCATTTCTATGATTGTGATGCTCCCTTTAGGGAAGAAGGTTTACTCTATATCTAAGCAAACACAGGATGAATTAGCTTCATTCAGTGCACATCTTGGTCGTGTACTTAGTGATATTAGACTAGTAAAATCTTATAACGGGCAAACGAATGAAAGAAAAAAAGGATATAAAGGAATCCACGAACTATTCCGATTTGGGCTAAAGGAAGCAAAAATTCAAGCAATCGTCTCTCCTTTTATGACTACTATTTTATTAGTCGTACTCGTTGTACTTATTGGTTATGGAGGTGCTAGAGTAGCATCAGGGGATCTTTCCGCAGGTTCACTTGTTGCTATCCTTATATACATGTTCCAAATTATCGTTCCTTTTAGCCAGCTTGCTACATTTTTTACAAACTATCAAAAAGCAATGGGAGCAACTGAACGAATTCACGAGCTTTTAGAGCTCCCAATAGAACGTAGTGATCGTCAAGAGAAAACAACTCATGAAGAGACCATTACATTTGATCAAGTCAGCTTCGGTTATGAAAGTGGAAAGACCATATTGAAAGATATGAGCTTTCAAATTCAGCCTGGGCAAACTGTCGCCTTTGTAGGACCGAGCGGTTCTGGAAAAACAACGATTTTTTCTCTAATCGAACGGTTTTATGACCCTCAACAAGGTAGGATTAAAATGGGAAATACCGATATAAAAAATCTGGAGCTAATGAATTGGCGTGAAAAAATCGGCTATGTTTCACAAGAGAGCCCGATTATGTCAGGGACCATTAAGGATAATATTTGTTACGGGCTGCAAAGATCTGTTGATGAAGCTGAGATTCGCTATTCCGCCGAGCTAGCTAATGCAGCAGGATTTATTGAAAAACTGCCAAATCAATATGATACAGAAGTTGGTGAACGGGGAATAAAGCTATCAGGTGGTCAACGACAAAGAATTGCCATTGCACGTGCATTGCTTCGCGATCCTAAGCTTCTTTTATTGGATGAAGCAACCTCAAATTTAGATAGTGAATCAGAAGGTCTCGTTCAGAACGCTCTACAGTATTTAATGGCTGGTAGAACAACGCTTATTATTGCTCACCGTCTTTCCACCGTAATGGATGCAGATAAAATTATTGTCATTGAAGAGGGAAATGTAACTGGTATGGGTACACATGAACAGTTAATGGGATCACATGATTTGTACCAAAAGCTTGTTCAGCAACAAATGAAGGCTGAAATAAATGGAGAATTCGTTAACCATTCTTAACATGCATTTGTATCATTAATAAATGGAAGCTTTCCAAATAGCAAAGGGTCTAATACCGTACCTCGGCTATGGTGTTAGACCCTTTTCAAGTAACCCCCTGATCAGATGTTTAACCTACCACTTAATTTTAGTAAGACTATATTTTAACGCACGCTTAATGTACTTTAAGCAATACAATAGCAATAATGAAAATAATACAGCGGCTGGAATACTTAAAGCTACAGGAATTGGCTGCTCATACCAAATATTCATTTTAATCATATCCATACCAACTGTTCTTAAAACAGCGACGACTACAGCAAAGATCATACTGATGAATAATCCAACATAAAGCACAGTGAGTATGGGAGTCGCCATTACATAAATAATGAAAACTAGACCACTTTTCACTTTACTCACTCTTCATCGCCTTCCAAGTAAATGATGTGTTCAACTTTAGATGTCGGATCGATCTTGTAATAGTCTTTATAATATAAAGTATTTATGACACAATATGGTCCAATGGTTACATAATCTCCTTTTACACATTCTGCTTCTGTAAACGTAAGTGAAAGGTTCTTTCCTGTAATATCCTTACTAATTAATTTTTTACTAGTAAGCGAAAAAGGATTTTTGGTAAGATTAACGAATACTTCTTTCCCAATTAACCTTTCAATTTTGCACTTTCCAGACATAAGAATCTCAATATGATTTCCATGTAGCTCTCCTATAGACATTACTCCTTTTGCTTGAAATTGATCGGTTTGTAACAAGCCTTTCACTTTAATATATCCAAAGCTCTCTAGCTCAACCACTTGAGCTTCTTTTATGCTTAAATGTCCTGTGTTTACTAGTCTCCTTGCTTCTAATTTATCCTTTAAGAAGCAAACACCTCTATTTTTTAAGAGTCCAACGACTACATCAGAGTGACAAACAAGCTGTCCAATGATGAATAAGTTATTCAAATTTACACTATTTTTAAAAGTTACTGCTCCTCGAACCTTAATTGTATCGTAGGCATTATCTATAGCTTGAATTGTGCCCGTTGTAACAGTCCAAATCGGTAATTTTCTATTTTTAAAACCACTCACAAAAATCACCTCACATATTATAGTTAGTATATATTTTAATAATTAAAATATATACTAACTATAATATGTGGCTTTGTCAATCAATAAAAAAAAGGATTTCTACATTGAAATCCTTTTTCCTATATAATGCTACTCATTAATTGATTTACTTCTTTAAGTACCTTTACCATCCTATCCAGTCTTTCCTTAGGAATTTTCAGGAATATTTCATTCACCTTTTTTTCCCCTAATGGAGTTAAAACCATTTGAACAATTCGCCTATCTGTACTTATTCTTTCTCGCTGAATTAAATTTAGTTTCTCTAGCTTATCACACATTGAAGTGACCGCTCCAGGTGTTACATGAAAAAACTCAGCAATCTTCGTCGCTTTCATTCCTCCGTTTAATTTTAATTGAATTAATAAGATAATTTGACTTTGAGAAAAGGGCTCTCCTGCAGAAATTAATTCAACAAATAACTTTGACTTTTGTTGAATTTCCAACATTTCACTCATCATTGCTTCAATACGATCCATGTGATTCAATCAATCCCTGTCTATTAAAATATTTATTGATTGAAATATATAGTTATTTAATTTTTTTGTCAAACTTCTATGGCTATTTAAATATAATTAGTAATTAAGTGTTTTATATGACAAAACAGTAATATATTGTATATCAATACTTTCCATTTTCATGTATACTATTTATTAAGGTCCATGACTAAAGTATTCCTAAGGGGCCATATAATTAACAAACGCTCTACATTATAAAATATATATACTACTACAGCGAGGGGGAATCAAAATGCCTATACCTACTGATCATTCGAAGCCTGTTCGCAAATCCGCAAAGGAAAGCGCATTCAATCAGATCCAGCAGTGGATTATAGATGGGACGTTACAACCAGGCGAAAAGCTTAATGACTCCGAACTTGCTGAGGCACTAGGGGTTAGTAGAACACCTATCCGTGAATCTCTTCAATTACTAGAATCACAAGGATTTGTGAAAATGTATCCAAGTAAAGCTACACAAGTAACTGAAGTTGAGAGAGATTCAATTAAAGATCTGCTTCCTCCTTTAGCAGCTTTGCAAGCATTATCCGCTGAACTCGCCATCTCTCATCTAACAGATGAAATTATTACATTGCTTGAAGACACAAACGAAAGGTTCGCTGAAGCCATTCGTTTAGAAAATTACTTTTTGGCTTTAAAAATCGATGAAGAATTTCATCAAATCATTGTAGATACTGCAAAAAACCCATACATTTTTAATATGGTTGCTCATTTACAAGCACATGTTAGAAGGCTATTCTTTCATCACTCCATAATCCTAACAAAAAAATCAATTGATGAGCATCATGCAATTATTCAACTACTGAAAGAAAAAAATATAACAGAAGTTTCCGAAGTCATGCGACAAAATTGGCTTCGTACGATTGAAGAGTTTCAGTCGATTAATGTCAATTAAAATAAAAAAGCCGGTTTTCTCCGAAATTAGAAAAACCGGCTTTTTTATCATTTTAGATTGTATAAAATGTACGGAAAAATAAACATTTCCGCATATCCTTTAAAGTCAATTATTTAGACATGTGCTTCCGAGTAATGCTGTATTCGCGCGATAATACCCGTTATCAGTATGACAATTAGAACTGGCAGCAACCACCCTAATCCTTCCCTATAAAAAGGTAAAAAATGTTCATATAAAGATACAATGCTTTCAAGCCATCCAAAATAATCGATTTTTAACAAATCACAGAACGTCTTGATTCCATCAATGATACTAATTAACAAGGTAACGATAGTCGCAGCAATATACACCATCCGCGAATGATTGTAGAGCGGTGACAGAAAAGTCAACAACATAAGTACGATCGCAAGCGGATAAAGAAACATTAAAACCGGAATGGAATAATTAATAATATTTGCAAGCCCAAAATTTGCAATAATAAAGGTAACTGTTGTAAAAAATGTAACGAACACCTTATAGCTTATTTTTGGAAATAGTGTATGAAAGTATTCTCCACAAGCGGTCATTAATCCAATACTTGTAGTTAAGCAGGCTAGTAAAATAACAATCGATAGCATTATCGTTCCTGCCATCCCAAAATAATGAGAAGCTGCACTACCAAGGACTGGCCCTCCTGTTTCAAAAAGACCAAATTTTTGTGTGCTTGTTGCTCCTAAGTAAGCAATCCCAACATAAATAATTCCTAGAAAGGTAATAGCAACTGTCCCTGACTTAGCTGTTGCTGCTAGAACTCCGCGTGTGGATTTCACACCCATTGCACGAATAGAATTAATGACAATAATACCAAATACGAGAGAAGCTAAAGCATCCATCGTATTATAACCCTCTGTAAATCCTTTCATAAACGCACCACTTGCATATGCTTCTTGTGGAGCCTCTATCGATCCCATTGGTTTCACAATGACCATGATCAATAATAGAATTAAAAGAATAATAATACCTGGTGATAAAATTTTTCCTACTCTATCTACTAGTTTAGCAGGATTCAACGAAAACCATAAGGTAATAGCAAAAAACAATATTGTGAAAATAAGCAATCCTGCTTGTCCAAATTCTTTTCCCACAAATGGAGATATACCAATATCATAAGCGACCGCTCCAGTACGTGGAGCTGCGAAAAATGGTCCAATGGTTAAATATAAAAGAGAAGTAAATATAATCCCGTATATTGGATGAATTCGACTCGATAATTCTTGAAGATTACGAGTGCCTGAAACTCCCATTACCAAAATTCCTAAGAATGGTAAGCCTACTCCAGTAATCAAAAATCCTATAACAGCTGGCCATACATTCGCTCCAGCATTCTGACCAAGCTGTGCCGGAAATATCAAATTTCCTGCTCCAAAGAACAATGCAAATAACATAACTCCTACAACAAAATATGATGAAAAGGATAATTTATCCTTCATAAGATGTCCTCCCTAAGATGTCTAATTTTTCTGATATATCAGAAGGTGTCATTTCAGCTATATGCAATATATCAATGTAGTCTATCATACTACCTTTATATGTGGAATGCAATATATCGCAGTTGATTTTTTTGACAATTGCGACACAATCTTTGTAGTTACACTGTTTTTAGAATTATTCTATGAACTATAGGTGATTCAAGAACCTGCCACATAACATCTGAATATCCACTTTGAAATTAACTTTTCTATAAAACATCGAATTCTAACCTCGAATGAAATAAAAATTTTAGAGATGTTTCTTAAACAAAAAAAACCGATCAAGTTTGACTTGAACGGTTTCGTCATCTCATACTCTATAGTATTACTTCACCATCGAAAGTAATACTTTTTCAAGTTCCTTTTTCGGTAAAGCACTATTAACAACATAGGCTTGATAGGCACTATTGCCATCCTTTGCTGGTACAACCATTTTTAATCCTATTATCTTTCCACTACTATTCTCACCCAATGTAAAAGCATTCCCGTCTAGAGTGTAATTGGTTAACTTATCAAAAGAATGACCTACAAAAGTATCATAATTATTTTCATACGGAAAGAGTTTTTCTTCCATATTTCCAAATATTTTTATTGTAAACGTCCAAAAAGCCATAGCTTCATGCTCATCCGCATTTTTCTTCTTATAGGTGAAATAAATGATAGGCTCTGGTTTTCCAGTAGTTACTTCAGCTCTTGCCACTTCTTCAACTAGTTGGTATCCTTTAGGAACATAGTTCGGATGCTGGATTGGAAAATTAACCAGTTTCTGCGCTTCATCTACCTTGTATTCGAATTTATTATAGATTTTTTCTATATATGGATCTAATTCATTCCCTACTTCTTTATATCTTTTCTTCTCCTCTGCACTAAGACGATATGTTCCTCGACTCGTTCTCTTTCCATCGACAACAATTGCTTTTTTATTTAATTGATTATATTCCTTCCATAAAACTGTAAATTTTTCAAACTCTTCTTTTGTAAACAATTTCTTAGCTACTTCTAACATTTCATTTGATTCACGATATTCTTGTTCTACCATTCCGTATTTTTCTTTAGCGTCCTCTGGTGTACCGATTATTTTATTTACTAAAGATGATCCAGCAAATACACCTGTTGGCACAAGGATCACTGCTGCAACTAATCCTGCAATTAGACGTTTTTTCATTGTGCTTCTCCTCTTCATAGGTTCAGTTTTATACTGTTTAAAAGACACTAATACTTTGGTTTTTAGTTCCTTTGAAGGTAGCCTTTTCTCTGCTTCCATCTTCAATTCATCGCGTAATTGTTTTTCAAATTCCATTTAATTTATCCGCCCTTCTATTTGGTGAGGTTTCTATCTCTTTGCGTAAAAGTTTTAACGCTATATGTAGTCGAGACTTCACGGTACCAATTGGAATTTCAAGTAACAAGGCAATTTCATTTAGGCTATACTCATGAAAATACCGCAAAATTACCACTTCACGATGCTTGTACGACAATGACTCCACTAACTCTACTAGTTCATTTTGTGTTTCTATTTGCAAGGTCTCTTTATCGGAAACATAACTCTCTTGTAGGAAAATTTTCTTTTTTTCAAAAATACGAAACCTACGCCACTTCTTTCGTTTCCAATCCTGTACTTGACGGATAATTAGACCATGCATCCAAAAGCGAAATGATCGAACCCTATCATAATTGTGAAGCGATTTCCACATTTGAATATATACCTCATTCACAAGATCGTCGATTTCCTGCTTATCCACAACAAAAAATGAGATAGTACGATACACATCTTTACATGTAAGTGCATAAATATGCTCAAAGGCTGTCTGATCACCATCAGCCATTTGCTCCAACCAGTTTTGTATTTCATTTTCGTCCACTCCGGGGCCCCCTTCATTCTTATAGAAAGCTTTCACCTATATATTCGCTGCTTATCTAAAAAAGGTTCATTTTTTTAAAAAAGGATTTATGATTGCTCTAAAATAAACATCAGTACTACATACTAGCACCAATATTATCGTATCTGTAAAATTATATAATCCAATAAAAAAACCAATAAAGATGGTTTCATCTACTCAGGTTTCCTAAGCAGAAAAAAACCGGTACTCATATTGAATACCGGTTCGATACTATTAATGATGATGTCCATTCCCTTTATCAGAGCTTCCTTTGTGATTTTCCGTTTCTTCTTTTGCAGCTTTTAATTCTTCATCTGATACATGTCCAACGATTAATTGTTTTTTAGGCATTACATGCATATCGCGTGCAGTAACATGGGTTTGAAGATAGAAAACGCCATTGTTTGAGAATGTTTTCTTTACACTATAAACACCATCTTTTTCGTGTTTAGCTTTAATTAATTCGCTATTATCTCTATCATTTGCCTTCCAAATCTCAAATTCGATTTCTTCTGCATCATCAACATTTTCTTTTCCTTGAGTTACATGTACCTTTAATACGCTTTCTTGGTGTGGTGTAATCTTTTCAGGTACTTGAATATGTACTTCTACCATTTTTGGCGCTTCTTTTTTATCATTCGTTTGATTACTATTTGATGTACAAGCTGTTATAAAAAATAATGAAATAAGCATAATTATACTTAAAGATATTTTTTTCATTTTTATACCTCCATTAACTTAACCACACTCTAAGTGGTTTTATTTTCATAAATATAAAACGGTCCAGTAGATACACGATGATGATTGATATCCCGACAAGGGGCATAATTACCCCTAAAGCTAACATTATAAAGAAAATGGTTTTAACCACTTTAAAATCGTTAGAACGCAATGGTGTTCCAAGCTTCCCAGAAGGCTTACGCTTTCTCCACATAATGAAGGAACTAATAACAATTCCAATCAATCCTAAACAAACGAAAAGACCCATCATTTGATTAGCTAGACCGAATAAGCGACCTTCATGTAACGCAATTCCTACCGTAATGATTTTAGCCAATATTCCATATTGATTATAATGTACATTGCTTAAAATTGCCCCTGAATATTGATCAATATGTAAGGTGGCATTTTTATTCGGCTTCGTATCAGATGTAGAAACTGTGTAAACCCCTTTATCCCCTTGGGGAAAAGAGATCGTATAAGGCTTTTCGATATTCTGTGTATGCGCAATATATGTCACATCTTCAAGAGAAAGTGGTAAATACCCATTTGTTTTAGAAGATGGTACAGGAAGATTTTCAGCTGCCCAAGGCACATCTTCAGTAATATCTTTCGTTAGAAGCTTAGATTCAGGCTTCTCACCAAAGCTAAACGCATATGAAGGATAGCCAGTATTAGTAGAATTAGCTAACCGATTGATCCCTTCCCCCATTACTCCTGACCAAGGAAGTCCAGTTGCAATTAAGATCAATATCAGGATCGATAGCCAAAAAGCTGGTACAGCATGCATGTCTCGCCAAAAAATTCTCCCTCTTCTATTAAATCGCGGTAAAATAGTTCCCCATATCTTTTCCTTATTTCTCGGCCACCAAATATATAATCCAGTTATTAATAATAGGACTGCCCAACAAGCAGCAAGCTCAACCAAGCGATTGGCTATCGTTCCTCCAATGATTAATTCACTGTGCAGCTTCTTAAATATTTCAGTGAATTTTTTATCATTTTCTAACGAACCATTTAGCTTTCCATTATAGGGATTTACATAGACAGATAGCATCTCCCCTTTTTCCATTACACTAATTTCAGTTGTTCGAGATGGATTATCATAATACTTAATAGATGTAATCTCTCTATTAGGATAGGCTTCCTTAACTTTCGCCACTTGGGCTGATGGCGATAAGGGAGAGCTCCCTTTTTCTTGAACATAATAGAGATGGTGATAAAGCAATGATTCAATTTGCGGCTTAAATAAATACACTGACCCACTAAACGCTAGAATAATAAGAAAGGGTGCGAATATTATTCCAGCATAAAAATGCCATCTCCACATGGTTTGATAGATTGAGGCTCTTCTTTTTTTGCTATTAGACTTCTTATCTACATGTATAGGTATTTTCAACGACGTTTCCATGCACTTGACTCCTCTACCTTCAAGTCACTTAACTATTTGTATTTCTAATAAAATTCCTCAATCTCTTCGTTTTTCCTTGACATTCGCAGATCAAGAGACCCTACCTGCTCCATTTGTTAACATAACCACCTCCAAGTAAAATGAAGTGATCCTTTAGCTTTTCACAATAATGAATCATACTAAACAAATGTGAGGAAAGAATGAAAAAACATCAAAAAAATTTCCTCTCTAGTAAACATTTCAATCATATTTCACATTTAAGAATTATAATGAGGGTATTCATGAAAGTTAAAAAGGAAACAACATCAGGAATGCTATAATAATTTAATGAGAATTAGAGAAAAGAGGGCTGAAGTAAATGTCTTTCTCCTCCCAAAAGAAGTTTTATTTGCTTTGTCTACTCAGTGTTTTATGTTTACTATTAGGAAGCTGTCAAAATAGAATAGATATCCCTTCTAACAAAAATATGTTGATGATTACTTATTTAAAAGAGCCTTCATTAACCTTTTATAATACATCTTCAAACAAAATTATAAAAAATGAAAAACTAGGCTTTGTCATTAAAACGATGGAAAGGCTGTCCGATGATATTGTGCTTTTTACTAAAGAAAATGAAGATGGCCTTTTCACTCTCGACTTACATACTGGAAAGATAGAAAAAATAGAGAGGGTTGGAAAAGGAATCTCAATGATTCTTCCTGCACCGGAGCTACACCTATGTTTCCTTGCAGATACAGAAAAGAACCAAATTTATTTTTTTGATACAAAAAAAATGAAAATCACTTCTAAAATAACCGTTGGAAATTCTCCAGTCTCACTAGCATTAGATAAGGAAAAAAAAGAACTATTTGTTGCCAATTTAAAAAATGCCTCCATTTCCAAAATAAGTATTAGGAAACAAAAAGTGATTCGTTCCTTTCCTGTAATTGAACGACCTTCCGCTCTTTTTTTTGATGGAGAAAATATTTGGGTAGCAGCACACGGTCCATATGGAGAATTGAATAAAAATTTATATGTGTATGATAAATCGACTGGAAAAAATGTAAAAACAATAAAAGTCGGTTTAATGCCTGTAGGATTTTTCCACCCTGAATCAAGTTCTAATTTGTATGTTATCTGTCACGGATCAAACGAAGTTTACGAAGTAAATATGAAAACCGGAACAGTCAATCACCCCATTGAGGTAAATGAAAATCCATATTTTATTAATGGACATGGAGGAAAGATATATGTTTCCAGCTTAGACGGGAACACACTTAATATCATTAATCAAAAGACCTTCAGGTTAGAGGAGCAAATCCCATTAAAAGATGGTCCATATATCATTCATGTGAGGTGATCAGATTGAAGACATATAAAATACTAGTTGCAGATGACGAAGAACAAATGCTCTTTCTTCTATCCTCATTTTTAACAAAAGAAGGCTATGAGGTCATTTCGGTTACAAACGGTCAGGATGCATTAATCGAATTCTCATCTAATACTATTGATGTTGTAATTTTAGATGTAATGATGCCTGGACTCGATGGATTTTCCGTTTGTCAATCGATAAGATCGATTTCAAATGTTCCGATTATCATGCTAACTGCCAAAAGCAGTGAAAATGATCGAATTAACGGAATTAAGATTGGCGCTGATGACTATCTTGTTAAACCATTCAGTCCAAAAGAGCTAGTTACAAGGATAGAGGCCATATTTAGAAGAATAAATAACTTTAAAGATCCCGTTGAGACGTTAAAAGTAAATGACATAATGATTGATACTCTTGGTCAGGCTGTTAGAGTCAAAAACCAAAAAATAAAGTTAACAAGAAAAGAATATCGGCTACTTTTATTTTTAACTGAGAACAAAGGAAAAGTATTTACTCGGGAACAATTATTGGATCATGTGTGGGGATTTGATAATTTAGCGACCTTACGGACAGTGGATACACATATAAAAACATTAAGGTTAAAGCTTGGTGAATCAGGAGAATATATTAAAACCATATGGGGAGTAGGATATAAGCTAGAGGATTGATTATGAAAACACTTCGGATTAAAAGTAAAATTTGGATTGCCATTACCTTTATTTCATTTATCACAATTATGGTTGGAGTTATTTTAACTTATTATTTATATGAAAAATTTTATTTAGAAAAACAAATTGAACGTTTAGAACAACAAGGAAACTTATTAAAAAAATATTACAGCTCCCCCATTGACCACCAGAAATTAAATGAAATGATTCATTGGACAGAGGAGAGCACGAATGTCCATGTCATTTTAACTGAAGATCCTATGCAATTAAGCGCAGGGATTCCGATTACTGGCTTTCCTGATAGTAATCTAATTACATTTAAAGAGCGACAACAATTATTATCAGGGAAAGAAGTTATCATTATTAGAAATCATCCGACATTTAAACAAAAAATACTAGCTGTAGCAGTACCTTTGTTTAAAAATAAGCTACTAAGTGGTGCTATTTTTATTTATCAGCCAATCGATGACATTTATGAGCCATTTAAACCATTGCGCACTTTTATGATCATTTTTATCGTAGTTATATTATTCCTTTTAATATGGGTTGGCCATAAAATAACGAATTATTTATTAAAACCATTGAAGGAAATGGAAAATGTCTCAAGAAAAATGGCGACAGGAGATTTCTCTAGACAAATCATTGTCCAGAACGAGGATGAAATTGGACAACTAGCTATTTCTTTAAATACGATGGCAAAGTCATTGAATGATGTGGAAATAAAAAGAAATCAATTTCTACAAAATGTCTCCCATGAGCTAAGAACTCCACTTAGCTATGTTAAAGGATATACAGAAGCCATCCTTGAAGGAGTTTATAAGGATCCAAAAGAAATAAATCACTCACTAAGCGTCATTCAGAAAGAGACGGAGAGATTAATTCGTTTAGTTCATGATTTATTAGATCTCGCCCAATTAGAGGATGATTCTTATCCGATGAAAAAGAATCCAATTGTTTATTCACAGTTAATAACAGATGTTGTGAATAACTATGAGCTTGCCTTTAAGAATAAACAAATACATGTGAATTTAGACCTTGATGAAGACATCATTATAGAAGGCGATGAGGACCGGCTTACACAGGTCTTATCAAATTTAATATATAATGCCTTAAACTATAGCTATAACGGGAAAGAGATTTTGATCAAGCTTTCGCAAAATGAAAATCAAACATTTTTAAAGATACAGGATTACGGACAGGGGATTCCAAAAGCAGATATTCCACATATTTTTGAACGCTTTTATCGAGTAGATAAGGCGAGAACACGAAATAAAGGCGGTAGTGGCTTAGGCCTTTCCATTTGCAGTCAAATCATCAAAAAACATTCGGGGGAAATTCAAGTTCAATCAGAGGAAGGTAATGGTACAGAGTTTACAATTGTTATCCCTTGTTTTATTGAAACAGAATAAACACCTTAATATTTTTGCAATGCTCTTTTCATAAACAATATGAAAGGAGCTTTTTTTATTCATGGATTTGTCATAGTTAAAACCCCTTCAGTAACGAAGAGGTTTACGTGTAAAAAATATTAATAGGTATGGAAACTTTGTTCGAAGTAACTTTAACCCCATCTTTAAATTTTTCGGTTATTCAAGTGAACCTGAGACGATTTTACCTTTAAACATTGTGGCTACTCGTTTCGATTTTCTTGCAATCGCTTCTGCAGAGCAGGAGGCTTCAATTAATACGAGACTAGCATCATCTCCAGCTTTTGGCCACACCTGATTCCCCTCATTATTCAATGGTGTTTTTCCGTCAGTAATATATCCAAGAGTAGCTGCTAAGGCTTTTTCATCGACCCAGCGTGAGATTTCTGCTAAGCGGCCGGCACGTTCGAGAATATCTCCATTTCCAAATGGGGACCAAACATCAAAAATATTATCGCAGCCAACAGCTACTGATACTCCTTTATCACGCAATAAGCGAGCAGGTGGAAAATTTCGACCAAGTGGCACACTCGTAATGATTGTAATTCCTGCTTCAGCTAATAGCTCTGCCAAGGCAGCTGCTTGTGCTTGGGAAACATCGCCAAGACCAAATGCATGACTAATTGCTACCTTGCCTTGTAGCCCTGCTTCTATTGTTAACTGAGCCAATCTTTTCATTGTAAAAATACCGAGATGATCAGGGTCATGCAAATGCAAATCGATTCCTGCATTTCCTTCTATAGCAAGTTCGACCGTTTCTTGCAAGGATGCTTCAATATCTCCGTCAACCGTAGCTGGATCAACCCCTCCTACAAAGGTTGCTCCTTGTCGTAAAGCTTGTCTAACTAAATCTTTAGCTTTTGTTCGTAATAATCCATGCTGTGGAAATGCTACAATTTCATAGGAGAGTTTTCCTTCAAATGTTTGCAATGCTTTTTGAACTTCTTCTAAGTTTTTTAATCCAATCTCTGGATAAATATCTACATGTGTACGCACATGAGTAACACCAGATTTCAAATATCGATCAAGTAATAGTTCCGCACGTTCTTGTGTGGTTGTCTTCAAGGATGGAAGAACGGTTTTCTCAATTTCAAGTCGTTCAAAAATACTATTTACAGGTGTTACAGCTCTCCAGTTATCTCCTAGCAACGTTTTATCCAGATGACAATGCTTTTCAATAAATGATGGCAGCACTAATCGATTTTTTGCATCCTGTTGCGGGAAATGATCTTCAATCGATTGATCTGCTGAAATTACTTTTGCAATCTTTCCATCTTGAATCAGTAGATGACAGCATTCCGTCTCTGTTCCAGCAATTACTTCTCCGTCTACTCGAAAACCGCTCTCTAATCGAGCATTTGTTAACCAATAAGAAGTGTTCATTTATACTCTACCCTTTCTTTAACAAAGTTGCTTTCAAAAAAAAGTGCTTTAATAAATCCATCAAAGGATTTATTAAAGTGTCCCTGCTACTAGATTTCCTTTATGCAAAACAGCCATTCTTTTTGATCGTCTTGCAACCGCTTCGGCAGAACAGCTTGCATTCACCAATACCATATCTGCATCATCTCCTAAATTAGGCCAAATACTCTCACCTTGCTTATTTAACGGCGTAATCCCTCCTGTTATAAACCCAAGGGCTTGTCCTAGTGAAACTTCATCAGAAAGACCAAAGCGTTCTGCTAACGTTCCAGCCTTCTCTAAGCTATCTCCTTTTCCAAAAGGAGACCAGTGATCTGTTAGGCTATCATCTCCAAGAGAAACCTTTACTCCCTTTTGATGTAGAAGAGGAATCGGAATGGTTCTTCCTAAAGGGACTGATGAAGTAATTGAGATCCCACAATGTGCCAGCAATTCTGCAACCTCATTCGCTTCTTTTATTGGAATATCAGCGATAGATAGTGCATGACTGATGGTCACTCTTCCTTGCCATCCAGCCTCCTCCGTAAGTGCAGCTAATCTCTTAAAAGTGAATATACCTAAATGTCCTGGATCATGTATATGAAGATCAACATCAGCATTTGCCTCAACAGCAAGATCCATTACTGTATGAAGGGATTTTTCTATATTCTCATCGACGGTAGCAGGATCTACCCCACCAACTAAAGTTGCGCCATTACGCAATGCATCTCTTACCAATTGGACCGATTGGCTACGCAATAAACCATGCTGTGGAAACGCGACAATTTCAACTGATGCTTTGTCTTTATAAGCTTCAATCGCTTGTAGAGTAGCTTCAAGGTTTTTCAATCCAATCACTGGATCAATATTGCAATGGGTACGAATACGTGTCGAACCTGATTGCAGCAGCAAGTCCAATATTTTTTCTGCTCTTTCTTTTGCAGTAGGAAGCAAAAGTGGCAGCAATTCTTTTTCTTCTTCCAATCTTGTAAAAATGCCTTTAGTAGGAATCGATGGTGCTTTCCAGGCACCTCCAAAATACGTTTTATCGATATGGATATGCATATCTCTAAAAGCTGGAAGTACCAAATAATGATTTGCATTATAAATAGACAGCTCAGTTTTCAGAGGAATATCCGTTGTAATCGCTTCGGCAATTTTCCCATCCTTTACCCGTATATGAAAGCATTCCGTTTTTGTCCCAACGACCTGATCATTATCATAGATGTATCCAGTTTCTAAACGAGCATTTGTTAACCAATAATTCATTCTCCCCATCCCTTCATTCGCTTCGATTTCTTTTAAGAGGAATAACTATTTTGATTGATTATTTAATTCACGCCAACGTTGATAAACTTTTATACTATCTACCTCTTCTTGCTGAACCATCGGAAGTCTACGTTTATCAATTGATTTACTATACTCATCATAAAAAGTCTCTAACTCAAAATATTTACGGTCATCTTTATAATATGGAGCATAATCTTCACGTGTTGTTACATAAATAACCTTCTTAGGACTGCAATAATACAGAGCTCCTAGACACATTGGACAAGGGCTTGCTAAAATATAAATTTCACAATCTAATAAATGTTCTGTTTGCAACAATTTACACGCTTCTCTAATCGCTAACACTTCTTCATGTGCAGTTGGATCACTAGTCTGTGCCACCAAATTTGGACTTTCTGCAATAACTTCTCCATCCCTTGTCACAATGCATGCAAAAGGACGGCCACCTTCTTCAACATTTTGAAGGGCTAATTCAATGGTACGTTTGACAAAATCCATGATTCATCACCTTTCTATATAATAAAAGCGGTAGATTTATTATTTCCACTCAGAAGTCAGTTACTTTCTAATATTCTTTCAATTCCTTTTAAACCACGTGCCTTAGCATGCTGCAAAGGAGTCATTCCCTCTCGATCAGTAATCGATATATCGGCACCATGGTCCACTAGCAATTGAACAATTTCCTGGTGCTTTTCCCCACCATTTCCCAAAATAACTGCTTCTAATAATGCGGTCCAATGTAGATTATTGATGTGATTAACATCTATATCTGAATGAGTAAGCAATTCACGAACAACTTCTACATGACCACGCTCAGAAGCTGGAATAAGTGCGGTTCCTCCGAATCGGTTGGTAAGTTTTGTATCCGCACCTGCAGCAATGGCCAGTTTCACAATATCAATCATGCCTTCTGCTCCGGCATATAGAAGGACATTATTCTTATGATGATCGCGAATATTTATATCGGCACCCGCTTGAATCAGTGACTGGACCATCTTTACTTGATTGTTATAGGTAGCAGCCATTACAGCTGTTCTCCCAAGCTTATCCTTAGAATTGATATCTACTCCCTCTTCAAGAAGCTCCAATACTTTTTCAATATCGCCTTTCTCCGCCATTTGAATAAATTGCTGGTTCATCAATTCCACCTTCTTTTCTTTTAAAGAATCTGTTTCGGGTAAACCATGGAATGAATTCGGTCTCGCTTGACAGCCTGTAAGAAAAACAACGATTATTATCAAGAAAAAACGATACACTCTTACAGCTCCTTTTTTCTTCCTTACAATTATGCTAACATGATAAAAATCATATGAAAAATATAAAAAAAATTAATTTTACTTAACTTTTTCATATAGAAGAAGGAGAGGAATTAAACAATGGATATCAGGCAATTACGGTATTTTATTGCAATTGTAGAGGAAAAAAAGATTTCTGCAGCTGCTAAAAGACTGCATATTTCTCAGCCTCCACTCAGCCAGCATTTAAAAACAATGGAGGAGGAGCTGGGTACAAAATTAGTTGAAAGAAATGGAAAATATATTGAAATAACGGAGTCAGGAAAAACTTTATATAAATACGCTTTAAAAATGACTCAACTTATGGAAGAGGCTAAAATGGAAGTGACAGAAGTTGGCAAGGGAGTGAACGGACGGCTGACTTTAGGCATCAATACTTTTTCAGTAGTTGAACTACCAACATTACTTCATCAATTTCAAGAACACTATCCGAAGGTTACTTATAGAATTCAACAAAATGAATCTTCTCATCTATGCAAATTAGTGAGGGACCGCATCGTTGAGCTTGCCATCATTCGCTTACCTCTCAACCTAGATGATTTTTCTGTTGTCCATTTAAGTACAGAACCCTTCTATTTAATTACGTCAAAGAAAAAACAATTGCTTAAACAAGAGGTCTCACTTGAAGAAATAGAAGATTATCCGCTAATTTTACCTAGCACTGAAGGATTAGGAGTCCATTATTTAATCGTAGAAGCACTTACTAGGCATCAGCTGCAGCCAACCATCCTTGCAGAATGCTCGGATATTACGCTTTTACTGGATTTAGTTGAATCTGATTTTGGCGCCTCCATCGTTCCAGAGACAATTATTAAACGTCATAAAGACTATCAAATTCATGCAACAAAAATTAATGATACAAATCTAGTTGCCTCAATAGGACTAATCTGGCTGAAAAATCATTATCTATCCAAAGCCGCACAAAACTTTGTCGACTTGCTAGTTGATGGTCTTCATCATCCGAACATTTAATTTAAAGCTTCTGGGATGTTTTCGTACATAGGCTTTCTTCTTTGCTGACGTTCTCTCTACTTTAAGCGTGTTACCACTTCTTTTTATATGTTTCTAAGCATAAAAGAAATCGGCCTTCTCGCCGATTTCTTTTTTCTACTAAAAAATGCAATCAATTGGTCATACCAATAGATACATATTTCATTTCAACAAACTCTAGTATTCCTTCCTTGCCGCCTTCTTTTCCAAATCCAGATTCCTTAATTCCTCCAAATGGTGCTTCTGCGGTAGCTGGGAATACATCGTTTACTCCAATAATGCCGTATTCAAGAGCCTCTGTTAGCTGAAAAACACGATTTGTGCTTTCTGTCATGATATAGGCTGCTAACCCATATGGGAGCTGATTTGCTTTGTCTATAATAGCTTCAATGGAGTCAAATGTTTCAATTGGCAACACTGGACCAAAGGTTTCCTCGTTCATCACCTTCATATGGTCATTTACATCTACAAGTACAGTAGGCTCATAGAAATGTCCTTCTAAATTTCCTAGCCATTCCTTCCCACCTGTCACGATTGTTGCCCCTTGATTTACTGCATCCTCTACATGCTCGGTTACCTTTTCTACAGCGTTTCGGTCAATCATTGGACCAATCACCGTTGATTCTTCGCTGCCATTGCCAATTTCCATGCTTTTCACCTTAACCGCCAGCTTTTCAACAAACTCATTGGCAATCTTTTCATGAACATAGACCCTATTTGCACAAATACATGTTTGCCCGCAATTTCTAAATTTGCTAGCAATGGTTAAATCAACGGCCACCTCAATATTTGCGTCATCCATTACTAGAATAGGAGCATGCCCACCTAACTCAAGTGAGAGCTTTTTAATATGCTGAGCGCTATTTTTCATTAAATCTCTGCCAACCTCAGTTGATCCAGTGAATGTGATTAGGCGTACATCAGGACTTTGTGTCAATGCTTCTCCAATCCCCTTAGCATCACCCGCAACTAGGTTTAAAACTCCCTTTGGCAGCCCGACTTCTTCAAAAATTTTCACAATCGCCATTGCTGTTAAAGGTGTTTGTGATGCGGGCTTTAGCACAACAGTACAGCCAGCAGCTAACGATGGACCAAGTTTTCTCGTCACCATCGATGCTGGAAAATTCCATGGTGTAATCGCAGCAATTACACCAATGGCCTGCGGAATAACAAGGGACCGCTTATTCGCTTTAGATGGCGGTATAATCTCACCATATACTCGATTGGCTTCCTCTGCATACCATAGTAAATAGCTTGCGGCTGATTCAATTTCAGTCCGGGCTTCAGTTAGCGGCTTTCCTTGCTCAGAGGTGAGGATTTGAGCAAGCTGCTCCTTGCATTCAAGCATTTTTTCATATGCTTTATATAAAAACACAGAGCGCTCCCTTGCTGTTTTTTTCGCCCAAAAAGGGAATGCAGCTTTTGCTTCTTCAACTGCTTCCAATGCTTCCTCCTTGCCACCATAAGATATTTCAGTCAACTTTTCTAATGTTGCTGGATTGGTTATTGTTCGATACGTACCTGAGTAAGAATCACGCCATTCTCCGTTAATAAAAATCCCTTTTTCTTTTTGACCAATAAGCATACTTGATCCTCCCTTATAGACTTTCTTGAACAGCTACTAAAGCACTTCGTAAAATAGAGATAAGCTCATTTATTTCTTGTTTATTAATGACTAATGGTGGTGAGAAAACGACAGTATCCATCCCTTCAAAAACAACCGTACGAACAATCAACCCTCGTTTTGCTGCCTCTTCACTTACTCGCGGAGCAATTAGACTATCAAAGCGCTTCTTTGTTGCTGGATTCACCATTTCGATGGCACCAATTAGTCCAAGCGTTCGTACCTCTCCAATAAAGGCAAATTCCATTCGCAGCTCCTTAAAACCATTTAACAGTTCTTCACCCATTAATCTCGAATTCTCCACCAAATTCTCACTTTCAATAATTTCAATGTTTTTCAAGCCGACAGCGCAAGCAGTTGCATGACCACTGTAAGTATAGCCGTGGAGAAGAGTACCATCAGATAGTTCTACTAAATCTTGATGTATCTTATCTGTTACCATTACTCCTCCAAGTGGGATGTAGCCGCTTGTCACGCCTTTTGCAAACAGCATTAAATCTGGAACAATTCCGTAATGCTCACAAGCGAACATTTTTCCCGTACGACCAAAGCCAGTGATGACTTCATCAACAATAAGCAGAATGTCATGTTCGTCACAAATGGATCGCACTTCTTGAAGATAACCATCAGGAGCAATATTCACCCCTCCTGCTCCTTGAACAGGCTCAGTAATAAAGGCAGCGATCGTATCCGCCCCTTCTCTTTCAATGCATGCCTTAAGCGAGTCAATCGAGAAGGTGTCTACATGTACAAAATCAGGTGCTGGAGAATTGGTTAATGTATGGAATGGAGAAATTCCGGTTGCACTGGTAGCACCAATATTCACGCCGTGATAACCCTTTTTCTGCGAAATAATTTTCTTCTTCTCTGGTAAACCTTTAAGCTTCCAATAATAGCGTGCTAGTTTATAAGCAGTATCATTTGACTCAGACCCTCCAGATGTAAAAAAAACGGCATTTAGATTTCCGGGAGCTAATTCTGCAAGCTTTGCAGCTAACTTGATTGCAGGCTCATTGCTCATTGATGAAAAGGAATTTGTAAAAGCAAGCTTTGACATTTGATCATAAGCAGCTTCAGCTAATTCTTTGCGACCATAACCAATATTGACATTCCATAGGGAGGCCATGCCCTCTAATACCTTCCGTCCAGTCGTATCCGTTAAATAAACCCCGTTTCCACTTGTAAAAATAAATGGTGCACCCTTCTCGTTCTGTAGTTTTAATGAAGAGGTTGGATGAATAAAGTGTTTTTTATCTAAATCAATTAACCTTTCATGGATATCTGTTTTTATCATTCAAATCACTCCTTAAAAGATTCGTTCGTAATCGTTATTGGTTTCATACTACTAGTTACTTTAGGAATTCTTATGAAGAATATTAGACCAATGATCCACCATGCACCAAACAGAACCCATTCATATGGCCATATAAGTGATGCAGGCATACCTGGCATATACAATACGATAAATCCTATGCTTAAAATTGAAGCTAAAATACCAACTATATTACTTTTTCCTGCCTGAAATGGACGATGAAGATCTGGTTGCGTCTTTCTTAGAACAACAAATGAAATAGAAACAATAAAGTAAGCGATTACAATTGATAGTCCACCAGCATCAACTAGCCAAACTAGTGCTGGACGACCAAGAAGTGGACAGAAGGTAGCTAATAGTCCGATTACTAATATGGCATTTTTAGGAGTTTTATATTTTGGGTGAAGCTGACCAAACCATTTAGGCAGCATCCCATCTTGAGCCATGGCATACATCACACGGCTCCCCCCTATAATAAATGCGTTCCAGCTCGTTAATATCCCAGCAATTCCTCCAAGTATTAATATTTTGGAAAACAATGCAGAGCCGAATACCGCCCCCATTGCATCAGCCGTAGGAAGACTTGCAAGCTTTAACTGACCTTCACTTAACGATAGTGACACACCTAAAATAATGAAAACGTACCATAATACCGCCAAACCTACTGATAGAATAAGAACTCTTCCAACCGTTTTTTTGGGGATATTCATTTCTTCAGCCATTTGCGGAATAACATCAAAACCAACAAACATAAATGGCGTCATAATCATTACCCCCATCAGTCCGGCCATCCCACCTGAAAAAAGAGGATCCATGTTTTTCACTTCTCCACCAAACGCAGAGCCGAAAATTAAGCTTAGACCTACTACAGCCAACAAGAGGGTTAATACTAGCTGCAGGACTGCCGCCTGCTTTACACCAATAAAATTAATCCAAGTCACAATGATAGATCCAACCATTCCAACAGCAACCCAGGAAAAATAAACATCCCAGCCTGCAATCGTCCACATATATCCAACCTGATAATGTGGAAATATATATTCAATAACGGTTGGCAACGCCACTGCCTCAAATGCAACAACTGACACATATCCTAATAAGATTGACCACGACACGACAAAAGCCGCTCTTTTCCCAAATGCTGCTTGGGCAAAATGATGGGCTCCACCCGTTTTCGGAAGTGCAGTCGTCAGTTCAGAATAAACCAAACCAACAAAGGTAACCATAATCCCACCAATAATAAAAGCAATGATGGCTCCTGCAGATCCTGCCTTCGAAATCCAATCTCCCGATAATACAACCCAGCCCCAACCAATCATTGCGCCAAAGGCTAAAACAATAACATCTGCCCGTGATAGCACTCTACTAAAATCATTGCTCTTTGACATCTAGCTCCCCCTATCTCATCTGACTCTTCTCTCAAGAGTCTCCATATAAAAAATGAAATAGTATGTAACTCATAGATGAACAACTTAGTGACCAGCAAATTTTAGTACTAATATTTTTTTATCATTATCCCTTGTTTTATTCACCTCCTAGTGGTTTGCACTATTATTTTTGCTGTAAAAAAGTAATCTATTAATACAAAAAGCCAGCCCATCACACAATACCCCTGTGATATGGACTGGCTTTATGATTCATGAACACCATTCGGTAAAGAATGGACATGTAATCTTAACAGTCATTAATATAATCAATTTCTATTTCTTCCCTTCCTTCCGTGGTAAGACGGATAGGGCCGAAGAATCTATAACTTTATTTTACTTAATTTTCAGTATATTTCAAGTGACTTTTGAATGATTCTCCTAAATTACTGCAATTACTTTACAAATCTAAAATTAAATAAAGGCTATTATTCAACTTATGGACGTTTTTCCCATGGCTCAATAGTTCCTACCGTATGAATCAATCGTTCATTTTGAATAGAATCGATTACTCCTTGAGAAATTTCCTCATTAGTTAGCCACCTCGAATGATCATTTTCAAGAATAAAGCCTAATTGTATTTGCCGATATTTACAGGATTCTGGAATATTTATTTTCCTTTTGATTTCATTTATGTCCTTATTACTACCTAAAACATGAAAGAGTCTCCATTCTCCATTTTGAATGGAGACTTCTTGAGAAATGGTTTCTATTGCACTCTCTGCATAGGAATGGACCCAAGCAACAACCAACTCACACGGACCATTTTTCTCGATGGTAGACTTTAATTCTTCCTTTAATTGATTATCATCACTATAATCTACAAATACAGGAGTGATAGCATGTTTATCTGTGGACCTTCCCAACAGGCTTTCCATTCGTTGCAGATTTCTCCCGATTACAGATACATGATAGCCTTGACTAACTAGCCACAGGGACACATTAGAGAGCATCCCTGTCCCTCCAATGACTAATGCATGACTCATTTAATCCCACCCCTTTCTGAAAAATGAATTAAAAAACCAAAAATTACGTATGTCTTATATATGTCTCCTTAGGGGCTTTCGACTTTTCATCCCAGATAGTATGTACCTCAAATGTCCCTTCTGAAAAAAACAGATGAATTCTTTTTCTAATATCCTCCTGCATTGGATATTGATCTAATTCTGCTATTTTCACCCACTTTAATTCACCCTCAGGCGGATCCTCTAACAGCTCACCTTTATACTGATCGGTCCAATAATTAAACATTATATACCGATCTTGCGTAGCAGGATTAACAAATTCTGAAATTCCTTTAAACTTCAAATCACAAACCTCAAGACCTGTTTCCTCCTTCACCTCGCGAATGGCTCCATCGCTAAACCTTTCAGGAAATTCTACCTTTCCTCCCGGTGGAATATACCCTTTAAAATCATCATGCTGCCGATTCAACAAAAGCACTTCATCTCTATTTTGAATCATGACAACTGTCCAAAATTTATAATTTATTTGTTCATCTTTCATAAACCAAAAGACCTCTCTTATCTATTATTCAAGAAGTAAGCAATCTTTAGGTACCCAGCCTACTTCCCCATTTTCCTTCTTTACTAATATGTATCCAGCACAGTTTTCGTCTACCACCCGTACCGTTTCTCCTTGCCTGACAGATAGAAAAGTAGTACTAAGATCATTTTTGCAGCGTGTACTATCTTCATCAACTATTAAATATTCATTTTTTACCCACTGCTGAATCCCGAGTTTACTATTTTCACAAAGTGTAAAGTATTCTTCTTCTTTTATCATTTCCATGTCGTAATTTGGATAGGTAACGGTTCCTACTCTTTTCGTCGAGTCGATATAGTCTTTTTGAACAAGCATTTCATCTATTAGCTCATCGACAAATGCGAATGAAAATGTACCATTTTCAATGATTAATGCGTTTAATTGGCCCTCTACTTTGATTTGATTTCCACCATCTAATGCAATAATCCTTTTATGTAAATCAATAATTGGATTATTGGAACTTACTTGTGTTGATCGATAATTAACAACTGGCCAATGCCCAACAATGACGATTTTATCTGCTTGATGCTCCTTTTCATAAAAAGCTTGTCCATATAAAGCAACAGCTTCATCTGTTTGTCTCCAGTTTTTAATATTTTCGATACCTGAATGAATAATAATAAACTTGTCTGTTTCGTAAGCGATTGGCATTGATTCTAGCCAGTCAATTTCACTTTGAAAATGACTTTGATAAAATTGAGCTAAATCTTGTAAGCTAGTAAAATCATCCAGTGATTTTTTGAATTTAGATAGCATCTCATTTAATATCGAGTTCTTTTGATTGCGCATATATGAAATGATTTCCTGTTTCTCTTTAAAGACATAACGATGCAGTAAATCACAATTTCCTTTTGTGATGTATACATTCGAACGTTGCGAAAGTATTCGCACATATTCAACTACTTCTAAGCTATTGTTTCCTTTTTCGCAAAGATCACCATTAATAAATAAACAATCTTCCTCAGTATAATTTATTTTATCCAATAGGCGTTTCAATAGTTCTACATTGCCATGAATATCTGAAATTACTATTGAACGCTTCGTTGGATCTAATTCCAAATTCCGTACATCAAGCATTTCATCATCTCCAGAATATTTTGTCTAATTAAGATAGATTTAAATCTTTCTCTTGAACAATAACTCAAACCCATTTCATTTTTATTCTACACATAATAAAACATACGTTCTCTATTATCCATTATAAGGAATATATGTATTTTCTTCAAATAAAACTACAAAGAACCGAGAAAGAGATCTCGGTTCTTTGTAAAATGATTAATTTCACTCTCTTGGATGTAATAAACCCATTGTATACAAATGAGCAATTTCTGCAATCATTTCGTCTAAATCTGGATTAATATGCTGATTCATATAAGGAAGTGTCATTTGGAAAATAAGAATGGAATTGAGTGTTGAGTAGAACATATTAGCGATATAAGCAAAGTTAGATTTCGGAATTTTACCTTGTGCGTGCAACTCTTTTAAATATTCTACAAGATGATGAAAAAGTTTATTAGGGTATTCAAAAAAAAGCTTCTCAAACTCTTTATTTTGGTAAATTTCACGCATATGTACCCAAATAACTTCTTTTAACGGGAGATTTTCTTCAAAATATGCTTTAGCTAAAATTCTTAAGTCATGCTCAATCTCTCCAGTAAATTGCTTTTGAACATTAGGAAAGTAATCCCTATCTGTTTTATGTTGAAGAACACTCTCTCTAAATAAATTTTCTTTATTTCCAAAATGGCGGAAAAGGGTAATATGATTTACACCCGCTTGTTCTGCAATCTCTCTAGTAGATGTACCCGCATACCCCTTTTCACCAAATAAACGCAATGCTGTTTGCAAGATTTTCTCTCTTGTCTCCTCTTTTGCCAACAAAATCCCTCATTCCGTATGTCTTGAACAATCATAGTTGCCCACATTATAGCGAAAAAGGGAAAGCTTAGGCAAACTAAACACTTTTATTCCTCTAGTCCAAGCCTGTTTCAAAATTTTTTTTACTAATGATCTGTTTCATTTCTCTAGAATTTATTCCATTAAAATAAGCAAATATCATTCCTAAAATTAACGAAATGGAACCTAAATGAAAGACAAATTGAAATGCCGAGGATAAATGTGTCTCTAACGTTTTTATCATTTTCGGGAATAACGTTTTCATTTCCATCTTTTCTTTTTCAAACTGTTTCTCAATTTGATTATGCATAGTAGATGGAGAAGCTTTTAGAGCTGAATTTTTTTGGAAATCTATTTTGTTTAGCACTTCATTTAATGAAATCGATTGGATAGTTTGGTGATTACTGATTTTCGATAATTCTTGCTGTATTCTCCCTTTCGTTTCTAGTAATAGAGAACTCTCTTCTACCTTCTGCATCATTTCCTTTTTTGCTAATTTCATTTCATCATTCATTGAATGTTGTAATAAAACGACAAGAACAGCAACTCCAATAGCTGATCCGATGGCACGGCTTACTTGAAATAATCCTGATGCCATCCCTGCCTTTTCTTCAGGTGCTTGAATGATTAAAGCGATAGATAACGGGCTAAAAATCATACCTGAACCAACTCCAATAATGAGTAAAACACTGACAGTAACCAAAATTGATGCATCCAAGGATATATTCCCTAAAAGATACGCGCCAATACCAAATACAAGAAAACCGAAAACACCAAACCATTTAGTTCCCCACTTATAAGCTTTTGCTGCCAATGGTGTAATCATCATAGTTGCTACTGATGATGAACTAAGCACCAATCCTGCCTGAACTTGGCTAATCCCCTTAATCGATGTTAAATAGAAGGCCATGAGAAAATAAACACTCATCATTCCGATCCCAAGAAATAAGATGGCGATTGTTCCACTTGTGAATGAAAAGCTTTTGAATAGATCCATAGGGAACATCGGATTTTTTATTTTCTTTTCAATTAGAATAAATAAAATGATTCCACCTATTGCACAGCCTAAACAAACGATTACAAAAGTTGAAGACCATCCTAGCTCCTGTACTTTTAATAAGCCGTATATTAAAGAAAACAATGCAATAGTTAATGTAACAATCCCAGCCCAATCAATTGTCTTCGATGCAGTTGGATCAAATGATTCTCGAATCGATAGATGGACTAATAAAATTGTTACGATTCCAATAGGGATGTTAATATAAAATACCCATTGCCAACTAAAGTTTTCAGAGAGAATTCCCCCTAGAGTTGGCCCTGATGCTGCAGCGATTCCTGACATAACACCAAATAATGCGGTAACACCCCCGATTTTCTCAGAGGGAGTATAAACCAACACCATCGGAATACTGACTGGGACAATCATTGCAGCCGCTAATCCCTGAACAGCCCGAAAAATTACAAGAAGTTCAATTGATTGTGAAAGTCCACATAGTAAAGAAGAAAAAATAAACAAAAATAAACCTATTTGAAAGACTCTTTTTCTTCCAAATTGATCAGCTAGCCTAGCTGCAGTTAAAAGAATGACTCCAAAGGCAACATTATAGCTATCTACAACCCAAGATATTTGATCAATAGATGTGTTATAGTAATCTGCTATTTTCGGCAACGAGACATTTACAATCGTCGTATCTAACAGTGCCATAAAAAATCCGAGTGCCGCAGCAATAACTGGTAAAAAACTGTTTTTCATTTCAACAACCCCTCTAATTTTTGCAATCAACTGGTTACATTTTAAATGAATTTCGAAATGAATGCAATCAATTGCTTGCATTTTTGTTTAAAAAAAAAGAGATTGCTAATATTATAGCTTTCCCTTCTAACAAAACATTAACATCACCGATATATTGAGTTTGTTCAATTAATGATTAATTGTTATTGGTTTCTTTTCTACATTTAAAATCCGATACAGCTCAACAAGCTTTTGAATTTGGTAAGTCGGAACAATAGAAGATGTATCATTAGTCTTTTGCTTTGGATTGATCCAGCATGTATCTATTCCGGCTAGCTGTCCACCTTTAATATCTGCACTTAAGGAATCTCCAATAATTAATGTTTGCTCTCTTGAAAATTGAGGAATTTGGGCAAATACATAATCAAAAAACTCCTTCATTGGTTTTTGAAAACCTGTATCCTCTGAAACAAAAATCCCCTTAAACAACGGATATAAGCCTGAATCATGTATACGTTTATACTGAGTTTTAGAATCACCGTTTGTTACAATATATAAGTCAAATTTAGTGTGTAATTCCGTGATTAATTCTAATGCTCCATCAATTAGCTGATGACCTTCTGCTAAATAGCTGCTATACTTCTCTCCAAGCAATTTGCCATCAACCTCTTGACCGTATTCCAGAAATAACAGAGAAAAACGGGTATTCAATACCTCATCACGACTAATTTCCCCTTCTTCAAACGCTCTCCAAAGCCCTTGGTTAATGGTTATATATTGTGCTTTCATCTCATCAGTTAAAACCATTTTTTGTTCTTCGAAAAGCATGCGTAATGCTAAATTTTCCGCTGCACCAAAATCTAATAATGTATCATCTATGTCAAATAATAAAGTTTGATAGTTTTTCATAAGAATGCCTCCAATATCTGCGCTTACATTCTAGTATAGCATTCTTTTTATAGGGTTTCGGGACAAAACACTCAAGCGTTTATTGTACAAGATTCACACAAAACGTTCAGCTCTTCTAGTTTTTTCACTAAAGAAAGCTCAATGTCTTCATTTAAAAGCAGCTGTTCAGAAGAAAATGGAGCCAACTGAGAATGATCGCCAATCATAACAGAATGTCTTGCATGCTGAAACATAGAAATATCATTCGCATCATTCCCAAATGCAATATACTCTCCTTCTTTTACTCCTAACTGCTGCAGTCCACTCCACTTATCTACTCCTTTTGGACTTACATCTAGAACACCTTCATTTCCATGTACATGAACAACAACCTCCATGCTATGAAGCTGATTTTCTACTTCCTTCATATTTGTTGACGTTAGTATTAAGATTTTCACAACAGACGTCAGATCGATTAAATCAACATTTTTTGCCCTTCTATCTGGGTCAAGATTTCGCAATATAGGGTGTTCTGGTGAACCTGTATAGGCATAATCCCAATCGCTATCTATTAAATAAGTAATATGATATTTCTTAATTAGTTCAAAAACATCGTGGAGGATTGCATGATCAAAGCTTATAGTAGATATTATTTTCCCTTTATTTGCAACCATGGATCCGTTGCCACCAATCATCGGATATTGGTGAAAACTCTCATGTAATACAGGAAGTAAATCACGGATTGGTCTAGCTGAAGCAAAAATAACTTCATGCCCTTTTGACATTAATGCCTCTAATGATAATAGGATTTTTTCAGAAATCGGCTGTCCTTTAAAGCATATCGTCCCATCTAAATCAAATACGAATTTCATTCTACGTCACCCCTACGTCTTTTTAATAACCTTATCATATCAGTTCATCGTATAATGAAAAGGACATATGTCCAGATGAAGGAGAGAGAAAGGATGAAACTTATTCAAGATAACTCTTTACTTAAAAGTCACTTATCGAAGTATCATTTTGAAGATATGTTTGGACCTATTCAACATATTCCGTTTACATTGCAAAAATATGATCCAGGTGAAATCATTCTTCATGAAGGAATAGAGCTAACATTTCTACTATTTTTAGTGGAAGGGAAAGTGAAAGTAACATCAAGCGTAGAAACAGGAAAATCACTCCTACTACGATTTAGCCATCCTTTTTCCATTATCGGTGATATTGAACTCATTCGAGGCGTACCAGTACAATCACAAATCGAAGCTGTAACTGAATGCTTATTAATCGGATTATCCTTCGAATATATTAAAAATCAGCAAATAAATAATCCAAAGCTGTTACATACACTATTAAATCATTTAAGCTACAAGCTGCAAACATGTACAACTGCTTCACGTGTGAATTTATTAGCATCAGTTGAAAATCGTTTTGCTAGTTACCTTATGTCCACATTATCATCTGAAAATGAAAACCACTTTGGCAAGGAATTAAGGACAGCAAATATTGGAGAAATAGCTAACCTGCTTGGAACCACTCATCGCCATTTAAATCGGGTTCTTTCTACTCTTTCCGAAAAGGAAATCATTGAAAGAAATAAAGATTCAATACATATATTGAATTGGTCCGCCTTAGAAAAATTATCAAATGGTATTCGCTATGAATAAACGACTTTCAAAGAAAAGAGGGTGTCCTAAAAACAAAGTGTCAGGCACGATCGGACAGCCCTTTTCTCCTTGATGTTCGAAAAGCTGTGAATCATAATCCCAAAGCCATAAAAAACCGCCATAACAAATTTCATTGCATCATATATAGAAAACAAGGATGATTATCCCAATATTTATTTAATAACAAATCCTCTGAAAGCTATATCTTTTAGAGGATTCGTTCGTTTAACATTTTTCTTATTTTTCGCCTCTTAATTGGTCGACAACTGCCTCGATTTTCATCTGACCAAGATTCCCCTCTCTATGCTTCCGCATCGCAAGAGATTTATTTTCTACTTCTTGATCACCGATAATCATCATATATGGAATCTTTTGCTTTTCAGCCTCTCTAATTTTTAAGCCAATTTTTTCTACTCGATCATCTACCTCAATGCGCAATCCAGCTATTTCTAAATGCTCCTTCAATTGATAGGCATAGGATACATGCGCATCTGAAATTGGTAAGATTCTTGCTTGTACTGGTGATAGCCATAATGGAAATTCTCCCGCAAAATGCTCAATTAAAATAGCCATAAAACGTTCGATAGATCCATATATCGCACGATGAATCATGATTGGAATTTGCGGCTTATTGTCTTCTCCTATATATTGACAATTAAATTTTCCTGGCATTTGGAAATCTAATTGAACAGTACCACATTGCCAGCTTCTTCCTAATGAATCAAGAATGTGAAAATCTATTTTTGGACCATAGAAAGCTCCATCCCCTTGATTAATTTGATATGGTAATTCTTTTTTCTTTAATACAGACTCTAATGCTGATTCTGCCTTATCCCATATTTCTACTGAGCCCATAAAATCCTCCGGACGAGTAGAAAGCTCAAGCTTATAGCTAAAACCAAATTCAGAATAAAATTCGTCAATTAAATCTAATACTTTATCGACTTCAGATTCAATTTGATCTTCTCGAACAAATAAATGGGCATCGTCTTGAGTAAAAGATCGAACTCGTAATAGTCCACTTAAAGACCCAGATAATTCATGACGGTGAACTAATCCAAGCTCTGCATAACGAATCGGAAGCTCTCGATAACTCCTTCGTTTACTATTGAAAATTAGTACCGCTCCAGGGCAGCTCATTGGTTTAATGGCGTAATTTTGCTCATCTACATTGGAGAAATACATATTTTCATGATAATGATCCCAATGTCCAGATTGTTCCCACAGTTGCTGCTTCATCATAATTGGAGTCTTAATTTCCTGATATCCGGCTTTTTGATGTTTTTGTTTCCAGTAGTTCTCTAATTCATTACGTATAACCATCCCATTCGGGAGGAAAAACGGCATTCCAGGTGCCTCCTCCATTGACATAAATAATTCTAGCTCTTGGCCTAATTTTCTATGATTTCTTTTTTCTACTTCTTTTTCAATTGACATTTTCATTCCTCCAATTTTTTATAAATAAAAAACGCACCCATCCCTAAAAAAGGGACGAGTGCGGTCGTGGTGCCACCCTTATTCCGTAATGCCATAAATAAACAACATTACGCTCAAAAATGTAACGGTTTCCCGATTATGGATACTTTGGAGTTTCCTTTCCCCATAATAGCTCATAGGTGGTAAATCTATCCCTTTTCTTCAGGGCTCTCAGCCATTGACCCTGTTCTCTGTTAAGAAGGCTTAGATAGATTCATGTCCTTGTCATCGCTTATTTCCTTATTTATTTATAAAATTAAAAAACGCACCCATCCCTAAAAAGGGACGAGTGCGGTCGTGGTGCCACCCTTATTCCGTAATCCCATAATATACACATTACGCTCAAAAATATAACGGTTCCCCGATTATGGTTACTTCGGAATTTCCTTTCCCCATAATAGCTCATAGGTGGTAAATCTATCCCTTTTCTTCAGGGCTCTCAGCCGTTGACCCTGTTCTCTGCTAAGAAAGCTAAGATAAATTCATGTCCTTGTCATCGCTTAATTCCTATTTATTTTTAAAATAAAAAACGCACCCATCCCTTAAACAAGGGACGAGTGCGGTCGTGGTGCCACCCTATTTTCATAATTGCACAATAAAAACATGCATTATGCTCATATACGATAACGGTTTTCCCGATTATGGATACTTTAATTATTCTTTCCCCATAATGGCTCAAAGGTGGTAAGTCTTTCTCCATTCTTCAGGGCTTCCAGCCAGTGACCCTGTTCTCTACTAAGAATTTTAAAGAAAGCTCATGTCCTTTTCCTAGCCTTTATAAATTAGTAAATATTTGTTTTTGAATTATAGGATAGAAAATAAACATTGTCAAGGACCTCTTACACCAGAAATTTCAAATAAATAAAAATTTTTTATAAAAAGTGTTTACATTTTTGATTCATGGAACATATAATTGAATTAATATTTTGCATCGAGGCAATTTTTTAAATGAAATGAAAAATAATTAGGTGGAGGAAAGTCATGTCCAATATTAGTTCACAGATACCCCTTTCTGAATGCTGTACAGGAAATCGCCTTGTCATAACCGAGCTTCAGATTGAGGGAGTGATGAGAAGAAGATTATTAGATTTAGGATTTGTTAGAGGGGCGGAAATTTTAGTCCTTCAAAAAAGCCCTTTGGGTGATCCAATAGCGTTTCGTGTAAGAGATACAACCATTGCTTTACGTAGAGAGGAAAGTTCTAAAATATTTGGAGTGGTTGTAAAGGAGGACTAAGGATGAAAAAAATAGCTCTTGCCGGAAATCCCAATACGGGAAAAAGCACTCTATTCAATGCACTCACGGGAATGAAGCAGCATACTGGTAATTGGCCTGGAAAAACGGTTATGCATGCTGAAGGAACGTTTAAGCACCAGAATGAGGAATTTTTACTGGTTGATTTGCCAGGAACCTACTCTTTATTTTCCAATTCGACGGATGAAGAAGTAGCACGAGATCATATTATTTTTGACCATCCTGACGTCACTATGGTCGTACTTGATGCTACCTCCTTAGAAAGAAACCTAAACCTTGCCCTCCAAGTATTGGAGATTACAGACAAAGTTATAATATGTATAAATCTAATTGATGAAGCAGATAAAAAAGGAATTATTATTAACGAGAAAAAAATGTCTAATGTTCTTGGAGTACCGGTGATTAAAATATCTGCTCGAAATAAAAAAGGATTTGACCAATTACTTAATACTTTAAGTCTAATGGTAAAAGGACAAATTAAAACGACTCCTTATCGCATGAAATATTCCGATGAAGTAGAACAAAAGATTAATCATTTAGAACTTAAAGTGAATGAAGTCTTTGGCAGCTGTTATCCTTCAAGGTGGATTGCTCTTCGTTTACTTGATGGTGATGAAAATTTATTCAATCGATTAAAGCAAGAATGGCAAAAGACGAAAAAAGGGGTGAAATTCGATGAGTACTCCGTCAGCGTTCACTCATAACTCGTTAGACGCTTTAGTGAAAGAAGCTCAAGCAATGTCAAATGATAGGCTTCGGGATGAGATAGTGAGCAGCATCTATTCTACAAGTCATGCTATTTGTAATGAAGTTGTTAGCAATAAGAAGGCTAAGCAGAACCAAATGGAAAAACTAGATAAAATCTTTACTTCACGCTTACTAGGCTTTCCAATAATGCTAGCAATGCTCGGAATTATATTTTATATCACTATTGCAGGTGCGAATATTCCATCTGATTTACTTGCTGAGTTTTTTGGATGGGCTGAAGCAAAATTAACATCAGGGTTTCAATTGATTCATGCACCGGAATGGCTACATGGAATTCTTATTCTTGGATTATTTAGAGGAACTGGCTGGGTGATAAGCGTCATGCTTCCACCGATGGCAATATTCTTTCCTATATTCGCTTTACTAGAAAACTATGGCTATTTACCACGGGTAGCTTTCAATATGGACCGATTATTTAAAAGAGCTGGTGGACACGGAAAGCAGTCTCTTACTATGGCAATGGGATTTGGCTGTAATGCTGCTGCGATCCTATCTACAAGAATCATAGAGTCTCCACGTGAGCGTATGCTAGCTATATTAACAAATAATTTCGTACCTTGTAATGGAAGATGGCCAACACTAATCTTATTAGCATCCCTTTTCATGGTGACTGGATATTCAAGTGCATCGGGAACTTTAGTTACCTCAGCCATTTTAATGGGCTGTGTATTGTTTGGTGTTGTAGTGACTCTATCTGTATCTTGGATACTATCTAAAACAGCTTTAAAAGGAGTTCCTTCACACTATACACTAGAGCTTCCTCCATATAGAAGACCAAAATTCATGAATACAATCGTTCGAGCAAGTATTGATAAAGCTTGGTCTGTATTAAAAAGGGCGGTTATTGTTGCTGCTCCCGCATCGATCATCACATGGATATTAGCTAATATTTATATAGGTGATACGAGCATATTAATGTATTTTATCAACTTCTTAGATCCATTTGGCCAGGCACTTGGAATGGATGGATTTATCATGGCAGCATTCATTCTTGGCTTACCAGCTAACGAAATCGTTGTGCCAATTTTAATTATGGCGTATTTATCTCAAGGTGCCATGCTTGAAATCGAGGACTTAACAAAACTGAAACAAGTATTTCTTGATCACGGATGGACTTGGCTAACTGCTTTAAATATGATGCTATTTTCATTGCTTCATTATCCGTGCGGAACAACCCTTTTTAATATTTATAAAGAAACAAAGAGTCTTAAATGGACATTTTTATCATTTGCAATTCCAACAGTTATCGCAATTGGTGTTACATATCTAGTGGCAACTATAGCAAGAGCTTTTGGAATGGCATAAACGCCAAATTGAAAATACAAATACTTCAATATTATTTTATTAAAAGGAAAAGGAGCAAACCAATTGGTTGCTCCTCTTCTCTATATTTCATTTAGGAATAGATTGATTGTCTAACTGAACCCCATCAATTCCTTCACTTGCTCTGTATTTTCCTTTGATGTTAACATTTCAAGTAACATAAATGCTACATCAAAAGCTGTACCAGGATTAGAGGACGTAATAATATTATCATCACGGACAATTCGTTGATTAACCACTTGAACATCGTATTGTTTTAATTGTTCTAATTGATGCGATTGGTTTTTTATGAAGGTCAAAATGCTGAATAACTTTCTGAAACGATTCACTAAATGCATCCTGATAAAAACCAGCTTCTTCAAATCCTCCTGGAATTGCCAGTGCATCAAACTCATCTAATTTAATCTCATCCAATTGCTTTTCTGGTGCTACTTGAAAATTCCATGTACATTGTAATTGAGGATGCAATCCTACAGTAATAACCTCTGTTGAACGATCTCCCTCCCACTTGTTCCAGCCTAGTACATCTGTAAAAACACTTGCCTCTACTGCTTCAAATCCATTTGCTAAAAGCAATAATATTTTTTTCATAAAAATATTCCTCCTTTATTGTAAATTGTAAATAAGCATAGCTTTCAAATACATAATGTAAAAAAGGAATTTTACTCTATTTACTTTTATATTTCTTGAAAAATCATTTATATTGTTAATAAAAGAAGGTGATAGAATGGACCACATTGATTATGAAATTTTAAAGCAGCTGGAGCAAAATGCAAAAATGTCAATGAAGGAGATTGCTTCCCATGTCCATTTGTCGGCGCCAGCTGTAGCAGAACGAGTAAAAAAATTAGAGGAGCAGCATGTAATTGAAGGCTATCATACGAAAGTCAACTTGAGTAAGCTTGACCGTTCAATCACAGCACTCATTTTATTTAAATCGACAGATTGTAAAAGCCTCGCTCAATTTTGTCACTCTCACCCAGATGTGATTGAATGCTACCGAGTTGCTGGAGAGATCAGTTATATCGCAAAGGTGGCGACGAAGTCAGTCGAAACCTTAGAAAACTTTATTGATCAAGCGATGCCCTTTGGTACACCATCAACAAATATTGTATTATCTGCTCATGAAAACAATTTACTATAAACAAAAAAGCAAGAGGTATCTACTGTAACCTCTTGCTTTTCTTAGTTATGTACATAAAGCTTTATGTTACTATTCGTCAGCTTTCATATCTAACAATTCGTATAATCCTGATTGACCTTTCTTTGTAAGCCCAACAGCCCTGTCCGGAAGCTTTTCAATCCATCCTAACTCTAACAACCGCAATAAAACTGCATTTCCTAATGAACCTGCAAGATGGTATCGCCTTTCACTCCAATCAAGGCATTTCCGAGCAAAATGTCTCCGCTTTTTTCTTAGTTCTTCTAGATCGATGCCAAAATCACAAAAAAATCTTTCCCCCTTATCTGACACGAAAAAATCATTCTTCTGCTCAATTAAATATCCTTTTTCAATAAATGCATCTGTTAAGGATACTCCAAGTTTCCCAGCTAAATGATCATAGCAAGTCCTTGCAAGGCGAATTCGGTTAGATCTTGATGAATCTTTCAAGGAACTAATTTTTGCAGGAGGCGCAATAACGGTTAACGTTTCTAACGCTTGAGCCACTTCAGTACTCGCAAGACGAAAATACCGGTGACGACCGTGTTTCTCTACATTAACTAGATTTCCCTCTACTAATTTTGCCAGATGGCCGCTTGCTGTTTGTAAAGAAATTTTAGCTTTTCTTGCTAATTCACTTGCCGGAAGTCCATCCAGTCCAAGAAGGGCGTCAAGCATAGCAGCCCTTGATGGATCTCCCATTAGTTTTGCAACATATGAAAAATCAGGTCTACTTCCCATCGTCTTCCCCCAAAACATTGATACTTCGATTATAACCGAAGTTTTTCTGTGATAGTATGACGGAAATAGAATGAGGAGGAGATTGGTATTGAACGCTAATCAATTACTAATTTTAAACTTTGAAGAAATTCGTAGAAGAAGTATAAAAATATGAAGATCCATCCCAACAGAAGTATTAGACTGGCACCCAGATATAGAAGCCATGACATGTAAAGAAATGATACGGCACATCATTCAAGGAGAATATCAATATCATCAAATATTAGCCAACCACGGAAGTTTATCCTTAGAGGGTTCAGATGATCCCTACACATCAAGAGCTTTTATAACTGTGGAAGAAGAACTATCATTTGCTCAACCGTATCGACAAAAGTTTTTAGACTTTGTCAAATCCATGAGCAATGATGATTTAAGCAACATTAAAATAGATCGATCAAATATCGGCTATGTTCGACCACTTGGTGATATGCTTTTAAGAATTGCTTATCATGAGTCCGTTCATACAGGGCAACTCCTTGATTATTTACGTACAGTCAAAGCTGAAAGACCAGATATTTGGGATTAGGTATTGAAGAATAAAACAGTAGCTTGCTGGAAATATCGCAAGCTACTGTTTTTCATGTATGACTATTTAATTTTCTTTCCAAAACAAGTTGAATCTTCCTTCATATAATTGATCATTTTCTCTCTTAAACCTTCTAACCATTCGGGCTCATTATCCCATTTCTCTTCGATTGATTTTAATATACGAACATATCCATATAAATTATTAAAACGCCTACAAGCCGGTATTAAAGACATCATCTCTTCTGAAACGGCATATTCAGAACGATAACCATCCATAAAGCAAGATGTTTTCTGCTCAAGCATTTTAGGTGGAATACAATCCTGTAGGCTATCAAGAGCTTTCTCTATATCCATCACATACCAGTGATACATAGCATCATCAAAATCAATCACGTAACACGCTTTAGATATTTCATCATAGAAAACATTATCATATTCAAAATCATAATGTACTAAACCGAAATTGCTTTTTGTGATAGGAATCGAGTCAAAATAAGCTTGCAGCAACTGCGTTTCCTTTAAAGCCAATCCTTCATCTGCTAAATCTAGTAAACGATCATGAATCCAATTTAATACGTCACGATATGACCATCGCTTATAATTAGATGGTTGATATTGACTGGATAACCTATGAAGCTTTCCTAGTGCTTTTCCATAACTGAAAATGATACGATCACTTAAATCAGTCCCGTTAATTTGTACGCCTGGTACACATCTAAATACAGATGCGTAATATACACCCCATGGAGTTTGCGCTTCGACAAGCTCCTCTCCCTTTTTTGAAAAAACAGTTTCTAAAGCCTCATATTGACCTGAACGTAAGTATGAAATAAATTCAAGTTCTGCTAGAATCTGATCTCTCCGCTTCTCTGATGTTGGTGAAAATCTTAATAACCGTGTCTTCCCTTGGAACTGAAACGGATAAATAGCATTCGAGGATATTCTATAAAACTTAAACATATCCATTGATTCCTTATCATATTCCCAATTTTTCAGTAGCATTTCTGCTAGATCTACATTGTTGAAAAGATACTTTAATTTTAACAATTGCTCTCCTCCTTATTACTCTTTAGAAGAATAACTGGAATTAAATATAAGGAAAGCATACAAATAAAAAAGCCACAGGCATTATCTTCATAACCCTGTGGCTTATATAGCTCTTTATTAGAAAAGCCATACTCACCATTGCCACGCTCATCTCATTAATAAATCAAAAATTAACTTTTAGATCCGTATGAGTGAGTGGCAATACATTTAATTTCCAAGGTTATCTTCTTTAAATTAGTCATCGCTTTAACTCACTCCCTTCCTTAATATTAGTAAAATTATAACAATTCAATCAATTTAAGTCAAACTCTTTATTTCTTCTTACTTTTACGCAAAACAAAAAGGCTAGGTGAATTTCCTAGCCTTTAATTAATTGACATTATCTATTTCCTCCACCAAGACATCTTAAACTATTCAATATGACCAATATGGTACTTCCTTCATGGCCAACAACTCCTAATGGCAGATTAACGAATTCAAGAAAATTTGATGCTATTAACACCATGATGACCGTTAAAGAAAAAATGATGTTTTGTTTAATTATTCGATTCATTTTTCTAGATAGGCGGATAGCTTCTGCAATTCGCGAGAGCTCATTTTTCATTAGAACAACATCAGCTGTTTCCATTGCAACGTCACTACCTTCACCCATGGCGATGCCGACATTAGCAGTTGCTAGAGCAGGAGCATCATTAACACCATCTCCAACCATCGCAACATTTCCGTATTGTTCTTTTATCTTTTTTAAAGATGATACCTTTGTTTCAGGTAAGCACTCAGCGATGTATTCATCAATTTTTGATTGTGCTGCAATACTTTTTGCTGTATTTTCACTATCCCCAGTAAGCATAATTGTACGAATTCCTTCTTTTTTTAACTCTAACAACGCATTTTTTGTTTCCTTACGTACAATATCCTGAAGACCGATTACTGCAGCAATTCCTGAGGAATCCTTCACATAAACAACCGTTTTCCCATCGTTTTCAAGCTGTGTTGAAACACCGTTTTCAAATGCTTGTGCTTCCTTGCTTCCAACAAAATCTTTTTTTCCAATTAACCATTCTTGTTTATTAAGCTGGGCCTTTAATCCCCAACCTGGTACATCTTCTATTTGATCAGGCTGCAAAAGAACCTCATCATTTTTTGACTTCCAAAATTGGACAATTGCGATAGCTAATGGATGATTTGATTGATTCTCAATAGATGAAATCAAGTATAATAAATCATGTTCATTCAAGTCAGGTCGTACAATGAAATCAGTTACCTCTGGTTTTCCTTTTGTTAATGTCCCTGTTTTATCAAAAGCAATTGCTTTAACATGACTCAGGCTTTCTAAATGAACTCCGCCTTTAAATAAGATCCCTTTTCTAGCTCCATTAGAAATAGCAGATAAAGTCGCTGGCATAATTGATGCAACAAGTGCACACGGAGAAGCTACAACTAATAAAATCATTGCTCGATAAAAGGTTGTATTCCAGCTCCAATCTAATACAAAATGAGGAATAAACATCATTAACACAACAACGAAAAGGACAATTTTGACATATGCTCCTTCAAAACGTTCAATAAACAGCTGTGAAGGTGATTTTTCACTTTGTGCAGATTGAACGAGTTGAATAATTTTTTGAAAAACCGTTTCATTGGCAGGTTTTGTTACTTCAACCGTAATAGACCCATTCAAGTTAATCGTCCCTGCAAAAACTTCAACTCCGCTTCCTTTTGTCACTGGAATGGATTCACCTGAAATAGTGGATTCATCAATAGTTGTCATCCCTTGGGCTATTTTCCCATCTGCCGGAACACGCTCACCTGGTTTAACTAAAATAGAATCTCCTACTTCTAGTGAAGAAACATGAACAATTTCTTCACGACCATTCGCCACACGTGTTGCGGTTTCAGGCTGAATCTCCAATAAGGAGGAAATTTCCTTTTGACTTTTATTCATTGTATATGTTTCTAGTGCACCACTTAGTGCAAAGATAAAAATCAGCATGGCTCCTTCTGTCCAATAGCCAATAATTGCTGAACCGATTGCCGCAAAAAACATCAGCAATTCAACGTTTAAATCTTTATTTTTAATGGTTTCTTCGATCCCTTCCTTTGCCTTGGCATAACCACCAATTATAAAAGCGGCAAGATAAAAGGCAATAGAAATAGATTCATGATCCCATTTAGACAATAACCAGCCGAACACAATAAAAATACCACTAATAATAGCCGCGATTAATTCAATATGATCAAATATCTTTTCAAAACGAGGAGAAGCAGAAACTAGTACCTTTTCATTTTTTGCTGTTGCAAGCTCACCTTGAGACATATAAACACCTCCATCATTAAATAGAAAACTAATATCAAGTTTGTTACCTAAATACATTCCTTAGATTCAAAAGTTAATTAGAATAATTATTTTTTAATCATTATTATATGTTTTATAATATTACTTAATTACTTAAAAGTCAATAATAATTGAGAATATATTTATCTAATTGAGAATAATTATTGATATCAACTCTATACATTACCCTCAATTAGCTAAATATGAATACAAGCGACAATGATAATTATTATTATGTAGAATTTATTTTTAAATATTTTAACAGAAATCCTTTATTTTTATTGTCTATCCTAAAATACATATACAAAAAACATAGGATAAATAAACACCTTTTCAATCATACTAAATAAAAAAATCCGGAAGTGAATATGATGAGAATTGTTATTATTGGTGGCGGATTTGGTGGGTTAAATGCTGCTATCGAAATTAGAAAAAAATTGAACCAGCCGAAGCATGAAATTATTATCATTTCTGATCAAGCGGACTTCGTTTTCCGCCCATCCTTGATTTGGTTACCTTTTCACAAGCATAGTATTAAAAAATTCACCTTTCCACTTCAACCGACCTTTGAGAAGATCGGTGCTACATTTATTGAAAAACAAGTGAAAGAAATAAAACCAAAACGAAACCATGTCATATGTAATGATGATGAAACGATTGAGTATGATTATTTGATCATCGCCTCAGGTGCCTCCCCTGATTGGGAGCAAATAAATGGATTAGAAGGAAAAAGTGATTCTGTCTACGAAATATCCTCTGCTCTTAAAACGAAGAAAAGGCTTCAAGAAATGAAGGGTGGTGAACCTATTGTTGTTGGTGTTGCCCAGAATAATTCGAATCCAGGTATTGCCTATGAGTTTTTATTCGAGTTAGTAACCTATCTAAATGAACGTCATATGAAATGCCCTATTACATTTTTTACCTATGAAAAAAGACTATTTGATCAAAATGGAACAGAGCCAACGAAAATGCTTGAAGAGTTAATGGCAGAAAAACAAATTACCTATTATTGTAATGTATCAATTAAACAGGTGAGAGATGGAAAAGTTGACTTATCTAACGGCGAAAGGGTACCTTATTCGTTCCTACTCGTTTTACCGCCTTATAAAGGAAAGGAATTTATTTTTTCTTCAAAGGATTTTACACATTACCATGGTATTCTACCTGTAAACGAAGCCTTACAATCATCGCAATGGGAAAATATTTACGTTGTTGGTGATGCAAGTGGTTTAGAAGGAAACAAAAATGGGCGTGCAGCGGAGCGTCAAGGTGTCCTCGCCGCCGATAATATCATTCGACAAATGCAACAAAAGCCACTTCGAGCATTTCAACATGATACCTTTTATTTTATGGAGCTTGGAAAAGAAGGTGCAATGTTAATCATAAGTAAATCTGCTAAACACGAGGTATTAAAGTGGACAATGTCTGGCATGATGCCACATATAATCAAGCGAGCATTTGAAAAGCTTTACATCCTTAAATACAGTAACCTACTCTTTAAATCTTGGGGTAAAGACTCATGATTAATGCCTTTAATATAGAATGTAAAAACGATAATTGTTCTATTATCGTTTTTTCTATTTTACTAAAACTCCTTTCCAACAAATTTTTAACTGCATGTTTAATAATTGAAAAAATCATAATCTATAAAGGATATTTTAACCATCTTATCGAAATAAAGGTAAATAGGTAAAAAATAATTTAAGGAGAAAAGTATATGCATATAAAGTCAGAAAGATTACTAATAAGAGAATTTCAGGTAAACGATTGGGAAGCTGTTCATGAATATACATCAGACAGCCTTGTTATGAAATATATACCTGAAGGCGTTTTTTCTGAAGAAGATGCCAAGGACTTTGTCAATAAAAACGTGGGTGAAAATGCCAAAAATTATCCTGTTATATTAAAAGAAGAAGATAAACTCATTGGCCATATTGTTTTCCATAAATATTTTGGTGAGCATACATATGAGATAGGTTGGGTGTTCAATCCTAAATACTATAATAAAGGATACGCATCTGAAGCAGCAAAAGCCGTATTGAAATATGGTTTTGAAGAATTAAAATTACATAGAATTATAGCTACCTGCCAGCCGCAAAATCCCCCATCATATCGAGTGATGGAAAAAATCGGTATGAGAAGAGAAGGCTATTTCAAAAAGTGTATTCCACATGATAATGAGTGGTGGGATGAATATTATTACGCAATTTTAGAAGAAGAGTGGAAATGACCTTGTAAATATAAAAGTAAGCAATCTACAGCAAATGAAAAACATAACCGAATCATGAGGGAGGGAATTAATTGAGTGACCTGAAGGTGATCGAAACATACAAAGGATGTTTGCAAAATTATTCATTGGAGCAATTAAGATATAAAACAACGGAAAATGTTTGGTCTATTGGTCAAATGTATGACCATTTGATTGTTGTTGCCCATGAGTACCTAGACAATGTCGAAGCTTGTGCAGCATCTGAGGAAGAACAGAAGCTTAGTAAGACAGAGTTTGGTGAAAGATTATTTAAACTTGGAGATTTCCCACCTATTAAAATCAAGTTACCAAATGAGTTAAATTCCCCTCCAGACAATTCGGAAAGTAAAGAAAAACTTATGAATAGGCTAGAAAAATTGATGGAGAGATTAATACAATTAGAAAATAAATTAGATGCTTTGAATCCAAATTCCAAAGTGAATCATAAGGGCTTTGGCTGGCTTAATGCTAGAGAGTGGCATGATTTGGTCGGCATGCATTTCCGTCATCACTTGCGTCAGAAAAGAGAATTAGACCAAAACCTGAGTTTATAAGTAGCGATTCAAGAGTTCTAATAGAATAAAAACTCATAAATAAAAATGCCCATTAAGCTAAATTGTGGCATTTTTTATTTATATCAAGGGCATTCGTTGTTACTCACAAACTTTGAGACGCTATGTTCAGCCGCTTAAAACATATCCAAGAACAAATATCTTGTGTTTTTTATCTTTTACATCTAGTATTTTCATTAAAGTTAAAAATTGAATTTATTTTATTAATGATACAATCATTGATACAGAATTATCTACAAAAGAGCGCTCTGGACGTGATTTCATCATCACGGTCAGGCCAATTAATGAAACAACTAAGGTCTGCGCTAAAGCTTTAGCATTCAAGCTACTGTCCAATTCACCTGAGCGAATACCTTCGACAATGATTTCTTGAAAAATAACAGAAAGATACATTTGATGCTCTCTTGTGAGAATTTCAAACTTTTCATCATGTGGGGCAAGCTCTACCATCGTATTAATACAAAAACACCCCATGCTTTGCCCTTCTTTATATCCTGATTCCACCAAATCCTCAAACAACAGACGAATGGCTTCTTTTACAGATCGATTATTTTGAAGAAGCTTTTTTCGAATCTCAGTAGCATGCAATTTTGTATATTTACGCAATGCCGCTTCAAATAAATTCTCTTTATCACCAAAAGCAGAATATAAGCTTGGGCGCTGTATTCCCATATGCACTGTTAAATCGCTTAACGAAGTGGCATTATACCCCTTCTCCCAAAAGATCTGCATAGCAGCGTCTAATGCTTTTTCCTCATCAAACTCTCGTTTTCGAACCATGTACTCCCCTCTTTTCTAAAACATCCTTCCGTTCGATTAAGAAAATAACATTCCTTAAAATACTAATCGGTATATTATATATTTTATTAGACTTCGTTGTTGAAGTCAAACTGTGAAAACCTCTTACTCAATACTATTTACTAACATTCTTTAAATCCCTCAGAAAATTCATCATCTAAGCTCTTGACAGAAAATTATCCATAAGTTAAATTGTTTTATACCAATCAGTACAATATACTGATTGGTATAAAACAATAAAGGAGATGTAAATAATGAAGATTAAAGAAAAAACAATGGATTCGATCGAAGATTCGGGCATGAAAACGGCTCCTTCACAATTAGTTGTCCACTCAAGTATCCCTCAATATATGGCATTATTATTGGCAATTTCTTGTGGAATGGCTGTTGCAAATATCTACTTTGCTCATCCATTACTTGATACTTTAGCTAATGATTTTAAAATTAGTCATTCTGCCATCGGCATTGTCATTACTGTTACACAAATCTGTTATGCACTAGGACTGCTGTTTTTAGTCCCTCTTGGTGATTTATTGAATCATCGACGACTCATTTTAGGTAAAATGCTTTTGATTATTCTTGCATTAGTTATTGTTGGCTTTGCTCCTTCTAAAAACATTTTTTTCATAGGTATTGCTGCTGTTGGGTTGCTTGCTACAGTTACGCAGACACTAGTCGCATATGCATCAACCTTGTCATCTCCTAAAGAACGAGGACGTATAGTTGGTTTCGTAACAAGTGGCGTTGTTATCGGAATCCTTCTTGCTCGAACATTCGCTGGTATATTAACAGATCTAGGAGGCTGGCGTTCCGTTTATCTTACTTCTGCATCCCTCATGTTTATCATGGTCATCTTGCTAAATCGAAAACTACCAGATGTAGATTTTAAGCGATCGCCTTTATCCTATCCTAAGCTGTTGCGTTCGGTACTCTTACTATACGTACAAGAAAGAATCCTGGTCATTCGCGGCATACTAGCATTATTAATATTTACTTCCTTTAGCATTCTCTGGACCTCGTTGGTGCTACCTCTTAGTGCTCCGCCACACTCTCTTTCACATACAGCTATTGGAGCATTTGGTCTTGCAGGAGTTGCAGGGGCACTGGCCGCTGCTCGGGCTGGACGACTCGCAGATCGAGGATTGGGGCAACGAACTACAGGTATAGCACTTACGCTATTATTAACATCATGGTTAATCATGAGCCTTTTAAACTATTCACTGCTTGCATTAGTGGTTGGTGTTATCCTTCTTGATCTCGCTGTTCAAGCTGTCCATGTCACCAACCAAAGTTTCATTTTCACTGTACGGCCTGAGGCTAGAAGTCGATTGACTGCTGCTTACATGATTTTTTATTCCATCGGAAGTGCAGCAGGCTCTATTGCTTCAACGAATGTTTATGAACATTTTGGATGGAATGGAGTTTGTCTATTAGGAGCTACCGTGAGCGCTATTGCCCTACTATTTTGGGCAATGACCCTGAAACAGAAGTAATTATCCAGGGCAGAAAATAAATAATTGGAAATGGAGGTTATTTTTTACACCTATAATTAGACAAAAGAACATGCATAATATAAAATAACTGAAAATAAGAAATAAATAAAATTCAGTCTTTGTAAAGAGGGGGAACAAATGAAAATTGAACAGTTGGAAAAAGATATTAGAGAGAAACTAAAAAGAAAAGTTGCTTCAGATCGTCATCTTCATAATGTTTATTTGTTGGTACATTCTGATAAGCTGAATATCCATTGGGGAATGGCTGAGGGAAATACAGATGAGGTTCCCGTAAATCCTAACCAGCCCTATCATACTGCTAGTGTAGGTAAAACTTTTACCTCTGTCATCTTAGCAATATTAGTAGAAAAAGGACTCGTCCAATTCGATGACCCTATCACTAAGTACTTACCTCCAGACATTCTTAAGGAACTTCACATATATAAAGGCAAAGATTATACAAACGATATTCAAATCAAACATTTATTAAGCAATACCTCTGGACTACCAGATTATTTCGAGGATAAACCTAAGCGTGGCGAAAAATTACTGGAAGAGCTACTTCAGAATCATTCACGTTTTTGGACACCACAAGAAACCATCCACTGGTCCAAAGAGCATTTGACCCCCCACTTCCCTCCTGGGAAACGTGTTCATTATACTGACACAGGGTACAATCTCTTAGGAATCATTATCGAAACCATTACATCAAAGTCCTTCCATGAAGTACTTCATGAATATATATTTAATCCTCTAGAAATGAATCACTCATATTTATCACAGTACTCCGAACCTAACATTAAAAGCATGCATCCAGTAGCTCACTTATATATGAAAGAGTTGAAAATAAAGGTAGATGATTATATTAGCTTTAGTAGCTTTTATTCTGGAGGTCAAACCGTCAGTACGTTAGAAGACCAATTGATTTTCATGAAAGCACTAGTTCATCATAAGATCATTAAAAAAGATACACTGGACATGATGAAGCAATGGAATAAAATGTGGACTGGAATGGATTATGGCTACGGCCTGATGAGAATACGATTTCTTCCATTTACTCAAAAATATCATGGATGGGGACATCTAGGTTCTAGCGGAGCCTCCATGCTCTACTTTCCAAATATGGACGTATATATTATCGGCAGCTTTAATCAAACAACTTATCAAGCAAAAAGCATGAACTTTATTTTTTTTAATGTTCTGCGTAAATTAGGAAAGGCCTAATACCCTAAATTCATTCCCAAACGATCATTCCATTTAAGAGTTTAGATGGATAATAGAATGACAAATGAATTTGTTTTATCAAAAATCCTTAGTTAATTGTGCAGTAAGAATAGTAACTAATTTAATGGATTATTCCAGTATTAATCAGTACTTGAACTCACTTAATATCTTTACTGTAATGAAAAAGCAGATTGCTAATTTTCTAATTTAGTCTGTTTATAAAGTGCCTTTTATCTAATAAAAAGGCACTTTATTATTGCTTTTGCTATTTAAAATAACAAATAAGACTCTACAATTTTAGTCTACAATATCATAGACAAACCCATTTCCTGTTCTGATAACTACTAAATTATCAATTTATACCCATACATCGTTTTCAGCAGTTAAGTCCCCTTTGTGATCACCAGTGTTGACGATACCTTTAGGTTCTACCAGCATGACATGACATTCCTTTTCGGCATACGGCTTATGCTCTACCCCTTTCGGTACGACATACATATCTCCTTTGGAAAGCTTTACTTCTCCATCACGAAATTCAATTTTCATTTCGCCTTCAATGACAATAAACACTTCATCTGTGTCTTTATGATCATGCCATACAAAATCACCCGAAATTTTCGCTAATTTAAATTGAGAATCATTCATTTCGGCAATCACTTTAGGAGACCAATAATCACTGAATTTAGATAATTTTTCACTTATATTTATAGCTTGATCTTGATATGTCATATAAGTCCTCCTCGTATGATAACATTGCAAACTCACGATTAAATATCTGATTGCTTTCTCATATCAGATGTTTTTTTCTGTTTTATTATAAATAGTGCTAAGCCGCTTAAGATGAGAAAAATACCTATTCCTTGCTTAAGAGAAACCACTTCGTCCAAAATAAAATAAGCAAGAATACACGTTCCAATTACCTCTCCTAATATACTCATTGATATTACCGTGGTACTCATCCATTTCAATAGCCAATTAAAAATCGTTTGTCCAAATATAGTTGCAATTAATGCTAATCCAAAAAAGGACCACCATGTGTGTAGGGAATAATCGATAAAGGATACTTGCTTGCTAAAAGCAAAAATACTTAAAAATAAAGCACTGCTGGCGTAACCAATAATTGAATATGGAACTAGTGATAACGTTTTGCGTACATACTGACCAATGAAAAAGTAAGCTGTAATAAGTCCCGCTGCTATAAACGCTAAAATATCACCTATTACTGCCTGCCCACTAATTTGAAAGTCTTGCCATCCAATAACCATGCTACCCAATATAGCTATAAAGCATCCTAATATCGCACCCTTACCTATACGTTCTTTAAATACATAATATCCTCCTACTATAGAAAATAGCGGTTGTAAGGTGACAATGACTGTCGAGCTAGCTACGGAAGTATAATTTAAGGATTCAAACCACAGCGTATAATGTGCGGCTAAAAATACACCTGATAATAAACCAAGCCCCCATTGTTTTCTAGACAATGACTGTAATTCTTGGAGATTTTTTTTACTTACTAATAAAAAGGGCAAAAGGATGATTGCTGCAAAAAACATCCGATAGAATGCCGTAATTGCTGCAGGTGATTCAGCCAATTTCACAAAGATTGCCGAAGTAGATAAAGCAAATACTCCAAAAAATAAAGCCGTGTAAGAAAAAAGCGATGATTTCAATCCCATCCCCCCTAATCCTATGTTTACAATAATAAAAATAATCTAATATAATTTACAAGTATAAATTTTTAATCAAATTAAATAAAGTGAAAGTTATTCATGTTTAACATGTCAGCACAAAAAGAATGAAACACACATTATTATGGAAAGGAGCTTTACTATGATCAACCATCGCCTTGGTCAGACGGTATTAAGCTATCGTAAGAAAAACGGAATGACCATTCGTGAGTTCGCCGATTATTCTGGAATCAGTACATCGCTTATTAGCCAAATTGAACGAGGACAAGCCAATCCTTCATTAAGTGTATTACAACTAATTGCGAAAGCACTAAATGTGCCATTATTTACTCTCTTTATCAATGATATTGATACAGATTCACTCATCTCGAGAAAAAAAGACCGCAAGAAAGTGTATCGTGAAAATAGTGACCATATTGTCTATGATGTGTTAACTCCAGATTTCATGAAGGCTCATATTGAACTTTTAATGATGGATTTAAATCCACATGCAAGCACCACGGAAAGCTATTATTCACACGATGACCAAGAAGAAATTGCTGTCGTTATGAAAGGACAAGCATATGTTGAGCTGGAAGGTATTGAGTATTTTTTAGATGAAGGGGATGTTGTAAGAATTCCACCCAATGTAAAACACAGATTTTTGAACAAAAGTAATGAATCGAACCATATACTATTCGTATTAACTCCTTCATTAGTTTAACAAGAAAAAATGGAGAAATTACAAAAAAGAATCGCCCAAAAATTGATCAATCATCTACTTTTGGGCGACCCATTACTATTCATTCATAAATGACTCTCTTTCCCTAGCACATTTATCTTCTTACCTATCAACTGCTTGAGATTATCAATATTAACCAAAATGGTTCCAATAATAATGATGATTCCTCCTATCACCGACAAAAAGGAAAGACGCTCATGATATAACACCACTCCTAGGCAAAGGGCAATCAATGGCGAAATATAGAGCCAAGTGGATGGAAACACCGGATTGGTTTTGGCAACAAGCCAATAAAAAATCGTGTGTGCCACCATGGATCCAGCAATAATTAAGTATAAGAGGGATAAAATTGCATTTGTTGTCAGTATGGAATTCATGTGCACGTTTTCTGTAAATAAAGATAATACAAGAAGCATAGCACCTCCATATAACATTTGAGCTGCGTTCAAAGCTATTGGAGATGTATCTTGAAATCGTTTTATGACCCGACTGGAGTAAATAGCACCAGCAGAATAAAAGATTTCACTAAGCAAGACCGCCAAGCATCCAATTAACCAGAACTCATTAAAGGATGTATTCATCATTCCCGGCAAAAGCAGGATGATGACACCTGCAAAACCTACTATACAGCCTGCTAAAGAACGAATAGGCAGCTTTTCACGAAAAATACCATACTGAAGCAATAAAATCATGAGAGGTCCTGTTGCTGATAGGACTGCCGCAATACCAGAGCTCAAATATTGTTCAGACCAATATAATGGCGCAAATGTTCCGAAGGTTAATCCTATCCCGGTCAAGAGCATTTCCTTCCGAAGCAAAAGAGAAAACTGTGCTTTTCCTTTCCATACCATCCATAAAAACAGGATACAGCCTGCCACTAAAAAGCGTATTCCAGCAGAGAAAAATGGCGGTGCACCTGCATCTACCCCTACCTTTATTGATAAAAATGTTGTTCCAAATATAAGACACATTAAAACATAATTGAATAAAACCATTTTCTAGCCCTCCTTATCGTGTTTAAGATAGGAGTAGAACAGTACCTTTCTATTCCTTCCCTCTTCCATCATAAGTGACAAGGAATAGAACAGTTTAAAATTAACAGAACAGTTTTCGAATTCGTCATGTATAATGGCATGAAAGGAGGGTCTTTATGAAAAAAAGAGTTCTCTCAAATGTTCATTCTGATAAGCTTTATGAACAAGTTCATGACTATCTTTTAGAAAGAATTAGACGTGGAGAATGGAGAGCACACGAAAAGCTCCCTTCTATTCGAACGTTAGCAGTGGAATTTAACGTGCATCGGTTAACAGTCTTTAAAGCTTATCAGCAATTAAAACTCAACAAAAAGGTATATGTAAAAGATAAATCAGGATACTATGTGATGCCTGACAGTATGATGCTAATCGATTCTCAGCATAATCCGATTGTTTCTGCTTGTGTCCATGAAAGCAGCCTCTCCGAAATCCATCAGGTACAGGCGGATTATCAATTTTCCAAAGCACTGCTTGACCCAAATCTTTTGCCAAATCATTACTTTTCGGAATATGTAAAGAAGGTATTTGATCTATACCCAAAAGTGCTAGGTACATATTCCACAATCCAAGGAGACTTGGAGCTGCGGGAAGCCCTTAGCCGCTATTTTACAGATCAGTATCGTTTTTATGTATCTTCAAATGAATTATTAATCACATCTGGTTCACTAGAGGCCATCGATTTGATTGCCAGAGTTCTAATCAAACCGAGAGATGCTGTTTTGCTGGAGCGACCAACCTACAGTCCTGCTATCGATGTCTTCAGAAGACAAGGTGCCAATATTATCCCGGTTGAGATTCATCCATACGGTTATCAATTGGATCAAGTAGAAGCTCTCATGAAAAAGCACAAACCACGGCTGTTTTATCTCAACCCAACCTTTCACAATCCGACTGGATACACGGTTCCAGCTGAGCAAAGAAAGAGATTGGTAGAGATGGCACATAAGTATCAATGTCTGTTAGTAGAGGATGACCCTTATCCAGATATTTATTTTGAGGAAAAACCTCCACTGCCGTTTTTCGCCTACGATACATCGGGATGTGTGATCTATATACGCAGCTTTAGTAAATATATTGCCCCTGGTTTAAGCATTGCCGCCGTTGCATGCAGACCATTTGTCATGAACTATGTATTAAAAGCAAAATCGTTATCTGACAGTGGTACACCCTTGCTAAATCAGAAAATCTTTCTGCATTATTTCTTTTCAGAGCGGCTGCAGCAGCATATAGAGAAGCTGCGAATAGCTCTTGAGATTCGCAAGAGTATTATGGAGGAGGAATTATCTGTTAGCGGCTGGAAATGGTCGTCTCCAAACGGGGGATTTAATTTATGGATCAAGCTTCCAGAGTCGATCTCCATGGAAAGGCTCCTTGAAAAGAGCATAGAGCAATCCATTTCCTTTGTACCTGGTTCGATCTTCGATCCACTTAAGGAGTACAACTCATGGATCCGTATGAGCTATTCTTATTTGAACGAACAACAATTACGGGACGGTTTAAAGCAATTTGTTCAATTATACCGCTTGTTGTCTCTATCAGAATAATAGGAAAGAAATACAAATAGCATAAGGGGATACCTTATAGTGTCTGAGACCTAACCATATTTATAATTCGGAATTATGCAATTAGTGTTATAATGTATCTGTGAAAAATTTACAAAGGGGATACATATGGAATTAATTACAGGTAAAGTAATTATTATTGCTTTATTTTTATTAATCATTACAATGATTGAAACGCTAGCTTATTCAACTAGGATTTCGGGAGCAAGGGTAAAATTAATTGCCACTTCCTTATCTTTATTTAGTACTTTGGTGATTGTTTCAAGGCTCTCCACTATGATCCAGCAACCTCTTACAGCAAAACTTATTGCAGAAGTACCGGAAGACTCAAACCCATTAAGTTTTATCGAGGAACAGTATAGAATTTTAATCTTAGTAACAACCGTTGGAGTTCTGTTTGGAATACTGCTATTTCCGACATTCATAAATATCTTTTCAAGAGCTATTGTTCAATTATCCAATCAAAATGGTTCAATTATCGCATTATTTATCCAGCATTTTAATCGTAAGGGCTTTAAAAAGGTTTTCATGTGCTTTAGGCTTCCTAGACTGACATTTTTAAAAGGAATCACTTTAAAAACGATACCTAAACGCCTCTTTGTGATAAATGTTATTATTTCAGCAGTATTTACTATCGGTGTTCTTTCTTCTATTTATGCATCGATGTTAGTTCCTGAATATTCACAGGCTGCACTATTGTCATCTGGAATTATCAATGGGATTGCAACTATTTTGTTAACGTTGTTTATTGACCCTAAAGCTTCCGTATTAGCTGATAAAGTAATGAAAAAACAAAGTCATTATATTTACTTAAAGAGTTACTCATTAACTATGGTCAGTTCAAAATTAGTGGGTACAATTGTCGCTCAGCTTTTATTTATCCCTGCTGCCTATTATGTAGCTTGGTTTGCCAAGTTAATTTAAAGAGTTCTCTGTTCAATTGTTAAGAATACAGCTGCCATTTTGGGCAGCTTTTTTATTGTACTAGTAGAGCAGGACTAAACAGATCTATTGAAAAAGATTAATAGTATTTTTCTCCATTGACTTTTTGTATACATTTGTATACAATACAAACACACCACAATGTATACGAATGTATACAACAGAAAGGGAGTTTTTTATGAGAAATGAAGGATATAGAGGCCATAATAAAGACAGACATCACCGTGGTGAAGGTCACAAGCGAAAAGAACACCCGCGTGGTGCAAAAACGTTTCGCCGTGGAAGAGCCATCGCCTTTTTAGAAATGATGAATTTAAAACGTTCTACACTTAAACAACAATTAGAATCACCAGAGCTTCAATCTATTAATCCCATTCTTGTCGGTGAGTTGAAAGCCATTGAAATGGTCATCAATGAGTTTGTTCAATTATTTGAGCTTTATGAATGTGAAACGATGGAAACAGATAAAAAACAAACGGAAGCGGAAGAAACTGTAGAAGACGAAGAGACCTCAATCATACCTACGAATGAGTCTCAAGAAAAGAAAAAAGAGACTAACTGATTCTATTGGAGAATGATTTATAAGTAATCAGTCAAAAAAGCATCAAGTATTTAAAAATGACACAATTGAATAATTGTGTCGTTTTTATTCGAAAACATATATTTATGTCTATCCCTTGTTATAACTGATTATTGAACTGATAATGTTTTCCTTCCTATTTTAAATAGAATAGGAATTATTGCAATTAAAATAAAACCAACGATAATTGTCGAAAAAATAATCTCTTTTAAAGAAATTAAATCTATTACATATAGTTTATAAAGGATTAAAGAGTTAATCGGAATGTTTAGTATGATACCGGTTAAAAGACCTGGAGCATATTTTTTCATTACGATTGTTGCAATTAAATGTGGAAATATCGCATTGACAATCATCGAGCCTACAAAGCCAATAAATATCCATTCCACAACATTCGACATTGGGAAATATAAATAACTAAATGTAGCTAAATATGCTAATCCAGTAATCACAATCACTGCAAAATGAAACTCATTAGCTGCTACTTTTTTCTGAAATCTTGATGGTTGCTGTGACCACGCTGGCAACCATAATGCTTCTTCTAAATTATGTAATGTAATAGCTAAGCAAAAAAAAATCATCAAGTATTCATATTGCTGCATACACGTTCTCCTTTAATAGCCTTTTTTTTACATCCATTACAAAGTGATAGGATTATTATAGCTTAAAAGGAAAAAACCGACACTCCTCCATTTAGTGTCGGCTTGAATTTTAATCAACTATATTTATATGATTATCTATTAGCTGTTATAGGATTCTACTTTTATTAACTTCCCTTTAACCATTAACCTCTTATTTGTTTCAGTAGCTTTATCACATGTGATAAGTGTTAATTGCTTATCTTTTTTCTCTTGAAGAACATCTATTTCATTTTCACTTATAATCTTTTTTTCGATAATTTCATATATATATATCTTCTTCAAATCTGTTAATTCAACTATTGCCCCTTGCTTAATATTCATTAAGGGACTGAATAATAAACGTGGATTCTTCATATGATGGCCTGCTAATAAATAATTTCCTTCACCCATCATTTGATCCCCGCGCATAGTTGTTGCACCAACTAGTAAGTTTTGATTGGTCATTCCTTTTAAAATCGGAAGTTTTAGTTGAATACTTTTGATGGTTATTTGACCAATTAATGCCTCCTTATCAAAGCCTGTACTTCCTTTAATCGTTTCAATCACAGATGGAGGCTTAATGGCTTCGTAATCAAAAGTCGCTCTTCGGCTATTATTTTCCTCTAGCTGACCTGCTGTTAACTCTGTTGGTTTAAAATGTGTGCTCATATAATTAATAACCACTTCTTTAATGAAAGGAGAGCATATTAGAAAAACGCCTATTATTATAAGTAAAAAGATGAATAATTTTCTCCACATTTTTCTTTTCTCCATTCCTTATACTTTTTACAACATTTTAAGAAAGCACCTGATCACAATAAAATGATCAGGTGCATAACTATTTATCTATTGTCCTTTCTTCTTTTTGTAGCCACTATACTAAATGCACTGACTAAAAGAAGAAGAACTCCTGCTGTTACCATAAGAGTGTCATCTGAATCACCTGTTTTCGGAAGCGATGTTTCCTTATCCTTTGAAGGAGATGACGGATTTGGTTTCTTATGAATGTTCGTATTCTGATCATCTGTAGATGGGTGACCATCTTTTGATGGATGTTCACCTTTAGAAGGATGAGGATTATCAATCTTTATTTCCTCTTCCGGTTTTTGAGGTGTGTTTACATTATCACCATCTACGATCGCAATGTTTTTAATTTCCTTGCCTGATTGACCAGATTTAATTTTAACTTCGAATGAGACTGTACGCCATTCAGTATCTTTCACATCACCAAAATGAGCAACAATCTTTCCGTCTTTGATTTGGCCTGTTCCTTTATGACTCACTTTCAAACTACCTTCTACATAGGATAGTCCAGCTGGTAATTTATCAATAATCGATAAGTTTTCTACTAAACTATCAGTGACTTTATTGCGAGCCTTTATCGTATAAACGACCGTATCTCCAACTTCATACTTTTCTTTACCTTTTTTCAAGTTCTTCGCTGTTTTTTCTGATTCAAGAACTGGTTTGTGTGGATAAACAGTTACTTCTGTTTCCGGCTTGTCTGGTTGTGTAATATTACCACCATCTACCATCGCAATATTTTTAATCTCTTTACCTGATTGACCAGACTTAATCTTTGCTTCAAATGTCACTGTACGCCATTCGGTATCTTTCACATTACCAAAATGAGCAACAATTTTTCCGTCTTTGATTTGGCCTGTTCCTTTATGGCTTACTTTCAAGCTGCCTTCAACATAGGATAACCCAGCTGGTAATTTATCAATAATCGATAAGTTTTCTACTAAACTATCAGTGACTTTATTGCGAGCCTTTATCGTATAAACGACCGTATCTCCAACCTCGTACTTTTCTTTGCCTTTTTTCAAGTTCTTCGCTGTTTTTTCTGATTCTAGAACTGGTTTATGTGGATGAACTGTCACTTCTGTTTCTGGCTTGCTTGGCTTATCAACATTATCCCCATTTACAACGGCAATATTTTTGATACTTGTTCCAGATTGACCTGGTTTTACTTTTGCCAGAAATTCTACTGTATGCCAGTTTGTATCCCACACATTACCAAATTGACCATAAACCACACCATCCACAAAGTGACCCTTATCATCACCCTTAGTATCCGTTACCGATTGACCATCAACCTTCAGACTTCCTGCTACATATCCAAGACCATTTGGTAACTGATCTGTAATTTCTAAGTTGGTTATGATACTATCGGTGACTTTGTTACGAGCTTTAATTGTATAAACCACGGTGTCGCCAACCTCAAATGTTTCCTTATTCGCTTTTAAATTTTTTGCTGTTTTTTCAGATTCAATGATTGGATCACGTGGAACGATCACTGGATCACGTGGTTTCACTGTTATTTCTGTTTCTGGTTTGTCAGGCTGCTTAATATTGTCACCATTTACACTGGCAATATTTTTTATTTCAGATCCCTCTTGGCCTGCTTTCACTTTTACTAAAAATTCTAGTGTATGCCACTCAGTATCCTTTACATCACCGAACTGACCTTCTACTGTACCGTCGGCTTGATAACCATTATCTGAATCCTTGGCATCAGTGACAGACTTGCCATCTACCTTTATGCTTCCCGCCACATATTCTAAACCTGCTGGAAGCTTGTCGGAAATGACTAGATTTTTAACTAGACTATCTGCAACAGTATTTTGTGTCTTGATGGTGTAAAGAAGCGTGTCGCCTACTTCTGGACGATCCTTATCTGTATTACCAAACGCCTTTTTCTCTATTCTCGCTGATTTTTCTGATTTTAGTACAGGATACTTCGGATCAACGGTCACTTTCTCTTCTGGCTTATCTGGATCATCGATATTATCCCCACCTACAGTGGCTACGTTTTCGATAGACTTACCAGACTGGCCGGATTTGATTTTCGCCTCGAAGGTGACTGTGCGCCATTCGGTATCTTTCACATCACCAAAGTTCGCCGTAATTTTGCCATCTTTGAATTCACCTTTGCCTTCGTGACTTACTTTCAAGCTGCCTTCAACATATTCGAGGCCTGTTGGAAGCTCATCCGTAATCTTCAAGTTTTCAACTAAACTATCCGTTACGCTGTTGCGTGTTTTGATTGTATAAACAATCGTATCGCCCACCTCGAATTTCTCTTTACCTTCTTCAGCGTTCACCGCTATTTTTTTGGATTCGAGCTTTGGATCTTTTGGATCCACTGTCGTTTCATTTTCTGGCTTATCCGGCTCTTCAATGTTGTCACCACCAACAGTGGCTACGTTTTTAATCTTGTTGCCTGACTGGCCGGATTTGATTGTTGCTCCAAAGGTGACTGTGCGCCATTCGGTATCTTTCACATCACCAAAGTTCGCGGTAATTTTGCCATCTTTAAATTCGCCTTTGCCTTCATGGCTTACTTTCAAGCTGCCTTCAACATATTCGAGGCCTGTTGGAAGTTCATCCATAATGGTCAGGTTTTTCACTTCACTATCCGACACTTTGTTGCGCGTTTTGATTGTGTAAACAATGGTATCGCCCACTTCGAATGTCGTCTTGCTTTCTTCTAGGTTCTTAGCGGATTTCTCCGACTCCAGCGCTGCAACACGCGGGTAAACTTTTACTTCTTCTTCCGGCTTATCTGGTTCATCAATATTGTCGCCTTTAACAGTAGCAATATTTTTAATATCTTTGCTTGCCTGGCCTTCTTTTACTTTTACTTCAAAAGTAATCATATGCCACTCAGTATTAGTGATATCGCCAAATTGACCAGCTATCTTGCCATCCACTGCATGACCATTGTCAGTGTCCATTTCGTCGGTTACTGACTTGCCATCGACTTTCAAGGTTTTTGCCACATACTCAAGGCCTTCTGGAAGTTCATCAGAAATTACCAAATTTTTCACAAGGCTGTCTGTAATTGTGTTTTGTGTCTTGATTGTGTAAAGAAGGGTGTCGCCGACTTCTGGATGGTCCTTATCTGTGTTGCCCTCAGCCTTCTCTTTAATCGTCGCTGTTTTCTCGGATTTAAGCTTCGGATTTTTCGGATCAACCTTCACTTTCTCTTCTGGCTTATCTGGATCATCGATATTATCCCCACCAACAGTGGCAATGTTTTCGATAGAATTACCAGACTGGCCAGATTTGATTTTTGCTTCGAAGATGACTGTACGCCATTCCGTATCGCTTACTTCACCAAAGTTCGCCATAATATGGTCATCTTTGAACTCGCCTTTGCCATCGTGACTTACTTTCAAGCTATCTGCGACATACTCGAGTCCTTCTGGAAGTTTATCCGAAATCGTCAAGTTTTTCACCAAGCTGTCGGATACCGTGTTACGTGTTTTGATTGTATAAACAATTGTATCGCCTACTTCGAACTTCTCTTTGCCTTCTTCAGCGTTCACCGCTATTTTTTTGGATTCGAGCTTCGGATCTTTAGGATCCACTGTCGTTTCATTTTCTGGCTTATCCGGTTCTTCAATATTGTCACCGCCAACAGTGGCTACGTTTTTAAGCTTATTACCTGACTGGCCGGACTTGATTGTTGCTTCAAAGGTGACTGTGCGCCATTCGGTATCTTTCACATCACCAAAGTTTGCGGTAATTATGCCATCTTTGAATTCACCTTTGCCTTCATGACTTACTTTCAAGCTGCCTTCAACATATTCAAGGCCTGTTGGAAGTTCATCTGTAATTGTCAAGTTTTCAACTAAACTATCAGCTACGCTGTTGCGTGTTTTGATTGTATAAACAATTGTATCGCCCGCCTCGAATTTCCCTTTGCCTTCTTCAGCGTTCACCGCTATTTTTTGGGACTCAAGCTTTGGATCTTTTGGATCCACTGTTGTTTCATTTTCGGGCTTATCCGGCTCTTCAATGTTGTCACCACCAACAGTAGCTACGTTTTTGAGCTTATTACTTTGCTGGCCGGACTTGATTGTTGCTTCAAAGGTGACTGTGCGCCATTCGGTATCTTTCACATCACCAAAGTTCGCCGTAATTTTTCCATCTTTGAATTCGCCTTTGCCTTCTTGGCTTACTTTCAAGCTACCTTCAACATATTCAAGGCCTGTTGGAAGTTCATCCGTAATCGTCAAGTTTTTCACCAAACTGTCGGATACCGTGTTTCGTGTTTTGATTGTATAAACAATCGTATCGCCAACCTCGAATTTCTCTTTGCCTTCTTCAGCGTTCACAGCTATTTTTTCGGATTCGAGCTTCGGATCTTTTGGATCCACTGTCGTTTCATTTTCTGGCTTATCCGGCTCTTCAATGTTGTCACCACCAACAGTGGCTACGTTTTTAATCTTGTTGCCTGACTGACCGGACTTGATTGTTGCTTCGAAGGTGACTGTGTGCCATTCGGTATCTTTTACATCACCAAAGTTCGCCGTAATTTTTCCATCTTTGAATTCGCCTTTGCCTTCATGGCTTACCTTCAAGCTGCCTTCAACATATTCGAGGCCTGTTGGAAGTTCGTCCATAATAGTAAGGTTTTTCACTTCACTATCCGACACTTTGTTGCGCGTTTTGATTGTATACGCAATCGTATCGCCCACTTCGAATGTCGTTTTACCTTCTTCCAGGTTCTTCGCGGATTTCTCCGACTCCAGCGCGGCAATACGCGGGTAAACTTTTACTTCTTCTTCCGGCTTATCTGGTTCATCAATATTGTCGCCTTTAACAGTAGCAACATTTTTAATATCTTTGCTTGCCTGGCCTTCTTTTACTTTTACTTCAAAAGTAATCATATGCCACTCAGTATTAGTGATATCGCCAAATTGACCAGCTATCTTGCCATCCACTGCATGACCATTGTCAGTGTCCATTTCGTCGGTTACTGACTTGCCATCGACTTTCAAGGTTTTTGCCACATACTCAAGGCCTTCTGGAAGTTCATCAGAAATTACCAAATTTTTCACAAGGCTGTCTGTAATTGTGTTTTGTGTCTTGATTGTGTAAAGAAGGGTGTCCCCGACTTCTGGATGGTCCTTATCTGTGTTGCCCTCAGCCTTCTCTTTAATCGTCGCTGTTTTCTCGGATTTAAGCTTCGGATTTTTCGGATCAACCTTCACTTTCTCTTCTGGCTTATCTGGTTCATCGATATTATCCCCACCAACAGTGGCAATGTTTTCGATAGATTTACCAGACTTGCCGGTTTTGATTTTCGCTTCGAAGGTGACTGTCCGCCATTCGGTATCTTTCACATCACCAAAGTTCGCGGTAATTTTGCCATCTTTAAATTCGCCTTTTCCTTCGTGACTTACTTTCAAACTGCCTTCAACATATTCAAGGCCTGTTGGAAGTTCATCTATAATTGTTAGGTTTTTCACTTCACTGTCTGACACTTTGTTGCGCGTTTTGATTGTGTAAACAATTGTGTCGCCCACTTCGAATGTCGTTTTACCTTCTTCCAGGTTCTTCGCGGATTTCTCCGACTCCAGCGCCGCAATACGCGGGTAAACTTTCACTTCTTCTTCCGGCTTATCCGGTTCATCAATATTGTCGCCATCAACAGTAGCGATATTTTTAATGTCCTTACTTGCCTGGCCTTCTTTTACTTTCACTTCAAAAGTAATCGTATGCCACTCGGTATCAGTGATATCACCAAATTGACCTACTATATTGCCATCTACTTGGTGGCCGTTGTCAGTGTCTTTTTCGTCTGTTACTGACTTGCCATCGACTTTCAAGCTATCTGCCACATACTCTAGCCCCTCAGGAAGTTTATCTGAGATAACTAGGTTTTTGACAAGACTATCTGAAACAGTATTTTGTGTCTTAATCGTGTAAAGAAGCGTATCTCCTACTTCTGGATGATCCTGATCTGTGTTTTCTTTACCTTTTTCTTTAATCGTTGCTGATTTTTCCGATTTCAAGATAGGCTCTTTGTACTTTATTGGAGTTGTTACTTCATTTGTTTCTAATTCTTCATCTTCATTTTTAAGTAAATTTTTGTATTTTACTTGAGCTTTGTTAATTGCAGACTTACCTGCTTGGCTGGACAAAGCTTTTACTTTAAATTGAACTGTAATTCCGTCAAGTAAATTGATTGAATTCGGCAAATCACCTAAATTAATAGTTACTTTTTTACCATCAGATTTACCTCGATCGCTATCCTCTTCATCTGTTAAATTCCCTGCGTTTGGACCGTTTAAGATTTTCATCGAGCCCGGTACATATTCTGTCCCCTCAGGAATAGCATCTTCAATAATCGTATTGGCCGCAACGTCGCCACCTGAATTTTTAACAGTGACATTATACGTTAACTCGTCGCCTGGTAATACGTCCCCGCTAGGACTAACAGTTTTCTCTGATGTCACACAAGGTTCAGTTCCTAGGAAAATATTATCTAAAAAGTTACCATTACCTACACTCCCACTAGCACTACTAACCGCTTCAAAACCGAATCTTGTTGTAGTTTGACCTGCAGGAACGGTATAGCTTCCGGTATAAGTTCCCCATGCTGTTTTATCATCAGATATTTGTTTTTGCACGACTGTGTCATATGGATTAGAAGTTACAGCACCAATACGAACTTGCATCGTGTCAACCCCAGACCTCCCCATATGTGATAAACGCCAATAAATGGTTTGTCCAGGTGTGGTCTTGACATCTTGATACAACATACCAGCGTTGAAAGCATTTAATTCTGCAAATCTATTGCCATCAGGTGGTGCTGGATAGGAATTAGCTCCTGCTGGTCGATTTGTAGCATAATTCCAAATTTCAATTGCCTTATCAGTAGTTTTCCAACCTGGAACCTCAGATGGGTAGAAGTAAAAACCTGGTTTATTTCCATAAGGATCAGGAGCAGTTCCTATGGCAGCACCATTTTCAAAACTACCATTAATCAATGATACTGGTGAAGAACATGGATTTAGGTCTGGAAACTTTATAATATTATTAGTTACTTCGTTTGTATTTGTTGATTCATTTTCATTTTTCAGTAAATTTTTATAGTTGATCTGCGCTTTATTGGCTACTGCTTTACCTGCATGACTCTCCAAAGCTTTTACTTTAAATTGAACTGTAATACCATCAGGTAAATTAGCTGTATTCGGCAAATCGCCTAATTGAATGGTTACTTTCTTACCATCGAATTTACCACGATCTTTGTCATCTGCATCTGTTAAATCACCTGCATTTGGACCGTTTAAGATTTTCATTGAACCTGGCACATATTCCGTACCTTCAGGAATCGCATCCTCGAAGACAGCATTTGCTGCTACGTCTCCACCTGAATTTTTAACCTTTACTTTATAGGTCAACTCGTCTCCTGGTAATACGTCCCCGCTAGGGCTAACAGTTTTCTCTGCTTTAACACACGCTTCCGTTCCTAGGAAGATATTGTCTAAATGATTACCGTGTCCTAGGGATCCATTGGAAGTAGAAACAGCTTCAAAACCAAACCTGGTCATTGTTTGTCCTTTCGGAACATTATAGGTTCCAGAATAAGTCCCCCAGGCTGCATTGCCATCAGACATTTGTTGTTGGACTACAGTATCGTAGGGATTATTAGTTACAGGTCCAATACGAAGCTGCATTGTATCAACTCCATAAAGACCCTTATGTGAAAGTCTCCAATATATGGTCTGGCCAGGTGTGGTCTTTACATCTTGATATAACATTCCATTGCCACTAGCATTTAGCTCTGCATATCGATTACCGTCTGGGGGAGCTGGATATTTATCCACTATTCCTTCTGGATATCCCTCTTTATAGTCCCAGATTTCAATCCATTTTACACCTCCTGTATCATCGGTTGTCTTCCATCCTGGTACTTCAGTTTCATAGTAACCAAATGAACCATTCATTGAACCCCTTCCAGGTGGTTCTTCAAAACTACCATTAATCAACGCTACTGGTGTACCACAGGAGTCTGGTGGCTGGTCAGTAGCCGGTATCGTTGTTGAATCATTGGCACAACCGACAGTGGCTGAAATCTTAATATCTTTAGAATGATCAGCATTTTTCAGCACTGCATGAATCTTTCCGTCCGCATCTGACACTAAATCGGCTACAGGCTCTCCATTCGGCCCGGCTAGTTCTCCTACAGTTGTAGTAAAACTATCTAGTGATGCATCGGGAACCGGATTACCTAATGGATCTAATAAAGTTGCCGTAACCTTATGTACCCCTGGTTCACTTGTCGGTTCTGTCTTTAATTTCACACTATTCGGTGCTTGCTTGTAATCATTTTGCGGATTAAGAGTAGCTAAAGGTGCATAATCATTTACAAAATACCAGCTATAAATATCGTGATTTTCGCTATTAGGATATCCTGTTGACGCAGTAAAACCGGCATGAATAGGTTTTCCATTAAAAATGGTACCAAGATCAATGTTATTTACATCTAATACTTTTTTTGCATTTGCTCTATCCGGTGAGGTACCTAGTCGCACTTGAACATTCTTTGATAAACCATCATAGTCAATCCATGTGTAATACTTAGTTCCGTTTGATAAAACATAATTGGTTCCATTAACGGAATTATACTGATCCAAGTCTGTATACCAACCAGGTTTATTTGTTACCGTTCCATTTTCCGCAAGTCCAATATAATTTGCGGAAGGATCATTATAGACCGTATTTAAAAAGGTATCATATTTAACAGCAAAACTTGGTTGAATACCGTAATATCCCAATCCGCCACCAACAGATAATTGACTTGATGTACCAGTCTGAAGCGTAAAGGTCAACCCATCACTTGGACCTTGAGCACTCGGATTATTCATACTAAATGAAAAGGCTGTACTAAATGAATAATTGTTTTTAGGACAAATCTCATTTTTGATAAACACTGCTCCACTTTGTTCAGTAGTTGTAGGTGTCAATCGTATAAAATTTGATCCTGCAGGAACATTTGCAGCACCATGTACTGCAAACAATTGATTAACAGTATCATTGGAAAATGCATCAAATTTATAAGTCAGCCATTTATTATCTGTATTTACCGCCATTTCTTTGCTGTTAGCTATAGCAATATTTTTTGTATTTGGTTCCACAGATGATGCTTTTGCTTCATCCTTTTTTTCCTCTATCGTTTTTTCTTGCGTTTTTTTAGTACTCTCTTCTGTAGATTTTTTTTCGTCTTTAGATTCACTTTCTGAGCTTTTGTTCTCAACGTCGATTGGCGTGACAACTACCGGGTTCGTTTCCATCTCAACATTGTCGTTAATCACAACTTGTGCAACGTTATCAATTTTCTCTCCAGTAGCTGCATTTTCCTTCACCTGCGTCGTGATTTGTAACTTTACTTCTTTTCCTACAAGCTCCTCGATTTCTTCTTTTTTCAGTGTAAGTGAAACATTTTGACCATCTACAACTGTTTTTAATGTGTCACCTGTCTTCCCATCAATCATAACCGATGTACCTTGAGCATCTAATCGCTGATCAAGGTCATCTGAAATGACCATCGTTTCATAGTTGGCTATATCCTTAGGCAATACAACATTCACGTTATATGTAAATTCTTGTTCCTTGGATATTTCTTTACTTGTTTCACCATCGACATCTTTCGATATTTTGGGTTGTTCAATAGGAGCTTTTTCGACAGAATGAACTTTCCCTATTAACGCTGATGGGAGCATTCCATTAAAAATCAGTAAAAATGCCATTAATAAGGTTAATGCTTTTGGAAACTTCTTTTTCTTCTTCCTTGGATAAAGACTAAAACTTGCCATATTGTTATTCTTCTCCTTTCTCAATACTTTTTTTAAAAAAAATTTATTCCTAGTCACCTCCTTAAAAAGATGCATAAATAATACATCTTTAAAACAAAATGTTTCGACAGATTCTTCCTTTATCCTTCAAAATTTTTACTTGTTAATCGATAAAAAAACAGTACAAATGAATTATTTTATAAAAATTCAATTTCTTTTATAATATGGAATTTAATAACATTATGATTAAGACAATTAGTAAATTAGACAAAGAGATATCAACCTATTTTAATTCTCTTATCACAAGCGCCTACAGATTTTTCTTCTAATTACTTAATGATATTTGATCCTCTTTTTACACTCTTAGAGCAAAGATTTGCTTAGTCAAATGGTGTCGTATTGTGTTTTTATATGTCACTACTTTATGACTTTTTATTATATATTTTTCCACTTATATAACTCTTGATATATTCTTAAACTTCTCTTAAATCATTAGATTTCAATCTTTATGACTATCCTTCCAATCAACTAAAAAAGCGTTCCTGCTTGTTACAGAAACGCCTTAGTTTATTTAAATAAGTTCTTCACATTTTTCCTTAATAATCTATTAATCCAATAAATCTGTTGCTTTTTTGATACGATTCTAAAAAGGTTATAACTATACCATCCTAATTGGATAGGCACTAATTTACCTGGAAGTGATTAGGAAGAATATATGTTATTTATTGCTGACTTTCCAAAATCCGGAGAATTTTATTTTCCAAAATATATCTTAAAAATTTGCGAACATGTTATCGTATGTGATAAATATATTGTACAGTCATTTGTTTGATTGGAAATTTTTTAACTAGGAGAGAATAAAATGAATAAAACTGAACTTATTAATAGTGTTGCTGAAGCAACAGAACTGACTAAAAAAGATGCTAATAAAGCGGTTGATGCTTTATTCAGCTCAATTGAATCAGCTCTTAAAAACGAAGATAAAGTTACTCTAATCGGTTTTGGTACCTTTGAAGTTCGAGAACGTGCCGCTCGTAAAGGACGCAACCCGCAAACTGGTGAAGAAATTGAAATAGCAGCAAGTAAAATACCTGCATTTAAACCAGGTAAATCTTTAAAAGATATCGTGAAATAAAAATAAGACCATTTTAAGATATATTAAAGTTTATAATAGAAAAGCTGCATTTATATATAGTTAAATGCAGCTTTTTCATTGTCCCATTACTTTTTATTCATTTTTTTAACGGAAAACCTTCTAACTCTCTTTCTTTTGTTTGAGTCACTTTTGAGTCATATACATAATCCAACATTAATTCTATGTTCTTCTTTACATTGACGTGTTTGATATCCTAGGCTTCTGTGAATTCGTTTCTGTAATATTAGCCTTCACTATATTTAAAGGTTGTTAAAATAGCTTAATCACACATCAAAGAATATATTGAATCAAACCCAACAGATGAATAGATTTTTAGTATTTAAATAATTTTGTAAAATATATTTTCAGGCCATATTTATCATTATTATTTTCTCTACAAGTTTTACTAACAGAAAAAGTTGCTTTATTTTGTTTACTGGATAATTCTTTAAAATATAGATTGTTATCATCTTCCGTAATTTCAAACTGATAATTATTTAAATGAATAATTTTGATAACTTTTTTTATATTTACCATCCCTTTAATTAAACCTATTTTCTCCAGAATTTTTTCACAAAAAAAATTCCATGAATTAGACTTTACCAACATTATAAGAAAGCACCTGATCACATTACATTATATATAGCGAATGAATCCCTACTTAAGAACTACCGAAGATTTCTATCAATCTTTATTATATGTAACTTAGTATTCTCTTCACTTGATAAAACAAGTATTGATTATTCTTCTCTAAAAGCATCTCCGCTTTGTTTACATCTCCATAATGTAAATTTTCAAATATTCTAGATAGTTCTATCTTCTCGTTATAAGTAATTACTTTCTTTGAATAAAGACTATTTAATATCGATAAAATTCTTTTATTTTGGTCATTGTTCACTTGAAATAATTTCACAGCTGCCTCTCCTCTACAATTAAAATTAGTAAATTCATAATTATAGAAAAATAATCTCTACAATTTCTATACAAGCAATATCTCGATCCTAATAACGAATGAGAAAAAAGGGTTAATTTGGAGTACCTATTCACGTTTTACAAATAGAGGGTTCCATCAGTTTTAAAATGACAAGAGCAAGGCTCTTATTTACAAATCTATAAAAATAGATATAATGTTGTTATGGAACCTTCACTAATCTATAAAGCATTATCAAATGATACGAGACAACAAATTTTATTATGGTTAAAGAATCCAGAAAACTTTTTTGACGAAAAGCCTTATTTGCAACAAGGGCTTAGCTTTCAAATTGGAGTATGTGTAGGAGATATCCAATTGAAAACCGGACTGGCTCAGTCGGTGATTTCTAGTTATTTATTAACAATGAAAAAAGCAGGATTATTAGAATCCGAACGCATTGGAAAATGGACATACTATCGTCGAAATGAAAAAACAATACAAAAATTTTCCGAGTACGTCCAAAAAGAATTATAAGTAGGAGGGAGGATTCCTTTTTTTATTTCATTATATCTAATTATATAGATATTTGTTATTGTATTTACATAAATTAAAACTCTATTTGTTTTAAGAGCTATAAGATTACTATGGGAATGGAGATTTTTATCAATGAAAAAAGTTAACCCTCTATTTATTCTAGTGCTAGCATTAGGCGTATTTGGCATTATTACAACAGAGATGAGCATTGTCGGAGTACTACCCCAAATCACTCAAAAATTTGACATTTCCACTTCTCAGGCAGGCTTACTAGTTAGCTTATTTGCTCTAGTTGTTGCTATTTCTGGTCCATTTTTAATCTTACTAGTGTCCGGAATTAACCGTAAGCTACTTTTATTAACAGCAATATTTATTTTCGCTCTTTCTAATATTATTTACGCCTATACAACACATTTTGAAGTTATGCTTATTTTTCGTATTCTACCTGCAGCACTTCACCCTCTTTTCTTTTCAATAGCACTTGTAACTGCAGCACAACTTGTTCCCCCAGAAAAAAGCGGTCAGGCGGTTACAAAGGTTTTCATGGGAATTACAGTTGGATTTGCTTTGGGTGTACCATTGACTTCTTATCTTGCAGAACAGTTTTCATTAGAGATTGCTTTCTTATTTGGAGCAATTGTTAATGCACTTGCCTTTATAGGAATATTAATTTTGCTCCCTTCTATGCCCGTTAAAGAAAAAATGTCCTTTGGTAAGCAAGTTGCTATCTTACGTAAACCTGGATTATGGCTAAATATTGCAACGGTTGTATTTATTTTTGCAGCCATGTTTTCAGTATATAGCTACTTTGCTGAGTACCTTGCAAAAGTAACCTACATGAGTGGCTCTCTCATCAGTGTCATGTTACTCATATTTGGTGTCGTTATGATTGCAGGCAATTCTTTGTTTGGAGTTTTTTTGCAAAAAAGCATCGTAAAAACCGTAATCTCATTTCCAATTTTTTATTTAATTGTTTATTTATTGGTCTATTATTTAGGAGCTTATTTCATCCCAATGATTTTTATGGTATTTATTTGGGGAATCGTACATTCTGGTGGTTTAATAGTTAGTCAAGCATGGTTAATAAGCGAGGCAAAGGAAGCCCCTGAATTTGGCAATAGCTTGTTCGTTTCGTTTTCAAATCTTGGAATTACTTTAGGAACCACTATTGGTGGCTGGTTTATTTCTCAATTAGGAATTCACCAACTTATTTGGAGCGGATTCATATTTACACTCCTTTCTCTTTTATTGATAATAATAAAAATAAAATTTTTCAATTCTAGTACTGATCCATTGCAATCAATGTAAAATAACTTTAAATCGTTTAAAAAAGATCTACATTTAACTTCTCTATGGAAGCAGTTAATCGATCACATAAAATAGGAGCATGTTTTAATCAATCTTTTTTAAAACATGCTCTTTATATTTTTATCAAGTACTTAAAAACAAATTGTTTCATACTAAAAGGATGACCATAAACATTTTTGGTTATTCTTGATAGAGTTTCAAATAGCTACAAGCACAGCTGTGAAAAATTTATAAACCATTCCTGAAAGGTGTATTCTATACTTGCTTATCAGGAATTCCGCTTTGGTGATGTTTTGGTAGTATGCGATTTAAGTAGATTAGGCAAAAATCTGTAAACAATGTAGGAAGAATAGCTTTGGCCTAAGTACCTAGAAGAATAAATGAGAGACTTAAATTTAGTATAAAGAAAATTGAGAGGATGAAAATACTCACAAAAAATGTTATATTGTTGGGGTTACTCAATTATGCTTTTTTTTAAAGTAATGGAAAAGGAGATTTTAGGAGATTCATAATATGAAAACTATTTTTCGGATTTACACGAATGACATAAAAAATGTGGCAAAAAGCTGGGCGGCAATTATTATTATTTTAGGACTTGCGATTCTACCTTCCCTTTATGCATGGTTTAATATTAAAGCATCATGGGATCCATATGGAAATACAGAAGGAATTGAAATTGCAGTTGCCAATGAAGATAAAGGGTCTGATATTCGCGGTGAGCATGTAAATATCGGCGATGAAATTGTCAAATCTTTAAAAGAAAACAAAAGCCTTGGCTGGAGGTTTACAGATAATAAAAAGGCGATTAAAGGCGTTAAACATGGAGATTATTATGCGAGTATAACGATCCCTGAAAATTTCTCGAAAAAAATCGCCACTGTATTGACGGATGAACCTGAGAAGCCGAAGCTTCATTATTATGTAAATGAAAAGATCAACGCGATAGCTCCGAAAATTACATCAAAAGGAGCGTCTACTATTCTTGAAGAAGTGAGTCATAATTTTGTAAAAACCGCGAACGGTAAAATTTTTGAAGTCTTTAATGAAATTGGAATTGACCTTGAAACGAATTTACCGAACATCGAAAAAATGAAAGATTTAATCTTCAAGTTTGAAAAAGAATTACCTAAGGTCAGCAAGGTTATTGATAAGAGCTTAACTGATGCCGAACAAGCTCAAGAAATCGTTGAAAATGCACAAGCAGATCTTCCAACGGTGAAAAGAGCCGTCGAAAATGGAAAGAACCTTTCAAAAGATTTATCTGTATTCTTTACAAACAGTAATGCCGCCCTCGATAAAGCGGCACCAACGATTAAACAGGATTTAACCGTATTAAAAAATGTCGCAAAATCTGGTGCAGAAGTTACTGATTTATTGAAAAACCCAACTGGGAACTTAGGACAGGCAATCACATCAAAAGAGCAAATGAGCAGCCTTGTGAAAGGGTTAAAACAGGATTTACTTACTTTAAAGGGAACGGCACTTGCTGTCCAGCAAATAACGTACATGTTAAAAGATGCAAACATTGACCCAGAGAAAGCAAAAAACAGCTTAACCAATCTTGGAAACCGTCTTAATACTGGGATCAAATTGATTGATGCATCCATCAATGTTTTAACCGAAGTCAACAAAACATTAAACAGCGACATCATTACCAATCAAGTGAATAGATTAACAGCTGTAAAGAGCAAGTTTGAAGATATGCTAAAAGCATCCAACACAGCACTTGATATGCTAAATAAAGGTGAAAAGCCAACTACCGAGATCATTAACAACTTAAGTCAATTGTCTAAAGACACGGTGACGATACTTGATCAAGCGATATCGACATTTGATTCACAAATAGCACCAAAGCTTCTGCAATTATCGAATGGAAACGTTGATATCAATTCAGCAAAAAATGGTCTGACCATCTATATGGACCGTTTAAATACAGGAATTGAAGTAATCGATAAATTGTTGCCCATTTTGAATGAGGTCAATAATATGTCGGGTGATCATAAACTGGATCAAGAAATTAATCAGTTAACTAAAGTGAAAAACATATTTAAGCGCCAAAAAGATTTAGCATCAGAAGCACTGAGTATGATCAATAAAGGACAAAAGCCGACTAAAGACATTATTAATGGGATAAATGAATTATCAAAAAAATCTACATCGGCATTAAACGGTATTTTAGGAAGATTTGATTCGGTAATCATCCCAGCGATTAATCAAACAATCAATCGGTCGAAGTCAATCGCAAATGATGCCAATAAAATTTTATCCAATGCCAATAAAAGCCTTCCTGAAGTTGAAAAATTGCTTAATGATTCTTCAAAAGGTCTAACATTAGGCCAAGATAAAATACACAAAATAAAAAAAGATCTTCCTGAAATTGAAAAAAATATCAAGAAGCTCGCTGATAAAATTAGAGAATTAGAATCAGAAGGAAATATTCAAGACCTTATAAAACTATTGAGGAATGACGTTAAAAAACAAAGTGACTTTTTCTCAGAGCCTGTAACGTTAAAAGAACATAAGCTGTTCCCTATTCCTAACTATGGGTCCGGGATGTCGCCATTTTTCACAACGTTGTCTTTATGGGTAGGAGCTTTATTATTAGTTTCGTTATTAACTGTGGATGTTCATAACGATGATGAACAATATAAAAGCTATCAAATTTATTTTGGGCGCTTATTAACCTTTTTAACAATTGCTATCCTGCAAGCCATCATTGTTACAATTGGCGATATCTATCTTCTAGGCGCATATGTTGCAGATAAGTTTTGGTTTATACTGTTTGGATTAATTATCGGTTCCATATTCATGTTTATGGTCTATACACTTGTATCAGTATTTGGAAATGTTGGAAAGGCGTTAGCGATTATTTTACTCGTTCTTCAGCTTTCCGGTTCAGGGGGAACATTCCCAATTCAAACAACACCTGAATTTTTTCAAGCTATCAATCCATTTTTGCCATTTACTTATGCTGTCAACATGATGCGAGAAGCGACAGGTGGAGTACTATGGGAAATCGTTCAAAAAGATCTACTTATGTTAAGTACGTTTACAGTTATTACGTTGTTAATCGGACTCTTTTTGAAAAAGCCGTTTAATAAAACAAGTGCTAAATTTGTGGAAAACGCGAAACGAAGTAAACTTCTACATTAAGAAAACATTGCCAAATTCCCAATACCTTTTGTTCTTATTCTGATTAGAAAACACCGCCAATGGGCGGTGTTTTTTAGGGAGTTGCACTACTTGAATTTAGCTATGTTTGTTTTTCAGTTAAATAATCTAAAGGTTTAAAGAAAAAGCAAACGAGTTAATAATAGCACTTATAATCGCACAGCACCCAAATAATACTACCCACCTCGCCCATTTATTTTCTACTCCCTTACGTTTACTTACAAGCAATGAGACAAAACTTATAATTAACAATAATATGCCAAATATCATTCCTGAAATGATACCTATTTTCATTTCTTATGCTCCTTATTTCATCTATTAAATTATTTCAATCTTTATAAACATAAATTAATGAAAGTTTAAATTTTATAGTCATTCTAGAGAATTATTATTTACTCTCTAAATCAATCCGTTCAATATTTCGAATAGCAAACGCAACAATTCCAAGAGCAATGACTGCTAAGGCAAGCGGAATATAAATAATATTAGCTAATGAGAAATTCGGACCCGCTGATTGACATGTCACCATAACAATTAAAAGTGAAGAAATAATCGTTGCTGGTACCGAATATTTTCTCATCCCGAAATATAGCGGTACGAGTGCTGCCACTGCAGTAGCCAGACTAAACATAATTATTTTTATTATCTCTGCCAAAAGTTCGCTTGAAGTTAAACTCACTGCAGAAGTAAAATGAAAGATTTGATTCAATCCAATAAAGCCAATACTCACAACTATATGAGAAATGGTCATGGCAATAAATGTGATAAAAACGATAATAATCAATTTTGCACTAAGGACTTTTTTTCGATTGATTGGATAGGAAAACATAATGAGAATGGTCCGATTCTTAAACTCACTAATAATCATTTTTGAAATAAGGACAGCAGCAAATACTATAAAAGTACCTCTAACACTTGCCCCACTTATCGTAAAAATTCCTGTCACATCTTTTACCAATTCGGTACCTTCACTTTTTTCAACTACAGAAATCATACATAGTAAACCTAGAATGATTATATTTGCAAGAATCCCACCTTTGGCAAACCATCCTATTTTATTCTTTTTTAATTCAAGTTTTATTAAATGAAACAAAATCATCGGCTCCTTGACATTTAATCTGTTATTCCTCGAAAAGTTAGCTCACAACCTGATCTAACTCAACCTTTTTGATGAAATATTCTTCTAATGTTGTCTGTTTTTTGTCAATAGACTCAATATTGATATCTTCAAGTATTAATGTCTTAGAAATGGATGATTGCGGAACTTCTGTATCATAGATGCGAATGGTTTGATCATCAATCACCTTAAAGTTATTAATATCCAATTTATCATACAGCACCATAGCTGCTTTTCTTTGATTGCTGGTCACCAATTCTATATACTCCGTATTACTCGCCTTTATCGAATCCATAGACGCTTCCTCAATCAATTTGCCACCTTTAATGACACCGATTGTGTCTGCAATTTGTTCAATCTCACCAATAATGTGACTGGAAAGGAGCAAGGTCATACCGTATTCTTGATTAAGCATCTTGAATAACTTTCTCATCGCCTTAATCCCAGCCGGATCCAGTCCATTAATCGGCTCATCTAGAATCAAAAATTCGGGCTTTGTAATAATCGCTCTGGCAACACTAAGACGCTGTCTCATCCCTAATGAAAAATCTTTCGGCAGCTTATTTTCAACATTTTCAAGGCCCACCCGATCCAAAGCATCTCGAATCGCCTGTTTGCTATGGTATCCCATATAAGCACAATGCAGCTCTAAATTTTCCCGCGCAGTCATTTTCTCATAGAAAATAGGATATTCGATCATACTACCGATTCTCTTTAAGTAATCGAAAGAATCATGTTTGAGCGGTTTCCCGAAGATGGTGATTTCGCCATGCGAAGGCTTTATCATATTGGTTAACATCTTCATAATGGTTGACTTACCAGCACCATTTTGTCCAAGAAATCCATAAATCTCACCTTGTCTAATATTCATCGTTACATTAGACACCACATCATGCCCTTGGAAAGTTTTTGTTAAATTTCTTGTCTGTACAACATAGTCCATGATGACCCTCCTCGTTTTCTAGCTGTTTTCATTCTAGCAAGCAGCTCTTGCTTTTTTCTGTCTTAATTCTTACGAAAATCTTAAGAAAACAGTGAGCTACTTATTAAGACGTTTTAATGAAAAAGTAAATGACGTTTTCTCAAATGGTATGGATTGTATTGAAATGTTTCCTTGCATTTCTTCAACCAGTCTTTTTGTAATGGTTAAACCTAGACCACTCCCCTGGAAGGCTTTATTTCTTGATTCTTCAAGCGTGAACATACGTTCAAATACACGCTCTTGCTCCGTTTCATTAATTCCTTTTCCTTTATCGAAAACTTCGACATAGACCCTCGTTTCATCATAAAGCATCTTTAAACCAATTATCTTGCCATCAGCACCATAGCGAAGACCATTTGAAATCAAATTATTTAATACCCGATTTAATGCTTCCTCATTACCGAGAGCAAAAACGGGCTTTTCTGGTATCTCAATGGCCACATCCAATCCTTTGATTTGGATCCATTCATAGAACAATAGCATATTATTTTTACAAATCTCAGTTAAATTAACTTTTTCAAGCGGGATATCTTTATCACCGGATTCTAACTTAGCCAGATCAAAAAATGTATTCATTAACGTAATAAGTTCTAATGTTTTAATTTGTACTTGTTCCAGCAAACGCGCTCTTTCTTGTTCATTGATTTGAGGCTGGTTTTGAAGCATTTCTATATAGCCTGCAATTACTGTAAGCGGCGTTTTAAGATCATGTGAGACATTCGCTAGCATCCGCTTCATCGAGGCTTCCATTTTTTTATACTGACGTACATTCTCTTGATAATTATCAGCAATTTGATTTAACTGATCTAGCATTTTGATAAGTTGCTTATCATCCGTTACAATGAGAATTCTCTCATTTGAATGTGAAGCTTTCATTTGTTCAAGTTTATTTGTTATATAACTGAGATTCTTATTTCTTCCCTTCTTTGATTGATATTGATAGATTATATAAATAAGAAGGAAAATAATGACACAGCTTAATATCGTAATCATCTAAAATTCTCCCAGCTTGTACCCGATCCCCCATATGGTTTTTATATAGACTGGTTTCGATGGGGTATCCTCAATTTTTTCTCGTAGTCGGCTCATATGAACATTAATAATATTTTCATCACCATAATAATCGTCCTCCCAAACAGAACGATAAATCTGTTCTTTTGTAAAAACCTTTTTTTGATTTTCAAAAAACAAACAAAGAATCTTCCATTCCTTTGATGTTAAGTTGATCTCATTGCCATTCTTTGTCGCACGATGATTCTCGGTATCCAATTCAACCTCATGTACTTTAATGATTGTTGTATTTTCTTCTTTTTGGGGAACAATGTACTGGGTAGATCTTCTTATGGCCGCTTTCACTCTTGCCGCAAGCTCGACCATTGAAAATGGTTTAGTGATATAATCATCCGCTCCTAAACCAAGTCCTAAAGCTTTGTCCACTTCGCCATCTTTTGCTGACATAATAATTACGGGAATATAGCTCTTTGATCGTACCATTTGAAGAAAGTCCATGCCATTTAACTTTGGCAACATTAAGTCCAATAAAACCAAATCATAATGCTCATCCTTAAAGGCATTTACCGCTTCCTCACCATCAAAAACACATTTCACATGAAACGACTCATTAGTTAAATAGGTATTCACCATATTACTAATAGCCGGATCATCTTCAACAAGTAAAATAGTTTTCTGCATCAAAAAACAACGCCTTTCCTTTTAAACTTATACATTCTAACATTTAATCAAGAATGATCGTTTCGCTTTCATACCAACATAGTACTTATAAATTTCCCATAAATGGCTTTTGTTCAATTCACTCAACATACTTTCTTTTAATCACGCTATCTCTTAACTTTATACTTTTATTCACTATCCATAAATACATTTATTTACTTGTGTACCTTTATTTTTACATAACCTAGTAAACTTTCAAGCACAATTGAATCAATAAAATTACACAAGTGTATTTCCTGCATTTCTTTGTAAAAAAAAATAACCTCTTAAGGAAGAGATGTCCCTAAGAAGTTATTCGTATCAAACTTTATATTAAACAAATTATGCTTTCATATAATTAAGTTATACCAACGTATCCAGTTGATATTATAAGCAGGAATAATCCCCCTCAATATCGTTGGATGGTATGAGCCAAACGAAATTGATTTCATTATTAAATATCTTGTTAGCTTTGGAAAATCTATAAAAACCATTGAGCCTATCATTTTAAAAGAAAAATTAAGTCAATACTATAAAGACCCACTTAATAATATTTAAAAAGTTTTTAATGTTAGAATGCATTGATAAGAAAAAAAACAGCTTGTGATTATCAAAAGAATCAACATGCTGTTTTTTTTATCAAACTTTATTATAAATTATCAATCTCTTTTTGATTTATCGGACTTATTTCTCTAATTCTGTTCTATACAATTTCATCTAGTAACTTGTATGCTTCTTCTTTCGTTTGAACGAATAGTAATTGCTCTCTATAACTGTCATCCATCAGTTTTCGAGAAAGCATTTGAATGATTTTTAAATGTTCATTTCCTTCACTTTCTTTTGGCACGGCAATCATAAATATTAATTTTGCTTCTGTTCCATCAAGGCTTTTCCAATCTACACCTGATTGTTTAATCCCAAATACGACACTTGGCTTCTTAACAGAATCCGATTTTCCATGTGGAATCGCAATATTCATTCCAATACCTGTTGTACTTTCATTTTCACGATCCATAATTGCTTGTTTAAATTCTGCATCTGAGTGTAGAGCTCCAACGTGGTTCAATTTTTGAATCATTTCATCAATAATGTCATCACGTGTTTCGCCTTTTAAATCCGTTTCAATTAGTTCGAAGCTTGTAATATCTGTTAATTTTTTTATATCTATTTTCTCGCTTTTGTCTTGCTTTTCTTGTTCTACTTGCGGGATTTCTTCTACTTCTGGCATATCTACAATTGAAATATCTTTTTTCAACATATTTACGACAATCGCAGTCACTATCGATCCTACAATTACAGCAACAAAGAACATAAATACATGATCTACTGCTCCTAATACAGCAACAATCGGACCACCATGAGCTACCTTATCTCCTACATGACCTATCATCGCAATCACAGCACCTATCATCGAACCTGCCATAATACTTGGAATAACACGAAGTGGATCTTGTGCTGCAAATGGAATCGCACCTTCAGTGATACCAAATAGCCCCATTGTAAATGATGCTTTTCCCATTTCTCTTTCTGACTCTTGGAACTTTCTCTTTCCTATAAACGTAGCAAGTCCCATTCCAATTGGCGGAATACAAATTGCCGCAGCAATTGGACCCATAATCTCATAGTTTCCTTCTCCAATCATTGCAGAACCAAATAGGAAGGCAACCTTATTAACCGGACCACCCATATCAAATGAAATCATTGCTCCTAAAATTAATGCTAAAAGAATAGAGCTTGATCCTTGCATACTTGCTAACCAAGATGTTAATGATTCAAAAACTTGTGCTACCGGAGCGCCAATTATATAAACAAACGCTAGACCAACAATAAGTGATGCAAACACCGGAATAATAATAATCGGCATAATTGGCTGCATTGATTTTGGTACTTTTATCTTTTTAATTCCTAATGCTACATAACCAGCTAAGAAACCAGCGATAATTCCACCTAGGAAACCAGCACCACTTTCACTTCCATAAAAACTTCCTGTTGCTGCAATATATCCACCAATCATACCAGGAACAAGCCCAGGCTTATCAGCTATACTATACGCAATATATCCAGCTAGAATTGGCACCATAAACATAAATGACGCCCCGCCAATTTGTTCAATCGTTTTCCAGAAAGAATCTTCTGGAATGACTAAGCCACTAGCTGTTTTTTCTCCACCAAGCGTTAATGCAATCGCAATCAATAATCCTCCTACTACAATGAATGGAACCATAAACGATACACCATTCATTAAATGGCGATAAATTGGGTTTTGTTTTTTCCCTGCTTGATTGCTTTCTACCGTTTTAGACTTTGAATGATAAACGGGGACATCACCACTTACTACTTTCTTAATTAATTCCTCTGGTTTACGGATACCATCTTGCACTCCGACAACCAGCAATTTCTTTCCTACGAATCTATCTTTATTTACCACACGATCGGAAGCGATAATAATACCGTCTGCTTCCCGAATCTCCTGTTCGGTCAGCTTGTTTTCTACCCCAATACCACCTTGGGTTTCGATCTTAATTTGAACTCCTAATCTATCTGCTGCTTTTTGTAAATTTTCAGCTGCCATATACGTATGTGCAATTCCATTTGGACATGATGTAATCGCTAACAGTTTCATTTTAAATCCTCCTTACACCTATTTGTAAGCGTCTACACTTACTATATATCAAGATTAGGATAACAAAAGTTTCGTTTTTTACCGTAGTTTCCGGAAAAATTGACCTTTTTACCTAAGGAACAAATGCGCAAGCGTCTTGATCAGCCCCGACAAGCAAATGTTCTTTCACCAAGGAAGTCCGCTCTTTGACTTCATTGGGAAAGTCCAAGTGCCAACTTTCCTCGGTGAAAGGTTATTTGACCTCGAGGGGCTAGGCGATGGAGCTGGAAGTAGACTCCCCCATAGGAAAGTTATTCACAAGCGAATAATTTATAATTTCCTAAAAGACAAAAAAGTGAGGTAGAACCCCACTTTTGGTTAATCTTGCAAATACGATAAAAATTTCATGACATTGGTTTCTTTCGTAAGCTTTTGGATAAAGGCTGGTTGTTCACTTATAAAAGATAGTTCACGAAATAGTTGCTTCGTTATCTCTTGTCCATCACTTTTAACGGCTAGCATAAATACAAGTGATACTTTCTCTGATCCCCAATCAAGCGGTTCCTTTAATGTAGCAATGGCAATAGCTGACTCCTTAATAAACTTAGGGCTACCATGAGGAATCGCAATTCCTCCTCCTATCGTTGTTGTCGACATCTTTTCTCTTATAATTGCATTTTCTATATATTCTTTTTCCACGTAGCCTCTACCATGTAAAGCGGTTGCTAGCTTTTCAATTAATTCATACGGATGTTTGATCTCTTGTTGTAAAAATACTAAAAATGGGGTAGTGTAATTTAACATAACAAATTCTTTTTTCTCTTTAGAATTTGGTTCATTCGTGATAAATTCTTCTAGTTTCTTTTCTTCTGTCCAATTTAACAATGGAGATACAACAAGGTGAGGAATCGTAAGCCCAGGAAGAGAAATGGTCGAAATAATAAGTTCTACATCCGGATATTTCAGTACATACTCCTCCAAATCAGCTTTTGCAATACAATCCATCACATAAACATGACGAAACTTCCGCTCAATCTTTGTTCGTAACAGCTGTGACATTCCGATTCCCATATGACAAATAATAACTACCTTTTTTGATTTTTCTTGATGATGTAACCTTTCAACAGATGCTTCAAAGTGTAAAGTAAGGTATGCAGCTTCTTCTTCTGGAATACACACAGTCAAAGTCTCATTCATTTCTTCTAACACTTCAATTACCTTATAAAACATATAAGGATACATTCTCTTTATATCATGAAGCATAGGATTTGATATTGAAAGGTCATAGTTCAAGCGATTCAATGTTGTATACAAATGAATATTCAACCCGTCAATGAGAACAGGATCTCTACTGAAATCTATATCATTTAACTGGGACATTCGCTGAATTAAGTGCTCTACAACCTTAGATAGAATTGGACTACTCTTTGTAAACTCAGTCTCATCTTGATAACGGAACTTTCCACCTAAAATGTGAGCTGTTAAATATATTATTTCTTCTTCTGGAAAATGAATAGCAAAAACTAAATCTAATCGTTTTAAAAACTCCCATGTCCATTCATATTCCTTCATTTTACGTATCATCTCAATTTCCTTTTCAGGAATTGAAATAGACTGTTTCAATTTTACTCTTCGTATCATAAGCAGTGTATGAATTACTAAATTTTCCAATGTATCATCTGTAAAAAACAATGAATGTCGTTTTTGCAACAATTTCAATTCATTCGAAACAAATTCAACTTCGTGATATAAAAATTGTTCTTTAATAAATTGATTTGTAAGCTCCGAATTCCGTATCAAATCAGATAATCTAGCTAATGCCTTTCGTTTATCTTTTTCACTTCCTTCAATAACTAGTCCTACTCGCTGTTTTGATATAATCGTTAAATCAAAACGACTTAACCACTTTCCAATTATATTTAAATCCTTCTTAATCATCGTCCGATTCACAAAATAATGAGAAGCCAGCTCCTGTGCTGTAACTGGTTTGACGTTCATTAATAAGCTATAAGTAATCTGTAATACCCTTTCTTCATCCGATTCATACTTTGTCCGTTGATTCACACGATATAACTTATTAAACAAATCTGCCTTTTCATGTTCCTCAATCTTTAAGTACACTCCTAAGCCTGGTTTTCTAACAAGGTGTGCACCTGGATAATTCTCAAGATAATTTTCAATTACTTTAAAATCATTCCGAATTGTTTTCTCCGAACAATTCACCTGATTCGCAAGCTCTTGCACCAATACATGTCCATCGGATTCGGATAGTAATAGAAATAAAATTTCTTTTTGTCTGGTATTCATCAATTCCACCTGCTTCTTATCCCCATTTAACGCTATTTCCTAGAAATGAGTATCACTTTAAATTATATATTTTCATTTCTTGTATTCCAGCTATTTTTACTATGTGTTATTGTCAAAACATAATAGAACTAACCTTATTATAGTAAATTGATGCTAGTTTAGTCTTGTGGACATCTAAGTTAAGGCAGTAAAATAAAACAAAATTTTAATGATGAATCCACAACATTATTATGAACCGAGGATATGAATGATGAAACTTCAATTACTCTATAATGAATATCTAAATATCAAATTCAACAGGAAAATGCAGCCCGTTCAAATGGACTGCTTTGAATACTGCCTTCCTGAAGACGACAGTGCAGAATTATTCTTTGTCGATCGTGAGGATGGATCATTCCTTGAGTGGGTGTATGAATTACAGCCGAAAGATCCAAATTACACTATGAACCCAGACTGGAAGCCTGTGCTCTCTGCATTTTTTGAACAACTGGATGTATATGATGAACAGATATTATATTATTTGCTATTTACAATTAATAAGACGACGTCCATTGCTAGAATCCATTCATTCAATGCAATGAATGATTTTATGAAGAATTATTGTTTTTTTCAGTTAGCTCAATTGACGGATTCTACTAGATTGAATGAAGAACAGAGACATCAATTAAGAGACTTTTTCTTCTTTTTCTACCTTTATGCTCACCCGGTTAATGAAGAGACCCTCTACTCCTTTTCATTCAGGGGACAAGATTTGATTCATACGAAAACTAATATCCCTATAGAGGATTATTTTTCTATTTATCACGATTACTACAGTGAGAATCTCGAAAAGTATCGAGATCAAATATTCATTGCTCCACATGAAATACATGCCTGCAAGAACCTCACGATGGAGCTATTAAGGTCTATAGAGGGTAAATCTCCCAAGCTGTCGATGCCTCCTGAAGAAGGTTTAGAGGATGTATTGCGGCAGATCAATGACGTGGATTATTTGATAGATATGTACTTCGAAAATAAAACATCGTTATTCAGTATCATGAGAGGCTTTCTCGCTGAAAATTGTTCTAACCCCTATCGTGATCATTGTTTCAATATGCTGCTCCAGAATTATGTATGTTATATCCTGTATTTTAAGTTTGATGAAATTCACGATTTGGTGGATTACTTTAAGGACACTCCATTATGGTGCGAATTAATTATCAATAATATCTTTACACACTCCATCTTTATTCAGAAGATCATGAGGCAAAACCATATTAATATTTCTGAGTATAAGAATGTCATCGAATTCTTCGCTGAGGAGGCACGAAGGATGTATTTGTAACTAAAAAGCAAACTGGGTGAATGAGCAAACCTAGCTATATACTCACCTTCGCGATTGCTGATAAGGTTCAGCCCATCGGGTATATCCACGAATAATGCGAAAGGAGCGTGCCTCAACAGCTCCTTCGTTTTTATATTGGACAGTTCCTGCTCCTATTAATCTTTTCAACCAGCCTATGATTCTTTCTACTCTTTCCATTTATAGATTTATATCAAACAAATGATCAAAGTTTAGTTATATATATTAGCAACACCAAAGATCATTACTCCATTCTCAACTGCTCCCTTACTGCCATTAAGGCAAATCCTAATAAATTTTCTCCACGCCAGCCAGCAGGTTGTTCTGCATGGGGGTGATTCTGCGCCATTCCAATCCCCCACACTTTGTCATAAGGACTCGCTTCAACGAGAATTCGATCACATGTTTGAAGAAGATACTCCTTCAACGCAGCATGTTGTCTAAACTTTAAAAGATTTGCCTGCTGAACAATAGCAATCTTATTCTCATTCCATACTTTTTCATTAAAATTACGCACTTTACGCCCCATTGCCTTCGCTTGGTTCGGATGTGAACACTGTATAATCTGATCACGTATTTCGATATCCTTAAATAATTCAGCCTTCTTCGCCATCATGTAGTGCTCAGCTGTTTGGTAAGTAATATGATCCTCTATGAAAGCAGCTAGATACCATTGACTAAAGCATGCTTTATCGACTATGTCACGATTTTTAGGAGTATGGCCCCAAAAGAATAAATATTTTAAGATTGGTACGCTGGGATTCTCGAATTAATGTTTCGACATTCTGTATTGTTGTCATTTACGCTCTCTCCATTCTATGATCATCGTTTATTCCTATTAATTGGTCCATGTACAACAACACATGATTATGCCTCGGCTGCCGATAATAGTCATAGGTCACTTAGTCCTCCCTCTTAACTGGCGCCAATATACAGCTTCTGCCCTGAGAATATCGCTGAATACCCAAGCATGTACAGCTCGAAATATGGTGCGAACGGATCACCCTTAAGTCCATATCGGTGCCATTGCAGATAATAGGAAATCCAGTAGTCGCAGGTAATCGAGTAATAAGCCTCATCCAGAATCTCAATAGGTTCATCATAATTCTTATGCTCATGAATAACTTCAAATAACGCCTCATAAACACCTGGATCGTAGGAATCTCGGACGGTACCTATTTCTCCTGGAGGAAGGAGTCGAACTTCTTCAATTCCTGCCAGATATACCGACTCTTCCTCTACACCATCCAATTCAGCATGCTCGTCCAGCAATTGCTTCAGCCCTTTAATAAACTGCCAGCCATATACGATCAACACATCTTCAGGTACTTCTTTTTGTTTAGTATTAAAATAACCTGGTACCGTTTCTCCGCCAAAATCATCTGGATCCAGCACCTCATATATCCGTACAATCCGCTGCAAATAAAGGTCTCCGTCATCAAGTAGCTTAAAGGTAGCTTCTACCCCTTTTCCGCTGGGCATAAATATTTGGAAATATCCAAACAGCGCATCCTCTTCAATGACACCTTCCTCAGAATCTACTTCTTCGTCTATAAGAGTTAGCAGATACCTTGCGTACGTCTGTTTATCCATAAATACCCTCCCCTTTCAGTTTCTATTTACTCTTAAAGATGCTGCACCTTACTTTTAAGCTCAAGATAATTGTACCAAGTAATCAATTGGGATATTATCAAAATATGAATGTAAATCTAAATATTTCATATATGCTCACGCTTGTTCCGAATTTAATGGGTTTAACCAGTTAATTACGAATGGTTTAGAAAATAATTAAATTTAATAGTAAGAATAAGGATATTCGAATTTTTGATGCAATTGCATACTATCGAAGGAGGAAGACATGGACGTATTTGTAAAATATTTAGCAGGTATTGATAATCCCGACCACCGCGACCGAACAGAGAAAATTCTGGAGTGGGTTGCTAATAAATTCCCAAATTTAGAACCGCAAATCAAGTGGAATACGCCAATGTTTTCCGATCACGGTACATTTATCATCGGCTTTTCCACAGCGAAACATCATTTGAGCGTTTCACCTGAAGAAGTTGGCATTGCGCACTTTGTCAATGACATTGCGCAAGCTGGCTACAGCGCTACTAAAGGCTTGTTTCGAATCCCATGGAATGAGCCGGTAAATTACGAATTGCTTGAGAAAATGATTGAATTTAATATTCAAGACAAAGCAGAATATACGAATTTTTGGCGAAAATAATACATTACGGCTTATCCAAAAACGCATGACACTATAAAATGTCATGCGTTTTAGCGACTCAATTTTGTTTAAAAACATCCATTCGTAAATCATAACCAAAGGGGAAAAGCTCGCAAATCCCGCGGTAGTCCAGGGTGTAGATGCTAAACTCTTTATCAAATTATCAAATGCTGCAACAAAAGTCTAAATATTTCGTTCTTCATACTCAAAGGGTTCTTCACATGAGTAAATTTCATGAAAAAATCCCATATACGGAATATCGTCTTCAAGGCATTTTATGCAGTATGACAACTCCTCATCACATTCCGGTTCTTCCCCATTGTTCCGCATACACTCGAATGCATCAACAATTTGTTCCATGAGGGTCACTTTGATAAATAAGGGCAATTTCTCCAACATCGAATCTTCAATCCAAGTCTCGGATCTGTATCCCTCGAGGACTGTTTTAAAATAATCATCCATAAACTTCTTGCGTTTACCCGCGTCTGGTGCTGCTGCTATCCAGCCCACACCGCTTCTCCAGAGATCTGCGAGGTCATACATATACCAGCCGAAACATGAATTATCGAAATCATATACAGTGATTTGTCCGTTATCAAAATCTATCATATAATTCCCATCATTGTAATCAAAATGGATCATACCAAAAGACTCATGGTTCCTGTCCAATCCTTCTAAGGTTTTTAGGAGCTCTACTAACTTCTCCTTAAGCAGAGATAAGGAGCTGGGTATCAGTTTATCGATATATTGGGGATTGTATTTATCAAAAAAACTATACCTACGATGGACAGGAGTATATTCTTTCGACAATTGGTGCAGTTTTCCCAGGACTTTACCACAGTTATAATAATATTCGGTAATAGGAACTCCTTCCCGATACCGATAATTATTTTCCACAAACTTTTTTCCTCTGGCCTTTTCAAACAGGCAGATAAAAAAAGTGTGATTATTATGAGTGATCTCTTCCAGCAGATTCCCCTTCCTGGAGCTGACTACATCCGAGACACTGCCGCCATGTTCGAATAAATACCTAATATATTCAACTTCGCCCAGCAATTCTTCCCTGCTTCTGTCTTTTAAGAAAGCGATCCTGAGTATTTTTGCATCAGCATTCTCTTTCTCACAGTTATAAACGACATTCCGCCCTCCGGCATGTGCATCAACCAGTCTGATTTCATAGCCTTCCAACCCGTACAACTCTGATACTAATGGAAGTAAAAATGCATTACCGATTTTAACAACCTCGTTATACGTCATAATATCCCTCCTTTAGCTACTTATGTATTGATAATTTCTCTGTGATTATTTATTTTTAATTCTCTATTCAGAGATTTTTTACAAAAAAACTATGCGATGCATTAACGATAATAAATTCAAATCGCTAACAATATTGTGAATTTTTACATACATATACTCCATTTCAACCAACAATTTGGAAAGCCCTTTTTATTTACATAACGCTACGCTGCTGTTCCAATTCTTTATTTTGTTCCCACAACAAGAAACAAATAAAGACAGTATTGACTACACCTATTAGTCCGTAACTCCATAATGGTACTTTAATAGTTTCATACAAAGTTAAGTTAATAAAGTGGATTCCAATCGCTATTAGTAAGGAGTTAACAATGAAAGTGAAAATGATTTTATTGGTTATAAAAAAATGATCTAATTTACCAATAGAAATAACTAAAGAAGAGATACTAGCCATAGTTAAAGACATAACAGCAATTGATCGTAAACTTTTTCTATCATGAAAAACGTCTAGAGAAGAAAAGATATCATTAACTAAATTAGTAATAAAATAAAATCCAGTTAAGTAAATGGAAATAACTAAAAATGAGATAGGAATCCATTTACAAAATAAAAGAACTGATTTTGTATAAGCCTTTTTCTGTCTCGCTTCCCGTAAAGACTCTGCAATAGGCATAATAATCATAATTAGACCAATCAAATATAAATCGCGTAAAGGTAAGTCTCCCTTAAAAATATCTACTAAAAATGACAAAGCATCTTTTATATCGGCTATCATAAAAAAATCCAACCTTTCATGTTGTATTCTACACATATATACGGAATCCCTTTACATTTGTTTCAATAAAATGTAATTATTATTTTATATTCATATAATTTACATAGAAGGAATTAACAGAGAGAAAGACTTTAAAACTATGCATACTATATACAGAATCAGTTAACATAATCAAATTGATTACGTTATAGACTACCATCGTTACTTTCCTGAAGAAGGATGGTGTTATTTTAACTTGGTGGATAAATTCTATTAAAGGGTTAATTGTTTCTGATCTTGGAAGAACTTATGAGTTTGACTTTATGGACAGCACTCCAATTGTTTTAGCTAAGAAGTTAGATAATGAAAATTTAGAATTACGCTTTTGTACAGTTGAAGGAGCAAAACACCGAGTAACTTTAACTGCAATCTGTTCAATTGAAGAGGTTAAAGATTCAATCCTGTCTGTTTCAAAATAATAATCAGGTCATTTGAAAGAAAAAGGTGGAAAAGGGAAGACATTAATGAGCTTAAGGATTTAGTTTTATCCTTAGAACGATACCCATTTCCTTATTAAACTAACCTGAGAATATCACTATCCGGAACGAATAAGTCTAGTCTGTCGGGAAACCGGTCTCCCCACCACTCCTCGGCTTTATTCAACCTATGTATATAAAGAATCTCGCCGTTACTTATTACTGGCCATTTTTTTATTATATTCAAATCATATTTGTAAATATTAGAGAACTACTTTAATTCACTTGAACAAGTTGTACCCAAAAATTCGTAAAATACTATTATTCCATATCTAATATTTATTAATAGAACAACTTAATATTACCCTAAACCGGTCAGAATAAGTTTTTTTAACAATATATTTACCCAGGTGGGAGCTAACCTTCCTTCTTAAGCTAACAGGTAGGTTTGTAGGTTAGTATACAACAAGAAAAATAGATATTATTTTTTATTATGGAACAAGTTTTAGCGCAGCACATAGGACCATAGCTATAAAGACTAACCTTTTCCAATCTTTTTGATTCACCATTTAAGATCTAGTTAATTACATTAACGTCAAACATTTGTTTATGTTTTACACTTTACATAGGAGAATCTTTGTGATATGGTACTTAATACTAATATTGACAGGAAAGAGGTGAAAGCAATGATAACTGTTTTTAGAATTTTGTTTGGTAAAAGTGCAAAAGTTGGTAATCGTTTGGCATACAAAGGGAGTAGTCTGTCCTTTTTTAAGCCAAATAACCATACAAAAACAGTTATCGGAGCTTTTTCTCTATGGCAAATAAACTCTAATTCAATGACATAATGTCCTTGTTTATTTGTGCATGATTTTATTTAAGCGTAACACCGATAATTGTGTCGGTGTTTTTTTTGTGCCTAATTTTTATAAAAAAGGTTAGATGATATGATAACTCCCTTCTATTTACTCAAACAAACCAGAGTTTTATGGAAGGATGAGAAAACATGCAACAAAAAAACAAGTATATAAGAATTCAAGAGTTCTTGAAGCAGAATGAATTTCCTAATTTTAGAATGAATCAAATCAAAAATGCTATATTCCAAGGGAGAATAAATAATTTCAATGAAATAACGGTTCTTCCTAAATCCCTAAGAGAAATGTTAATTAAGGAGTTTGGAGAATCGATTTTAAATATTGCTACTTTAAAGACACAACATTCTGAACAAGTTACAAAAGTCTTATTTGGAATTTCAGGAGACGAAAAAATAGAAACGGTAAATATGAAATATAAAGCTGGTTGGGAGTCATTTTGTATATCCTCGCAGTGTGGTTGTAATTTCGGTTGTAAATTTTGTGCAACAGGAGATATAGGTTTAAAACGCAACTTAACGTCAGATGAAATTACTGACCAAATTTTGTACTTTCACTTAAAAGGACATTCAATTGATAGTATTTCTTTTATGGGAATGGGGGAAGCATTAGCTAATGTACAAGTTTTTGATGCTTTAGATGTACTTACAAATCCGGAGTTGTTTGCTTTAAGTCCTCGAAGGTTATCTATTTCGACTATCGGAATTATTCCGGGTATTAAAAAAATGACTCAAAACTATCCGCAGGTCAACCTGACGTTTTCATTACATTCTCCTTTTAATGAACAGCGGAGCAAGTTAATGCCAATTAATGAACGCTTCCCATTATTGGATGTAATGGACACGTTAGATGAGCATATACGTATGACCTCAAGAAAAGTTTATATTGCTTATATTATGTTGCCCGGAGTTAATGATTCTATTGACCATGCGAAAGAAGTAGTAAACCTTTTAAGAGGTAGATATAAGAGAGGGAACCTGTTCCATGTAAACATCATTAGATATAACCCAACTATTAGTTCACCTATGAGGTTTAAAGAAGTAAATGAGAATCAGGTTGTAAACTTCTATAAAGAATTAAAGTCAGCAGGAATTAACGTTACCATTAGAAGTCAATTTGGCATTGATATAGATGCTGCTTGCGGGCAATTATATGGAAATTATCAAAAAATATCCAATAAATAAAGGTGAGAGTAATGTATAGAACGTGGGAAGTACCCTAATAGCTTATTACTAACGATAAATTAAAATTATTTGGAGGATATTTATGATAAAAGGAATCTTAGGAAGAAAAATAGGCATGTCTCAAGTGTTTAGTGATAGTGGAGATCCCATAGTTGTAACCGTTGTTGAAGTGGAAGAGAATGTTGTATTACAGAAGAAAACGTTGAAAAGTGACGGATACGATGCAATCCAAATTGGATTTTCTGATAAAAAAAAGCCAAACAAAGCGGAAATTGGAAGAAGTCAAAAGGCAAATACCAATCCTAAAAGATATGTTAAAGAAATTCGTGGAGCATCATTAGATGTTGGAAAACGTATTAGTGCAGATATATTCCAAAAAGGCGACATAGTAGATGTTACTGGTATATCTAAAGGAAAAGGATTTCAAGGTGTCATTAAAAGACATGGGCTTAGTGGAGGTCCTGCATCTCACGGTTCAAGATTCCATCGAGCTCCTGGTTCCATCGGTGTAATCGCAAAAAACGATGGCATGAAAGTGGTCAAAGGAAAAAAAATGCCCGGACGCATGGGTGGAAAACAGACCACTATTCAAAATCTTACAATCATAAAGGTTGATAACGAACGTAACTTGTTATTAATTAAAGGAAATATTCCCGGAGCTAAAAAGTCATTTGTAAAAATAGAAACTGCAATTAAATAATTGAATGAAAAATGGTGATGATTAGTGTTAAACAAAAAGAATAATTTCAGCCAAAGTATTAGTAGAGATAATGTAGTCATTACGGATTTTTTAATGTTGACTGATAATGATAAAATTCAACTACCGTCCATTGTGGCAAGAGTTAACGATTATGAAATAAATTTAAACGATTTAAATATTGAGCTGTTTAACGACATGAAGTTGGGTATCATACCTTCTGAAATGTCTTCATCAAACCTTCTTGAGAGTTATTATTGTGCTCTTGAATCAGTCATTGAACATGTGCTTATTGTACAAAAAATGAATGAGGATAGAAGCATTTCTGGATGGGAACCTGATAAAGAACAAATTACTGATTGTATGCAAGAATTATTTGATGAATTTGGAATCGATGTATCAGAAGATTACTCTAAACAGGAGATTGAAGAATTAGTATTGCAGGAATTGCGTATACAACGATTTATTGATAATCAGTTGGGAGACAATAGTGTATCCAAGGAAGAGATTGAACACGAATACCAAAAATCACCTGAAAACGGGGATATACAAAAGGAGTACATTCGTATTATCCTTGAATATGAAAAGCGAGAAGAGAAATATAAAGCCTTTGTTCTCGAATTGAAAAAAGCAGCGTCAATTGAAACTTATTTATAATTTCGTTTTTCTAAGGGCGGCAGGACATATTTTAATAAACAAAATTGAAAGGACTGAACTTACAATAATGATTCACTAATTCATAACCTATTTAAATAAATATGTTCAAACTTTTAGGGTATAGGGTTAGTCTAATCATTTTTATAAGACAGTTTGAAACCTAATGTGCCAAATCGTATTGGTATATTTGGGGCTTTTAAATATGAAATTTGATTAATCCTTCCATATTTTTTGATTTATGGATGGCTAACGGGTAGCTTTAGTTGATTAAGAATTAAACTTTTTTTGATCTACATGTAAAAGTTCTACCTTAGTATATAATACAATCTCATAAAAAATAAAAATGACACAAGACTTCTTGTGTCATTTTTATTTTATCCCAACAAATCGGTACAACTTAATTGTACGAAAACAATTTTTGTAGCTTTATAATAAAGTTTGATCAAAAATACCTCGCAAACCCATATTTTACGTTAAATTAAAAGAACCCGTTTTGAAAAAAGTTTGATCATTTTATAGATGTGAAATTCCACAAACTCTCCTGATTATGGAAGAAGGGATTAGTCATATTCAATGGATAACTTTAATTGCAGCTTGTATTCTTGTATTTGAAGGTTTAACGCTCCTCCAATGAATTACTAGTAAGCTTTTATATATCCAGTATTATTTATATAAGGGAATATTTAAAAGTAACTAATAATATTGTTTCGATATCTTGCTGTTATATTCAATTCATGGCTTTTTCAGAAAATAATCAGTTATAGTGAGGTTGTCACATAGAAAAGGTAACGAAATCAAACAAATAGGAGAGCCCGAATGGAAAATATAATTAGAAAACAAATCTTTGAACTCATTGATACAGACTATCAGAAGTTTTCGGCCGCACTTATACCTACTATTAACAATGTATTAGGTGTTCGGCTGCCAGATCTTCGTAAAATAGCTAAAAATATTGTAAAAGGTGACTGGCGCGCTTACCTTGAAACTGCAAAAGATGAATATTTTGAGGAAGTCATGCTGCAAGGTATGGTCATTGGCTATGTTAAGACGGACATTGAAGAACTTCTGTCTTATGTGGCTTCTTTCGTCCCCAAAATTGATAATTGGTCGGTATGTGACAGCTTTTGTACAGGTCTTAAATCTACAAAGGAAAATAAAGAGCGTGTATGGGAGTTTTTACAGCCCTATCTGTCTTCTAATAAAGAATATGAGGTACGATTTGGAGTGGTTATGCTCCTAGACTTTTATATCGAGACCGAATACATCGAAAGGGTGCTTAACCTCCTAGATCGTGTAAAGCATGAAGGGTTTTATGCCAAAATGGCAGTTGCGTGGGCTGTCTCTATCTGTTATGTGAAACTTCCCGATTCAACAATGGAATATTTGAGAAACAACACGCTCGATGATTTTACATATAATAAAGCCTTGCAAAAAATTACGGAATCTAATCGTGTGGATAAAGAAACAAAAAGTCTTATTCGCAGTATGAAACGGGGATAGGGAAGTAAGGAGGTTAATGAAATTGAGACAACATCAAAAATAAGCTTGCATGATTTTGTCATGCGTTTTATACATTTTCATTATCCCTCTTATCTTTTCTTTTTCTTCCATCGTGCATATTTTTCAGGCATGCAAACTGCACATGGCCTAAAACCTGCTGATATAGCCATCTGTTCATCGGCAAAAAACACGCGATGTTTAACGTATCCACCTTTTGCTATAGCTCTAAGCGCTGAGGGACAATCTAATCTTCCATATAATTTACTCGGTCGATACCCACCAAAAATACCCGGTGTATCACTTTGATATGGATGCATATCGGCACCCAACAAGGTAAATGTCTTTTTTCTATTTTCAGCACTTTTCTCATTATCTTTATACATGCAATCACTTCCTATTTTTTACGGCTCAAACCCAGCCTGGCTCACATAAACGTGATTTTCCGGAAAGATTTCAATAAATCGGTTATATACTTTTTTAATTACATGTGGTCCATACCATTCTTCTAAACCAAGTTGGGCATATTTTTTCTCAATACCAAGTTTTCTTGTGCGTTTTCCACCACTGCCATCGCCCATGAAGTAGTCATCAATACATATCCGATCGACGAATGGCTTCAATTTCACAGGAAAATATTCCCCACTCGGTAAGATGGGTGCTATAGCAACTTGGGTCGGTATTCCCGTAGCTGCTAATTTTTCCAATGTCTTAAAGCGCGCCTGGATTGAGGGTGCCTTTGGAGTAAAATGTTTACGTATCGTTTCCGAATCTGTCTCAATTGTCATACTTACCCGAACTTTATCTTTAAAATGTTGCAGCAAATCGATATCTCGATATACAAGTGGGCTTCTAGTCTGTACTAATAGGAAGTCAGGGGGATCTTCTACCATAACTTCTAGTAAAGATCGCGTCACTTTTTCCTTATGCTCTATTGGTTGATACGGGTCTGTACTTGATGACATAAAAATGGTTACATTCCCTTTGGCTTTGGCACGATGGAGCTCCTTTTTTAATAAATTCGCGGCTCCGTTTTTAACATCGACCCAATTTCCCCATTCCCCTTCTCGAAAAAGAGATACAGGCATTTCGCGTACATAACAATAGGAACACCCAAATGAACAGCCTGTATAAGGATTTAATGAATGAGTATATCCAGAAAGAAAGCCAGTCCCTTTATTCAGAATGGTTTTCGGACTTTTATAGAATAATTCACTTTTCATGACGGAACCTCCATTCATTGTACGGCAATAATTACTCATTGCTAGATGAAGCTCGCTTTTCCAGATCCAAGAGCAGTGTCTTCATTTCTAATCCGCCCCGATAGCCAGTTAATGAGCCATTCTTTCCTATTACACGATGGCACGGTACAGTAATTAATACCGGATTTGCCCCAATAGCCACACCTACAGCACGAACAGCTGCTGGTTTATTTATATCATTTGCAATGTCGGAATAGGATTTCGTCTGACCATAAGGAATTTCACAAAGTGCATTCCAGACTGCTAGCTGAAATTGCGTACCTACGTACTCAAATGGAATAGTAAAGGTTTTCCGCTTTCCTTCTAGATACTGAGTGATTTCAACGACATAGGGTTCAAGCTTTTCATCATCTTCAACAAGAGGACTCCCTGGAAAGCGTTTCTTAGCCCATTCGAACAATTCCTCGAATGGTTTGTTCTGTGAACCTACAAACACAAGCCCCTTTGAAGTTGAAGCAATATAAAAATTCCAATCCTTAAACTTTAGTAAAGACCAATAAAGAGTTGGTTTATTCTTTGTTTCCATTGTACTTTTCCTCCATTTTACTCATTTGACGAAATTGTGCTGGTGTCTGTCCAGTTTTCTTTTTAAATAAAGTAATAAAATAAGGCGCATTAGCCATACCCACACATATGGCGATATCTCCAATTGCTTTATTGGTCTGAATCAAATACTTTTTAGCCGCGTGTACTCTAACTTGTTGTATATACTCAACCGGCGTAATGCCTTTAATCTTTTTAAATGTTCGATGCATATGATACGGACTCCCATGACATATATTTGCTAACGATTCTAGAGTTAGTTTTTCTGTGAAATTTTTATCAATGTATTCAGTAATTAAATCAACCCACTCGCTATCAGGCAGATTTTCATTAGTGGGCTTGCAACGTTTACAAGGGCGAAAATTTGCGCAGAGAGCTTGTTCTGCGTTTAGAAAAATGCATACATTTTCTTTTTTCGGAACGCGAGATTTACAGGATGGTTTACAGAATATCCCTGTCGACTTTACAGCGTAGAAAAATTGATTATTGTACGCTGTATCATTATTTATAATTGCTTGCCACTTTTCATCTGTTATCACTTCTACATCATTCGAAATTCTATGATCATAGCTCTCTTTATGTCCGTTATTGATACTATCCGGCATTTATCTCACCTCTCCTTACAATATACTCCCTATAAATTCAGAATGGACAATTCTAGGAATGGAATAGCAAGATATTGAAGTTTATTTTTTATTTAGAATCGTGAAAAATGATTCCAAGACCGTATCGTTCTCCAGAAGTAACCGTGCTTACTCCATGACGAACCGTATTTTTGTAATATCCTTTTTTACCTAGAACAGGTCTATGGTTAGTAGGAAAGATCAGCGCACTGCCTTGTTCTAAAGTAATTACATGACCCCTACTCTGAGCACGAGGAATTTGTTCCACTAATAAAGATTCTCCACCGCAAAAGTCTTTATCTCGTTGATTTAATACAAATACTACTTGAAACGGGAAAAATATGTCGCCATATAAATCTTGATGCAAACAATTAAACCCGCCTGTTTCATACTTTAATATTAAAGGTGTCGGTCTAGTTTGTTCATATTCTTCACAGGTGTTCAAAAAATCTTGAAGATGATCTGGAAACTGTTCTGTTTTCTTTAAATAACCCAACCATCGATTGGCTGTTTTGGCCAATTCTAGATAAAAGGACTCTCTTAAACTTTGGATGATTTCAGGTAATGGATAGGAAAAATATTTGTACTCCCCATTCCCAAAGCGATATCTCGTCATATTGATTGTCGTTCTGTATGACTCTTCCTCACAATACAATTCTATGAATAATTCACATTCCTCTTTTGTTAAAATCGCTGGAAGCTTTGCAAATCCTTGCTCATCTAATTCATTTTGAATTGAATCCCAATTTAAGTTTTCGACACGTGTTTTTATATCTTGGACCATTTTATCTACTCCTATTTAGCATTCTTGATAACTAACACTATAACCTCATAAATAGAAAAAAATAAGGTGTTTGGAATGTAATAGCAAGATAACAAAATTAGTAAAGATTATTATGTGATAAAGTAAAATTTCAATCAGTGTGAGTTTTCTTATAATTATTTTGTAATAGTATAGAAAATCGTAAAAGGTGAGGAGAATGAAAAAGTGACATGGCATGAAGTCAATGATGTTATTGTAATTACATTACCTGAAAATTTCGACATGAATGCTAACCTAGGCTATCTAACAAGGGAAAAAAATGAATGCATGTATGAAATAGAGAACGATATAATTACAAAAGTTATAGCCATTGGGGAAATTCGGTCCTTAGTACACGTAAGCGTAATCAATAATAAACAAATGGTTGTTCAATTCCTAAATGATTCTAGACCTATTGAAAAGTGGAAACGGGAAGAGATTGTAAAATATATTCATGAATGGTTTGATCTTGATAACGATTTAACGCCATTTTATGAAATGGCAAAAGCAGACCCATTACTTAAAATGCCTGCCCGAAAATTCTATGGATTGCGAGTTGTCGGCATTCCCGATTTATTTGAAGCTTTATGTTGGGGAGTTTTAGGGCAACAAATTAACTTAGCCTTCGCGTACTCCTTAAAGAAGCAATTTGTAGAAGGATTTGGCGATTCTATCGAATGGAATGCTAAAAAGTATTGGGTGTTCCCACCGTACGAACGAATTGCACAGTTAACACCTACCGACCTAGCAGATATTAAAATGACGGTAAAAAAAAGTGAATATATCATTGGAATTGCCAAATTAATGGCAAGTGGAGAATTATCGAGGGAAAAATTAATGAAAATGAACTTTAAAGATGCTGAAAAATACTTAATTAAAATACGAGGAATCGGTCCTTGGACAGCCAATTATGTTCTAATGCGCTGCCTCCGGTTCCAGACAGCTTTTCCAATCGATGATGTGGGTCTTATTCATTCGATAAAAATATTACGTAATATGAACCGAAAGCCTACGAAAAATGAAATCTTAGAAATATCATTTCCATGGAAAAACTGGGAATCATACGCTACCTTTTATTTATGGCGTGTCCTTTACTGAATAATTACAACTTAAACCGGAATGTACTCAATAAAAAGAGAATGAACTTTAAAATCAATCTTGTTGACCGACCTAATGAGGAAACATCTTGAATTTTAAGCCAAGGCCAATAATCTGCCCCACTGCCAGTTCCTTGACCCTCTTTAATCGATTTTAGATGTTCTTTTTCTTTTCGACACAAAAACACCCCTTTAGACAATTATATCCAAAGGGGTAAAACGGTACATCTTTATTATAAACGGTACATCTTTCTTTTAAATATACACAATTTCTGTTGATTTGAAAGAAAGTTTGATCAAAAATACCTTACAAACCCGTATTTTATGATAAACGAGAAGAACCTATTTTGAAAAAATGATTGAACAAAATGGGCTCTTTCTTTGTGAAGTATTGTTCAATTTTTATAAAAAAGTTTGAACATTTCCTATCTAGGTTGTTCCACAATCACGCCCGTTACTTTAAGTATAACATTTCACAATCTTACACATTGATGTTAATCACATTTCTTTCAGAAAGGGGAATTATAGGTTAATTTACGCCCATGTTAGATACTGGGGGCTGTTCATGAAGTCGTGGCTTCGCCACTCCTGCAAAGACGTTTCATTTATGTAAACGGCTATTCAACAAATTAGAATTTGGCGAACACGGATTATGCTTATACTATTCGCCTGTTCTTTTTGTCGTATATCACAACGGTTACAATTGAAACAAGAACAATCACAGCATTTGCGGCAATGGTTCCCGCCCAAGTCATAGTCATGGTGCCGAAGATGGGGGATGCCGCATTGAACATGGTGTGGAATAATACGCACATAAACACACGGCCTTTTCCTGATATTTTGTAGATTGCCCCATTGAAAAACCGAAACGCAATGAGTTGAACTGCAAACATCCAAAAGTTAATGAGTCCCTCTCCGTGATTCGTCCCCGGAATGAAGAAGAGAGGGATATGCCATAAAATCCAAATGATTCCAACAAAAACAGAAGACAAAACAAAACCGTATTTTTTGTCAAGCTCGGGCTGCAATATGTACATCCAGCCAGCTTCCTCCAAGCCACCGATAATAAGATTACCAAGCAGGGAAAGGAAGAACGTATAAAATGGAAGTACCATTTCCGTGCGGCCTGAAACTGCAATATGTATCAAAAAATACAGTGCAAGTCCTGTAACAACGAACAAATAGAGAGATATGCTATTTTTGGCATAAAAAACAGTTCTCAACCATTCCTTGAAACCTGCTATTTTGTTATTTTTCTTCAGAACGATATATGAAGCAATAGCGGGCGACAAAATATAGATTGCAAAAGGGATATTCATCCCGAATTGCTGTAACGAGTGAACCCAATTGTGAACCGAATATCCGAATTGCCCAAGAGCAATCAAAGCACCTGACACAAGATAGGCAATGCAAAATGTCTGCATCGTAAATTGTACTGTGATTTTTTTGTCTGTCACGATTTCTACACCTCACATTTTAAAGTATAGATTAAATTTTAACGGAGCAACTTATTGTCACTCAACAGGTCCTTAATCGAACTTTTTATTAAAATGTCTTTTCCTCTTTACTTAAAAACACCCCTTTAGATAACAGTATCCAAAGGGATAAAACGGTACATCTTTCTTTTAAATCAACAATTGTTTTAGATATTTCTTCTTCTGTAACAATGCCCCAATCAATATTTTTTCGTTGCCAATATTCCCTTTCAATTTTAATTTTTTTAAGCACACTCTCTTTTAATAGTTCATCTTTCATTTTTATTGTACGAGCTACTTCAATTACACCTTGATCTTTATTAATCGTTAATAAAAAATCTGTTGTCATCACAATTGGTTCACCAGTTTTAGGATTTGTAGGATGTTTAATACCTAATTCATTTGCAATGACAATTGTTTCTTCCAATGGAAGTAAAGGAAATTGCTCCCGAATATCAACAATTAAATCCGAAAATTCAGTATATAAAAGTAATTTCGTTCTAAATCAGATAAAAACTCATGTTGCCTGTTCGTCTTTATTCCTTTTAAACGGGTGGAACGGCCTAAAGAAGATACATCTTGGATCTTTAGCCACGGTTTATATTCTGAACCAATACCTGATCCACGACCTTCTTTAATCCACTTCTCTATTTTAGATGTTCTTTTTCTTTTGGACATAAAAACACCCCTTTAGACAATATTATCCAAAGGGGTAAAACAGTGCAACTTTTTTATAAACGGTAAAACTTTCTTCAAAACGGTACATCTTTTTTTATAAACAGTTGCTTTGTAATAAAGTTTAATCAAAAATACCTCATAAACCCGTATTTTACGATAAATTAGAAGAATCCATTTTGAAAAAAGTTTGATCAAAATGGATTCTTCTCTAGCATATTTAAGTTTTGGTTTTATAAAAAAGTTTGATCATTTTCTACCTTTGATCTTAAATAATAGTGCCCTTTAATGGAATAACTAAAATATGGGCTTAGTCCTAAAATTACTCATAGCTTGTTGAACTATCGGTACTCGTTTGTTTAATAAGGAATTTAATTAAATTTATAGTAATCAACCATCATGGCTACTTTAAAAGCATTATCAATCTCATTTTTCCTTAAGAAATCCTAAATAGATTGTGCTTCTTCTTCCCAATCTGGTCCAAACATGTATAAATAATTCCAAACTGTGATGCTTCTTTTGCTTTCTGTTTTATGCGGGAACAGTCTTTCTCCTTACGAAACGTCTTTCTACCAAATATACGACGAACATAGACAACAAGCCGACACCGATCGGTATGCCGAACGCTTCGTACGAAAATGGTGCTCCTTCAAGCTTAAGCTGGCTTGTGGCGCGGTACTCGAGCCGCTTGGCGGCGAATTTCGCCGTCCAGATATCTTCTTGCTTCGCCAAATCTTCAAACGCAGGTTCCATCGCGAACCGCTCTGGCGAATCACTGTGCAGGAAAAGCTGCTCAGCCTTTCCACCGTTCACGTTCCAGTTTCGGATATCATCTGCAGCGCGCGTCTTAACGTCCGGCCCCACAAAAATCATTTTGTCGAGTTTTGGAGCATCCTCTATTTGATATCGGGCGATCAGTTTCAGACCGTGTCGGGTAACAACCGGCTCGCGTTTGTTGGATATCGTCAATGTTGTTGTCGTTCCGGAAGCCCCGTACGTGTCAAAAGCCGAGGATAACATCAGCTCGTCGGCACCGTCATACAGCAGGACCCCGTTCTTTTTCTTGCTCCATTGAAACGCATTGTTCAAAATATAGACGATATCGCTCAATCCGGCCGTGAAAGGCTCCATTTGCGGATGCTGAACAAAATCGTAGGAAGGGTAATTCATTTCCTTCGCCACTTTCTCCGCTACAGGCTCTCCCATTTGCTGGGATATAACATACAGCGTGGCATCAATCCCCGAAGTCAGGCCGGCCGAGGAGACTATGTTACCGTCAGGCACGTAACGCTGATCCCTTATCCAAGTAATCTCGGTATATTTCTTTTCCAATCTGCCGATGTCTCCCCAATGTGTTGCCACAGATTTCCTGTTCAGCAGGCCGGTATCTGCCAAATTTTCCGCCCCATTGCAGATGGACAACAATATCGTTTCCTTGCCGGAGTGCTTCCTTATCCAATCGCGGACAGGCTTGTATTTCGCTTCATCCAAAATCGGCATGAAAGGGATCACGATTATTTCAGGACTTTTGCCTGTCAATTTGTCCAACTCGTCGAAAGAGTAATGCGGTACGACATCAAGCCCGCCCGTCAACGATTTTATGTTTTTGTTGGGAGCTGCCGCAAACACATTGTACGAACCCGTCATGGAGAACATTTCGTATGGTACGAGAAAATCAAACACCTCGGTTACTTCATTCGCCAAAATAACGGCCACTGTTGGCTTTTTCGAATCATAGGCAGGAGTTTGGATGCTTTGTAGAGAAGCAGGAACTGGCTTATCATAAACCGACATAGCCTCCTGCATCGTGCTCATGAAACCGATCGCTCCGGTTCCTCCCACAACCAGAACGAAAACGCATACATACACGATGAAACGCCATACTTTATTCAATCGCCTTCTCTCCCTTAATTTTCTCTAGTTAATTGTGAAGTGTTACTTACTTCGATAATAAAGGAAGAAGGAAATTGAATAAACCCGCCCGAGGATTATATTTTTCTCTGACTAAGGTCTTAGTAAAGGACCTTTTTCTCGAACAGCAGACGAAAGCTTCTTTTAAAATATTAACTGACCGCACTTTTCTGAATATGACTCGACCGTGCTATTCCCACAGCGCCGAAGAAGCATGGTCTGTACATGGTAGAACGCTTTTGCCGCTGAATCTCCTCCCTAATAAGAAAGCTGTTTCTTTGAAAAAAGTTTAATCAAAATGGATTCTGTTCGAGTAGATTTAATTTTGGATTTTATAAAAAGATTACTCATATTCTCCTAGTGGTGCTCAATAATAGCGCCGATTATGGAACAACGACCACTCCTAATAGGAATATTTTAAAAACAGTGATAGTATTGTTACAATAGATTTTTAGGCATTTTGAAATTAACGACAAATGTTATAGGTGGTGTTTTTTTGAAAAAAAGTGAAAAAGGATTTAATTAAAGTTATATCCGTAACTGTTGTAGGTGTAATTCTTATATTATTGATTCCTATTCTTTTTTCTTATTTATTATAAGAACTACCTTGACATCATTTACCGTATTTGTGTTTCCTCCACAATTTGGCCCTATAGCTAAAGAAGTCACAACTCTTTTTCAAGAATTGCGCCCTTTTCTAGAATAATCATGTAACTCATATTAACTGGTATTAGTTGAATAAATTCCTTAAATAATGTTGAGGTCTCCTTTTAAGATTGAGTACATATATAAATCATCAAATTTACCACAAGTATATTCATAATGTCTTAGCAACCCCTCTCTTGTAAACCCTTGCTTCTCTACCAATTTTTGTGACGGGAGATTTGCAGGTTCTATTAAAGCCTCAATTCTTTCCAACTGATAGTGATGGTACCCAAATTTAATAACTGCTTCTAATGCTTCACTAGCTATTCCTTTCCCCCAGTAATCTTTGCTTATTTCAAATCCAACTTCAGCTCGATGATGTTTGGTAACCATATTAAGAAAGCCACAACTTCCTATAATATTCCCAAAATCTTTTAATGTAATTCCCCATCTAATGCCAGTGCCTTCTTCGATAATAGAGTTATACCAATTAATTTCATCCCAAACATCTTTAACTGTTTGGAAAGGTGCTAACCCCAGATGTTTCACAACATCTTTATCAGATAAATATTTAAACATATCATTAGCATCCTCTGTTACTACTTCTCTTAAAATTAATCTTTCAGTTTCAATTATCGGAAATTCTTTTTTCATTAATTTTCCTACTCTCTACTAACATTAGATTATTTTATACTCTGTTTATTAAAACTGCACCCTTAAACTTAATAACAATTATTTCTAAATTCCATGATTTAAGCAATCACTTTATTCTAGAATATGGCCCTTTAATGGAACAATTTATTTTCAATTAACAATTCATTAATCCACCTTTTAATTCAGATGTTCTTTCCCTTCATTATAAAAATGCCCCTTTAGATAACCATATCCAAAGGGGTAAAGCATCGCAACTTTTTTACAAACGTCGCGATTTTATTTCAAACCTACAATTTCGACTTTATATCAAAACCACTTATTCCACCGTTACACTTTTCGCTAAGTTACGAGGTTTATCAACATCACAATCACGATGTAATGCTGCGTAGTAAGCAAGAAGCTGTAATGGAACGACAGAGACAAGAGGTGTTAATAATTCATGTACTTCTGGAACAACAAAACGATCTTCGTCTGTATCCAGTCCTTTCATGGAGATAATGCATGGATTTGCACCGCGAGCTACGACTTCTTTTACATTTCCACGGATGCTCCAGTTTACCGTTTCTTGAGTAGCAAGAGCAACGATTGGTGTGCCTTCTTCAATTAAAGCAATTGTACCATGCTTTAATTCTCCGCCTGCAAAGCCTTCCGCTTGAATGTAAGAAATTTCTTTAAGCTTTAATGCGCCTTCTAAACATACATAATAATCTAGTGCACGACCGATAAAGAAAGCATTACGAGTAACAGTGAAATACTCATAAGCCATTTTTTCGAATTCTTCTTTAGAATCACAAAGGACTTCCATAGCATTTGCAACAATACCGAGCTCGTGAACAAGATCAAGATCACCTTTTTTACCTGCTACACTTGCAAGGATAGATAATACAGCAATTTGAGCTGTATATGCTTTAGTCGATGCAACAGCAATTTCAGGACCAGCATGTAGCAATAGAGTATAATCTGCTTCACGAGATAGTGTAGAGCCAGGAACGTTTGTGATTGTAATTGCTTTGTAGCCAAGCTCCTTTACCTTCACAAGCACTGCACGGCTATCAGCTGTTTCACCGCTTTGTGAGATAAAGATGAATAATGGTTTCTTCGATAATAGAGGCATATTGTAGCCCATTTCGCTTGCTACGTGAACCTCAACTGGAATTTCAGCTAGCTTTTCAATCATTTGTTTCCCAACAAGTCCAGCGTGATAGCTTGTGCCACAAGCAACGATATAAATGCGATCAGCCTCATTGACTGCTTTCGTAATGTCAGAATCAATTGTAAGGTCGCCATTGATATCTTGATAAGCTTGAATGATCTTTCTCATTACTAGTGGCTGCTCATCAATCTCTTTAAGCATGTAGTGAGGATAAGTACCTTTTTCTATATCGCTGGCATCGATTAATGCTTTATAAGGTTCTCTTGTAATTTTTTCACCTTGTAGATTTTGAATAATAATTTCGTCTTTTGTCACAAGAACCATTTCTTTATCCATTAGCTCAATGAATTGGTCTGTCACTTGAATCATAGCCATTGCATCACTGGCTATAACATTGAAATTATCCCCAACTCCAACTAGTAATGGACTTTTGTTTTTAGCAACAAAAATGGTATCTTCGTTTTCCGCATCCAATAATGCAAGTGCATAAGAACCATGTAGAAGAGTTAATGTTTTACGGAAAGCTTCCTCTACGCTCAAGCCTTCAAAGACAAACTTTTCTACTAACTGTACAATAATTTCTGTATCTGTTTCACTTTTTAGTGATACATCTTGCAGATATTCCTGCTGTAAAAGTGAATAGTTCTCAATCACTCCGTTATGAACAAGTGTAAAGCGTGAACTTGTGCTTTGATGTGGATGGGCATTTTCCTTACTTGGTACACCATGTGTAGCCCAACGAGTGTGGCCAATTCCGATATTAGCAAGCACATCTCCATCAACAGCTTCACGAAGGTCAGCAATACGTCCTTTTTCTTTAAATACATGGACACCTTGATCATTTTTCACTGCGATTCCAGCAGAATCATATCCTCTATATTCAAGCTTTTCTAATCCTTTAAGTAAAAGTTCCTTAGCATCCTGATTTCCAATATACCCTACGATTCCACACATTTGTATCTTCCTCCCTAATAAAGGGGGCAAGAATACCAGGAGGCAGTCCTGCCCCCTTATCTCTGTTATTTTTTTATCCACGTTTCTTTTCCCTTTGTCCACCGAGTCACCTCGGATGATTTAAGAAAAAGATCTCGACTATGTGGTAGCCGGAAGGTATCCGCCGAAATATTCGATAAACCTCCACCTCGTCAACTAAACAATTGTATCCGCTCATTGTTTAGTTCTGGCGCTTTATAATACTACTTTTTCCTACTATCCTCCTTTAAAATTTTAGTAAGTAAAAACATGATAATCATATATTACTTTATTCACAAGGTCAAGCAAAATCATGTGAACAATTATTAAAAATTACTTATGAAATAAAAATATGCATAAGTGAAACAATTTGTTCCCCTTATGCATATCTTTCTATTTATTCTTCTGTCAGACCCATTTCATCCTTTACAACTTGTGCAATTCGATCGACATACGATTCACAAGCTTCTTCTGTTGCAGCCTCTGCCATTACTCGTACAAGAGGCTCTGTACCTGAAGGACGAACAAGAATGCGTCCATTTCCTTCCATTTCCGTTTCTACTTGATCAATAATTGCTTTTACTTTCTCATTATCTGTTACATGATGTTTATCTTTAACACGAATGTTCACAAGCTTTTGTGGATATTTTTTCATTTCCCCTGCAAGTTCAGATAATGGTTTGTTTGTAGCTTTCATTATATTTACTAGTTGTAAACCCGTTAAAAGTCCATCACCTGTCGTATTATAATCTAAGAAAATAATATGACCTGACTGTTCTCCACCTAAGTTATAATTATTCGTTTTCATTTCTTCAACAACATAACGATCGCCTACTGCTGTTTGTATGCTTTTGATTCCTAATTCTTCTAAGCCTTTATGGAATCCTAGATTACTCATTACTGTTGATACTACGGTCGATTGCTTTAATCTTGCTTGGCTCTTCATATATTTTGCACAGATGAACATAATTTGGTCACCATCAACGATTTCACCATTTTCATCAATGGCAATAATTCGATCTCCGTCACCATCAAAAGCAAGACCTACGTCTGCATTTTTTTCTTTAACAAAAGCAGCTAAGCTTTCTGGGTGTGTAGAACCTACACCAGCATTAATATTCAATCCATCTGGAGAAGCTCCCATCGTTGAGATATCCGCATCTAAATCAGCAAATAAATGCGTAGCTAAAGAGGATGTTGCACCATTCGCACAATCAAGGGAGATATGAATACCTGAAAACTCTTCATCCACTGTCTGTTTTAGAAACTGTAGATATTTTTGGCCACCTTCAAAATAATCATTCACTACTCCAAGATCCCCACCTACAGGTCTTGGTAATTGATCCTCTTCCATATCTAGAAGTTGTTCAATTTCAGCTTCTTGATCATCTGAAAGTTTATAGCCATCTGATCCAAAAAATTTAATGCCGTTATCCGCAACTGGGTTATGAGAAGCAGAAATCATCACTCCTGCTTGAGCACCTAATGCCTTAGTCAAATAAGCTACACCTGGAGTAGAAATAACTCCAAGTCGCATGACCTCTGCTCCAGTTGATAATAATCCAGCAACTAGAGCTCCTTCAAGCATATGGCCCGAAATACGTGTATCTCTACCAATGATCACCTTGGGACGTTCCGTATCTTTTGTTAATACATATCCACCATAACGTCCAAGCTTAAATGCCAATTCTGGTGTTAATTCCGTATTAGCAACTCCTCTTACTCCATCTGTACCAAAATATTTACCCATTCTAATACTCGCTCCTTCTAAAAATGCAATACTCGCCATTAAATATTTTCGTTATCTTTCTCTGTTAAGCGAATCTTTGCTTTCTTTTTTGACAATTTCCATGAAACATCGTTAGGACCATCAACCTCCAAATTAACCTCATGATCACCTGGAGATAAACCGGATAGATCCATAATGACATCAAAATTCGTTGCACTAAGCTTTTTTAGAGCACTACTTGTACCGTTAACAGTTAAGTCAACCACACCACTATCAGGTGATAAAATCTGTAAAGTATAATCGTCATTTAAACCTTTACTGCTTACTTTTATATTTTCAAACGTTTTTTCTTCGTTTTTTTCACTAATGCTTAATTTCACTTTAACAATTCCAGGCTCCATTCTATTAATACCTTTTGGCACCTTAACTGGAACCTCAATGACAGCATCTTTGTCATATTTACTAATATCCACATCTACACTTAATGCATCTATTGTTTTTAGGACATCACTTCTACCAAAAATTTTAATATTTTTTGGCTCTGTAGTTATGCTGTTTATTACAATTCCTTCCTTCTCATCCCCTATAGGGTTGACTGAAATTGGAACTATTTTTTCCGGATTTTTTACTGGTATCGTTACGTCAACTGTTTCTGGATCTACATTCACATCTAGCTTATTAAACGACTTATCTAATACTTGAACCTTTGCCTCTTTCGTAATCGTTGAGCTAATTTCTTTATTTGAGGCAATCGTTGCCTTTACATACGAGATTTGATCAATTACATCTTTAGCTCCAGTTACCTTCACAGTTTTCGGTTCAACAGAAGGTGCCTCTGCTTCAAATCCACTTGCTAATAAATTTGTATTAAACTCAGCATTCACACTGAACTCTTTCGTTACCTTTTCCTGTACGTTTACAGTAGCGTACTCAGGTGAAATCTTTGCTGTCAGCTTATCCGATAAATCCTTATATTTAATTTTTACCCGTTGCTTTCCAATTTTAGCATCACTTAGGTCCATATATACAGTGAAGTTTTTGGTAGTTTTCGCTACTTGCACTAAGCTTTTTGGACCATCAATTGTAACATCAACGGTTTCAGGTGCTCCTGATACAACATAATTTTGTTGATCATAAATGAGTTCCACAGGCATGTTTTGAACAACATCATTCGCATTTTTTTGCCTTGTGTCATTACTTTTTTCGTTTGTATCAATCATCACTGATATATAAAGAAGTAGAGCTAAGAACAAAGCAACAATTCGCAAAAACCATTTATTGTCCATAAATTTATCCACGCTTCTTCACCCTCCAATTCCATAATGATGAGGAAGCTTGCTTATTCATTGATACTAAAAATTCTTTCTCCAATAATTCTTTAAAATGGTCTAGCTTTAAATCACGATGTAGTTCACCATTTTTTGTTAATGAAATAGCTCCGGTTTCTTCAGAAACGACAATCGTCAAGCTATCTGTTACTTCACTAATTCCCATTGCAGCTCGATGCCTTGTCCCCAATTCCTTAGAAATAAATGGACTCTCTGATAAGGGAAGATAACAAGCAGCAGCAGCAATTTGATTTTTTTGTATAATAACCGCACCATCATGTAGTGGTGTATTCGGAATAAAAATATTAATTAGTAATTCAGATGAAATTTCAGAATTCAACGGAATACCCGTTTCTATATAATCACCTAAACCGGTCTCTCTTTCAATCGATATAAGGGCACCGATCCTTCGTTTTGCCATATAACTTGTAGCAGTAACAATAGAGTTAATAATTTTTGATTGCTCTTCTTCCTCCTGGATAACTCCGCGATAGAAAAGCTTCCCTCTACCTAATTGCTCCAAAGCACGTCTAATTTCTGGCTGGAAAATAATAATTAAAGCAAGAAATCCCCATTCAATTGCCTGCCCCATTATCCAATCTAACGTTTTCAAGCCAAAGAAGTTACTAATATTTCTTACTATCAGTATAACTATTATCCCTTTTAAAACCTGTACGGCCTTTGTACCACGTATGACCATTAATAGCTTATAAATCACGTACCATACAAGCAAAATGTCGATAATATTTGCAATATAGTCGAAAAATTTGAAGTCTGCAAACGGCATGTTCGATCCTCCATTAGTTTTATATCATATAGAGCCGCTTTAAAAATAATTACTAAGCTGTATTATACCATATTAATACCGACCAACAAAAAATAGAGAAACAAAATTGTTTCTCTTCCATCATTTTTTTATTTACTATGGTCAAATAAACTAACAACTTCCTTTCCACCGTTCTTTATTTGAAACCATAGCCAATCGAACATCTCATTAATTTCTTTTATATCTCCTGTCACATTTCCTGCGGATGCCATATATTGATCCCCATTTATGACTGTCACATTCCCTTCAACCTTACCTTCTACGCGCAAATCGCCATTTTTAACTAACAAATCTCCTTTAATCGTCTCTCCTTCTGGAACGATGACGGTATGATCCTCTACCTTTAAATTAGGTTTTTTTGTAAAAGAAAACTCTTGATTATCGTTCCACATAGACAATAGGCTTCCACCCATTAAAATGATAAACAAAGATGCAGCAGCAAAAAATGGGTGATTAGTAAACCAACGTTTCATCCCGACTTTACGCTTTTCTTTCGGTAACCGTCCCATAACAATTGATGTGAAATCTGTTGGTGCTGTTATATGAGCAGTGCTTTTTATAAAGGCACTAGTTTTCTTTAATTCTTGAAAATGCTTCACACAATCCTGACATGTTTGTAAATGGTTTTTTAAAGTCGCTTCATGCTCAGGGGAAATATCTCCATCCAAATATTCATGCATAAAGAGAATCATTTCTTCAGAACAAGTGTTCAATTTCGTTCTCATCCTCTCTATAAATTTCGAAGTTGCTTTCTTAAAGCCTCTCGTCCTCTATGAATTCTTGTCTTAACTGTCCCAAGAGGTAGATCTAGAATACCACTAATTTCATTTAATGAAAGCTCTTCTAAATATTTTAATACTATAACCGTTCGGTACTTTTCGGGTAGTGATAGGATTGCCACTTGAATAGTTTCTTGTAATTCAAAATCCTCCACCTCCACATCTGGTGTTTTCCCTGTAGCAGCAATTTGCGAATACAATGTTAGCCCGTCCGTACCAGCTACTTCTGCATCAAGATAATAATCGGGCTTTTTCTTTCTTAATCGATCAATACAAAGATTTGTGGCAATTCGATAAAGCCATGTGGAAAATTTTCTTTCCTGTTTAAAACTGTGGATATTAATATATGCACGTATAAAGGCTTCTTGTGCAATATCCTCTGCCTCATGTAGATTTCCCAGCATACGGTAGCAAATTTGAAAAACTTTATCTTTATATATTTCTACGATTTCACCATAAGCATTTTGATCGCCTTTGATGACTTGTTTTATTCTTTTTTTTACCAATAATTCCATTCCGATACCCCCGCCCTAGCGGCTATACATTGTTACGAATGAATAGCAAAAAGGTTTCAAAAAAAGTTCTTTTTTTTATTTTATCAAATATTTACAATTGCATGTTTGTTTTTTTACAAAAATGGATAAATAAAAACAAATGAGGGTAAGCACTCTCTTCTCCCTTAAAAATAACAGAAATTAACTACTTAAACACCCTATTTAAATATAACCTAAAAAGGAGTGGGATGATGAATCTCAAACGGCAATGCTTAGCGAGGAAAATTGAAGATTGTAGAAAAGAAATGATTTCACTTGCTCTTGATCATTCACTCATTGATGAACAGGTTGTCTCAACAAGTACAAGACTCGATCAATTATTAAATGAATATTTAATGTTAAAAATAGACAAGCAGTAGTGTAAGACTACTGCTTTCATTATATTAAAGTAATTTTTCCCCAAATAAGGATCCCATTAAAGCAACTGCTACCATAGCCGTTCGATTTCTTTCATCTAAAATAGGATTCACTTCCACAAATTCTGCTGATGTAATGATTCCAGATTCAGCAAGCATCTCCATTGCCAAGTGGCTCTCACGGTAGCTAATTCCTCCAAGAACCGGTGTACCTACACCAGGACATTCCCTAGGATCAAGTGCATCTAAATCAAGTGATAAATGTACTCCATCAGTTTTATCTTTCAAATAGCTAATCGTTTCCTCCATTACCCTTGTCATACCTAATCGGTCAATTTCATGCATTGTATAAACTTTTATCCCTTTATCCTTTATTAATTCCTTTTCCCCTTCATCAAGGTCTCTCGCCCCAATGATAACGATGTTTTCATGAAGAACCTTTGGACAATATCCTCCGATTTCCGTTAATGCAGGATGGCCATGTCCTAAGCTGGCAGCAAGCGGCATCCCATGAATATTACCTGAAGGAGATGTATCCGCAATATTCAAATCCCCATGTGCATCATACCAAATAACTCCTAGATTTTTATAATGCTTTGAAACACCGGTTAAAGTACCGATAGCAATACTGTGGTCTCCGCCAAACACAAGTGGAAAGCTTCCGTTTTTTACAATTTCATCAACTTTCTCACCTAAAATAGCATTTGCATCCGCAACCGCTTTCAAATTTTTCATATTGGTTTCAGGATCATGCAATCTCTCTGCAGCCCCTATTTCTATATCCCCTTGATCAGTTACGTTATAACCAAGCTTCTCTAACCGTTCGATTACATCAGCATATCTTATGGCACTTGGCCCCATATTAACTCCTCTACGTGCTTGCCCTAAATCCATAGGTACTCCTAATATTGTTACATTGTTCTTCATGTTTATATTCCCTCCTCATGCCCTTCTCCTCTCTATTTTAATACTTCATAATCTTCTGACTCAACTCGACAATTTTATGTATATATATGCATTAAAAAATGAAACTAAGGAGGATACTTTTTCAAAGGAAACTGTTGATTTTTATAATCATTGTTACTAAAAATAAAAAAAGCTGATCTAGTTTTAAAAGATCAGCTCAATTCCTTTTTATTTTTTCTTCATTTCATTTTTCTCTTCTTCCCAATTAGAAACTCCGTCGTCCTCATCAAACTCGATGACAACATCCGTAACCCCTTTTTCAGCCATAATTTTCTCTTCCAATCGATCCTTAATATCATCAGCTTGAGCTATAGTTAAGCGAGGATCAATTTCAATTTCCAATTCAACGTGTAAATCTTCCCCCTCTTTAACGACAGTAATCTCCTGAATATCTCGAACACTTGGATCAGCCATAACCAAGTCGCCTATTTTTTCTTCCATTTCTTCATCTGCTTCTCCTAATGCACCCGCTGCATTATCTAAAAACACCTTACCGACAACAAAGAACATCATAATACCAATGATTACGGAGGCAATCCCTTCTGCCTGATGAAAGGCTGTAAAATGAGAAATACTAACCGCAAAAACTGCAAGGAGACCACCTACAGTAGCAACTGTATCCTCCATAAAAACAAGTTTTGTAGCTGGTTTAGCACGACTTAAATATTTAATGCTTTGAAAAAAGATGCCTGGTCCTTTAGCTTCTACTCCTACATCGTGGAGAATTTCCTTCATTGCTTTAAATAATACAAATGACTCAAGTAAAACAGCTGCTCCAAGAACAACTATATTGATAATAAATCCTTCCGATGGAGTAGGCTTTAATATATGATGAAAACCTTCCTTAATCGTTTCATACGACATAATTCCTACAATTAGCACAGCACCAAGGAGAACTAAATGAACAAGACGACCAAATCCATTTGGAAAACGGTCTGTAGGAGCCTTCTTACTTAATGCAGATCCGATAAATACAAAAAACTGATTAGCAGCATCTCCTAAGCTGTGCATTGTCTCTGCAAACATGGCAATATTGCCTGTAAGGAAATAAGCCACACCTTTAATAATTGATATTACAGCATTAACAATGGCAGCTAGCATAGCTGATTTATTACCATGTTTTAAAAGCTTTAAAATCTCTAACATCCTTTTACCCCAACTCTCAAATTAAAATCACACAAATTAATTCAGTAGTTTTTATACGAAAATATTTCTAAAAAGTTTTCGTCATTTTTATTTTTTGCAGAAGTTTTTTTCTTAAACTTTAAAGATAAAATTTGTCTATCCGATACTTTATGTCTAATTTAATGTTTTTGTTGTCATCTCCAAAAAAGGGAACGACTCAATTTAACATTTTATTTTTATACAATAAAAAAGCCTTAAACCAATAATAAGGTTTAAGGCTTTTTACTTAAGATATGAGCCATGAAGGACTCGAACCTTCGACCCTCTGATTAAAAGTCAGATGCTCTACCAACTGAGCTAATGGCTCAAAAATAATGGCTGGGCTAGCTGGATTCGAACCAACGAGTGACGGAGTCAAAGTCCGTTGCCTTACCACTTGGCTATAGCCCAATAAATTAAAAACGGACATTCATAGTATGTCCAATTAAATCAAATTATACTAAAAAAATGGTGGAGGGGGACGGATTCGAACCGCCGAACCCTGAGGGAGCGGATTTACAGTCCGCCGCGTTTAGCCACTTCGCTACCCCTCCATAAATGGTGCCGGCCAGAGGACTTGAACCCCCAACCTACTGATTACAAGTCAGTTGCTCTACCAATTGAGCTAGGCCGGCATAAATATTTAATTTTTTACATAAAAAATGGTGGAGGATGACGGGATCGAACCGCCGACCCCCTGCTTGTAAGGCAGGTGCTCTCCCAGCTGAGCTAATCCTCCACTAGATCATAAGTTTTCTTTGATGGTGACCCGTACGGGATTCGAACCCGTGTTACCGCCGTGAAAGGGCGGTGTCTTAACCGCTTGACCAACGGGCCAATCTATGTATGTTTTATAGTAAGCTTCCAACCGGGCTCGAACCGGTGACCTCTTCCTTACCATGGAAGTGCTCTACCTGCTGAGCTATGGAAGCAATGGCTCCGCAGGTAGGATTCGAACCTACGACCGATCGGTTAACAGCCGATAGCTCTACCACTGAGCTACTGCGGAATACTATAAACCCGGCAACGTCCTACTCTTGCAGGGGGAGAGCCCCCAACTACCATTGGCGCTGAGAAGCTTAACTTCCGTGTTCGGGATGGGAACGGGTGTGACCTTCTCGCCATAATTACCGGATATGTATTTTGCTTCACTGCTTTTGCAGCATTTGATTAAGACATTATTTATTATAATGATTTTTAACCAAATTTCAAGGGTTTTTTTAAAAAAATTATTCCCTCAAAACTAGATAGATGAGAATCCATGTAATAACTTCAAATCAAATTTAGGATAAGTCCTCGACCGATTAGTATTCGTCAGCTCCATGTGTCGCCACACTTCCACCTCGAACCTATCAACCTGATCATCTTTCAGGGGTCTTACTTAGATAAACT
>BORH01000011.1 GCA_018333075.1 Heyndrickxia sporothermodurans | reverse complement strand
ATCCCCTTTATATTCATCTATGGCAATCACTTTCGGTAATTCTTTCGCTTCCTCGTTGACCGTATTCTCTGCCAATTGATCAAAACGTCTCACCACTGTTGAAGCCGAAGTACCATATACTTCTGAGGTTTCTTTAAAGGTCTTTCCCTTAATACTGCGTATCTTAATTGCCTGATTTAACTCCACGGATAAGCGTTGATATCTCTCCACAAACGTATTCTCTTCGGCAAACCTTTTTCCACACGGGCAAACATAGCGTCTTTTTCTGTAGAAAAGGAGCGTTTGCCTTTCAAACATCTTTAAATGTTTAATTTTTTGAATCCGGTAATCGTGGATTTTCTGTGTTACCGTGTGACAGACTGGACAAGTGTGAGGTTCAACAGACCTCTCCACATGAATACAGAGTTTTTCCTCTACTTCCTCCATCAACGTCACAGTTACATCTTCAAACCCTGGCAAAAATATGTTAGAATTCATTATGCACGTATCTCCAATCTATGCTTGTTTCTCGACAACTCAAGTATAAAAGACTGGATGATTACGTGCATTTTTTATGTCTTAAAATTGTGTAAGAACCCCAACAAATATTATAGAACCATTATTTTTAACAAATTATTTGGCAACTAAATAATAAAAAAACAAATAAAAGCTATCCGCTCTAATACGCGGATAGCTTTTATTTACCGTTTATCATTTACCTTCAATTCTAACACTTTTGTTGGTTTCCATCCTTCTCCATCTACCCAACTTAAATATACACGATACGTTTTCGATGTTTGATCCTTTGGAGAAATCGTACCAACCACTTCATTATCTGATCCATTACGTTCTAAAAACCAGATAACCATATTATTTTCTTTTATTCCTGTTGCATAAGCCATTGCAGATTCTTTTTCTTTCCAATCTGTTGAATTCATATCGGAAGAATATTGGTGACCACTTGTTTGCTTCGTTCCAACACTTTTCCAATTTGGATTCGTATAAGACTTTATTACATTAGGCTCGTTACTATCCTCTGCAACAACCTCTTCACTATCTAATCCTTGCTGTTCATCATCACTCACATTAGCAGAGCTCTCTTGATCTTCACCATCAGTTTTCTCATCTGTAGCTGTATTTTCTTTATTTTCATCTTTTTTATTATTCGTATCCTTGTTTTTATTTATATGTTGAGATTCAGTATTTTTCCCAGCAGACGAATGTTTTTGATCGTCTCGACCACCCATAAAGATATTGTAAGCAACGATGATAATCAAAAGAACGACGATTATAATTAAGGAATTTAAGATTAAATTCGTTTTACGCCGCTTTGATCTTTGCACTGATCGGGAACGAAATTGATTGTCAAAATTATTTGCCATGTTCATATCCCCCTTTTCAATGACATTATCATACCATGTCTTTTTATGCAGGAAAAGGCAATGTCGTAATTATTTATGGCTCTTTTCTTAACATTGACTTTTAGTAGATAAAATATAAAAAAATTTATATTGTGATTTTATTCATAATATTTAAACCGTTTGTTGTATAGCTCATTTCTTTGAATTCTAATATTTGAAACATCAATGGTTAAAATTATTTCTGTTTGTATTGTTTTCATGAATTAATTGAACAATATCCGCAAATAATTGATTAATTCCACCTTCATCTTCAGGAACACCCAAGTTAACAACAACGAGGGCATATTTAGGGTTCTTGAATGGAAAATAACCAGCAAACCATTTATTATGAAGCTGTTGATTATGAACATATATTCCCGTTTCAGCAGTTCCTGATTTACCAGCAACTTCGTATGGAAGATTTTGAAACCATCTCCCCGTTCCTTTTTCACTTGTAACTACATGTCTTAACATCTTTTGAAGCTTAATCGCAGTCACCTTTGAGATGGTATCTATCTGTAATTGTTGAACAGGAAAATCTACCAAAGTTGTTCCATCATGATATTTAATTGAAGAAACCGCTCTAACCGTTTCTAGTTTTCCTCCTCTAGCTATTGTAGACATCATATTCGCTATTGATAATGGAGTTACTCGAACCTCCTGTTGACCAATGCCAGATTGAGCAACAAGATTATCATCTTTTTTACTTTCCTCTTTTGAAAAAACTTGTCCTTCGTTCGCAAGAAATTGCTTAAAATTATTAAAATGAAAAATATTTCCTTGCCAACTAATTGGGCCAATTAAACCTAATTTTTTTGCATATTCTTCAAGTAGATTCGGATCTGCTTTTTTTAATCTTTTGGCCAATTCTCCAAATGTCCGATTACAGCTTTGGGCAAAACTTTCATCAAAATTCAGATTACCTAATTGTCTTTCAGCAGGCTTCCCATATAAATCCTCGCTGCATGGAAAGAGTTCTGAATCATTCATTATTCCTGTTTCGATAGAAGCAGCAGCAACAACTGTTTTAAAAATAGAACCAGGAATTTGCAGTGAAAACATCAAATTATTTACCGCTTTATTTTTATATGGATCTTTTGAATTCATTTTTGGCCGTGAAACATCTGCTAATATCTCGTTCTTCTCAATATCTAATAAGATGACTCCTCCTTTTTTGATTTTATATTCATCAACTTTGTCCTCTATTTGCTCTTGTAATTTTTTATCTAACGTTGTTTGAATGTTTACAGGAAATAAAGGATTTCCTGGTCCCGAGTACTTTACATTAATTCCAAAAAGCGGGCCTCCAGTTGCATCTACATGATACACTAATTTGGATTCTCCCTCAGGCAATAAAAATTCATCAAATTGCTTTTGCAAGCCTGTAATACCTATTTTTTGATTTTGCATCCCCTTTTTATCTGGATATCTTTTTAAAAAGGTATCAGCATCTTCCCCAGTAATTCCAATTAATTGAGCTGCTGGTATACTCTTTTCAGTATATTTTTTTCGAACCGCAAATACCCCTGGTATTTTTAACTGATTTATTTCTCTCATTTGAGTTTCAGTTAATATATAAGGATCGCGTCCATGAAAAATAAATGGCTCCTTTGCAGCTTCTAATTCATTTAAAATTTCACTCTGCGAAACATTCAGAATATCCGATACTCTCTCTATATCCCAATTCAATCGCTTTAAAAAAGGAAAAAGAACAAGTATTGGCTTTTCCTGAAAGGTTAATGATTGATTATTTCTATCTATAAATTGTCCTCTGCCATCATCAATAATCATTTCCTGTGTTCGCTGGGAAACACTTTCTTTTAACAGGTTTATATGATGCTTGGAATAAGATTCGGTTTCTATTAGCTGTACTTGAACAAGTCTTCCAATTAATAAAAAATTCATACAGAAAATAATGATGGCTAGAAAGATAAATCTTTTTTTTCTCATCAAGTCACCTCAATAGCTCATTGTGAATAAAATAATTCTCCTTACCATTCTTGACCTAAAAAAAGATTCATAATCGAGAAATTAAAATTCTTTAATAAATCTTCTGAATATACACTTAACTAAAAAGATAATTGTATTGTTTAATTAATAACAAAAAAGTCGAATTCCATTATAGGAATCCGACTTTTTCCATTTTTTTATTTTATAGATATGATTCTAACTTTCATTTCACCACCAGGTGTTTGAACGCTTACTTCTTCATTAACTTTTTTACCTATTAGACTTTTAGCAATTGGTGAATCATTTGATATTTTTCCTTCAAATGGATCTGCTTCAGCACTACCGACAATTGTGTACGTCTCCTCATCACCATCAGGTAACTCTACGAATGTAACAGATTTACCAAGTGTAACGGTATCAGAATTTAAACCATCATCTTCAATAATTTTAGCATTACGAATCATGTTTTCGAGAGTCGTGACACGACCTTCAACAAATGCTTGTTCTTCCTTTGCTGAGTCATATTCCGAGTTTTCGGATAGATCACCGAAACTACGTGCTATTTTTATTCTTTCAACAACTTCTTTACGTTTAACCGTTTTCAAATATTCTAACTCTTGCTCTAATTTTTCTTTTCCTGCCTGTGTCATAGGAAAAACTTTTTCTGTAGCCAAATCCCTTCACTCCTAATTTTCTATTTGTATAAGGTTTGAAAATACATCATAGCGCGTCCTAATGTTAGGGCGCGCTTATTAATATATAATTATTATCTAGACTATCGTATTACAAAAATGCTTTTTGTTCAAGAATTGTTTGAATTTTGGTTACAACTAAATCAATTGCAACGTGATTTTGTCCACCTTCAGGAATAATTACATCAGCGTACCTCTTCGTTGGTTCAATAAACTGATTATGCATTGGACGCACCACATTTGTATATTGCTCAATGACAGAATGCATTGTCCTGCCACGATCTTCAATATCCCGAAGCATTCTACGCATGATTCTCAAGTCAGCATCTGTGTCAACAAAAAGTTTTATATCCATTAAATTGCGCAATCTTTCATCTTCTAATACTAAAATTCCTTCTAAAATTATAACATCTTTAGGTTCAACTACTATTTTATTCTCTGAACGTGTATGTAATGTATAATCATACACTGGCTTTTCAATTGCTTTAAATTGTACTAACTGTTCAAGATGATCTATTAATAGATCATTATCAAATGCTAAAGGATGATCATAGTTTGTCTTTAATCTTTCTTCAAAAGGTAAATGACTTTGATCTTTATAATAATAATCCTGCTCCAATACAAGTATAGAATGCCCTTTAAAGAAATCATAAATAGCATTTGTAACACTCGTTTTTCCCGAGCCTGATCCACCTGCAACACCGATGACTGCTGGTTTACTTCTCATTTGTTTAGACGGTCCCCTTTCGTATTTTAGCTATTAATAAGGCTCGATTTGTACAATTTAATATTATTCACTCATTTTTTTACTTATGGCCAAACCATCTCCAACAGGAACAATCGTTGTTAAATAATGATCATGGTTCATTAACCATTCATTATATTTCTTAATTTTTCCGACCAAATTCCGGATTCGCTTACTTTCAATTGTCTCCTCAGTAACTAAACCTTTAAATAATACGTTATCCGTATATACATAACCATTAGTAGATAGTAAAGGAGTGTAAAGTTCAAAAAACTTCATATATTGACCTTTCGCAGCATCAATAAAGATTGCATCATACGGTCCAAAGTCTTTTACTTCTTGATAAATGTCAAGTGCATCGCCCTTTAATATATTAATTTGACTAGCGTATTCGGATTTTGTAATGTTTTGAATAGCAAGATCATAGCGTTCATCGTCTCTTTCAATTGTGACGATTTCAGTTTCTGGAAGAGCTTGAGCCATTCTCATTGCTGAATATCCAATAGCAGTTCCAATTTCAAGAATTCTTTTAGGCTCCTGCATTCTTAACAATTGAAGTAAAACTTCTATCCCTGACAATTCCATAATGGGCACATTATGAAGCGAAGCATAACTTTCCATTTCTTGAAAAAGCAAGTCTCGTTCTTTTATTAACGATTCAATATAAGAGTGAATACGGTCTTTCAATTTATACTACCTCCTAAGCGAAAAGGAGCTGACATAAAAAGTAGAAAGCTACCGAAAACAGCTTTCTACTACCGTTTTGTCGTGATCAATTCGGCTTTTGTAATGACTAGTTCAATAAAGTAAAATTGTATGATTAACACACATAATTATTATCCTTGAACCACTTTTGGAAATTATAATAAACAACACTGCTATTGAAGAAAGCACCTGTAAAAATACGTTTCTTATTTTAGCATAATTTTATCATAAACGCTAATAAAGAAATAAACTTACTTTTCAGGATTTGATATATATTTTTCTTTTAACTTATTATGCTCAGACAATGTTTTAGAGTAATACACTTTACCTGTTTTTGTCGCAGCCAGAAAATATAAATAGTCTGTTTTTTCAGGTTTAAGTGCTGCTTCAATGGATGATTCACCTGCACTCGCTATTGGACTTGGAGGTAAGCCAAGAACTTTGTACGTGTTATATGGTGAAACAACTTCTAAATCTTTATAGGTTACTCTACTCTTATGCTGTTTTAATGAATATAACACTGTTGGATCAGTTTGTAACGGCATCCCTGCATCTATACGGTTATAGAAAATACTGGATATTTTTCGCCTATCTGCTTTTGCCGTTGCTTCTTCTTCAATTAAAGACGCCATTGTCAACGTTTTATGGATATCTAAATTCTTTTTCTGCATGTCTTCCTTATATTTTCCAATAATTGAATTTGTCTTAATAAGCATTTTGTTTATTATCTGATCAATTGTTGGCTTTTCATCATAGAAGGAATATGTTGCAGGGAACAAGTATCCTTCTAATGGATGCAATACATCTTTTTCTAAAATTTTATCAGATAAGAGATTTGGGTACTTTTTCATTAGACCTTTAATGTATTTTTCATCGTTTAGTTTTTTATTAATTTCCTTTTTATCAATCTTTGTTTGCTTTGAAATAATATTTACAATTTGTGTTAGTTGCAAACCTTCAGGAATCGCTATTTTCAGCTTAGCTTCTTTTATTACTTTCCCAGTTTTTAGTTGAGTAATAATTTGATTTAGGCTCATTGAGGGTGATAGTTTATATGTTCCCGCTTGAAACCCTGTTTCATTATTTAATTTTACATAATATTTAAAAATCATTTTACTTTTAATCATACCTTGTTCCTCCAAAATACTGCCTATCGAGGAAACAGTTGATCCAATTGGAATTTCAACTTTTTTTGTTACTTTATTTTCTGGTTCAACTGGTTTTAAGGAGGATTGAATATACAAATAAACAGTTAAAGCTACTCCTGCAACAATTAAGATGATTACTAGAGATATTATTGCAACAATTTTTCGAATGGTTTTTGCCTCATTACTTTTAGTCAGTAATTTAGTATATATTTCATCCTTACTGCTCTTTTTATCAGTCAACTTTTTCATCACCCTTTTCTTTCAAAAAAAAATTAATAGTGCCATCCCTTTATAGTTAATGGAACCTATTTTATCCAGTACATTATACTATAACATTCAATTTTTTCTACTTATTTTTACAACAAAATGCTCATTGGAATAACTAATAAAAAACCTTTCCTGTGCACCAGGAAAGGTGAAAACAACATTTTTTTATTCCTCTTCTTGTTCATCAAGAAAAGTATTTAACATTTCTTCAATCATATCCCATTCTTCTTCTGTTTCAATTGGCTGAAGATCTCCTTCTTGTCCTTCTTCACTTTGAATAAAAGATGAAGCGTGGATTTCTATCTCCTCATTATCATCTTCCTCAGCACCTACTGGAAAATAAAGAACATATGATTTTCCAAATTCCTCTGATTCAAATGTAAATAAAACTTCAAATAGTTGTTCGTTTCCTTCTTCATCAATTACTGTAATATGCTTTTCACCATGTTCCATTTTATCACCTCATTAATTTTGACTATCCAAAAATCCTTGTAAAATCATAATAGCTGCCATTTTATCAATGACCTTTTTGCGTTTTTTTCGACTAACATCTGCTTCTAAAAGAATTCTTTCTGCTTGTCTTGTACTTAAGCGTTCATCCCACATAATAACAGGTAGTTCTAATATTTCTTTTAGTTTTTCGGCATATGCTATTGAGGCCTCGCCCCGTGGACCTATCGTATTATTCATGTTTTTCGGAAGTCCTACTACTACTTTTTCAACTTCATATTGCCTCGCAATTTCTGCTACACGCTCAAAGCCAAATTTCCCTTGATCTTCATCAATTGAAATGGTTTCAATTCCTTGTGCAGTCCAACCTAGTGCATCACTAACTGCCACTCCAACTGTTTTGGATCCAACATCAAGACCCATTGTCCTCAATTAATATCCCCCACGATGCTGCTTTAAATATGACTTGACTAATACTTCAATTATTTCATCACGTTCCAGCTTTCGAATAATATTTCTAGCGTCTTGATGACGTGGAATATAAGCTGGATCACCAGAAAGAAGGTAACCTACGATTTGATTAATCGGATTATATCCTTTTTCTTGTAATGCTTCAAATACCTGTAACAAAACTTCTTTTACATCATGCTCAAAGGGTTCTTCCGAAAAGTTAAATCGCATGGTTTTGTCAAAAGAGCTCATTATACAGCACCTCTCTTTACAGCTTGTCCTATAATGGCTGTGTTCTCATGTATAGCTTCTTGAAAATTTTCTTTTAAATAGTTATAGACATTTAAAAAAGATAAATGATAAGAATATTTCAAAACAAGCATAATTTTGTTTAGTGCCTATACCAAAAGCTCACCCAATTACTCTCATCTAGTATATCTTATACTAATTAATCTTAAAACATTTATCCACATAAGAATAATGTTTGATGTATTAGGAGGAAGGTAACTTGTATTCCCTTCAAGGCACTATTTCTATTATTTATTGTACAACACTTTTAATCTGAATCAAATGGATTTTACCCATTCATAAACAAAATCTATTGCAGAATCGAGTTTGTCGGGATCTTTTCCCCCAGCTTGAGCCATATCTGGTCGGCCACCGCCTCCGCCTCCACAGCGTGAAGCAACTTCCTTCACCAATTTACCAGCATGATATCCTTTATCGATTAAATCTTTTGTTACACCCGCGATTATATTTACTTTATCATCTTGAACAGAACCAATAACAACAATACCTGATTCTATTTTTTGTTTCAAGTCATCGACCATATTTCTTAAATTATTCATATCTACACCTTGAACTTTACTTGCTAACACATTAATACCATCAATTACTTGAACACGGTCTATTAGGCTTCCCGCTTCAATATTAGATAACTTTGCAGATAATGATTCATTTTCTCTTTGGATTTCTTTCATTTCTAGAATCAAATTCTCCACACGTGTAATGATATCCTTAGGACTGGATTTCAGTTTTTCCGCCGCTTCATTTAAACGATGAATTTGCTCATTCATTAAACGATAAGCAGCTTCTCCCGTAACCGCTTCAATTCGTCTTGTACCTGCACCAATTCCACTCTCTGAAACAATTTTAAAAATTCCTATTGATGAGGTATTTGATACATGACAACCTCCACATAGCTCAAGACTGTAATCACCCATCGAAACAACTCGAACGATTTCGCCATATTTTTCACCAAACAACGCCATAGCTCCCATCGCTTTCGCTTCATCCAAATTTTTATTTTGAATGACGACAGAAATACTAGCCCAAATTTTTTCGTTAACAATACCTTCTATTTTTTCTAATTCTTCAGTTGTTATTTGGCCAAAATGTGAGAAGTCAAAACGAAGTCGATTTGGTTCAACTAATGAACCTGCTTGATTGACATGTGTGCCAAGAACATCTTTTAACGCTTGATGTAGTAGATGGGTTGCTGAATGATTTTTAATTGTTTTATTTCTGCTTTGTACATTTACTTCTGCTAATACTTCTTGATTCGGTTTAAAAATTCCTTCCTCAATAATTCCTCGTTGTAAATGCTGTCCATTTGGAGCTTTCTGAACATCTTTAACAATTACTTTCAATCCTTTTGCTGTAACCGTACCTTCATCAGCAATTTGTCCACCACTTTCAGCATAGAAAGGTGTTTGTTCTAGAATAAATTGAATCTCATCTCCTGCAATCGCCTCTTCTACAAGTTCTCCATCTTTAATAATGACAGATACTTTTGTATGGTTTGATAAGTTTTCATAACCAACAAATTCACTTGCAACCTTAATATCCCCTAATATGCCACCTTGAACCTGCATTGACCCAACATCTTGTCGTGCCTTTCTTGCACGCTCACGTTGATTTTCCATTTCTTTTTCAAAACCATCATGATCTACCTTTAAGCCTTCTTCCTCAGCATATTCTTCTGTTAATTCAATAGGAAAACCATATGTGTCATATAAACGGAATACATCTTCCCCAGAAATAATACCTGATTTTTCCTCTTTTGCTTTTTTTATGACAGAAGTAAGAATTGCTAATCCTTCATGCAATGTTTCATGAAAACGTTCTTCTTCATTTTTTACTACTTTTTGAATAAATTCAGCATTATCTTTTACTTGAGAATAAAAATCAATCATTACATTAGCTACAACAGGTACTAATTTATACATAAATGGCTCATTAATATTAATTGCTTTTGCATACCTTACAGCTCTTCGCAAAAGACGACGTAAGACATATCCTCGCCCTTCATTAGAAGGTAGTGCTCCATCACTTATAGCAAAAGATACTGTACGGATATGGTCTGCAATCACTTTGAAAGCAACATCATTTTCAATATTTGTTCGATATTTTACACCCGATAGCTTTTCAGTTTCTTGAATGATTGGCATAAATAAATCCGTATCGAAATTAGTTGGTACTTCCTGAACAATCGATGCCATCCTCTCTAATCCCATACCTGTATCAATATTTTTCTTAGGTAGAGGAGTATAAGTTCCATCAGGATTATGATTGTATTGAGAGAATACAAGGTTCCAAACCTCAAGATATCTTTCATTCTCTCCACCTGGATATAATTCAGGATCATTTTCATCATTGCCGAATTCAGGCCCGCGATCATAGAAAATTTCAGTATTTGGTCCACTTGGTCCTTCACCAATATCCCAAAAATTTTCTTCTAAACGGATAATTCGTTCTTCTGGAATACCTATTTTTTTATTCCAAAGCTCATGTGCTTCATCATCTTCAGGATGGATGGTAACAGATAATTTGTCAGGATTAAATCCAATCCATTTTGGACTAGTTAAAAATTCCCATGCCCAATCAATGGCTTCTTCTTTAAAATAATCACCAATTGAAAAATTCCCTAACATTTCAAAAAACGTATGATGTCTTGCTGTTTTCCCAACATTTTCAATATCATTTGTTCGAATGGCTTTTTGTGCATTAGTGATTCGTGGATTTTCAGGAATTACACGGCCATCAAAGTATTTTTTTAATGTCGCAACTCCACTATTAATCCATAATAATGATGGATCATCATGTGGTACTAATGGTGCACTAGGTTCCACTTTATGTCCTTTTTCTTCAAAAAAATCTAGAAACATTTGACGAATTTGAGCGCCAGTTAATTTTTTCATTATTAATCCCTCCTAAAATTGTGTATACTCAAGGTATTTCGTATTAATCTTTTGAAAAATAAAAAAAGCCTTCATCCCTGGACAGGGACGAGAGGCTTACTCGCGGTACCACCCTGATTAAAGACAATAGTTTAAGTATTGTCTTTCTCTTGGGTGCCTCTAACGGGGCAAAACGGCAGTTTTTACCTGCATTCCAGATTAGCTTTCTGTTATCCTTCATCTAGAATTTCTTTCAGCCTAGGAAATTCCTCTCTGATGGAGTTGTATTAAACGATAACTCCGAGATGGACTATAACATACTTGATCCTTCTTCACATTAAAATATATAACAAACAATATTTTAGAAAATACCTTAATTATTCTTTATAGTCGAATTATAAGGAACTTTAATACCGTTTGTCAATCACGCGATTGGATATTTGCCACAAAATGTTTTTTGGCATGAATGATAGCCACTTTAAATATCGCAAGTACTGGTACGGCTAAAATTAATCCAATTACTCCTCCAATTTCGCCTCCAATTGTTAAAGATAAAATAATAAACACTGGGTGCATATGCAAAGATTTTCCTACTATAAATGGAGATAATATATTTCCTTCAATGAATTGTAAGACAGTAATAATAATTAACACATATGTTAAAGATTTAACAGAAATAGTAGCAGCAATAATAGCTGCTGGTAAAGCACCTATTATCGGTCCAAAATAGGGAATAATGTCAGTAATACCAATGATAATGCCTAGAAGTATTGGATATTTGATTCCTAAAAGCCAAAAAGCAATGGTTGATATGATTCCAATGACTAAACATACTAATAACTGTCCTCGAATATAACCTCCTATTGACTCATCAGCATCTTTTAAAAACAAGATAATCTGATTTCTCCATTTTTTAGGTGTAAAATACCAAGCTGCCTTTTTTACCTTTTCAATATCCTTCAATAAATAAAAAGAAAGAAACGGAATGATAGCTAAAACAAAAATAAAATTAATGATCTTTGTAATTGAATTGATTGCACCTGATAAATAATGATTTATCCATTTTTCAAATTTATTAATACGGTGTTCAATTTGTTCCTTCATGCCATCAGGCCAACGAGAGGTAGAATCATGTACATTTTCAATCCAATTGCGATATTTATTTGCAAATTCAGGAATATGGTCCGATAAATCTTTGATTTGCTCAATCAATACTGGAATCCCTAAGTAAATACTATAACCGATTCCTCCAAAAAAAATTATATAAATAATAAGTATCGCTAGTCCTCTATGCAATCCTTTTTCGTGTAGTTTTTCAACAATTGGGTGCAATAAATATGTAAAAAATGCAGCAATAAAAAGTGGAATGAAAGCTGATAAAATAATTTTCACTAAAGGTAGCCAAAATGGTTTTAATAAAAGCAAAAAATATAAAATAATTAAAAGTAATAAAGAAAAACCAAGATTTATTAGCCAATACCAACGGGGTTTTCGCAAAATCTATCCCTCCTCCCATTATTATTCGTGATTGAAAGATTTTTATCCGAGAAGGATGTAAATATAAAAAGCTATCCTCCAATAAAAAAAGAGGATAGCTTTTTTTTATCTAAATGCTCTACGTAAACGTTTAGTCATTTTTTTTATTTGTCTATTATTAAAATACCCTTGTCGTTGTGAAATTGCAGTTGCTGCAATTCCTGCTCCGAAACCTAACAAGGAGACGACTGTTCTATTCAAAACAATACACCCCTTCCATTTAGCTTAGTCTACGTGACTCTTCATCAAACAAATCATCTAAAGAACTGAGAGTTCCATCTTCTTCAACTTGATGAGTATAAATGGTTTCTTTCGCTATCGACAACTCGATAAAGCAATTCCAGCAATAATATTGGTTAATGCCAATTTTACCAAGATCCTTACTTTGGCAATTTGGACATTTCATCATAGGATACGCCACCTCGCATTTGATTGACCGCTACGATGATGGCATCCTTCCCAAACTTTGGAGGTACAGTTGTTTGTACAATCTTTTTTCCTTCAATAATATCTGTAAAGAAGCCATCAGTTAATTCGTACCCTACGATTGTTCCCACTTCTTCTTGAAAATATACGTCTTCGAGCAACCCTAGCTGGTCCCCACTATTCGAAATAGCTAATTTTCTTACAAGTGGTTTTGAGTGATATAAGGTATGTTCTTCCTCGTTCGTCTTAAATTTTACAAGTGTCGTCTCTTTCTTTAAAACAATTCCGTGTTCCCCATAGGATTCTACTTGATCAATTGGCAACCTAAATATTTTGCTGAATAATTTATTTGCTTTTAGTAAAAGGCATTTTATATATCCTTGTTCAGATATCCCAAGATCACAAACCTCTCCAACATGTTGCCCATCTGCATTATAAACTGGCATCCCTTTTAACAAAGATAATGTTCTCAAAAAGCACCCCCACCTTTTTTCGAACACTAATATTCTTTGTCTTTTCACATGAAATCATAAGGTGTAACGTTTTCCATTCCGATCATTGGATCAATTTCCATTATATTGTCTAAAGTAATTGTATAGACAGTTTTTTCATCATTTAACTCAGCATCATAAATACTTGATAGAATTTTTAACTTATCACAGAGACTGGTTTTTCTCAGTTGATCATCTTCCCGATCAATGCCAAGTCGAAAGGCATCTTGCTCACCACAAATGATTAACGATTGTTTACTTCTTGTAATGGCTGTATATAATAAATTACGACGAAGCATTCGATAATAACTTTTTACAACTGGAAGGATTACAATTGGAAATTCACTTCCTTGAGATTTATGAATAGAGCAGCAATAAGCATGGGTAAATTGATTAAAGTCTTGTCTGGTATAAGTTACTTCTATTCCATCAAATGAGATAAGGATCAAATCTTGCTTCTCTGTATTCTCTTTCGCATAAAAAATTGAAATAATTTCACCAATATCGCCATTAAAAACATGTTGATCAGGCTGGTTTACTAATTGTAAAACTTTATCACCTATTCGATATTTAATATCTCCAAAACTAATTTCTTTTCTTTCATCTGAATCGTTCGGATTAAAGATTCCTTGAAGCAATGCATTTAATCGGTCGATCCCCGCTGGGCCTCGATACATAGGCGCTAATACTTGTACATCTTTTTGTGTATATCCTTTTCTTTTTGCACTTAAGACAATCTTCTCTATTACTTCAGGAATTTGCTGGGCTGTACAGCGAATAAATGAACGATCCTTTTGTTGTTCTGTTATGTTACTAGGGATATTCCCATTTTTAATGTCATGAGCTAATTCAATGATTGATGAACCCTCTGCTTGTCGATATATGTCAGTTAACTGAACAGTTGGAATGACAGCTGATTTAAGTAAATCCTTTAATACTTGTCCAGGACCGACTGAAGGAAGCTGATCCTCGTCTCCAACAAAAATTATTTGTATTTGGTCCGGTAATGCTTTCAATAACTGATGTGCCAGCCAAGTATCCACCATCGACATTTCATCTACGATTACAAGCTTTCCATCTATTTTTTTATCTTCATCTACGTCCAAATCTTCTTTTCCAGTCATTCCTAATAGACGGTGAATAGTCATGGCAGGCAAACCAGTTGATTCAGCCATTCTTTTCGCGGCACGACCTGTTGGTGCTGTTAATACAATAGGAAATGGATTATCCTTTGAATAATCCTTTTTTTCTAAGGAACAACCATGAAGTTCTGCATAAAGCTCTACAATCCCTTTGATAACTGTTGTTTTCCCAGTTCCTGGTCCACCTGTTAAAATCATCATAGGCGACATTAAAGCCGTTTGAATAGCTTCTTTTTGTGATGAAGCATACTGAACGCCAATCCGTTCTTCAAGTGCACCCAATGCTAGCAAAAATTCAGATTCTGGAAATTGGTCTTTATACTGAGTTTGTGCAAGGATTCTTTGAATATTTGTAACAATTCCTTTTTCAGAAAAGTATAAGGAAGGCAAATATACTTTTTGGTTTTCAACTACTATTTTACTTTCCTCGCCGAGCTTAATGATCTCAGTAGAAATATCTGTAAATTCAATTGAGATAGGCTGCGATTCCTCTAACAACCTTTTTACTTGGGGCAATAATTCCTCTGTGTCCATATAAACATGACCATTTTGCAAGCATTCTGCTTCTAGTGTGTACATACATCCTGCCTTGATTCGATCGGGATGATTTCCAGTAAGTCCTAATTGATTCCCTATTTCATCCGCTTTTCCAAATCCAATTCCTTCAACATCTTCCACAAGTTGATAAGGATTTTTTTGTATGATATCTAAAGCTTGTTCTTTATAAACTTGATATATTTTCATAGAAATTTGAGGACCGAACCCATATTGATTTAATCCAATCATCACACGTTCTAATCCTTGATGTTCAATTAATTGTTCATATAAACTTTTCGCCTTATCAGGCGCTAGCTTAGGAATTGTGTCTAGTAAAGAGGGCTGATCCAAAATTTTACTTATTGCATTTTCACCTAATTCTTCTACTACTCGTTCTGCTGTTTTCCTTCCTATCCCTTTAAAAATTTCACTAGATAGATAAGTAATAATACCTTGCTTTGATTGCGGAATTTCTTTTTTAAAATGCTTCGCTTGGAACTGAGGTCCGAACTTTGGATGATCTTGAAATTGACCATAGAAAATATATGATTCATGCTCATGTATTTTTGGAAAATATCCTGTTATGACAGCTTCTTTTTCATTTGTTTCAAGATTTGTTTCATCAATCCTTATTCTTATTACTGAATAAAGATTTTGTTCATTATGAAAAATGGTAACAAGATGTCTTCCTTTTAAAAATTTTTCATCGTTTTCAAATAGATCTAATGAATTTTGCTCCAACATGAGCCCCCCTTTAAAGCGGGATTAATTGCTCGTTTCCCTCATTTTTTCAATCATTTTTATCCCATACCCAGAAAGCACGTGGTCAGGCTGAATTTCTAATGCTCTATTAAACATTTCTTCCGCTTTTACTGTATTTTCATAATAGCCAAGATAAGCGACTCCTAAATTATAATAAGCATCGGCATGATTCGAGTCATTATTTATTACAATCTGAAATTGCTTAACGGCTTCTTCATATACTTCAGATTGTGCAAGTGCTAAACCATATTGAAATCTCGCTTCAATATCATGTTCATTCAATTCGACACTTCTTTGTAAATACGGAATTGCTAATTTTGGATTTCCTAATTGAACAAAGCACATACCCATCATAAAATAGAGATCTTGATTATCAACTCCAGTTTTTTGTGCTTTTTCAAACTCTTTTACTGCTTCTTCATATTTTTCCTTTTCATAATACATATTTCCTAAGCAATAATAAGCAGCAGATGCAACCTCATCAATTTCAATTGCTCGTTTAAAAAATTTTTCCGCTCGTTCACTTTCATTTACAGCAACTAAAACATTTCCAAAATTAATATATGCTGTTGCATCATTCGGATTTTCTTCAATTGCTTCAGAGAAATATTTAATTGCCTCCTGAAATTTTCCTTCTTGTAAATATTTAATACCTTCTTTATTTTTATCCAACTATTAACACCTCAAGATATATTTTTTCTACACAAAATTATAACATAGGTTATTTTGTTAGTCTTTTTCTTATCGTTTGTTGTAAAATTAGCTATTATTTTCGGATCGTTTCATTAAAAAGATTGAATGACAGCAAAAATACCTCAGCTCATTAAAGAGATGAGGTATTTAATACTTAACCAACATACAGAATTTGATCACCATTTTTATATACTTTATCTATTGTCCCACCACCAAGACATTCTTCACCATCATAAAATACAACAGCTTGTCCTGGTGTAATGGCACGTACTGGTTCATCAAAAGTAACTTCTACTTCATTATTATCTAATATTCTCACAGTCACTTTATTATCTGGTTGACGATACCGGAACTTAGCAGTGCATGTAAATTCTTTTCGATTTTCACGATTAGAAACCCAGCTCACATTAACCGCTGTAAGTGAATGAGAATAGAGCGACTCATGGTCAAATCCTTGCTCTACATATAAAACATTTTCTTTTAAATTCTTTCCTACTACGAACCAAGGATCTCCAGATCCACCAATTCCTAATCCATGACGTTGTCCAATTGTATAATACATTAACCCATCATGTTCACCCATTTTTTTACCAGATAATGTTTTCATCTCACCTTTTTGAGCAGGTAAGTAGTTGCTTAAAAACTCCTTAAAATTCCTTTCGCCAATAAAGCAAATTCCAGTACTATCTTTCTTAGTAGCTGTAGCAAGTCCTGCTTCCAATGCAATTTCCCTCACTCGCTTTTTATCTATATCACCGATAGGGAATAATACTTTTTCTAGTTGGTTTTGAGTTAATTGATTTAAGAAATAAGTTTGATCCTTATTCTCATCTAATCCTCTGAGCATTTTATATTCATCGTCTTGGAATGCTACCCTTGCATAGTGTCCTGTTGCTAAATAATCGGCACCTAAGTTCATTGCATGCTCTAAAAATGCTTTGAATTTAATTTCTTTATTACACATAACATCAGGATTTGGAGTTCGTCCTGCTTTATATTCATCTAGGAAGTAAGTAAATACCTTTTCCCAATATTGCTTCTCAAAGTTCACAGCATAATATGGAATACCAATTTGATTACATACACGAATTACATCATTATAATCTTCAGTCGCAGTACAAACGCCAAACTCATCTGTATCATCCCAGTTTTTCATAAAAATTCCTATCACATCATAGCCTTGTTGCTTTAGTAATAAAGCTGCTACAGAAGAATCGACACCGCCTGACATCCCTACTACGACTCTAGTATCTTTAGGTGCTTTTTTCATTAATCCTCCCTACCTTCTATTTCTATTCGACATTGTTAATCGTTTGACAATTTCAGCTACTTTATTTGCTGCTTTTTCAATTTCTTCAATTGTATTATTCAATCCAAAGCTGAAGCGAATTGAATTTCGTAAGCGTTCAGAGTCCTTTCCAAACATTGCTACTAGTACATGTGAAGGTTCAATCGAACCTGCTGTACATGCTGAACCACTTGATGCAGCAATTCCTGCTAAATCAAGATTAACAAGCATAGCTTCTACATCTGTACCTGGAAAACTTATATTTAAAACATGCGGTAATGAGCCCTTTTCTAATAAACCGTTTAGTTGAAAATCAACATTTTGATTCTTTAATTCTTCAAGAAATATCTTTTTAAACTGTTGATATTGTTCTTGTTTTTGTTCCACTGAATACTGTGCTATTTTCACAGCTTCAGCAAAACCAGCAATAGAGCTAATGTTTTCTGTTCCTGCACGTCTTTTTAATTCCTGTTCTCCACCGTGAATACGTGACATTAGCTTTGTTCCCGTTCTTATATATACAAAACCAATTCCCTTTGGTCCGTTTATTTTATGCGCTGACACAGATAGTAAATCAAGATTCAATTCATTTACATTCATTTTCATTACACCGTAGGCCTGAACTGCATCAGTATGGAAATATGCTTGATGATTTTTTAATAGCTGACCAATTTCTTTAATTGGTTGTATCGTACCAACTTCATTGTTTCCAAACATTATGGTTACTAGTATCGTATTTTCGCTTAGAGCAGCCTTCAAATCGTCAATTGAAATTTGGCCATTCTCATTAACATCTAAGTAAGTAATTTCATATCCGTTCTTTTCTAAATATTCACAAGTATGAAGAACGGCATGATGTTCAATCTTTGAGGTAATAATATGCTTTCCTTTTTCACTCATCGCTTCAGCAATACCTAAAATGGCAAAGTTATCTGCTTCCGTCCCACCACTTGTAAAAACAATTTCATTAAAATGAGCACCTATGCTAGAAGCAATGATCGATCTAGCCTCATCTAAAATGCTTCTTGCTTCCCGACCAAATGAATGTATACTCGATGGATTACCAAAGTCTTGATTTAAAATACTCACCATTTTGTCAACCACTTTTGGATGAACTGGTGATGTAGCTGCATGATCTAGATATATTCGTTCCACTTTATTCACCTCAGTAATTAAAAACCTTATAACTTTAACTAATGTTAAAGCCTTTTAAATATAAAACATATATGAATCGGTTTCACCCTCATCTTTGAAGTTAATGAGATCCTCTATCGTTGTATTGTCCAGAACATCCTTGACAGCATCTCGAATTTTCATCCATAATGCTCGTTTAACTGGTTCTTCATCCTCAATTCCCTCAACAGGACTGATAGGCCCCTCCAATACTCGAATGATATCCCCCGCTGTTATTTTGGAAGGTTCATCTGCCAAGATATAACCACCATATGCGCCACGAACACTTTTTACTAATCTTGCATTTCTTAACGGAGCAATTAATTGTTCCAAATAATGTTCTGATAATTCATGCATTTGAGCGATAGATTTTAATGATATCGGGCCTTCACCATATCTTTTGCCCAATTCAATCATAATTGTTAACCCATAACGACCTTTAGTGGAAATTTTCATACACTTGCACCTCGATTGATTTCAGTATTCCTTTTTTTCTTTTCTATTTTCTCCATTATAAAGTCTGTTAATTTTTGACATAACGGAAGTGACAACCCGACAAGTGTTCCAATCGTTATACAGAAAATAATTGTCCCAACAAATACGGGTCCTCCACATAGCCAGCCAATAATTAATACAAGTACTTCCATACCTCTACGAACATGTGATACCTTCCAGCCCGTTTTTGATGTAACAGCAAGCATGAAGCTGTCACGAGGTCCTGCACCTAATTGAGCTGAAATATAGATGCCCATGCCAATGGCATTAATAATAATTCCAATAATGAGTAATACTATTCTTTCTAATAGCGTATCAAAGGTTACATGAGTAAGCAGCTTTAAAATCATATCCATAAATATGCCGACTAATAACATATTTAAATATGCTCCTAATTTAGGAAACTTCTTCATTATAAATGCAGATATACCTAAAACAAAAAATCCGACAATAATCGACCATGAGCCAATTGTCAGACCAAATTGAGTAAATAATCCAACATGTAATACATCCCAGGGGGTGGCACCAAGATTGGCGATAATCAATAAGTCAAGGCCAAATGCCATGATAAGCAGACCAATGCAAAATATTAAAAAGCGAACACCTAAGTAATAGTAATTACTCAACAGACAAACGCCTCACCTTTCATGAAGTAAAAGTAATAAGCTCTTGACATTATAGCATAATTAAAATAATAAATGTATTACGACTGCTTAATTCCCACTCTTTCCACAACCATTTTATTCTATTGGTCAAGAAAAACCCCTTTTAACCAGATAAGATTAAACGGGTTTCAACAACAACTTTCGGTAATTGATTTTTTATTTCTTTTTAAAATCCTCCAGCTTTTTATAAATAGCCGCTAATCTTTTTTCTTCTCCTGCTTCTATCGGGTGATAGTATTTTGTCCCTTTTAAATTACTAGGTAGATAATCCTGCTTAATCCAGCCGCCAAATGTTCCAATTGGAGTATCATGAGGGTATTTATATCCAACATGTCCCAATACTTTAGAACCAGCATAATGTCCATCGCGTAAATGTTTAGGAATGTCCCCTACTTTTCCTTCCCGAATATCGCTAATCGCCTGATCAAGTGCCTTATAAGCTGAATTTGATTTGGATGATAGGCACATTTCTATAACCGCCACTGAAAGTGGGATTCTGGCTTCAGGCAAGCCTAATCTTTCACTTGCTGTTACAGCTGATAAAACATTCGTTCCAATCGCTGTATTTGCTAAGCCTATATCTTCAAAAGCTATGACTAATAACCGCCGATTAACCGCTACTAAGTCACCAATTTCCAACAAATGCGCTAAATAATATAATGCTGCATCAACGTCACTACCTCTAATGCTTTTTTGTAAACTAGATAGTAAATTATAAAAATTAGACCCTTTCTTATCACCATATACTCCAATTTTACCAATTAAATCACTGATGATGTCATCATGAACCAAATATGTATCATTCTCCTTGTTTGAAGAATAGACAATTGATTCAAGTAAGGTGAGAGATTTTCTTGCATCCCCACCTGCACCAGAAGCAATTTTTTTTATTTGTTCATCAGTAATTTCTATGGAAAGTTTCCCTAGACCTTTCTTTTCATCTTGAATCGCTCTTCTCAATAATTCTTGAAGATCATTTTCCGTTAAGCGGGTTAATTGTTTTATTTGTCCACATCGACTGCGGATCGCTGGATTCACATCATGAAATGGATTTTCTGTTGTTGCACCTATTAAAACAATGGCACCATTTTCTACATGTGGTAACAGATAATCTTGCTGGGCTTTATTAAATCGATGTATTTCATCTAAAAATAAAATTACCTTTCCGGTTAATCTTGTTTCGTCAACTACTGCTTCAACATCTTTTTTGCCTGATGTTGTTGCATTGAGTGCGATAAAAGGTATGTTTGTCGTACCAGCAATTGCATATGCTATAGAGGTTTTTCCTATTCCTGGTTCTCCATATAAAAGCATCGAAGGAACATAACCATTATTTATCATTTTATATAGACTAGTATGTTTTCCAATTATTTCTTTTTGACCAACGATTTCATCAATATTGGAAGGCCTCATACGAAAAGCTAACGGTTCTGCGTTCACAATTAAAACCTCCAAACTAATATACATATATTATAACTTGAAAATAATTGGATGAAAATTGTTCTGACTTTTATAAAAAGAAAAAAGGGATGGTAGCCATCCCTTTACTAAATTATGCAGCAACATCTCTTTTTGTAAAAACACCAAATGCGAGCGCGATAAAAATAACGAAATATACAAGCAACATAATAATAGAAAATCCAAGAGTCATTCCTTTTACTAGAGGAACCCCATCAAAATACTGTGTTAAGTCAGTATTTGCAAATAAAAGATATTTAGCCCAATCATATTTCATTGATATTAGTTGTGTAATATTTGCGCCCATTAATAGTAAGAAAATAGATATCCCGATTGCAAGGGAACTGTTTCTAAATACTGCTGAAATCATAAATGCCATTGTTGTAAGCATGATCACATCTAATGAAGATAATAAGTACGTTTTGATTAAATACCCTATCATATTTTGCTCAACTACATGTCCGTCCATATATGCAAGATGAATATTATCACCATTACCTGTTCCAAATAATACGAACCCAATAAGAGCAGATGAAACAAATAATACACCTAGCATAAAGATACCGAATATAACGACAGTGAGATATTTAGAAAGTAATATTTTAGTACGTTTAATCGGCCGTATTAATAATAACTTAATAGTCCCCCAGCCGAATTCACTTGCAACAATTCCTGCTGCAACAATAATTGTAAACAATCCTACAAATGAGATAAACATTTTATTATCATTAATAAATTTATAACCGGTTGTTTTATCTGAAGGTGCCAAATTATGTTCAAGACGATATTTATTAATTTCTATATCTTTTTTATATTGTTTTTTTGCAATTTCAGGTACTTTTTTAATTTCTTTCTCATCTTCTTTTATTTGTGCTGTTAGTTCTGCTTTCCAATTGTTTGATGAAGATTGTTCGGTTTTCATTTCAAAATACTTCGTTAGCGCCCCACTTCCAATGACGCCAAGTAAAATGAAAGCTATCATAACATATGATCCAGCACGCTTAAAAATTTTGATCCATTCGTTTTTTATAAGATTAAGCATTCTTAACTTCCTCCTTGCCTGTAATTTCTAGGAAACGATCTTCTAATGATTTGGACATAGCTTTCACTTCAAAAATTCGAACTCCTGATTGAACAAGATATTCGATCAATTCTGGTACTTGTTCCTTTTCCATTTCAACTTCAATCCCATCATCTACTTGGTTAAATGCAATTCCATTGATATTCCCATTTGAAATGATTGGATTATTTTTATCAACTTCTACAAAATATTTCTGTGTTGCTGCTTCATTTACAAAATCTCTAACATTTTGAACATCAACTAGCTTTCCTTTTTGAATGATGGCAATTCGGTCACACATCATTTCCATTTCAGAAAGTAGATGGCTCGAAACGATAACAGCCATACCTTTTTCTTTAGCTAGCTTACGCAAATGATCGCGAATTTCTCTTATCCCCGCAGGATCCAAACCATTTGTCGGCTCATCCAATATCATAACCTTTGGATCATGTAACAGACTTTGAGCTAAACCAAGTCGCTGCCTCATTCCAAGTGAATAGGTCTTTACTTTTTCATTAATTCGATCGGTTAAACCAACAAGCTCCACGACTTCATTAATTTTTTCTTTTGTAATTCCTTTAAACATACGTGCATATTGCATTAAATTCTGGTATCCAGTTAGAAATTTATACATTTCCGGATTCTCTACAATTCCCCCGACATTACGCAATGCAGCTTCATACTCATTTTTTACATTTTTCCCACAAACTAATATATCACCAGAAGAAATTCCCATTAATCCTACGATCATTCGAATCGTTGTTGTTTTTCCAGCACCGTTAGGTCCTAAGAATCCAAATACTTCACCTTCATTTATGTTGAAGCTTAAATTATCAATAATTTTCTTTCCTTTAATCACTTTAGTGACGTTTTTCAACTCAACTACTGATTTCATTCTCTTTCCCCTCCACCATCTTCAATATTAGTCATTTTTGATTTAAACCATTTTAGAACAGACAAACCCTCTGTTTCACGCAGCTCTTCTACATTTTTTTGCCCTATAATATTCCCTTTATATATAATGACTGCTTCATCAAGCAAAGGTTCTACCTCACTAATTTCATGCGTGGTAATAATAACGGTTTGTTCTTCAAAATTAATATAAGCTAATAAACTTTTTACAATTGACTCACGAACCATCGGATCTAATCCAGAAAAGGGTTCATCTAATAGGAGAATTGGCGTTCTCCTCGAGAGAGCTAATACCAGTTTTAACCTACCACGATTTCCTTTCGATAATTGCTTAATTTTCTTTTGCGCATCCAATTTCATTTCAGATAAAAGCTTATTTGCTTTAAGAGGATCAAAATCCTCAAACTGGCTGGCATAAAAGGAAATCATATTTTTAACAGTAAAAGAATCATAGAAAATATCCAGCTCTGTTAAATAAGAAACCTTGCTTGATATTTTTCTTGTAACAGGTTCATGATTAATTGTTATTTCACCTTTATTCGGATAAACTAGTCCACTAATCATTTTTAGGGTTGTTGATTTTCCACTTCCATTTGGTCCAAGCAATCCATATATTTTACCAGCTTCAAAAGTAATCGAAATATCATTAAGAGAGAAATCTTTTCCATATTTTTTTGTCACATTCTTTAATTCAATGGCCATCCTTTTCCCTCCTAAAAAACTCCTCAATCCCTCTTAAAATATCACTATTGGAAAATCCCAGCTCTTTCATGCTTTTAACAAATACTTGAATGATTTCTATTTGTAATTTTACTTTCAACGTATTTATTTTATCTTGATCCTCGGTTACAAATGTTCCTTGTCCCCGTTTTGTTTCCACGATGCCCACTCTCTCCATTTCTCCATATGTACGTTGGATTGTATTTGGATTTACACCTGATTGAATCGCCATTTCCCTTACAGAAGGCAACTTATCTCCAGCTTTAAGCTCACCTCTAACGATTTGCTGATAAACACGATCAGCAATTTGCATATAAATGGGTTTAGTTGCTAAAAATTCTTCTGTCATTGGCCTACACCTCAACTTTTCGATCCAACAACCAGCTTGATAACAAAAACAGAATGATGCCAACTATTGCATATAAAACAATCGGTAGAATGGCAATATCGACATTCTCTACCCTTGTATGCCATGCATTATGATGGTAATTGAATGATCGATCCAATGGTATTGATATTTTCCATTTATTTATCCACGTAACAAACCATTTAATCTTTAATAGCGAAGCTTCTATTGTATTGCATATAAAAATCGTAAGTATAATCACCAGCCATTTGAACTTTCTTATTGCTGGAAATTTACTTAAAGAATGGTAGATTGACCAATAAAATAAAATCCAACAGGAAAAATAAAGACCGATACTAATAATTGAAATGTCTGCCCAGAGTAATACATTTAGTATCCCACTCTTAGGATCAATAGCTATGTAGCGAACAACAAATTGGCAGAATAGTGAAATTACTACTAAGGATATTAACATGCTTATAAGTGAAACTGCTATTTTAGATAAAATTAAGATGCGACTACTATGAGGATTATAGAGCCAAATTTGTGTTTTTCCTTCTAATCTTAAAGAAGTGAGCAATGATAGTGGTAAAAAAATGATATGACCTATTAAAAGCATAAAAACAAGACCTACCGTTATCATTGGTTCATCGATTCGAATTGAAATAACGATGGAAGCTAACATAAGTAAAAGCATTACAATCAGCCATGTAAAAAACCAAAACCTTGTAATGTGAAAATCCTTTTTTAATAAACCTTTAAACGCAGTCATTATTATCATTCAACTTCCTTTGTATTAGTGTACTATAAAAATAGTACACTAATACAACAAAATATGTCAATAGAAATGTTAAAAAAATTCCATAAAGGTAATTGCAGATGTACCTTGTTTTCGATAAACAAATGTACGAGGAATTTCCGACCTTTAACTCCCCTTCATATAAGCGATATACTGGAGATAGACATAAAAAAACCGTCAAATTTGACGGTTTTTTAACGATCCTTAACTCGAACGATATGAATATCTTTCAAAATATCTCTAACAACATAGCTTGCCATAAACAATCCAGCTGTTGAAGGAACGAAGGCGTTAGAAGAAGGTGGCATCTTTGCCTTTCTAATATCAGCATTATCATTGCCTACCTCTTTACGAATATCCTCGCGAATGACGATTGGACTTTCATCAGAGAAGACAACTGGTATTCCTTTACGAATTCCTTCCTTACGTAAACGTGTACGAATAACCTTTGCAATCGGATCTGTATGAGTTTTAAAAATATCTGCTATTTGTAAACGAGTAGGATCCATTTTATTTGCAGCTCCCATACTTGAAATGATAGAAATATTACGGTTTAAGCACTCTTTAATCAAATGAATTTTATATGAAATCGTATCTGAAGCATCAACCACATAATCAGGTTGATAGCTGAAAAATTGTTCAGCAGTTTCCTCAGTGTAAAACATTTTCAGGGATATCACATGACAATCAGGGTTAATATCCTTGATACGCTCTTTCATCAATTCTGCTTTCGATTGCCCAACCGTAGAAAGCAGTGCAGGAAGTTGTCGATTAACATTCGTTATATCCACATCATCTTTATCTACTAAAATAAGCTTTCCTACACCTGAACGTGCCAAAGCTTCAACTGCAAAAGAGCCAACACCACCAATTCCAAGTATAGCCACTGTACTATTTCTTAATATATCTAATCCTTCTTTACCAATAGCCAATTCATTTCGTGAAAACTGATGAAGCACATATATCATCTCCAAAATTATCTATTTCTTGTCTAGCAATAGAAGCACTTTAATATTTAACGATGAAATCAGGTTTTGAAAACATGCTTCCTTTGCTTTCCTTGATTAAGGATAAACAAATAATATATGAAAATCAATATTAATCTTATAGGAAATGTATTGATTAATATTGATTATTTATTCTCAAGTATTATCTTTTTTTGTAAGTAATACTATGTACAATGAAAAACTTACTTTCAATCAAGGATTTGAAAAAAGAAATTATTTCAGCAAAATAAAAACCTTCTGAATAACAGAAGGTAAATGTCTAGGTATGATGATAAGCCCCAATCATGCCGTCGGAAAAATCCTAGTGTTTTGAACCCGCTCTTGGCAGGTGGGTGTTCTGTTTCAGCTTTATACTTCCTTTTCCAAAAGGCATGTATGCTACATGAAAACTCCGAACTCCCGAAGGTAATATGTTCGGTCAAAACGAATAGGTACAAAAACGAACATATCAGGACTTATCGTATTAAAAAAAATAATATCATAGGATATTGAGTATTTCAATATTACTTATGGTGGAAAAATCTTACGTTATTTGACAAAAATCACACTTTTATTCCTTTGTTTTAATCGAAAGATGTAATTCCTCTAATTGTTGTTCACTAACCCCACCAGGAGCTTCTGTTAGAAGACAGCTTGCACTAGCAGTTTTAGGAAATGCAATCGTATCACGTAAATTTGTACGACCAGCTAACAGCATGACAATTCTGTCTAATCCTAAAGCGATTCCACCATGTGGAGGTGTTCCGTATTCAAATGCTTCCAGAAGAAAACCAAATTGTTCTGTCGCCTGTTCTTTTGTGAAACCAAGAACATTGAACATTTTTTCTTGAATCTCTCTTTCAAATATACGAAGTGATCCACCACCTAACTCGTAACCATTTAATACAAGATCATAGGCTTGAGCTTTCACATTTTTTGGATCACTTTCTAATTTTTCCAAGTCCTCTCTAGCAGGCATTGTAAATGGATGATGGGCTGCATAGTAGCGTCCTTCTTCCTCATCATACTCAAGAAGCGGCCAATCCACTACCCATAGGAAATTGAATTTAGACTCGTCAATTAATCCAAGATCTTTTCCTAATTTCAATCGTAAAGCACCTAATGCATCTGCAACAACTGATGTTTTATCTGCAACAAATAATAGTAAATCACCTGCAGCTGCATCTAAAATAGTAATCAGTTGCTGTTGCTCATCTTCAGAAAAGAATTTTGCTATAGGGCCTTTTAACCCTTCATCTTCTACTTTCAACCAAGCTAGTCCTTTTGCACCGTAGCGTGAAACGAATTCAGTAAGACCATCAATATCTTTTCGAGAATAGTTTTGTGCAGCACCTTTCACATTAATTGCTTTGACTTGACCATTATTTTCAACAGCTGCAGCAAATACTTTAAATCCAGAGTCCTTTGCTAGCTCAGATACATTAACTAATTCCATTCCGAAACGGGTATCAGGTTTATCAGATCCATAGCGATTCATCGCTTCTTCATAAGTAAGCCTTGGTAGTGGAGTTGTAAGCTCAATCCCTTTCACTTCTTTCATTAAGCGAGACATCATTCTTTCTGTCATTTCCATTATATCTTCTTGACTGTAGAAGCTTGTTTCAATATCGATTTGAGTAAACTCTGGTTGACGATCTGCACGTAAATCCTCGTCACGGAAACATCGAGCAATTTGATAATATTTGTCAAATCCTGAAACCATTAATAACTGTTTAAATAGCTGTGGTGATTGTGGTAATGCATAAAATTCTCCCGGGTGTACGCGACTTGGAACTAAATAGTCACGTGCACCTTCTGGAGTACTCTTTGTTAAAATCGGCGTTTCAACATCTAAGAATCCTTCTTCATCTAAGAAACGACGGAATGATTTAGTCACTTCATGGCGCATTTTAAACGTTTCAAACATAACAGGTCTGCGAAGGTCTAAATAGCGATATTTTAAACGCACATCTTCCGCAACTTCTGTCCTATCTTCAATCATAAATGGAGGTGTTTTAGCCTCATTAATAACGTTCACTTTCTCAACTTTAATTTCAATCTTACCTGTTTTAAGATTTTCATTAATTGTTGATGCATCCCTAGCAATAACCGTTCCGTAAACATCTAAAACATATTCAGATCGAATTTTCTCTGCGATCGAAAGTGCCTCTGCAGAAATATCTGGATTAAAAACAATTTGCACGATTCCAGAACGATCACGTAAATCAATAAAAATTAACCCACCAAGGTCTCTTCTTTTTTGAACCCATCCTTTTAATGTAATTGTTTCGCCAATGTTCTGTTCTGTAACTTCCCCACAATAATAAGTGCGTCCAAACATTTCTTTGTTCCCCCTATTTACATAACGTTTTAAATTGCTCTACAAAATCGTTAATCACAATTTCTGTTTGTTTTCCAGATTCCATATCCTTTAAAAGGACTATTTCTTTTTGCAACTCATCTTCACCTAATATAGCAACAAATCTTGCATTTATTCGATCTGCTGCTTTAAATTGAGCTTTCATTTTACGATCTAGATAATCTTTCTCAGCTGAAAAATTAGATTTTCTAAGTTGCTGTAGTAATACCATTGCTTTATGCTTTGCTTGATCACCTAAAGCTACAATATAGCAATCGACTTGTTTTTCAAAAGGGAGTACAATATTTTCTGCTTTCAATGCAGCTATTAAGCGTTCAATACTTAAAGCAAAGCCAATTCCAGGTGTTTCGGGTCCTCCCATATCTTGAACTAAACCATTGTAGCGTCCGCCTCCACATAATGTTGTGATTGCACCAAAGCCCTCAGCATTACTCATTATTTCAAAAGCAGTATGATTATAATAATCTAATCCTCTAACTAAAGTAGGATCGACTTCATAGTCGATTTCTAATTCATCCAAATAAACTAGAACTTCATCAAAATATTTTTTAGACTCACAACTTAAATAATCCAATATAGATGGTGCTGATTTCATTAATTCATGATCTTTATCTTTTTTACAATCTAAAATTCGCAAAGGATTTTTTTCTAATCGATTTTGGCAATCAGAACAAAACTCATTTATTCTTGGCTTAAAGTAATCAATTAATGCATTTCGATGTGAGATACGACTTTCTTTATCACCTAAACTATTAATAACTAGTTTTAAATGTTTTAAACCAACTCGTCTGTATAACTCCATTGCTAGTGAGATGACTTCAGCATCAATTGCCGGATCCTCACTTCCTAATACTTCTGCTCCGAATTGAACAAATTGACGAAAACGTCCTGCTTGTGGTCTTTCATAACGGAACATCGGACCATTGTAAAAAAGTTTTACCGGCTGATTAGGATGGCCAAACATTTTATTTTCTGTAAAAGAGCGTACAACTGATGCAGTTCCCTCTGGACGTAAGGTTAGGCTTCTACCTCCACGATCCTCAAAATTGTACATTTCTTTTTGAACGATATCTGTTGTATCTCCTACACCTTTTTGAAAGAGCTCTGTATGTTCAAATATTGGGGTGCGAATTTCCTTATATTGATAAATTCTACAAATTTCCTTAGCAGTATTTTCAATAAACTGCCATTTCTCAACTTCACCAGGTAAAATATCCTGGGTACCGCGAGGAATTTGAATAGCCATTGATGCCCCTCCTTTATAAAATTAGAAATAAGAGTTTTTATACTCAGCATTCTATTCATCTTTTTGAAAAAATAAAAAAACCCCCAATCCCTTGTATAAAAACAAGGGACGAGAGTTTAGTTCCCGTGGTGCCACCCTAATTGAAGCTAATTTGCCTCCACTTAAACAGTTAACGCCTAGTTTACGTTTACCCCTACTAAGAAAAACCTTTCAAGGTAAAACCTACAAAGTGTTCATTCATTAAGTCATCATGCAGAAATGCTTTCAGCCTAAGGCATCTCCTCTCTTGTCATGTGTTTCTTAATTACTCTTCTTTATCATTGGTTATTTTAGAAAATTATATTTTATTTATATAATAATACGAGGCACCTTTCACATTGTCAAGATGAAACTAAAAAATTTACGAGCGTTCTAATTTCTTTTTTAATAATTTGACATCCCCTAATGATAAACCAAATTCTGATGCAAGTTCTAGAGAGGAAGCTTGATTTTCTTTTTGAATAAATTCATGAAAATTTGTGCCGAATATTTGATTAGTACCATCTGAGATTTGTTGGTTTCGCTCATTCATCCTCATAAAGAATTCTCCTTATTTTTTTGTAAAAAATTGATAAATCCTCCAACAAAATTCGTAATTTAATACAAAAATGCTCTTGAAATCGGCTTTTTTTGATATGATGAAACTAGCGGATTTTCGTCGAAGGTTTGGGAAAGAACTCAAAAATGTCATTCTTATATCATTTACTGTCTTATTATTATCTTTCCCCACCATGCATTTTTTCTTTCAAAAAAAAAGGAGATTTTTATATTATCGGGGAATACATTAAGAGTTACTTGCCGTCTTGTTAATCCGTCAATATTTATTCCAACTAAGATTTTTTCAAAAAGGTGGTGTTTTACACAATTGAATAAAAGAGTTTCATTGTTATTCATTGTTATTATTATTTTTGCTGTTAGCGTTCAATCAAACGTGTATGCTGACTCACAAAAACTGACATCTAATGTTGATGGATTAAACATTAGAATGGGACCAAGCCAATCTGACCCTATCCTAGAAAAAGGAAAAAAAGGAGATACATATAAACTTCTACAGAAGAAAGGCGATTGGTTTGAAATTCAACTGTCAAATGGAGTAAAAGGTTGGGTAGCGAGCTGGCTAGTTTCAGAAAGCCATCAATCAAACGTTGAGAGTTATGGAACCGTTACTGTTGATCGATTAAATCTCCGTTCCGCCCCACAGCTTTCAAGTAGAATTATTAAAAAGCTAGAAATTGGTGAGCATGTTAAAATTCTGCAAACTACTCAAGACTGGGTAAATGTTTTATCCGGCAATGAGCAGGGATGGGTTAGCAGCCAGTACGTTCAAATGGATGCTACCAAAAACGATATGAATAAAAATAGTACAGCATCAAATAATTCTTCTAAAAAGAATTTCGGTAAAGTAACTGTTAATCAATTAAATGTTCGCAGCAATCCTTCACTAAATGGGACTGTCATTGCTTCAGTTAATGCGGGAAACATATTTGAAATATTAGAGGAATCTAATGATTGGGTTAAAATTAAAGTGAATGGAAATAAAGCAGGCTGGGTTGCAAGCTGGTATGTAGAAAAAGTAGATTCAAATAATAATCCAAGCAAGCATGAACAAACATTCAAAAATGAAATGATTACCATATTGCAAAATGGAACAAACCTACGTAGTGAACCTACTATCCAATCAAAAATAATTGCTAAGAGCAATAGTGGTGATACTTTTTCTGTTATAGGAAAAAAAGATGATTGGTATAAACTTGAATTGCCAAGTGGAGAAATTGCCTATGTCGCTTCCTGGATTGTTTCATCAACTGTTAAAGTAAATAACCCTAAGGCTCATCATTCAAAGCAAAAAGGATTGAAGGGGAAAACGATTGTTATTGATCCTGGTCATGGCGGTAGAGACTCTGGAACAATCGGTTATATTGGAACGCTCGAAAAAAATGTTACCTTAGTTACGGCTGAATTACTATATAAAAAATTAAAAGATGCTGGGGCAAATGTTATTTTAACAAGGTATAACGATCGCTATGTACCACTTCCTACTAGAGCTGAAATGGCACAAATTAATCAAGCAGATGCATTTATTAGTCTACACTATGATAGCATTAATGATCAGAGTATCACTGGACATACTACTTACTATTATCATTCATTACAAAAGTTACTTGCCCAAGACGTAAACCAAGGTATAAATAACGAAACTAATATAAACAATCGCGGTGTACGTTTCGGCGACTTTCATGTTATTCGCGAAAACGAGCAGCCCGCCATTTTATTAGAGCTTGGATACTTAAGTAATCCTGAACAGGAAGCAGAAATTAATAGCCATTCATATCAAGATCAAATTACAACAGGTATATACAACGGATTAGTAAAATACTTCAAATAAAAAAGAGAGCTAATGCTCTCTTTTTTAACTTTCAACAATTAATGTAACAGGTCCATCATTAATTAAAGATACGTCCATCATTGCTCCAAATTGACCAGTTGCAACAAAAATCCCTTTCTCTTCTAACATACGATTGAAGAGATGATACAACACTTCTGCTTTTTCCGGTTTTGCTGCATCCATAAAATTAGGACGTCTTCCTTTTCTGCAATCCCCATACAAAGTAAATTGTGAAATGGATAAAATTTGTCCTCCAACATCAAGAAGTGAAAAATTCATCTTTTCATTATCGTCTTCAAAAACCCTTAAATTTGCAATTTTATCTGCTAAATACTTCACATCTGCCTCTGTATCATCATGGGTAATTCCAACCAGTAAAACAAAACCATTTGAAATTTCTCCAATAATCTCCCCATTAACCTTCACATTCGCCTCTTTACTTCTTTGTAAAACAACTCTCATTACCCAAAAGACTCCTTTAGCTCATAATCCTCCGTACAGCATATATATCAGGTATCTGCTTGATCCGATCCACAACCTTATGAAGATGACCAATATTTTGAATCGATATGGACATAATAATAGTCGCCATTTTATTACGATCTGAACGACCACTTACCGCAGTTATATTTGTTTTCGTTTCATTAACCGATTGAAGGACTTCATTTAATAATCCTCTACGATCATAACCAGATATTTCAATTTCCACATTATATTCTTTACTTATCGTTGCATCTGATTCCCATTCAACAGCAATCAATCGATTTTGTAAATCATCTGACGTCACATTTGGGCAATCGGTTCGATGGACTGAAACGCCTCTGCCTTTTGTAATAAAACCTACTATTTCATCACCAGGTACAGGATTACAGCATCTCGATAAACGAATAAGTAAATTATCTACCCCTTTAACTGTAACTCCTGCATCCCGTTTTCTTGGTTTCGCTGGTGCTTTCATCTCAGAGACTATTTCGTTAACTGCTTCCTCTTGATTCCGCTTACGTCTTAATTTTTCTGTTAAACGATTCGCAATTTGTAAAGCAGTAATTCCGTTATAACCGACAGCTGCATACATATCTTCTTCATTCATAAAATTAAATTTCTCAGCGACTCTTTTGATGTTTTCTGCAGTTAAAATTTCCTTCAAATCAAAATCCATATTTTTTATTTCTTTTTCTACTAACTCTCTGCCTTTAACAATATTCTCTTCTTTACGCTGACGCTTGAAAAATTGTTTAATTTTATTTTTAGCTTGGGTTGTTTGTGCCATTTTAATCCAATCTTGACTAGGACCATATGAATGCTTGGAAGTTAAAATTTCAATAATATCTCCCGTTTTCAATTTATAATCAAGGGTTACCATTTTCCCATTAACTTTCGCACCAATCGTCTTATTTCCAATTTCCGAATGTACACGATAAGCAAAATCTATAGGAACAGAACCTGACGCTAATTCAATGACATCACCTTTAGGTGTAAAAACAAACACCATATCTGAAAATAAATCAATTTTTAATGATTCCATAAATTCTTCTGCATTCTCGGATTCATTTTGGAATTCAAGTATTTCTCTAAACCATGATAATTTCTTTTCGAAAGATGTTTGATTATTTACAGTTTTACCTTCTTTGTAAGCCCAATGTGCTGCAACCCCATATTCTGAAATTCGATGCATCTCAATTGTTCGAATTTGCACCTCTAATGGATCACCTTTCGGACCAATAACCGTTGTATGAAGAGATTGATACATATTCGGTTTAGGCATTGCAATATAATCTTTAAACCTGCCAGGCATTGGTTTCCAACAAGTATGAATAATTCCTAAAACAGCATAGCAATCTTTTATACTATTTACGATAATTCTCACTGCTAATAAATCATAAATTTCATTAAATTGTTTATGCTGAAGAATCATCTTACGGTAGATGGAGTAAATATGCTTTGGACGTCCTGATATTTCTGCCTTTATTGAAACATCTGTCAGCCTTTCATTTACTTCCTCAATGACATCATCCAAGTATTGCTCACGCTCGGCGCGCTTTCTTTTCATTAAGTTAACAATTCGATAGTATTGTTGTGGATTTAAATAACGAAGAGCCGTGTCCTCCAGCTCCCATTTAATTTTTGAAATCCCTAATCGATGTGCTAAAGGAGCAAATATTTCAATTGTTTCATTTGCAATTCTCCGTTGTTTTTCAACAGGTAAATGCTTTAAGGTCCTCATATTATGAAGTCGGTCTGCAAGCTTAATTAAAATCACACGAATATCTTGAGCCATGGCCACAAACATTTTTCTGTGGTTTTCAGCTTGCTGCTCTTCATGTGATTTATACTTGATTTTCCCTAGTTTTGTAACACCATCCACCAGCATTGCCACTTCTTCATTGAAAGCTTCACTTATCTCATCAAGTGTAACATCTGTATCTTCTACAACATCATGCAAAAAACCCGCAGCAACAGTAGAAGGATCCATTTCCAAATCAGCCAAAATACCTGCTACTTGTACTGGATGGATAATATAAGGTTCACCTGATTTTCGATACTGTTCTCTATGGGCGTTTTCTGCAAATTCATAAGCTTTTCGCACTAATGCAACATGCTCTTCATTTAAATATTCAGTTGTCCGTTCAATCACTTGCTCGGCGGATAATATTTGATCCTTCGCCATATATATAATCACCTTTAAAAAAATTTAATGTAGAAATAGTTTGAAATTGGTTAATACTCTTTTCCTATACTTTTAATTTTAACTCTTACTCTAGAAAAAATGTGAAAAGTAACAAATGCGAAACTAAAAAATAAGAACATACTTAAAATGATTATAATTACTATTATCGAAAAAAATTTATATAAAGTAAAGTAGTTAACGTAGTTTTTTCTAGAATAAAACGTTTTTTTGTCACTTTTTTGATTATTTTTGGTAATTGACATGATAAAAAGCACTCTAATTAGAGTGCTTATCATCATTAATAATTCATTAATGTTAAAATATCATATCCTTCTAATTTTTTTCTACCCTCAAGATATGACAATTCAATAAGAAAAGCTATCCCTGCGACAATTCCTCCTAGTTCTTCAACTAATTTAACTGTCGCTTCAATAGTTCCTCCAGTTGCAAGTAAATCATCTGTAATCAATACACGTTGACCTGGTTTTATAGCATCTTTATGGATTGTTAATGCATCCTTCCCATATTCTAGTCCATATTCTACTTGAATTGTTTCACGAGGAAGTTTGCCAGGCTTTCTTACAGGTGCAAATCCAACTTCGAGTGCATAAGCAACAGGACAGCCAATAATAAAACCTCTTGCTTCAGGTCCGACAACAAGGTCAATTTCTTTCTCTTTTGCGTATTCAACAATTTTGTCAGTCGCATATTTATATGCTTGTCCATTATCCATTAATGTAGTAATATCTTTAAAAACAATTCCTTCTTTTGGCCAATCAGAAACAATTGTTACATATTTCTTTAAGTCCATAGCTTTGTTTCCTCCTCAAGCGTTTCAGAACAAGTTATTCTTTCGTCAAACCAAATTTTTAATTGTTGATATGATGAAAATAACAATTCATTTTCCAATTTTATTTTTTCCATTCTTTCCTGGTAGGTGATTGATTCCAATAAATCTCTTTTTGATTTTACCGGATTAAGTGTAATAAGCCCATCCTTTATTGTAACAAAATCTAATTCAAAAAACACCTGTGACATAAAATTAATAGTCTCTTTTGACCACCCTCTATGGGATGCCAAGTCATTACCATACCTTTGAATGTCAAACGAGCCTCTTTTATTTAAAAACGCATAATACCACTTAAAATGTTCCCGTGTTGGAAGAGTGCTAAAAAAATGATTTTCTTTTTGATAGAAATACGTGTAAATTCTAGCTGGGCTACATTCTTTTATGAGTAATTCTAGCATTGAAATGCTAGGTGGCAAATCAATGAGTATTAAGTTACTGCCTTTCAAATTTAAATTTGATACATCTTCATTATTTTTTATATAAACGATTTCTTCTTTTATTGATTCAATAGGTAAATTTTCCACAGTATCTTTTTGAAAAACAATATAATAGCTGTCAGTATTAGGAATAGTCTGTATCCATTTACTAATTGCCTTATTCCCTCTTAAATCAAAAAGCTGCCAATTCTTTACCATCATATCTTTTAAAAAGATTTGTGGTTTTCGTACATTATTCCATTCATTAATAGATAGTTCCCCAATTACAGACACAGTTGCTAAAGGCGAGATTTCCGATAAATAATCTCCTAAGCCAAAACCTACTCCATCCAACTGAACCCCAGAGCTTTCCAGAACCACTTTTAAATGTTTATGATCTGCACCGATTTGTCGAATTTGACTAAGTAAAACATTTTCGATTAATATTACTGGCTTTGGATTCCCCATTCCATATGGTTCAAGTAAATTTAATTGTTGAAGCGATTCAAGATGAACATCTTCTAATGGAATAGATGCGTCAATATCAGTTATAGGCACAAAATCTTCAGATGTTAAACTTTCTTCTGCTAATTGATTTAAACGTACACGTAAAACTTCTACATCATCTATACTTAATGTCATCCCTGCTGCCATTGGATGTCCCCCAAAATGAGGAAGCATATCTCGACATGTTGACAGATTTTTATATAAATCAAATCCTGCAATACTTCGAGCCGAGCCTTTTGCTAAATTGGTGGAAGGATCGAAGCTCAAAACAATGGTAGGTCGATAATATTTATCTACTAATCGTGAAGCGACAATTCCGATAACACCAGCATTCCATCCTTCTTTTCCAATTACAAGTATATTGCTTTCATTTAGTTCAGGATTATTTTCAACCATGGAGATAGCTTCTTTAGTTATCTCATTAACAATTGATTGACGTTCCTTATTCATGGCATCGATTTCCATAGCAATATTCATTGCTGGTTGTTTTTCAGTGCTCAATAATAATTCCACAGCTGGGTCCGCACTATCCAATCTACCTGCTGCATTTAAGCGGGGGCCAATGACAAATCCGATTGTCTCTTCATTAAGAGTTGATTGCTCAGTTCCAGTTATTTCAAATAAAGCCTGTATTCCTTTTCGTTCACTAATTGCTAATTTTTTTAATCCTTTTTTAACGATTAATCGGTTTTCTCCATTTAAAGGAACAAGATCCGCAATCGTACCAATTACAACCAAGTCAAGTAAATGCTCTGGCAACTCTCCATAAAGAGCATGCGCAACTTTAAAAGCCACACCGACACCAGCTAATTCTTTAAAAGGATAAATACTATCCGGATGCTTTGGATGGATAATAGAAAAGGCACTTGGGAGTGTTGGAGCCGGTTCATGATGATCAGTGATTATTAAATCGATTCCTAATTCTTCGGCAACACTTGCTTCATGGATGGCCGCAATACCTGTATCAACGGTAATAATTAATTTTATTCCTTTTGATGCCGCCCATCGAAATGCTTCCTCGTTTGGACCATATCCTTCGGTAAAACGATTAGGTATGTAGAAATCAACCTGTGCTCCTAAATCTTTTAAGACCGTCATCATGACTGAAGTACTAGTAACTCCATCTGCATCATAATCTCCATATACTAATATCGGCTCATTTTCATTAATCGCATAACGTATTCGATTAACCGTTTCTTCCATGCCTTTCAGGAGAAAAGGATCATGAAAGGTCTCCCCTTCACCAAATAAAAAAGAACGAGCTTCCTCTATTTCATGGATACCACGATTGACCAATAATTTAGCTACGAGCGGAGTTATGTTTAACTGTTCAATAAAATGGTTTATTAAATTTTCATCTGATTCACGAACAATCCAGCGTGTTTTTGACTTTAACATCTTTCCACCCCTTTTAACCTAATTTATTATACATTGTCCATGAAATGATGTCACTAAAGTAAAATTTTCTCTTTATTACACGAAATGGATTATCATATCAAGTTGATAAAAAATAAAAATCGTAAGATGAAACATCTTACGATTAAGATACTTTTCCTTCATTAACTTGAATCAATTCAAATTCTTCTCCATCAGGACCCTCATAAAACACAGTCTTCCATTTGTTTTCAACTATAAATGGCCCTTCACTTGGGTAAAAACCTTTGTTCTTCAAATCATCTATCGTTTTTTTTAAGTCATTTACCTTAAAGGCGAAATGTGCTGCATAAACATTATTTTCTGGATTTGCTTTTATCAATTCAATTGTTATTCCATTTCCCTCTAGAAAAACAATTTCTTCATTCATAAATTGAAATTGATCCATTTTTTGTAAATGAAAAAAGCTGGAATAAAAATTCTTCGAGTTTTCGATATTACTCACTTCAATTCCAAAGTGATGAAAGTTAATGATAAACACCTACTTATACAATTAGATTGATATCTCCAAATTCATGCCATAAATATTTTTTTTCGATCGCTTCACGATAAGCGTTATATAATAATTTCTGGTCAATAAACGCAGTTAATAAATCCAGATGACTTGCCTCAGGTTCGTGAAAGCCCGTAATTAACCCATCCACAATTTGAAGTTTTGTATCTGCATTAATATATAGATTAGTCCACCCTTTTGATTCTTGAATAATCCCATTACTATTGACTGCGGATTCAAGTGCCCTAACAACCGTAGTTCCTACTGCAATCACCTTTCCTCCGCTAGCATTTGTTTGTTGAATCCGATTAACGGTTTCTTTACTAATATGATATTGTTCATAGTTCTCCCGAGGACTTAAGTGCCACTTATCATCTAACAAATAGCTTAAACCAGTGTGATGCTCAATATATGCAATTTGCACCCCCATTTTTTGAAGACGAAATAATAATTCCCAGCTAAAAGCTCTTCCTGCAGAGGGCATTTCTACAGATCCCGGAGTAGAAGCAAATACAGTCTGGTAATAATCTAATTCCCAAGGTTCTTTTATATATTCATACCTTATTGGTTCACCTAAACGATATATTTGATTGTACAAATCTGAACAACATAAACTAAATTCCAATGATACAAATGGAGATTCAGAATTTGAGTTAACGACTACTGCAGTTAGCTCTGAAGAGAATCTTAGCCTTTCCCCTACTTTCAATGTTTCCTCAACAATTAAAGCCTCCCAAAGTGATTGATTTTTACGATGAGCAAGTCGAACTTCAACCTGCTGATTTTTTCCTAACCACTCACCTTTTAGTACTGCTGGAACCGTTCGACTAGTATTTAAGATAAGAAGATCTCCTTCTTTCAAATACTGAAATAATTGATAAAAATAAGTGTGTTCTGTAGCACCTGTATTCTTATTTAAGACCATTAGTTTTACATGATCTCTTCTTATCCCTCTTCGCTCAGGTGGCATTACTGCATTTAATTCTTCTGGAACATGAAATTTCAATAACGAGGTTGTCATTTAGTATCACACTCTTTCAATGAAAAATCTTGAGCTGTAAATCGCTTTCCTGTTATATGACTTGATTGATCTGAGGCTAAATAGCCAAATACATGAACAATATCATTTGGATCAGCCAAGTCATAATCACAATCTGGAACAGCTAAAGCATGCATTTCCGTATCCATCTCGCCTGGATCAACCATATTTACCCTTATTGCCGTTTCACTTAATTCATCTGCCCATGTCTCAGTTAACCCTTCAAGTGCAAATTTTGAAATACCATATGCTCCCCATCCAGCAAATCCAGTATTTCCTGCTTCAGACGTTACGTTTATAACACTTCCTTTATTGCGAAGAATCATTCCAGGAAGCACTCTTCTTGTGACTAAAAAAGGACCAATTGAATTAATTCTTATCACTTCTGAAAAATCTTTCTCTGGATAATCTAATAAGTATGGCATCGGACTTGGCCCTAAAGTGGATGCATTGTTAATTAGAACATCAATTCTACTAAATCGTTCTTCAGCCAATGCAATAAATCGCTCAACATCTTTTGGAATTGAAGCATCAGCTATAACAGCTAGTACATTTATCCCTAATTTTTGCACCTCTTTTTTTACTTCAAATAATTGTTTTTCCCCTCTAGCACAAATAGCCAAGTCATATCCTTCTTTTGCAAAATATAAGGCAAGCGCCTTCCCTAATCCTTTAGATGCACCTGTAATCATAACTACTTTTGACATATTCCTTACCTCCAATAAATGATTGAATATACTTTTTATACATTTTTATATAATAAGTATATTTATTATAATTAACATTTATTTATTTCGTCAATTGTTTTTTATAGAAATATTTAGATAATAAAAGAATTCATGATCTAACACTCACACCTGGGAGGTAAATTATTTTTTTAGAGGGACTTCGACTAAGATAAAGGAAACGCGGTTGAATGAAAGGTGAATCGATGCCCACTTATCGTAGGGAAAAATCCTGAAGTTCGCTAGTTGATAGGAGCTATACGTAGACTTCCCCAATAGAGAAGTGTTCCACAAACGAATATTTTTTATATTCCTTACAATAAACATAAAGAAAAAAGCTATCTGAATATTTATTCAGATAGCTTTTTTATATTTTTAAACTTGAGGTTCATCAGACCATTTACGTTTTTCTTTAACCGTTTTTATTGTACCTTTTTTCTTTAACTCTCGTTTCTTAAACACATACCAGAGCTGTGCAGCAATAAAAATGGATGAATAGCAGCCCATAATTAACCCTACGAGCAATGCAATAGAAAAGTTTTGTATGGATTCACTTCCAAAAATAAATAGAGCAGCAGCTGTAATAACAACAGTTAACACTGTATTTATGGAACGAGTTAATGTTTGACGAAGACCTACGTTAACAATTTCAGCAATATCTTCCACTGTTTTTAAGCGACCTTTAAAGCGCATATGATCTCGTATTCGGTCAAAGGTAACAATTGTATCATTTATTGAATACCCAATGATTGTTAAGATCGCAGCAATAAATGTTAAATCGACCTCTAACCTCGTTAAACTAAAGAATGTAACCATCAAAAATGCATCATGCAATAATGCAATAATTGCAGCAATACCCATGCGCCATTCAAAACGGAAGGCAACATAGATGATGATTCCAATAGCAGCAATAATCAAAGAAATGAATGCATTTTTCGCAAGCTCTTTTCCTACTGTCGGCGAAACGGTACTTACATTTGTTGGTCCATATTTCTTTGTGAAGTAATCCGTAATATGTGCTACCTCACTTTTATTAAATGCACCTTTAAACCGCATTACACCGATTTCTTTTTTCGTACCTGATAGGATAATATCTTCTGATGTTAAATTTAATTGTTTTAAATCAGATTCCAATTGAGTGGTTGATAATGATTGTTTTGCTAGCACCTCGACACGGGTACCGCTAGTGTAATCGATACTTAAGTTTAATTTGAATATAGACAATGCAATTATTCCGAGTATTGTTAAAGCGATTGATAAGGCAAAAAACTTATTATGATGCTTAACAAAATCGAAACGATCGAAGCGTGTTGGCAGTTTATGCGCATCCATATTTTCTTTAATGTCATGAATATCTTTTTTCTTAACCCCAAACCAAGTTGGTTTATTCTTTAAGACATTACTATTTACCCATAAACCTAAAAATAATCTTGAGCCATACACTGCTGTAACGAAGCTGAGTAAAATACTAATAATCAATAATGTTGCAAATCCTTTTACAGAGCTTGATCCGTAATAAAATAATACGGCAGCAGCTAATAATGTTGTTATATTTGCATCAAAAATAGTCATAAACGATTGTTTGTTACCAGCAGCAAAAGCTGCCTTCACTGTCCTACCGACTTTTATTTCTTCTTTAATCCGTTCATAGGTAATAATATTGGCATCAACTGCCATACCTACTCCGAGAATTAATGCGGCAATGCCTGGAAGTGTAAGAACCCCATTTATTAAATCAAATACCAGTAATGTTAGATAAATATATATACCTAGTGTAATTACGGCAATTAATCCAGGTAAGCGATAATATACAAGCATGAATAAAAATACAATTGCTACACCAATGATCCCTGCATTAATTGTTTTATTTAATGCATGTTCACCAAACTTTGCACCTACAGATGTTGAATATGTTTCTTTTAATTTTACTGGTAGTGCCCCAGCCTTTAAAAGTGAAGCAAGATTTTGTGCTTCCTCAAGTGTAAAATTCCCTTCAATTGTAACAGTATCTGTGTTAAACGCTTGATTTACATTCGGGTTGGAAAGGAATTTAGGATTTTTCTTTTTTAATTCCTCTTTATAGGAATCCTTTCCTTCGTTAAAATCCAACCAAATAATTAATTGATTATTTGGTGCCATATCTAAAATTTTCTTTGTTACATCATGAAACTTTTTACGATCCTTAACTTCTAACACAACATTAGGTTGTCCTGTTTCTGTGTATGATTGTTTTGCTTTTCCTTCAACTAAATCTGTTCCATCCATCAGCTTGTTATCATTCACATCACGGAATGAAATATCTGCTGTTGTTGATAAAATATCACGTGCTTCTTTTTGATTTTTCACCCCAGCAAGCTGAACACGAATTTGATCTTTCCCTTCAATCTGTATATTCGGTTCATTGACACCAAGTGCGTTTACGCGTCTATCTAATGCCTCCACTGTATTTTTCATTACATCTTTTGTAATTTTTTGGCCTTTTTTAGCTGGCTCAACTTTGTACAGTACTTCAAAGCCACCTTGTAAATCAAGACCTAAATTAATATGTTTTAGGATATTATTTGTTGTTCCGCCTATTAGCCCTGCAAAAAGTAAAACTATTAAGAAAAAGGCCACGATACGACTTCTTTTTACCATTATGTAAATCCTCCTAGCAAATTAAGAAAAGCGAAATTACTTATCGCTAAACATCATAAAATAGAAAAGCACGGAAATGTATTAAGCTATTAATATTATGAGGTAGAACGAAAAAAGTGTCAATTTTTCTTTTAATACCATTGCTAAAAATCGATAAAAAGACAAAATTTTCAGATATAATCATATTCGACTCTACTTCACTTTAGGCTTTAATAAATCCTGAAGCTCATCTTCATTTAATTCAGCAAACCAGTTTGGTGAACGAAATGCCTCAACAGTAGTAAAATTCATAAATTCTCCTGATTTAAGAGCTAAAATATCTGAAACAAGCTCATGTATATGAACCTCAATTTTTACTTTTTTCCACTTTTTCTTTATAAAGTAATTCCATATATCTTTCGTTGATACTTGCCCATACCCAATTAACTCTAGTTCGTCAGCTTTGCTTTTCAAAGCTGGTTCAACCATTTTAAAATATTGATCATAATTATGTCCCGCTTCTTGCATCCCCTTTCACCCCTTTAAAAATGAACTTGTCATGCTTTGTCCACTATCCTGCATATACTTTTTATTGTATATGAAAATACCGTATTTGAGAAGGTAGGTAAGGATGAATGTCAAAGTTTCTTAAAGGGACCATGATTTTATTAGTTGCTGGACTATTTACAAGAGTTCTAGGATTTATCAATCGAATTGTTATAGCTCGTTTCATCGGTGAAGAAGGTGTTGGCCTTTATATGATGGCTTTTCCTACCTTGATGCTAGTCATTACAATTACTCAGCTTGGCCTACCAGTTGCTATTTCCAAATGTGTAGCTGAAGCAGCTACCATTGGGGACAGACTAAAAATAAAAAAAATACTTGTCGTTTCTTTATCAATAACAATCTCCTTATCGCTCATATTTACACCTGGACTCATTCTTTTAGCTCCATATCTGACAGAAACACTTTTTACTGATACTCGTATTTATTACCCATTGGTTGCTATCGCTCCTATTATTCCAATCGTCGCAATTTCAGCAGTACTGAGAGGATATTTTCAAGGGATGCAAAATATGAAACCATTTGCAGTCTCTCAAGTCATTGAACAATCTGTGCGGATTATACTTATTGCCATCTTAACCACAACATTTTCGCCATTTGGAATTGAATATGCTGCAGCAGGAGCCATGATTGCTTCAATTATTGGAGAGCTTAGTTCATTAGCATACATGTTTACCATGTTTAAATTAAAAAAGAAATTTAAAGTAAGAAGAAAATTTTTTCAAGTAGTAAAAGATGGAAAGGAAACATTATATGAACTAATGAGAGTTGCATTACCAACGACAGGCAGTCGATTTATCGGAAACATATCTTGGTTTTTAGAACCAATAGTAGTCGCCCACAGCTTAGCTATAGCAGGACTTACAGCAAAACTTGCTACTAAAGAATATGGAATTTTAACAGGGTTTGCTTTGCCATTGCTTATGCTACCATCCTTCGTTACAAATTCATTATCAACTGCACTTGTACCTGCAATTAGTGAAGCAAATACTAAAAGAAATTTTTATTTAGTAGAGCATAGACTCCAGCAAGCATTACGTTTCGCCCTGTTAACAGGTGGATTATCTGTTGTTATTTTGTATGTATTTGCAGAACCTTTCATGCAAATAATGTATGGATCGACTAAAGGGACTAACTTAATTAAATTAATGGCCCCTTTCTTTATTTTTCAGTATTATCAAGGACCATTACAAGCAACCCTGCAAGCATTAGATCTCGCTAGAGCTGCAATGATTAATAGCATGATTGGTGCTGTAGTAAAGCTTGGTATTATTTTTATTCTAGCATCAAACCCTCAGCTTGGAATTACAGGGGCTGCTTTAGGAATTATGACAAGCACTTTATTAGTCACATTACTTCATTTTTCCACTGTTATAAAAAAAATCCAATTTACCATCTATATTCGTGACTACATAAAATTTTTATTAGTCACAATATCGACAGGTTTTATAGGTTATTGGTGGTATGAAAATAATTTATTGCAGGAAAATTTAATTACTAGACTTATCTGTGGCGTCTTATTAACCACTTTTTCCTACTTATTATTTATGCTTATTACTAGGCTTATAAAAAAATCCGATATAGCCTATATCCCATTTCTTAGAAAGCTTTTATAGAAGGGAAAATCCTTCCCTTCTATTCTGGATCATCCTTTAAGTCAATGAAAAATTCCCCATCCTGAAAGCTGCAAAACGAAATACGAGTTAGATCTAAATATCCCCTGCTTCTTAATTCGCGTCTTAGCCATGTTTCGGATAGCTGTCGATTCGCCAAATTTTCAATTGAAATTTTACCGTCAACAATTAAAGGCAATGTATAAGTAATCGTTTGTTTCTTTTTATTATCCTTTTTTATAACTGATAATTCTCCAGATGTTTCTAATATCGCATATTCTACATCAGCAATATTGTTTATATCCTTTTGTCTTAATTGCATTAATAAATCATCAAAATTATAACGCTGTTTCTTCATTGCCTTTTCATCTATTTTTCCTTTTCTAATGATAATTGATGGTGTACCATCTATCATTTGACGAAATTTAGGGTTTTTTAATGATATAAAAGCAAAAAGAACTTGTATCCCTAATAAAATTACCATTGGCAAAATCGTATGGGCAATAGGCTCTCTATGATTTTCTATAGCAACGGCAGCCAATTCACCAATCATAATAAAAATAACTAAATCTAATACACTTAATTCCCCTATTTCTCTCTTTCCCATAAATCGGAATATAACTAAAATAACTAAATATAAAATAATCGTTTTCCATCCAATTGTGAAGTAATGATACAGACTCATACATGTTCCTCCTATTAACATTCATCCTTAAATAGTATGACCATTTTTACTTGAAACAATTTGGAAAAGCCTGTTATTCATTTTTTGAAAATTTTTATGGAAAGTAAAGATTTTATTCTAAATTTTAATCGACTGAATATGCTTGTACTAGAAGCAAAAAAGGTGAAAGGGGAAAGGAGAGAACGAACATCGAAGCAAAAAAACTAGCAACTAGTATTTTATATGGAATATTAACAATTTTTATCATCTGTACAATATCCAGCTTTATTTTTGCATTCATATTAAAAATCACAGACATCCAAGAAAGCTCTATTCATTCATTAATCACTATTATCTCATTTGTAGCGTTGTTTTTAGGAGGATTCATTTGTGGAGGTAAGGTCCAGCAAAAAGGTTGGGTTTCGGGTAGTTTAACCGGTGTTCTATATACATTAATCATTTTTCTTTTTAAATATCTTGGTTATGGAAGTGTATTTTCTTCAGAACAAATGATTTATCATCTATTTTATATTTTAACGGCTATGATTGGAGGAGTATTGGGAGTTAATATGATGTCTGATCATTCAAGAAAAGCATAATCTTTATATATAAAAAGAAACATTCCAAATAGGAATGCTTCTTTTTTACTTATTCAGCGCTTGGTGCAGCTGCTGACTCCACAACTTCACGTATTGCTGAACGATCATATGTAAGACGGCTTCCATCTCCACACTTAATCACAATTTGTCTTTCATCAATTGCATCTACAGTGCCATGCAATCCACCAATCGTGACAATCTTATCACCTTTTGTTAAATTGGTTTGCATTTGCTGAACCGCTTTTTGTCTTTTTTGATTCGGTCTGATTAGCAAAAAGTAAAATAAAACAAACATTAATAAGATAGGTAATAAACCTGTTAAGTTTTGCATTTTTATTTCCCCCCTTTCACTTAGAAGTTTTTCGCATCCGGACGATTAAATCCATATTGCTCAAAAAATTCTTCTCTGAAATCACCAAGTCTGTCTTCCTTAATGGCTTGTCTGACTTGTTGCATTAATTGTATCAGAAAATAGAGATTATGGTAAGTTGTAAGTCTAATTCCGAAAGTTTCGTCGCATTTTATTAAATGACGAATATATGCCCTTGTGTAATTTTTACATGTATAGCAATCACAATTTTCATCCAGCGGGCGGAAATCATGTGCATACTTCGCATTTTTTACAACTAATCTTCCCTGACTTGTCATACAAGTACCATTTCGTCCAATTCTCGTAGGCAACACGCAATCAAACATATCAATGCCCCTTATTGCACCATCAATTAGTGAATCTGGAGAACCTACCCCCATTAAATAACGAGGCTTATTACTTGGCAGTAAAGGAGTAGTAAATTCTAATACACGATTCATGACATCTTTCGGTTCACCTACGGACAAACCACCTACTGCATACCCAGGGAAATCAAGTGAAGTAAGATCCTTAGCACTAAGCTTTCTTAAGTCCTCATATTCTCCACCTTGAACAATTCCAAAAAGTCCTTGATCTTCTGTCCGTGTATGTGCTTTTAAGCAACGTTCAGCCCATCTAGACGTTCTTTCGACTGATTTTTTCATATATTCATGAGTAGCAGGAAAAGGCGGACATTCATCAAAAGCCATCATAATATCAGAACCAAGAGCATTTTGAATTTCCATTGATTTTTCAGGTGATAAAAATAATTTATCTCCATTCAAATGGTTGCGGAAAAAAACACCCTCTTCTTCAATTTTACGAAAATCACTCAAACTAAAAACCTGAAAGCCACCTGAATCCGTTAATATCGCTTGGTCCCAATTCATAAATTGATGTAGACCACCGGCTTCCTTAACAATTTCATGCCCTGGTCTTAACCAAAGATGATAGGTATTGCTTAAGATGATCCCAGAACCCATTTGTTTTAACTCTTCAGGGGACATCGTTTTCACCGTTGCCAATGTACCAACAGGCATAAACATCGGTGTATCATAGGAACCGTGAGGCGTATGGATTTTCCCTAATCGAGCTCCTGTTTGTTTACAAGTTTTAATTAATTCATACTTAATCGCAGTCAAAAATAATTCTCCTTCCATAAAACCATCATTTTAAAGCATTAAACAATAAGCATTGCATCTCCGAAGCTAAAGAATCGATATTTTTCTTTTACTGCTTCCTCATAGGCATGAAGAACATGCTCTCTACCTGCTAATGCACTCACAAGCATAATTAACGTAGATTTCGGTAAATGAAAATTCGTTATCATCCCATCTATTCCTTTAAATTCATAGCCAGGATAGATGAAAATATCAGTCCAGCCGCTTGATGCAACAATTTGTCCATTATTTGCGCTCGCTATTGTTTCAAGTGTTCTCGTAGAAGTTGTACCGACAGAAATAATTCGTCCCCCTTCGTTTTTTACTTGATTTAATAATTGAGCTGTTTCTTCTGACACCTGATAAAACTCAGCGTGCATTTCATGTTCATTTACTTCCTCAACACTTACAGGGCGGAACGTACCTAGCCCTACGTGCAACGTAATAAAAGCAATATGCACACCCATTTTCTTAATTTCTTCAAGTAATTCTTTAGTAAAATGTAGTCCAGCTGTTGGAGCGGCAGCTGATCCTTTTTCCCTTGCATATACGGTTTGATATCTATCACGATCATCTAACTGCTCTTTTATATATGGAGGAAGAGGCATTTCTCCAAGCGATTCTAAAACCTCATAAAAAATACCTTCATAATGAAATTGAAGAATTCTTCCTCCATGTTCTTTTTCCTCAAGGCAAGTTGCTTTAAGCTTACCTTCACCAAACACAATTTCTGAACCAGCTTTAATACGTTTTGCTGGTTTCACAAGTGTTTCCCATTGATCATCTTCAATTTGCTTTAACAACAATACTTCTATTTTTGCACCAGTATCCTCTTTTACCCCAAATAATCTAGCAGGTAAAACCTTCGTATCATTTAATACTAAACAATCACCAGGTCGTAAAAATTCAGTAATTTGTTTAAATACAGTATGCCGAAGATTACCTGTTTCCTTATTTAATACCATTAATCGGCTATCTGAACGATTTTTTAGCGGAGTTTGTGCTATTAAAGATTCTGGCAAATTAAAATCAAATAAATCTACTTTCACTAATGTCACCTTCATATTATATTTTGATTGTAGTTTTTTTATCGATGTTACTTGAATGTACCCAACATAGAGATAGATACAGGAAAGTTTTTAGAAAAGGCTCCCCTAAATATTTACAATAAGAATAATTATAGTAAAAAGTTAACTATTTTATATAAAATAGAATTATTTCAATCGATTAATCAAATAAAATATTATGGATAAAAGAACACTTACTAAAATTGAAGTCATCACAGGAAAATAAAAAGTTGCATTTCCCTTTTTAATAAAAATATCACCTGGCAGCTTTCCAATCTTAATAAATTGCATAAGAAACCCAATAATGAAAATAAAACCACCCATTAACATTAACACTTTTGCTATTCCATTCATTTATTCGGGTACTCCATGTGAAAATGCTCATAAACTAGATTCGTGACCATTCTTCCTCTAGGCGTTCGTTGTAAAAAACCAATTTGCAGTAAATATGGCTCATACACATCTTCGATTGTTTCAGATTCTTCCCCAATACTTGCAGCGATTGTTTCTAAGCCTACAGGTCCGCCCCGAAATTTTTCAATAATTCCTTTTAGTAATTTATGATCAATATGATCAAGCCCTAACCGGTCCACTTGCAAAAGTTCTAACGAATGATCAGCTAGCTCTTGCGTAATCACTCCATTTCCAGTTACTTGTGCAAAATCCCTAACTCTGCGTAGTAAACGATTAGCAATTCGTGGGGTCCCCCTTGAACGCCTGGCAATTTCTATTGCACCAATCTTTTCAATATCAGTATTCAATATTTCTGCAGTTCTTATTACAATATCAGTTAACTGTTCTTCATTATAATATTCTAATCGGCAAAGAACACCAAATCTATCCCTTAAGGGAGCTGAAATCGCTCCTGCTCGAGTAGTTGCGCCCACTAGTGTAAATGGCGGCAGATCCAAGCGGACTGATCTCGCACTAGGTCCCTTACCTATAACAATATCTAAACAGAAATCTTCCATAGCGGGATAGAGAATTTCCTCAATAGAGCGAGGTAAACGATGAATTTCATCGATAAAAAGGACATCTCCTGGCTCTAATGCAGTAAGTATTGCTGCTAAATCCCCAGGACGTTCAATTGCGGGTCCAGAAGTGGTCCTTACATTCACGCCCATTTCATTTGCAATGACCGCAGCTAATGTTGTTTTGCCAAGTCCAGGTGGTCCATACAGTAATACATGGTCAAGTGTTTCGTTCCTTTGTTTTGCTGCTTCAATAAAAATAGCTAAATTGCTTTTTACTTTTTCCTGGCCTATATATTGTGATAATGTTTGAGGGCGTAAACTTTGTTCAAATGTTTCTTCATATTTAATTGATTCACCAGATACCACTCTATCTTCCATTAAGCTCCCTCCTTTAGAAGATATGTTCATAAATTTAAAATACTATTTCATTAGTATTTTTAATGCAGCTTTTATATACTGGTCTGTTGTCATGTTTTCATTTTGTAATTTCGTTGATATTTTCTTTAATTCCTTGTCAGAATAGCCTAAAGCTTTTAAAGCCAAAATTGCTTCCTCAAAATCGGCAGCAGCTTGAACTTGCTTTTCTGTTTCATCATTGTTAAATAAATTCGGAAAATAATCTGGTACAATATCTTGCAATTTTCCTTTTAAATCTAAAATCATTTGTCTAGCCGTTTTTTTTCCGACTCCTGGAAATTTCGTTAAAAAGGACTCATTTTCATTTTCTATCGCATGAATCACTTGGGTTGGTTCACCAAAAGCAAGAATGGCTAATGCTCCTTTTGGACCGATTCCTGATACATTCAACAGCTTCTTAAACAATGTTCTTTCCTCATACGTTTGAAATCCATATAGTGCTATGATATCTTCTCGAACATGCTGGTATATGTATATTTTTATTGACTCCCTTTGTTTTGAAAAAATAAAAGGATTAGGCGTCAATATTTGATAACCTATTCCATTATTTTCAAGCACAATATATTCTGGGGAAATCATTTCAATCGTTCCATTTATATATTCATACAATACGTTTCTCTCCCTAACCTTTAACGTTAATTATAGAGTTTAAAAGTCATAAACATAACATATAATTAAAGTCATTTCAATGATAACACCCTTCATTGTAACATAATCTTAAAAATCATGGGTGTATAGACACAAAAAAACCGGACCTGTTTGATCCAGTTCTTATCAATCTTTTTTCGCTTGTTTAGAATAAGGCTTAAGCGCTTCTAATACTTTATCAAAATCTTCTTTTGTTTTAATCGGAATTCCTTTTTTCAATTCTTCATGTTTCTTCCCTTCTAATTTCTTTATATCTATTTGAAAAAAGGACTGAATGATATCTGCATTATCTGGCTTTCCATTAAAAATAGATATCGTTCCATCTTCTGAAATACCAAAATACCCATTTGCTTTTAGCAATGGAGAAATATCATTTATCTTTTTTTGTAACACAATTTGTTCCTCATCCATCTGAACTACTTGCCAGTCGCTATATTTAAATTTAATTGTTTCTATATTGAGAACATTCTCATGTATAATCTCTTCACTTACTTCCCCATCAACATAAACTCTTTCTAGTATAACCGTTTTATTACTAGTCGATGCAACCTCCATTGACTTTGGTTTCATATTCGACTTTGAATATTTCACTTGCTTATGAACGGCTTGTAAAGAAGTAAGTTCCAAGATTCCTATTAGTAATGTAAGTAAAAGAAATATTCGAATAAAAAAACTCATCATTTGTCACCTCATCAATACGTGTCTGTTTATGGGTACGTATATTTAGTGTGACCTTTTTTTGAAAATATATCCAAAATAAAAGTCAAAAAAGAGAATAGCTTAACTTGCTATTCTCCAAATGATTATTTTGGTTGGTTACGCTGCTTATTTAGCGTTTTAAACATATTATGCAAATCTAATTTTATTGAATCCCTTGGATTACCATTTTTCAAATCATTATCTAACTGCCGAGCTCGATAGTATGTTCCCTGATCAGTCGTAATAATATACTGCCGATTTGATATATAAGGTCTAATAACACGCTCAACAGCTTGTTTCGTTTTATTAACATTTTGGTCCTTATTGAGTACGATAGAAATGATTACGTTATTTCCATCAATAAGAGCCCTGGCATCAGTAACATTTTTCACCTTTATTGCTTCATTTGATAATTTCTCAGCTAACCCGCCCTCATATGCAGTATAGTAAGAAGACTTTCCTTTGGCATTATGATGATTTAAATGTCCATGATAGTTAATATCTCGTATAATCCGATTTTTATTAACCACTTTATTATTCGTATTATATTCAGTCAACGGAGATTTTATAGGATGATCATAATCATCTGGGCTTCCAGAAGGCAAAAGATAATTATTATTTTTAATATTATCTACATTGCCAAAAGAATAGTCAATAAGCTCGGTCATTGGTCCATCATGATCGATTATATGCCTATTATTCGTATGGTAACCCACTTGCTGAGCATTATTCGTTGTTTGATTTTTATATGAATTTTGATCATAATTGCAAGCAGCCAAGGTGCTTACAATCAGTAATGGGATCGGTGTAAATAATATTTTCCTGTTCAAAAAGCACTCCCCCTCACATTACTCCTAGAGCATTATTGCTCATTTCTATTTTGTGAGCAGGTAGTATTTCTATTCCATTAGTTAATGGTTTTTTCTCCTAATAATCCCTTAAATACTTCTTATTATTTCATTTATGAATTTGTTCCTCTGACTAAATTGCATATAGGTTAAGTCTTCTAAATGCTTTAATAAAGAGGCTTTAGGTTTACTTTTTTGTGTTTTAATAAACCGATTCCATTCCCTAAAAATATCACTGGGATATATAAGTGCAAATAAAAATGGTTTATCCATTAAGTATTCAATAATGAAAGGATGCTCAAATAATTGATCCATTGACCATGAAAGATATGGCAATATTCGGTTAGCAAATTGTAAATAATCCAATTTCGGTGTACCAAGAGAAATTAAATCAAAATCAATTAAAAATAGTTTGTTCCTTTTGTTTAAAAGAAAATTATGATGAGCAACATCCCCATGAATGATACACGTAGGTTTATTGTAAAAATATGCTTCGTTTTTTTTCATGTTTTGTAAGGAACATTTTGCCCATTCAAGATAAACATCTAAATAATATGGCTGAATAAATTTTTTGAGCAGTGGAATATTAGTAATAAATTCATTAGATCTTATTTCCCATTTTTTTAATTGATTGAATTCTTGAAGTGTTGATTTAAAAGTTCCAATGAAATTACTTGTTGTTTCATGAAAACGATCAAGTAAATGAAGTGCTTTCCTTCTCTCACTATTTGTTTGATACGTAAACACCTTTCCTTTTTCAATATATTCAATCAATCCGTAAGTATTATTCTCAAAAAAACAATTTTTTTCTAAATGTTTAGGGTGAAATTTGTACGTTGAGGAAAAGCCATGCTGAAATAAGTCATCAGTTAATTTAATTTGATTTTCAATATGCTTATTCGAGGAAAAATTTTTTAAGACCCATGCCTTTTTATCAGTATAGCAAATCCACACTCCGTTCTTCACCTTTTTCAGATGCCGGAATCGTTCTTCAGTAAATGATGATAAATAAAGAAGGAGACGATTCTCAAATTCGTCTCCATTATTATTATTAATCATCATCCCCATCTTCTTCATGTGGTTGTGAAAATCCTCCTGGGATATTAGGGAGACCGTAACCTACATTTCCACCAGGGTATGGCATTCCTGAATTGAATGGCGTTCCCTGAGGTGCTCCTCCATAGTAATTTCCATATGGATCATAACCATATTGTGGATAAGCTTGGTTTCGATAATCATAATAATTTGGATATTCTCCAAATTGTTGGTATTCAGGTCGGTTTTGCTGAATATCGACTGACATACCTTGTTGTTGAACATTCATCATTGGTTGTGGAGAGTAGTGATATGGTGCTTGTTGTGGAGCATAGTGCTGATAATGATGATGATGTTCTGGTGCTTGATAATAGGAACCATGCTGATGACTCGGATAATGATGCATCATTGGCATGGAAGATGATGAAGATTCTTCTTCATACATCCAACCTCCATGTTCTGGTGCATGCATTGGATAAGTTGGATAGGGTTGTTGATATTGCATGTGAGATTCAGGAACGTACGGCATAGCTGTTCCTTGTACCTCAGGCATTACTTGACCTGGATATCCACCCATATATGCACCCTGTACCTCAGGCATCATCTGGCTTGGATATCCCATATAGCCCCCTTGACCCTGTGGCATTGGATATTGACCCATCGGTGCTTGAAAACCGTATGGATAAGGTTGCTGATACGGTGTAGGTCCACATCCGCAATCAGATATTGGCATACAAGGTATTGTTGGATACATTTCAACGCACTCCTCTTGAACTGGCATTATTGGCATTTGTATAGGAGATTCTACCTTCTCTTCTATTGGTGGGGCATATTGTGGTGCTTGCATTTGTGCTTGCATTTGCGACATATTCATTGTGTAGTAATTATTAATATCAATCTCAGGAATAACTGGTTGCGGCATGATTGGCTGGTAAATAGTCTCTTTTTTTGGTACCTCTTTCACAATCGGCACCTCCTTTACAATTGGTACTTCTTTAATGATTTCTTTCTGTACGGGCATTGTTGGTACCGGCATTTCTTTATAAGGATGTACAGCCTTTGGAACTTCTTTTTTGGAGGTTACCATTTCTTTCTTTATAGATCCTCCGGAAGTTGGTACTTTTATTTTCATACCTGGCATAATCATTTCGGGATTAGATAATTGGGCATTCATTTTTTTTAAATCTTCAAAATTAACGCCATATTTCTTAGCAATATTCCAAAGGGTATCGCCTTTTTGAACAATATGGATCTTCACTAAATTCCCCTCCTCAGGCATAAGTCCATATAGTCTATGTCAAAATGGGCAAATTGCTAATGATCTTCAAAAAAAATTTATGTTTTATCCTATAAAAATATGCCTTCTCTTTAAAGGAGAAGGCATGAAAATATTGCTTTACATTATATAGTTTAAGCTTTTGAAAATTATGCTTTTTGCAGCATCCGATTTAGTGCTAGAATCGCATTCTTCGCTGTTGCACTATCTACTTGAATTCTATTAATTGGTGCATTGTCTATTATACATTCTAGATTCCATAACAAATGCTCAACATCTATCCTATTCATCGTCAAACATGGACACATATATGGATTTAATGAAATAATATGTTTTTTAGGATGTTGTTTGATTAGACGATTAACTAAATTCATTTCTGTTCCTATTGCCCATTCAGTACCATCCTTTGCAGCGTCCAATGTATCTATAATATACTTAGTAGACCCATTATCATCGGATAATGCAACAACATCTCTGCTACATTCTGGATGAACAATAATGTTCATATCTGGATGCTTTTCACGTACTTCAACTATATTTTTTGTAGTAAATTTTGCATGAACGGAGCAATGACCTTTCCACAATATGACCCGCAAATTTTTAAGATTACCATCATAGATTAGCTGATTTTCAATTGGATCCCATATAGCCATTTCAGATAATGGAATTCCAATATCATATGCAGTATTCCTACCAAGATGCTGGTCTGGAAGAAATAAAATTCGTTCCTTCTGTTTAAATGCCCATTTAATCATCGTTTGAGCATTTGACGATGTTACGGTTGCACCTCCATTTTTTCCCACAAATGCTTTAATTGCTGCTGTAGAATTTACATAGGTTAATGGAATAATTGTATCGTCAAACAGCAATTGAAGTTCTTCCCAAGCCCTTTCTGTTTGATGGATATTAGCCATATCCGCCATCGAACAGCCTGCCCGCAAGTCAGGCAATAATACTTGCTGATCAGGGCCCGTCAGGATATCTGCTGTCTCTGCCATAAAATGAACTCCACAAAAAACAATGTATTTTGCATTTTTATTATGAGCCGAAACTTGTGCAAGCTGTAAAGAATCTCCAGTAACATCTGCAAATTGGATTACTTCATCCTTTTGATAATGATGCCCAGGGATAAACAGATCTTCTCCTAATATTTTTTTTATTTCCCTTACCCGTTTTTCCATCACTATTCTATCCATTTTTTTGTATTTATCTGGAATTATATGATTTTGATTTTCATTTAACATATCAATAAACGACATGAATAATCCTCCGATCACGCCTGCTAATTAAATTTTACTCTAGCACTAATATCAAATGCCTTAACTGAATGTGTTAAACAACCTAATGAGATATATTGAATACCAGTCTTTGCATAAGCATTTAAATTATTTAGTGTAATATTACCCGATGCCTCAGTGACAATTTCATCTGGGACGAAGTCAATCCAGTTTTGAATTTCTTGAGGTGTACAATTATCAAACATGATAATATCTGCCTTGTACTCGATCGCCTCTAATAGTTGTTCCTTTGATTCGATTTCTACTTCAATCTTTACTGTATGACCAATTTTTTTTCGTACTTTTTTTATAGCTTCACCAATTGAACCAACAAAGGAAATATGATTATCCTTAATCATTACTGTATCGTACAACCCAAAGCGGTGATTCACTCCACCACCTATTAAAACCGCATATTTATCAAGCATTCTAAGTCCTGGCAACGTCTTTCTCGTATCAGATACTTTTGCGGATGTTCCTGTTACCCTTTTCATTGCTTCAGCAGTAATCGATGCTATTCCACACATTCTTTGAATTAGATTTAATATTACTCTTTCGCCTTTTAATAGATTTTGAATGGAGCCTTTTACGATAGCTACTTTTTCTCCACTCTCTATCACACTTCCATCTTGTTTCAACATTGTTACTTCAATCTCTGAATCTAATAGTTTATATCCTTCTTTAATCACCATTTCCCCACAAAAAACACCCGTTTGTTTTGAGATAAAAGTTAGCTCTCCTAAATCAGCCATTGAAAATAAACTTTCACCTGTAATATCACAATCTCCAATATCTTCGTTATAAAATTCATTAAGCATGGACTTTAGTTTGATTACATTCATACGCCATCCTCCTACTTTCAATATTATATTTGGTATAAAAAATATGGTGGTTTCCCCAATCCTTATCTTCTGATGGAAAATCTTCTCTAATATGTCCGCCAGACTCTCTGTTCTTAATAATGCGGCATCTGTAATTAACTTAGACGCAATCATCATAAATATGGTATGAATTTCATCGTTATTGAACTGAACTAAATTTCATCATCGTATGCCGAATATCTTGTTTATTAGGAAGATGTACCCATTTTTTCTCTTTTGGTGAGGAAAAATTTGTATACGAAAGAGATCCATCGATTGTTTGATCATTTAAGAAATTTGCTAATTTCTTACCGAAGTAAAGACCTTCTAATAAAGAGTTACTAGCTAATCGATTAGCACCATGAACGCCAGTCCAAGCTGTTTCACCAATTGCATACAAACCATGAATCGTCGTTCTACTAACTTCATCTGTCACTATCCCTCCCATAAAAAAATGACATCCCGGTGCAACGGGTATTTTCCCTTTAGATAGATCAATATGATAGGTATTACAAAGCTTTGTGATTGTAGGAAATTTTTCTTTGAAACCTTTTATCATATGAATATCTAAATACACTTCCCTCCCTTCTAATCTTTCATAATAAATGGCTTCCGATACGATATGTCTCGGTGCTAAATCTTTTAGCTTATGTTTATCAGCCATAATAGGCTCGTTAAAATTATTTACAAGAATTGCTCCCATTCCACGAACCGCTTCAGAAATAAGTCCACAGGTTCTTCCTTGAATCCTTAAAAGTGTGGGATGAAATTGGATAAATTCTAAATCTGTTAATTCTGCTCCAGCCGTGTAAGCAAGTTCTATTCCATCTCCTGAAGCAGATGGAGAATTGGACGTAAAAGGATATAAATCACCGATTCCACCTGTTGCAAGCACAATATGTTGAGCAGTATAAATCTTTGACCATTTGAATTTCTTGTTTTAACACCAATACATTTACGGTCAATTGATTGAATAAGCAACTGAAAAACAAATTCATTTTCTGTTATTTGTACATTGTTTGGAAATGTACGCAGTAAATGGTTCATGATAATTTTTCCGGTTGCATCACCTCTACAATGGACAATTCGACTACGACTATGTGCACCTTCTTTTCCAAGAGAAAGCTCACCATTTTCATTCATATCAAATGGAATACCTTTCTCAATCAATTGATGGATTAAATTTGGTGCGTCTTTAACTAATTGCAGCAATTGATTTTCATCCTGGAGGTATCTTCCTGCATCAAGAGTGTCTTCATAATGTAACTGATAATCATCATCCTTAGACAGTGCCGCTGCAATCCCACTATCAATAATAAGAATGTCTGTTTTTTCCAAAAGCCCCTCCTGTATTAACAAGTGTCTTGACACATATATTTACACAATTTTAAAATGAAGGCAAGATATTTTTCCTGTAAACAATATTTTTGTCATTAGATCTTGATCATAGTTTGAAAACTAAGGAGGAACGAGAATGATCTATTTTGATTATTCTGCAACAACACCAATAGATAGTGAAGCGTTGAAGGTTTACCAGAAAATCTCTTCAAATGTTTTTGGAAATACAAGTAGCCTACATGATATAGGAACTAAAGCTGAACATGTTCTACAAATATGTCGGAAAGAATTAGCCAATCTTTTATCTGTTTCTGCGGAAGGAGTTTATTTTACATCTGGGGGCACTGAAAGTAATCTTCTTAGTATAATTTCATTAGCAAAAAGTCAATCACAATATGGGAAACATATTGTTACCTCTATCGGGGAACACGACTCAATACACTCTGCTCTATCATATCTTGAAAATGATGGATTTGAAATTAGTGAAATTCCTTTTACACAGAATGGACTAATTGATCTCCACGCTTTAAAAAAAAGCATACGCCAAGACACAATTTTAATTAGTATACAGCATGTAAATTCAGAAATTGGAACAATACAACCCATTCAAGAAATTGCTCATTTGATAAAGCAACAAAATATTTTGTTCCATTGTGATTGTGTACAATCATTTGGAAAATTAGATATCAGTAGGATAACTCACTACGTAGATAGCGTTTCCGTTTCCAGTCACAAAATATATGGACCTAAAGGAGTAGGTGCAACCTATATCGACCCTTCTATCCATGTTAAGCCATTATTTCCTAGATTAACTCATGAACATGGTTTTAGAGGAGGTACTGTCAATTTACCTGGTATCGCAGCCTTTATTACAGCAGCAAAAAAAGCACAAGAAGTTAAACACTTGAAGCATTATTTTACTATGCGAAATTTATTTTTAAAGGAACTATCGAAACATAAGCACTTTTTTACTATCTACCAATCGAATGATCATAAATTGCAACTACCGCACATTATTGGTCTAGGTCTAAATGGAATTGAGGGTCAATATGTAATGTTGGAGTGTAATCGTTATGGATTTGCTATATCAACTGGAAGTGCCTGTCATGTTGGACAGCATAAACCATCTAATACAATGAACGCCCTTGGAATTCCATCTTCTAAATCAAATGAGTTTATAAGAGTATCGTTAGGTAAATATACAAAAAAGTCAGATGTAAAGGAACTAGCTGCTTTGCTTAATGAGATTGTGAAAAATGTTCACGTAATGCTCATTTAGTTGGTTCAAATCAAACTTTATGTTAGAATCCGATATATAAGGAAAGGTGAAGGGAGTTTAAGCTGTGACTGAAGAAAAAAAATTACTTGGCGATAGTAGAAGGGAATTCCTTTTAAATATTTTAATGGGAAGTAATGAACCAATAACAGGAGGAGAATTAGCTAACCAAGCTCATGTAAGTCGTCAAGTAATTGTAAATGATATTACTCTGCTAAAAGCAAAAAACGAACCTATTATCGCGACAAGTCAAGGTTATCTATATCTAAAGCAATCTACGAAATCCAACAAAATTGAAAAATCAATTGCCTGCTTCCATACACCTGAACAAGCAGAAAATGAATTGAATCTCATCGTTGATCATGGTGTCACCGTAAAGGATGTAAAAATTGAACACCCTGTTTATGGAGATTTGACAGCTTCTATAATGGTTTCAAATCGCAGGGAAGTAAAACAATTTATTGATAAAATTCAAAATACAAATGCATGTTATTTATCTAATTTAACTCAAGGCATTCATATCCATACACTTGTTGCGGAGAACGAACAGCAATTACAAGATGTAGAGGTCGCTTTAAAAAAAGCTGGATACTTGGTGAACTCTCAAGAATAAAACCAACAAATTATTAGTTGGTTTTATTCTTGTATATGGTAGGAGGAGTAGCTTCCTAATATTTTCACCTTGCAGTCCAATGATTCAATTTCTTCAAATGCATGTCTAACTAATGAATCCTCTATTGATTGATTTATATCAATCATAAAAAAATAATGACCCAACCCAGTTTTCAATGGTCTTGATTCAATTTTACTTAAATTAATCTGTCTCCAGGCAAATGCGGATAAGACCTGATGTAAAGCTCCTGCACGATCAGAGGGAAGTGTAACCATAATCGTTGTTTTTTCGTAGGTCGCTTTAAGTGCAGGAGAAATTTCCGTGTCAGGATGTGCTAATACGATAAAACGTGTATGATTAAAAGTGTAATCATGGATATTTTCTTTTACAATTTGTAAATTGTATTTTTCTGCAGCCAACTCATTAGCAATAGCCGCTATTTTCAATTCTGGATGTTCACTTATGTACTTAGCTGCTGCTGCAGTAGATGTCATTTGCTCTAAAGTTACCCCTCTAAATTGATGATGCAAAAATTTATGACATTGGGCTAAGGCATGTGGATGTGATAATATCCGTTCCACTTCATTCCAATTTTTCAGCTGAGTTGGATGAACCATTAAATGTTGCTGAATTGGAACAATGATCTCTGCTCTTATTGGTGGGTTTAATTCATGAAATAAGTAATCTGTCGTTAAATGGACAGATCCCTCTAACGCATTTTCAAATGGTACGATAGCCATATCAACTTCTCTACTTTTTACTGCCTTAAAGCAATCTGGAATGGTTGAATAAGCCACCCTCTCTGAATCAGGAAAAGCATTTTGCACAGCGATATCTGTAAATGTTGCTTTAGGACCCAAATAACCAGCTTTCATTCTATATTTCCCCCTCCCAAATCTGAATCTTTAAGCTCCAGATCCTAAAATCTCTACTTTATCAATGAAATCTAATCTTCTTAACTTTGATAATAGATCATCTAGACTAATCGTAATATCAGTTACTTCTAATGAAATCGTTACGTTTGCACGCCCTTGAATGGGTATTGTTTGATGAATTGTAAGAACATTACAAGCATGATTCGCAATGATACCCAATAATTCAAAAAGAGTCCCTGATCGATCTTCCAAATGGAAAAATAACGTAATCATTCTTTCTTTTACAATTGAATGAAAGGGAAATACAGTATCCCTATATTTGTAAAAAGCGCTTCGGCTAAGATCGACACTCAACGCAGCGTCCGCAACAGATTCCGCTTTCCCACGTTCTAACAACTCTTTGACTTCCAAGGTTTTCTTCATTGCTTCGGGTAATACATCCTCACGCACCAATATAAATTTATAATCTTTCTCTTTTTTCCCCAATATCCTTTCCCCCTTGAATTGAAATGCACTAGTTCTTAAAATATAGAAGTGAAGCAATTGAAAAAGTAGCTGTTACTTCGAACTCAATTGCTTCATTATTAAGGAGGTATTCTAAAAAGCTAATTACATCATTTGGTGTAATAAATTGTTTCTTAAAAACAATATATTTACCAAAATGTGTTTTTTAATTATCTAATTAATCTACAAATTCAAATTCGTAATCCATTATTCTTACAATGTCGCCATTTGATGCACCACGTTGTCTTAAAGCATCGTCTATTCCCATCGATCTCAATTGACGCGCAAAACGTTTAACCGATTCATCCCTACTGAAATTTGTCATTTTAAACAGCTTTTCTAGTTTTTCTCCCGTAAGCACAAAGCTTCCATCAGAATCCCTTGTAATGTCAAATTCCTGCTCTTGTTTTTCATGTTTATAAACAACACGTTGTTCTTCTTTTTCCTCTACTAATTCATGTAAAGGGAACTCTGGAGTTGTTTGTAATTTATCAGCAATCGCAAATAATAAATCACGTAAGCCTTGTCTAGTTATCGCAGATATTGGAAATATCGGATAATCCTCTTTCAATTGTTGTTTAAATTTCTTTAAATTTTCTTCTGATTCTGGCATATCCATTTTATTTGCGACAACAATTTGAGGTCTCTCCATCAATCGCAAATTATATTCCTTCAGCTCTTGATTAATGGTTACATAATCTTGATATGGATCTCTACCTTCTAAACCTGACATATCAATGACATGGACGATAACCCTTGTTCTTTCAATATGCCTTAGAAACTGATGTCCTAGCCCTACACCTTCATGTGCACCTTCTATTAATCCTGGCAAATCAGCCATGACAAAACTACGTCCGTCCTCTGTTTCAACGACTCCCAAATTCGGAACGATTGTTGTAAAATGATACTCAGCAATCTTTGGCTTTGCAGCTGATACAATTGAAAGTAGGGTTGATTTCCCTACACTTGGAAATCCTACAAGACCGACATCTGCAAGAACTTTAAGTTCCAATACAATATATCGTTCCTGACCAGGCTCACCATTTTCTGAAATTTCAGGTGCCGGATTTGCTGGTGTTGCAAAACGTATATTCCCTCTACCTCCACGTCCACCTTTAGCAACTACAGCCCTTTGTCCATGCTCAGTTAAATCAGCAATGATTTCTTTCGTATCATCATCAATTACAACCGTACCAGGAGGAACTTTAACCACCATGTCTTCAGCACCTCTTCCATGCTGTCCTTTTGACATTCCATGTTCTCCACGATTCGCTTTAAAATGGCGCTGGTAACGAAAATCCATTAACGTCCTTAATCCTTCTTCAACGACAAAAACTACATCTGCACCTCTGCCGCCATCGCCACCTGCAGGACCACCTTTAGGTACATATTTTTCTCTTCGAAAAGCGACCATACCATTTCCACCATCGCCACCTTTTACGAATATTTTCACCTGATCTACAAACATAGAAGTACCACCCTTATAATTAAAAATTAAATAGATATTAGTATGAAATAATTATTAATGTATCCTATTTTTTTAGGAACTGTTGAAATAGTATAAATTAAAGAAAAATAATATATATGTTAAAGAACATATTCAACAGAAAAATAGGATACACTAACCTCTTTTACATTCACTTTTTTCACAATAGTCTCTTGGCGTAATAACCACTGATTTACATTCTGTAATTCTGTTTCTTTTATTGTTCCATTAAACTCAAATTCAAAACGTGTACCCTCCTGATATCTTTCAAAAGAAATAGATAAGTGATTCTCCTGATAGGGAACAACCATCGATTCAAGTTTTTTGAAAAAAGCTTGAATCCAAGTAGATAATAATTGATCCTTAACAGTTAATCCTCCACTTTCATCTAACACTTCAAAATCAATTTGAAATAAATGAGGTTCCCAATTAAATGTGAGAAGGGTTTCGGCAAAATGAGGGAGCTTTAAATTTGATAGCCTAGACTCTTGTTGTGCTTCTACTATCATTTCGTCCATAATTCGTTCCACATTATCTAATCGTTTCAAAGCGATATTACCTTTAATAAGTTGAAGCTTATTCATCCAATCATGACGTGCATGTCGAAGCACTTCAACAATCGTCCAGTTATCCATTTAATTGACTCTCCTAATACATTCATATCGTTCTTTTGATAGTATATCAAAAGTGATTATTTATTGCATATCTTGAAACTAAAAAAAACTCTAACCGATCCTAATCGATTAGAGTTTTTAATCGTTTTATTAAGCTTCTTGTGCAACAGGATATACGCTCACTTTTTTCTTGTCGCGGCCCATACGCTCGAAGCGTACGATTCCGTCAACTTTTGCATAAAGAGTGTCGTCTCCGCCACGGCCAACGTTTTCACCTGGATAGATTTTTGTACCGCGTTGACGGTAAAGAATGGATCCACCAGTTACTAATTGACCATCTGCACGCTTAGCGCCTAGGCGTTTCGCGATAGAGTCACGACCGTTCTTTGTAGAACCTACTCCTTTTTTAGATGCGAAAAATTGAAGATCTAATCTTAACATTTGTTCCACCTCCTACCCGAAGGTTATTTTAATATATTTACCATAATCTCGTTCGATCGTTTGTAAAGAAATGACCATACCTTGCAGCAGTAATTGTACATTTGCCATTATCTCGGGAGATAGCTGCTGTGGAATTTTACATTCAAGGAATCCACCTTTTGATTGTTTAATCATTGGTTCAACCTTTGTTAATTCCATAATTGCATTAATCGCACCGATAGAAACAGCTGAAGCACCTGCACAAACAATATCTTGGCCATTTTCAGCAAACTCAGCATGTCCCTTCATCTTAAATGATGAAATTTTCCCATCGGTCGTTTGCTTTATTTGAACATATATCATGTTCAGTCACCCTTACGCATTGATTTTTTCAATAACAACTTGAGTAAATGGTTGACGGTGACCTTGTTTTTTGTGATAATTTTTCTTTGGTTTATATTTGAATACAACCAATTTTTTAGAACGGCCTTGTTTTTTAACTTTAGCTGTTACAGAAGCTCCTGCAACTAAAGGACTTCCAACTTTTACGTTGTCGCCACCTACGAAAAGAACCTTGTCGAAAGTAACTGTTTCACCTTCTGCAACATTCAATTTTTCGATTGTGATAGCTTGGCCTTCTTCAACTTTAATTTGTTTTCCACCAGTTTCAATAATAGCGTACATACTTGCACCTCCTTAATAAACTCAGACTCGCCAAAACCAGGCGTTTTACTATATAAGCAAAAGCTTTAGACCTGTAATGTGCGGTTGTAGCACGGGTGCTACAAACATAACATAAAAATCTTACCAAAGTCAGGTGCTTATGTCAACATCATTTATTTAGTTTTATTGCCAGCTCCTCCTTTAATCCAAATTGACGAAGAAAAAAGATAGGCCGACAATAAGAAATGACCTTTAAGATTATCTTCACATTCAAAATATCTTCTATTCTCTGTAAGTGTCTATTATTTTCTCCACAAAAAACAGTTTTCACATCTTCTGTTAATTCAATTAAGACTGCCTCATGTTCTTTAAAAGGCTTTTCCCATAACTCTCGTTCTAAGCGAAAAGCTATTGTTTCTGCACTCTCCACTTTTCCTTTCCCAGAGCATACAGGACAAGGTGTTAACAATGTTTCAGAAAGTGACTTTTTTGTTTTTTTCCTCGTCAATTGAAAGATTCCAAGAGGTGTAAATCCTACAAGTCTAAATTGTTTAGAATCTTTCTTCATTTCATTCTGTATTGCCTTTTCAACGAGTTTTTGATGATTTTCTTGTTTCATATCAATGAAATCAATTAAAATCATCCCACCGTAGTCTCTTAGTAATATTTGTCTAACAATTTCTTTTGCTGCTAGTAGATTCGTTTGAAGCACAGTATCGTGAAGGTTTTTCGACCCAGAAAATTTCCCTGTATTTACATCGATACAAACAAGTGCTTCAGTCTCGTCAATTACAAAATAAGATCCATTTTCTAGCCAAATCACCCTTTTTAAAGACTTATCAATTTCAGATTCAATCTGATGAGTTGAAAAGATACTTTCCTCACTATAGTGCTGAATAAATTCCCATTCCTTCATTTCACTTATATTCTGTTCTATTAAACGTATTACTTCCTGGTTATCTGAAATCACTTTTCCACTTTTCAAACGAATCAACTCATTAATCAGCTCTTTTTCAAATAATGAACTTTTGAATACTAAATTTGGAGCTTTTAACTTTTCAGATTTTTCAAGAATCCTTTGAAATTGCTGTCTTAGTGAGTTTAATTCTATTAGCCATTCCTCTTCACTTGAATGCAAGGTTTCCGTTCTAATTATGAAGCCTTCTTGATTTAATTGATGTTTTTGAGCAATTTCACGCCATTTACTTCTATTTTGTTCATTTCCTTTTTTAGAAACGGCAATATAGCACCCCTGTGGCAAATAAATCATTTTCTCTCCTGGAATTTCAATGACTGCAGTTAGTAATGGACCTTTTATATTTGTCTCGTCTTTTTTAACTTGAACGAGAATACTTTCACCTTTATGTACAAATTTTGAAATGGATTGATATTCTTTATTAGGGTCTTTACTAAGTATATAAGAAGGTAGCTGATCACGATGAATAAACCCATTCTTATCACCGCCGATATCAACAAAGCAGGCATTCATTCCATTTTTAACATCCACCACCTTGCCAATATAAATATTCCCTACTTTTGTTTGATCTTGAGGCTGTTCTATAAAAATTTTCGTTACTTCATTATTTATTTTTGTAGCAAATCGCTTTTCAGATGTTCTATCGTTTATAATAATTTCATTCATCTAACTTCACCTGTCCGTTATGAGATAGAGCCTACCCTATAGGGCAGGCTCTATCTAACACTTTAATTATGTTTGGTTGGTTCGTCAAGATTGTGATGGGTCATTGCCTAGTTAGTAAATATACATAATATCCTTTACCTTAGCATCGATTTGTTTTTCAGCAAAGTAAGCATGTAGCAGCTCATTCTCATCTAGATTTCCAATTTTCTCACCATTTTTCATAATAAGAAGTGGATGCTTTCTTCCTCGTTGAAACTTTTCTAACACTTCGAAGAGAAAATCATCTCCATTTACTTTTAATGGACGAAGACGGGTAAGGATCATTTTTTTTCCGTAATATCTTTCTAATAAAAATCTCATAAATACAAAATTCATCTGTTTCCATTCTGCCCATAATGACAAATACAAATAGATTATCACAATCCATATATTTAAATTTAAAGGGGTAAGAAGCATGCAAATAATGTTGAAAATAATTAAAAATATAACTGAGCTGATTAAGCTAAAGCGTACAGATTGTAAAAATGGTTTATTTACTGAATAAAGAATATGCAAAATCTTGCCCCCATCTAATGGCCAAATCGGCAACAAATTAAAAACCAAAATCATTACATTATAGCCCATGAATAAGTTAAAAAAATCTTGAGTTAAAACACTCATTTTTAATAGAGCAAACATTAAAATGGCCATCCATAAATGCTGAAAAGGTCCTGCAGCAATGATAAGCAGCTCTTCCTTTAAAGGTCTGTTCCCATGTTCATCCATTTCCGCCACCCCTCCAAAGGGCAGAATAGATATTTTTTTGATTCTCCATGAAAAAAAATGGGCCACCACTCCATGTCCCATTTCATGTATAAAAATAATGCTAAACAAAACAAGTAATTCCTGAAAACGGGCAGTTAGAATAGCTATCCCAACAACAATCCAAAATAACGGATGAATATGAATCTTGCGAAACAGCTCAATATATTTATTCAAATTTTATCACCTGTATCGGATCAATAAATTTTTTTCCTTGCTTAATCGCAAAATAGAATTCCCCAGAAATTCCATCTTCCTTATTAGAAACTGAACCGACTTTTTTTCCACTGTCGATATGTTCAGATAAATGAACATCGATGCTATATAAATTGCCATACCATGACTCTGTCTTATCAGAATGTTGTATAATTACCGTTTTTCCAAGGTCATCCTTCTTCCCTGCGAAAATAACTACCCCGCCATCCATCGCATTCACTGACATGTCATTTTTTGTTTCAATCGTAACCCCACGACCATCATTAGAAAATTCAGTAAGGACCTTAGCAGATGCTGGCATGACATATTCTTCCTTCGCTACATCTGTACTGTTCTTTTTTTCATTCTTTACAGGAAAAATAGCAAATGGCTTGCCAAACTGTTTTTCATACCAATCAGACACAGCAGCAAACTGGAACTCCGTTTTCAATGTGTTTGTTACAAAGCTTCTTACTTGATCCAGTTTTGGAGTGGTGCTTTTGAAAACAATAGCTACAATTAAAACAAGAAGTGCAGATGCCAATATCTTAAAGATAAATAGCTCTTTATTCCATAGAGGGTGCATTTTATTTGGAGGATCAGCTTCAAAAATTGTATAATCATCAGATTCATCCAAGTTTATTAAATGAGAAGGATTCTCTTTTTTTCGTACAGAATATGATTTGGTTTTTCTTTTCTTAGCCATCTGCCTCCGAATTTCATCAGCTCGATTTCCCATTCAATCACCATTCTCCCTTACCAAGTTTGTACTATTGTATGAAGACAAGCAATATGATATGACTATCTGAATTAAAAGACAAAGAGACTTTATTAGAAAATTATATAACCCAACATGAAAGGAAGACCTTCCTAAAATTAAAGAAGGTCTTCCTTTTATGCTTTTACACCAAATAATTTTTTTATTTTTGCAAAGACACCCGTTTTCGGATCTTCAATTTGTTGTAAAGGTACCGATTCACCTAGAATTCTTCTAGAAATATTTCGATAGGCTATAGCAGATTTGCTGTTAGGGTTTAATGCAATAGGTTCTCCTTGATTAGAAGATTTAATCACTTCATCATCATCCATTACAATACCAATTAAATCAATGGATAGATGGGTCGTTATCTCATCGATATCTAGCATATCACCATTTGTCATTAAATGATTTCGTATTCGATTAATGATTAATTTAGGAGCTTCAATATGTTCCTCTTTTTCTAATAAACCAATGATCCGGTCTGCATCACGAACAGCGGATATTTCAGGTGTTGTAACTACAATAGCTTTGTCTGCGCCAGCAACAGCATTTTTGTACCCTTGCTCAATACCAGCAGGACAATCAATGATAATATAATCATATTCTTGTTTTAATTCACCAATCAGTTTTTTCATTTGCTCAGGATTTACCGCCGTCTTATCACTTGTTTGAGCGGCAGGGAGAAGAAATAATTTATCTTCAAATCTTTTATCCTTTACTAATGCTTGATGGGTTTTACAACGGCCTTCCACAACATCTACCAAATCATAAATAATTCGATTTTCAAGACCTAACACAACATCCAAGTTACGAAGCCCAATATCCGTATCAACAAGACATACTTTTTTTCCTTGGAGGGCTAGTGCAGTTCCTAAATTAGCAGATGTGGTCGTCTTTCCAACACCACCTTTTCCGGAAGTGATAACGATCGCCTCACCCATGATTAGTATCCCCCTTTAAAACTAGTAATATTTGGTCTAAGATGCTTTAATACTTGTAAACGATCAATAACAATTTGATTGGTATCATCTATGTATGCACATTCCATTTCATGATGTTCTTCCTTGCTATACTGATCGGGTGCTCTATTAATACAATCTGCAATTCTAATTTGAGATGGAACCATTAAAGAAGCAGCAACAATTGCTTCTTTATTTCCACCATAACCAGCATGGGCAATTCCTTTAAGCGCACCCATAATATAAATATTACCACCTGCAATAACTGTTCCACCAGGGTTCACATCACCTACTAGTAATAAATCCCCTGGTATTTCCAATACTTGTCCAGATCTTATAATGGATGTAACTGAATAAATTTGAGCTTCCAGTTGAATTTGTTCAGCTTTTTCTTTTGTAATCACATTACTATGCACTTCTTCAACAACTAGATTACGCTTATTTCTAACAACTTCCTTGAGTTCTTCTTCTTGTTCTGGAGTTATATATCGATTCCCTACCTGTATTCTTACAGAAATTAAAGGGCTGTCTTCATTTTCCACATGATGAATCAAGAGTTTTTCATTTAGCTCTTCTTTTAACTCAGGGTACGAGCATTGATCATTCAATTGGAGAACTAAACCATTCTTCGTTCCCTTAATCATGACGTTTTGTATTTTTTTCATCGGAAATCTTCTCACCTCAGTGGCTATAATATTCGACAATACTCACCGATTTTCCTCTTTTCAAAGTGAGAAAAGATCAAATTTTATTCATCCAACACTTCTTTTTTCCTACGTTCTAGCCATTTTTTTAATGGATAAGAAAAAATAACAAAAAATATTAAATTCAATATTAACGTAGGAACTAGTCTAATATTTAAGAAATCCATCGTCGTCATCGTTACTTGGTGAATTAATATATTCAACTCATACACTAAAAATTCAACAAGAGCAACATTAAATAATGTCACGATAACTGCAATAAATATATTAGATTGTAGAAATTTCATCAATTTGGATGTAATATAAATTGTTAATGGAAATAAAAATAAATAAACACCTAATATACCAGTATAAGAAATATCAAATAATAAACCAAAAATAAAAGCGTATAAAAGGGTTCGATTACGTATATAGTATATGCCCATTAATTGCAATACAACTAAAAGGAAATGTGGAACAATGATGTACTTCCCATCAAACGCATTATGTGGAAAATATTGTACAAATATACTTTCAGCTATAAAGCAAACACTTAAAATAAGAGGAAGAACAATGCGCTTCATCATTCTCCCTCCTTATTAGGGTTTACGTCTTTTACTACAGAACGATCAACGATTTGAACATGTTCAATATCATAAAAATCTGCATATGGTTTCACATAAGCTGTTTGAGTAAGACCATTTTCATCAGGAACTAGTTTTTCAACCTTTCCAATTGGCAACCCTTTTGGGAAAATATCACTTAAGCCTGAAGTCTGGACAATATCACCTTTTTTCACACTCACGTCATATTCTATTGTCTTCAATAATAACACCTTATGCTCTCTGTCATAGCCTTGAATAAGTCCATATTCCTTTTTCTTACTAAGAATCTCAGCTGAAATTCGATTTTTCGGATTTGATGAGCTTAATAATTCAACAGTTGAATACATTGGAGATGTACTCGTAACCTTTCCTAAAAGTCCTTTTGAAGTTTTAACCGCCATATTTTTCTTTACTCCACTTGACTCGCCTTTGTCAATTACGATTTGGTCATACCATTGTGTAGGTTCACGTTGAACTATAGTAGCTTGAATTGAAGAATAATCTCTTAAATCATCCTTCTTCTTCAAAATTTGTCTAAGTTCCTCGTTTTCCTTTTTTAGATCCGAATTTTCACCTGTTATTTTCGGAAGTTCATCTAAACGTGCTTTTAATTTTTTATTTTCGGTATATGTATGCTGTATATCCTTAATACTTTCAAAAAAATTAGACACGCCATGTGTTGGTTTAGCAATAATTGTTTGTCCAAAACCAACAACATCTCTGACAAATTGCTCTGGTTTAGAAACATTTTCTTTGTCTCGCAAAGAATAGCCAATCAATGCCACGAGCAAGATGATACTGATAAGCAAGATGATTAACCGTTTATTTAAAAAGAATTGTGGCATGTTGTCCACCCCATTAATAAAAATCCATTTACTATTTTTAGTAGAAACCACTAAAAAAGAAACGTTAAAAACTCCTATGGCCATAAGAGAATCACTTCTTGTTTTAGACGATTCTACCTTTATTTATGTTTCACAAAAAAATGCTAGGGGCAAAAATGCCCCCAACCCCAATCATTTTCCTTCTTTCACTTTATTTTTGAACAAATCAATATGTTCCAATGCATTACCTGTTCCAATAGCTACACAATCAAGAGGGTTTTCAGCAATTAATACAGGCATACTAGTCTCTTTACTAATCACTTTATCTAAGTTTCGAAGCAATGCTCCTCCACCAGTTAAAACAATCCCACGATCCATAATATCTGCTGCAAGTTCAGGTGGTGTTTGTTCTAAAGTTCCCTTAACAGCATCAACTATAGCATACACGGTATCATGTAGTGCCATTGCTATTTCCTCTGCGGTAATTTCAATCGTCTTAGGTAATCCAGTTAAAAGGTCTCGTCCACGAATTTCCATAGGCTCAATACCTTCTGGTTCCCCAGCTGAACCAATTTCCATTTTTATTGCTTCAGCTGTACGATCACCAATTAATAAATTATAGGTTTTACGAATATAACTGATTATGGACTCATCAAGTTCATCTCCAGCTACACGAATGGATTGACTTGTTACAATTCCACCTAATGAAATAATCGCAACCTCTGTTGTTCCTCCACCTATATCAACTACCATGCTTCCTGTTGGTTCCCATACAGGTAAATTAGCTCCTATTGCTGCTGCAAATGGTTCTTCGATTGGAAATGCATCTCGTGCACCAGCTTGTCTAGTTGCGTCAATTACAGCTCTTTCTTCTACAGAAGTGATTCCAGAAGGAACGCAAACCATAACATATGGCTTTCTTGATAATCCTCCACCCTTATTCTTTGTAGCTTGTTTAATATAATATTTCATCATTGTTGCTGTTGTTTCGTAATCTGCAATAACGCCATCCTTCATCGGTCTTGTTGCAACTATATTACCAGGTGTACGACCAATCATATTTTTTGCATCATTACCAACTGCAACAATTTGTTTCGTATCCGTATGAATTGCGACAACCGAAGGCTCGCGAACAACAATTCCTTTTCCTTTTATAAATACAAGTGTATTAGCTGTACCTAGATCGATACCAAGATCTCTACTACCAAACATTGATGTATCTCCCTTTCTAATCTGGAATGCTTATATGGCTTTTCCCATTATTGCATCCAATGACCAGTTTATTCTTTTTTTATCATGTGTATTTTGAAGTGAAAATATCGTATTTTATTTAGTGAATCAATAGAGTCACTGCAAAAATCATAAACATTATTATATCGTAAGTCGAGCAAAAATCATAGTGTTATAAATACCCTTTTTCCTTAAGACTAACGTATTTTTTATCACCTATGATTAAATGATCAAGAATATCGATACCAATTATTTTACCACATTCAACCAAACGTTTAGTTACTTCAATATCTTCACGTGAAGGAGTAGGGTCTCCAGAAGGATGATTATGAATGCATATGATTGATGCTGCAGAACGCCGAAATCCTTCTTTAAATACTTCACGAGGATGAACGATTGAGGCATTTAAACTTCCAATAAAAATCGTTTGTTGGTGTAATACTTGATTTTTAGTGTTTAAATATAGGCATATATACTTTACATAAATACTATATTATCCTTAAATTATATGAGTTCATTCCAATTAACTTTTTTCTAGATAATTATTTATTAAGAAAAAAAATAATACTATGCTCCCTTTAATTAGACGATCTCATCTAAGAGAAAGTTTCAGCTTTATTTTATTACTTTGAATAAAAAGATGATATTTTGTAATCCCACAATTTTTGGAATGGGATTGGCTTTGTTGGTAGTCTAGTTATCATTAACTTTCACAAACTTTTATTAAAGTGACTTTTTTATTACTCGTTGGTCACTTTTTGGTCACTCGTAGTCACCTAAACCATTTCAAATTTTAAACAAAAAACACAGAGTGTATAAGTGTTGCGCCAACATCCTTATACCGTCCGCCTACTTGATCTAGGCAAACACCTGCTGTACCCTTATGAGTTATTTTACTCATATAGGGTTTATTTATCAAAGGTTTGCTTCAATACAGGCTTAACGTTACTTTTTTGTTTTCAGAGGGTATTCCTTCTACAATCTTTCAACATTTAGTAATATAGAAGAATTGAATCAAACTGTACGTATTTATAGAGACATGTTAGACCTTTCTTATAAAAAGATTAATGATAGCGATGCCTTCGAAGAGAATGCCGGATGGAAAATTTAAAGATATAGCAAATCCAGTTAATTCAAAGGCAAGAAAAGTGGATCGAAGAAGCTGTTATTGAAGAATATAATAGGATCACAACATTATAAACTGGAGTATCTGGAGGATCAATTGAAGATGAAAAATCGGAATGTTTGTAATGAATTTATAAAAAAGCATGTTTGAATCTATTAATTCAAGGTGAGTTTCAAAACAAAGACAGCTTGATGGTTTGGCGTCATGATGGTATTATTCAAAAGTGTAAGGGAGGTGTCTAATTATTAAAAAACTCCCATTAAGGCTTGAAGATGAGATGCACAAAGAGATAAAAATTAAAACAGTTAAGGAAGACACTTCTATGCAAGAATACATCATCAAGCTTATAAAACAGGATTTAGAACAGTCGAAATCAAAAGGATTATTTGAGCTTTAACGCTTCGAGAAACTAAAAAAATGTTCCATGCAAAATATAGAGAACACTTATGTGATAAGATTACGAGCCCTATTTGCCTATCTCCAATAATACAATGGTTATTTAGTGGATGAAATGGAAGTGAAGTAATAAATGATTAGTAGTATTTTTAGATTTATTGGTATACTAATGATTGCTAGTCCAGTACTTTTGTACGGACAAAATATTGTTGACGAAAAAATGGCTATTATAATTTTTATAATAGGTGCAATGATTCGATTTTTATTTAGAAAAAATAAAAAATTATAAAGTTATAAAATAAAAAGAGACACAAAGTTGTGTCTCTTTTTATTTGTTTAATAATAAGTTATTTTTAAATTCCTAATACCTTTAACACCTTTCATGTTTACAATTTTACCATCCCATGCTTTTACAGTGTAATTAGCTACTGCTTTACCAGAGGCAGAAGTTATATAGCAGCTTACCTTAACTTTTTTATTTTTATCTGTAAGCGCTCTTACTTTGGATTGTATTATTCCTGTTTGAATACTATTCATTAACCCCATAAAGCTTACATAAGTACTTGTCTGCGGTGCTTTTTTTCCAAGAGCAAGTGCAGTACCAAACCAAGCAATTTGTTGAGAAATTGATTGTGTAACTTTATTAGCATATTGAATTGCTGTTTTTTTATCCATATACATTTCAACAATTGTTTCTCCAGTAAGGGTTACTTGATAACTTACTGTCTCTCCTTTAAATGTTCCACCTGTTATTGGTCCTGAATTTGAATATGTCGTCATTGCAGCATGACTTTTTGGAGTAAATACTCCTAAACACATAATAGCTACTGTGAAAGCAAGTAATAAATTCATTTTATTATGTAAGATTTTTTTCACAAAGAAACCCCTTTCTAAACTCTGAATTTTCAACATAAAGGCACTCCTCCTAATTCTTTGAAATTTGGAAAATTTCAGCCGCAATGTAAATGTTATCATAAAATCGGATTTATTCAACAATTATTTGTAAAATTTTCTACTTATTTGGAGTTTTTTGGAGAATCCGACTCATTACTATACCCCTTAATAGAATGTTGGCCATTAATGATATTAGGGTTGAAAATAAGCATATATTCAACCCATCAGAATTAATCGCGTTCAATCGATTAAAAAGATATTCAGCCAAGATTTGTATTGTAGCTAGTGCCAAAATAAACACTATTTTAAAGGCAATTAATGAAAAATCTAACGGTTATGGGACTTGTAGATCAACCTTTAAACGGATGGTATCAAAAGCAAAAAGGATCGTATAATAATCTCTAAACCTTCTTGAGTCACTACTTTTATTTCCTTCTGTTATAAGTCCTTTGTAAAAAACACAATAAAATTTTCAATAAACCTAAAAACATCTTCTTCCACAATTTAAATAATGGTGCTAAATTTATCATGAGGAGGAGAAACTATGAAAATAAAAAAAATATTATTGAGTATGCTTCTAGTTTTATCTGTGTTTGCAGCACCTTTAACTGGAAACGCAGCAACGAAAAGTATGTCTGTACATTTTATTGATGTTGGTCAAGGGGATAGTATCTACATAAAAGCACCAAATGGAGAAAACATACTTATTGATGGCGGTAAAAATGGAAATACAGTTGTTTCTTATTTAAAGAAGCAAAAAGTAAAAACAATTAATGTGATGATCTCAACCCATCCAGATGCTGATCACATGGGTGGTTTAGATGAAGTTTTAAAAGCTTTTAAGGTAAAATCCATTTACGCACCTAAGGTGAGTCACACTACACAGGTATATAAAAATTTCTTAACCGCAGTTAAAAAAGAAGGAGTAAAAATTAAATCTGCTCAAAAGGGAGTCACTGTACCTATCAAAGGTGTTTCAGCTAAATTTGTTGCTCCAGTAAAAACATACAGTAAAAGTGATCTAAATGACTGGAGTGCTGTTCTTCGTCTTACTTATGGCAAAAAGTCATTCTTATTTACTGGGGATGCTGAGTTAAAATCTGAAACGGACATGCTAAAATCAAAGCAAACACTAAAAGCAGACGTTCTAAAAGTTGGACATCATGGAGCTAAAACATCAACAAGTGCTTCATTTTTAAAAGCTGTAAAACCAACTTATGCAGTTATTAGTGTGGGTAAAGGGAATAGTTATGGTCACCCTACTTCAACTGTTTTAAATCGATTAAAAAGTTCGAAAGTAAAAGTATTCCGTACGGATAAACAGGGTTCAATTGTTGCCAAGACAGATGGTAAGACAATCTCGTTTAATACTAAACCTACAACTGTTTCAAGCGCTAGTACTGCTAAACCAGCAAGTAAATCTAAAACATATAAATTAACTGCTAAACTTGATAACACTAGACCAAAACAATACAGTACGGTTCGTTTAACTGTTAAAGGACTTCCAAGTGGTACTAAATATAAAGCTGTATTCCATTATAAGACCAAAGATACTATTTATTATGGAAAAACAGGCAAGACTTTACCTGTAAAAATAAGTAGAGCTTCTACAAGTTATCGTGTTTATGTTGATGTAACTTCTACTTATAAAGGTAAATCGTATAAAGCTCGTACCTCATTTCTTCCTAAATAAGGTTGTGATTTAATGAAATATGTTATTGACCAATTAGAAGAAAAGTTTGCTGTTTGCGAAGACGAAAATGGTAATATGGTAGACATTGAAAGAAGTAAGATTCCTAGTAAAGCAAAAGTTGGGGATGTACTTGTTATAAAAAACGGAAAATATGTTGTAGATAAAAGCCAAACTCGGAAATTGAGAAAAGAGATTGAAAATTTAATGGATGATGTTTGGGAGGATTAATATTTCATCCCCAGTTGAATAGAAAGACTTACAAGTGAATGATAACACTTTCACAAAAATAAACCGTCCAATTGGGCGGTTTTTATATTAATAACTTCTATTTTTAATAGTGCTCACTTTATCCTTGTAAAATCCCCTTATAACAGAGTGAAGTTCATCCTCTGGTTTGCTTTTTAAAACTCTCGTTATATCTTCTTTTTTCACAGTATATCCTTGTTGATTTAGTGATTTGACTACTTTGGAAATACTCCCGTAGATAGCATATTCATGAATAATCTGTGTTTCTAAGTCTTTGGGTTTATACTCTTCCGTCAATTTCACATAATGACTTAATTCATTGATGATCTTTTTAGCTCTTTCAAGATTCATAAAATAGATCTCCCTTCAAAAAGTCTTATAGGAAGAAAGTTCTGTATATACATGGAAAAATCCTTCCAAGTTTGTGAAGTTTAATAAAATTGTAAAGTGAGCATAAAATTATTAAATTTTAAAACCTAAAACAAGTAGAAACCCGTTCTAAATTAAGGACGGGTTAAAATATAGTTGTTTAATTAATGTAAGGAAAATCCTACTTTTATATATTGCGAATCATTTCCTTTATTTCGTCACGTTTATGAATGATTGTATCGTTTTCATTTGGGAAAATCGCTGTGGCACCACCATCATTTTCAATATCAACTAGTAAACCGTCTAAAAAAGTAGAAAGTGGCATGTTAATTGCCTCGTATGACTCATCCAAATTGACAGCATTCATTTCCGCAAAGCTTCGGCTTGGCCAAACAGGTAGTAAAAATGGATAATCTTCATCATCGTCTAATAGTAGAAATTCGCCATTTTTGTTGCGTAGTAACCACACTTGTTCATCAGTTGCAACCATACCATAAAAATATGCAAGTCTTTTTTCAGCAGAACGATTTAAAATAAATCGTTTAATTAATTTCATATATGTCATTCCTTTACGATAATTATAAAAAAATATACCCAGTAAAATAGAAAGTTACAACATTTATTTCATTTCCAAGCATCGTTAATTGCATAATTGATGTTTTTAAACAACTTTATTGTTAATTAATCAAATTTATTGTCACTTAATACCAATATACTAATCAATAACTAAAACATTTAAAATTTTATCAAACTGAATTATATCTATTCTATTCTCTATAACTACTTTAATTTCCTTCTTTATCTGATCAATTGATTTAATACAACAAAGCATTTTTTTCTCAAATCCATCATCGTATATTGTAAAGTCTACATACAAATTATAGTCTTTAGCGTATCTGATTAATTGTTCAAATTCAGCAATTTGGTTTTCATCCCATATAGGCATTTTGATTTTTTGATTTTCTATCCACATTTCTTTAAGACCTTCCACATGTTCAGGCATCTTAAAACCATGCCATTTGACCATCCCTCTATCCTTAATACTCATTATTAATTGCCTACCTTTAAAGTAAATTTGTTCTCATCATAAGCGAACAATCGTTCTTATACAAGTTGATTCAAGAACAAATGTTTGTATATAATTAAAGAAAAAAGGTGAGGGAGATTTATGAGATATATACCTGAAAAAGAAAAAGACGTTATCGAGAAAGCTATATATTTACCAATGTTACTTACTGTTCTTGATAAGGATTTAAAGGTTTTTAATAAAAGTGATGTTAAATTGAAAGCCCCTTATATTGCGTGGATAGAAGAAACGATGATAGACATTCAAAAAGAATTATCTGTAATAAAAAGATACATGAAACAACATCAAATAAAGGTAGAAAAGGTTAAGACAGAAGAAACATTCACACAATACCTTTTCATTTACAAAGGGTATGAGGAAAGTCACAGATATTTTAATCCAAGATTGCGTAATCGAACTGAGGAATTAATGAGGTATTATTTATATGAAAGATTTCAGGATAGCAAAGAATAAGCCCCTAAATTCGGCTTTATTATAAAATAGACAGGAGCTAACCTATGACAGAGTTTCATGAAATCAAAATAATTAATACAAAAAAAAAGAAAATTATCGACACTATTTATATTCACGACGATTTTTTTGTTATTTAGGGGAGACGCAGCCTCTTCAATACGAATTAATTAATAATATTCAGTGTTTTATTCAGATGAAAGAAATCTTGTACATTTAAATAAATACCAAGAAAGGATTCTTCAACTAAAGGGTGCAAGAGTTTAAGATCCAGCTGCCAATTTGGTAGCTTTTTCTTATTCGACTAACGTGCAGTTTAGTTCAATAAGAAAATAACTATACAAAATTTAAAGCGTATTTTAATCCTCTTATTTAGCGATGTAGTTTTTATGGAATTTGAAGATGTTGTTTTAGATTAAAGTTTGATCAAATTGATATTAATAACCTTGATAAATGAACAAACAGAAAGAGGATGCTTTGAAAAAAGATTGATCAAAACATCCTCTTATTTAATTCGACCGATGAACTTTTTTATAAAAAATAAGCACCATTAATTAAAAACATTATGCATTATTCGAACTTAACATCTTTCTCCTTTTAATCCCTTTTTTTCTATTTCTTTCATAAATGATTCTCCCTCAATATCTAAATTTGGTAGTAATTTATCTAACCACTTTGGCAAGTACCAAGAAGCTTTTCCCATTAAGATCATCACTGCTGGTACAATAGCCATTCTTACTACAAAAGCATCAAATATAACGCCAAATGTGAGTGAAAAGCCCATTGCTTTAATTATCGGATCTGGAGCTAACATGAATCCAGTAAATACTGAAATCATAATCAATCCTGCAGCTGTTACTACTCCGCCACTATCTTTCATTCCCGCTAAAACAGCTTTGCGTGCATCACCAGTTTGTGTAAATACTTCACGCATTCTACTAACTAGAAAAACCTCATAGTCCATTGCTAACCCAAATAAAATCCCTATCACAATGACTGGTAAGAAGCTTAGTATAGGATAGGCAATGGGAAATCCAAATATATCAATTAAATTTCCATCTTGTATAACAAATACAGTGAATCCTAATGTTGCACCTAAAGATAGTACAAATCCTAGTACTGCTTTTAATGGAACTAAAATAGACCTGAATACTAGTACTAATAAGATGAATGAAAATCCAATAATTAACAAAGCGAATATTGGTAATGCATCACTTAGTTTTTGTGATATATCAATATTTACCGCCGTAGTACCTGTAACCATTAATTTTATATGATTGGATTCTTCCAAGGTCTTTGCCTTTTCTCGAATATCGTTTACAAGATCTTTTGTTTCTGAATCGGCAGCTCCTGTCTCTGGAGTTATAGAAATAAGATACAATTCTCCTGAAGGTCCAGGAATTGCTGGACTAACATTTTTTACATTTGATAACCCACTTAACTCTTCTATAGTATCACTTATTGCTACTTGTGGATTGGTTGTTTCGCTTGAGGTTTTAGCCGCTACAATTAATGTTGCAAGATGGCCTGGGCCATAAGCTTTGGTAAGTAAATCATATGCTCTTCTTTCTGTTGTCTCTTTATTTTTCGAACCGTTATCTGGTAATGCGAGTTCCATATGGGAAATAGGAATAGCAATTATAGATAAAAGTAAAATTCCAATAATCGCCACCTTCCACGGGCGCTTTGCTACGAAATTTCCCCATCTATCGGGAGTAGTTTGTTTTTTATCACGTTTAATAATTTTGCTTAAAAAAGTATTTTTTCTATCTGGTCCCACTTTATGTCCCATCAAACCTAAAAAAGCTGGAACTACAATTATCGCAATAAATATTGCGAATAATACGCAAAGAGCAGCAGAAAGACCCATCATTGTTAAAAATGGTATTTTTGCAACAGATAAACCTAAGAGCGCAATGATGACTGTTATCCCAGCAAACACTACAGCACTACCGGCTGTTCCATTTGCAATTGCTACAGACTCTTGGACAGAATATCCTTCTTTCCTTTGCTGTCTAAAACGAGTAATAATAAAGAGAGCATAATCAATACCTACTGCCAGTCCCAACATCGCTGCTAACGTTATTGAAACTGAGGTAATATCCAAATAATTTGTTCCAATCATAATTAAAAAAATTCCTATAGCTAGTCCAATAACCGCCGTAATAATTGGCAACCCAGCAGCTAATAGGGAAATAAAAGTAATTGCCAATATAACAAAAGCAACAACTACCCCAATTACCTCTGTTATTCCTCCAATTTCCATTTCAGAAAATGAAACATCACCAGATAGTTCTGTTTGAATGCCAGCATCACGTATATTTTCGATGTTTTCTATAATATTTTCCTTTGATATTTCCGATACCTTGTCTGCTGGTACATTATAAGTAACAATTGCATAACCAATATTCTTATCTTTATTTAAATTCCCTAACTCTAATGGGCTTGCTACAGAAACAATATGACTATCTTTTTCTTTTATCACTTTCAATGTATCCGTAATTACATTATTAATCTCTTCAGAATCTAAGGTTTTATTTTCAGGTGCATTAAATACTAACTGTACTTGACTTGTATTAGAGGGGAATTCCTTTTCAATGAGATGAAGGGCTTTTTCTGATTCTGATCCAGGTATAGACATATCCTCAGAAAAATTTGATCCCATATTCATTGCAATAATTGCTATCACAAGGAGAACGGTTAATGAGCCTCCAATTATTTTTTTATTATTGTTTGCCGCCAATTTTCCTAATTTATAAAGATACTTTGCCATTAACAGCTTCCTTTCATCTAATATTAAATTACAGCACATTAAAACAACTAGTTATTATTTAAACATTAGGTTATTAATCGAACACTTTGTTGATTTAATAGCATAGACATAGTATATTAAAGCTAATTGACGGTAACAATAAGCAAAATGAAAACATGTGTTATTAAATAATCATTTATTAATCTTTTGTCCATTTAAAAACATATTGAAGTGATTTGGTTAATAAGTAGGAGGGAAAAACGTGGTTGGTACATCAGGAAACCGAAGAACACTGTATAGTAAAAAGGTAATTATAGAAGCATTTTTACTGCTGCTACAGGAAAAAAAATTAAATAAAATTACTGTTACGGATATTTGCAAAGTAGCAGATATTAATCGTGGAACTTTTTATTCTTATTATAATGATCCCTTTGATTTAATGAGAAGTATTGAAGACGAATTAATAGAGAAAATGATGAGTACAATTAATATTTCAGGAGAACAAAATATTCTAAATGAACTTTTAAAATTGATACTTATAAATAAGGATCTCTGTAAAATCATATTTAATGAAAAAAATAGCTCTCATGTACTAAATACAGTTTTGAATTCTGCTCATGATATAACAATTGCAGAAATAAAAAAAAAGTTACCAAATGCTAATGAGACTCATTTAGAATATTTTTTCACTTATTCGACAGGAGGGATCATTGAAGTAATTCGAAAATGGATAAATGATGATATGAAAATTCCAACTGAAGAAGTTGTACAAATCTTAGAAAGTATGAACGTCACTTAATCTCAATAAACGATTTGTTATATTGAATAATTATCATATATGTTCAGAGATTTTCTATAAAAAAGACATAATTTGCGTAAAATTATTCTATATCGAATTAGCTTAAGAGATGGTAAACTTTTTATGGAAATGTGAAGGGTTTCACTTAAACTAACGGGTGCTTTAGTTAAATAAGAATTCGCCCCTTTCATTATTGAGAGGGCTTTTAATGTGGGGGATTCTGCTTAATTATTCTTTCACAATAAATTTTTTTATACCATTTTTTCTTTAATTCTGCTGATAATATCAGCATTTTCTTTGCTTGCAAAAGCATGATAATGTAAAAGCCAAATTTCTGCAATACAAGAAATTTGTCCAATCCTTTTTATTTAAGCTACATAAGTTGTTATTAAGCTTCCGTATACTTCCCAGACTTCATAAAGTATCACCTTTGTAGAGCGTATGTTTATAACATACGCTCTACCCATTTTTTAATAAGACATATGTATATAAATAATAAATCTATTAGGTAGCTGACGATTTTTTTCCTATTCTATGTGTTTGTCCACTACAAATTTTTAAACTTACATACTATATCTTAAAGGATTGCATATTTAGCATCCTTCAAACATCAATAGGAGGTGTTAATACTATGGGAGGAACTGGAATGGGTTCAGCATTTGCTTTGATTGTTGTATTGTTTATTTTGCTTATTATTGTAGGTGCATCATTTATGAGTGGTGGTTATTAATTAAGCCTTTATGTACCAACTTTCATGTTTTTGAACAAACATTAATTAGCATGGTGGTGACAAAATATGTGGTGTGGAACTGGCGGTTATAGCTATGGTGGAACATCCTACGGCGGAAGTACTTTTGTATTAATTGTTGTGTTATTTATTTTGTTAATCATTGTATTATCTGCTTGGTGTTAAGCAAAAAACTTTTTTAAAGGACAGATTCTAATATCTGTCCTTTTATTAAATCTAATTAAAAAAGGAGTGATAAAATGCATCCTTTAATGAGATATAGAGGAGAACCAGTTGAAGTTAGAATGCGTGATGGAAGAATGTATAGGGGAGTAATAGACGGCGACCCACCTCCTGGAGGGATTTTCATCATATCTCCATTTAGAAGAAGATTCATTCCATTTTTTGCAATTGCTTTCGTTTTTTCATTTCGCTTTAGAAGACGTATTTTCTAATATAAAGCCCCCTCTCTTTTGAGAGGGCTTTTCTGTGTTACGCGATTTCATGATGTAACAGTATTTTGTTCAATGACAATGAAATTATTCCTACATAACCCACAATTTTTATTAAGTATTTACTGTCTAGATTATTCAAATCTTTTATTTGTGCTTGGGTTGAGCCATTAATTCTTATAACTATCAACGAGTTTACAAAAAAGGCCCTTCTTAATTAAAGAAGGGTTAAAAGAAGTATACTTAAATAACATTGGAATACTATTGATTATACTTAGTTCGATAAATAAATTCAAATACTTTATTTATTTTAAAACACTATTAACATTTAAATAAAAGTTCATTAGATTAGTTTTATCAACTAATGTACAATAAACTAAATGATAAAAAGGAGGTTATCTCATGATTAATGGAGGAAGTCTAATTATTATCGGTGCCGTTGCATTAGTTCTTTTTGGTCCAAAAAAATTACCTGAGATTGGTAAAGCTGCAGGTAAAACATTAAGAGAATTTAAAAACGCAACAAGTGGTTTAATAGACGATGATACAAAAGAAAATAATCAAAAACCAATACAAACATCCAAAGATGATCATATTAACCAAGCTAGTTTACAAACTGAAACAAATTCCAATACAAATACTTCGAAAAATATAGAAACACAAAGCGGAAATAAGGAAACAACAAATAATACAGTTTAAAAAATATTTAACTTTTGGGAGGTTGAAATGAGGGAGACGGTTTCTAATACAGTTCTTTGGTTTTTAACAATCTTAACAGTAGTAGTGTTTTTTGGAGGTACAGCACTTAGTTACTTTTTATTTGGTAGATAAACAATTTTAAGCCCCTCTCTATTGAGAAGGGCTTTTGACTTGGAGGTAAAACTAGAGGACATCACTAATATTTGCATATATCGTTAAATTATTCTATTTCACCCTAATTTTTTGTTTAGGATAAATTAAATCTTTATTATTGATATTTTTATTCAGCTGCATAATAGCACTCACAGATGTTTTATAATCTTCAGCGATTTTGGACAATACCTCACCTTTTTTTACAATGTGATAGGTTGGTTTTGAATTAACTTTAACTGTTTCATTCGGATTAATCCAACTACCTGGAACGCCTTTTGTCTTCGTCACATTAATCATTCCATTTGATTTGTTGTAAACATAATAAGTACCTGCGACAACTGTAGTCTTTTTATTCTTTTTGGATTTTGCATCAACTGCAGTTGAGTAACCATTGAATTTTTTAGTCAGTTTATGTGTTTCATCTTTTGGTTTGTTAGATATTTTATCTACTGGCTTAGATTTATTTTCACCAATAAACCACTCAAGAGTCTTATCACCATTCAATAAATTTAAGTCTAGATTCCCACCATACCAACTTGCTTTACAATATTGGGAATACTGCCACAAGCAACATGGATAGTCAGGTTTTTTATCTGGTGATCCATTATCTTTTCCATATCGAGGAAGCCATAGAAAATCAGCTTTAACCTTATCTAACCCATGCAACTTATACAATTCGTGAGACACATAGAACCCTGTCTTGTGACCAGCTTTTTTTAATTCATCAATAAAAGCCTGTGAAGCTTTCGAAAGGTTCTTTGTTCCACAAGACTTTACTGTATCCCCTTCAACGTCTAATGCAAGAAATAATGCTTCATTATCAGCACGATCCATTAAGTCTTTTGCTTCTACAATAGCATCTGCAACTGATACAAACATTCCATAAGCATAATGACCAAAAGGAATACCGTATTTTTTACAGTTAGCCACATGATTTTTATACTCTCTATCTATTAACTTCGAACCGTACTGGACACGAATAATACAAAGATCAACTTCCTTAGCTGCTTTCGCCCAATCAATTTTACTTGAAATTTGATGATGAGAAATATCCATGATTTTACCCATTATTAAATCTCTCCTTTAGTAAAAATAAAAATCGCCCATGTGGACGACTTATTTTTTAATAGTTAATGAAAATGTTTTATTATTTACTGTTGAATCTAGTCCTTCAACAAAATCATTGAGTAATTTTTGAGTTTGTAAGCACTCTTCTGGTTTGTTAAATCCAGTTCTTCTAAAGAACAATATGAGCTTTTCTTCTAAATTTATAGAATCTAAGACTTCCGAATTTAAAAACGCATAACATATATCATCTTTATCTTTAGGGACAAGTTCCTTAAAATTTCTTGAACTTCCATGTTCTATAGTAAAAGAAGTTATGTTCCCATCAATTTCAATACCTCCGACTGCAAAAAACAATCGAAAATTATCAAATTTGCTTTCATTTATTACGCTTTCTATTTGTTTAGCAATGTTAAAAAGATGATAATTATTATTTGTAAATGGAACTTGATTCACTATTTGTTCACAAATTTCTTTAGCACCAGTATATGCTATAAATTGATGTGGGCTAATCTTTTTAAATTTTTGATAGTCGTTTCTTATCACTTCACCCTCTTGGGTAACCTGGCCATCGGACATTACTGTAATAAAATTTTTTCTCACAATTATTGATACGAAACTCATATGATAACATCCCCTTTTACTTTTAAGGCAATTATACCTATAAATGAAAAAGGGTAAAAATCATTCTTTTAATTTATTTATATTTAATGTTCCGGTTGTTACTTTTAAAGTTTTACCTACATTTTTATTTTCCTTTTCATTGATTTTAATATTATTTGAAGAAATTCTAATTGAATCGATTATCATTATTGACTCTCTCCTTTTATTAAAATAATAAAGAGCGACAATATTACTCGTCACTCTTTGTACTTTTTCTTTGTTCCGATCTAGCTAATTTACTTTCTAATTCAGACTTAACCCAATCAGTAATTTTACTTAATATCCAATCTGGAAACCAATTTCCCCATCCTGCTCTTATTGCATTAGCCGTCATAGACTGTATAACGTGATACAAGACTCCAAAACTTAATAATCCAAAGATAATATCGGGAGATCCAAAAACTTTATCTAACAAATGTCCTCCAGCTGGTAATAATAAAATAAAAAAAGTACGGAAAACACCATCTAGTCCGTACTTACTTGCATATGAATTGTCTTTTTTAGATGCTCTTGTTCCTGTTATCCAATCCAATCCTATAAAAAAGAACAAGGCCATAACAATGTAAAAAACCATTTCAGTATCTCCATAAAAGAATTTAAAAACAGGTGCTAAAATTGCACCAAATAAAGCAGCAATAAATTTTTGAGTATTGTATACATGTTCCAACCTTTTTCCCTCCTCAAAATAAAAAAGCCTTATGCGGCTTGTATTTCTTTTATTACTTCTTGTTTAATAAGTGATATTAGATTTGCATTACTTAGTCCTGCTTCTTCATACTGTTCTTTTGTGACTTGTATATAATTGCTAATTTTGAACGTTGCTCCTGTGGTAGTAAAATTTAAATTAACACTATTAAAATCGTTATCAATTGTATCGTAATTAAAATTAATTCCAGTTAAAACAATTTTCATTGTTCTTCATCCCCCTCATCTGGCATAGGCGATAATTCGGATATTCTTTTTTGTAAATCCTCTATTTTTTTCTCCAATTTCTTTATATTTCTTTCTTTATTCACTGCTATAGCTTCAAACTGCGAAGCTCTTTCTTCTGCATCGGCAAGTTTTATTTTTAATGATTCTACTACATCCCTGTAATTAAAAGTTGTATCCATTATGCTACCTCCAATTTTGATAGTCTTTCTTCAAGATTTGCATACTTTAGAATTAGTTGTTCGTTTTGTTCTACTAATGTATCGATCTTCTCTTTCTGTTCCCTTACGATTGGGATTAGCAAAGTCCAAAGACGGTCATACATTAAACCTTCTACTTCACGATTTCCATTTTCATCAGGCTCCCCATAAATAACAAATTGTCCTAAACCTGCATCTAAAACATCCTCTGCAATTAATCCAGGAATCCGTTCAATAAATGGAATATCCTCATCATCATCTAAATTCAACCCTTGGGATACAGCATTAGAATAAGCTTCTACTGCTGATTTGTCATACCATGTCTTTGGTATAAGGTCTAAAACTTTATAAGGAACATCATTAGGAATAGGTTTTTCATTTAATTTATATTTTCTTGCTGAAGTAGATCGTCCTATGGTTCCCGAACTTGTGATATACATATTAGCCGCACCAGAATAGGTACGATTATAAGCAGCCATCGAATACAAGCGACCACCAGTTGTATCTGAACCAACTGCAACTGCTCCCCCACCTTTACCTTGTAAGGTTAGGTTACCTGTATCATTAACGACTGAATTAGCCTTATTAAAATAAACATTCCCCGATTTTAGCTTACAATTAAATGTCAAGGTTCCAAGCAAATCAGCAGATACGTTATATCCAAGCATTGCTAATGACGAAAAACTCGAAGTACCTAATGTTAATTTCTTCCCTATTCCTGCATCTAGTGTAATATCACCAACCGCATTTATTTTTAAATTATCCGTTGATGCAATTTCATTTCCAGATACTTTCGCAGAAAGTTTTAATATCTTTCTATTTATCCAGTTAGCAGGTTTGTCAGTTGCAGAGACAGAGATTTCCCCAGCACTTAAATCGGTGTCTGCTATTTTATTTGTCGAATTCCCCCATATAGTTCCTTGAATATCATTGAGATCAACATTCAATGAATTATAACGAGCAAACGCTAATCTAGTACCACTTAATTCAGCTGAAAAACCATTGGAACTTGCATAGTAAAAACCGCCTGACTTCATTTCAGTACCAAATTTAAGGCTGCTAGTATCATATAAAGAAGATATTTTTCCTGTAAAACTTCCATACGCTCCTTCTATTTCGATGGCTTTTAATTTTCCAGTAACAATGTTAGATGCATCAAGATTGATCACACTGACCTTACCAGCATCTAATGTTCCTGTTGTCATTTTCCCAGCATCTACAGATGTAATATTTGCATTACCGACTTTAAAGTTACCGGTAACCGTTACATCTCCATCTAATTGAAGCTTTTTACCTTGAATCAAAACACCTTCAGTAGATATATTAATCTGGTTGATAACATCATTTTCTTTGACTCGTAAATTAATATCATTTGCAAGCTGGCTAAATTGGGACTCAACAAAATCTTGATCAGCCTTTTCTGAAACTGTTGATTGTAATCCGCTAACCGTTTGAGCTAACTTTGATACTTGACCTGTCGCCTCGTCCGCTTTTATTACCGCATCCTCCGCGTTACCTATCGCTATATTTGCATTTTCCACAGCTTCTTCTGCTGTTCGTTTGGCTACGGTAGCTTCATTAATTGCGTCATGTGCATCAACACTAACAACTATCTGCCATTGAACACCATCAAAGCGATAAGTACGTGTATACTCCCCATCAACAACTTTAAACCAAAGGTCATCTTTTATTGCTCTAGTAGGTTCATCTGGACCATAAAAATTAGTGTTCTTTCCATTAGCTGCTTTTATTGCTTCTTGTGCCTTTTCATTTGCATTTCTTACCTTCTCATCCACAGTACTCGCAATGTCTGATGCTTTATTTACACTGTCAGTCATGCGAGCCTTGACATTACCTATGTGAACTTTTTTATTTTTTTCAGCAATGGAATCATACTCAATCTTGACCACTTCTGCTTTCACATCAATGCCCATTTTAGAATGTCTGACTGTAATCGTATCACCCATACCAACGAGTTCTAAGACAGCAATATCTTTGTACTCTTCCGTGCCATGTAATGGCTCAAACTCCACTTCCATTTCTACGGTGGGAAGGTCTTTACTGCCAACGTTGAAAAAGTTTTTTGATCCATTATAAAGATCCGTACTGTTTGTAATGTTTTCATCATCGCTGTAGTCTACAGGAAGAATCTTGATAACAGGGTATTTATCAATGTTTGGGCTATCGATGTATTTCCCTTCAATAGTGATTAACTTATCAGTTTCCTCATCATACTTGAAAGGAAAAATACGGGTAACAACATTCGATTCATCAAACTTAGCTTCTAGTCCTGTTAAATTCTTTTTGTAGGTAACCAGGACACCATCATCGGATCCTCGTCTTTTGTGCATGATTAAATGAAAATTATCACGCTCAATCTGTCCTCCCCAATGTTGCAGGATAGAACCTTCCATTCCAGCGATCATTTGGAGTGGGTTTGTCCTAAAAAGGGTTGTACTTGATTTTGTAGTATTATTGGTACTCGTTATATTAAATCGTGTGGGATAAGCAAGGTTTGCTTTTATCGCTTCCATTGCATCTTTAGTGGTTGCATTATTTAGCACTAAAAGCTCTATAAAATTACCTGCCAAATCATACGTAATATGTTGACCATGAATAATGAGATTATCGTTTTGCAGGCTTTTTTCAATAGCATAGATTCTAAATAATTGTGGATCCTGTTTGTCATTAGCCTTTACTTTTACAATCATTCCGTTTTCTATTTGGTCAGCCAAAAAACCTTCAGAATCGTATTCTATCTTTATTTCAAAAAGCCCGTTCAACTCTTCCTCTGGAACGACGGTTATAGCACCACTCAAAACACCTAAACCGTTGTGGATAAAGTTTGTTTCGTTGTTGTCATATAAAATGGGAAACACTTAAATCCACCTCCACCTAGGATTCATCTCTATTTTTGTTATATCCCCATCAAAACTAATGATGTTCTTTCCATTCTGTAAAACAGGAAAATCACCAACCATGTGATTATTAAGATTAGTGATATAGCCATTTTCTTTTCGATAGGCGTTCATTAATTCTGAATCTATTTCAATCGTTCCATTTATGTCTTTAATCGTTACTATCTGATCATTGATGTAAACTTTCCCTGTTCCTGTAGCATGTACCTTTATATAAGGATCTGATTCGTACCCTTCATTGGTTAAGGTTGTTTCACTGGTGATAGTTCTGATTTCAGTTACTTCATAGGCAAATGGAGCCAATATAAAATCAACTGTAAACTGCCCATATTCCATGACTTCATTATCAGCATCTTCAATTTTTACTGATTTTATTTTGTAATAGACACCTGGATCATCCTCAAAGGCTAATTTACTTCCATTAAAAAACACAAGTTTTGCTTTTCTAAAAGCAGGTTTAAATGGCGTATCTTCTAAAAAATCAAAGGTAAGAGAATACGGAATATCTTTAAATCCATACTTCTTAGTTAGGGTTCCGTGTCTACCTCTTATTTCGATATGTTCAACGTCCTGCTCGGGAGTGGGAATGGCAGGACGTTCAGAGAGACTTAGTTGTAAATCTTTTATGTTAGTATGATCAATCTGTATCATTAAGCACCACCCCATGCTGCATTTCTTCGATTTCCAAGATTACTTAACGTTCCATCTAACTTATCAGCTAATTTTTCTATGTCTCCATCATTTCGAACAGTCGCGTATATTACCACACTATTATTATTTGTTATTTCTTGCCCCATCTTGCTTTGTGCCATTTGAGGTAGAGTTGATAACATTCGATTGGCTACTGCATCAGCAAATGGATTCATTTCTTTTCCTATCAGTGGTAATGCTGCTTCTTTCCCAGCTTCACCAATACCAATCACATTCGGACCATCAAAAATACCACCTTTTCTATACCAATCAACTCCTAACTTCGGTACAGAAGGTGGTTTTAAACTAAACTTACCTGTCAATTTAAAATGTGGTAAAGGTGGCATAGATATTTTCGGTAATTTCAATTTAAGTTTAGAAAAGAATCCTTTAATCTTTTCAATGATTCTACTAATAGTCTCCTTAGCTTTTTCAATTGGTTTGGTCATTGCGTTTTTTATGCCATTCCAAACGGTAGATGTAGTAGTTTTGATACTATTCCACACATTTGATACTTTTGTTTTGATCCAATTAATCGGAACTGATACGGCTGTTTTGATACCATTCCAAACGGTGCTGATCACTTTTTTTATCGCATTCCAAACTGTGGAAGTTACGGATTTAATAGAATTCCAAACTGTTGAAACAATTGACTTCACAACGCTAGTGGCGCCAGTTACGATTGATTTTATAGTACTCCATACTGTAGAGATAACCGATTTAATAGAATTCCAAATTGTTGTTGTTACTGACTTAATGGAGTTCCAAATTTTCAATATGACTGATTTAACAGCATTCGCAACCGTAGTTACAGCTTTTTTTATTCCATTCCATACAATGCTAATTACACTTTTAATCGCATTCCAAACTGTAGATGTTACAGACTTAACACTTTCCCACAAAACAGAGAAAAAATTAACAATTGGTCGCCAAATCGGTTCAGTTAATGCAACTATCATTTTCCATGCTGTAATTAGGATGGATGAAATAACCGTCCAAGCTGCACTAATTACTTCTTTTACTAAAAGGAAAATGAATGTAAAAACATCTACTAAATTGTTCCAAATGGATGATGCAATATCGACAATTCCTTCCCAAAGTCCAATTAAAAAAGAGGATATCCCTTCCCAAATTTGAGTAGCAACATCTGAAATTCCTTGCCATAATCCAGAAATCCATGTTGAAAAGCTACTCCAAATCTCTTTCAACCAATCAACGATGTCTCCCCAATTCATGATAATGGCTATGATTGCACCAATCGCAACCGTCAAAACAGCTACCCACGGGTTTGCCATGAGTGTCCTTGAAAGTAACATAAAAGCAGTACGGACGACTTTAAATGCTTTTCCTAGTCCACCTATTATTTTTATTGAGCTACCAACTACTTTAGTCAATGCTCCTATTCCGGTAGCCATTTGACCGATTATAATTAACAGTGGACCTATCACTGCTGCCATCGCAGATAGTATCACTATCGTTTGTCTCATCCCAGGAGACATATTGTTTAGCCCAGTGATCACTTTATTAATAGCAACAACAATTTTATTTAGCGCAGGTACAACTGTTTCATAAATTTTTATTTGAAGCTCTTCAAAGTTTGATTTCAATTCATCCAAACGACCTTTTAGGTTGTTGGTCATTGTTTTATACATTTCATCTAATGCGCCGTTTGAATCTTCAACTTTACCTTTTAAACCTCCATATTCCTCACCTAAACCAGACATTAGGGCTTGGAATGTTTTAAGGTGTTCCTTACCTGCGATCATGGAAATATAATGAGCTTTCTCTGAATCAGTCATACCCTCTGTTTTCTTTTTAACTTCCAACAAAACAGCTTCTAATCCTTTGAAATTTCCATTAGCATCGAAGGCTGAAATGCCCAGTTCTTTCATTGCCTTTCCACTTGCACCGAGACCACTTGTTAAGTTAGTGAAGATAGCATTCATCGCTGTACCTGCTTCGGCACCTTTATAACCCCTATTTGCTAATACTCCAAGAAGTGCTGTTGATTCTTCCAACGGAACATTAAAGGATGCCATATTTCCACCGGCCACAAGGAAAGCTTCCATTAGAGCATCAATATCTGTATTAGACTTTTGGGAAGCTCTAGCAACTGTATCCAAGAATCTTGGTAAGTCTTTAACTTCTAACTGCATAGCTGACATGGAATCTGTTACTAAATCTGATGCTCTAGCTAAATCAATGTTACCTGCTGATGATAATTTTAAGATTGGTTCAATACCACCAAGCATCTGTTTAGTATCCCATCCTGCTAAAGCCATGTAAGACATAGCATCTGCTGCATCTTTTGCACTCTTATTAGTCGTTGCACCCATTTCCCTAGCCTTATCTTCTAGCTGTTGTAGATCATTTCCTGTTGACCCAGAAATGGCAGCAACATTACTCATACTGGATTCAAATTCCATACCAGTCTTAGCAGATAGGGCACCGAATGCAGCAATAGGGGCAGTTACTTTCATGGACATATTTTTCCCTGCATCGGTCATCTTTTTACCAGATTCCTGAAGCTTGTTTCCGAATTCCTTTACTTCACTTCCAGCGACTTTAAAAGCATTACCTACACGCTTTTCCAATTCAACGGATTTATTAATAATTTCATTTTCCGCTTTTACGGCATCATGAAGTTTCCCTTCAAGCTCACGAACTTCTGAACTATTCTCACCATAAGCAACTTTCGCATTATCCAGTTGTTTCCTTAAATTATCTGTTGTTTCAGCTGCAACTTTCTGAGCATCTTTTAAGTAATCGTATTCTAGCTTCGCTTTTTTTGTTTCGCTTGCATTATTACCAAGCGCAGATTTTTCAGCTTCAAACTTTTTGGTTAGATTATCGGAGGTTTGGGTTAATTTTTGTTCTTCTGATTGTAACTGTTTTAAATTTTCTTTTGCCTTTCCTACAGCTGAAGCTCTTTCCTCTTCCGCTTTTTTAGCTTCTTTTAACTTTTGAGAAGTTTCTTGTAGTTTATTAGCAAGTTGCTGTTCAGCAATTTCAGCGCTTTTCAACTTAGATTCCATATTCTTGGCTTCTGTTGAGTTTTCACCAAATTGCTTTTTAACAGCTTCCAATTGCTCCGCAGTAGCCTTCGTCTTTTGTTTAGCAACCTCGTATTGTTTAGACAGGTTATTCATTACAGATTGCAATTTCTGCGATTCGGAACCACTTAGCTTCAACTGTTCCTGTTCAAGCTTTAATTCCTGTCGTAACTTCTTAGTAGAAGCGTTCATTTCAGTCATAGCCTTATTAAATTCTTTATTAAAGACTTTGAAGGTTACCTTTGTTTCGCTATTTTTAGTCATTCTTCGTCCTCCTTTCATCCTCATAATTCTTCCAATTCTCATAAGCTGTCTTATTCTCAGCAATCAGTTGAACGGAAGCGAGGGGTAATTGCCAAAAATCTTGTTCATTTATGCCCATAATAAAAACGTAGAGGGCATATAAATCCTCTACGTTCTCAATTTCGATCTTTGGCAGTTTTACTTTTTTCCATTTGATGAGCCAGTTCTAGCAGCAAAGTTCTTCTGGAATGATTTCTTTGCTTGCTTAGAGACAACAGCAAAATAGATAGGCATATCCGTTTCAATATCCAGTGAATAGTTTTCAAGGAATTCTTCAAACTTCATAAATTCTTTTGGATTTGCTTGTCGGTATGCCACATATACTCCTTGTAAAACAGATATCGGATCCAAATCTGGACCATTTTGATTTAAAAACCCTTTTAGAAAATCTCCATCAATGACCTTTTCTTTCTGTAATTTAAAAAGGGTCAAGGCAGTGACATTAGGATCCACTTCCTTGACCGTTCCATCGTTCAATTCAATTTCCATTATGATTTCCTCCTTTTCCCCTATTCCCAAACTAGTACAGCTTTCGTGTCTGTCACGTTTTTACCAGAAAGGTTTTGGGGCGCTTTAGGGTGTAGTTACTTTAACAAGATCAGCTGAAAAGTTCTTTCTCCAATTCTCTGCAACTTCTTCATCTTCCAATTCTTCGATAAGTGCTTCATAGTAACATTTCTTGTTATCATCTATCATCGCTGTAAATTCCATTTCTAGTTCAGCAACTTCATCCGCTCCATTTTCAATAGACAACGTTAAACCGGTGGAAGATGAACAATTGGGGAATGCAATAAGCTTTGTTAAATCCTCGAAATCGTCCACAACATCAGCCGTTAAAACGAAATCTGTTCCTTTACTATCAGATCCATAAGCATATACACCAGGCTTTAAACCTTCATTAGATAGACCAAAAATCTTTCTAAGAGGGTCTACCTTCACATGTGCATTTATTTTAAGAGTCATTTTATGGGGTTTTGATTTACTTTTTACTTCTAAACCTTCACATTTTTTTATTTTTGTTAACATTTCTGTTTCGCCTTCAATTTGTCCTACACAACCAAAGGACTGTGCTTCCTCTTCACCTTTAAATTTAATACCAAAGTTAGTAATACTTGCCGAATCAAATTCTTCAATTGTTTTTTGCATGCTAATGACCTCCTAAAGTATTTTCAATTTCTTTTATAACTGCATTGTTTAAATCATTGACAATCGTAGGTGAAGTTTTGTCTAATCCCTTTTCCATAAATAACTTAGGTGCTTTTTTCTTTGATGTCCCGATTCCAAGATCAGGATATTTAATATAATCAAATGAACGTTTAGGGCGAATGGTAAATTCTAAATTACCATGTTGCACATTTAGCGCCTTACTACTATGAGCATGGCGTTTTTGCTTCGGTGATATGGGAATCCCCACCTGAATAGATTCCATTGCTTTTGGAGCGCTTTTTCCTCTTAATGTTCGATTGATAATCTCTTCTGAACGGTTAGGAATTTTAGATATGTTTTGCGCTAATCGATCAACATCTTTAAAATTGATTGTCCAATTAGCAGCACACATATTTAAATGACCTTGTAAAATTAAATTCTATTTCATCCACATAAGCATCTTCTTTTCCTTTTTGAATTGCACTTTTAGTGGAATTCATAAATGTATATCCTTTGTTTTCTAAAATTGAAATAACATCAATCTGAGCATTGTCAACATCATCTACATTTTCAGCATAAAATCGCACTAAAACATCTTGAATCAGAGTGAATTTCGAATCATCAGCTTTTCTCATTCCGCCAGTTTCAAATATGATGTAATGGTAAATCCCATTTAGTTCATGTTTAAATTCGTCCTCACTCACACTATCCTGGAATACCCTTATGGAAAGATTGGATTCAAGGCTATTAATTAGAAGTTTATTAAGCTTCTTTAACCTCTCTTTTGTCCCTTCATTCATTTGGCTCACCGTCCGTTTTGTGTAAATAAAAATAGAGATAATTTTTATCTCTATCCGCTTCAATAATGGTGTAATCCACGCCATCTATCTTCACTATTAAACTAGCTTTGTCTATTTTTCGTAATGATGGTGGCATAGGTGTTTTTACTTTCATATCTAAAGTGGATCCCATTGATCCAAATTTAAGATAATCTGAATCTCTAACAGACATCTCATTGTAAAATAATCGACCATGTTCTTCGAATTTTTTTCCGATAACTTTACGTGATTCGGAACGACTTGTCTTATAAGAACCGTATTTTAATATGCCGTCATTAAATGTCTCACGATATTGTTTTTTCATCTAAAGCACCTACTTTTCCTAGTGCGACCATCAATATAAGACGTTTCAATTCATGTGCAAAATTCTCTTCAAATTCATCAACTGCATTATTATAAACATAACGGCATCTTTCTAGTAAAAGTTCTTTTACCCATTCTTCCTTATCAAAATCAAAAGTCGCACCTGTCAAATCAGACAAATACGACTCAGATCGTTTAATAATTTTTTCAAGTTCCTCATCTTCATCTTCCCACGTAATTCGAAGACTATTTTTCAAATCATTTAACATTAACCTTCACCTTCTGGTGGCTCTGGTTCGTTAACATTTACAGTTGCTGTACCTTTTATGTTGGTGTTTTCTGTAGAAGTAGCCGTGATAGTGACAGTACCCTCTTTAACAGCTGTTACTTTACCACTAGAATCAACTGTGGCGAGTGAAGTATCTGAACTAGACCATGTTACTGTCTGTTTTGCTGTAGACGGTGTGACAGTTGCTGATAGATTACGAGTAGCACCTACTTCAAGATTATTTGTCTTAGGACTGACCTCCACAGATTCAGGATCGCTGTAATTCGTTTTAATTGTAATAGGTTCCGAAAGTTCACTTTCGCCAGCACTATTTTCAGCACTTACCTGATATTTATACTCTGTATTTGCAGTCAAACTTATATCTGTATACGACTTCCCCTTTAGTCCGCTGGCTACTTTCTCGCCATCACGGTAAACATTATATGTTGTCAATTTCTAAACCTCCTATAATGACCCTGAGCTAAAATACTAATCCCAGGACAAAGTTACTTCTGTATCCACAGGATCAGCTTTTAGATTTACGGGCTTATCAGGGTGTTTCTTCTGTTTCAACCGATTCACCGATTTTACTAATATCGAACACATCGAATTTATCGTTATCAATTGGACGTCCATTTGCTAATTGGCGTACTAAATATAATCGTTGATCTTCAATCATTCTTAAAACGTCTGTTGACTCAAGCTTAGCTTCTGCTGCAACCCCCATAAAGTAATCTTTTGGATGACCAACAACCATTTTATCGATAGGTACAGCAGATGATTGAATAATTTCTAACCCTGGAACAGGGAATTTGTCAAATACCCATGTACCATCTTCTCGCTGCTTCACACCTTCACCAAAGAATCGCATTGCATAGTCATATGGATTTATAATAAATGTTATACCTGCATATGGTCTTGTACGTTTTGGAGTACCATCTTCATTCTTGTCTACGATTGTTGCAGGTGCTAGAATTTCTTTCCCTATTGTTTTTGGTGATAAATCTTTTAATTCCTTAGCTGTCTTTTCAGGGTAAACTCCACCTTGAACAGACCCATCAAGATCACGAATCATACCAATTGGTTTTTTATTTCCATCACCTATCACTACAACTGATTCTAATTCAGAAGCTACAATTTCAGTTAAAAAGGCACGAACATAACGGTCTAACCATTCAGGACCTATTTCAAACATAGCCTTACAAACAACTAAGAAACCTGAAAGTTTAAACATCCCTTCATCAAATGTTTTAAATCCGTGATCTACCATTTCCTTAATGTTATCGCATACCTCACCCCAATATGCTGTTGTAGCGCCTTCCTTACGTACTACCCACATTGTTGATGCTCCAACACGCTGAAAATTAATTTTAGATAATAACGGGTGGTCAATTGCTAAATCCTCAAAAACTCGTTCGTACACTGTAGGTGGCATTAATTGTGATACACCATCAAATGATTGAACTTCAATTGCCTTATTATAGAACTCTCTTTCCTTCGTTGTTAAAGCACGGACACCACGTTGAGCTAATACAGCGTCATCCCATTGTTGTTCATTCGCTCTGTTTGCTTCACGAATTGTAGTATTCATCATGTCCTGGAAGTGGAGAGCATTGTTTTCATAGTTCTCCACAATCTTTTCAGCAACTGCGACTGGATCTGCGCTTTCAAATGCAGCTTGTAACGCTTTGATTTGCTCTTCTTTGTTTTCAACAATTTTATTTCGATCTAAATTTTTAATACCTGACATTCTTCATTCCTCCTAAAAATAATAAAAACGCCTATACAGGGCGTTTGAATCTTTCTAATATATTTTTGTTAGTATTTGTTACAATAGGTGTTGGCTGCTTTTGAAAACGGGACAGTACGCTGTTTTTAAATGCTTCCGGATCAACTGGATCCTCTTCCGGTTCCACTGCATTATCAGCCAAGCCAACCGCTACAGCCTCATCAACTGTGAACCAAGTCTCATTTTCAATGAACGTTTCAATTTCAGAACGCTCACCTTTGAAGCGCGTCATGTAGATGTCTGCCAGCGACTTGTCCAACCCTTCTAAAGAATTAAGTGTAGACCTCATCTCTTTTTTAGTACCCCATGCCATCGTTGACGCTTCATGAATCATCATCATGGTTCCAGTATGCATAATCAGTTCATCGGCTGCCATTGCAATAATAGATGCTGCACTTGCTGCAAAACCATGTATATTAACTATGATTTTTGCATCATGATTTTTTAATTGATTATAAATGGCAATTCCGTCAAATGCATCACCACCACCACTGTTTAAATTCACAATAATTTCTTTAGAATTATTGTCTTTTAATACTTTTTTAATGTCTGCTGCACTTGTTGAATCCATAAACCAATAAGAACCGATAGCACCATAGATAGTAATTTCAGTTTTATCATCTTTTGTTTCCGACTTAAATTCATGCTCAATTTCTTCAATCTCATTTAGGTACTTTTGATTTTTAAACATGTTTCTAAATAACACTATTCCTCACCTCCTTTAATTGCATCTGCTCTTTCATAGTTTTTCGTGACATAACGTCGGTTCGCCCAATCTTCATTTATAGGCTCCCTTCCTAATTCTTCTAAAATGTCATTAATAGAGAAACCACCAATAGCGAATAATTTATCTGCAGCATTAGCAAATTTCGTAATGTCAGTTACTTTGATCCTGCTAGTATCTACTTTCAAATACGTTCGCTCCAGATATTCATTCTTCGAATACATTTTGCGATTAAATTCATCTTGGATCAGTTCAGCAATCGGGTTGATGCAAAACATTAAAAAACTATCAATCTGATTTTCTATGTCTGCAACATCACCTTTTAAAATACCCCTTGGGACATGAAACGCCATAGCGACATAGTTAAATATATCATTCACTAATTCAGCGAAATCACGACTCGTACTGTTGTTTCCAGCACCAGCATTTTGACCATCGCTCATATCTTCCAGGGTATACCCTTCTTGTAATTGAAATGCTGATCCTGCCTTATTTGGATCAAACCAGTTTTTTAATTGACCCTCGAACATTTCATCGATTGCTGCTTGCGTTTCATCATCTTGGGCACGTAGAAAATCGCCTTTAATCAGAAGTCTTTTGTTATTTTTCCTTTTGTAAAAATCTATCGAGGATGCAAGGAGTTTTCCTAAACTCTCATACATACCATCTATAACGGACATGATATTTTCATCATTCAATTTAAAATGCAATACCTCTGATTCATAAAAGGTTTTATCAAAAGACAAATCACCTACAGTCACATCAGTAAATAAATTTTCTTTTAAAACATATTCTGTGACATTGTAATCATCCACAATCAATAATTGTTCATTCTGCATGACAACCACACACTCATTCTTTAGAACGAGTCTCCTGACCAAACTATGCATGAATTCTGCTGCATTTTGGTTTATATTTGGCTGAACATTAAGCAAATAATAGTTTTCTCCTCGTTTTTTCTTTCCACTTTCAAATGTCTGAATTTCACTTTTTGTTATAGATTTAGCTATTAGATCAATACAAGTCTCTACAGCTAATCTTTTATAGTAAAAATCAATGCCAAGTTCATAAAAACAGTCTTTTAATGTGATTTCTGTTTTATTTCCAAATATGTTTTTTACCCAATTGATAAATCCCACATCCTCACCACCTTTCATACATTAAAAGATTTGAAGATTTTCTTAATATTTTCTTTGTTCAATGGTAATGATTCTTTCAATAATTGATCTAAATTTAAGGCATGTAAAAAAGCGAAAAACCCATCTGTTTTTCGCTTTTCCTTGTCAATTTTTTTATATTCAATATTGTCATTACCTTGAAAATCTTTATAAACGTTTCCTACATACCAACGCATTAGGGGATCATCACCAAACACTATTTTATGATTGATAAACATATCATCAATCAGTGGAGATAACTTACCATGTGTTATTCTCCCTCTCCTTACTGTTTCCACATCAAAACCAGCTTCTCTCAATTTTGGTCCTAAAATAGATGCCCTATAATCATCCATTGCGATTTTTCTAATGTTGAATATTTTTAATTTCTCAATATACCAATTGACTACTCTTTCAGGATCAATCGATTTATCGTAAACGATAGTACATAAGCCTTTTCTTTTAGCTATATCTATAATTTCAGGGTTAATATCCTGTAATTTTAAAGCCATGTGATGTATAAAAGTGTGTTGAAGCCAATACCTTTTCCCTTCATGTTTGAACAATAACCCAACAGAACAAAAGTCCCTTATGTCTGCAAAATCTACCCCGCCTATAGCTTCCATTCCTTTTAGGTTTGTTGGTAATGGTTGATCTGTAGCTAAACGATCTTCATATGTCGCAACTTCTTTTCTAACATCAGATTGCGGACACCCCATTCGCTTGGTCATAAACTCAACCCATAACTCAGAGTTGAATTGAGCATTTTTCCATTCTTCTCGCATTTCAATTTGTAAATCTTTGTTATAGCGATAAGATGGGTTAGCCTTTTCCCATTTTGTTTCATCTTCTACTTCATCATCACTATCTAAATGACAGATAAATGGGAGAAAACGTAAACCTTCAATTTCTCCATTTAAAATCAATCGTGATTTTTCTTTTAAATCGTCCAGTGGACCTCCACGGACGTAACCGTCTGTAGTGGTATAGATAATACGATTGTCTTTTACTTTACCCTTTGAACTTGTATATATTTTTATATTTTGATAGTTTTCATATTCATGTACCTCATCAAAAATAGCACACCCTGTACGTTTACCATCTTTTGTACGAGCATTAGAGGTATTGTATTTAATAACAGACCTAGTTTTTCTATGTTGAATTTTTGTTTTAGTCCATTTAAAAGCACGTTTTAACTTTTTAGTATGTTTTTCGTCTTCCAAAACTTCATATACATCTGTAAATGTTCTTTCTGCCTGTTCTTCAGAAGTAGCGACAATCTCAATATCATAATTCTTTATTCCGTGATGGCCAGTAGCCATATAGAATGAATCCCATCCCATATAACCTGTCTTACCACCACCACGACCCATTAATATTAAAATTTCAGTCCATACTAGTCGCCCATCATCAAATCGGACACCAAACATTAAAGCATTTAAAAATTTTTGCCAAGGAAACAAACCAAACGGAAAATATTTTGCTGGTACATCAACAGACTTTTCAATATCATCCTCATGTATAACTACATCATCACGATCAAGAGCCTTTTTTACATAAGCAACTAAAAGCTTTTGTTCTTTACAAGTCTCTATTTCACCCTGTTCAACCATACGAATATATTCATCGATATAAGGATGATATTTATACCTCTTCAAAGCCATCGCCTTCGCCATCATCATTATTACCACCATCTAACTTATCCAGTAAGTTAAACAGTTCTTTATATGCCGAAGTATATCGATTCATAGTTGTGTTGTATGATTTTTGAGCAGGGTTTTCAACCATCATTCGCTGAGTTCCATTTACAAACATATAAGTAGGACCCTTGGTTTTAATAGTGTCTTCCAATATTTGCAATTGAATGGTCATAAAAGCAATTCTTTCAATCAATTCCTTTGCAACTTCCCTGTGGTTATCAGGTAATTCTAAAAAAATTGAGTGTAATCTATCGGCTTCTTTTCCAATTAATTCATCTTGTTTTGATTTACTAGGTTTTGCCATTTACACCCCCTCCCCCCTTATGTGCGAAAAACTGAAAAAATGTTTTTTCCGAACGCTCCCCCGCGTTTCCCACCCCCTCAGAAAATCTTTAAAATATTTTACCGGGGGGTATTATAAAAATTTTACATATATTCCTTTTAACTCTTTTACTTCCTCTTCAACGTTTAATAACTCTTGATCAATATCTTTTACTTCATCAAGCAATCGTTCTTTATCAAATGCTAAACGTTTAGTTCTTTTATCTAATTCTCTAAGTCTACAATTCAATAAATTTTCAATATGCTTCATTACCATCTCTCCTCATTAACAAATTTTGGTTTATGTTTATTAATCATCTTATCCTTCCCATCTGCTTTGTTATGGCAATCAACGCATAAGTATTCTAAGTTATCTAAGTCTAATGCAAGATGAGGATGAGTCCTAACGGGTTTGATATGGTTCACATCCATCTTAGTTGGCTTACCATATTTATTAATTGTTTTTCTTGTTGTTACTACACCATTACGCTTACAATGTTTGCACTCATAATTATCACGCTCCATGGCTTTTAATCTCAACTGTCTCCACTCTTTGCATTTATAGAATGGAATCAATTTATCCAGTCTGATAAGTTCCTTGAGCCAATTTAGTTTTTCTGGTGTAATCATTTTATTCACCTTCTTTCCAAATAAAAAAGCACCCAATTAATTGAGCGCTTTTATTTGTTCCTTTAAGTTATCCATTTTTATCTTTAATTCTTGTTTCATTATGTTTAATACATTATGTTGCTTGTCAATCTCTTTCTTATACTCTTCCTCTGTTAGACCTGTATAATCCTTCTTGAAGATTTGATTATGATAACTTCTAATTTCCTTTTGCATTTTCCTTGCTTGTTTATCAGTTACAAAAGCAATGTATTTCTTATTGCAATGAGGACACATGAAATATGTTTCAATAACATATCCTTTAACTTGAGTTACTGGATACTGATATTCTTGTAAATAAATATTAAAATCATTTTGACATTCATCACAGGTTACTTTGTCCATTTATAATTGCTCCTTTCTCCAAATAAAAAGGCATCCACTTAGGATGCATAAATTTCCATTCGATATTTTTCTAGGGTATTTATATTAATTCCAAAATGTACTAAAGCATTAGCAAAACTTTGTTTTACAGCAGTGAACTCTGGAATTTTTGCTTTATCAAAGTATTTTTCTACATCAGTTGTAATCATAAGTATTCTTAAAAAACTTAAATAATTTCCTGGGTAAGGTGTAATTTCTTTAAATTTCTCTATAAAATCCTGATTAATCAATTTATCTAACATGCTTAAATTATCAATACCAAATCTTTTAAGCTCGTTTACTGATGTTGATTGATCAATACTTAATTCTCTTGATTTTATATCAACATCACTTAATTTATTGTCGAGATACTCTTTTAAAGAAATTGAATCGATTGGAATTTGTAGATATCCTTTCTTTGTTTCAGCCTTAACATCTTCAATATAAATATCGATATCATTAACAATAGAATCAAATTCTCTATCAGCCATTTCTAGAACTGCAGCTAATAGTGAAAATCTTCTTTTTATGTCTCTTTTCTCTGGTAATTCTCCCTTGAGTTTATAATTTCTATCGTGTTCAATCTCAGCCCACGCATGTTGTAAAATAGTTCGTACTTGTATTTCAAAAGGTACACCCTGAAACCTATGGTATTCCGGTAAATCACTTCTCACTGAATTTATTTCAGCTACGTAATGAACCGATCTATACCCAACCTGATTTTCAGCCAAGTTTTCGGATTTATCTCCTGAGTGTTCTTCATAAATTTTAAATTCACTTTCGATAATTTCGCAAATCTTTTTCACATCTGACTCAACATATGCTGTAACTCTAATTCCAGCAAGATCCATTATTTCATTAGCTGGATCAATGTACTTTTCCTTAGATGCTTTATCTAAAAAACTTTCTACATCCTTTGCTCGTGATGTAAGATCGTGATATATAATTTTTTCGTTATCAAGTATTTCTTTAATTATTAATTCAACTTTAATTGCTAGTCTTTTATAAAAATCTCTTTTTTTTTGATACCATTCTGTAATCTCTGTAAAGTTTTTGCTTGTTGATAGAACTTTAGCTTTTCGTTTTGACCTATTTTGTTCCATTAAATCTCCTCCCATCTACATCAATTCGACAAAAGGAGATATTTTCCTGCAAATAATAGAAAAGCACCCTTAATAGATGCTTTACTTGTTGTCTACATTCAAATTTAATTTTAGAGTCATTTTCTCTTCTTCACCAACAACTTCAATTGAAATCACATTTGCTAAATTAATTGTCTTTCCACCTGCACTAATCCATGATTTATTATGGTGAAAAATTGTTGCTAGTTCACTTTTTGCATCTGTATTATATCTATGTTTTGTTTCTAGTTCTTCTTTCTCTCCATTGACATAATGAAATTTGTATCTTGCATTAGCCATTTAATCACCACCCTTCGCTACTATATTTTGACAAAGGATGACTATTTTCCTTCTAAACTTACAATATTTATAAAAATAAGACGACACCTACCAACCAAAGTGCCGTCTATATAAAACTTTCTATGATATAATTTAACACATAAAATACCTAATGCTCTGCCGTTATTCAGCCAAAAATCTGCCAAGAAACTTTTTCTATCATTTTTCCTTTGTAGTTAAGTTATTAATTTAATTGTTCTTTTAAACTCTTTATTATTTGATCAACTTTGATTAGATTAGAACTAATCAAATCTTTTGTTTCTTTAATAAAGACTTCTGAATTAGGCTCATTTTTTTTTGTTTTTAATAATGAAATTCTTCTGTAAATGTCACATAAAATGAAAAAGTCTTGGTCAGGTAACTCATTTCCTATAGAGGTAGCATTATTTATCCACTGTTTATCACTTAATTGATCTACTAGTAATTGGTCTTGGTCACTAGAACCTGTATATGGTAATATTGAATCTATTACAATCTCATTGTATTCAAGTTCTTCATTAATAAGTCTCATGATGGCAAATGTATTCCTAATATTTATTACATACTGACCTTCGTTTGTCTTATTTACTTGATATGCAGCAACAATATAAGCAACAATACCTCCAATTAGACCACCTGCAATATTTCCTGATGCTCCAACAGTTGCTTCAATCCAACCTTTACCACTCTTATTAATCTCAAAAATGTAATAAAATATAAATACTAATAATATAAGAGTTATAACGATTGAAATTAATAGAATTATTAAGGATCTAAAAGTAATTGGTACATTTCTTTTCATCTAGCTCTCCTTGACGATAATTTATTCATTAAAAGACTTGTAGGTGAAGGTATAGCATTCGTAATGGGCTGCCCATCTGGTTTAATGTTGTTTTGAACTAATTCACCAAATTCTACAGAAGGATCCCCTTCATCGGTTGACCCAGCGTGAGATGAAGGGGATTCAAACTTTAAACTATAATCAATCCCGTTTAAAATTTCAAAAGGACTGTTCCTGTCTAACAAATTTTCATCCACAACAGATTCATGATCCTGATATTGAAAATAAATTTTCATGAAAGGTTCCACTTGAGTAAGATCATAATCTTTTCCGCAGTCTTCACAAAGTAGAAGATCATCTTCTATTGAATCTTCAAAAAATAGTCGTTCACTACATGAAGAAGAAAAACACTCAACAAAGGGCAAAATCCTAATTACTCCATTTTCTTGATCGGTAAAGTACATAAAAAATTTTAGTGTTTCTTGCAATGTTAACTTATTTTCACTTGAAAATTCATAAGGATTTAAATACTTTAATTGAGCGTCTTTTTCCACAGAAAGAATATAATCACTTAATGCTTCAACATAATATTTGGAAAAGTAGTTATGACAGTCAGTTTCTTCGTAAATTTCCATTAACTTTCTGTAATACATAATCCTCCTTCTCCTTTCTATTTTTTCGATTAGCGGGTTTATCATAATACTGTATCTGAACTGATTCATTTTTATTTTCTATTTTAACGAAAATAGGTCCGTTTGTCCTAGGTAAATTCCAAACCAAACCTGCTTCCTGCATTTTCTTTTCTTTAAAGACAATTTCTTTTAAGTTCCAATAAACCTTTGCTTTATATATTGGACTAAAATCATCTGTTCGTGAAGATGCTCTTGTATAATCACCCTCTCTAAATAAAAACCTAAACACCCAACCCTTAGGGAAAAGAGTTTTATGAAATGTATCAGCAATATCCTGATAAATAACTGCCTTTACTTGATTTATATAATCCTTTTTAGTTTCAATACCCATACTTTTCAGAAAATTAGTTATTTTATGGTCTGTATCCGAAGATGCCTTTTTATTAAGTATTTTTTCAGCATCTTCACTTAGTTCTTTAAACAAAGTAAAGATAAGATCTCTTCCGTGATTCTCCGTGATACTTGAAAAATGCAATTTCAGTGGACGAAAAGTTGAATTATTAGTCAAAGTTAATTTAATATTATGTAATAACATTGGTTTCGATGAGTGTGATTCAAGATAGTTTTGATTAAATTTTATAAGTAATAATTTGTTCTTTATGTCGATTGTTACACCAGAATATAATGTAATTACTCCTCGTTTAGTTGAAACGTTTTCACATTTAATGAGTAAATTTATTTGTTCCACAACTCCAGATTGATTGGTAACTAATCTAGTTGTGCAAATCTCAAAAGTATCTGTAGTTTCACATGGAATTTGGTTATCTAATCTTAGATCACTAAAACTACTTAAATAGGCTCGGATATTTTCTAGATCATTTATATCATTTTCAAGGATAAAATGGCTATCCAATTGATATACATAATGAAGATTATTTTTTAGATAAAATATTCTTTCAAATAAAAACTTATCTAACTGTTTCGCTTTAAATTGACCAGTTGGTGAATCAATTTCTTCTTTTAATAAAGTAACTAATTTGGAATAGTCTTTCCTATTCGTAGTCTTTAATCTTTGACTATAATTTAAAACACCCAATTTTTCAAAGAATGAATTATATTCTAATTTATAAAGATTTCTTAATGAAGTTTCTGTTAACATAAAATACCCCTTATAAATAATTTATTTCTTTATAGTAAAACCACAGCTTGGTGACCCCTATTTAATTCTTTCTAAGGATTGTTACATAATCATTTTTATATCTATTTTATTTCCATATCTACATTTTTCTACAAAATAATCAAATCTCCTTCTTTAATTCCCCATATCTTATATTGTGTTGAACCTACTAAAAGGCTGAAAGCCTTGTTACATCTATTTGGAACATTCTTCGTAAAAATGAATTATACACTTCTATAATATGGATAATTAGGAAGAAAGACAATAAAAAAATAGCCTTATCCCAAGTTTAAGATAAAGCTAGATTTTAAATTCTTTAATTGCTTTGTTCATTGCATCTTGATCAATACCTATATATCTAAGGGTAAATGCAGGATCAGAATGATTGAGAATTTTTTGGAGTAAAGCTACATCGCCTGTTTGTTTATATAAATGATAACCAAAAGTTTTTCTTAATGTGTGTGTTCCTATGTCTATTAATCCGACATGCTCTGCTGCCTTACGAAGAATCTTATATGCCATACTTCTACCAATAGGCTTATTTATTCCTTCTCGGCTTTTAAACAAATACTCATGATCCTCTTTACCTTCTATATATTTTTTTAATTCCCTTTGTAGTTGAGGAGTCATGTCAAGAAATTTATCCTTTCCTGTCTTTATTTCTATTATTTTAAAGTAAGGCTTTTTAGCATCTTTTACACGTAAAGGAAGAATATCAGATATCCTTAATCCAGAATTAATTCCTGTAACAAAAAGCATATAGTTTCTTTCACTCTGTTGTTTTAAAAATCGTTTTATTTCAAAAATCATATCTGGATCACGAATTGGTTGAACGAAATTCATTTAATCACCTCAAAAATTACTTAGTAAAACAGCTTAGATTGTGTTTATATACTTCTATCCTGAGTGCAAATGCAAGCTTATAAAATGCTCTTGATTTTATTCTGTGATAGGTTCTTTCACTCATGTTCATATCATTATAAACTTCATAATCAAACACATCTTCAGCTGACATATACCGACGTATTAAAATTGCTCTTTCTTTATATCCAAGACGATTTACAGCCTTATTAATTCTTTTTATATATTCACTTCTCTCCTTTTCATTATCCACTTTCTCAATCACTGCCTGTTCTGTAGTGGAATGAAATTCATTGGTATATGTAGGAGGCACAATTGAAAATGAAGAAGTTACTTTTGGTAATTTTTCTTCTGGGATTGTTAATACATATAACTGATATTTTGCTAAAGCAGATTCAACAGCTTCCTTTGTCTTTTCTCTGTCTATTTCAGGTAGCTTAAATGAAAGTTGTTTTCCCACCAAGTTCCCTCCCAAATGAAATTATTAATAACATATTTCCATGTTATCCAATGCCACAAGACATGTTTTTATAAATGGTTTAACTCTTTTTATATTTGCTTTTTTTCTAGGTCAACTAATCTTCCTCAATATTATCCATATACTTACCACACTTTGGACATTTTTTCTTAGGAATTACTTCAATCTCCAATTCCACTATTACACAATCATCACAAGTATAGTAAATCATGTTAAGTCACCTTCTTGTTTCATATAATTTTCGCAATATTCATCATCGTTCTATATAATTAATTACTTCTTCAGGAGTATTGAAATACTCAACAGCTAGACACATGATGGCAAACTTCAATACTCTCCATTCATTATTAGATGGTTTTTCAACCTCGTATTGGTAATTACTTCTGACTTCAGCATCAAATATAATAGGTAACTGCCCCGACTCCATATTAGCAATAGACTTTTTTTCTTCATTTGTTAAAATCATCATTCCCACTCCTTTTTAGTTCGTATAATGGTTCTTATCTACATCTTTTGTGTAACCATCTATATTTCATCCTTGATAAATATTATTCAGTTCCATTGCCTCCCTCCTTTTGAAAGTTATTACGAAATAATTTAACAAATTTAACTAATATTTAGATAAATAAAACACTGATTACAATTATTGGTTTATTACTGTGATAAATGTCACTCGGATATATCTCTTAGCTTTTTCCATGTGTAACCAATTAAATGTGAGGTTTAACCGATCGACTCTATCAAATTATTTAAATATAATTAAATTACGGTAAGGTTTTGGTTGGTAAGTCATTTTTGGTTATTCCAAAATAACGATTTACCTTCCAACCTTTTTTATTTTTCAAGGATTTTTTTATTTCCTCACCCACTCTTTTTCCAATCGTATCTATCACCAGAAGGAACAAACCTGTTAATAGTGAAAGTATTCAATTTCTTAATCCTTTGTTTATTCATTCCTTCCTCAAAGACCGTTACCACCTGTAGCAATTCATTATCCGTTCCTTTGTATTTATGCTCTACTACTCGACGTGTCATGCTGATATAGCGACGATTTATTTTTGTTTCACCCATTCTTCTTTTTCCTCCCTTGCCATTTTTTCAACTTATCCAATTCTATAAAACCAAAATGAACATCATATGCTAGAACAGAAAGAGTATCTAAGTATTTCCGTTCGAAAAGTTTTCTCTTAAGCAAAAACTCTTTTGTTTCATGTCCTTTAATGTCGATAATTTCAATCGATCCATCTAGCTTATGGACCTCAAAATCAGCTACATATTCAATCTTCTTGTATTTTTTCCCGTTCTTTTCAAAAGCCTCTTGAAGTATGTATCTAGGTTGCAACTTAAAATCTTTTATCTGTTTGGCTTGTTTAAGCCATTTCAATTGGTTGTAGTATTTTGCCTCGGCTTTACTATCGAAAGTAATTCCATCGACAACTGTTTTTTTATTTCCATATTTTGACCTTTTGGATTTCATATTGCGAAATTGCTTTGCTGAGATTCGTTGCAAAAATTACACCTCATTCTGTATCCTGCATGCTCAAAACATACTTAAGTATTTGATAATCTAGATCATATATAGATTGTTTTTGTTATTATTTAATACCGATTTTCTAAGGTTGTTGGAGAATAAAATTACGTTTTAAATCAATGATAGCTTAATAAAGAAGTCCTATAACTATTCCTCTTTTAGCTAATTAATATTTCGATACATTTCTTGCAATGCTTTTAATCGTGCTATTTGATTAGCATCAGTGGTTGCATCACCCTTTGAGATTTTTTGATTAGATGGCTTATCCAATTCAAAATAAGATGGGATTTTTTCTACCCTTCTAGGTTTTCCACGATAAAACTGTTGTTGCTTTTTCTGTTGGAACGACTGCTGTTCCTTTTCAACATCATGAACAGTTTTTATTCCTTTTTGTACCCAATTATTTAAAATGGATTTTGCATAAGAATATTTAGCTCCAACTTCAGCAGCTTTCTGAAATGCTACACAAACAACTTCTTCGGATATACCTTCTTGCTCTATTAAACAATTAATCTCTTGGATTTGAATTGGGTTAGGTTGTCCTTTGAAACAAATCATGTATTGATCAAAGTAATTCACACGCATAGCAGCAGAAGAACTTGTTTCGTTTTGTTTAGTTTCGTTTAGTTTAATTAATACGGAACTATCCCCGGCACTACCTCCGGAACGACCTTCGGCACTACCCTCGGCACTAACTACGGAATTTATTTCCTTAGCTTTTTGAACTCCGGAATTATTTTCCGCAGATAGGAAGGAAATCACTTTATAAATTGGTGCTCTCCCACCTTTGCGGGAAATAAAATCTATTCTTCCTTTTTGTTTTAATTCATTTCTTACTTTTCGAAGGGTTCGATCAGTTAATCCTGTCTTAACACATAACACCGATTCAGCTACCGTAAATGTTTCTACCCATCCAGCCTTATTATTTATGTGCATCAGTGCATACCATAAATTTATGGCTGATGGCGACAGTTCATTTATTTCGAGCCAATCATAGAATGCGTTAAGCTCTTTTATGTAATTCATAAAGATCAATTCCCTTCCTTTTGAAATGATTTCACCTATTAATGTTCATCTTTTATTTTTTCAACATTCACTAATTTATAGAAAAGCTAATATCCAGCTATTCCAATTTCTCAACTTTCTTCTTTTCCTTAGCTATAATACGAGGGATAGATGTTTTTAGAAAAAATGCAGCCATCTCTCGCATTGTTTCCTCACTGATGTTAGGTGGCTTATTATTAATTTTTATGTTTTGCATTTTTTTCACCTACATTTTCTTGAGAAATTAATTCTTTCAAAATATCGCGAAGTAATTGTTCTTTCATTTTTTGCATGTTTTTAGTTTTCAAAACAATTCCCCCTTACTAAAGTCGCTTATTTGTTGACTATGATAGAAAAAAAATAGTCCATTCAAGATCAAGTAACTTTGCCAATTCTTTCGCTAAATCTACAGACGGCTTACGTTTAAAATTTTCAATAGCATTATAATATTGACGTGAAATATTTAATTTGTTAGCAATTTCTTCCTGAGTGTACTTTAATTCTTTTCTTTTATACTCTATATTACTTTCAACTTTTCCTATCATTGAATAATCACCCACTTTCACTTTGTCGCCTATCTGTTGACTTTAATATAAATCAACAAATTGTTGATGTCAACACCGACATTTAATAATTTTTATCTAAAATGTAAACATTTAGTTGACTTGATTGTACTAGAAACTTATACTATCAATAACTGGAGGTGATAAATGTTGTATGGAAAAAAATTAAGAGAACTAAGAAAAATAGAAGGCTGGTCTCAAGAAGAAGTAGCAAAAAAATTAGGCGTGAGTAAACAAACATATTCTCATTATGAAAATGAAAAGCGAAAACCTAGTCTCAATATGATTAGAGAACTTGCATCTGTATATAAAGTTAATATTGATGAAATTTTTGCTGAAGACCCTGGAGATGATTTTTTTAAACTTCCAATTGTAGGGTCAATCTCGTGTGGTAACGGTGTGCTAGCTTATCAAGATATTGAAGGCTATGAATATGTACCAAAAACCTGGTTAAATGGTGGGGAATATTTTTACCTTAGAGCAAAAGGAGATAGTATGATTAATGCTCGAATTCAAGAAGGTGATTTACTCCTCATAAGAAAACAAGAAGAAGTAGAAAATGGTGAAATTGCAGCAGTACTTATTAATGGAGAAGCTATTTTAAAAAGGGTATATATATCTGAAGATGCTATAATTCTTCAAAGCGAAAATCCAAAATATCCACCTATTATATTAGATGAACAAAGAGATATAAAAATTATAGGTAAACTAAAAAAAGTAGTATTAAATTTCTAACGTTAGCAATTTAATAGGTGGGTAGCTCCCACCTTTTCTTATAGAAAGGAGCATTAAGATGACAGTTGCTATCTATGTTAGGGTATCAACCGAAGAGCAAGCTAAAGAAGGTTTTTCAATATCTGCTCAACGTGAAAAATTAAAAGCATTTTGCCAAGTACAAGATTGGACAGACTTTAAATTTTACGTAGATGAAGGAATTTCAGCAAAAGATACAAATCGCCCATATCTTCAATTGATGTTAGACCACATTAAGCAAGGTATAATTGATACAGTATTAGTTTATAGACTTGATCGGTTAACAAGATCAGTTTTAGACTTGTATAAATTACTTGATTTATTTGAAGAAAATAACTGTAAGTTTAAATCAGCAACTGAAGTTTATGACACTACAACCGCTATGGGGCGTATGTTTATAACTCTAGTTGCTGCTATGGCTCAGTGGGAGCGAGAAAATCTAGGTGAACGTGTACGCATGGGGCAAATCGAAAAAGCAAGACAAGGTAAATATAGTGCAAAAGCTCCTTTTGGATTCGATAAAAATGAAAATGAGAAACTATTAATAAATAATAATGAAAAAGTCGTTATACTTGATATGATTGAAAAAATTAAACAGGGATATTCTATTCGTCAATTAGCTAATTATTTGGATGATAGTGGAATACCTCCTATCCGTGGTTATCAATGGCATATTACATCAATACTCACTATTCTTAAAAATCCAGCCCTCTATGGCGCTACACGATGGCGTGATGAAATTATAGAAAATACACATGATGGAATTATTTCGAAAGAAGAGCATAGGCAACTCCTAAGCTTATTAAATGAAAGACAACATAAGAAAAAGAGAAAAGTTAATTCTTTTTTTGTTTATCAAATGAAATTAATATGTCCAACATGTGGGAACCACCTAACTAGCGAACGAACAGTATATAAAAAGAAGGATGGAACCTTTACTGAACATAATCGTTACCGTTGTCAAGCATGCGCTCTAAATAAAAGGAAAGCTATTAGTGTAAGTGAGAAAGTTTTAGAAGCAGCATTTATTAAACATATGCAAAATTTAACCTTTAATGAAATACCTAAACTTGCTAATGATACAGAGAATGAAAAAAATAAAATTTCTAGACAACTAGACCGTATTAAAAAGCAAAGAGAAAAATTTCAAAAGGCTTGGTCAAATGATTTAATGACCGATGAAGAATTTACTGAAAGAATGAATGAAACAAAAAGAGGATTAAATGCATTAGAGGAAAAATTAAATGAGATACAACCAGAGGAAAAAGTAGATCAAGAACAAATAAAAATACTAGTTAATAACTTTAACTTAAATTGGTCTAACCTAATGCCAAAAGAAAAACATCAATTTTTGAATACGTTTATTAAAGAAATAAGATTTACTAAAGAAGGCTCAAACGTTGAAATAACAAGGGTTTCTTTCTATTAATTTTTAATGTATTTATGTAAAGTATACTCAAACAAAATGCTCTTGTGATAAAAATCTCATTTCATTCATGACAAAATTCGCCCCGTCTTCGGGACTACGTATGACATAGCGATCAGTATAAGAAAGGTTTCCTATTCTTCGCCCTATTTCAACGGCTGCAAGTATTTGAACAGCTTTGGCAAAACCTATCCCTTTAATCGTCATTATTTCCTCTAATGAGGCATCCTTTAATAATCTTAATCCTTCAAAATGTTGCAATAATCGATTAGCCATTTGAATGACAGATTCCTCTTTTGTTCCAGTTCTAAGCAAAATAGCCAACAATTCCTGATTTGACAAACTCTGAGGACCATTTTGCACGAGCCGTTCACGAGGTCTTTCATCAAGTGGATAATCACGAATCATTATTTTCTCCATTTTTTTAACATCCTCTCGAGGATGCACATTTATTAAATGCAGGATCAAATGATTAAAATAGCTCCAATTCAGAAAGTTTCCTTTTTAGACGTGAAACTGGTAGGCCTACTACCGAAAAGTAATCGCCATGAATGGATTGAACCAATAACGAGCCGAGCCCTTGAATTCCATAAGCTCCAGCTTTGTCATAAGGTTCATTGCTATTTAAATAGTGTTCAATTTCAAAAGATGTAAGCTCCCAAAATGTCACATCCGTTTTTTCATAAAAAGTTTGAATCATTTCTCCATAAAAAATGGCTACTCCTGTTAAAACTGTATGTGTCTTTCCAGATAATCGTTCAAGCATATTTTTTGCATGGTTTCGATCATTTGGTTTTCCTAGTATTTCTTGTTCAAGTACAACAATTGTATCAGCTCCAACTACAACTGATTTAGGATGACTTTTTGAAATAGCATATGCTTTCCTTAAAGCTAATTCTGTGACTACTTCCTCTGGAGCTTGTGATTTGCTGAAATCTTCATTTACATGACTAGTAATGATTGTAAAAGGGATTTGTAATTTTTCAAGGAGTTCTTTTCTTCGAGGAGAAGACGAAGCTAATATTAAATCTGGCATAAAACCACCTTATCCTTCCAGTAGAAAATGGGAGATACATTTTTATCCTATCAAAAAAATTGGAAGGACACAACGAAATATACCGAAATTTGGTGGATAAAAAGCAGAGAGTGATTCAATTAGCTCACACTTGTAAGCTACCTATACTCTCTGCTATGTTCTTCTTTATTTCAAACGATTTATTTCTTGAAGATAGAGCAATAAAAAGTTTTGGGCTGAAAGTAAATCCTGTTTATCATGACTGTTTTGATAGCTTACTAATGATTGATAGGAATCAAGCTGACTATTTTTTAAATTTTTCAGCTGTTTACTATTTATTTCTTTAAGGTTTTTCACTTCATCTATTTCGTTTTTCAATGATGTAAGGGACTCATTTCGACTATTTCCTGAAATATATGATTCTGCAATTTCTTGTGAAAGTGAAGAAAATAGTGGAATAGTTAAAGTAATAAATTTCTCTTCATCCTTCGTATTTATAGAAATACTTTTCCCTTCAAAGGTCAATTGTTTAGCAAATACATCAACACCTTGCTTCTTATACAGTGCAGCAAGAGATTTCGCCGTTTCGATTTCATCAGCAACACCTATATATATAAATTGTTGATTGTTTAAGGGGAAAACGACAGCAGGTAAGCCATTGTTTTTTATCGATTGTACAACTGGTTCAGGATTCTTATAGACCCCGCCCTGAACAAGTGCAGTAGTAAGAGACGGTATACGAACAACGGAAGCTTTTCCAGCTTTATTACTAGAAGAATTTACATTTGTATTTTCATGAGTATTAGTTTTTTGGACAGAATTACTTTGATAGATGACCACCTTAAGCATAAACAATCCAATAAGAACGCCCATTGTTACTGCAGTAATAATCGATAAAAATACCATCGAGAAGTGACGATTATTTGTTTTTTTGATTTTTTTTGAAAATGAAGGAGACGAATTCGTTTTCATATAATTAATTTTTTTAAATTCTTGTACTTGATTTTCTTCAATTTCAGGTAATACCCAATCAAAGTGTTCTTCATCTGAAGCATTTTCTGCTCCAGCTGCAATCTCATCTCCTCCAGATTTCCAATCATGAATTTCTACATCCTCTTTAAAAGGACGTTCATCACCATTGATCTTAATTTTTATCTTTTGATTATGCTTGTCCATTTTTGTCTCCTTCCCGTTCGCGATATTTGTTATATGCTAACATAAGAGAAAAAAAAAAGAACAAGACTTTTGTCGTCTTGCCTGTGAAGGATTTCGTCAAATTTTTTAATGGTATTTCGAACCGTATAAATTTTTGTAAAAATAGGGTCTTTTAAAATATTAGTTATTATTTGCTGCTATTATCTAAGCAATAAATATTATATTTATTAAACTATGTCAAAAATGAAAAATACCAATCAATAATTGTTTGTCCGTAAAAATAAGTAACAAGAGCACCCGCCCCAATGAATGGGCCAAAAGGGATTGGCTTCTTTTTTTTAAATATTCCTATACCTAAACCAATTCCTCCGACAACTGCTCCAAACAGGGTCGCCATAAAAAATGAAAGAAGAACTCCCTTCAAACCAAGCATTAGACCAATAACACCGAAAAGCTTAATATCTCCTCCTCCCATTCCACCCTTGCTAACAATTGCAATTGCTAAAAGAAGAAGAAAACCTATTGCTCCACCTAAAAGTGAATCCCACCAGGGGTTAAGCGGGTGAATCAGTCTTTCTAAAATTATAAGGCATGTATATACGATTAAAATTTTGTCAGGAATAAGCATATAAGCGATATCTGAAATAAAAATAATTATCATTAAAGATATTAGTGTCCACGCAATAACTAATTCCATATTCCATCCAATGTTCTTGTAGGCAAATACAAAAAGCAATGCCGTTAAAAGCTCACCTAATGGGTAAAGAGGGGAAAGCTGGGCTTTACAATGACGACATTTTCCACCTTGGATCATATAGGATATCAATGGTATTAATTCAATTGCAGAAAGTGTTCGATAGCAATTTGAACATGTAGATCTTGGCTTTATAATTGACTTTTTGGCTGGTACTCTCATTCCCACTACGTTAAAGAAAGAACCGAGGAAAAGGGCATATAAAAATATTACTATTAACAATGAATTAATCTCCTTAATAATTGCTTAAACAAAAATTAGTTACTCTATATATTATATATTTCAAACACCTTCAATTAAACATCTAATCTATTAACTTAACAAATAATATGTCGACATAAGATTATTATTTTGCAATCGATCCAATAGATAGTTTATAACAAACTTTCATAAATTTTCATGATAAAAGGAAGTGTATTCCATATATTTTTCTTAACCAAAAACGAACAAATTCTGTTGGTGTTATTTCAGATACTCAGCTACTCGATTTTTTCCCGCACGTTTTGCCCCAATATATAATGCACGATCTGCATGACGAATTAAAGCCAATGAGTCATCTGCATCCTGTGGTGCTGTAGCTACACCAATGCTTACTGTAATATTCACACTTTCCTGCCTCACATTTAAATCCAGAAAATTTTGTGTAGAAAATGGTCGATTCGCAATGGTTAACCTTACGATTTCAGCTAATCTTAAAGCGGATTGCTTATTTGTATCAGGCAATAATATTACAAATTCCTCACCGCCATATCTCGCTACCGTTCCTCTATTCCCAATTAAGCTTTTAATCCTATTTGCTAATTGAACAAGGATTTCATTTCCACTTTGATGACCATAGGTATCATTAATATGTTTAAAATTATCAATATCAAACATTATTAGTGATAACTCTACACGTGTACCTTTGTTAAGCAATTCAAATTCACTTGAAAGAAGATCATCAAAATAACGATAATTATACAATTTGGTTAATTGACAGTGCTCACTAATTTTTTTCGTTTTTTCATAGTGCTTAGCATTTGAAAGAGCAACCATAAAATAGGAACATAGTATATCGATCATCGCCATTTGAAATTTTTCATATTGTTTTTTTTTGGTAGAAGCCAAAAATAATACACCTGCTGCTTTTTTGGTTTTGAAAATTGGAACACAAAGGATACTTTCTGCACCTTCTGGCATATAACCAACTGCTTCATTCTTCCAATCTTCTTTTCTATCATAGAGTGCTGCCTTTTCCAACCCCCAAACCAATCCGCTAATTCCTTCAAATTTCTTAATTGGCGGAATACTATTTAGGTGCTGGTCCCCTTTTTCTACGCCTCTAAGAAGAACCAAATTTTCCCCTTTGACATCTAATATATATGCATAGTCAACAGGCAGCATTTGAGAAATCTTTTGAATAAATAGGTCCAAAACTTCATTTACTTGTAATCTCTCAGTTAATTGATGGCCAATTTCAGCGGCTTGTTGCAAATAGTCATTTATTCTTTCAGAAGAATTATACATTCTAAGTATGTAAGCAAAACTGACAAATGGAATCCCAATCATTAATATTGCATTATTACCTATTGAAAGGTACAAGTAATATAAGCCTATCCCTAACGGGAATACCATAGAAAGTGTGAAGAAATCCCATAGTTTTTCTTTTGTAAAGAATCTCTCCTTTTTTCCTAAAAATAATCCAGAAAAATGATAAAGGACTTGATTCACTACAAAATTCACAATTTGATAAACAATTAATGGAAAGATTAATTTTGAAACGGGAAGCTCTCCTATACTTCCCCCTGCCAAATAAAAGGATATCCCACTTACAAAGGATATTAAAAAAAACATAACGGAATTCAAAAAATAACGGTAAAGATCTTCTTTTTTTATTTTCAGTGAGAACATTAACATAATAATGGAAAACTGCAAAAAAAGGATTTCATAAAATAATCCATGTAATAAAAATACTACTAGTGTGATCCACTGAGTTAAAAATATTGGTGCATCATTAATAATAATAGGGAAATAAGAGACAATACCTGTAAAAATTAGTAGAGAAAAAATTAAAGAAGGATTCATTTGAACAGAGGGAAAAAAATGATATGCTACAAATAAACCTGCAGGTACTACTATCAACCAGCATGCAACAAGAAATTTCATTATTGTAGCGCGATTCATCATTATTTCCCCCTAAAAACAGTTAATAAGTCACAATCTTCTAAAATATTTTACCAAATAATAGGTTTATTGTCATTATGTTTTCATCCTTCGTTACTGATCACCATTGTTTCAATATAATTCTGCTAAATTTTTTATAAACGGTTTCACTTCACTTATAAAGTAGAGGGATCCTGAAATGATTAACATTTCATCATCATACAAAGTGGGATAAATTTTTTCCGTAAGATTTAGCCAATCTTCATCAATTTTCGCTGATTCAATCTCACTAATATCATATAATTCTTGCGCTGTTGCTATACGTGGTGATTGAAATTGAGTAAAATAAATATCAGCTTCAAGAGATTTTAAAGGTTTTAACATATTTTTTAGGTCTTTATCACGAAGAGCTGCAAAAATAATTTTCTTCCTTTGCTTAGGAAAATGATCATCTAGTGTTTTAATAAGTGATGCCACCCCTTCCGGATTATGGGCACCATCTAGTAATACTACTGGTTTTTCATTTATTATCTCCATTCTTCCTGGCCAAAAAGCTTTCATTAACCCAGATCTTAAACTTTCTTCATCAATCTCTAAAAAATTTGCAGCTTGTATTGCTAATGACGCATTTTCGATTTGATGCTTACCTAGCATGGATATGGTTAAATTCCTATAAATGACTGATGATGAGACAAAAGAAAACTGTTCACCTCTATCAAGAGTCTTTATTTCATCAGTGTTAAAATTTGTGCCGCTAATAAAAAGTTTAGAATCCATTTCTTTTGCCTTGTTTATTATGACTTCTAACGCTCTCTTTTGCTTTGCTCCTGTTATAACTGGAATTTCCTGCTTAATAATTCCTGCTTTTTCAAAAGCTATTTCTTCTACGGTATTTCCAAGAATATTTACATGATCCATCCCAATATTTGTGATTACACTTAATATTGGTGTTAAAATATTGGTAGAATCCAATCTCCCACCTAAACCAACCTCAAATATTGTTATATCCATTGGATTAACATTTGCAAAGTAATAAATAGCCATGACAGTAATAACTTCAAACTCAGTCATTGCCCCTAATTCTGTCGTTTCAATTTCCTCTACAAATGGTTTAATGATTGTTACTAATTGAATAATTTCTTCATTTGAAATAGGTAACCCGTTCACACTAATTCTTTCATTAAACGTTTCAATATATGGAGATGTGAATGTTCCAACCTTATATCCATTTTCATTTAAAATTGAACGAAGATATGTAACTGTTGACCCTTTACCATTTGTACCACCAATATGAATCACCTTTAACTTTTTTTCAGGTGATCCTAATTTCCCCATTATCCAATTCATTCGTTCTAGGCCAGGTTTAATTCCAAATCTAAGTCGGGAATTGATCCAAGAAATTGCTTCTGTATATGTTTGCATTTTATCTATCCCTCTTTAAACGTTTATAGAATACTGGAAGACGAATTCGTTACGAATTCGTCTCCTTAATTTACTTTAATTCTCTTTTAATTCTTCTATTCTTGCTTTTACAGTTGCTTGCTTTTCAAGATAGTCTTTTTCTTTTGCTCGTTCTTCATCTACTACATTTTGTGGTGCTTTACTAATAAATTTTTCATTGCTTAGTTTCTTTTGTACTCGTTCCACTTCTTTTGTCCATTTGTCTAATTCTTTTTCAAGCCGGGCAATTTCCTCTTCAATATTAATTAAACCTTCAAGTGGTAAGAATAATTCAACACCTGTTACTACTGCTGTCATTGATTTGTCTGGTGCTGTTATATTTGTTTCAATAATAAGTTCTTCTGGATTACAGAAACGCTCAATATATGAACGATTTTTAGTTAAAATTTCTAAAATACGTTCATCCTTTGCTTTCAACATCAATTTTATTTTTTTACTTAACGGTGTATTTACCTCTGAACGAATATTTCTTACAGAACGAATAATTTCTACTAATAGCTTCATTTCACCAGCTGCATCTTCATCATGCAACTCAGCTTGAACCGTTGGCCAACTTGCAATTGTAATTGATTCACCTTTATGAGGAAGGTTTTGCCATATTTCCTCGGTGATAAATGGCATAAATGGATGCAGTAATCGCATGGTTTGATCTAATACATACGCTAGAATCGAACGTGTTGTAAGTTTTGCTGCTTCATCATCCCCATATAGAGGCAATTTTGCCATTTCAATATACCAATCACAGAAATCATCCCAGATGAAATTATAAAGTGCTCTTCCAATTTCACCGAACTCATATTTATCAGCTAGTTTAGTCACTGTATCTATCGTTTCATTCAGTCTAGTTAAAATCCACTTATCTGCAACAGATTTTTCCCCAGAAAGATTGATTTCTTCAAATGTTAAGCCATTCATATTCATAAGCGCAAAACGTGAAGCATTCCAAATTTTATTAGCAAAATTCCAAACAGACTCTACTTTTTCCATGCTGAATCTTAAATCTTGCCCAGGAGAACTTCCAGTGGATAAGAAATATCTTAATGAGTCTGCTCCATAATTATCAATAACATCCATTGGATCTACCCCATTGCCAAGGGATTTACTCATTTTTCTTCCTTGTTCGTCTCGAACAAGTCCGTGGATTAAAACATCTTTAAATGGAATTTGCCCAGTAAATTCTTTTGCTTGGAAAATCATTCTAGCTACCCAGAAAAAGATAATATCATATCCTGTGACTAACGCATCTGTAGGGTAATAGCGTTGATAATCTTTAGCATTTGTATCTGGCCATCCCATTGTTGAAAAAGGCCATAAAGCAGAGCTAAACCAAGTATCCAATACATCAGCGTCCTGCTCCCAATTTTCACTATCCTTTGGTGGTTCAGTATCAACATATACTTCACCTGTATCTTTATGATACCAAGCAGGAATTCGATGTCCCCACCAAAGCTGGCGTGAAATACACCAATCACGAATATTTTCCATCCAACGCAAATATGTTTTTTCAAATCTCTCAGGAACAAAATGTACACCATCATTCGTACCTTGCATCCTCACAGCAGCTTCAGCTAGTGGTTCCATTTTAACAAACCATTGAGTTGATAAATAAGGCTCTACAACTGCTCCGCTACGTTCTGAATGTCCTACAGAATGCATATGTTCCTCAATTTTAAATAACACACCTTGCTCTTGTAAGTCTTTAACAATTTGTTTGCGGCATTCGAAGCGGTCCATTCCTTCATATTTTCCAGACTTTTCATTCATTGTTCCATCTTCATTCATCACTAAAATACGCTCTAAATTGTGACGGTTTCCAATTTCAAAATCATTCGGGTCATGAGCAGGAGTAATTTTCACCGCACCAGAACCAAATTCCATATCTACATAATCATCAGCTACAATAGGTATTTCACGTCCTGTAATAGGTAAAATAACGGCTTTACCTATTAGATGCTGATACCGTTCATCTTCTGGGTGAACAGCAACAGCAGTATCCCCAAGCATTGTTTCTGGACGTGTAGTAGCAATTTCAATTGATCCAGAGCCATCAGCTAAAGGGTAGTTCATATGATAAAAAGCACCTTGAACATCTTTATAAATTACTTCGATATCTGATAAAGCTGTTTTTGTCGCAGGGTCCCAGTTAATAATATATTCACCGCGATAGATAAGTCCCTTCTTATAAAGTGATACAAAAACTTTACGAACAGCATCTGATAAGCCTTCATCAAGGGTAAATCTTTCACGAGAATAATCTAAACCTAAGCCAATTTTCGCCCATTGCTTGCGAATAAATTCTGCATATTCTTCTTTCCACTTCCAAGTTTCTGCAACAAATTTTTCTCGTCCAAGATCATATTTTGAGACGCCTTCTTCTCTTAATTTGGCTTCAACTTTCGCTTGTGTAGCAATACCTGCATGGTCCATTCCAGGTAACCAAAGTACATCATAACCTTGCATACGCTTCATTCTTGTTAAAATATCCTGTAATGTCGTATCCCAAGCATGGCCTAGATGGAGCTTCCCAGTTACATTGGGTGGTGGTATTACAATTGTATATGGATCTTTACTCTCATCGTCCTTTGCTTCAAAAAACTTGCCGTTCACCCACCATTCATAGCGATCCTTCTCAATCTTATTTGGATCATACTTCGTAGACATTTGTAGCTCTTGTGTTTCCATTTAATTTCCCCGCTTTCTAGAAATCATATTTTAGATACCTTGAAAAAATAAAAAACTCCCTTCGTCAAAAGGACGAAGGGAGCGATTTTCGCGGTACCACCTTTTTTCACAGGAAATAATAAAATCATTATAACCTGGCACTTAAGTTTCATAACGGCTTTTCACCGGCTTCAATTACTCCAACAAATGTTTCATAGAAGCTGCTCTTGGGCGACATTCCAATGTTCACTCTTAGGAAATCTTTCAGCTAATGATCTCCCTCTCTGCGTAGGAATTTCCCTACTAAAGCAGTATCCCATTGTACTACTCCCATTCAATGCATTTCTTTTTCATTTAATTTACTTATTATAGTATCTAATTTAAAGTCATTTCGTCAATTAGTTTTGCCTATTTTCTTTAAAAATATTCAATGATTTTCCTCTTATAAAGGTATTATATGAGTACTTTAAACTATCGAAAAAAGTATACAACTGACACAGATTTGACTATAGGTCATACATTATTTATAAACGGAAGTTACAGGAAGGTGAAAGGAATGAAAAAAAAATTTAATCAATATACCTTGCAGTCATGGTATAAGACTTTTAAGGGCGTGTGTAAACAACTCATAATTCCATTTGCCATTTTTCAAGGAATCCGAACGATATTATTACCAACTGCATTTGATGTTTTATTATTAGCGATTTTTATTTTAATCGCATTTGCATTTCAAAATGAATGGATATAAGATATAAATCTTTTACTTAAATGCAAGTGGTCCTTCCTATTATATTAGGAAGGACCACTATTGTTTGAACTAGATTTTTGTTGTTCAATTTCATTAATGCGCATAACAACATATTCCGTATTCTTTAAAAGCCAATACTGCCTCTGCAATCGTTTCACATATTTTATTTCTGTTTGCTTTGTTTTCTTAAAAAAATATTCTTCTACTACCTGGTGCAATTGTCCGGGATGTGCTAAATAGCTGAGAAATAAGCTCTTTTCATCCTCACGAAAAGGGAAATGACCTAAATAGGTATATAGCCACTCAACGCAGTCATCCCCTCGTTTCGGATACGTATTTAATGTTCTTGCTAAAAACGGAAGTATATCATGTATTGGAGAAGACACTTTGGAATTTTCAAAATTGGTAAAATACCCATATCCTCGATCATCATATATAAAATGCTCTGTTGAGATTTTACCGTGCACTACAACTGTTCTACCTTTTTCAAGTTCTTTTGAGCCCTCATACCATTTTTCAATTTGTTTTTTTGAAAAATCAAGTGCCTGGCTAATATCCTGATAAATAGTACAAAACATTAATTCAAAAGGAGACATATAAATTTTTTTTTCGCTGCGTTCAAGAAACTCTTCAAAAAATTCCAATTCCCTTTCCCATTGTGCAAGTGTTTGCTCATAATGTTCTTTTCTCTGTTCACTTGAAATTGAGATATCTTTTACAGATAATGTATGAAGCCTTGCTAATTCTCTAAACATTTTCTGATGTTTTTCATTGCGATCCTCTTTTTCTTCATTAGGTAGCCACGGCATTAAATAATATAAATAATGATTACTTAGAACTGCGTATCTACCGTCAGTTGTAGGATAGATTGGAACGATTCGATTATAGCCTCGATGATAAAGTAATTGAACATTACGAACAAAATCTGTTCCGACAAGTGGAGAAATTTTTTTTAAAGCAAAATTCCCATCATTTGTAAAAACCCTATAGTTTTTGCCATATTCTTCTATATAATTTGCTTTAATTCCATATTGCATGACTACCTTTCTTATTTCTGAAAGAGTAGATTGATCCATCCAATCACCTGCTTATGCGCCCTTTTCATCCATTTATTATTTATCAAATCCTTTGCCAATTCATGACTTTCTCCCATCATCATCCAATCAATCCAAGGCAAGGCGCAAGAGATTGACCATTCTGTATATCATTAGGCATCCTTTTTATCATTTTTCACTTTTCAATGTGGTTGCATATGATGGAATATAAAGCACTTGACCTTCATGCACATCTTGGTTCATCTCTAAATGATTCATCCGTAATATTTGCTGAACACTAATATCATATTTTTCTGCTAAATAATCTAACGTCTCTCCATGCTGTACAATACAAACCTTTAATTTAGCTGCTTTTTCATCTGCTTTTCTTGCAAAAAAATCTGCTAGTGAAATAGATTCAGTTTTCCCAAATAATTTCTTCTTTTTCTTTTTTACTTCTTCTATTTCATCATTATCCATGTCATCTACTTCATCTTCATTGCTTTCCACATGTACAGGTGATTCAAAATCTTGCTCATCAGAGGATTCAGTCGATTGTCGAGTAAGTTCAAGAACCTCTTCTATTATTTCTTCTTCCTCAACTACTCCAAGATTTAAAGCTGGTTCATCTTGTTTCTCCACGTTAATTAGTGGGTGCTCTTGGACTTCTTTTTCTATTTCGAACTCTTTTTGCTCCTCAGGACTTTTTCTTGCTTCAACTATAAATGGTTCATATATGTCTTCTTCTACTTCTGCCTCAACTTTTTCAATATCATTCTCTACTGGAAGCCTTGTAAATTGATAATTTGCTGCAGACTCTACTTCATCATCAGTCGTCCAATCCTCTGAGGATTCATTAATAGACTTTGCATGGTTAGCAGATGACTCAATATTGTTTATTTCCTCCGATGATTCTTCATTTACAACCTCATACGATTCTCTGCGAGAGAAGGTAATTGGGACTTCTTCTTTTTGCTCTTCTTCAATTTCATTTTCTTCGTTACGAATTCCTAAAATTGAAAGATCTGCATTTAGGTTCAATTGATCATTTCCTGGTAAAACATAATCAAAAGAATCGATCATTACATCAATATCATCTAAATGGTTAATTCTATTTTTCGGAATAGTAACATCTACTGGGAATCGATGCTGGAAATAAAAAACATCTTCTTCTAATCGATATTCTACATGATGTGCAAATTTCCCATGTAAATCTAATTCGAGATCGTTTTCATCTTCAGGATTTCCCCTGTATTCTCCAGATAACTGTAAACTACCAATAATTTGGATGTACTGTTCTTGCTCTTGTATTGTTATATCCGGATCCAATGAAATGGATAGCAGCTCTTCTACTTCCTGTCCTTTTTTAAACCATATAGACTCTTCTAATGAAAATCGTAATGACGATTGACTTTGAGACAAGGCGGATACCTCCCTTTCCAATCAAACTGACTATGTCATTTACACTTTATGTGGATAAAAAGGAAAATATGATTATTTACGGAAGAAAAAAAGGTTCAACGTCAAATGTTGGGGTGAAGTGAATTTTACTTCACCCTTATCCAATATGCGAACCCAATCTCTTATACTTATGTGTTAATAGTATTTTAGCTCGAAACCGTTGAAAGCTTCTAAAGCCAAACGCGTTTCGTTTTATCACTTTCGTTAAGTTGTTGATTCCCTCTAAAAAGCCGTTGGAAAAGTTGTTACTAAAACTATTCAATATCTCAATTTGCCAATTCTTTAGGGTTTGTGCAGCCTTTGTGAATTCGGGAATCCCTTCTTTATCAACCTCTTCGTAAAAACGGTATAAGGCGTTTTTCGTTTGAAGGATATGTTCTTCTCCATTTTGCTTAGCCTTGTCAAACCAGCGACAAAAAAGTTCTTTTAATTCATAGGCCTTTCTTAACACAGGAGAGAGGTCTAGATACCTTTGAAGATACCATTTGTCGTCCTCCGTTAATTTATTTGATCTCTTGTAAAACACATATCTCATCTTTTTACATTTCTTTCGATCATAGTCATGCCAATTCGATTGAATTCTTCTCCTGACTCCGTCTAGTGCCCAATACATAGATCGAACAAAGTGGAAGCGATCAGCCACAATGACCGGCTTGCCTAAAGCTTGCTGAACAGCTGCTTTAAAGGATGGACTCATATCCATGACGACCACTTCTACTTGAGCACCGTACTTTTTCAGATAGTGTTTGATGGTATTCTTATACCGATTTGGAAGAATATCAATCGGTTCTTTTGTCATTCCATTGGCAATAATCAACTGGTACTTTCCTTCCTTGGTATCCCCTTTATATTCATCTATGGCAATCACTTTCGGTAATTCTTTCGCTTCCTCGTTGACCGTATTCTCTGCCAATTGATCAAAACGTCTCACCACTGTTGAAGCCGAAGTACCATATACTTCTGAGATTTCTTTAAAGGTCTTTCCCTTAATACTGCGTATCTTAATTGCCTGATTTAACTCCACGGATAAGCGTTGATATCTCTCCACAAACGTATTCTCTTCGGCAAACCTTTTTCCACACGGGCAAACATAGCGTCTTTTTCTGTAGAAAAGGAGCGTTTGCCTTTCAAACATCTTTAAATGTTTAATTTTTTGAATCCGGTAATCGTGGATTTTCTGTGTTACCGTGTGACAGACTGGACAAGTGTGAGGTTCAACAGACCTCTCTACATGAATACAGAGTTTTTCCTCCACTTCCTCCATCAACGTCACAGTTACATCTTCAAACCCTGGCAAAAATATGTTAGAATTCATTATGCACGTATCTCCAATCTATGCTTGTTTCTCGACAACTCAAGTATAAAAGACTGGATGATTACGTGCATTTTTTATGTCTTAAAATTGTGTAAGAACCCCAACAAATATTATAGAACCGAAAAAAATACCCCCAATTGCTAGTTAAAACTAACAATTAGGGGTATTTTCAAAATGGGTAGTAGCAATCAATGATTAGCCTCGAATCGTCTTAAATGTTTTTTCAACTGCAGCAATTGTTTTTTCGATATCTTCATCAGTTAGTGCTGTTGAAAGGAATAATCCCTCAAATTGAGAGGGTGGAAGAAATACTCCATTATTCGCCATTTCACGATAATATGCTGCAAAAAGTTCTAAATCAGATGTTTTTGCAGTGTCATAGTTAATAACCTTTTCATTTGTTAAGAAAATTCCAATCATCGATCCAGCACGGTTAATTGTATGTGGAATCTCATACTTAATTGCTGCATTGTGTAATCCTTCTTCTAGCTTATCAGCTTTTTTAATGAAATCTTTATAGGTTTCTGGAGTTAATTGAATCAATGTTTCATATCCAGCTGTCATTGCTAATGGATTTCCTGATAGTGTACCAGCTTGATAAATTGGTCCACTCGGAGCAATTCGTTCCATAATTTCAGCTTTTCCACCAAAAGCTCCTACAGGTAAACCGCCACCTATCACTTTTCCTAAACAAGTTAAATCTGGTGTTACACCAAAATACCCTTGAGCACAATGATAATCAACACGGAAACCTGTCATTACTTCGTCGAAAATCAATAAAGCTCCATAATTACTAGTTACTTCTCGTAATCCTTCCAAAAATCCAGGCAGCGGAGGAACAACTCCCATATTTCCAGCTACAGGTTCAACAATTACACAAGCAATATCTTCTCCAAATTGATTAAAGGCCATTTTTACACTTTCTAAATCATTATAAGGAACAGCAATTGTATTACTAGCTGTTCCGACCGGTACTCCTGGACTGTCTGGTAAACCAAGCGTGGCCACACCAGAACCTGCTTTAATTAAGAGTGAATCCCCATGACCATGGTAGCAGCCTTCAAATTTTAAAATTTTGCTTCTCCCTGTATATCCACGTGCTAATCGCAATGCACTCATCGTAGCTTCTGTTCCAGAAGATACCATTCGGACGATATCAATTGAAGGAACTCTTTCCTGAACTAATTTTGCTAATCTGTTTTCTGCTAATGTCGGAGCTCCAAAGCTTGTTCCATTTTCCGCTACTTTTTTCAAAGCATTAACAACTCGTTCATTTGTATGCCCTAAAATAAGTGGGCCCCAAGAAAGAACGTAATCAATATATTCATTGCCATCAATATCATAAATTTTAGAGCCCTTTCCTTTCTCCATAAAAATCGGATCCATTTGAACCGATTTAAATGCACGAACAGGACTATTCACTCCACCAGGCATAAGTGTCACTGCTTCTTGAAATGCCTTTTTTGAATTTTCATATGAACGCATTTTGATAACCTCCATAAGGTCATATTTTTTATTTATTACTCTCTTGTAATCCTTCAGTTTGGTTTATTAACACATTTAACTAATAAAAGTATACTAAACTGTTATTAACATTTAGCTTACAAAAGGAAACTCCCTATGCTAACCATCTTGCCACATCTTTAGCAAAATAAGTAATAATTAAATCTGATCCAGCGCGTTTCATACTAGTAAGCATTTCTAACACACTTGTTTTTTCATCGATCCATCCATTTAATGAAGCAGCCTTAATCATGGAATATTCGCCACTTACATTATAAGCAACAACAGGTAGATTAAATTCATTTCTTACATCACGTACGATATCAAGATAGGAAAGAGTTGGCTTAACAATTAAGAAATCTGCCCCTTCTTCAACGTCTGATTGAGCTTCTCGCAATGCTTCAAGACGATTAGCAGGATCCATTTGATATGTTTTGCGATCTCCAAATTGTGGTGCACTTCCAGCGGCATCACGGAAAGGACCATAGAAAGCTGATGCATATTTAACTGCATAAGACATAATTGGAATGTCTTCATACCCAGCTTCGTCTAAGCCTATTCTTATCGCAGCTACGAATCCATCCATCATATTGGAAGGTGCAATTATATCTGCCCCCGCTTCCGCTTGGCTTACAGCTGTTTTTACTAATAAATCAAGACTAGGATCATTCAAAATTTTTCCAGACTCAATTACCCCGCAATGTCCATGGTCAGTATACTCACAAAGACAGGTATCAGCGATAATAATTATCTCTGGATAATTTTCTTTTATGTAACGAGTGGCTTCTTGGACAATTCCATGGTTATGGAAGGCACCTGTTCCAACTGCATCCTTTTCTAATGGAATACCAAATAATAATACAGATTTGATCCCTAATTCAACCACTTCATCCATTTCAGCTTTTAACTGGTCAAGTGAAAGCTGAAAAACTCCAGGCATTGATTCAATTGGGTTTTTAATATCATTACCTTCAACAACAAAAATAGGGTAAATTAAATCAGTTACCTGTAATTGTGTTTCTCGAACTAATGCTCTCATGTTAAATGAACTTCGTAATCTTCTGTGACGTTTAAATTGTATGTCTTTCATTTTCGTTCCTCCTCAAAGATTTGTTAAACTACATAAACTATCGATCATGGAGTCCATTGTATAAACTTCAGGACTCGCTGCAACAGTATAGCCATAATTCTCAATTGCTTTTCTAGTAACAGCACCTATTGTAATAAAGCGTATATTTTTCAAATGATTCTCGAGCGAATGTTCATTGACAATTTCCATAAAATGATGGAATGTTGATGGACTAGTGAACGTGGCATAATTGATTTCTTTTTCTCTCAATAATGAACGCAGTTTTTCTTTACTTTCCGGTGGAAAAAAAGTATTATACACAATCCATTCATCGACCAATATATTTTTTGCCTCTAAACCTTTTTTTATTGTGGCACTTGCTAAATTCCCTTTTGGGATTAGTACTCGTTTTGCTAGAATCTTCTCCTCTATAAACTGATTAACAAAATCAGTAGCACTAAAATAATTGGGATAAAAATCAACTTTCACATTATATTTTTCAATTGCATCTTTTGTTTTGCTACCAACTGCCGCAATTCGAGTTTTCAAATCTGCTAGTTTGATTTCAGATATTATATTTTGAACCTCATTGAAAAAAAACTGAACTCCATTTTGGCTAGTAAAAATAATCCAATCATATAAATGGAGTTTATTTAAAAAAGTAACAGCATTTGGATCATGATTTGCTTTAAAATCAATTAATGGAACAATATATGAACGTCCACCTAATTGACTTATTTTATTTGCCAACCCTAACCCCTTTTCTCCACCACGTGTAACCAAAATGCTTTGGCCATTTAATGGAAAGGTTTCACTCATGATTGGTCAAGCTCCTGCTTAACTCGATCAATTAGCTCCTTTGCGCCTTGTTTAATCAATAATTGTGCTGCCTCTTCACCAATGGCAATAGGATCATTACCTACTATAGTTTCTTTATATATTGTTTTTCCACTTGGATCTGCAACTAACGCCGTAAGGGAGACTTGGCCATCATTAGTGAGCTTTGCAAAACCTGCAATTGGAACTTGACAGCCCCCCTCCATTTTATGGAGAAAAGCCCTTTCCGCAGTAACCGTTTTCGTCGTTTCTGGACAAGCCAATTTTTGTAATTGCTCTAATAGCTCATTATCTGCCTCACGACATTCAATTGCTAATGCTCCTTGACCAACTGCAGGTAAGCAAACAATTGGATCTAAATATTCTGTTACCACATCACTGCTCCAGCCCATTCTTGATAAACCTGCTGCTGCCAATATGATGGCATCATAATCTTCTGTTTCAAGTTTTTGTAATCTAGTATCAATATTTCCACGTATCCATTTAATTTCTAGGTCAGGGCATTCAGCTAAAAGTTGAGCTGCTCGACGTAAACTACTAGTCCCTACTTTTGCACCCTTTGGAAGATCTCTTAATGTCATATGCCCTTTTGAAATAAGAACATCACGGTAATCCTCACGTGGAGGTATACATCCAATAGTTAGTCCGGTCGGAAGTATAGCCGGCATATCCTTCATGCTATGTACTGCCATATCGATTTCTTCGTTCAATAATGCTTGTTCAATTTCTTTAACAAATAGTCCTTTTCCGCCAACTTTAGAAAGAGTGACATCAAGTATTTTATCACCTTTTGTTACAATTTCCTTCACTTCAAATTCAAATGGAACACCTAGATTTTTTAACTGTTCAGCAACCCAATTTGTTTGTGTTAAAGCTAGTTTACTACGTCTCGAACCTATAATTATTTTTCTCACTATTTATTTCCTCCTACGAATACCAAAAATGAAATGCTGACAAGCGACTTATTAAAAAGAAATTGATAAGCACAACAAGAAAAGCAGTTATATTCCATTGTGCTAATGATTTTCCAAACATATTTTTTCTTTCGTGCAAATATAAAATCACACTGTATATTACTAGAAGTACAAAGGAGCCAATAATTTTCGAATCATACCAGTGGAAAACAGGCAGTTTTATAAATGCCCATTGTAGCCCTAATATCAGGCTTAATAACAGCATTGGAACTCCAATAACATTTAATACATAGGACATTTTTTCGAGCTTTGATAAATCATTCAATCTCCAAAGCCTATGACTCCATTTCTTTTTCTTTAATAACTTATACTGCAATAAATATAATAAAGAGAAAACAAAAGAAAATGAAAAAGCAGCGTAAGATAGGATTGCCATCGTAATATGTATAAAAAGCAATTCAGAAATTAATCTTTCTGAAACTGCTGCACTCGACATTTGAACAGGTGCAAATGTATGAATTGCCATAATGATAAAGCCAATAATATTTGTAAAAAAAACAGTGAAATCTACTCTTAATATTTTATTAATGACAAGTGAGAGGGTAATTAATAGCCATGCATAGAAATATAGCCCCTCAAATAAAGTAAGTACTGGAAATCTTCCAGTTCTAAATACATACATAAACAAAAAAATTGTTTGAAGAACCCAAACAATTGCAAGTAACCAAAATGCAGACTGGTTTGCCTTCTGATTTTGATGTTGGAAGTCTATAAAGTATAGTAAAATACTAATTGCATATATTACAATCATAACCTCATGCATTCTAGACATAACAATATCGAACATAAGAACATTCAACCTTTCTAAAAAACACTGCACCTCTTTCTAAAGACAATGGGGAGGAAGAAACTAGCAGATTAGCCAGTTTCTTAATGTCCACCTCTCATTTTTTATTGAAGGTAATCACTCTAGTTGACCTTTATAAAAAATATCCCCTAAGTAGGTAACTCATTTTATATAAAGTATCATCCTTTAAAAAACCCTAAAAAATGATCATAAAAAGGAACGAAATCTCACTCATTCTCCTTAAATATACCTTTTACTTTCTTTAAATAGGTTGAACATTCCATTGAAGTGATGTATTTTTCTTTGATTCTATGGGTTGTTCATCATCAATATTAAAAATTTTCTTAAACACATCCAATTGTTCCGCAGCATTAGGCTGAGCTGCTAACTCTTTTGCTTGTGTGATTGGGTCTTTTAACAATTGGTTTACAATACTTTTCGTATGTTTATTTAAAATTTTCCGTTCCCGTTCAGTTAGATTAGGCATTTTCCGTTCAATACTCTTCATTGTCTCTTCTTGAATTGATGTTGCTTTCTCACGTAAAGCTGTTATTACTGGAATAACACCTAACATATTGACCCATTCATTAAAGTCTACAATTTCTTTTTCGATTAAAATCATAATTTTTTCAGCAGCTTTTTTTCGCTCTGCCAAATTTGCTTCAACTATTCCTTCTAAATCATCAATATCATATAGAAAAACACTTTCTAACTCCCCGATTTTTGGATCTAAATCACGAGGAACAGCAATATCAACCATAAATAGTGGTTTATTTTTTCTCATTCTTTGAATAGCAAGCATCATCTCTTTTGTTACTACATAATCTTTAGCTCCTGTTGAACTGATTAAAATATCCGCCTCAACAATAGCACATTGTAATTCCTGTAGTGTTTTAGCTTTTCCATTAAATGCTTTAGCTAAATCTTGTGCTTTTTCAAATGTACGGTTAATAACAGATACCTTTGTCGCCCCACTTCCGTACAAATTCTCAATAGCAAGTTTCCCCATTTTTCCCGCACCGACTACTAGTACATGTTTATTTTTTAAATCACCTAGCACTTTTTTTGCAAGCTCTACAGCAGCGTAGCTGACAGATACTGCATTAGAACCAATTTCAGTTTCTGAATGAGCTTTTTTGGCAATGGTAATCGCTTGTTTAAATAACTGATTAAAAATCGTTCCTGTAGTAGATACTTCTTGGCCATTAAAAAAGCTATTCTTTACTTGACCTAAAATTTGGGTCTCTCCAAGCACCATTGAATTTAACCCACAAATGACCTTAAATAGGTGTTCTATTGCACCATCTTGTTCGTAGATAAACAAATAAGGTGTGAATTCCTCTTTATCAATTTGAAACCATTCAGATAGAAAATCTTTAATATAATATCGTCCTGTATGAAGTTGATCTACTACCGCATATACCTCTGTCCGATTACAAGTAGAAACAATGACATTTTCGATTATGCTTTTCTTTGTTTTTAAAGCAGTCATTGCACGAGATAAATCCGCTTCATTAAAGGACAGCCTTTCTCGTATTTCTACAGGGGCTGTTTTATAATTTACTCCAACAGCTATGATGTACATTTTAAGATGGCACCCCCAAAAATTTTCCCGAGCTTTTTTTCTTATATATATTATATCATGTCCAATTTCTCATTATCTTAATAATTGTGAAAAGAAAATGAAACCTAATATTAAAATTCGAAAAAACTCTAGTCTTGGATTTATTTTTTCTACCATCAATAATCATGCGATAAAAGGGCAGAAAAAATGGACTCGGGTAATTTCACCCCAAGCTAGTCAATAAAAATAATAAAACAATAATAATTATTATAATGTCCATATGTACAGTATCAAAAAAAAAGAATAGAATCAAGTATATGGATTGGATCGTTAAAGTGCATGTCCATATACTTGTCAAAATTATTGTATGCTTCAATAAGATATAATTAAATTGCAGCTAAATGTTAATTCTTTTGAAAGTAGGTTGTTTATGAAAAGTCAAAAAATATTTTCTGGAATTATCTTACTTGGGTTTGGTTTATACTTTTTTCTAGAGCATAATCATTATGTTAAAATGTTGGAGGATTATCTATCGTGGCCCTCATTACTAATAATAGTAGGCATCGCTTTTTTAGGACAAGGTTATGGCGGAAAAGACTATGAAGCAATTTTACCAGGTGTCATTTTAGTAGGTTTTGGATTACATTTTCATATTGCTGGTAAGCTTGCAATTTGGCCTAATCATATTGGTGTATTTATTTTAATCATCGCACTAGGATTTTTATTACGATATCAAAGAACAAGAAACGGACTTTTTTATGGAATATTGTTTTTAATTGTTTCTGTTCTTCTCTTATTTTATGATGAAGTATTTAAATGGCTAGGTTTATTAGAAAATCAAGCTGGATCTATAATAAATTTTTGGCCGCTATGTTTAATTGCAATAGGACTTTATCTATTAATTTCCAAAAGATAAAGTAGCCAATTTATATTAGTTTTAGCACTGGGGCTGAACTCAAGAACAATTTTTATTACCATTAACTAAAAAGAAATCGGCTAATTCAACCGATTTCTTTTTATCTTTACATCCATTTTTTTAATATTCCCCATACTTTGTCTTTCCCTTCCCCTGTTTCAGAAGAAAAAATAACAATTTCATCATTGGGATCAAATTGAAGAGTTTCTTTTGTAACTTTTAAATGCTTCTGCCATTTTCCTTTAGGAATTTTATCTGCTTTTGTTGCAATGACTACACAAGGAATTTGATAATGTTTTAGAAAATCATACATTAATATATCATCTTTGGATGGAGGATGACGCAAATCAACAATTTGAATGACAGCACAAAGCTGTTCTCTTGTCGTAATATATGTTTCAATCATTTTCCCCCATGCTTCACGCTCTTTTTTTGAAACCTTTGCAAAACCATATCCTGGAACATCTACAAAAAATAATGAATCCTCTATTTTATAAAAATTAAGGGTTTGTGTTTTTCCTGGCTTGGATGATGTTCTCGCTAGCGCTTTTCGATTGATCATTTTATTAATAAATGAGGACTTCCCAACATTTGAACGTCCAGCAAGCGCAAATTCTGGAATCCTTTCATCAGGATACTGTTCTTTTCTTACTGCACTTATTACTAATTCTGCATTATTTACTTTCATTGATTTCACCCGCTCAATGCTACCTTCAAGACTTCATCCATATGTGAAACAGGGAAAAATGTAAGATCATTTCTAACACTTTCAGGAATATCATCAATATCCTTTTCATTGTCTTTAGGTAAAATTATTTTTGTAAGACCTGCTCGATGAGCACTTAATGTTTTTTCTTTCAAACCACCGATTGGCAATACTCGTCCTCTCAACGTAATTTCTCCAGTCATTCCTACTTCTTTCTTTATCGATCGATTGGTTAAAGCAGAGATGAGGGCAGTTGCCATCGTTATTCCCGCCGAAGGACCATCCTTTGGTACCGCACCTTCAGGAACATGTATATGAATATCATACTTTTCATGGAAATCTGCATCAATATTAAGTTCAATCACTTTCGAACGTACAAAGCTAAGAGCCGTTTGAGCAGATTCCTTCATTACATCACCAAGTTTACCAGTTAACACAAGTTTTCCCTTTCCAGGAGCAAGGGAGACTTCAATTTGTAATGTATCTCCTCCTACTGTTGTATATGCTAATCCAGTCGCAACACCAATTTGATCCTCAAGCTCTGCTTGTCCATATCGAAATCTCTTTTTCCCTAAAAATTCCTCTAAAGTTCTTTCTGTTACAATTATACGTTTTTTAACAGCGGAAACAATCATTTTAGCTGTTTTTCTGCATATAGATGCAATTTCTCTTTCTAAACTACGTACACCTGCTTCACGCGTATAATATCGTACAATCTTCTGAAAAGCTTCATCTCGCACTTGCAATTGACCTTTAGATAAACCATGTTCTTTCATTTCTTTTTGCAGTAAATGGTCTTTTGCAATATGAATCTTTTCCAGCTCGGTATAGCCTGGAATCGAAATGATTTCCATACGATCCCTTAATGGTCCTGGAATGGAAGATAAATCATTTGCAGTTGTTATGAACATTACTTTTGATAAATCATAGGTTTCCTCAATGTAATGATCACTAAAATTATGATTTTGTTCAGGATCGAGTACCTCTAGCATAGCAGCAGAAGGATCACCACGAAAATCATTGGACATTTTATCAATTTCATCTAATAAAAACACCGGATTCACTGTTCCTGCTTTTTTCATACCTTGAATAATTCTACCTGGCATTGCACCAACATACGTTCTGCGATGTCCACGAATTTCCGATTCATCCCGAACTCCACCAAGAGAAATTCTAACAAATTTTCTTCCTAAAGATTCTGCAATAGATTTCGCTAAACTTGTCTTTCCAACACCTGGAGGTCCCGCCAAGCAAAGAATTGGACCTCGTAATTCTTGAGTGAGTTTTTGGACAGCTAAATATTCAAGAACTCGTTCTTTCACCTTATCTAATCCATAATGTTCTCGATTTAAGATGGCTTCCGCTTTAGAAAGATCTAGGTCATCTTCGGTTGCATTAGTCCAAGGCAAGGAAATAAGCCAATCCAAATAATTACGAATTACAGAGCTTTCTGCTGAACTTGAAGGTACTTTTTCGTATCGGTCCAATTCCTTAAGTGCTGCTTTTTCCACATGTTCAGGCATTCCAGACAGCTCAATTTTTTCTGAAAGCTCAGCAACTTCCCCCGTTTTCCCTTCTTTATCACCTAGTTCTTTTTGAATCGCCTTCATTTGTTCTCGCAAATAGTATTCTTTTTGCGTTCTTTCCATTGATTTTTTGACTCGTTGGCCAATCTTTTTTTCTAAATTTAATACTTCTTTTTCATTATGAATCAATTCAATTACTTTATTAAGTCGGTTTTTGATCTGAACAGATTCTAAGATCTCTTGCTTATGGGATAATTTTAATGGCAGATGTGATGCGATTATATCCGCCATTCTTCCTGGCTCTTCAATATCAGCAACAGTCTCAAATGTTTCCGCAGAAATTTTTTTTGAAAGCTTTATGTATTGTTCGAAATACTCAAGCATTGTTCTCATTAATGCTTCTATTTCTGCATCATTTTGCTCCTCTTCTTCAAATATTTCTATTGAAACAGCGAAATAATCCTCTTTATCATAGAATGTTTTTATTTTTGCTCGAGACAATCCCTCTACTAATACTCTTATCGTTCCATTTGGTAATTTTAGCATTTGCTTAACCCGAGTGAGCGTCCCCATTTTGTAAAGGTCTTCCTCAACTGGTTCATTTATTGAATCATCTTTTTGTGTGGTTAAAAAGATGATATGATCATTCATCATTGCTTGTTCTAATGCTTGAACAGAATGCTCACGGCCAACATCTAAATGCAGGACCATTGTTGGGTACACAAGCAATCCTCTTAATGGAAGTAGAGGAATAGTGTGTTCTTTTTTCTTCGTCAAAAAAGTGCACCTCCAAAAAAAACATAACAAAGTCATAATTATTACTTGTGAATCTTTTTTCAATTCTAACGTATTTAAATTAACGTGTCCATTTTAAAGAACAGAAGTGTATTTAATTATTTATTAATTGATTAAAGGGGCTGTCATAATTTCAAAGTGTTGGACACTTATGGACAGCCCCCCTTATAATAGCCCAAACCTACCTGCTTAATTAATAGTCAATAACTGTTTATAACTTTATGAAAGGAAAATCTTCTTGATTCAGGTGAATTTGTGCACTTGCGTATTAAACACTTTTTTTATCTATTTCTTCCAACGGAGTAGTAAATGGGGAATCTCCTTCAAATCGATTGACTAAAGCTACTTCAATCGCTTTTTCAAATTGATGGATCGGAATAATTTTAATGCCATCGATTTCATTTAAAATAGATTGCATATTTTCCGCTGGAATAATAACCGTTTTCGCACCTGCTTGTTTCGCTGCCTTCACCTTAGCAAAAACGCCACCGACTGGCTTAACATTACCATGAATACTAATTTCACCTGTCATTGCGACAGAATGGTCTACAGGTAATTTATAAATTGCAGAGTAAATTCCAGTTGCCATAGCGATACCAGCAGATGGACCATCAATAGGAATTCCACCTGGGAAATTTACGTGTATGTCATATTGATCTGCTGGTACCCCCATTGTTCTAAGAACTGTAATGACGTTTTCTATAGAACCTCTTGCCATACTTTTCCTGCGTATAGATTTTCCTTGTCCACCAATACTTTCTTCCTCAACAATTCCAGTTATATTGATTGATCCCTTTTCTTTTGCAGGAATAACTGTTACTTCAATTTCGAGAAGTATACCACTATTAGGACCTGTAACTGCTAAGCCGTTCACAAGACCAACAGTAGCTTTCTCACCGATTTTCTTCTCAAGCCTTGGTGTTAGCTGACTCGATTGGATAATCCATTCAATATCAACATCACTTATAAAGCTTCGTTCTTCTTGAATGGCTAATCCTGCAGCTATTTGCACCATATTTACCGCCTCACGTCCATTTCTTGCATATGAAGCAAGAATGTGTAATCCCATTTCAGAGATGGATAAATTCACCTTTTCAGTTGCTTTTTTAGCTACCTTGGCAATTTCGTCTTGTTCTAATTCTCTAAAAAAAACTTCCATGCATCTTGAACGTATAGCAGGAGGAATTTCATTTGGTGTTCTTGTTGTGGCACCAATTAAACGAAAATCTGCAGGTAAACCATTTTGAAAAATGTCATGGATATGTGAAGGAATCTGTGAGTTCTCTGCACTATAGTATGCGCTATCTAAAAAGACTTTACGATCCTCTAAAACTTTTAACAGTTTATTCATTTGGATGGGATGAAGTTCACCAATTTCATCAATAAATAAGACACCTCCATGGGCATTCGTTACAGCACCTTGTTTTGGCTGTGGAATTCCTGCTTGCCCCATTGCACCTGCTCCTTGATAAATTGGATCATGTACCGATCCTATTAACGGATCTGCAATTCCTCTTTCATCAAATCTTGCTGTAGTCGCATCTAGCTCAATAAATACTGCACCATTTTTAAAAGGGGATTTGTTATTTTGTTTTGCTTCCTCAAGTACTAATCTAGCTGCAGCAGTTTTTCCTACGCCAGGAGGACCATATATGATAACATGCTGGGGATTCGGTCCACAAAGTGCTGCTTTTAACGATTTAATTCCATCTTCCTGTCCAACAATGTCTTGAAAGTTGGATGGGCGTACCCTTTCCGCAAGTGGTTCTGTTAATTTAATGGAACGCATTTTTCGTAATTGCTCCATTTCTTTACGAGATTCTCGATCTATTGAAACCTTTTGGGTTTTTTGGCTTTTAAGTAAGTTCCAAAAATATAAACCGATGATCACTCCAAAAAATAATTGAATCAATAATGCTATCCCTGTCCAACTCATTGTATTCCCTCCACACTGCTTGTTATTTCTTATATAAGCTAGTATCTCCTGGAGGTTGATTGAATAAACCATTTTTTTAAGGAAGCATATAATAGTTTGCGCTAAGCGACTAGAGCCTTAAAGCATAAAACAGACTACACAAATGACTTGCTCTTGAATGTAAGAAAAGTTAAGACGTCAAAGGTCTGGGCGCTGAACCTAAATGAAATTAATGACATGCAACAAAATTATCATTTTCAAAGCGAAAAAAAATCCTAGCAAGTCTTCCTTGCTAGGATTTTTTGGAATTATGCTGTTTTCGTTTGTTCGTCTCCTTCAACAACCGTTCCATCTTCTAAAACTAATTTAGGCGGTTCATTGTTAAGAACAGCTTCTTTTGTAACGATACATTTTTTAATGTCACTTCTTGAAGGTAAATCAAACATAACATCAAGCATAATGCTTTCAATGATAGAGCGTAATCCACGCGCACCTGTTTTTCTTTCAATTGCACGATTTGCAATTTCTTTAAGTGCACTTTCTTCAAACTCTAACTCAACATCATCTAGTTCAAGCATCTTTCTATATTGCTTAACTAAAGCATTTTTTGGCTTAGTTAGTATTTCAATAAGCGCTGCTTCATCTAAAGGTTCAAGACTTGCAATGATTGGTAAACGACCAATAAACTCAGGAATTAAGCCAAATTTAAGAAGATCTTCAGGCAAAACTTTCGATAGTAATTTTTTATCATCAATATCCTGCGCTTTATTCTCTCCTCCAAAGCCTATTACTTTTTGGCCAAGGCGTCGCTTAATAATTTGTTCAATCCCATCAAATGCTCCACCACAAATAAATAATATATTAGTCGTGTCAATTTGAATGAATTCTTGATGAGGGTGCTTACGGCCTCCCTGAGGTGGCACACTTGCAACAGTACCCTCTAAAATTTTTAATAGTGCCTGTTGAACTCCTTCACCTGATACATCCCTTGTAATTGAAGGATTTTCAGATTTACGAGCAACTTTATCAATTTCATCAATATAAATAATCCCTTTTTCAGCTTTTTCAACATCATAGTCTGCTGCTTGGATTAATTTGAGAAGAATATTTTCTACATCTTCACCAACATATCCTGCTTCAGTTAATGAGGTAGCATCAGCTATAGCGAACGGTACATTAAGAATTCTTGCTAATGTTTGAGCCAGTAAAGTTTTTCCACTACCTGTAGGACCAATTAAACAAATATTGCTTTTCGCAAGTTCAACATCATCAATTTTACTATTAGAATTAATTCGCTTGTAATGATTGTACACCGCAACAGCTAAAGATTTTTTGGCTTGATCCTGTCCAATTACATAGTCCTTTAAAATTTCTCTAATTTCCATTGGCTTTGGAATATCCTTAAACTCAACTTCTTCTTCTGTACCTAGCTCTTCCTCCACAATTTCCGTGCATAGTTCAATACATTCGTCACATATATAAACACCAGGTCCAGCTACCAGCTTTCGGACTTGATCTTGTGTTTTACCACAAAACGAACATTTTAATTGTTGTTTTTCATCGTTGAATTTAAACAATGAGATTCACCCCTTATCAAAAACTTACTTTCTTTTCAACAATGGCTCTTTTCTTAAACATTGCTGCTGTTTATCATCTTTTAGAAAAGATTCTCAAACCTAAATGATATAGAATACACTCCTATACGAAATAGCAACAATATTTACGAGAATAGCCTTATCAATTGACCAATATTTTGAAAAGGAAGATTAAGAAAGGAATTCTGTCTTTTTGTAAAGAATTACATTTAGTTGATGTATCGTTCTTTACTATTAAGAAGAGACCAGTTATTTAATTCTTTTCAAAAAAGTGGTTATTTCTTCACAATAAAAATAGTTATGTATTGGATTGTATCATATTTCTATGGAGGACAGGAAATCTTAAGCCTTACTTATTTTAATTCGCCATTGAATTGAGAAAATCCTACTTACTCAAGATTTTCCCGAAAATAACTTTTATATTCTTGTTATGTGTAATTTTTTTATATTATGTATGTTTTTTCTTTATAAAACAAGGCACGAATAAGTCGCGCCTTGTTTTAATTACAATTTATTCTATTAAAAATTATTTAGCTTTGCTATATATTATGCAATAGTTTTGCTGTTTTGCACAAGAAAATCTACCGCTTTACGAATTTTCACGTCTTTTTTAACAGTATCTAATCCACCAAGTGCATTCTTGATAGCTTCAGCAGTCATGTTGTACATTTTAGTCATTTTTTCAATTTCAGCTTCTGCTTCTTCGTCTGAAACTTCGATGTTTTCAGCTTCAGCAATTGCTTCTAAGGTAAGATTTGTACGAACGCGTTTTTTCGCATCTTCATTCATTTGCTCGCGAAGAGCATCTTCGTCTTGTCCTGAGAATTGGAAGTATAATTCTAAATTCATCCCTTGCATTTGAAGGCGTTGTTCAAATTCTTGCATCATACGATCCACTTCATTTGTAATCATCGCTTCAGGAATATCCATTTCTGCATTTTCAGCTGCTTTTTCAACTACAGCATCTTGCACCGCATGCTCAGCTTCATGCTCTTTAGAATGTTTTAAGTTGTTTTTTGTTTTTTCTTTAAGCTCTTCCATTGTTTCAACTTCGCTATCTACGTCTTTAGCAAATTCATCATCTAACTCTGGAAGTTCTTTTGTTTTGATTTCGTGAACTGTCACTTTAAATGTAGCTGGTTTTCCAGCTAATTCAGCTGCATGATATTCTTCAGGGAATGTTACTTCAACATCCTTCTCTTCACCAGCTTTAACTCCTACCAATTTTTCTTCAAAGCCAGGAATGAAGCTTCCAGAACCAAGAACTAATGAATAGTTATCAGCTTTTCCACCTTCAAATGCTTCACCATCAACAAAACCTTCGAAGTCAATAACTACTGTATCATTATTTTCAGCTGCACCTTCTTCTTTAAGAACAAGTTCAGCATGTTTTTCTTGTAGTGTTTTTAATTCATTTTCAACGTCTTCATCAGTTACTTCAGTATCGAATTTTTCTACTTCTAATCCTTTATATTCGCCAAGTTTTACTTCAGGCTTTACAGTAACTGTTGCTTTAAAAATAAGTTCTTTACCTTTTTCCATTTGTTCAATATCAATTTCTGGTCGATCTACAGGCTCGATTCCAGCTTCTTCGATTGCTTTTGAATAAGCTTCTGGAAGAATGATATCTAATGCATCTTGATATAATGATTCAACACCAAAACGTTGTTCAAACATTCCACGAGGAATTTTCCCCTTACGAAATCCTGGAATATTTACTTGTTTTACTACTTTTTTGAAGGCAGAATCCAAAGCTGTTTTTACAGTATCTGCATCAACTTCAACAGTTAACACACCTTGGTTTCCTTCAAGCTTTTCCCATTTTGCTGACATACCTTTCCCTCCAACAATCTATATTTTGATAGCGTAATGAACAGATTTGATAGTTTAATCTACTTATGATTGCCATTACAATTTTTAATGAAAATACATTACAACCATTCCATTATAACACACGTTTTTTCTGTTTCAAGAAGGAGCTATAGATTCGGTAAAGAAATTTCTTCAAGATTTTTGATAAATTTTATCGCATTTACTAGACTTGAAATAGCCAAATCATATTCATTTGCAATCGTTTCTAAATCAAGAAATTCCCCATATAACTCCTTACCCATACACAGATAAGCAGCTAACCACAAGCTACATTCAGTTGGTTCAAGTTCAAAAGGATACAATAGAAAAAAATGACGATCTACCATTTCTTTTAATTGAATAAACAAAGAAGGGTTATCATGTTCCATTTTTTCTTTCATTTGAATCATTAGCTCTAAATAAAATGAAGTTTCAAATACAGGTTTTAATTGAAGTGGTTGAATATTTTTTTGAAAATGAAACTTTTTTATATGTATCTCTTTCTCAATTCCATGCTCTCTTAATACATTTAACACCATTGTTTGTAAAAAAGGATGTGCTTTTTTCTTACTAAGATATTGTATTAACTCGTTTAGATAAGGATAAATATTTTGATTTGCTAAACCTGCAATTTTATATATATTTTCATTTATATTATCAGTAGTAAAGAATGCTTCTTGTATTCCAATTTGCTTATCATATAATTGAGTGTCATTGTTTAATCGATTTTGACTAAATTGGTATAGCTTTTTATAATGCTCCATTTTCTCAAAAGGGACTTCGTCTTCTTCCATTAATATATTTATTGTATGTATTACTTCTTCATGATTACGTAACTGAATCAAAATCATTAAATAAACATCAGTGATTTCAAAATAATTACCAATTCCCTCATGTAACAAATCCCTACATATGTACTTGGCTTTCTCATAATTCCCACTTTCATATAAAGCTAAGAGAAAAGCTGTACCTATTTCTTGGTTTTCTGGATCCAATTCATATGCTTGTCCTAGTAGATTTGCCGCATCTTCAAAGCGGTGATGATCTAAATGCTCTAAACCAAATGCTAAGAGACGATCCTTTAATCCCGGGAAAGATATAATTTTACCATCCTTTGATCCTTTATCATTATTCTTCATTATGAAACCGCCTTTATGACTATTAAAGCAAGCAAATTTAGTTTAGCATGATAAAAAAATATTTTCAAAAAATATATGATACTCTAAATACCTAATATATCAAAAATTATTATTTATTTAATGGTTACCAACCAATAGTAATTCTTTCCTTTGATACATAAGTAAAATATAAAAATAGGGTAACATCAGGACATAAAAAATACACCTACATTTTGTGGTGTTTGTTTCATACAATGTTCAACATAAAAACACTGCGTATAACCAATTCTAGAAAAGCTTTTTAAGTTCCCCAATAATTTTATTAAAATCTTTTTGAGCTAAATATTCTAACTGTTGAACAACTACTTCCTCTTCTTCTAACATATATTTATACTTTTTATATGTATAATAGAAGTGAATCACCTCCATAGATAATTTACTATCCATAATGCTAGTCTCTTTCCATAGAGTAATCACTAATCCGTAAAAATCATAGAATAATAAAATAGGAGTTTCTTCTTGATGACTCTTCCACAAGTTTAAAAGCGTTTCTTCTAGTTTTCCTAACAAGTTACTTATAGAATTCATTGTTTCACCACCTTTCTACTTAGATTCTACCAATAATAGTTAAAAAGACCTACACCTTCAACCTCAGAAGACATTTTTTATTTATTATAATTATTGGATATATTCATAAGAAACTTATTACTATTGCCTACTAATAAAAACAAAAAGAGGAAATCCAACTAGGATTTTGCTCCTTTTAAGTTATTAATAAGATGTTCTCGTTCACATCATAAAGCTATAGTACTTTTACTTTTGCCTTTTTCCTTCCGTAATTAACCATTGCCCAGTATGCCAATCTGACCCCTGTTGGTTTAAATAATATAAATCAAAACGTATTCCTAAATCCTCCCAAGGACATTTAATAAATATCGAGCGAAATATATCCTCTAATCCATAAATAGAAAAACCAAAAGGATTTGGAAAAATCTCCTCACACTCCTCTCTAGTCAAACTTGTATATACTGCAAATTGTAAATAAGGTTCTTTAGCGTATGAATCATAAACCCATTCAAATTTTGGCGCTCTTATTGAACTAAATTCCTTAATGTCGTCGATAAATTCAATATCTGTCGAAGGAATGATAAATGGCCATTCTTCGTTTGGATAATTGTACAGATTGCTTATTTTTGCAAGAAATTGCTTGAATAAAATCCAATCATCTAAGGATAGTAGATTTACTGGAATATTCAAACCAACGTGATCAATTGACACTATTCTTCCGTTTATCTTGTTTTGAAATTCTTCTATCGCTAGTATGTTCCCTTTATAATTGTTTCCCCTTTGAAATACATATTTTGATTGCCCTCTTATTAGTCTTTCTTTGTTCGTTACAATATTAAAGTTTCCTATTGTAATATTTTTTTCAATTGTTGAATCAAGAAAAAGAGCAGGTGATGCTATTGGCTCTGTTCCAATTGAAATAACAGGGAATGCATTAAAAGGAATTGGATTCATATAACTATACCTACCCTTTTGAATGGAAATATCATTTAGTATTTCTAAAAACATATTTACCCAATTATCATCTTCCTTAGGAAAAATGAGTGATATATTTTTAAGTCTCATTTGTGTTTCCCCTTTCATTTAATGATAATAAAAGTATAGTAAAGAAAAGTGTAAATAACCTGTCTCACAATGCTCTACATGGACAGTTATTATAAAAAGACATGTAAAAAGGAATTTCCAAATGTTCCGGTACATATATTCAGAATGATTAAGTATCATTTTTATAAATTCCCCACAGTATTTAGAGATACAATTATTTTTTGTGATGCAGTTTTCTAGAAATAAAAAAATCACTCTTAAATATTAACAACATTTAAGAGTGATTTATTCCTTTATCTTAATAAAGGTTATTTAGTGTCCCAGGAGGGATTCGAACCCCCGACCGACGGCTTAGAAGGCGGCAGTTCTTAATTTTATGAAGTTGTTTTTAATTTAGTAAACTTTGTTATATTACTATTTCATTCGTATATAATTAGTTAATTTTGTTCTGGATTTAATGAAATGGGGTTGGTTTCAACCCCATTTCGACCCCAATAATTTATGCCTTGATTTTTTGCATATATAATATGAAGAAAATATTTTTTACTACTATCATTTAGAAAATTTTAATACTGTATTTCCAAATGTTTGTCTAGCAATTCAAAAAAATAAATCGCCTTTTAGACGGTTTAAAACAAAATCATATTAACCTTTAAAATATCTAAAAAATGTACTTAATGTGCAAAATGTGAAATCTTCTGATATTCGAATCAACACATTTGACCATCTTCTAATGCACTTAATAATGAATATACTAATTCTTCTAACCCCAAAACATTTCTCTTATAAACATTATGTGATTACTTATATTTATAACGAACATTCGTTTCTTTTTCTGCAACAAAATATAAATATATATAATAATGTAGGGAATTGTCTGAATTTCTTTAGAATAATTTATGTATTTCTTATCTTTTATTGAAATAAAGAATAACTATTCTTCTTCTATAAAACTTATAACTCAAATAATCTCAAAGCTTATTAAAAAAACTCCTTATCAATTCATGAAAAGGAGTTAAAATTACTTTGAATTTTCATAAAAATTTATTAAATCTACTTTAATATAGTCATTATAACGATAAATATAGTAATCACACAAAAAACTATAACCCAACCAAGTACAACATTTTCAGACATTGATTTGGTATTCTTTTTTTTTAATCTATAAAATAAAAGACTAACTAAATAAACAAATAATAAAATATATCCTATTTTATATAAAATATTAATCATTAAGTCTACTTTCTCCAATCTGCTTTTAATTATTTCCGTTTAGTAAAATTTATATATTCAACTTTGACTTTTTTTTTCAAAAAAATATATTTTTCTGCTTTCTTATTATAAGTTTAAAAAAACCTTTTTAGTACCGAGACAGCTATTTGACCTACTGAAGTATCTATTATAGTGAGCATGCCATTGATAATCAATCCTGCTGCGCTCCTTGCAATTGATACACCTATTCCAATTCTTGAGAAATATTCAGTAACTCTAACTTTAATTCTTATTTTTTCTCCATTTATTAATCTATGGACTTTGGTCTTTTTCCATATTTCAATAACTTATTAATTTTTCTTAAACCTGGAATTAGCAATACTGCCAAATCAATACCTTTACTAATAATTCTTGTACGCATACTTAACTTTTGAAATAGTGCATAAAATCCCCGAAAACAACTAAATATCTTCGGGGAAATATAAACTATAATCTAGGGGTTATACCATCAATTTTCCAATTATTCTTTACTATTTTGCTAAGATCTTTTTTATTATTTGGCCATATAACAATTGAATATAACTGATTGATTTCTTCTTTTTTCATTGGATGTATCTCTAGTTCCGAATCATGGTCACAAAACGCATAATTGAATTTTGAGCATCGATAAAACTCAAGTACTAAATTAATAAATTCTTCTTCAAGTTTATCTATTAAAAGCAGTTTTTTCTCATTTTTGAATTCAAAACTTAGTACAAATCCAAAATAGGTTTCTTCTGATTGAATATATATTGTTAATGATATATCATTCGTATCAAATAATTTCTTACAGATTAATTGAATCTCGCCATAAAAGTTATTTGCTAACATTGTATAGTCTATTTTGGAAAAGTGGCTTTCTACCCATTCATCACCATCTACATCTAGAGATACTTTTGAATACATAACACTTCCGGTATTGTCATTCAAATAATCAACTATTTTCTTAAGCTCTTGTGCTTTACAACAAGAATTATCGTAAACTAATCCAATATTGTAATCATACATTCGCTTCAACCGTCCTTTATTTTAACCTCACTCCATGATAATTAAAAAGTTTTTGAAACAACAAATTTTCATATCCTTTACTTTAACAAAGTAATTATTTCAGCATTGTAGAAATTTACTTTATTCTTTAAAAAAATTAGGAACAATCCTTTGTTGTATCATTTCAGGATTTTCAATAAACTGTTTCACATCGCCAAAAGACTTTTCGCCTAAATAGGTTTTTGCTTGGATTTCAGGTTCTTCTGAACCTAATAATTCCTTGGTTTCTTTAGATAAATAAGTTATAATCCCACTCGAACCATGATATTCATGGTTATACCATGGGTATGCTAATATTTTTTTTTCCTCAAAAAAATCTTTAAGCTTCTCTCCAAAATAATTACACCAAAAAACACCTGGTAACCTAGTGGTTAAATCACCTGTTACATGTTGTCTATCCTCACAATCTGAATGTGAAATATACCCATAACAAGCTTCAGAAATAGTAATTAATTCTTTAAATAATTGTATTACCTTCTCTTTATTTAAAGAAAAAGATTTATTTGTAAAATAAAAATCTATTCTATTCATATAATTTTTTTGAGAACTGTTCCACCAAAAAATATCAAATCTAAAACCTAATTTCACATTTTTCCCAACTACACTACCAAAATATCCAGTGTTCCCTATCCCCTCAACATAGCAACCTTCTTCTCCATAAGTCCACATATCTATAGCTTTATTAACACTGAATTCCTCCTTTGCAGGATCATAAAGTCCAATTTTATTAGGTAAATAATTCAAAAGGGCTAGGTTTTCAAAAAATAGTTCTGCCTTTTTTTTAGTTCCTAAATTCTTAGTTGTAAATATAGTTCCTACTATTGACATGTTTCCCCTCCATACATTCTATTTTACTCTTATAATCCTACCACCTCTTCTTTTAATAGCCTTTTCTAAAGGTTTGAAATTTTGTTCGAGTAGGTATGATAGTCACTAAATTGCTTACTCTTATAGACATACTTTACATCTTTATCTCACTAATTCTTCCCTTACTCAAACTATCTGGAATGCTTTTTCCAATTTTTTTAGTATTTTTAACAAGTTTATATTTTTTAAGTACTGATTTTTCAAATTTCTGTCCTCTCAAAAATTGGGATGGAACCTTACTACTTTTTCCACCTCTAAAACCTCCTGGCCCAACCTACTAGTCCAATTAATCGTGCAGATTTATCATTAGCTTCTCCGTTTGTATCTACTAGGTTTAGGGGATTATTATTTGTATAATTATATCCATTTTGACTTATAGGTAAATCCTCATCTCCTGGATATGGATCAATGCTTAAGAAATTCGAATCTGTTGGATTATAATACCTAGCCTTAATGTAGTAATTCTTTGTTTCGAAATCGTAATAATAACCCGCATAACGAAAAGAATTATCTTTTTCTATTTTACCATTCTCAGATAAAATATTTCCGTAGGTATCATATTGATAATACCCCACTTCTTGACCAGAATGATCAAGTATAGATTTTACATCAACACGATAATTTGTCCAATAGTGATAGGCTTGATTGACCCTTTTTCTAGTCAATCTTGCTAATTAAAATAATTGACATAAAATTCTAAATAAACATCTTATTCATTCTCATAAAATGAAAATATGTTCTCTTAATATCATTAATTGATCTATATGCAGAAACATTAATAAAAAATATAACTCCAAAGGAATACCCTATGGAGTTATCGAATAGTTAATTGTTTAAAATTTTCCACATTCTCTCTAATTCTTCTATATCATCTGATTCCAAATTCCGTCGTTCAAGTTCTTTTAATAAATACTTTGTTGTAGTTATTAAGGTGTTTTTTAATTGGTTTATACTACATTGACATGTAAAATAGATATGTTCAAAATCTGCCTTTTCCTTGATAAACTGCATTTCTACGATATCTTCTGAAATTTTGGTACCTCTTACAAATAAGGGTCCATCCATAAATTCAAATACTTGTGTAATCCCATTACGACTATTTTTTAAATTTAACAGTGCTTTAAGCCACCAGGCTAAAATCACTACAACAAAATCTTCCCACCCTTTCTCAGGAAAAAATCGATCTTCAATTGAGAAATAAATTTTACCAGTAATAACATTATGACTATATATAGATAAAGAATCTAAACATATATTAAGTTCTATTTCAACTACATCCAAATTATACACCCTCCCTCATTTTTTGGATACGCTGTTTCTATAACTTTAGTTTTTGTATTAACCCACATCTCTATCTTTAATCTGCCACTTTCCCCTTGTACTTTAACTCTATTACCTTGTTTCTTTATCTTTTTACCGTGCTTATAAGCATTTCTATTTTCATCAATTTCTGTTTTCATAGAAGAATTCTGTGTAAATTCTTTTTTTTTCATCAGTTGCACTTATATTAGAAAATGATAATATATGTTTCCCCATTTTATAAACAATTTTCTTATTTTTCTGTAAATTTACAAAGGAAAATGTTTTTAACTTAGTATCTTCTGATTCTAAAGTTCCATTATTAGTTTTACTAATAAGGTTTTCAGAAATATTTTCCCATTTTCCATTTCTCTTGTGATGAATAAGTTCTTGATATATTTCTCTCGTAAATTTTCCTGTATCATCTACAAATGTCTTTGAAAATTCACTTCTCTATTCTACTAGTTCCTTCCTGGTTGATTTCGAATCATTATTAGTTATGGGGTCTTTTGAATTCTCTGCATTACTTTCTGCTCCAACATAAGTTGGTAACAAGGAAAGTATTAAAACGAAACTAAGTAAAATACTAATATACATTTTGTGCATTTTTTTACCTATCTGGAACATTTTTCATAATAATTATATAAAAGTAAGAAAACTGAAACAAAGACTATTTATCTACATTTATATTTATTAATCGACATTTACTGACAATTTAACATTATTTCCTCTTTGACATCAAAAGATAAAAAAAAACAAACAGTCCTCAATTTTCGACATATTTCTTTTAAACTATATGATATTGTATTTTTTGTAAGAAATTTATAAAAAAGGGAGGAAGAAGAATGAAGAAATTTTTTAGAAAAGGATTAATAATATCCATCTTAGGTTTAATAATTTGTTTAATGCATAATAATATTTCAAATGCAGCTACGACTATATCAACCACCATCGATAGACAATTTGAGTATGCAGGTACAAAAAGTAATGCTGCAATTCAGAGTTTTGATTATGGTGATAAAAATGAAGTCTTTTTTACACAAAGAGTTGCAGGCGATGACCCGAAGATTAGAGACACCACATTACTTTCAAGATGTACAATTAGTAATGGCAAATGTACTGTCAAAGACTATGTTAAGTTAAAAGGGTTTGGTCATGGCGAATCATTAGAAGTTATTAAAGAAAGTGGAAAAACTTATATTTGGATTGGAAGCGGAGCAAATTCAAAGGACGATAATAGATGGTCGACTAACATTTCTCTTATCGAATATAAAATAAATTCTGCGAAGGCTACCGGTGCTGAGGTAACCAATGTAAAAACCATTAAAAACCTTGCGAAAGTTGCACCAGAAAAAAGTGGGACTGCATATAGAAGTGCGGTTGCTATAGCTGATGGAAGCGATAGAATTTGTTTCCGAATACAAATAGGTACTTCTGCTAGTGATACTTATTATGCAGTATATAAGCTAAGTGAAGTTACAAATGCATTACGAGCTTCTTCTACTAATAGCATAAACATTTACGACATAAATAAATTACAATTAACCCATTTTACTGGTGTAGCTAGACCTAATAATTCCTTCCAAGGATTTGATATTACAGGTGTCGGTTCGGGAAACAAGTTTCTTTACTTATTCGGGGGAGCAGCTGGACAAACACCAACCATATATAAATACTCATATACTAATGGCGGAAATTTTGAACATGTAAAAACGATAAAAATAAAGGGTAGTTATGTTGGTACACTTGAGGCTGAAGGAATCAAAGTTGAAAAAGATCCTAACAATCCAAGTGTAGAAAAGGTATTTGTAGGCTTGAAACCTGGAAAAGATCCTGTTTCCGGAGCTTTAAAACCATTTAGATTATATTCATTTACAGAACCAAAATAGTAAATTAATGCCCTCTTAGAAGGGCTTTTTTATTATTCGAAAAAATTATACATATCGTAAGCCATATTTTCCAATTGGTGATTTAATTGAAAAACTTCTTTATTAAGAAAAATCTTCCAAAGTGGTGGACTGACCCCTTCAGATGAGACATAGAAAAAACACCTATGCTGCCTGTCCCCTGTATTCAAGTGGAGACAGGTAGTTTAATTTTCCCCTGAATGCGTATATGATTATATCGATACATGTATTGATTTACAATTTGTACTACTTTAGAATTGGACATAGATGCTCTACTTTGATCTTTGAATCCTTCCGACTTTAGCGAGGAGTGAAAGGATTCAAAGACGGCATTATCATGGCAGTTTCCTTTACGAGACATGCTTGTGGTAATGACTTTTTCTTTTGCTAGATTTTGAAATGCGTACGAAGTATAGACGGATCCTTGGTCACTGTGAAGCATTGAGCCAACTGGCTTTCGTATCTCTACAGCTTCCCTTAGTGTATCTAATACTAAGGTTATATCTTGCTTGGTACTTAATTTGAAAGCCACAATCTCATTGTTATACAAATCCATGATCGTTGATAAATACAACATAGTAGAGCCATATGGTAGGTAGGGAATATCCGTTACCCATTTTTCATTGGATTGACTTGCTTTAAAGTTACGATTGAGAATGTTGGGAACAACAATATTACTCTCACCATTAATATACTTTTGTCGCTTTTTCTTAACTTGAATTTTTCTAACTGTTTTGAGGTTAGACTCTTAAAATGTTAAAATCAATATACTAGGAGGGAATACATGTTTTTTAAATCAGATAAAAATTATGATAAAGAGAGTGTCAATATTGCATTTTATTCCACTTTTATTTTTTGGGCAGGATTTTTACTTATTAATAGTTTTTTAAAGTTATTGAATAAAGAAATCCAAATCAATTCAATATATCTATTATTAAGTGGTATATTAGTGTTTTTTATAAGTGAACAAATTTCCAAATATATAAAACGAATAAAAAAATAAACCACTAATCAATTAAAAAATTAATTAGTGGTTTTTATTTTTAAAAAGGTTATTTATTGTGATCTACATGAGCAACTTGATGTAGCACCAAGTGTAATTCTCTTAATTATTACACCTTTACTATTACATTTATTGATAACTACAACTCCAAAGGCAGGTATAACAACGATCATTGCAGTTAAAATTGTTGGATTTTTCTTCCATATTTTCGCTACAGCTGTAAGTACTGCCCAAAGACCTCTATTTAGCCCTGCATTTGCAACTAAAGATTTAATTTGTTTATTACTAATTTTATATTCTTTAATATTACCAGGGGCAAATGTTGAAAATTTAGGAGAATCAGTTGCAGCTATTTTTAAATTATTCAAATATCCATTTAATACTACTAAAACATCCTGTTCTGTTAATCGTTTTCCACTACTTTTTTCATAATCAATTGAATCAATTTCATAATTCATTATTTTAAAGAAACACAATCCTACAGAATTTAGATATCTTCAAATTTTTGAATTTAAGCAGCTTGTTGTAGATTTAATTGAGCATTCATTCGGTCTACAGCTAA
>BORH01000010.1 GCA_018333075.1 Heyndrickxia sporothermodurans | reverse complement strand
CCGCTTTAGCGGTAGCACGTGATAGAAGTGCGGTTGACGGACCTTTCAGTATGTCTTTAGACAATAGCCAGTAACAAAGCGTTTTACGCGCAGAGCAAACCACCAGTTATACTGGTGGTTCTGATTTGGTAATACTATTCTGTAAAGAAGATGTTATACATATCATAGTCATGAAACATAAAAAGTGCTATAATATTTGAATATGGACATTTATTTTTAAATATAATTGTTCATAAATCCGTTTTTGCAGACTAAGAAAACCTCTCTTTAGTTTTTCTTAGCAAATGATATATATATATCATATACTGTGTACATATAGACATTGTTGGAGGTTCTATTATGACTGTATACCATTTCGTAGGTATTAAAGGATCCGGTATGAGTGCATTGGCACAAATACTACACGATATGGGTTATAAAGTGCAAGGATCAGATGTTGAAAAATATTTTTTTACCCAAAAAGGCTTGGAGGAATCAGGGATTCAAATCCTTCCATTCCAGCGTGAAAATATAAATCCAGGCTTAACTGTCATTGCAGGAAATGCATTTGCTGATACACATGAAGAAATTGATGAAGCAATGAAAATGGGGATTCCGGTAATCAGATACCATAAATTTTTAGGGGAATTTATGCAGAAATTCACAAGCGTCGCTGTAACAGGAGCACACGGAAAGACTTCTACAACAGGGTTGCTTGCTCATGTAATTTCTGGATCCAAGCCAACGTCTTATTTAATAGGGGACGGAACAGGACATGGTGAAAAGGATGCTGAATTCTTTGTATTTGAAGCATGTGAATATAGACGTCATTTCCTTTCGTATTATCCAGATTACGCGATAATGACAAATATTGATTTTGATCATCCAGACTATTTTGCAAATATTGATGATGTATTTTCTGCATTCCAGGAAATGGCGATGCATGTTAAAAAAGGAATATTTGCTTATGGTGATGATGAGCAATTACAAAAGATACAAGCAAAAGTACCAGTTCTTTTTTATGGATTTGGTGAAGAAAATGATTTTCAAGCAAGAAACATTGAAAAAACAGCTTCAGGAACTAAATTTGATGTGTTAGTTCGCAATAATTATTATGCAAGCTTCGAAATTCCTACATTTGGCGATCATAACGTATTAAATGCCTTGTCTATTATCGCCTTATGCCATTATGAAGAAATTGATACAGAAACTACACAGCAATATTTAAAATCTTTCCAGGGTGTGAAGCGAAGATTTACTGAAAAACAAATTGGGAATCAGATTATTGTTGATGATTACGCACACCACCCAACTGAAATTAAAGCAACAATCGACTCTGCTAGACAAAAATATCCTGATCGAAACATTATCGTCGTATTTCAACCACATACATTTACTAGAACTCAAACATTTTTAATGGATTTTGCACAAAGTTTGAGTGAAGCAGACAAGGTGTTTTTATGTGAGATTTTTGGATCTGCAAGAGAGATCCATGGAAAGCTGACCGTTGATGATCTTAAGGACAAAATTGAAGGTGCTCAAATTCTAAATGAAGATGATACTACACCACTTTTAGAAATGAAAGATAGTGTCATTTTATTTATGGGAGCAGGAGATATTCAAAAATATCAGCGTGCATATGAAAAATTATTAGTATAATTAAAATAACAGGTTATCAATAATATGATAGCCTGTTATTTTTTATATATTATTTAAGTTTTTCTGGATTTAAACACTCTAATTCTGGTAATACAAAAAGTCCATCTTTTCGGATAAGAACATCATCAAAGTAAATTTCTCCTCCGCCGTATTCAGGTCGTTGAATAAGAACCATATCCCAATGGATATTTGAATCATTTCCATTTGGTGCTACATCATAGCATTGTCCAGGTGTGAAATGAATACTTCCTGCAATTTTTTCATCAAATAAAATATCCTGCATTGGGTGAAGAATGAATGGGTTAACCCCGATAGCAAATTCTCCAATGTATCGAGCACCTTCATCGGTATCAAAGATTTTATTAATTCTTTCTGTATCATTAGAAGCAGCATCAATAATTTTTCCATCTTTAAAAGTTAATTTTACATTTTCAAATGTAAAGCCTTGGTATGGAGATGGAGTATTATATGTAATGGTACCATTAACAGATTCACGAACAGGAGCTGTATATACTTCACCATCAGGTATATTGAGTCGACCAGCACATTTAATAGCTGGGATATCCTTAATTGAGAATGTTAAATCGGTACCAGGGCTTACAAGGCGAACTTTATCGGTTTTATTCATTAAATCAACTAATGAATCCATTGCTCTATCCATTTTGCTGTAATCTAAATTACATACATCAAAGTAAAAATCTTCAAATGCCTCAGTACTCATTTTAGCTAATTGGGCCATTGCTGAATTTGGGTAACGAAGAACAACCCATTTAGTTTTCGGAACACGAATTTCTCTATGGACTTTTTTTCCAACTGTATTGCCTTCAATGGCCATTTTTTCAGCTGGCACATCTGCATGTTCATTAATGTTGTCCCCAGATCTTAATCCAATATAAGCGTCCATTTGTTCCATTCGATCAGCCTCGAATTGAGCTATCATCTGAAATTGTTTTTCTTGTGCACCCATTAATAGCGCGCGATCTACTTGGTGATCTTTTAAAGAGACGAAGGGGTAACCTCCTGCTGCATATGCTTCCTTAACAAGAGCAGTGACCAGTTCCTTTTGAAGTCCAAAATTTTCAATTAATACTTTTTCACCTGGCTGAAGCTGTACTGAATAATTTATTAAGTTTTTTGCTAGTTGTTCTATTCGTGGATCTTTCATCAGATTTCCTCCAATAATTAAATTTCTTACTATTCCATTTTACCCATAATCGATATCATTTTTGAATAAAAAACTCATATAGTCGATTGAAATTTTTATTAAATAAATATTTGGCGAAAATAGCGGAATATGAGAAAATAAAGTAGGAAAATATATGGTTCTAGTAGAAAAATATAAGATATCTGTTTATCCTATCAATTGAAAGGGTATTAGATATTGTACAAGGAGGGGTATATTTAATGATTATTATTCTGTATTTAAGTGTTGCTTTAATTGCTATTGCATTTTTAATATTAGTAATTAGCATTTCAAAAACACTAAATTCAGTAAAAGAAACATTAAATCAAGTAGCTAAAACAATGGAAGGCGTAGAAGGGCAAATGAAAGGCATTACGAGTGAAACAACATTGCTTTTAAATAAGACGAATGCTTTGGCAGAAGATATGCAAGACAAAGCTGAAAAACTTAATACCGTAGTCTATGCCGTGCAGGATGTAGGTACAACAATAAAAAACTTAAATCATTCTATTAGAAAAGTGACCAATAATGTAACCCATCAAATAGAAGATAATCAAGATAGGATTGCTCAAGTGGTTCAATGGGGCAGTGTGTTAAAAGAAATTAAAGATAAATGGACAGAGAAGAAAGAAAAAAAGTTAATAGAAGAATCCTTAAAAAATAGTATCGAAAATGAACCTCAATTAAGAGAAGTTAAAAGAGCTAGAGGATAAATGATAATTTTAGAGGAGGATTAATAATGGCTAGTAATGATTTGAAGCAAATGGAGAAACAAGAAACAGATTCATTGAAGCTTAAGGATTTTATGATCGGAGCTATCATTGGAGGAATTGTAGGAGGGGCTACTGCTTTACTTTTAGCTCCTAAATCAGGTAAAGAGTTTAGAAGTGATTTAAACGGTCAGGTCGGGTCCTTAATTGGAAAGACCGATCATCTACGTGCGGCTGTTACTCAAAAGGGAAATGAATTAGCTGCAGCGACGAAAGAAAAAACGATTCAATTGAAAAGCATTGCTGTTGAAAAAGGTGGACAAATAGTAGAAACGGTGAAGGAAAAAACAGATGGATTAAAAAAGAAAGTAGACGAAAAAAAAGAAGAAGTATTAGATGAAGAATTCATTTAAAAAATCGGAGGGGAATCCCTCCGATTTTTTTTTCTATTTATGGTTAAGATCGTAAGATAAGTCCTAATGATTTACAGCGGTAGACCAGACAATTTCTAATTGATCCCCTTCGTTAACTGGATCATAGAAGGTCGTTTCATTTTTATTGCTAAGCAACCGAAACTGTCCGTTTCCACTCTTCGGCATTTCTACCTCAACATACTTGAATATATCTTGAAAAATAAATGGCTCGATATTATACGATTTGGTTTCTAAATGATCCCCATAATGAACGACAGCATTTTCTTCAAGGATTTCTTCTTCACGAATAAAATTAATTAGTGGTTTATTCATTTGTATTTTTTGTCCATTAAAATAAACATGAATATGGTAATCTAAGCTAAGATTTTTTAACCTTGCAAGATCTCTCACTGTAAATGGCTCTTTCCGTTCGATTTGAATTTGATCAGAACTATTGAATGAATAGGATAGCTTTGCTTCCTTATCATTTAGATAAATTTTATAAGATTGTGATGGAAGAAAGGTTTCTTTTCCATCAATATTAATGCGGAAAGGTATTAAATGATTAAGAACATTATTCATTTTTAAAGATAATAACAATTCTTCTAAATTTTGCGGGAAATGTAATTCTATATTATCGTGGTCTTCAATTATCTCATTCTCTGATACAGAAGCACCATTTTTTTTAATGTGTGTAGTTATTATATATTGCTTCCCATCAATATAAATCTTTTTAAAAGGAATTTCGTCAACAAATTCTTTAATTGTAACATGAGCAGGTTGCCCGTCCTGGCCATTTTCTATCATTATTTGATCACCATTATAAATGAATTCATCAAGACTAGATAATTTGCCGTTTTTTGTAATAATAGGTGGTTCTCCATGTCCACCTGGAACGGTAATTGAGTGACCATTAAGTGTAATCATGAGTGCCATGCCTGGTTTTCCATGTAATGAGCTTATTTTAATTCCAGATCCTAATATACAATCTCCAACAGTTAGTTTTTTCACCTCAAATAGTCTGACAGGTCGATCATTGACATAAGCAGTCATGTAATGAACAGGAGATTGCTGGGCAGCAATAGCAATTCCTATTGGAGTAATAAATTCTGGACCCTTTGGAATATGGTCTGATAGGGTTAAGCCTTGAATGGCATCAGATCCACGAATGGCTACACGATTATTAGGTAATTGTAAATAGTGTGCAATTCTATTAGTAATTTCGGGTGTTTGGCTTCCCCCCCCAACCAGCATCACTGCTTTTGGCGCTTTGCCATTATTAAGTAATAATATTTCTTCGGAAATAGCGTTCGCTAGCTTGTCGATTGCAGAAGAGATTTGACCAATCACATGTTCTTTTGTAACCTCAGTTTCAAAGCCTAATATATCCACTATTTTTATGGATTCATTGCTATTTAATTGTCGTTTAGCTATTTCAGCTAAAGGAAAATCAAGTAATAATTGATCACTAATCGCTTCTGTGATTTCATCTCCTGCAATTGGAACCATGCCATAAGCAGTTACAGTTCCTAAATCAGTTAAAGCAATGTCTGAAGTACCAGCACCAATGTCAACCAATGCTACATTTAATCTTCTCATTGATGCAGGGATTAAGACATTGATAGCAGCAATAGGTTCTAGTGTTAAGGCATCCATTTCTAAGTTAGCTCTTTGCAAAGCTGAAATTAACGACTCTACTACTACTTTTGGAAGAAAAGTAGCAATGATTTCAACCGAGGCTTCATGCCCTTGCTGGTCAATTAAACTTCCTATTTCATCATCGTCTAATCGATAGTGAAATACAGAATAACCAACACAATAGTAATAGCTGCTTTTAGTAGATGTATATTTCTCGGCTGCGAGGGCTTGAGCATTTTGGACAGCGCATAATTCAAGATGTAGTATATCCTGTTTAGTCATCATTGGCTTTCCTTTAATTGATATGGAAGCTTGAGCTTTTTCTGTTTTTAGAGCACGACCCGCAGCGGCTACACAGACCTTAGATAATTTTCCATGTCGCTTTTCTAATTCTTCTTTCACTTCATTAATTACCTGAGAAACTGACACGACATCATGAATTTGCCCGTCTAGCATAGCTCTTTCATTATGTTCCTTTACTAGAATGTCAGATACATAGAATTGTTGATTGTTTTCTTCTAAAATGATACCGACAACGGATCGTGTACCAATGTCTAATGCAAATATTTTCTTTGTTTCTTGCAAAATGATACACCTTCCTCTCAATAATTCATCAAATGCTTTATCACTTAAAAGCGTTTAATTATTAAAGACATTTTTAGTGACTTTTAATTAACTATAGATTATAATTATGCCTAATATATATTAATACCAGAAGAATGAAGTGATGGATTCGTTTGATTATGTATTCCCTTTGGTTAAAATGTATCATAAAGAAGAATAAAATTAAACAGACTTCATTATTTCATAAATATGTTAACGTTTTGATTTTTTTAACCAAAACAATTAAAAGGTTTATGGCTGCACTTATTAATAGAAAGGATGAAAAGTATGGGAAATCACGAACTTGATCAGCTACGGAAGCAAGTGGAGGAAATAAATCTAGAACTGTTAAATCTAATCAATAAGCGCGCAGAACTAGTTCAAGAAATTGGACGAGTTAAAGAAACTGGTGGTGTCAATCGATATGATCCAGTACGTGAACGAAAGATGCTCAATTTAATAAAGGAAAATAATGATGGACCATTTGAAGATAAGACAGTTGAACATATTTTTAAAGAAATCTTTAAAGCAGGTCTTAATTTGCAACAAGATAATCATCAAAAAGCACTACTTGTGTCCCGTAAAAAGAAACCTGAGGATACGGTCATTAATATAAAGGGTGAACTTATTGGGGATGGAAAGCCACACTTTGTATTTGGTCCATGTGCGGTTGAGTCATATGAACAGGTGGCACAGGTAGCTAAATCGGTGAAGGAAAAAGGCTTAACCTTGCTACGTGGAGGAGCTTTTAAACCTAGAACTTCCCCATACGATTTTCAAGGTCTAGGGATTGAAGGATTAAAAATATTGAAGAAAATTGCTGATGAATATAATTTAGCAGTAATAAGTGAAATTGTAACACCTAATGATATTGAAACCGCAGTTGAGTATTTAGATGTTATTCAAATTGGTGCACGAAATATGCAAAACTTTGAATTATTAAAAGCTGCTGGATCAATTAATAAACCAGTATTGTTAAAAAGAGGCTTAGCAGCAACTATCGATGAATTTATCAATGCTGCCGAATATATTATGTCACAGGGAAATGGTAATATTATTCTATGTGAACGAGGGATACGCACATACGAAAAAGCTACTCGAAATACTTTAGATATAACCGCTGTACCAATCTTGAAGCAAGAGACACATCTACCTGTATTTGTTGATGTAACGCATTCAACTGGAAGAAGGGACCTATTGCTTCCAGCTGCAAAAGCAGCACTTGCCATTGGTGCAGATGGAGTTATGGCGGAAGTACATCCAGATCCTGCAGTAGCCTTATCTGACGCTGCTCAGCAAATGGACTTGAATCAATTTGATAACTTTTACAAGGAAATATTAGCATCTCAACCTGCAGCAAGAGCCTTCTAATTTGAAGGCTTTTGCTATTCTATTTTTCAAAGTAAAGTATGATAAAAATGTTATTTGAGTAGAATGTAAACTTTGTACAGATAGATTCGGCAATTTTTTATTAAATATCCGGATAAAATGTTGTCAAATTCGTGTATTTCATTGCAGGATAAGGATGTCTATCGTATGATAAAATATAATACATAATTTCACTTTCTTTCATTTAATATGACTAGAAATATGATGACTGTTAAAAACTAACGATATATATACATCGGTATTGGAGCGTGAAGATTTAAATGAATATTACAATTTATGATGTAGCACGTGAAGCAAATGTTTCGATGGCTACTGTTTCTAGAGTAGTAAATGGAAATCCTAATGTAAAACCTGCTACTCGAAAAAAAGTTCTTGAGGTAATTGAAAGACTCGGTTATCGTCCAAATGCGGTTGCACGTGGATTAGCGAGCAAAAAAACTACTACTGTTGGCGTAATTATACCTGATATATCCAATATTTTCTTCGCTGAGCTGGCAAGAGGGATTGAAGATATCGCTACAATGTATAAATATAATATTATTTTAAGCAATTCTGACCAAAACAAAGAAAAAGAATTGCATCTATTAAATACGATGCTTGGTAAACAAGTTGATGGTATCGTATTTATGAGTGGAAATATTTCTGAGGAGCATGTGGCTGAGTTTGAACGTTCACCTGTTCCAATTGTTTTGGCTGGATCTGTAGAACCATTGAACAAAATACCATCTGTTAATATTAATTATCGCCAAGCTGCATTTGATGCTACAACTGAATTCATTGAAAAAGGTCATGAAAATATTGCCTTTGTTATAGGACCTCTTCATAATCCTATTAATAGTGAGCAAAAGCTTAATGGCTATAAAGATGCATTAGAAAAAGCAGGATTGCCATTTAATGAAGAGTATGTGTTTGAAGGGGACTATACATATGATTCTGGGATCGAGGCATGGCAAAAGTTTAGTACCCTTGAAAATAGACCAACTGCTGTATATGTAGGCAGTGATGAAATGGCACTTGGTGTAGTTCATGGAGCTCAGGATGAAGGACTTAATATTCCCGATCAAGTAGAAATAATTACATCAGATAATACACGATTGGCTCAAATGGTTCGTCCACAATTGACATCAGTTGTCCAACCACTTTATGACATAGGTGCAGTTGCTATGCGACTTCTTACAAAATATATGAATAAGGAAAAAGTATCTGATAATATCGTTATTTTGCCACATCGAATTGAACATAGAAGTTCGACAAAGTAAATCGAAGAATCTTAAAATAGCTGCTTTTAGATTTTTTAACAAAAAGCAGTTATTTTTATGTATTTAAATAGTTGGGGAAAAAGCAAATTGCTCCGTTCCATTATTTCTGATAATCTAAATATAGGAAATGCTATTAAAAATAAATTTCGTATAGGATTTCAAAGGATGTGACTTAGCTTTGGGGAAAAAAACAAATGCAAAGAAGGAATTATATTCATGGATTAAATCAATTTTACTTGCAGCGGTTATCGTTTTTGTTTGCAGATATTTTGTATTTACGCCCTCTATTGTCGTTGGACAATCAATGATGCCGAATTTACAAGATGGAAATCGTATTATTGTAAGTAAACTTAGTGATATTAAGCGATTCGATGAAATTGTGTTTAATGCACCAGATTCAGATGAACATTATGTAAAACGTGTTATTGGTCTACCTGGTGACCATATAGAAATGAAAAATGATGTGTTATATATTAATGGAAAAGCTTATAAAGAGCCTTATTTGAAGGAAAATCGGAAAAATTTACCGCCAAATAATAAATTAACTGGAGATTTTACGTTAGAGGAGATTACACAGAAAAAAGAGGTGCCTAAAGGCTATTTATTTGTTCTTGGCGATAACCGTTTAGTTAGTAAGGATAGCAGAATTTTTGGGGTTATTCCTATGGACTCTGTTATTGGGAAAGTCAAGATTCGCTTTTGGCCGTTTAATGAAATAAAAGTATTCAAATAATGTAGCATTTTTTGGAGTTAAAAATAGTCCTCAAATAAGAGGACTATTTTTGTGTAGAACTTTGTTGTTGAATAAAATGAAGGATTCTTTCAACTGTTTTTGCATTTTTTTCAGTAATTTCAGGTTTTCTTGGTATAGGCTTATACATGTTTTCAGGGTCCTCCCAGGTATTTGCAATTGGGATGGGAGCCTTTTCCTGCCATTTATTAACCCATGCTTCTGGTAATTTACCTGTTTGATAAGGAAAATCCATCATTTCAAGCCAAATGAGCGACCAGGCTCGTGGTACCACTCTCCATATATCGTATCCACCACCTCCAACTGCAATCCATTTTCCATTACAGTATTGATGAGCTAGCTCGTGAGCGAGTTTTGGTATTTCGCGATAAATGTTAATCGTAGCCGATAAATGTGTAAGTGGATCATAATAATGTGAATCTGCACCATTTTGAGTCAAAATAACATCTGGCTTAAAGTAGGCTGCGATTTCCTTTATTCCAGTCCGGTAACAGTCTAGCCAAGAATCGTCCTCGGTAAAGGCATCAACTGGAATATTAAAAGAATATCCATATCCCTTACCATTTCCCCACTCATTGACATTTCCTGTTCCAGGAAATAGATATCTTCCTGTTTCATGAATGGAAAATGTACATACCGTTTCATCATCATAAAACGACCATTGAACACCATCACCATGGTGTGCGTCAGTATCAATGTATAGAACTCTTGCATGATATTTTTCTTGTAAATATTTAATAGCGACAGAGCTATCGTTATAAACGCAAAATCCAGATGCTTTTCCTCTGAAACCATGATGAAGGCCACCACCTAGATGAAGAGCATGTTTACTCTTCCCTGTCATAACAGAATCGACCGCAGTTAAAGTACCTCCAACTAAATAGGCACTTGCTTCATGCATACCTGGAAAGATTGGAGTGTCCTCCGTTCCTAAACCATAATTTTCAGCAATATCAGCTGGGAGATTGCCTTGACTAGCTTTCTTGACTGCAGAAACATATGATGGATCATGAATTAAATGGAGTTCTTCATCAGATGCTATTCTTGGGGGAATGATATCTTCATTATGAATGGCTCCCAGTTCTTTTAGTAGATCAAGAGTTAATGTTAAACGAAATTGGTTAAATGGATGTTCCTTTGAAAAACGATAAGAAAGTAACTCGTTTGAAAAAACAAATGCAGCATTTTTTGTCATAATGACATTCCTGGCATATTTGGCCATAATACTTGATGACCGTTTTCTTTTAAATGTTGAATCACACGAATTGGATTCATTGTTTGAATACGAAATACTAATATTTTTGAGTGTTGATCTTTCTTATCAGGGTAAACTAAAACACTATGCACATTAACTTTTAATTCGCTGAATATCTCAGTAATCTCATGGAGAATTCCTGTACGATTGGGTACTTTTATTTCGATTTGAGAACCAGGCTGATTAACTCCAGTTAGCTCCACCATTGTACGCAAAATATCTGTGCCTGTAATGATTCCTACAAGTTTTTGTTGCAGAAGGATTGGAAGGCACCCAATTCGATGCTCATATAATAATCCTGCGACCTCTTCAACAAAATCTAGTGGGTGACCAGTGATTACATTTGTTTTCATTATTTTTTCTAATGGGACATTTAAATGGTTACTTAGATGCTCTCTATCAATATATGGAGAAGGAACTGCTTCTTTGATATCCCGTTCAGTGATTAATCCAATTAAATGATTATTAGCACTAACTATTGGAATATGTCTAATTTTTTTTTCGCGCATTAATAAAAGAGCAGATTGTATCGTATCTTTGCCCTCTAAGGTAAATACGTTGGATTTCATAATTTCTTCGATTACCAAGTCTCTCAACTCCTTTTAATAGAAAGCTTGTGTTCGTTCCTAATATTATTAAAAATGTATGGTATGACTTGATGAAATTATAAAAAAGATAACTAATGTTTGGATTTAAGTCTTAGTACATAAAACGATTCATGAAACGTAATTGATCAAATTTTTGAATAGATTCATTGTTCACTCTGTTTCCAATTTTGACCATTAAACAATTTGCAGGATGGGAACTGATTTCTGGATCATCGGTGGCAAACCATTCTAAGCCGCCTGCACCCATCATTTTTTCCATGACTTTGCGATATTCCCAGACATTCAAATTAGTACCTTTTAAATCCCAATGCCAATAATATTCAGTTGTAATTGTAATATAATCTTCCATGGCATCATCCATCATAGAAACTTTTAATAAACTTTTACCGACTGAACAACCTCTGAATTTAGGAATTACTTCAATTGCACCTAGTTCAATTAAATTCTCCATTTTTCCTTGAGACCATCTTTCTAATGGATCCGGATAAAGATAGGTAACATATCCTACAATCGTGTGATAATCTCGTGCAATAATAATCCTACCTTCAGGCAAAGCAGCGATTTCAACAAGAGCTTTATGCTGCTGTTTAGGCGGTCGAAAAGCAATTAAATCTTCATGAAATTCCAGACGTGCCAATTGTTCAGGTGGGATGGGACCTTCTATTAATAGATCTCCTTTTGTTGTCTTTAATTCCATTGCATTGTAAGTTTTTTTATGCTCCATATTGCCACTCCTATTACTATTTTTCAAAGGCAATTTTACTTAACTTATTAAGATAAGCGTTTACATTTATTATACATGATGAATGCTTCATTCTTTTAAAAAAGGAGTAAATATTTTTGAACTTTTTTAATAAAAATTTTTTTCTTACATTTCGTATTTTAATGTCTGTTTACTAGATGAAACGCTAAATATGTAGTGTTATTCATAATGATATTAAAGTATAAAATGAAAAGATTTTGAGAAATCTATCATTTTATACTATAATAATAGTGTGAATTTTTAAACAAGGGGGATTTGTGATGAAATTAGAAATGCTACCATCTGTTAATGGACAACATAATCTACAAAGCTATGAGGATACGTATCTTAGCTTTGATTGGAAGGAAGCCGAAAAAGCTTTTTCATGGTCAGAAACTGGAAAAGTGAATATGGCTTATGAGGCTATTGATCGTCATGCAAATACCTTTCGTAAAAACAAAGTAGCTCTATATTATCGGGATGAAAAGAGAAATGAAAAATATACTTTTAAGGATTTAAAGGAATTATCTAATCAAGCAGGTAATGTCTTTAAAGTACATGGGGATGTTGAAAAAGGGGACAGAGTTTTTATATTTATGCCACGTTCACCTGAGCTCTATATAGCAGCGCTCGGAGCAATCAAAGTAGGGGCTATTGTAGGACCGCTTTTTGAAGCATTCATGGAAGGCGCCGTTAAGGATCGCTTAGAGGACAGTGAAGCAAAAGTGCTTGTTACTACTCCAGAACTTATTGAAAGAGTTCCAGTAGATCAATTACCTGCCTTAAAAACCATTTTTCTTGTAGGTTCTGATATAGACGAGAATGGGAAAAAGGTAGATTTTTTAAAGAATTTAAAAACAGCATCAAAAAATTTGGAAATCGAATGGGTTGACAGAACAGATGGATTAATTCTCCATTATACTTCCGGCTCAACAGGAAAACCTAAAGGTGTTTTACATGTCCATAATGCAATGATTCAGCATTATCAAACTGCTAAATGGGTGTTAGATTTACAGGAAGAAGACATTTATTGGTGTACAGCTGACCCAGGATGGGTGACTGGTACTTCATATGGAATGTTTGGCCCATGGCTAACTGGAGCTTCTAATGTAATTGTAGGTGGACGCTTTAAACCTGAGGATTGGTATAAAACGATAGAAGATTTTGGTGTTACTGTATGGTATAGTGCACCAACTGCCTTTCGGATGTTAATGGGTGCTGGAGATGAGATTATAAAAAAATTCGATCTTAGTTCTTTACGTCATGTATTAAGTGTCGGTGAACCATTAAATCCAGAGGTCATTCGTTGGGGTATGAAGGTCTTTAATAAAAGAATTCATGATACTTGGTGGATGACTGAAACAGGAGCTCATTTAATTTGCAATTATCCTTGTATGGAAATTAAACCAGGATCTATGGGTAAACCAATTCCAGGAGTTGTAGCCGCAATTGTTGATGATCAAGGAAATGAGTTGCCTCCTAATCGTATGGGTAATTTAGCGATTAAAAAAGGTTGGCCATCCATGATGTATACGATTTGGAATAATCAAGCGAAGTATGATTCATATTTCTTGCCAGGAGGATGGTATGTTTCTGGTGACTCAGCCTATATGGATGAGGATGGATACTTCTGGTTCCAAGGACGTGTCGATGATGTTATTATGACGTCAGGTGAACGCGTTGGTCCATTTGAAGTAGAAAGTAAATTATTGGAGCATCCAGCAATTGCTGAAGCCGGTGTTATCGGTAAACCAGATCCGGTACGTGGTGAGATTATTAAAGCATTCGTTGCCCTTCTTGATGGTTATGAGGAGTCTGATGAGTTGAAGGAAGAAATTCGACAATTCGTGAAAAAGGGACTGGCGGCACATGCTGCACCTAGGGAAATTGAATTCCGTGATAAACTTCCAAAAACAAGAAGCGGAAAAATTATGCGTCGTGTCTTGAAGGCATGGGAATTAGATTTGCCTACAGGTGATTTATCAACTATGGAAGATTAATGAATAACTAAACCAATTTCTAAACAGTGAAAAGCCCGCTATAAAAGCGGGCTTTTTAGCATTTTATGGTGATGTATGAGTTGATTGATCATTTTCATCACTTTTCTTTTTGCTGTCTTTATTCCTATTTTTGTCCTTATTTCCATCGTTATCCTTATTTTCATTGTTGCTTTTATCATCTTCATTATCTTTAGGTTTATCTTTTCCATTGTCTTTGTCATCTGGTTTATTTTTATCAGGCTTTTCTTCGTTCTTCGTTTGGCTGCTGCCGATTGTTACTTGATTTGAAGGACCTGATTGTTTTCCAGAAATATCTACAGCAACAACATAGAATACACCATTTCCAGTAGAAAAACTTAATTTGGAGCCTGCTCGGACAGAGCCAACTTTTTGACCATTACTATTGAAAATACGGTATCCTATAACATCTGAACTGCTAGATGCTTTCCAGGTTATACTGCGTCCTGAGCTATTAGCTTGAACGGAAGCTGGAGCTTTACCATCATCACTTATTTTATCCTCCGGTGCAAGAATTTTTTTCCAAAGAGGGTCATCTTTAGGAATCAATTGACTCGGATCACCATTGTAAGATAATTTCTTGATGAAATCAGGATTTAATATAAGCCCATTCTCCGAAAACTCAGCAGGAGTTGAATCTAAAGCTAAATATTTTTTACCATTAATTGTAACGAATTTCCCTTGAATTAAACTATTATCTGTTTCAGTAGGGACATATTTTGCATTAAATAAATCTGTTCTAACTAATCCAGCATTGGAACAACCTGTAGAAGGTAGCATTCCTGAAATTGCACAAAAGGATCGTTGAACAATCCCGCTAGGCATTTTGAAACGTTCACTTGGTGCAATTAATTTTGGATCCACATCATAGGCTGAGTTAATTAGTTTGCTCCAAATCGCATAGTTTCTTTGATCATACCCTGGTACTTGGCTACTAGGGGTATCATAACCAATCCAAGTTCCGAACGTAATATTTGGATTAGAACCAACTAACCATGAATCCCAGTAATCATTACTTGTTCCCGTTTTTCCGGCCCAATCTGTCGAAAACTTGAGCATTCCTGGTACACTTGCTGCGGTACCATTTCTAAAAACATCTCTCATCATATCAAGCATAAGATATGAGGTTTGACGACTAAAGACATTTACAGGCTTAACTTTATGTTTGTAAATAACTTTTCCATTTTTATCAGTAATTTTGTCAATTAAATAAGAATCGATAAATTGTCCATCATTAGCAAAGGTCGTGTAGGCATTAACATTCTCTTCGACCGTAACCCCTTTAGTTAAACCACCTAGTCCAGTTGAAAGGTTTTCATAGTCAACTGGTACTAAATCAGAAAAGCCCATTTTCGCAAGATATTGTGCGGGTCTTTGATTAATCGTTCTTTGATAGACTTTAACGGCTGTTACGTTATGCGATTTCGCTAATGCTTCTCTTGTTGTCACGAGGCCATAATATCTGCCTGAAAAATTTGTTGGCCATGGTCTTCCGTTGTTTCTTATTCCAGTATCTGAGTCGGCAATAACCGTACCTGGTGATGTAATTCCCATCTCCATTGCCGGAGCATAAACGAGTAATGGTTTCATTGTAGAACCATTTGCCCTTCTTCCTTGTGTCGCGTGATTTAGCTGTTCCTTTTTAAAGTCTCTGCCACCAACGAAGCTGATAATTTTACCTGTTTTATTTTCGATTAAAATAGCACCAATTTGAACAGGCTCTTGAACAGATATTTCTTCACCTGTTTTCTTATCGATTTTTATGACCGTTTTAGTTGGACCATACCCATTAAATTCATCTTTTGCTTTTTGCATCTTATCGTATATTTTTTTATTGATTGTAGTATGGATTGTATAGCCATTTTGCCGAATATCTCGATCAGCAAGAGTTGTATATTTTTCATATAGCTTTTTATTTTTATTTAACTCTTTTTCTGAAATGCCATCTTTTTTGGCTAATATAATGGCCATGACATTTCTAGCTCGTTCTTCAATTTCATAGGTTAGGTAAGGATATTTTTCTCTTGGACTTTTTTGCGGCTTAATAAAATCCTTAACTAAATCATATTTTACAGCACTAGCATATTGCTTCTCAGAAATATATCCGTTATCGAGCATTCGGCTTAGTACAAGCTTCATTCGATTAAGTCCAGGCTCTAAGCCTTCTTTACTTTTTAATTTTCCTTCATTAGTAAAAGGTGTGTACATAAAAGGACTTTGTGGTAAGCCAGCAATATATGCAGATTGAGCAAGGTTTAATTTTTTTGCAGGAACCCCAAAAATTCCTTTTGCTGCAGATTCAACACCAGCTATATTTTGGCCAGATGAATTTCTTCCAAAAGTTGATACGTTCAAATAAGCTTCAAGTATTACATCCTTCTTAAAAAACTTTTCTAGACGAAGTGCAAGTAAAACTTCTTTTGCCTTGCGGTCAAAAGAAACTTCATTTGTTAGGATTTGATTTTTGATAATTTGTTGTGTAAGAGTACTTCCTCCAGTTTGTGTTGAGGAATTGGTGACTTCTTGAAAAACTGCTCGAAATAATGCTTTTGGGACTACACCATCATGCTCATAAAAGTATTTATCTTCAGTAGCAATCAGTGCATCTTTTAGGAATGGTGATACATTTTTTATTTTTACCTCTTCACGCTCTAAATCAGATTTTACTTTTCCTAAATAGACATTATTATCAAAGTATAGTTGTGATGTTTCTTCATAATTATATATATCCTTTTTCATTTTTTCATAAGGACGGATTGGTTCGTCTTTTACTAATGCGGCAAAATATCCCGCAGCAACTCCTCCAGCAAAGAAGCCTCCAATCACAATAACGATGAAGAAAATTAAGAGCAGGTTCCATATGACACCGTAGGTAATTCTTGAATTTCGTTGAAGTTTTTCGTTTTGAAATATAGATAATGATTGCTTTATTATTTTCAATACTTTAGACATTTTTTCACCCATATAATACCCCCTCAAAATCACATACATTATAGCATAAATTGAATATAGAAAAATTAAAATCATATTTTTCTATGTATCATTTTTCTTTATTTTGGAGCGAACTTTGAAAAAATGTTAAGGATATTATCAACAAATCGTCATTTCTAACAATCATTTGACAAATAAATTTAAATATGTGTAGAATAGATTAAGTTTAATAACAGAATAAAAACCAGCGTGGAAAGGAAGAAGTAATTTAACTATCACTGTTTCTTAGAGAGTCGATGGAAGGTGAAAATCGACACAAATAGTTAAATGAATTACGTCCTGGAGCTTTTACTGTGAAGTTAAGAAGTAGCGGTAAACGGTTATAGCCGTTATGTTAATTAAGTGGAGAGTAATTTTTAATTCTCAAGTTGGGTGGTACCACGATGCATAATCGTCCCTTCGTATGTATACGAAGGGACTTTTTTATTTATTTAATAAAATAGGAGTGAATCAAATGAGCTTATTAGAAGATTTACAGTGGAGAGGAATTATTTATCAACAAACAGATGAAGAAGGAATAAAGAATGTATTAAATAAAGAAAAAATTTCCTTATATTGTGGAGTGGATCCGACAGCTGATAGTATGCATATAGGTCATTTACTTCCATTCCTTACTTTAAGAAGATTTCAACAAGAAGGTCATCGTCCTATTGTACTTGTAGGTGGGGCTACAGGGTTAATTGGCGATCCAAGTGGAAAGAAGGAAGAAAGAAAGCTACAAACATTAGAAGCTGTTGATCATAATGTAAGTTGTATTAAAAAACAGCTTGAGCATATTTTTAAATTTGAAGGTAAGAATGGCGCAATTATGGTGAATAACTATGATTGGGATGGAACGATGGATTTAGTTACATTCTTGCGTGACTATGGAAAATATATTGGTGTTAATTATATGTTAGCGAAGGATACGATTGCTTCAAGACTTGAAACGGGAATTTCTTTTACTGAGTTCACTTATACTATTTTACAAGCCATTGACTTTTTCCACTTATATAAAAATCATGACTGCAAAATGCAAATAGGCGGAAGTGATCAGTGGGGCAATATTACAACAGGTCTTGAGCTTATTCGAAAGATGAATCCAGAAGGAGAGAAAGCGTTTGGATTAACAATTCCATTAGTTACTAAAGCAGATGGAACAAAATTTGGTAAAACAGAAAGTGGTGCCATTTGGTTAGATCCAGAAAAAACGTCACCTTATGAGTTTTATCAATTTTGGATTAATACCGCTGACGCTGATGTTGTTAAATATTTGAAATACTTTACTTTCCTTTCAAGAGAAGAGATTGAATTGCTTGAGAAGTCAGTAGAGGAAGAACCGCATTTACGAAAAGCACAAAAAGCATTAGCAGAAGAAATGACTCGTTTAATTCATGGTGAAGACTCTTTACAACAGGCGATAAAAATTACAGAAGCTTTATTTAGTGGAGAAGTGAAAAATTTATCTGCCGAAGAGATTAAACAAGGGTTTAAAGATGTGCCATCATTTGATATAAGTGGTAGCGAAGAAATTGGGCTTGTTGATTTGTTAGTAGAAGCAAAAATTTCACCATCTAAAAGACAAGCACGTGAGGATATTCAAAATGGAGCAGTCTATATTAATGGAGAAAGAAATACAGATGTTCAATATATTTTGACAATGAAGGATCGAATTGAGGATCAATTTACGATTATTAGAAGAGGGAAGAAAAAATATTATTTGATTCGTTATTAATTAGACAACCGAACTGAAATGGTTCGGTTTTTTTGTGACCTTATTTTTAGATCGAAGTTCTGATCAGTATCATTAGTTGTTTATACCTATTTTGACAACTTGGATTCAATGGGTATATTGAACTATTTTTATAAAAACAACTGGGTAGGAAGAAGTAAAAAATGTCTACTTTTGTCGAACGTATGGAAGTAGTGAATGTATTTGCTTATGATAAATAGGGATTTTACTGAATGTGGATGAAAAGGGAACAAGTAAGTTAACTAATAAATAAGAACTGATTTCAAATTTGTCCACTATGTAGAACATCAATGGGAGGAGTTATCAAAATGTCTAAGAATGAAACGTCTGCTGCATTAGAAGCAGATTCACCAATGCAATCGTCAGAAAAGCAGCCAAAAAAGAAAATTTTTAATAATCGAATCGTTCCGATCATTGCTGCAATCTTATTAATTGGTGGGGGAACGGTTTTTGCTTTTGTTTTAAATAAATCACCGAAGGAATTATATTTTCTATCAGAATATCGGTCCTATAATCAAATGAAGGATGAAGTTGATGAATTGTTTGGTGATCAATTAAAGTTTCAAAATTTATTATTAGAAAAGCCATCTAGTTCTGAGGTGAATGTTAAAGGGAATATCGATTTAGATCCAATGATGGTTACACCAGAAGTAGAAATGGTACAAGAGATTTTGAAAAACAGTTCGATTTCATTAAAAAGTGATCAGGATCCTAAGAAACAAGCAGGACATCATACATTGGCATTAAATATGAATAAAGAGAAAGTTTTAGATGTTGAATTTTTTCAATCAAAAGAACAATTAGGTCTAAAAGTTCCAGCACTGTACTCTAAAGCTCTTTTCTTAAATACTGCCGAATACGGAGATTTTATGCGTATGCAGGACCCATATTATAATGGTCCAGAAAAACTAGAATTCTCAAATTTTCAGTTTAAAGATATAAAATTATCGGAGAAGGAAAAAGATTATTTAATCGAACGATATGCATCATTTTTGAAAGAGCAATTGAAAGATGAGAATTTTACCTTAAAGAAAGGGATTGAGTATAAGTTTAAAGATGAAAAATTAAAGCTTCGAGAAGTAACTCTAAAGCTCTCTTCATCGGAAACGAAAGAATTATTAACGAAATTTATGGATTTAGTTATTAAAGATAATAAATTACAAAATATGATGATTAAACGTTTAGAAAAGCTTGCAGGTGCACAGGCGATGGCTAGTGAAACAGGGACTCAACTTCCAGAACTAGCGCAAGTGAAAGAAGAAATGAAAAAGGGGTTAAAAGAGGCGAAAGAAAATTTACAAAAAGTGAATTTTCCGAATGGCTTCAAATCTGTTTTATTGATTAATAATAAAGAGCAAATCGTTGATCGTTCCACTCAAATAACAGTAGAGAACAACATGGATAAAAAGAACATCTTAATCTCAACGAAAAATGTTCCTTATGGTGACGATAAGAAATTTAAAGAATTTAAGGTGGAATTAAAAGATAATAATGATGTAAAGGCAGTTCTGCAAATTAATAACGATACTGATGAGAACAAAAAAGATCAAAGAAAAGATAAGTTAACAGCAGAATTCTTTACTGAAACAAGTGGACAATTAGATGGAAAAATTAAGTTCAAAATGAATTCTAAGTTTGATGGTAAATTAACTGAAAAACATAAAATCAAAAGTGATCTAGATCTTGAATTATCTGGTCCACAATTTGCAGGATTGAACAATGCGTTAAGTGGAACAATTGAGCAAACTATCGATACCAATATAAAGAAAGAGTATTCTAATAACAAAATGGAAATTTCACTTTTCGTCAATGATGAAGGGCAAAAAGGAACACTTTCTTTAACCGTTGATTCCAAAGCAAAACTAAAAGATAAGTTAAACCTACCTAATCCAGAAGATGATGGAATTAATGTAGCGAAGATGACAGAGAGTCAGTTGCTTGAAATCCAACAAGAAGTAGGCGTTAATATTCAAAATCTCATGGAAAGCCTAGGATTATCTGATTTTCTACTACCTTCATACGAATCCTATGAAGAAGAGTCATATTCAGGTCTTTAAATAGGTGGGATTTATGAGAAATATAGTTGTTTTCACATCTTTTTATATGAAAACTCTTTGGAAAAGTAAGAAGGCAGTTCTTTCTATCTTTTTTATTCCTATTATATTATTAACTGGTATAGGATTTGTAGGGACTCAAATCGTTCAAAAGGATTCAAGGCTAGATCCCTTTTATGTTGCAATGGTGAACGAGGATCCAACATTCGAAACAAAGATGGTTGTCCGTCAGCTAACAGAAAATGAATCGTTAAACAAATTGATGAGGACCATTCAAACGGATAGTGAAAAAGCAAAAGAATTGCTTAGAAAAAATAAGGTCGCGGCAATTATCCATATTCCTAAAGGTTTTAGTAGTGATGTAGCACATGGAATAAATACTCCTGTAGAGGTCGTTGGGAATAACCAACGACCTTTACAATCTCAATTAGTTCGATATTTGATGAACAGTGCTGCAGATTTTACATCCGCTGCTCAAAGTGGAATTAATACGATAAATGATTACATGAAAAAAATGGACTTCCCTGAAACTGAAAGAAAAAAGGAACTTCGTAAAAATGTTGTTACTTATGCTTTCCATGTATTGGGGAGAGGAGAGATTTATCAAGAAAAAAAACTTGAGGTATTGTTTCAAAGAAATTTACTTCAATATTATATATTGTCATTTTACGCTCTTTTAATAATGGTGTGGGGGTATAGCGGCTTACTATTATTTTCCTCACGTATGAATCCCTCGGTTCAATTACGTTTGCTATCTGTTGGTGTATCACAAAATCAAATCGTCTTTGCAAAGCTCTTTACTTTACTTCTTTTCATTGCTCCTCTCTCTCTAATATTGGGTGTCCCTGTTATTTGGTGGATGGGGTTAGAAGTGATTCCATTTATATTATTAACACTAGTTATCGTATTAACTTTTGTGAGTTTTTTTCTTTTTTTAGAGGCACTATTAAGAAGTGAAAGAGCATACCAGCTAGTAGGAGTGACGTTTATTATTTTAGGGACTATTGCTGGAGGACATTTGATTCCAACTATTTATTTTCCAGAGTGGCTAGAAAAGCTAAGTATGTACATACTTAATAGCTGGGTTTTGTCACTAATTCTTTCCATTTTTCAGGAAGATTGGACAGAGCCCATAACGGTTCTTCTTGTGTTAATATTTGTATTTATTGTCCTTACAAGCCTCTGCTTGAAAAGAGGGAGGGTAATCTAATGGGCATTTTTTTTCAAAAATTAAAACAGCTAATATTTCATCCAAGTAGTTTATTGTTCATTTTTTTCCCTATTGCAGCAACTATTTTTTTCGGTTTTCTTTTTGAAAAACAGCAGCAGGATTTAGTTGTTCCGATTGCGATAATCGATGAGGATAGAACAGATGTTTCTAAAAAGATTATTGCAGAAATACAGAAGGAGCGGAGAATAGTTGTTCATCATGCTTCTACAGAACAAGCAAAAAGACTTTTGCTACGAAATGAAGTAGACAGTGTTTTTTATATTAAGAAGCATTTTAAAGAACGATTATCAAATGAAAAGAGGGAGGAAACTATTGAACTTTGGACTTCACCTTCTTCCGTGGCTACAGGAGTGGTGAAGGAATTAGTCGCCAGCAAGATTACTCGCATGACAACAGCGATTAAAGCATCTAATCGTGTTGTGGAATTAACTGAAAAGAAGTTGGGAAAGTTATCAAATTCGAAGCAACTTTGGGAAGAGTCCTATGAGTATAATGATCAACAGTGGGAACCAGAGCCGTTAATGACAATTAATTTTACGCAGGGAGAAAATAATGTAGGGAAGAAAAGGATGGAAAAAACAGCTGCTACTTCTTATATAGGACTTTGGAGTTTTTTTACAATGCTTGCATGCTTTTATATTTCTGATTGGATTGTCAAAGAAAAAAATCATATTTTTCCAAGAGTGAAAACGATGAGTAATGGTTTAGTTCATTATCTCCTCCAAAGAACAGGAGCGATTTTCTTTCTGCATTTATTTCAAATAGTTATAATATATTCCTTGTTTGCTTATTTTCAGATGGAACAGGTAAATATTGCATTATTTTTGTTAATGATCATTTATCTCATTTTTTGTTTATCCTTAAGTGTTGGATTGGCCACTTTATTCTCCCATTTAGGTAGCTATTATTTGACGGGCTTAATTTTAGCGTTTCTAATTGGGATTGTAGGTGGAAGCTTTTTTTCCGTTGGAGAACTTGCTCACTGGTTGAAAAACGTTTCTTCATGGATGCCTCAGCAGTTATTTAGAAATGATGGGTTATTGAGCGAATTTAAAGTATCCTTGCTCATGTTAGCCAGTTTATTCTTATGGGTGTTCGCGATTTGGAGGTTAAAAAGAATAAGATGATTACGATATCGAATTTGACGAAGCAATATGGCAGAAATATTATTCTTGATAATCTTTCTTTATCTATTAAGAAGGGGGAAGTGTTTGGTTTATTAGGGACAAATGGTGCAGGAAAATCAACGCTCCTATCCATATTGGCGACGATTACTAAGCCATCAAGTGGGACTGTTGAGGTGAATAATCTTAATCTGCTCAAAGAAAAAAAGAAAGCTAGAAAAATCATTGGTTATGTACCGCAGGATGTATCACTTTGGGAGAATATGACTGTCAAGGAGAACTTATTATTCTGGAGCAAATTTTCAAAGAAAAAAGTAGAAACGGAACGATTGCTTGAATTGTGTCAAACCGTTCGTTTGGACGACAAATGGAAAGAAAAGGTCTCGAAACTCTCAGGTGGAATGAAGCGGAAGCTAAACATTGCCGTTGCGCTTATCCATGATCCAGATATCCTCTTAATGGACGAACCAACCGTTGGTATCGATTTACAATCGAAGTTAGAAATCAATCAATATATTAAGAAACTTGCACAATCAGGAAAAACGATTGTTTACACCACGCATGATATGAGCGAAATTCTTACTCTATGCGATCGAATCGGAGTACTTAAAGAAGGGAAGCTTCCGTTTATTGGAACTTTAGATGATGCAAAAAAACGAATTAACCCATTATTAACAGCAGAACAAATCATGTATAAGTTATTAAATGATCCTCTTTAAATACTCGTATTAAAATCCCCTAATGCCGTTCTATTTGCCGGTACTAGGGGTTTTATTTATGGTATATACATTAACTGTAAGTAATGAAAAAAAGCGTATTTAGAAAGTTCCACAATTAATGGTTATCTTTTAGATAACATTAATTAGTGAGGGAATCATCCGAGTAATATCACGAAACCGAGTTATATGAAGTTAGTTATTGCTTATCTTTTATCTGCTAAAACGATTCTGTAATTTATCACAATGTCCAGATCAGATTGGATAAGAAGAAGTATGAGGCTAGTATATAATATGAAATAGGTAAATATTTCCCCTGCTAAAAAATTTTGATAGTATAATAGAGAAGAAAGGAGGGGTGAAAGATGAAAAAAATAGTTTTGGTACTATTATTCCTATTTGCACTAGCTGGATGCGCCTCAGATAATGAAAAATCAAATTTGAGTATGGATTCGTTTGTTAAAGCGTTTGAAGACAAAGGAATTAAAGTAGATAAAAAAGAAAAGCCAATGTTTGATTTAATTGGTGCTAAGGATGGCATTATTTTTTATAACGGTGATAATGTTGTTAAAGTCTATGAATTTTCATCAAAAAAGGAAATGGATAAAGCTGAAGAAGCTTTACCGGCAGCTAAAGATTGGGAAAAAAACGGTTTATTTATGTTGGAAACAAATGACGAAAAATCACAGGAAATATTTAAAAATGTTCAATAGGTTTAATTAAAAGCATTTCTTTTTTAGAGGTGCTTTTATTATGGCTGTTTTCGTAAAGATTGTTGCGACTACACATAGAAACAGAAATCCTAATATGGCTTGGTTACGGGACTACTTGGAATAAAAAATGGATCTACGTCAATATCTTGGACACTAAAAAGTTAAGTTTTAGGCACTTTTTCTAGACTCTTCTTCTATTAATTGAGGCGTTTTATATCCTAAGCTGCCGTGAATTCGTTTTCTGTTATACCATCTTTCAATATATTGAAAGCTTGCTAGACTGGCTCGATCAAACGTCACATACTTCGTTTGGTATACTTCTTCTTTTTTAGAGTTGCGTGAAATGATTCCATACAAGCATGATCATAAGGACAGCCTTTTTTTACTAAAAGATTGAATAATATTCCGTTCTGCCAGTATCCAGAATAGGGCCATAAACATAATATTAGTAAAGAACAAAGAAAAATATGATACGTTCCAAAAAAATTCACCTCCAAATATAAAATGAATTTGTTTGGTATAATTCCGTTATTACTTAAAGTTTAAAAATCTCTTTTAGGCAACATCGACATTAAGTATAAAAGCTATATTATTTTCTTTTAGTTCAAACTTTATCTAATGTTGATTGATCAATTAAAGAAGGAAATTAAAGTTGTTACTGAGAAGGGGATAGAGTTAATCCTGTTTGATAAAATTTTAAATATAACTGTAATATATTAAAACCGCCCATGTGGACAGTTTATTTTTTATTGAAAGTTAAGGATCAAAATTCCTCCATACTGCAAACTAATAAAATATAAAGAGAGAGGTCTTAAAACCTCTCTTTTAGCACTACCCACGTATTTATTTTTTAGCCCCAACTTAGCCCCAAATATGTTCTTTTTAGTGCATCATCCTGCATTATTAAATAAAATAAAAAAGCCTTGAAACGTTGATTTAACAACGTTTCAAGGCTTTTAGAATTATTATCTGCGTAATAAAAATCTTAACGTGAGTAGAACTCAACGATGAATGATTCGTTAATTTCAGCAGGTAATTCTGAACGTTCAGGTAGACGTGTGAAAGTTCCTTCTAATTTATCAGCATCAAATGTAAGGAATTCAGGTACGAAGTTGTTTACTTCGATTGCTTCTTTGACGATTGATAAGTTACGAGATTTTTCACGAACACCGATTGTTTGACCAGGTGTCACACGGTATGATGGAATATCAACACGTTTTCCATTTACAAGAATATGTCCGTGGTTAACAAGCTGACGTGCTTGACGACGAGTACGAGCTAAACCAAGACGATATACAAGGTTGTCTAAACGAGATTCAAGAAGAATCATGAAGTTTTCACCGTGTTTACCTTGTAATTTTCCTGCTTTTAAGTAAGTGTTATGGAATTGGCGTTCATTCACTCCATACATATGGCGAAGCTTTTGCTTCTCTTGTAATTGAAGACCATATTCAGAAAGTTTTTTGCGTTGGTTAGGACCATGTTGTCCAGGTGCATAAGGACGTTTTTCAAGTTCTTTACCAGTACCGCTTAATGAAATGCCAAGACGACGAGATAATTTCCAACTTGGACCAGTATAACGAGCCATTAAAGACTCCTCCTTTATTGTTTTTATTTTGTTGTAAAATAAAAACCAGGTGTGAACAATCATTAAGTGTATATTGTTTTCATGTACCATCGCCCTAGCAGCAGAGGGTTACGCGATACACCACATTTTAGAGGAGGAAGCAAAACTTCTCTACCATTTAAAAATCTAAAGATGGGAACAACATACGATCATAAAGCTGTCCGCAAAGGCTGCATTATTTTACACAAAGTCCATTATATGACTAGTATTGACTAAAGTCAAGAGAACATCGAATTTTAATTTATATCACAGTAATAGATAGGCAAAAAAAATAATATATAGTATAATAGTACTAGGACTAAAGTATACAATTATAAAAATGTTTAAAGATTAAAGTAATTTCACGATTGACTATGCTTTTAGATGATAGGTGATTACAAATGGAAGTAAGTGTACAAAATTTTATTCTATATTATAAGTCATGTTTGTTTGACATAATGGAAGAAGCACAAGAAAATAATATTGCTGACTGGGTTTCTATTATTGTCGAGTTGTTGGGTGCAAAACAGGCAGTTTATTATACAACTCAAAACGTAAAAAATAATCAACTTTATATTGAATATACATATGCCCCCAATCAACAAGCTGAGTTTCATAATTGTATTACTTCGGATATTGTAAATACTATTTTTATTGAACAAAAATTGGCTAATCGTGAAAAGCTTACACAATTTCCGATGCTAGCCGAATTTAATTGTGGATTCGAATTTAACTATAATGAACTTAAAAAAGGGTATTTATTTCTAGTTGCTGATCTGGAAAAAGTAGAAGAATTGATAGAATCCAATCTTGAAGCTTTTACTTATGAAAGTGAGAAATTTCTCCATATTATAAATAAACATTATAAAATAATGAGTGAAGAAAAAAAATACAAAGAACTTTTTCGAGTTACAGAGAAGTTTCACTCATCTATGGATGTAGATATTGTACTTAGAGAAATCATCCATACATTAAAAAGGGTATTTCCACATTTTCAAACTGTTTTAATGCTATCAAATGATACAAATCATGATAAAAATTTGCCAATAAAGGAATTACAGTTTGATCAAGAAAATAGCCCTGTCATGGAATGCTTTGTTACAGGTGATATTAAAATTGAAGAACATGTAAGTAATAACCAAACTCTTTTAAATGCTCCACTTTGTGGAAAACAAGGGGTGTATGGTGTTCTGCAAGTAGAAACATTCTCTTCATTTATTTTTCAAAATAATGAAGTGGAGTTTATTCGTTTGCTTGCAAATACTGGAGGCAGTGCATTAGAAAATGCCAAATTATATGAACAATCACAACGGTTAATTGAAGACCTTCAATTAATTAATGAAACATCCCATCGATTGAACTCTTCTTCAAGGTTAGACGAGACATTGCATTTTCTAAAAACACAAATTTCGAAATCCTTTCATACTGAACAAGCTGGATTTGTATTATTGAAAGAAGATGAACCTATTATTCTAGAAGGCAGTAGCGGTCTTCATAACACTCCAGGCGGGAAAAAGTGTATAGAATATATGACAGAAAATATTTCCCTTAAAAAGGAATCAATCTTAATTAGTGATGCCAGAACACTATTTGAGGATGAGGCTTTACCTTATGCGTCAATAATGGCTGTTCCAATGCTGGAAAGTGATACATTAAAGGGATATTGTCTTATTGCACATGAGTTTCCTTACTTTTTTACTTTCGAAATGTTCAAATTATTTCAATCGTTGATCCATCATTCCACTTTAGCAGTTACGAATTCAATGCTAAGAGAGGAATTGGAGAGAATGGTCATAACAGATCATTTAACACAACTGTTTGCCAAAAGCTTTCTTAATAATGAGGTTATTCAATCGATGAAAAAAGATGAAGAAGGAACATTTATCTTATTAGATATCGATAATTTTAAAGAAGTAAATGATACATATGGTCATCAAATTGGAGATGAAATTCTTATTCAGGTAGCAAAGATTATTCAAAAAAATATTAGAGCATCAGATATAGGAGCACGCTGGGGTGGTGAGGAATTAGCCATCTACCTACCAAATCTACCTCTAAATAAAGGTGTTCAAGTAGCAAACAGATTAGTAAAGACCGTATATGAAAATACCAATCCGAAAATAACGGTTTCTTGTGGAGTATCTTACTGGAATAAGCAGCGAAAAGATGAGCTTGAAAGTCTTTTTCATCGTGCGGATTTGGGATTATATGATGCGAAGGAACTTGGGAAAAATCAGGTCGTTATTAAAGAAGAGCATCAATATATTTCTTAGAGCCACTAGTCGTACTAGAGGCTCTATTTCTATATTATATATACTTAACTAGAATATTAACGAATTCTGTTAAATGATTTTCATCTATATCATCAAAGCGATCTTTTTCCGGACTATCGATATCAAGAACACCGATGACTTCATTGTTTTTGATTATCGGGATGACGATTTCTGATTGTGAGGCTGAGTCACAAGCGATATGGCCAGGAAATTCATTTACATCAGGAACTCTTAATGTTTTTCTTTCTTTAACAGATGTTCCACAAACACCTTTACCGACAGGAATTCGAACACAAGCAGGTAATCCTTGAAATGGTCCTAATACTAGTTCATTTTCTTCTAGTAAATAAAATCCAACCCAATTAATTTTATCAAGAAATTGGTTTAATAGAGCTGATGCATTACTTAAATTGGCGATTCGATTTGGTTCATCTTCTATTAATGCTTTTAGTTGCTTGTTTACTAAATCATATTGTTTGTCTTTTGTTCCCTCATATTTTATCGAATGAAACATTTTTACCACCCTACCTTTTTGTTTTATGGAAAATTGCAAGAAATAATAAATGCTAATTTTGCAAAATCTTGTTTTTTTTTAAGGATATTGTCGATATTTACTTAAAGGAAATACGGCTTATAAACAAGAAATAAATAAGAAAGAATAGATATGGAACAGTTGAATTACTTTTAGCACATTTAACTCTATTATTCAAGCGAAAAAGATTGAAATGAGGGAGATTCAGATGAAAGTAAAAAGCTCTACAAAGGATTCAATTGTCGAAGCGGCGATCTCATTATTTAATATAAAGGGATATGATGGAACATCAGTTAGAGATATTGCAAAAAAGGCAAAGGTAAATCCTGCGAATATATCCTATCACTTTGACAGTAAGCAAGGGCTACTTGAAAAATGTTTCATTCACTTTTTTGAGGCTTATCTATCCTATTTAGATGAAGAGGTGAATGCATTAGCGACAGATCCACCAGATTATTGCTTAAAAAGAGCTCTTTATAAAATATTATATTTTCAAAGTGCTAATCATTTGCTATCACGCTTTGTATGGAGGGAGGTTTCAATTGATTCACAAGTAGTAAGGGAAATAACTTCCTCTTATTTAATGAAGGAAAGGTATCTATTTAAAAGATTGCTAGAGGGAACATGCTTGGAAAAAAACATGTCTTCTATGGATCTATCCTTTTACATCATACAATTAAGAAGCCTTATTACAATGCCGTTTTTAAACAGTCAATATTTAAGAGAAGTGTGGCATGTTTTTCCTCAAGAGCGTTTTTTTGTAGATAAATATTATCAGCGTATTGAAGAGTGGATTGATGAAACAATAAAGAAAAATTCTTATCAAATGAATATACCTTTGTAGAGCATTGACTTTTGTCAGTGCTGTTTTTTTACATTATTAAGGAAAAAGTAAAAACTGCTTTAAAAAATGCGAAAAATGTTGATTTTAAATAGTCAAAAATTGTCGTTACATGGTATCATTAATACTACATACTAAAATAAGTAAAAATAATACATATAGATATTAGGTTTGGACGGAACAGGGGGCTTACGATGGTATATTATTACATCATCGGTGCAATCGTAATTGTACTTATATTATTAATAATAGGTTTTATTACAAGAAAAAAATATTACAAGGAAATTGACAAACTCGAGGCTTGGAAAATTGACATTATGAACCGTCCAGTGGTGGATGAATTAGGAAAAGTGAAGCAACTGAACATGACTGGTGAAACTGAAGAAATGTTTGAACGGTGGAGAAAAGCATGGGACGATATTGTTGCAGTTGAGCTACCAGACATTGAAGATTATCTTTTCGACTCTGAAGAGTTTACGGATAAATACCGTTTTAAAATGGCGAAAGAATCGAATATGAAGATCGAAACCATTTTGAAGAATGTTGAAGCAAAAATAGAAAACATCCTTGGAGAATTGCATGAGTTAATTGGCAGTGAAGAGGAAAGTCGTGTAGAAATTGAAGAGCTCAATAAAAAATATAAAATGTTGAAAAAAACATTACTCATCCAACGGCATGTTTATGGGAAATCGATTCACAATCTTGAATCTAAATTGGAAGAAGTATCGGCAAAAATCTCGCTTTTTAATGAACTTACTGAGCATGGAGATTATTTACAGGCGAGAGAAGTGGTCATCGTCCTTAAGGAAAAGATTCAAACATTAATCGATAAAATTGAAAAAATTCCAGAATTAATTACAGAGGTTAGTACAATCCTACCTTCTCAATTGACAGAAATAGAAGATGGATTAAAAGAAATGTCTGATCAAGGCTTTATTTTAGATCACCTTCAAGTAGAAAAAGAATTAGAGAATATAAAAACGTCATTAAAATCTTATACAGAACTGCTAGAAAAAACAGAAATAAATGAAGTGGAATCTGGAATTAAAGACTTGAAGGATAAAATAGATGTACTTTATGAACTTTTGGAAAAAGAGGTTCAAGCTAAACATTTCATTCAAAAAAATCAAGCAGAGACGAAAAATAGCTTAATTGGTATGAAGGAAACGAATGAACAAATTAAACATGAGACAGATTTTGTTATGCAAAGTTATCAGTTATTAGAAGGAGAACTTGAAATCCCAAATAGTCTCGATAAGCAACTTACAAAGCTGATTAAACGATTTGAAGCTCTCGAAATAAAAATTATGGAAGATCGTTCTGCATATACAATTTTAAGTACAGATTTGACGGATATTCGTGAGGAAATTGAAAAAATAAAACAGGATCAACAAGAGTTTACTCTACATTTACAAAATTTGCGTAAAGATGAACTTGAAGCACGTGAAAAATTAACAGAATTAAAAAAGAAAGTAAGCGATACTTTAAAAATTATTTCCAAAAGTAATATTCCGGGACTGCCGAATGAATTTGAATTGTTTATGGAGCAAGTCCACGAAAATATACAGGATGTATTTAAATGTTTAAATGAAAAGCCTTTAAATATTAAAGCGATTCAAACCTACTTACAACATGCGATAGAAGCAGTGGATTCTCTTTATAATCAAACGAATGAACTTGTTGAAACAGTTGTATTAGTTGAAAAAGTGATACAATATGGAAATCGTTATCGTGCTCGCAATTCGAAATTGGCTGAAGGGCTGCGTAGGGCAGAAGAACATTTCCGAAGTTACGAATACCAAATGGCACTTGAAGAAGCAGCGACAGCTGTTGAAGAGGTTGAGCCAGGAGCAATTAAACATATTGAGGATATAATCCATAACGATGAAATATAAGGCGAATGCAAAAGGCATTCGCCTTCGCCTATTTTTAGATAGGGAAAATGGTGTTTCGAGTACTTTCCATTTTCAATTCTGTTTTCCTATGATATGATTTATCATTGGAATAATAGAATTTCATGTTCAATAAGAAGAATTTAAATGGTTAGATTTTTGGCCATGTTGGCAGTAACGAAGATTGTTTTTTTGTATGGTACAAGCTATTAATGAATAGTAGAGCTGATTTAATGTTTTTTGGACAATTTCAACTAAGACAATTTTATGAAGGTGTTAATAAATGATTTATTTTGATAATAGTGCAACGACAAAGCCATATGATGAAGTAATTGATGCATTTGCAAAGGTTTCAAGGGAATACTATGCGAATCCATCTTCACTACATAATTTTGGTGGGAAAGTAGAAAGCTTAGTTAAACAAGCAAGAAAGCAATTATCTAAATTATTAGATGTGAAGGAAAAAGAATTATACTTTACTTCTGGGGGAACAGAAGGAAATAATCTTGCTATTAAAGGAACGGCTCTTCAATACCGTTCACGTGGAAATCATATCATTACAACTAGTGTAGAACATCCATCAGTGTATGAAGCCTGTGAACAATTAAAACAATTAGGGTTTGAAATAACCTATTTACCAGTTAATGAAAATGGACAACTTCAATTAACTGATCTTGAATCTGCTATTAAGGCTGAAACAATACTTGTTTCTGTTATGCATGTGAATAATGAAATGGGAGCGATTCAATCAATCGAAGAGGTAGGGAAATTATTAAGTAAATATCCGAAAATATTATTTCATGTTGATCATGTACAAGGAATTGGTAAGGTTCCATTAAATATCCATAAAGCACATATTGATTTTTGTACAATATCTGCACATAAATTTCATGGCCTAAAAGGCAGTGGACTTCTTTATATCAGAGAAGGTATTCGTATTTCTCCATTATTCTCAGGAGGAAATCAAGAAAATAAAATAAGAAGCGGTACTGAAAATGTCGGAGGAATTGTTTCAATGGCAAAGGCGCTTCGCTTAACTGATGAAAAACGAAAACAATATTTAGTGGAAATGATAAAAATAAGAGATTATTTGCATTCATCATTAAATCAATTATCATATATTGAGGTACATTCGAATCTACTTCATTCTGCGCCACATATTATTAATTTTTCAGCAATTGGTTTAAAAGGTGAAGTTATCGTACATGCACTTGAGGCTGAACAAATATATGTGTCAACCACAAGTGCGTGCTCTTCAAAACAAAAAACAATAAGTAGGACACTTCAAGCGATCGGTGTTTCTGATGAAGTAGCCGAAGGAGCCGTTCGCATTAGCTTATCATTTGAAAATACATTGGATGAAGCAAAAATATTTATGACAAAATTAGAGAAAATATTAATTAAATTGTATGAAGTAATGGGGGAAATGAAGTGAAATATGATCGCATTTTAATTAGATATGGAGAATTATCAACAAAAGGAAAAAATCGAAATCACTTTATCACTCACTTAAAAAAGAATATTCGTGCTGTACTAAAGAATTTTAAAGAAATTCAAATCCAAGGTGGACATGATCGAATGTTCATACTATTAAATGGGGAAGATAGTAAGCCTATCATGGAAGAATTATCAAAGGTATTTGGAATTCAATCATTCAGCTTAGCGGTTAAAACAGAGAAGCAGATTGATGAAATGAAGGATATCGGATTAAAGCTTGTTCAACAGCTCTATCATGAAGGTGCGACATTTAAAGTGTCAACAAGACGAGGTGACAAAACATTTGAATATGACACAAATGAAATCAATTATGAAATTGGATCATACATTCTTACTCATATTCAATCGATAAAAGTAAATGTAAAAAATCCAGATATTAATCTCATTGTGGATGTTAGGAAAGATGGAGTTTATTTATCAAGCGAAATTATACGTGGTGCAGGTGGACTACCAGTTGGTTCTTCAGGAAAGGCAATGCTTATGCTATCAGGTGGGATAGATAGTCCAGTTGCAGGTTATTTAACTATGAAACGTGGAGTGAAAATAGAAGCTGTTCACTTCCATAGTCCACCATTTACAAGTGAACGTGCTAAACAAAAGGCAATTGATCTAGCAAAAAAAATGGCTGTATATAATGGCTTTGTAAAAATGCATATCGTTCCTTTTACAAAAATTCAAGAAACGATTCATAAGCAGATTCCTGAAGGTTACTCTATGACAGCAACAAGAAGAATGATGCTGCGTATAACAGATGAAATTAGAAGAATGAACAGTGGATTAGCTATCGTTACTGGTGAAAGCTTAGGACAAGTAGCTAGCCAAACTCTTGAAAGCATGATTGCTATTAATGATGTGACTGCAACACCAATTCTTCGACCATTAATTTCAATGGATAAATTAGAGATTATTGATATTGCAAAAAAAATTGATACATTTGAAACATCTAATTTACCATATGAAGATTGCTGTACTATTTTCACGCCACCAGCTCCAAAAACACGCCCTAAGCTGGACAAAATGCAGTATTTTGAAAGTAAGGTTGACTTCTCTTCATTAATTGAAGAAGCAGTTGCAGGTGTGGAAACAATTATTGTTTCTAGTGAAAATAAAGAGAATGAGGAGATCTTTTCAGATTTATTATAGATTCTATGGATAACACTTTCTTATTAAGGAAGAATTACCAAAAGATAAATTGTATGAAGGCATGTGTTTTCGCACACTCTATACTCACAAGGAGGTGAAAACACATGCCAAACAATAATCAATTAGTAGCACCAGGTGCTGAACAAGCTCTTGATCAAATGAAATATGAAATTGCTCAAGAATTTGGTGTAAATCTTGGAGCAGACACAACTTCACGTGCTAACGGATCTGTTGGTGGTGAAATTACTAAACGTCTTGTATCTATGGCTGAACAACAATTAGGCGGTTTTCAAAGATAATTAAATAATATGGCTTAAGGGAAGCGAAGAAATTCGCTTCTCTTTTTTCATTTTTATTAAATCTTTAATTGTATTTAACATATTATTTTTTAATTTTGTGATTATTTAGTATAATAAGACGTAAGTTTTGATCTTTAATAAAGTTATTAAGCATATTTGTGGAGGGGAAGCTTAATGGAGCGTAAAGACTTATTAGCACCTGAAGTTTACAATATTGTAGAAGAGATTGAGAAATATGCGTCGAATCAAGAAAAAATTGCAATAAAATGGGAAAATGATAGAGGTGAAACAAAGGAAATTACCTATGCAGAATTAATTACTAGGGTTAATCAAATTGGTAATACTTTATTAGAGCATGGGCTTCAAAAAGGGGATACCGTTCTTATTATTGTTCCTAGAGTGATCGAAGCATATCAAGTTTATTTGGCCGCTTTAAAAGCTGGAATGGTCGTTATCCCATGTTCGGAAATGCTTAAATCAAAAGATTTACAATACCGAATGGTACATGGAGATGTAAAGGGGGTTATTTCCTACTTCCCATATGTTGAACAAATTGATCAAGTAGAGGAATCTATTCATTTAAAGCGATTTGTCATCGGTAAAAAAGTGGATAATTGGTTAAATCTGAGTGAATTGGCTGATAGTGCTAAACACTCTTTGGAAATGGCTCAAACCTCACAAAATGATATGGCGTTTTTATCTTATACCTCTGGAACAACTGGGAATCCAAAAGGGGTTGTACATACTCATGGATGGGGGTATGCACATTTAAGAACGGCAGCACCGCATTGGCTATGCATTAAAGAAAATGATATCGTCTGGGCAACTGCGGGACCTGGTTGGCAAAAGTGGATTTGGAGTCCGTTTTTATCTGTCTTAGGATCAGGAGCGACAGGCTTTGTCTACAACGGAAAGTTTGAACCAAAGGTATATTTACAGCTGCTAGATAAATATAAAGTAAATGTGTTGTGCTGTACCCCAACAGAATACCGCTTGATGGCAAAAGTTGATCATTTAGAACAATACCAGTTAAAGCATATTCATAGTGCAGTTTCTGCTGGTGAACCTTTAAATAGAGAGGTAATTGATACGTTTAAAAAGCATTTTCATATTAATGTTCGTGATGGGTATGGCCAGACGGAAAATACGCTTTTAGTTGGAATTACAAAAGAAATGGAACTAAAGCCTGGTTCAATGGGAAAACCTACACCGGGAAATCGCGTAGAAGTGATTGACGAACATGGAGTACCATGTAAAGTTGGTGAAGTTGGTGACATTGCGGTACATATAGAAACACCTGCCTTGTTTAAAAATTATTATAAGGATCCTGAAAGAACGGCCATGCAATTTCGAGGGGATTATTATATAACTGGAGATAAAGCTAAAGTGGATGAAGAAGGGTATTTATGGTTTGAAGGGCGCGGTGATGATATCATTATTAGTTCAGGATATACAATCGGTCCTTTTGAAGTAGAAGATGCATTAGTTAAACATCCATTTGTAAAGGAATGTGCAGTCGTTGCAAGCCCTGATGAAATACGAGGAAACATTGTAAAAGCGTTTATCGTTCTACAAGATGGGATTAATTCCGAAAATCCTGACTTAGTTAAGACATTACAGAATCATGTAAAGAACTTAACAGCACCTTATAAATATCCGCGAGAAATAGAATTTATTCATGAGCTTCCAAAAACCACCTCAGGAAAGATTAGAAGAGTTGAGCTTCGTTTACAGGAACTGCAAAAAATCAAATAATGGGATAAGTTTAATTTGATTAAAAGAACAGATAGAACAGCTATCTGTTCTTTTATTTCAAATTATTATTTATATGCATAATAAATAAATAAAAAAGGATTGTATTTATTATATTTTCATTTTAAAATAGTTTTATTGTTTCGAAAATCTAAAGAATTGAGGCACATCAGATGAAACAGGATGAGAAAATTGGAATTTTTTATGCTGCCTTTTCATATATCGTTTGGGGAATACTTCCGATGTATTGGAAGTGGTTAAATCATATTTCAGCGGAAGAGATTTTAGCCAATCGAATTTTTTGGTCGTTCATTTTTATGCTTTGTCTCCTAATAGTAACAAAAAAATGGGGATTCTTTATTCAAACATTGAAGGAAATAAAAATAAATAAAAAGGTATTCGTTTCTCTCATAACTGCCTCATTATTAATAACCGCAAACTGGTTTATTTATATTTGGGCAGTTAATGCAAATCACATTGTAGAAACGAGTCTAGGATACTATATTAATCCATTAATTAGTATTCTGCTAGGTGTGTTTATTCTAAAAGAGCGTGTTAATAAAGTACAAATTATTTCTTTTTGTATCGCTGCAGTAGGGGTATTTATATTAACCTTTTCCTATGGAAGATTCCCATGGATTTCATTTAGTTTAGCAATCTCTTTTGGACTTTACGGGTTAGTAAAAAAAGTAATAAAGGTTGATTCTTCAATAGGTTTAACTCTTGAAACGATGACCGTTGCTCCTCTAGCATTTTTCTATATGCTTTATCTTATGGTTAAAGGAAACTTTTCGTTTATTAACGGATCTCCAAAAGTTGATTTACTATTAATTGGTGCTGGAGCTGCGACAGCCATACCATTGCTTTTTTTTGCAAAAGGTGCTCAAAAAATTCCACTGTATTTATTAGGATTCCTCCAATATATTGCTCCAACAATTATGCTTTTTCTTGGAGTACTTGTTTACGGTGAACATTTTAGTACCGTTCATATGCTAGCATTCATTTGTATATGGATCGCAGCTTTAGTTATTTCAATCGGCAGCTCAAAATGGTTTGTTAGCTTGACCAATCGAATAAAAAAAGATAAAAGTTTCACTGCTTAATAGCAGCTTAATAGGCAGTCCGAAAAGCTTGACATGGACTGCCCTTTAATATTCGTGGTAATTTACAAAAATACCCGCTTGACTTTTTCCCAAAATGAATTGTCTTTTAATTTTACCGTCTTAATTTTTTTATCGCTTAATACAATTTCTATTTTTTCAACATGCCGGATACTGAGTGCCTCGTTATCCATTCCCATCGTTGGATAATCATTCCCAGTTTGGACTACCTTTAAGGATAGCCTTCTGTCTCCACTTAGAATAAATGGAGAGCCGAGAGTTCGGTATTGGTTATTATTTAATGATGCGATTTCATTAACTTGGAGACATGGGAGTAATGGATCGACAATGGCACCGTTTACAGATTTATTATATGCTGAACTTCCAGTAGGTGTTGCAATTAGCATGCCATCACCTCTAAAGGTTTCAAAATGAAGATCATCAATAAATACATCCATAACAAATGTTTTTATGATTGCAGAACGGATACTGAATTCATTCAAACAGAAAAAAGAGCCTTGTTGATCTATATCTACTTGGATAATTGGATATTTACGTACCTCAATCTTTGCTAGTTTCATTGCTTCAATCATTTCTTCAATATCATCAATATGAAAATCACAGTACATTCCTAAACGATCCTTTGACGAAACACCTACATAAAGACAATCTTGTCTGAATCCAGTTTTACGAACTGCTTGTAAAAAAGTTCCATCACTGCCTATGCTTATTATTATATTTGCATCTTTGGAATCATCGACAATTTTAAAATCATATTCGATAGCTGTTTTTATTAATAATTCAATCTTTACTTGTGATCCACTGTAATAAAAGTAAACATTTCTACGCTCTGACATAGCTTATCTCCCTTTTCGTACTAAATTTTAGTTGAAATTTCTTTAGATTTTTTGCCATAGCTAGTATATTTAGTTTATCATTTCTATGAAACTTTTTGTAATACGGGGCGTACAAATAAAGTTGTAGAAAATATTTAATAAACATTCCATAATATTTATAATGCATATAAATCTATAAAGGATAAGGTATTAAAGGAGGGGACCTAATGAATAAAAAAAGATGGGCTGCTTTAGGAATAGCAGTTTTTCTATTTGGTGTGTCAATCATAGTAAATATTGCAAGTATTGCATTTACAACTGATTTTACTAAACTATTTGATGAAATGTTTGTATCACCAACAGACGACTTTACTGAAGAGATTGTTGAGGATGGGGATGATTTTCAAAAAATCGCGGTCCTAGAAGTGGAAGGGGTAATTCAGGATACCGGAAGCAGTAATTCTTTGCTTAATAGTGGAAGTTATAATCATAAAGATTTTATGAAGCAATTAAACTATGTGAAGGATAATCGTGAGGTTAAAGCAATAATATTACGAGTTAATTCTCCAGGTGGTGGGGTTGTTGAATCTGCAGAAATACATGATAAAATAGTTGAAATTCAAAAAGAAACGAAGAAGCCTGTATATGTATCAATGGGAGCAACAGCAGCATCGGGTGGATATTACATATCAACACCAGCAAAAAAAATTTATGCAACACCTGAAACAATGACAGGATCATTAGGAGTCATCATGCAAGGCGTTAACTACTCTGAATTAGCAAAAAACTTTGGCGTTGACTTTGTGACTATTAAGAGTGGACCATACAAAGATATTATGAGTCCTTCACGTAAGATGACAGCCGAAGAGAAAAAAATCATTCAAAAAATGGTGGATAACTCCTATAATGGATTTGTAAATGTCATTGCTCAAGGAAGACATATGTCAGAGAAAAACGTTAGGAAATTGGCAGATGGACGAGTTTATGATGGCAGACAAGCGAAGGAACTAAATTTAATTGATGACTTCGGTTATTTGGATGATGTCATTAAAAATGTTCGTAAGGACTTTCATTTAGAAAATGCAGAGGTTGTTCGTTACAGCGCTACTGGAGGGCTTTCGTCTTTATTTTCAATGGCAGCTCAAAAAATGATGGGGAAAGAAGCGGATATTACAGGATTGACAAAATTATTATCCCAACCCAATGCCCCTAGACTTATGTATATTTATTCGGAATAGGGGGGATTTCGATGACTGAAGAACAAAATAGCACGAGTCAGCAAATAAATGAGAATTCCCTAAACCAAATAGAAAATGTTGCTTTGGAGAAAAAAGCTACCATCCAAGATTTATTCTTTGCTGGATTTTGGATGAGGTTTTGGGCATATTTATTAGATATATTAGTCATTGCAAGTATCAATCGACTAATTGTAAAGCCGGTATTTAGAATAGCAGATATCTCCATGCAAGGAGATTCATTGTTCTCCCCATACACCATTGCTGGAGCAGTAATATTTTATTTGTACTTTATCTTAATGACAAAATATTTTCATGCAACAATTGGAAAAATGGTATTTGGTTTGAAGGTCATTTCCTTAAAAGAAGAAAAGCTTTCATGGAGTACCATCTTATTTAGAGAAGGGATAGGGAGATATATTTCTTCATTTTTAAAAATTTTATATATACTTATTGCTTTTACACCGAGTAAACAAGGCTTGCATGATATATTTGCTGATACAACAGTTATTCACGAACGATCACTTAAACCATTTCATCCGAAGCCCACATTTTAAAAGAGGATTTCACTAAATTAACCTGCTGAAGAGTGGGTTTATTTTTTTTGTTTAAGGAAATAATGGAAGGCTGAAAGGTTGTGAGGAAATGATCGTGGCCTCTATTATAATTGGTATTTGTATCTTACTATTGTTCATTATTTGGTTTACTACGATTACAATTTTAATTGACTATACTCACAAAATGGATGATGACCATTTAAGAGTTCAATTTATTATATGGAAGTTTATACGTTATAAAGTAAAGGTTCCTACTATTAAAGTAGAAAAAGATGAACCTACTATTACTTTTGAGAAAAAAACTAGTGCAGGAGGACATAACCATTCAGAAATAACGCCCAAGGATATTTCAGATCAGTTTTCAGACTATAAAGAGCTAATTGAGCATATTTTTGGCTTGAAAATTGTCATTCGGAAATTTTTAAAAACAGTTAAGATTACAAAGTTTGAATGGCATTCTAATGTAGGCGTTAAGGATGCAGCTACAACAGGGAAACTAATTGGGGTTGTTTGGTCTGTAAAAGCTTTGATTATTGGTTTACTTAGTAAATATATGAACCTATTGGAGTTTCCTGATTATACTGTTACTCCTTCCTTTCAAATACCGAAATCGGAAACTGTATTAAAATGTATGTTTAAAATTCGAATCGGGAATGCTATTCTAGCAGGATTAAAAATATTTAAGTTTTGGAGAGGCGGAAAGGGATCTTTCAAAACAAAACAACTTTCAATGGTATCGAAAAACCAATCAAAGCAATCTTTGTAAACTATGGTTAGGAGGATTATGATGAGTGAGCATCCAATCGAAGGACTAATGACAGCTGCAATGGAAAATTTAAAGGAAATGATTGATGTAAATACAATTATTGGGGATCCAGTTGAAACCCCTGATGGAAGTGTAATTTTAACGGTTTCGAAAGTAGGGTTTGGATTTGCTGCGGGTGGGAGCCAATTTAATGTAAATGGTCAATCTGGATCGAATCAAAGTCAACAACAAGGTGATAAATCCGAACTGCCATTTGGTGGTGGGAGTGGTGGTGGTGTATCTATAACTCCAATTGCGTTTCTTATCGTTAATTCTCAAGGAGTTAAAATGCTTCATCTTGATGAGAACACTCACCTACTTGAAAAAATATTAGATGTAGCACCAAGTGTTGTCGATAAAATCCAATCGATGATAAAGAAAAATAATCAAAACACCGATTCGACTGGATGGAAAAATCATCAGCCTACAAATCAAAAACAAGACTTTGATTTTTAAAAACTCGCCATTTGGCGAGTTTTTAATTGGAAAAATACGAAAGAGTTCAGTATGATAAACATAGAAACATTGATGCTTTTTTTAATAGCATAATAAAAAAGCATACATAAAAGGAGGAATTTTATTATGGCGAACATTACATTTAAAGGAAACCCAGTAACTGTGCTCGGAAATGAAGTAAATGTAGGTGATACAGCTCCAAATTTCACAGTATTAGCAAATGACTTATCTGAAGTAACATTAAATGATACTAAAGGGAAAATACGTTTAATCAGTGTAGTACCTTCAATTGATACTGGAGTTTGTGATGCCCAAACACGTCGTTTTAATGAAGAAGCATCAAAATTAGATAATGTTGAAGTTTTGACTATCTCAGTCGATCTGCCATTTGCCCAAAGTCGTTGGTGTGCTAGCAGTGGTCTTGAAAATGTTCAGACATTATCGGATCATCGGGATCTTTCATTTGGTGAGGCGTATGGGGTTATAATGAAAGAATTGCGTTTACTAGCTCGCTCTGTTTTCGTTATCGATAGTCAAGATAAAGTAGTATATACTGAGTATGTTAGTGAAGGAACGTCCCACCCAGATTATGAAAAAGCAATAGAGGCTGCTAAGCAAGCAAAATAAACTATTGATTTACAGTGTCCCCGATACAATCGGGGATTTTATGTTGAGGAGGAAAAATGAATGAAAGTCTCTCCAATGGAAACTATTTTTAATGTTCTTAATGAAACTGCTATAATCCTTCAGGAAGAGCTTCACTGTTCTTATTTAGAAGCTCTAGCAGAAACAGGAGAAAATTTGTTTCATGAAAATATTATTCAAGATGAATTAAGTGAACTTACACAAAAAAGATTGATGAAAAAGTATGAAGAAATAAATCTTGAATCATATTCAAAAGAGCAGATTCGTAAATCATATCAACTTGCCATTTTAAAAGGAATGAAAGATAGTGTTCAATCCAATCACCAAATGACACCAGATTCTATTGGATTGTTTATGAGTTATTTAATCAATAAATTTACTGAAGGGAAAAATACCTTTTCTCTATTAGATCCTGCTATCGGAACGGGGAACCTTGTCTCGACTATTTTAAATCATATTGAGGATAAAGAGATTGTATCGAATGGTGTAGATATAGATGATTTACTTATCAAATTAGCTTTTATTGGTGCTAATTTGCAAAGACAACCAATACAGCTCTTTAATCAAGATTCATTAGAGAATTTATTTATTGATGCAGTAGATGTAGTTGTAAGTGATCTGCCGGTTGGGTATTATCCTAATGACAATGGAGCAACAAAATATGCGCTTAAAGCTGATAAGGGCCATTCTTATGCCCATCATCTTTTTATTGAACAAAGCATAAATTATACTAAACCGGGTGGATATTTATTTTTTCTAATTCCTAATGGATTGTTTGAATCAGAAGAAGCTCCAAAGCTTCATAAATACTTATCAGAACAGGTTATTATTCAAGGTGTTCTTCAGCTGCCTATCTCTATGTTTAAACATTCAAATTCAGCTAAAAGCATCTTGATTCTTCAAAAGAAAAAAGATGAAATAAAAACACCAAAGCAAGTATTAATAGCTAACCTTCCGACTCTATCAAATCAATCTGCTATGGAAAAGATGATTGATAAAATCAATCATTGGTTTAAGGAAAATAAAAATTAACAAGTCAGCCTTAGGCTGACTTGTTTTGTTATAAGATAAGAAAGTATAAATTTTTTTAAGAGTATAGGTTATGAAAAATGTCTGCTATGTCTAGCGCAAGCAGCCTATCAACTAGCGAACTTCAGGACTTTTCCCTACGATAAGCGGGCATCGATTCGCCTTTAAGTCACCCGCGTTTCCTTTATCTCAGTCGAAGTCCTTGCGGGAAAAATTTGAACTCCAATTTTCCTAGTATGTCGATGAACAAGGCGCACCGCGATTTTCTTATTTCAAGTCTAATGGAATTCAAAATCATTTGAATAAACTATCTTCCGTTTGAAATCGATTTCATTCTTCTTTATGCTTGATATTATCTGTTTGGCGCATTAAAATGAGGAATCGAGTGAACGTGATTATTCCATGGGGTTTTAAAATTGTAATTAAAAAAATTTGTCAAATTTATGAAAAACTCCTCTAATCATTGTTGAAAAGGTATTATATTAATAAATATTTAACATTTTATCGTTACGAAACAAAGTCAAATTTTTGTAACTAAATATAGAAGATTTCAAATGGTGGAAAGGGACGGTAGTAATGGCGAAAATAATAGCAGTTAATGCGGGGAGCTCCTCACTTAAATTTCAACTATTTGAGATGCCTGAGGAAAATGTAATAACGAAAGGGCTTATAGAAAGAATTGGATTACCTAATTCAAAATTCAGCATATCAATAAATGATAAAAAATATAATGAAACAATTGATATACCTAATCATGAAGTAGCAATTAAATTATTATTGGATAAATTAACAGAACTTCATATTATTCGTTCACTAATCGAAATTGAAGGAATCGGTCATAGGGTTGTACATGGTGGAGAAACGTTTAATGATTCAGTTCTTATTACAGAAAAGGTTATCCAACAACTCATTTTGCTATCGGAATTAGCACCACTTCATAATCCAGCAAATATTACAGGAATATTGGCTTGTAAGGCGGCATTGCCGGATGTTCCTGCCGTAGCGGTATTTGATACAGCGTTTCATCAAACAATGCCTGAGAGCTCATACTTATATAGTTTGCCATATGAATATTATAAAAAGTATGGAATTCGTAAATATGGTTTTCATGGTACCTCACATAAATATGTTTCTATGCGTGCTGCTGAAATGCTTGGACGACCAGTGGAGCAGCTTAGATTGATATCTTGTCATTTAGGAAATGGGGCAAGTATTGCTGCGATTGAAGGAGGAAAATCGATTGATACCTCTATGGGATTTACTCCATTAGCTGGTGTAGCAATGGGTACTCGTTCTGGAAATATTGATCCCGCATTAATTCCTTTTATAATGGATAAAACCGGAAAAACTGCTGATGAAGTACTAGAAGTACTCAATAAAAAATCAGGAATGTTAGGTGTTTCTGGCTTATCAAGTGATTTGCGTGATATTGAATCCGAAGCTGCTCAAGGCAATAACCGAGCGGAGTTAGCTTTAGAAGTCTTTGCGAACCGTATTCATAAATATATTGGCTCATATTCTGCAAGAATGTCAGGAGTAGATGCCATTATATTTACTGCGGGTATTGGGGAAAATAGTGACCTTATTCGTGCTAAAGTACTTCATGGATTAGAATTTATGGGGGTATATTGGGACCCCTCTCTAAATAAAATCCGTGGAAAAGAATCATTTATAAATTATCCCCATTCTCCAGTTAAGGTGATGGTCATTCCGACAAATGAAGAAGTTATGATTGCAAGAGATGTGATGAGATTAGCGAATAAATAATTTAAAAGGCGAACCAATATGGTTTGCCTTCTTCATTAAGTTAATATGATATACTTATGGGTAAACATTCCTAAATAAGAGGTGAGATTAGTGAATTGGACTAATAGGGATCAGATGGTTTGGGAACAAATTCAAGGCTGGATTGATACATTGCAGGATGAGGGATCAAACGATTTGATTAATACTTATGGGAAATGGATGGATCAGGCATTTTTATTTATTCCAAATAATATGAAAGAACCTTTCTTTGAAAAAGTAGATAATTGGTTATTTCATCTAAATTCTCTCATTCAAAGTTTACAAATTCAAGAAGACGTGAGAAAAAGAATTTTAAGCTCTGCTAGGGTGTTTAATGATAATATACACATTATTTCAGATATGAGGAAATTAACAGTTGATCAGGTGTCATATATTGCTGATCAACATTCTGCTAGACATCGTCTTTATTCATTTGTACAGGGAGGAATAACTGGAACAGGAAAATCGGTTTTACTTAGTACGGATTTTCTTGTGATGCTTATTTTAAATTTACGTTCAGTTCAAATTATTGCTATGTCTTACGGTTATGATATAAAGACTCCTTTTGAAATGATGACAACACTAAAAGTTTTTTATGCTTCTACACTTCCAAAGAGAATAAAAAGAACTGGCTGGGATCAATTGATACTCGATTTGGATGACAAACAATATTTTTATGAGGGACCAGATCAAATAACCTCTTATCAATGGTTGGAAGAACCATTTATTCAATTAGCAAAAGCATATTTTATTTCATTGTTCTACAAGGAAAAGGAATCGAAATTATCAATTATTCCACTAGCGATTGGTGCAGGGGTGAATTATCAATTTTCAAGAAAAGTAACTGATTATGCAGATAAATATTATAAATTTCGTTATTTACTTGATAAAGGATGATTGTTATGAGCATATTAAATCATAAAAATGCTGCACGTAAATACATTCAGTGTGGGATTATTACTGTCAGTGATTCAAGAACAATGGAGACAGATAAAAGTGGTCAATTGATGATCAAACTGCTAAAAGAGAATGGTCATTTAATTGAAGATTATCATATTGTTAAGGATAATCAATCGGAAATTCAAGAAAAGATTTTTTATATGTCTAATATCCAGAAAATTCAATCGATATTAATAAATGGTGGTACCGGAATTGCAAAAAGAGATGTAACAATTGAAGCTGTTTCATCTTTATTTGAAAAAGAAATTACAGGTTTTGGTGAGCTTTTTAGGTATTTAAGCTATACCGAAGATATAGGTTCTTCATCTATGTTATCAAGAGCAACAGCGGGTGTTTATAATGATAAAGTTATTTTTGTTACACCAGGTTCGCTTGGAGCGGTAAAATTAGCGATGAATAAGCTTATTTTACCTGAACTGGGACATATTGTTCATGAAATAGAAAAGGATTTAGGTTATTAAGCCAACCTTCTTATTCTTCCAATTTCTAGTTAGTATATCTTACATATGAATTCGAAAAATAGTAAAAGATAGGAAGGAGGCATTTCTTTTGAAAAAACAAGATCAAAAGGATCAAATAATCTATAATGAAGAAGGAATTAATCAAATAACTAATCAAATAACGGGTGCTTATGCAAATGGAGTAGTAGATGAAGAAGATGGTCAATATGATCTTAATGATATAAACAAGGATCGTTAATAAGCGAGGAGGATAATCTTCCTCCTTTTTTTTGAGTTAATTCTAATATTATTTTACGAAAAAATTTGACTATATATAAAGTTGTAAATTTGTTTGTTGAAATATAAGTATTTAAATCTTTATATTAATCATCCAAGTTTATAAATTTCTTCGTCTTCCCAGCTTGCTTTAACTTTATTGTTTCCCTTTTAATTTCTTCTGGGTAATGTACTCTTGTGCCCATAGAAAAACACCCTCCTTAGAACCATATTGTATAAATACGATTCAGGGGGTGTTTTTTCTTTGTCTCATTTATCTGGGTCTCTCCACTATAAAGGCGGATTTCTTACTACTTAATAATTTGAAGCTCTTTTGGATAGGATGTTAAAATATCCACACCATTTTTTGTTACAAAAACATCGTCCTCAATCCGAACACCAGCAATATTTGGTACATATATTCCAGGTTCAACAGTAAAGACCATACCTTCCTGAATAATAAGCTCGTTCGTATTTGTAATTGAAGGATATTCGTGAACTCCAATTCCAAGACCATGACCTAAACGATGTGGGAAAAAGTCTCCATAGCCAGCTTCAGAAATAATATTTCTAGCAATATTATCTAGTTCCTTCGCTGTAATCCCAGGCTTGATTGCTTTAACTGCTTCTACTTCAGCTTTTAGTACAATATTATATATTTTTTCTTGCTCATCATTTACATGATCGTAAGCAACTGTACGGGTAATATCAGAACAATATCCCTTATATACAACACCTAAATCAAATAATACTAAGTCTCCTTTTTTTATTTTGGTTAGTCCTGGGTTTCCGTGCGGAGAAGCTGCATTTGCACCAGTAAGAACCATTGTTGCGAAGGACATTTCGGAGATTCCTTTTTTCTTTAATTCATATTCAATAGCAGCAATGATGTCTAATTCCGTTTTTCCTTCTTGAATTTCATTAACTCCAACCTGAACAGCAAAATCTGCGAATTCCGCAGCTTTTTTCAATATTTCTTTTTCTTTATCATCCTTAATTAGACGAAGTTGACGTAGTTTTTCTTCTGCAGCTATAAACTGAGCTCCATTGAAACGGTTAATTAATTGCTCATATCTTTCAACATTCACATGTTCTTTTTCAAGGGCAAATTTATTAATATGATTAACGCGTTTTTTTATATTTTTTTCAAGCTGTTCCCAAGGGTTATCAGTATCTGAGCAACCGATAATTTCGTATTCCCATCCAGATGCTTTTGCATCATGGACATCAAGTGAGGGACATAGTAAAAACGGCTCGGCGTCTTGGAAAACTGCTACACCTAATAAACGTTCGTGCGGATCACTGTGAAATCCACTTAAATAAAATACATTTTCAGTAGAAGTAATAAAAGCTGAATCAATATTTTTTTGTTTAAGCCATTCCTTGAAATCTAATAGACGGTGATTCATTTTGTCATCTCCTTCAATATGTATATATTAAGAATATCAGAAATTCTATATCGATTCTATTTTCTTGTTTAGATATTTAATTATTGAGCTAGCTTCAAGAATTTTTCGTTTACCGCTTTTTGATAAACCAATAAAAATTACTCTAAAGTAGATATATTTTATTGTTTTTCAAAATAATACAGCATTGTGAAATACATATATAAATTGTTTAATATTACTTTTAATTTAGTGGAAAAAAGGGTAATTTGTAAGTAGACTGAAGGATTTTTAGCTTTTAATCTTGAATTACGAATTTAATAGGCAAGAAATTTAGTTTTAAAAGGGAGAGGTTATTTATGAAAGTATCCTACCATGGACATTCTATTGTTAAAGTTGAAGTGAAAGGAAAAACAATTTTATTCGATCCGTTTATTACAGGAAATTCTCAAACAGATTTAAAAGTGGAAAATGAACACCCAGACTATATTATCTTAACTCACGGACACGGTGATCATGTTGGAGATACAGTTGAGCTTGCAAAGCAAAGTGGAGCGCTGGTTATAGCAAATAATGAAATAGCCAATTATTTAAGCTGGCAAGGAGTTAATACTCATGCAATGCATATTGGAGGCTCCTTTCATTTTGACTTTGGAAGAGTAAAATTAACTCCAGCCTTCCATGGCTCTGCTTTAATTACAGATAAACAAGAAATCATATACTTAGGAATGCCTACTGGGGTTTTATTAATGGCGGAAGGAAAAACGATTTATCATGCTGGTGATACTGGATTATTTTCAGATATGAAATTAATTGGTGAGCTTCATCCAATTGATTTAGCCTTTTTGCCAATAGGAGATAATTTTACTATGGGACCTGAGGATGCAGCTATAGCTGCAAAGTTTTTAAATGCTGGTATGGTCGTGCCAATCCATTACAATACTTTTCCGCCTATAAAACAAGATCCAAATCATTTTATTGAATTACTGGAAAAGCCAAATGGTAAAGTGATGAATGCTGGAGATTATATTGAATTATAAATCAAAAATACATCTGTATGTTTACAGATGTATTTTTTTGTATTGCTTTTGAATTCGCTTGCATATAATAATACAAGCTTATGATATGGAGGGAGTTTAGTGAGAAATAGGTATCTTTTATGTATTCTTTTAACGGCATTTATGTTGTACTACGCATTGCCATATTTAACATTCACATTTCAAACTAAAGGTGGGATATTTTCTATAGCATGGTTGGCCTTAGCTTTATTAGTTTTTGCAGGGAATCTTTCTGCTTGGTTATATGCTCCGAAAAAAATTCGCTCCAGTATAAATAAGGGTAATCAAACAAAGCAGCGTCAAAGATCTTACTAGTGCTTAATTTATTATGATGTTCATAATTGAATTGCCAGGCTATTCACCTTATAATGAAGCTAATGAAAGCAAGCGTGGTAGGAAAAGGGTGGAGAGCTTGGCAACAAAACATGAACAATTATTACACTATATAAATAGTCTTCCAATTGGAGAAAAAATATCAGTTAGACAAATTGCCAAAGCACTTAATGTGAGTGAAGGTACTGCGTACAGAGCAATTAAAGATGCAGAAAATAAAGGATTTGTAAGTACGATTGAACGTGTTGGCACTATTCGTATTGAAAGCAAGAAAAAAAATAATATCGAAAAATTAACTTTTGCAGAAGTAGTTAATATTATTGACGGGCAAGTATTAGGTGGTAAATCAGGCTTACATAAAACCTTGACTAAATTTGTCATTGGTGCCATGAGACTTGAAGCAATGATGAAATATACTGGTGCTGGGAACCTGCTGATTGTTGGGAATCGTACGAAGGCACATGAGTTAGCTTTAAAAGCTGGGGCAGCGGTTTTAATTACGGGTGGTTTTGATACTGATGATGAAGTGAAAAGATTAGCTGATCAATTAGAGCTTCCGATTCTTTCGACTAGTTACGATACATTTACTGTCGCTACAATGATCAATCGTGCCATTTATGACCAATTAATAAAAAAGGAAATTATATTAGTAGAGGATATATTAACACCTGTAGATAAAACTGCCTATTTACTAAATAGTGAACGCTTAGCTTCATGGTATGAGAAGAATAAAATAACCTCTCATAGTCGTTTTCCAATAGTTGATCACTCAATGAAGGTTCAGGGGATGTTAACCTCAAAGGATATAATTGAGCAAGATTTGAATGTTGGTGTTGAAAAAGTCATGACAAAAAATCCAATCACAGTAGGTTTAAAAACAAGTGTTACATCTGCTGCGCATATGATGATTTGGGAAGGAATAGAAGTACTTCCAGTAGTTGATGATTACAATCGCTTATGCGGGATCATAAGTAGACAAGATGTTTTAAAAGCTTTGCAAATGACTCAAAGGCAGCCGCAAGTCGGTGAAACAATTGATGATATAATTACCACTCGGATCGAAGCGACACCTGAAGAGGAGAGTTATTTTTTTGAGGTTTCTCCACAAATGACAAATCCACTTGGTACCATTTCATATGGAGTATTTACGACACTCGTATATGAAGCGGCAACGAGAAAACTTAAAAAACATAAAAAGGGCGATATTGTCATAGAAAATTTAACGATCTATTTTATAAAGCCTGTGCAAATTGAGAGTACGATTGAGGTAGTACCAATTATATTAGAAGCAGGAAGAAAATTTGGAAAAATAGATGTTGAAGTAAAAATCGATGGTCAGATTGTCGGGAAAGCACTATTGATGTGTCAATTAATTGAAAGATAATATAAAAAAAGCCATTATTTTGATGGCTTTTTTTATAAAAATAATTGAATGGTTTTTGTTTGTAAAATACTAATTAATGGTTTGCTTCTTCAATTTCTTTAATGGCAAAAGGGCGAAAATAACGAAAAGCTTTAATTCCTCCCCATACACTAAAAAAGCCCATAATGATAAAAATTGTACCGATAATATACGTTATTGTCGATGGATGCAAATATAATTGATTGATTCCAAATATACCAACAAATAATCCTAATGCAATTCCAGATTTTCCTGATAAATATTTTCTTTCCATAGGAAGGCGACTTCGAACATATTTAATTTTATAGTACACGTAGAAGGACAATGATAGAATAATAAAAAATACTAGTAATGGCAAAAGATTTCACTCCTATACATAGAAAATCACATTGATTACATTGTAACGAGTTTTATTTGAAAAAGCCATAACGTTAAACTTATTTTTAATGACAAATTGAAGAAGGTGTTTTTATATGAAGGCTCAAATATTAGAAATGATTAAACGTTACAAAACAATAATTGTCCATCGTCATGTACGTCCTGATCCAGATGCCTATGGGTCACAAGGAGGGCTGGTTGAAATATTACGTGCCTCTTTTCCTGATAAAAAAGTTTATGCGGTTGGACAACCAGATCCATCTCTTGAATTTTTAAGAGAGTTAGATGTCATTTCGGATGAAACCTTTCAAGGTGCACTAGTTATAGTTTGTGATACGGCTAATCAAGAAAGGATATGCGATCATCGCTATCACCTAGGAGAGAAGTTAATCAAAATTGATCATCATCCTAATGAGGATGCCTATGGGGATTTGCTTTGGGTCGATACAACTGCCTCTTCAGCAAGTGAAATGATTTATGAGTTTTATCTTTTCGGTCGTGATAAAGGGTTAAAAATGAATAATGAAGCTGCCCGATTGATATATGGAGGGATTGTTGGGGACACAGGAAGATTTTTGTACCCTAGTACGACGCAAAAAACATTTGATTATGCAGGAGAGTTGATAAAATATTCATTTGACCGAAATGAATTATACGATAAAATGTATGAGCTTGATCCAAAGGTTATTAAACTGCAAGGGTATGTTTTACAAAACTTTCAAATGTACGAAAATGGAGAAGCGATTGTTAAGCTAAGCAAAGATATCCTTCTGAAATTTAATGTTGTCCCATCTGAAGCCTCTTTACTTGTCAGTATGCTTGGAAATGTAAAAGGAATTAAAGCGTGGTGCTTCTTTATTGAAGAAGAGGATCAAATACGTGTCCGTCTTCGCTCTAAAGGTCCGATTATTAATCAAATCGCCAAAAAATACAATGGGGGAGGTCATCCGTTAGCAGCCGGAGCTTCTGTGTATTCATGGGAGGAAGCAGAAAAAGTTATAAAAGATTTAAAAGAAGTATGTAAAGACTAGAGTTAGTTCTCTAGTCTTTAGATTTATTCCTTTAACTTAATTTCAATTCTAACTCGATATATATAGTAGTATAAAAATATAGTGCCTTAATGACAAATTTATATGGTCGATTATTAAATTTTTTCTCTTTGTTTTCTATCGTTTTAGTAATTAAATCTTTATTTTTAAAGGTAGTGTTTAAATCATCGGCAATTAATGATTTTAAATCCTCCTTTATTTCATTCTCTGCTTCAAATATGCTTTGAGAATCTATTTTATATTTCTCATAATTTTTTATTTTTACTTGGACATTTTGGATAATTAATAGTTCTGCATTCTTCCGATTTAGTTCCTTTGATTCTTCTTGCCAAATTAACTTTTCGCCTTTTAATGTCTTTATTTCTTCTTTCTGTTTATTAATAATATCTGCTTGTTTTTCTTGAAGAACACCGAACATAAATAAGAAAATAACCCAGCTAATGCAACCACCAATAACAATTCCAGCCATAAACCTTTGCCATGATGGACGTCGATATAAAGGCGGAATTCTCATCAAATATGCTCCTTTGTAAGCCAACTAATAATGAGTGCTGCAGTATTTGCCCCGCCCATTGCAGATAAGATTAATAAGAACTGCTTGAACAAATCTTTTGTTTCCCCGTTCAGAAACCCTTTTTCGAAACTAAATACTGTATCAAATGTTCCGCCTATTGCTGCGATTATCGCCCATATCCGCAAACTGATTGAAATGCGATAGATCATTGTTAATAGCTGTTCGCCTGTAATAAAAGAAGCTAAGCCACCAATTAATGATCCTCCTAACATGACACCAAACGCGATAAAAAAGCTATTAAAGAAAGCAGGAAAAAATGCTTCATCCATTATGATCAACTCCAAACTTTTCAACCATCTATCTATAAATATATATGGGACAACTCTAGGTGATATGTGAAGGAATACGAAAAAATAATTAAATATATGGGAACGTATTTTCCTTTTTTACTATCAAGTCATATAATATGTATAAAGATGTACTTAGAAGGTGGGAGTGATTTTGTCTTTTGTTCATTTACAAATATCAACAGCCTATAGTTTATTATCAAGCACGATCTCTATACATAAGCTGGTTGAAAAAGCTAAGAAGCTGAACTATCATACAATAGCCATTACAGACCGGAATGTTATGTATGGAGCTATTCCATTTTATAAAGAATGTATAAAAAATCAGATAAAACCGATTATTGGTCTAACGATTGATGTCAAAAGTGAGGTAAATCCAGAACGGTCTTTTCCTCTTGTTTTACTTGCAAAAAATGAAAATGGATATAAAAATTTATTAAAGCTTTCAAGTACAGTTCAAACAAAATCTCAGCAAGGAATTCCGTTGAAATGGTTAAGGGGCTATCATCAAGGGTTAATTGGGTATTCTCCAGGAATGGAAGGAGAAATTGAACAGCTTCTTTTACAAGATGAAGATGAAGAGGCAGAAAAAGTGGCGCATCTTTTTAGGAATATCTTCGAAAAAGATTCCTTTTTCCTTTCGTTGCAGAATCATTTTGTTACTGAAGAAAAGAAAATATTGAAAAAAATCATTCAAATGGCAACTGCTCATGAATTTAAATTAATTGTCACAAATGATGTACGTTATTTGGAAAAGGAAGATGCCGCTAGCTATGAGTGCTTAGTTGCTATACGTGAAAATGAAAAGCTAAACGAAGATCATATTCCTTTACTTAAAACGGATGAATATTATTTAAAAGATCCGGATAGTATGTTAAGCGCTTTTTCGGAATATGTTGATGCACTTGAAAATACGGTTCTTGTTGCAGAAGCATGTAATTTACAAATTGAATTTGGACGTGAACTGTTACCAAAGTTTTCTTTACCAAATGACGAATCTTCGGATGATGCATTAATGAAACTTTGCAAGGCAGGTTTAAAGGAAAGAGTTGCCAATCCAACAACCATTTATATGGACCGATTATCCTATGAAATCGAGATTATTCAGCGGATGAAGTTTAGTGATTATTTTCTTATTGTTTGGGACTTTATGAAGTTTGCAAGATCCTCTGGTATTTTGACTGGACCTGGACGAGGATCAGCCGCTGGATCACTTGTAGCATATGTATTGCAGATTACAGATGTTGATCCAATAAAACACGATTTACTCTTTGAAAGATTTTTGAATCCAGAAAGAATATCAATGCCAGATATTGATATTGATTTTCCTGATCATCGTCGTGATGAGGTGATTCAATATGTTACAAAAAAATACGGAATGCTTCATGTTGCACAAATCATTACTTTTGGAACTTTTGCTGCTAAGGCTGCATTAAGGGATGTGGCAAGAGTTTTTGGGCTGTCATCAAAGGATTTAGAACGCCTTTCAAGGGCAGTGCCTAGCAAGCTGGGAATTACTTTGAAACAAGCCTATGAGGAATCTGAAAAGCTAAGGGAAATTATTCAGGAGTCCTCCCTTCATCAAAAATTATTTCAAATTGCATTAAAAATTGAAGGAATTCCTAGGCATGCGTCGACACACGCTGCTGGTGTTGTTATTAGTCAGGAACCACTTGTCAATCTAATTCCGATTCAAGAAGGTCATACAGGTAGTTATTTAACCCAGTATCCTATGAATGTTTTAGAAGAAGTTGGATTGTTAAAAATGGATTTTCTGGGGCTTCGTAACTTATCTTTGCTCGAAAGAATAGTATCAAGTATCCGAAAAGGCTTAAAGAAAAATATTGATATAAAACAGATACCATTAAATGACGGAATGACTTACCAGTTATTAAGCAAAGGAAATACAACTGGAATTTTTCAATTAGAATCTGATGGAATGCGAAATGTGTTAAAGAGACTAAAGCCAACTGAATTTGAGGATATAGTTGCAGTAAATGCTTTATATCGACCAGGCCCCATGGAGAACATTCCATTATATATAGACCGAAAACATGGTAAAGAGCAAATCATTTATCCACATTCAGATTTAGAACCGATTTTAAATAAAACATATGGAGTTATTGTTTATCAGGAACAAATAATGCAAATTGCCTCACGTATGGCAGGTTTTTCACTAGGAGAAGCAGATTTGCTTAGAAGGGCAGTAAGTAAAAAGAATAAAGATGTACTAGATCAAGAAAGAATTCATTTTGTATCAGGGGCAACAAAAAAAGGCTACGATATAAAGACAGCCAATGAAATATATGACTTAATTGTACGATTTGCAAATTATGGGTTTAATCGAAGTCATGCGGTAGCATATAGCTTTATCTCTTATCAATTAGCTTATTTAAAAGCACATTTTCCTATTAGCTTCATGGCATCCTTGCTAACGTCTGCAATTGGAAATGAAGATAAAATATCTCAGTATATTCGTGAAGCTGCACAAATGGATATACATATTCTTCCACCGTCAATAAACAAAAGCCATTATTATTTTAAAGCTGAAGATGGAGGGATTCGTTTTAGTTTGGCTGCTATAAAAGGAATAGGAGGAACCGCTTTAAAGGAAATTATGGAAGCTAGAACATCAAAGCCCTTTAGTGATTTATTTGATTTTTGTATTCGAACATTGCATACATCTATTAATCGTAAAACAATTGAATCTCTCGTTCTATCTGGTGCGTTTGATGAGTTTATGGTTGATCGATGTACTCTTTTAGCAAGTATTGATGTAGCAAACCAACATGCTGAACTGGTAAGTCCCAATGAGAATGAGGGAGATTTTTTTGCTGAGGAAGATTTGTTTCAGCTAAAACCCAAATATGTAGAAGTTGAAGAGATGAGTATAATGGATAAACTTTCTTATGAAAAGCAAGTGCTCGGTATTTATTTATCTGATCATCCAGTTCGACTTTATAAAAATGTATTTGATCAATATACCAATGATACAATCGGAACTATTCATCAAAAACTAAGGCATGTAAAAATAGGGGGATACATTAATGAAGTAAAATCAATTCGAACGAAAAAGGGAGAAACGATGTGTTTCTTAAAAATTAGCGATTCTACAGGAGAAATTGATGCGGTTGTATTTCCACAAAGCTATCGACAATATAGACAGCTTTGTCAACAGGGAAAAATTGCTTTATTGGAAGGCAATACTGAAGAAAGAAATGGAAAAATACAGTTTATCATTCAAAAAATGATTGATGCAGAAACTTTGAAGCAAAAGGAAAAAAAATTATTTCTTAGAATTCCTAGTCATCTTCATTCAAATGAGGGTCTGCACTCGATAATGAGAATTTTGAGTTCGCACAAAGGGAGGATGCCTGTGGTAATCTTCTATGAAGATACAGAACAAACGATTCAGCTTTCTAAAAACGATTGGATAGAACCAACAGTAGATTGTTTAAATGAATTAAAAAGGTATTTAGGTGAAGAAAATGTTATTTTATATTAAGCTTACATTTTAATCTCTTGTAAGGCTTATGAAAGTAGACGAAATTGCAATAGGAATTGATTTTATGATCAGCTCATAATATTATTTTTCACTAAAAAGGGAAATATGTTATATTATTTTATAGACCAATGTGGTCAGACCACCTAAAAATAATTTGGTAGTATAGGTTTGTTTGAATAAAGGAGTGGAAAAAGTTTGACTTTACGAGAAGAAGCACTACATATGCATCGTATAAACAAAGGAAAACTAGAATCTAAATCAAAAGTTGTCGTAAAAAATGCTAAAGATTTGAGCTTAGCATATTCCCCGGGTGTAGCTGAGCCATGTAAAATGATTTATGATAAACCTGAAACAGTGTATGAGTATACAATGAAAGGAAATATGGTAGCAGTTGTTACTGATGGTACTGCTGTTTTAGGATTAGGTAATATTGGACCAGAAGCGGCATTACCAGTTATGGAAGGAAAGGCTGTTCTCTTTAAAAGCTTTGCAGGAGTCGATGCATTTCCAATATGCTTGAATACTACTGATGTTGATAAAATTGTTGAAACAGTTAAATTACTAGAGCCTACATTTGGCGGCATAAATCTTGAAGACATTGCCGCACCGAATTGCTTCGTTGTAGAAGAAAGACTGAAAAAAGAAACCAATATTCCAGTTTTTCATGATGACCAACATGGTACAGCTATTGTTACTGTTGCTGGTTTAGTGAATGCTTTAAAACTAGTTGGAAAGAAAATGTCTGAAATTAAAGTGGTTGCAAGTGGTGCAGGTGCAGCGGGAATTGCAATTATTCGTCTTCTTTATCATTATGGGGTTCGTGATATTATTATGTGTGATTCTAAAGGTGCTATTTTTGAAGGTCGCTCATATGGAATGAATCAGATTAAGTCTGAAGTGGCCAAATACACGAATCGTGAACATAGAGAAGGAAATCTAGCTGATGTAATCCAAGGAGCAGATGTGTTCATTGGTGTTTCAGTGGCAGGCGCTTTATCCAAAGAAATGGTAGAATCAATGAATAAAGATTCTATAATTTTTGCAATGGCAAATCCAGATCCAGAAATTATGCCTGAAGAAGCAAAACAAGCTGGTGCAAAAGTAATTGGTACCGGAAGATCTGATTTTCCGAATCAAGTAAATAATGTTTTAGCATTTCCGGGAATTTTCCGTGGAGCGCTAGATGTACGAGCAACTCATATCAATGAACAAATGAAAATAGCTGCTGTTAAAGCAATTGCTGAACTTATAGATGAAAATGAGCTTAATGCAGACTATGTCATTCCAAGACCGTTCGACCCACGTGTTGCACCTACAGTAGCAGCTGCAGTAGCAAAATCAGCTATGGAAACAGGAGTTGCAAGATTGAAAGTAGATCCAGAAGAAGTTAGAGAAAGAACAAAGAGGCTTGCTATTATTGGAAAAGGTGAGTGATTTGTTCTGTGAACAAAAAAACGAGCAATTCGAAAGCTTATCTTGAAATTGTTAACCAAATTCGTCAAATGATTAAAGATGATGGATTGGTGCAAGGTGATAAGCTGCCTTCTGAGCGTGAATTATCGGAGCGTTTAAAAGTAGGACGCTCTTCTGTAAGAGAAGGATTAAGAGCACTAGAGTTACTAGGTTTAATAGAAACTCGTCGAGGTGAAGGAACTTTTCTTCGGGATTTTACAGAGCATCACTTAGTGGAATTATTAAGTACATTTATATTACAAGATGATAAAGTAAAAAAAGATGTTCCTATTATTAAAACCTTAATAGAAAAAGATGCAATAAGGCTGATCATAGATCATTTAGATATCGATTCAGTGTTATCATTAAAAATAAAGCTTGAACAAGGAGATTTTTTGGTAGAGGATGATTTCTTTTTCGAAATTGTTCGTCTTCCAAATATTCGTCTCCTTCTTAAAATTTGGCTGCTATTAAAAGAATATGCCTCACAATTAAATGTATCTTGTGAGATTAAAGATATTCATTCGTATATTGATTTAATAAATGCTATAGTAGCTAAAGACTTGGAATTATCATTACATTATTATAATAAACTTAAAAATTAATTAAGGGATGAACGACAAATTACAGCAAAATAATTGTTCATTTTCCTTTATTATATGTAGGACAAGAATGCCAATTAGTTAAGCTTTTGATATTTATTGCATGTATTACTCATGCAATAAACTAGTTGATGGCATATAATATCAAACTGATGAAAAAACACGTGATTACCTATGAGAAAATTAAATTTACGTATTAGGAGTGAAATTATGCTCCGAAATTTTTCTGGTATCAGCTTTTAAAGGAGGATTAACTCTTGCTGAAAGATTTCTTTACAAAACCAAAAAAGAAAAAGTATGCAACAATTCCATCGGAAGCTGCAAAGCATGATGTACCCGAAGGAATTATGTCAAAATGTCCTAACTGCCGTAAAATTTTATATTCAAAAGAGTTACAAAAAAACTTGAAAGTATGTATTCATTGTGGGTACCATCATCAAATGAATGCATATGAGAGAGTGGAAAGCTTCATTGATGGAGGGACTTTTAAGGAATTAGATCGAAATTTACAATCAAAGAATCCACTAAACTTCCCTGATTATCTGGAGAAAATAAAAAAAGATCAACAAAAGACAAATATGACAGAAGCTGTATTAACTGGAAGCGGGAAAGTAAATAACCATGAAGTGATTATTACGATTATGGATTCAACTTTTCGAATGGGGAGTATGGGCTCTGTAGTTGGTGAGAAAATAACGAGAGCAATTGAAGAGGCAGATAAACGTAAAGTTCCATTCATTATATTTACTGCTTCTGGAGGAGCTAGAATGCAGGAAGCGATCCTGTCATTAATGCAAATGGCTAAAACAAGTGCTGCATTAAAACGTTTTAGTGATAATGGGGGCTTAACCATTGTTGTTATGACTCATCCGACTACTGGTGGTGTATCTGCTAGTTTTGCCTCTTTAGGAGATTATAATTTTGCTGAACCAGGCGCATTAATTGGCTTTGCTGGTCGAAGAATTATTGAGCAAACAGTTCGTGAAGAGCTGCCAGAAGACTTTCAAACAGCAGAGTTTTTATTAAAACATGGACAGTTAGATGCAGTTATTAATCGTTTAGAATTAAAGGATCGAATAACTACTGTACTTGAAATTCATGAGCAAGTAGGTGAACTACCATGGTGAATGAACTAGAATTTGAAAAACCATTGCATGAGCTTCAAAAAAAAATCGCCGAGTTAAAGGAGTTTACAAGAAATTCAGATGTAGATTTAACCGCGGAGATTGAAAAACTTGAATCTAGGCTTGAAAAGCTAGAAGCGGATATTTATGAGAATATGAAACCATGGGATAGGATGCAAATAGCTAGGCATCCAAGTAGACCAACAACATTAGATTATATACCATTATTATTTACAGATTTTCTTGAGATGCATGGAGACCGTTATTTTGGTGATGATGAAGCTATTGTTGGTGGGATTGCAAAATATAAGGGATTGCCAGTAACAGTTATTGGTCAGCAACATGGTAAAGATACGAAAGAAAATATTCGCAGGAATTTTGGGATGCCTCATCCTGAAGGCTACCGTAAAGCGTTGAGATTAATGAAGCAGGCAGATAAATTTAATCGTCCGATTATTACTTTTATTGATACTAAAGGTGCATTTCCTGGGAAAGCTGCGGAAGAAAGAGGTATTTCTGAATCCATCGCCCGCAATTTGTTTGAAATGGCTGGATTAAAGGTTCCAGTGATTTGTATTGTTATTGGCGAAGGTGCAAGTGGAGGAGCGCTAGGAATTGGTGTTGGAAACCATATTCATGTTCTAGAGAATTCATGGTTTTCTGTAATTGCTCCAGAATCAGCGGCTAACATTCTTTGGAAAGATCCTTCACAAGCAAAACGAGCTGCGGATATTATGAAGATTACCGCACCAGATTTAAAGAAATTAGGTGTAATTGAGGAGTTAATTCCTGAAATTAAAGGTGGAGCACATAGAGATATAACATCTCAAGCTGAAAATATTGATAAAGTTTTGGAAAAATCATTGAAAGAATTATTGAATATGTCTAGTGAAGAGCTTATTGAGCAACGATATAACAAGTATCGAGAAATCGGTGAATTTATCGAATTAAAGGATTTTGCAGAGATTAAATAAGTTTCTTTTTCATAAGCAATCGGTTAATCCGATTGCTTCATGTTTTTTAGAGGATATTTTAATATAAAAATGTTAATAGCTGCAATATTCGTTAAAATTAAGACTATTTTTAGATTGTGTATTTATTGTTTGTGAACAAGTTCATAAAATGGTATTTTAGAAATAAATAATAGTAAGTATTTTTTTGTCTTAGATTTTATAAATTACTTTTTTCAATTGAAGAAAACTTTGAGGTGACATGAATGAAACGTATTGGTATTTTAACAAGTGGTGGAGACGCACCAGGAATGAATGCTGCAATACGTGCGGTAGTACGTAAAGCAATTTACCATGGTATAGAAGTATATGGCATTTACAATGGATATAATGGTCTTATAAATGGAAAAATAGAAAAGCTAGAAGTGGGATCGGTAGGGGATATCATCCATAGGGGCGGAACAATGCTTCACTCCGCTAGATGTGAAGAGTTTAAAACGAGAGAAGGACAGCAAAAAGGTATTGAGCAATTAAAAAAACATCAAATTGAGGCATTAGTTGTTATTGGTGGAGATGGATCATACCAAGGTGCAAAAGCATTAACGATGCAAGGATTTCCATGTGTGGGTGTTCCTGGCACTATTGATAATGATATTCCTGGGACTGACTTTACGATTGGGTTTGATACAGCATTAAACACAGTTCTAGATGCAATTGATAAAATACGTGATACAGCATCGTCTCATGAGAGAACTTTTATTATTGAAGTAATGGGAAGAGATGCAGGGGATATTGCTTTATGGTCTGGTTTAGCAGGAGGAGCTGAAACAATCTTAATTCCAGAAGAAAATTATGATATGAACGAAATTGCTGATCGCTTAAGAAGTGGGAATGACCGTGGAAAAAAACATAGTATTATTATTGTTGCAGAGGGAGTTAAAAGCGGCAATGAATTTGCAAAAGAGTTAAAGGAAGCTACAAATTATGATACTAGGGTTTCAGTACTTGGACATATTCAACGTGGCGGGTCACCTACTGCAAGTGATCGTGTATTAGCTAGTCGTCTTGGAGCGAAGGCAGTTGAGTTGTTAATTGAAGGTAAAGGTGGAAGAGCTGTCGGAATTCAAAATAATCAACTTGTTGATTATGATATTGTTGAAATTCTAGGAACGCCTCATAAAGTAAATATAGATATGTATCAATTATCTAAAGAATTATCAATATAGTTTAAGATCAAGAGAAGGAGTATATAAAATGAAAAAAACGAAAATCGTTTGTACTATTGGACCTGCAAGTGAAAGTATAGAAATGCTAGAAAAGTTAATGAAATCAGGTATGGATGTTGCCCGATTAAATTTCTCACATGGTAGTCATGAGGAGCATGAAGCAAGGATAAATAACATTCGAACTGCTGCAAAAAATACGAATAAAACAGTTGCAATTTTACTTGATACAAAAGGACCGGAAATTCGTACGAATGATATGGTAGACGGAGCGATTGAACTTCGAGAAGGTAATGAAATTACCATATCAATGGAAGAAGTTCTCGGTACAACTGAGAAATTCTCCATTACATATGAAGGATTAATAAATGATGTATCGAAGGGGTCAAAAATCTTATTAGATGATGGTTTAATTGAACTAGAAGTTATATCTATTGATAAAGAGAAAAAAGAAATACACACAAAAATTTTGAATAGCGGTGTATTAAAAAATAAAAAAGGTGTGAATGTACCAGGAGTGTCAGTAAACTTACCTGGAATTACAAAAAAGGACGCAGATGATATCCTATTTGGTATTAAACAGGGGGTTAATTTTATCGCAGCCTCTTTTGTAAGACGTTCTACCGATGTGTTGGAAATTAAACAGCTATTAGAAGAAAATGATGCATTACACATTCAAATTATCCCTAAGATTGAAAATCAAGAAGGTGTAGATAATATTGATGAAATATTAGCAGTGTCTGATGGACTTATGGTGGCACGTGGTGATTTAGGTGTTGAAATTCCAACAGAAGCTGTACCTCTCGTACAAAAAAATCTGATAAAAAAATGTAATGAATTAGGAAAGCCTGTCATTACTGCTACACAAATGCTGGACTCCATGCAAAGAAATCCGAGACCAACAAGAGCTGAAGCAAGTGATGTGGCTAACGCAATTTTCGATGGAACAGATGCAATCATGCTTTCAGGTGAAACTGCCGCTGGAAGTTATCCTGCGGAAGCTGTACAAACCATGTATAAAATTGCCATTCAAGCTGAGAAGGCGCTTGATCATAGTGCGATTTTAGCTGATCGAAGCAAAAAAAGTGACCATAAAATGACAGATGCCATTTGCCAATCCGTTGCCCATACTGCCATTAATTTGGATGTAAATGCAATTATTACACCAACTGAAAGTGGCCATACAGCACGAATGATAGCTAAGTATCGTCCTAAAGCTCCAATTATTGCAGTTGCTTCAAACGATAAAGTTCATTTGAGCCTTGCATTAGTATGGGGAGTATATCCTAGGTTGGGACAAAAAGTTCAAACAACGGACGAAATGTTAGAGCTAGCAGTACAAGAAGGTTTAAATACGGATATTGTAAAGCATGGTGATTTAGTAGTTATTACGGCAGGAGTACCTGTTGGAGAGTCTGGAACTACGAATTTGATGAAGGTACATGTTGTAGGAGATATTGTTGCTAAAGGACAAGGAATAGGCAGAAAATCAGGATATGGTAAAGTGATAATTGCCAAAAATGCTAAAGAAGCTGAATCAAAAGCAGTGGAAGGATCTATTCTCGTTACTGATGGTATTGATAAAGAAATGGTTCCAGTACTAAAAAAATGCAGTGCTTTAATCACTGAAGAGGGTGGATTAACAAGTGATGCTGCTGTATTAGGTATAAACCTAGGAATTCCAGTGATTGTTGGAGTGAATAATGCCACTAGTTTATTTACTGAAGGCCAAGAAATTTCTGTAGATCCTGTAAGAGGGGTCATTTACAACGGACATACAAGTGTACTTTAATGATGAATCTTTTTGAACGTTAGCCTAAGTTAATAGGGGATGTTCTTATGAAGTATATACTGTTACTTTTCATTATATTTCCAGTAGTTGAGATTTATATATTTTTATTGTCCAGCCATACAATTGGCGTTTTTTCAACTATTTTTCTCATCATTTTAACAAGTGTTCTCGGTGTTTATTTTGCTAAGAATCAAGGAATGAAAACAATGAGAAAAGCTGGTGACTTATTTAGAAGGGGATATCCACCTGGAAAGGAGCTATTGGATGGTGTCTGTATTTTTCTAGGTGGATTCTTCCTCATAATACCTGGTTTTTTGTCTGATGTTATTGGATTGTTTCTGCTTTTTCCACCAACAAGACTTTTGATTAAGCCTGTATTAATAAAGGGGTTATTCAAATGGTTTAACGGAAGAAGATATATTTATTTTAGAAAAAACTAAGAATAAAAATGACGAGAAATGATAGTTTTCTCGTCATTATTTATTTTAATCGATTTGGTTATTCGGTTTTCCGATAATAAAATTCCAGATATCTTGAAATACATTGGCATTGTTTAATGTTGTAATAATAACAAGTGTAACAGGCCCTAAAATTAACCCAAGGAAACCAACTAATTTAAATCCAACAAATAATGCAATAAGGGTAGCAAGTGGATTTAGACCAATACTTGAAGACAAAATTTTTGGCTCCATAATTTGTCTTTGAACGACAACAACTGTGTAAAGAACACCTAAGCCAATTGCAAGTGCTACATCACCAGAAATAGCTGAATAAATAATCCATGGAATGAAGACAACACCAGTCCCTAAATAAGGTAGGATATCAACAATTCCAGTTACTAATGCGATCGTAATAGCGTAATCCACTCTTAAAATAAGAAGTCCAATTAACACGATGACTAGTGTGATAGAAATTAAAGTAAGCTGTGCCCGAATAAAGCCAAATAACGCTTTCTTTAAATCCGTTAGTACAGTTCTACCGCTCTTCATGGCTTTCTCTGGTATAAATTTATTTCCTATCCCTGAGAGACGATACCAATCCTTACTTATAAAGAATGTCGCAAGCATAGCAAATACTAGGACAGTAGCAGCATTCGGTATCCAGGATACTAATGCTGGTAGCTTAAGGAAAAAGTTTTGAAGAAAACTTCCTGCACTCGTTGCAATTTTTTGACCTGCTGTTTGTATGTTCTGTAAAATTGTGTCTTGTTGTCCAACATCAAGACTTTTAAATAAGCTTGCTGCTTGATTATATAATGGAATAACCTGTCCAGCGATGAAATCCTCTAAGTATTTAACTAGTGTGTTAATATGTTTTGGAACCACATCGGCTAAATAATTTGTACCTGAAACAATTTCAGCAATTAATAAAGTAATTAATCCGATAAAGACACCGATTATTAATACTAAAGATACAATAACAGCAAGTGCTCGAGGAAATCTGGTTTTATTTTCGAGAAAGTTAACTAAAGGATTAATGAGAAAAGCGATTGCAATAGCAATTAAAAAAGGGTAAGTTACTTTGGAAACAAAATACACGACAATCGCAGCTCCTATTATTATCCCCAAAACAATAAAAAATCTAATCGTTCGATAGATATACTCGGGATTCACTACTTTCCCTCCTATCCTTATATTAATCTTATTTTACATGTTGGTAATGGTAAAAAAAAGATGAATTTCTAGACTTTTTACTATAATTGTCCTCATTAATTGAGGGGATTATTTAAATTCACGTATGATTGATTTGAAATACTAAACAGAGAATTATTTTTATATATTTGTCATTTTTTCCAAATGCATCAAGTATGATTTGTTTTGTTATTATATTAAAATAATTTAAAAGGGACAATTTACCACATGTTTTAAGGAATGATAAAGTTAGTTATAAACAAAAATGTTATAAGAATATGTTTGATTATCAATAATAAAAAAATGCATTTATAGTTACTTTTGTGAAAATGGATTTTTTGAAAATAAATTGTATAGCTTAAGTAAAAACGTAAAGTTATTTGAAAATAAAAAAATGTACGGCAAAATGTATCAAAAATTGTAGAAAAATATACACATTGTTATATTTTTGTTATAATAAAAAATGTGAGCGAATAATTTAGTCTCCTAAAATGGACAAGTTTTTAAATTATATTATAATAGGGGATGTGACCGCTTGCATTTGTTTTACATAATGGGCAAATGCTTATTTGCCGAATGCTATTCGGTAAACATTTATTTGAAACTTTTTATATCACAGCAGCTACTTGCTCAGGATAAAAGTATGACTAATCAAAAGGAGAGATGTATATGACAGCAACAAAAGGTTTAGAAGGTATTGTTGCAACTACCTCCTCAATAAGCTCAATTATCGATGATACTCTTACATATGTAGGTTATAATATCGATGATTTAGCAGAAAATGCTAGCTTTGAGGAAGTAATTTACTTATTATGGCACCTAAAATTACCTAATAAAGCGGAATTAGCTGAATTGAAACAACAATTGGCTGACAATATGGAACTTCCTAAAGAAGTATTGGATAGTTTTAAAACGTACCCAATCAATAAAGTTCATCCAATGGGAGCTTTACGTACAGCTGTTTCAGCTCTTGGACTTTATGATGATGAAGCAGATGTGATGGATGATGCTGCTAACTATCGTAAAGCTATTCGACTACAAGCTAAAATGCCTGCCATTGTAGCTTCTTTTGCACGTGTACGTAAAGGTCTTGAGCCTATTGCGCCACGCAAGGATTTAGGTTTTGCTGCAAACTTCCTTTATATGCTAACTGGTAAAGAGCCGGAAGCAATTGCTGTTGAAGCATTTAATAAAGCACTTGTTTTACATGCTGACCATGAACTTAATGCATCTACTTTCACTGCGCGTGTTTGCGTAGCTACATTATCAGATGTATATTCTGGTGTAACAGCTGCAATTGGTGCACTTAAAGGCCCTCTTCACGGTGGTGCTAATGAGCAAGTAATGAAAATGTTAAGCGAAATTGGATCTGTTGAAAATGTTGATGCATATATTCATGATAAGCTGGCAAATAAAGTGAAAATTATGGGATTTGGTCATCGTGTATATCGTAAAGGTGATCCACGTGCAAAACATTTAAAAGCTATGTCTGAGAAATTAACTAAGCTAACAGGTGAACCTGAATATTATGATATGTCTACAAAAATAGAAGAAATTGTTACTTCTGAAAAGGCTTTACCACCAAATGTTGATTTTTATTCAGCATCTGTATATCACAGCTTAGGAATTGATCATGACTTATTTACTCCAATCTTTGCTGTGAGTCGTGTTTCTGGATGGTTAGCACATATTCTTGAGCAATATTCTAATAACCGTTTAATTCGTCCTCGTGCTGAATACACAGGACCGGGAATGCAAACTTATATTCAAATTGAAAACCGATAAGTTAAGTTATTTACAAAATCATAAAAAATTGGTCTAATAAATAATGTAGAATGTAGTCTGTAGGTTAGAAGACAAGTCTTCTAACCTTTGATACTGAATTGGAGGGAAAGAAATGTCACAAGGTGAAAAAATTACTGTAGAAAATGGAGTTTTAAAAACTCCTAATAACCCAATTATCCCATTTATTGAAGGTGACGGTACAGGTCCTGATATTTGGGCATCTTCTCAAAGAGTATTGGATGCAGCTGTTGAAAAAGCATACAAAGGTGAACGAAAAATTGAATGGAAAGAAGTATATGCTGGGGAAAAAGCATTTAATAAAACTGGCGAATGGCTTCCTTCTGAAACATTAGATGTAATTCGCGAATATTTAATTGCAATTAAAGGTCCATTAACTACACCAGTAGGTGGAGGAATTCGTTCTTTAAACGTAGCACTACGTCAAGAACTAGATCTTTTTGTTTGCTTACGTCCAGTACGTTATTTTGAAGGTGTACCTTCTCCAGTTAAACGTCCTGAGGATACAGATATGGTTATTTTCCGTGAAAATACAGAAGATATTTATGCAGGTATCGAATATCAAGAAGGTTCAGATGATGTGAAAAAAATCATTAACTTCCTTCAAAATGAAATGGGCGTAAAGAAAATTCGTTTCCCTGAAACATCTGGTATTGGTATAAAACCAGTTTCTAAAGAAGGTACTGAGCGTCTAGTTCGTGCAGCTATTAACTATGCAATTAAAGAAGGACGTAAATCTGTAACACTTGTACATAAAGGTAATATTATGAAGTTTACAGAAGGTGCGTTTAAAAATTGGGGTTACGAATTAGCTGAAAAAGAATTTGGCGATAAAGTATTTACATGGGCACAATATGACAAAATTAAAGAGGAACAAGGAGCAGAAGCAGCAAATAAAGCGCAAGCTGATGCAGAAGCTGCTGGTAAAATCATTGTAAAAGATTCTATTGCAGATATCTTCTTACAACAAATTTTAACTCGTCCACGTGAATTTGATGTTGTCGCAACAATGAACTTAAATGGTGACTATATTTCTGATGCATTGGCTGCACAAGTAGGTGGTATTGGTATAGCTCCTGGAGCGAATATTAACTACGAAACAGGACATGCAATTTTTGAAGCTACTCATGGTACAGCTCCTAAATATGCTGGTCTTGATAAGGTAAATCCATCTTCTGTTATTCTTTCTGGTGTTCTTTTACTTGAACACTTAGGTTGGAATGAAGCTGCAAACTTAATTACGAAGTCTATGGAAAAAACCATCGCTTCTAAAGTTGTAACTTATGATTTTGCTCGTCTAATGGATGGAGCTACAGAAGTAAAATGTTCCGAATTTGGATCTGAATTGATCAAAAATATGTAATTAATTATTATATTTGCCTGATAACAGGTGACAAGAAAATTGCCGGCGGTAGGGTGTATATCTCGATAGTCGGCATTTTCTATAATAATAGTGAAGGGGACATTAAAATGACAATGCAAAGAAAGAAAATTTCAGTTATTGGTGCAGGTTTCACTGGAGCTACTACAGCTTTCTTATTAGCTCAAAAAGAACTAGGAGATGTTGTTTTAGTTGACATTCCACAAGCTGAAAACCCAACAAAAGGGAAAGCGCTTGACATGTTAGAAGCAGGTCCAGTTCAAGGATTTGATGCAAATATTATCGGAACTTCTAATTATGAAGATACAAAGGATTCCGATGTTGTAGTAATCACTGCTGGTATTGCACGGAAACCAGGAATGAGTCGTGATGATTTGGTTCAAACGAACCAAAAAGTAATGAAAAGTGTTACAAAAGAAATCGTTAAATACTCACCAAACTGCTACATCATTGTCTTAACAAACCCTGTGGATGCAATGACATATACAGTATTCCAAGAATCTGGATTCCCTAAAAACCGTGTAATTGGTCAATCTGGAGTACTTGATACTGCACGTTTCCGTACGTTTATTGCACAAGAATTAAATCTGTCAGTTAAAGATGTAACCGGCTTCGTTTTAGGTGGTCATGGGGATGACATGGTACCTTTAGTACGTTATTCATATGCTGGTGGAATTCCATTAGAAACATTAATCCCAAAAGATCGATTAGATCAAATTGTTGAACGAACTCGTAAAGGCGGCGGTGAAATCGTTAACCTTTTAGGAAATGGTAGTGCTTATTATGCTCCAGCAGCATCATTGGTTGAGATGGTAGAAGCACTTGTGAAAGATCAGCGTCGTGTCCTTCCTTCCATTGCTTATTTAGAAGGAGAGTATGGTTATGAAGGAATTTATCTTGGTGTACCAACGATTCTAGGGGCAAATGGAATTGAAAAAATTATTGAATTAGAACTTACAGCTAATGAAAAAGCAGCATTAGATAAATCTGCTGAATCTGTTCGTAATGTAATGGATGTTTTAGCCTAATGCTTTTAGGAGCTTTCGTATTATTGGAAGGCTCCTTTTTTAGTTGTACTAAAAAATAGTGGTTTGGTATGATAAAAATATCAGCCGAAATTTTTAAAAGTTTGATTATGTAAGCGTTTTCTAACAAAGGGGATGTTGTCAATGCTTTTAGGTAAAAAAAGAAAACTTGGAAGAGGTATTGAAGAAATCAAAGTGGGGGAAAAACTAACTTTAACAGAAAAAATTGAAGATAAGGATTTGCTTTTGTATTTAGGTTTAACTGATGATGCAAATCCTTTATATATACAACATGATTATGCAACACAAACACTATATGGTAAACCAATTGTACCAACGATTATGTTAACGGGTATTATTTCATCAGCAATCTCAAAATATTTACCAGGTCCGGGATCGCATATAGTTTCACAGCATCTAGAGTTTTCTAGACCGGTTTATCATTACGCTTCTATCCAATTTTTGTTTGAAGTCAAAGAAGTAAATACTATGAAGCATACGGTAGATATATATGTGCTAGCAACAAATGAGTCAGATGAGCCTGTTATAAGTGGTGTCTTAACGGTTCATCCTCCACAAAAAATTAAAACATTAAATGAAAATGTATTAGATAATTTTTAAAAAATACGATATAGATAAAAAGTAATTTTTTTAATATTAATTAATATGTTGACAAAAAAGTACGATAGTATTTTATACTATTGTGCTTTTTCTTTTAATATTCTCAATTACTTAATTATTTTTGGAACCTTTCCATTGTCGAGTCCGTACATACTAGTAAAGCATCGAGAGGGAAGGGAAGGTTGGTATGAGCATTAAAAGAATTTATACAATTACAGGTATGATAATTGCAGTCATTCTGTTAGCTATTGTGTTAGTCACTTCGTGGTATACAGTAGATGAATCAGAACAAGCGGTGATCATGACATTTGGTAAGGCAGACGAAGCAGTTCAAGAGCCCGGCCTGCATTTTAAGCTGCCCTGGCCGATACAATCGGTGGAGACACTCTCTAAGGAAACATTTAGTCTTCAGTTTGGATATAAAGGAAATATGAAGGATGTTCCTGATGAAACAAAAATGATTACAGGTGATGAAAATATACTGCTTGCTGATCTAGTTGTTCAATGGAAAATAACAAATCCAGAAAAATATTTATTTCATTCGTCTAAACCAAAGGATATTTTATATAATGCGACTTCATCTTCATTACGTAGTATTATTGGAAATTCCAAAATTGATGATGCACTTACATCTGGGAAATCGGAGATTGAAGCTGGCGTTCAAGAATTGCTATCTACATTAATGAAAAAATATGACATTGGGATTTCGATTTTAGCTGTCAAATTACAAGATGTAGAGCTGCCAAATGCTGATGTTCGCAAAGCTTTTACCGATGTTACAGATGCAAGAGAAACGATGAATACTAAAATTAATGAAGCAGAAAAGTATAAAAATAAAAGAATGAATGAAGCTGAAGGTGAAAAAGATGCAATTATTTCAAAAGCCAAAGGTGAAAAGTCATCACGAATAGAGATTGCACGAGGGGATGTTGCAGTCTTTAATAAACTTTATAACGAATATAAAAAGAATCCTGAGGTGACAAAGGAAAGATTGGTGTTAGAAACACTTGAACAAGTCCTACCAGGTGCAGAAATATACATAATGAATGATGATGGAAATACTATGAAGTATTTTCCTATTCGCCCGATAGAAAAAGAAGTTCCTAAGCAGAAGACGAATGATGAAGGGGGCGACGAAAATAATGAAGGATGATAATATTATTAACATGAATGAAAAGAAGAGTAATGATTTCGGATGGAAAAATTATACAAAAATTGGTGTTTTTTTTGTCGGTCTGATCATTATTCTGGGTTTAATTTTATCCAATTTATTTATTGTAAAAGAAGGAGAGTACAAGGTCATTCGTCAATTTGGTGAAGTAGTAAAAATTAAAAGTGAACCCGGTTTAGGCTATAAGTTACCATTTATTCAAACCGTATCATCACTGCCGAAATATCAAATGACATATGATGTTTCAGAGGCTGAGATTAACACGAAGGATAAAAAAAGAATGATTATCGACAATTATGCGGTATGGAAAATATCCGATCCGAAAAAAATGATTGCTAATGCCAGAACGGTAGTAAATGCTGAGGCACGTATCAAAGAATTTATTTATTCGGTCGTTCGAGCTGAATTAGGAAACTTGAATTATGATGAAATCATAAATGATGAAAAATCTTCAAGAGGGAGCTTGAATGATAAGGTCACTCAAATGGTAAATGATTTATTATCAAATGACAATTATGGAATTACGGTAACAGATGTTCGAACGAAGCGAACAGATCTGCCTGAGGAAAATGAAAAGTCGGTTTTCACGCGAATGATATCAGAACGTGGTTCAAAGGCACAGGAATATTTGTCCAAGGGTGATGCGAAAAAAAACCGAATTGAAGCAGAAACTGACAAAAAAGTAAAACAAATGATTGCTAAAGCGAAGGCAGATGCAGAAGTCATTCGCTCGGAAGGTGAGGGGCAAGCAGCAAAAATTTATAATGAAGCCTTCTCAAAAGATAAAGAGTTTTATCATTTATTTAGAACACTTGAATCATACAAAAAAACAATTGGAAATGAAACAGTTATTGTAATCCCATCAAATTCACCATATGCTAAACTATTGGTGGGTAATATAAAATAAAGCTAGAATGGTCAGCAATATGCTGACCATTTTCCATTTGTAAAGGGAACATGATAAAATGAGAAAAGAATAAATGTGTTTTTCGGATTATTTGTTGGGAGGGAAACCTATTGAATAAGAAGTTGGTTTTAATAGATGGAAATAGCATTGCGTATCGTGCCTTTTTTGCATTGCCGCTATTAAATAACGATAAGGGTATACATACGAATGCAGTGTACGGATTTACAACAATGCTAATGAAAATATTGAATGAAGAAAATCCATCCCACATTTTAGTGGCTTTTGATGCGGGAAAAACGACTTTTCGCCATTCAACCTTTAAGGATTATAAAGGTACTAGACAAAAGACCCCACCAGAGCTTTCTGAACAATTTCCATTTGTACGTGAGCTACTAGATGCATATGGAATTAAAAGATATGAACTGGAAAATTATGAAGCAGATGATATTATCGGTACACTTTCACTTCAAGCAGAAAAAGACGGATATGAAGTGAAAGTCATTTCTGGTGATAAAGACTTAACTCAATTAAGTTCTAATCATACAACTGTATGTATAACGAAAAAGGGGATAACTGAAATTGAAGAATATACACCAGAGCATATCATGCAAAAGTATGGATTATCCCCTGAGCAAATTATAGATATGAAAGGATTAATGGGTGATTCTTCAGATAATATCCCTGGAGTGCCTGGGATTGGGGAGAAAACAGCAATTAAACTTTTAAAACAATTCCACAATCTTGAAGCATTACTTGGATCGATTGAACAAGTAAGCGGGAACAAGCTGAAAGAAAAACTAGATGAGTTTAAGGAACAAGCAATCATGAGTAAACAGCTGGCAACTATTACTCGTGAAGCTCCTATTACTGTTTCAGTGGATGAAACGAGGTATGAGAAAATTAATGATGAAAAGCTTGTTTCATTGTTTAAAGAATTAGGTTTTAATTCATTAATTGATAAGCTTAATATTGAGGATGCTAAAGAAAAAAATAAAGAACTAGAGAAACTCGAATACAAAAAAGTAGAAAATATCACAAATGATCTATTTACATCTGAAGGAGCACTATATATTGAAATATTAGAAGAAAACTATCATACTGGTGAAATTATTGGACTAAGTTTATGCAATGAGAAGGGGACGTTTTATTTTCCTGCCATGACAGCGTTAAAATCCCCTGCTTTTAAAAAATGGGCAGGGGATGAAACAAAGAAAAAATTTGTCTATGATGGGAAAGGATCGATCGTTTCTTTAAAAAGATTTGGAATCGATATGAAAGGAATCGAGTTTGATCTTTTAATTGCTTCTTATTTACTTAATCCGTCAGAAAATGTTGATGATTTTACTTCGGTCGCAAAGCGTCATGGATATACATCGATTCAAAGTGATGATGAAGTGTATGGGAAGGGAGCAAAAAGAAAGGTTCCTGAGCAAGAAGAAAATCTTGCAGAGCATATCGCACGAAAAGCAGTTGGGGTAGCAAGTTTAGTCGAAATGTGCCTATCTGAATTAAAGAATAATGATCAATTGGAGCTATTTACTGAATTAGAATTGCCACTTTCTAAGATATTAGCAAAAATGGAATCCACGGGAATAAAAGTGGATATTGAACGTCTTAAGAAAATGGGAGAAGAAATCACCAGTCGTCTCCAAACAATTGAAGAGAAAATATTTACATTAGCAGGTGAAATGTTTAATATTAATTCACCAAAGCAATTAGGAACGATATTATTTGAAAAATTAGGGCTTCCCGTTGTGAAGAAAACAAAAACGGGATATTCAACTTCTGCGGATGTACTTGAAAAGCTTGAATCAGAGCATGAAATTGTTAAAGAAATTTTGCATTATCGTCAATTAGGCAAATTACAATCAACATATATTGAAGGGCTACTTAAGGTAGTACATTCAGATAATAGTAGAATCCATACAAGGTTTAATCAAGTACTTGCTCAAACAGGAAGATTAAGCTCTGTCGATCCAAACCTTCAAAATATCCCTATTCGATTGGAGGAAGGCCGCAAATTACGACAGGCATTCATTCCAACTGAAAAGGATTGGTTGATTTTTTCTGCTGATTATTCACAAGTAGAATTACGTGTATTAGCCCACATTGCAGGCGATGAAAAATTAATTGCTGCCTTTAAAGATGATATGGATATTCATACAAAAACAGCAATGGAAGTATTTCATGTCGATAAAGATGAAGTGACGGATAATATGCGTAGACAAGCCAAAGCAGTTAATTTTGGAATCGTTTATGGGATTAGTGATTATGGTTTATCACAAAATCTAGGGATTACAAGAAAGGAAGCTGCTCAATTCATTGAACGGTACTTTGCTAGTTATCCTGGCGTGAAAGAGTTTATGAATGATATTGTTCAAGAGGCAAAACAAAAAGGCTTTGTATCAACGATTTTAAAAAGAAGACGTTATATTCCTGAAATTACCAGTAGAAATTTTAATATAAGAAGCTTTGCAGAAAGAACGGCGATGAATACACCTATTCAAGGAAGCGCCGCTGACATCATAAAAAAAGCGATGATTGATATGGCAGAAAGACTAAAAAAAGAAAATTTAAAAACAAGATTGCTTTTACAAGTTCATGATGAATTAATCTTTGAAGCTCCGAAAGATGAAATAGAAACATTAACGAAAATTGTACCCGAAGTGATGGAAAATGCAGTGGAATTAGTCGTTCCTCTTAAAGTAGACTATGCATTTGGTCCAACATGGTTTGATGCGAAATAATAAAACAAATTGTCATTTAAGAGGTGGAATTTATGCCTGAATTACCGGAAGTAGAAACAATACGCAGAACGCTACTAGAGCTTGTGGTAGGGAAGGAAATTAAGAAAGTATCAGTTTTTTGGCCAAAAATAATCAAAAAGCCTATTGAAGTTGAACAATTTAAAGATGCTTTAGTAAACGAGAAAATCACAGATATTAATAGAAGAGGAAAATTTTTAATTATCTATACAGATACGTTTGCACTTATCTCCCATTTGCGAATGGAAGGTAAGTATGGCTTGTTCAAAGAGGAGGAACCTTTTGACAAGCATACACATGTGATATTTCATTTTACTGATGGTACAGAGCTGCGTTATAGGGATGTCCGTAAATTCGGAACCATGCATTTATTTTTAAAAGGGGAGGAGCATTTGAATCTCCCACTTTCACAATTAGGACCCGAACCATTTTCTCAAGCTTTTACCAAAACCTATTTACAAGAAAAGCTACTAAAGACAGAAAGAAAAATAAAACCTGCTCTTCTAGATCAAACCATTGTTACAGGTCTAGGTAATATATATGTTGATGAAGCACTGTTTCGAGCGAGTATTCATCCTGAGAGAAAAGCGAAATCTCTCAAAGACCAAGAGATTGTATTACTTCATCAGGAAATTATTCAAACTTTATCTGAAGCTGTGGATAAAGGAGGAAGTACGATTCGCTCTTATGTAAATTCTCAAGGGCAGATTGGAATGTTCCAATTACAATTGCTTGTTTATGGTAGAAATGGGGAAGAATGTAGGCGGTGTGGTACACTTATTGAAAAAACGGTTGTAGGGGGAAGAGGGACACATTATTGCCCTACTTGTCAAAAAAGTAGCCTAAAATAACTTTAACATCTGATAAGCTCCTTCCATATATTATTGTTAGTGATGTGAGAACAGGAAGGAGCACTATTATGGGCTTTCAGTTATCACTCTTAATGCTAGCTTTTGCAGTTAGTTTAGACAATTTTAGTGCAGGATTTACTTATGGGCTAAGAAAAATGAAAATTAGTGTTAGATCAGTTATGATCATTGCAGTTTTTTCTGGATTTTCATTATACGTAGCATGTATTTTTGGTAGGATACTTCAATCGTTTTTACAGCCTGAAATGGCTAACCGTCTAGGTGGAATCATTTTAATATTGATTGGTGCATGGGTATTATATCAATTTTTCCGACCGGAAAAAGAAGCGAATATTAACAATGAAAAGGTTGTTTTGAATTTAGAAATTCGCTCATTAGGAGTTGTTATCAATATTTTAAAAAAACCAACTAGTGCAGACTTTGACAACTCCGGAACAATTAATGGAATAGAAGCATTTATGTTAGGTTTAGCTCTGTCCTTAGATGCATTTGGTGCAGGAATAGGAGCAGCAATGCTTGGTTATTCACCAATTAACTTAAGTCTTTCAGTTTCAATCATGAGTTTTTTGTTTGTAACTGGAGGATTAAAATTAGGAAAAATGTTCTCTCATCTTAATTGGATGCAAAAAATTTCATTTTTACCAGGGATATTACTTATACTTATTGGAGTGTTAAAATTTTAGAGAGGTAGTAGTGAGATGGCAATGATTGTAGGATTAACTGGTGGCATTGCTAGCGGTAAAAGTACAGTATCAAAAATGCTAAAGCAAAAAGGCTATACAATTATCGACGCAGATATTGCTGCAAGGGAAGTTGTAAATATTGGTGAGGATGCGTATTTTCAAATTATTAAAGATTTTGGAGAGGATATTTTACTTGAGGATAGAAGCTTAGATCGAAAAAAACTAGGCTCGATTGTTTTTCATAATCGTGATAAAAGATTATTGTTAAATAATATTGTACATCCCGCAGTAAGAAAATATATGCTTACGAAAAAAGATGAAGCTATTAATGGGGGCAAACAAACAGTAATTATGGATATTCCATTATTATTTGAAAGTCAGTTAACCTATATGGTTGACCGAACCATTCTAGTTTATGTTGAACCTCCAATCCAGTTAGCAAGACTGATGGAGCGGAATCAACTGAGTAAAGAAGATGCTTTAGCTAGAATTCAATCACAAATGCCATTAGATGAAAAAGTTAAATTAGCAGATGCTGTTATTAATAATAATACTGAATTGAATAACACAAAATATCAACTTGAAACCATAATTAAAAAATGGAAGCTGCAGCCTTAATGTCAAAGAGTTTATTATTTGTATAACCTAAAAAACACCATTATCATAGATAATGGTGTTTTTATATTATTTTTATAAAATATATAACAATTAATACTTACATAAACCATTAAATGTGTTATACTAATTTTAGAAAAATTACTGATTAAGTATAACGTTAATATTGGAGGCTGCATTGATGAAAACTAAAATAGCAATTAATGGATTTGGACGAATTGGGCGAATGGTATTTCGCAAAGCGATAACTGAGAAGGAATTAGAAATAGTCGCTATTAATGCAAGTTATCCTGCAGAAACATTAGCACATTTAATAAAATATGATACCAATCACGGTAAATTTGATGCAGATATTCTTTCTACAGATGAAGCATTGATTGTTAATGGACATCGAATTCAATTACTTAACCAAAGGGATCCTGATGAACTGCCATGGGAAGAGCTGAATATAGATATTGTTATTGAAGCAACTGGTAAATTTAATTCTCGAGACAAAGCAGCCCTTCATTTGCGAGCTGGAGCAAAAAAAGTGATTTTAACGGCTCCGGGGAAAAATGAAGATGTCACTATTGTTATGGGTGTAAATGAAAGCGCATTAAATATAGATGAACATGATATTATTTCAAATGCATCATGTACAACAAATTGCTTGGCTCCAGTAGTAAAAGTATTACATGAGCAATTTGGAATTGAAAATGGGTTAATGACAACTGTCCATGCATATACAAATGATCAAAAAAATATTGATAATCCGCATAAAGATTTACGCCGTGCCCGTGCATGTGCTCAATCAATTATTCCTACAACAACTGGAGCTGCAAAGGCACTAGCTTTAGTTTTACCAGAATTGAAGGGGAAATTACATGGTATGGCTTTAAGGGTTCCTACTCCAAATGTATCATTAGTTGATTTAGTTGTAGATGTGAAGAAAGAAGTAACGGTTGAAGAAGTGAATAATGCGTTTATTACTGCTTCAACAAGTTCGTTAAACGGAATATTAGATTTTACAACAGAGCCACTTGTTTCAGTAGACTTTAATACAAATTCACATTCATCCATTATCGATGGACTCTCTACAATTGTAATGGAAGGGAAAAAAATAAAAGTTCTTGCATGGTATGATAATGAATGGGGATATTCATGTCGTGTTGTTGATTTAGCAAAATATGTCGCAAAAGAGTTAAATAGCGTAACTAAGGTAAATATCGGATAAAAATAAGCTTGCTAATTGGCAAGCTTTTATTTTTAAAACCATTTTTAAATTAATCTTACATGTTCATATTATTTAAAATAACTAATAGAAATAATAAGAGAATTTTATAAATGGATATTGCAAAAAGAATTTAAACCAAGTATACTAATTTTCGTAAGTTTAATAACTGATTTCATAAATCTTTGTGTTTTATTTGTAAATGTTTACATTTCTTTAATTAAGCTTAAGTCTAACTAATAAAACACGAAATTTACGAAAAGTGAATTAAAAAAATTTAATATTTGTAGCTACTTAAAGGGTTAGGACCTCTTTGGACTAACTTTCCCCCGTGGTAGTTACACAAGTTTCAATGCACATGTTTTTATTTACCGCAAAAAATATTAAGTTTAAGGGGGAAACGATCATATGGAAACTATGGGTCGTCATGTAATTTCTGAATTATGGGGTTGCGATTTTGAAAAATTGAACAATATGGATTTTATTGAAAAAACATTTGTAGATGCTGCATTAAAATCAGGTGCAGAAATTCGTGAAGTTGCTTTTCACAAATTTGCTCCACAAGGTGTTAGTGGTGTCGTCATTATTTCTGAATCACATTTAACTATCCACAGCTTTCCTGAGCATGGATATGCAAGTATAGACGTATACACATGTGGTAATTTAGATCCTAATATTGCTGCAGATTATATAGCTGAACATTTAAATGCACAAACAAGAGAAACAATGGAACTTCCGCGTGGTATGGGTTCCGTTCAAGTAAAACAAACAAAAATTAATGCATAATAAAAATATAACTAATTGAACGAGGTGTATCTTTATAGTACACCTCGTTTTTTTCTTGTGATTTTTGCAGCTTTTATATATTATGAAAGTTAGAATGATCTTTGAACGGAGCTGATCAAATGAAATGTCCTACATGTTCACATAATGGCACCCGAGTAATTGATTCTCGACCTGTTGATGAAGGTCGTTCGATACGCAGACGGAGAGAATGTGAATTATGCTCTTTTCGATTCACTACTTTTGAAAAGGTGGAACAACCTCCACTTATTGTAGTAAAGAAACAAGGAGTAAGAGAAGAATTCAATAGAGATAAGATTTTACGCGGACTAATAAAGGCTTGTGAGAAGCGGCCTGTTGCGCTTGCAGAATTAGAGAAAATTTCTTTAGATATAGAGCAACACATAAGAAACTTAGGATATTCTGAAGTTAATTCAGAATTTATTGGGGAACTAGTAATGGACAGGTTAGCAAATGTTGATGAGGTTGCTTATGTAAGATTTGCATCTGTCTATCGTCAATTTAAGGATATTAATGTTTTTTTGGAAGAGTTAAAAGAATTAATTAATAAAGAGAAGTAAGGCAAGCTATGGTTAAGGTGTCTGATATCGCATACCAATTCAATAGATAGATGAAAAGTAAACCATCATTTCTCTATCTATTGAAATGTGATATAGGCACTTTGATTTTTCGTTTTTTTTTAGGTGATTAAAAAATTTGTATTAAAGTTTTTTACGAAAATAATATTCTTTTGAGACTGAACTGAAGGAAGTGTAATCATGCATCAAATGTGGAATGAGGTTCAGCCGGTTGATCGATATCAAGTATCATTAAATGGAATTCTGCATGAATATGATCGGAAAGTGATTTCGTTGCTTTATCAGCCTCTTATCGGGGCGAATTGTTTTAGTTTATATACAACGCTCTGGAATGAGATCGAAAATAATCGGCTAATATCTGATGAGTGGACACATTATCATTTAATGAATTTTTTATCTTTAAATTTACGAGAGATATATGAAGCGAGATTAAAACTTGAAGGAATAGGTCTTTTAAAAACCTATGTCAAACAAAGTGGGGAAGATCGGAAATTTATTTATGAGCTAATTCCTCCACTTTCTCCAGAACAATTTTTTACGGATGGCATGCTGAATGTTTTTTTATTTCGACAACTAGGTCGTACTCATTTTTTGCGATTGAAACAATTTTTCACAGATAAAAAAATCGATAAAAAGGAATTTAAAGAAATCACTCGTTCGTTTCAAGATGTGTTTGCTACAAATAATGGGGAAAATTATGTTCATGATTTTGAGGCAAATGAGGTAAGCAATGTTAGTACAGATGAACAGTTTATATCTAGGAGCACCACTCAAACAATTAAAATAGATAATAACGATTTTGATTTTGAATTATTAATGGCTGGATTAAATGAATTAATTATTCCCCAAAAATCGATTACAAAACAAGTGAAAGAAGCAATTTTAAATTTAGCTTTTTTATATAATATTCATGCATTAGATATGAAGAATTTATTGCTTGGCTCTCTTAATTCAGAACAGGAGATAGATATTGATTTACTTCGCAAAAGTGCAAGGGATTGGTACCAATTAGAGCATTCAAATGAGCTTCCTCAGTTAGTTGATCGTCTACAGCCAGCATTGTATCGATCAGATATAGTGGCTACAAATTCAAAGGAAGAGAAACTAATTGCGTACTTAGAAAATATATCACCAAGACAGCTTTTAGTAGACATCTCTGATGGTTCTGAACCTTCAAAAACAGACCTACAAGCTATTGAAGAAGTTATGTTTCAACAGCAGCTTTCACCTGGAGTCATTAATGTACTAATTCAATATGTTATGCTAAAAACAGATATGAAGCTTTCAAAAAGTTATTTGGAAAAAATCGCTTCCCATTGGTCAAGAAAAAAGGTGAAGACGGTAAAAGAAGCAATGGACCTTGCGAAAAGTGAGCATCGTCAATACCAACAATGGGCGGAAAATAAAAAAGAACAAAAAGTAAGAAAAAAGACGCCTATTCGTACTGAAAAAATTCCAGAATGGTTTAATGAACAAGATGAAAAACCAATAGAGTCTGGAAATTCTGAAGAGGTAGCGGAAAATATAAGAAGACTTGAATTGATTAAGCAGCAGTATAAAAAACAGGAGGTGAAACCAGATGGAGAAAATAAATGAGACCTTAAAAAAATTATCTATGAGAACAAATTTTAGAAAAAGATATGAAGAAGAAAAAAATGAGATACTGAAAAATAATGAAATTCGAAAATTTTTATTAGAGCATGAGGGCGAAATTACAAGTACGATGATAGATAATAGTTTAATGAAGCTTCATGAATATATTTCTCAATCAAAGGATTGCCGAAACTGTGCTGACTTGGATTCATGTATGAATATAATGAAAGGCTACGAGCCTGAACTAGTTGTCTCAGGTAATTCGATTGATATTACTTATCGCCCCTGTCAAAGGAAAGTTTACTATGATGAAAGAAAAAAAACGGAAAAGCTTATTCAAAGTATTTATGTACCAAAAGATATATTAAAAGCGAGTATTGCTGATTTTGATTTTGGTGTGAACACTCCTGGAAGAGCAATGGCATTTGAATATGCAGATAAATTTGCAAGAGAATATGTTCCTGGAGCGAGTATGAAAGGATTATATCTTTTTGGAAGCTTTGGTGTAGGGAAATCCTATTTATTGGGAGCCATCGCGAATCATTTAGCAGAAACAAAGAAAATATCCTCGCTCATCGTATACGTTCCTGAGTTCTTTAGAGAAATGAAGCAATCCTTGGGTGATCATACAGTAAATGAAAAAATGGAAATGGTAAAAAAATCACCTATTTTAATGCTTGATGATATTGGTGCAGAGGTAATGTCGAGCTGGACAAGAGATGAAATTCTTGGCTCGATTTTACAATTTAGAATGCAAGAAAATTTACCGACCTTTTTTTCATCGAATTTTGACTTTGAAGCATTAAAGCATCATCTCACTTATTCTCAACGTGGTGAGGAAGAAAAAATGAAAGCAGCACGTATAATGGAAAGAATAAAATATTTATCGATTCCAATTAGAATTGATGGACCAAATCGCAGACACTAATTTTGTAACAAAATTGCTATTTTCAAATACGATACTTCTAAATTGTCCAAGCGACCCATATATATTTAACATGGAGAATTCCATGTTAAGGGGGGATATGCTTGGATTTTATTTTTAAAAATATGGAGGATGCCATTTGGCTTCACGAATATTTTATTAAAAGAAATCAAATGTTTTGGTTTCATGAAAGCTTTTTTCAAAATCAAAAACAATATTTTATTACTGCAGATGAAGATACAGTTCCTCTAAAAGATGTTCAAGTAGGATTTATTCAGTTTATCATTAAGAAAAAACGAATAGATTGGATTAAAGATATTTTAAAGGACTATTTTTATTATAAGGAAGAATCAGAGCAAAATAATATTATCGATATTGTTATTGACATGTTGAATGGGGAAAGAAAAGAATTAACAGATATTATCGGAAAAATAAATGAAGAGGAAATGATCATGGAAGCGATTTTTCCATTAATAAAACATCAGGAATCCATTTCCTTTGATTCTGTAATAAAATTTAGATTAAAAGATTATTTTGAAAAATTGGTTCAATATGCTGAAATGGCGATTGATGAATATAAAATGGAGCAGGAATATCAAGTTTTTATTCAAACGCTAAGAGATTATTTATCAACCCGTGAACCAAAGCTGGAAACGGTTAGAATCCTGTTTGAAGAAAATAGTATATTCTATAATAAAAATTTTAAAGAAATCACCAAGCAAGAGCTGACAGATTTAATGGATAGAAGGCTATTAACAAATCATCCCATCTATATTGATTCTGTAACGATAGCACCTTTGCTATCTATTGCACCAAGAAAAATTTATCTTTACAACGATTCATTAGATAATGGTTTAATCCGTACGATTCAGAATATTTTTGAGGAAAGAGTTATTCTTTTAAAGAAGGAACATTTTAAGAAAGGAAAAAGTTTTACTATTGCAGGTAATAAAGTATAAGAAAAAGTGTCTCAACCTCTTGATTTTCTTTAATGAAGCGTCTATAATTACGTACATATTAGGAAAAAGCTTGAAATAGCGCTTAAATAAGAAATGTAATGATGAGGAAAAGAGTATTCTTTTACGGTTCACAGAGAGGGAAGACTTGGTGAAACTTTCCAACACGAAATGAGTACTTACCACCTCTAAACATCAGCTGTGAACAAGATATTATTAGCAGTTGACGGACCATTCCGTTAAAAATGTCCAAAGTCATATCTTTTTTTGGTATGAAAACTAGGGTGGAACCACGTGCACAAAACTCGTCCCTTTCCATAGGGAGGAGTTTTTTTATTTTTAAAAATCTAGCTGCAGAGATTAGCCTTGTATCATTTAGCAAATAGGCATCCTCACATGAAGCTGTTATTTTGGCTAGCAAAATAAGGAGAGTGTATCAATATGTCTGAAATGATTAAAATGAAATTTCCAGATGGTGCAGTAAAGGAGTTTCCAAATGGGACTACTACTGAAGATATTGCTGCATCTATAAGTCCTGGATTAAAGAAAAAAGCGATTGCTGGGAAAGTGAATGAATCATTAATTGATCTTCGAACACCAATTATTGTTGATGGATCCATTGAAATTGTTACTCCGGACCATAAGGATGCCTTAGAAATACTACGTCATAGCACTGCACACTTAATGGCACAAGCGATTAGGCGCATTTACGGAAATGTAAAACTAGGTGTTGGTCCAGTTATTGAAGATGGATTCTACTATGACATGGATTTGGAAGTTTCTATTACTCCTGACGATTTACCAAAAATCGAAAAAGAAATGAAAAAAATCATAAGTGAAAATCTTGAAGTTGTGCGTAAAGAAGTTTCTCGAGATGAAGCAAAGAAACTATTTGCTGATGATGAATATAAGCAGGAGCTAATCGATGCAATTCCTGCTGATGAAAAGGTAACGATTTATGAGCAAGGTGAATTTTTTGATCTTTGTCGTGGTGTTCATGTACCATCAACAGGGAAAATTAAAGAATTCAAGCTATTAAGTATTGCTGGTGCGTATTGGCGCGGTAATAGTGACAATAAAATGCTTCAACGTATTTACGGCACTGCATTCTTTAAGAAGGATGATCTTGAACAGCATTTGAAATTCCTAGAAGAAGCTAAAGAGAGAGACCATCGTAAAATTGGTAAAGAATTAAGCTTATTCATGAGCTCTCAAAAAGTTGGACAAGGACTCCCATTATGGCTTCCAAAAGGAGCAACAATCCGACGTGTAGTAGAGCGTTACATTGTTGATAAAGAAGAACGACTAGGCTATAATCACGTTTACACTCCAATAATGGGAAGTGTAGATCTTTATAAAACAAGCGGTCACTGGGATCATTATCAAGAAGATATGTTTCCAGTTATGGATATGGATAATGAACAATTAGTTCTTCGTCCAATGAATTGTCCTCACCATATGATGATTTATAAAAACGGAATCCATAGCTATCGTGAATTACCAATCCGTATTGCTGAGTTAGGTACAATGCACCGTTATGAAATGTCAGGAGCACTATCTGGATTACAACGTGTTCGTGGCATGACATTGAATGATGCGCATATTTTTGTTCGTCCAGATCAAATAAAAGAAGAATTCCAGCGTGTTGTTGAATTAATTATTGCAGTATATAAAGACTTCGATATTACAGACTATTCATTCCGATTATCTTATCGTGATCCTGAGGATAAAGAAAAGTACTTTGATGATGATGAAATGTGGAATAAAGCACAAAGTATGTTAAAAAGTGCAATGGATGAGCTTGGATTAGAATATTTTGAAGCTGAAGGAGAAGCGGCTTTTTACGGACCTAAATTAGATGTTCAAGTCCGTACTGCGTTAGGGAAAGATGAAACTCTTTCCACTGTTCAACTTGATTTCTTGCTTCCTGAGCGCTTTGATCTTACTTATGTTGGTGAAGATGGAAAGCCTCATCGTCCGGTTGTTATTCACCGTGGTGTTGTATCTACAATGGAGCGTTTTGTCGCTTATTTAATTGAAGAATACAAAGGCGCGTTCCCAACTTGGTTGGCACCAGTTCAGGCAGTTGTCATTCCGGTTTCACCGGAAGTGCATTTTGATTATGCAAAACAAGTAGAAGAAAAGCTTCGTTCCGAAGGATTTAGAGTTGAACTAGATACACGTGATGAAAAAATAGGCTATAAAATTCGAGAACACCAAATGCAAAAAATACCTTATATGCTTGTAGTTGGAGATAATGAAGTAAGCGAAAATGCAGTAAATGTTCGTAAATATGGTGAGCAAAAATCTGAAACCATTTCATTTGAACAATTCATTTCTAACTTGAAAGATGAAGTAAATAAGTAAATATTAAAAACCTATTGCAGAATAGCTAAGGTTTTGATAATATAAATGATGTTGCAAAAAGAACCGAGAATTTCAAGGGATTTCCACTGTGAGCATCAAGCGTATAATCTTTATACGGAAGAAGCAGAGTAGCAAGCTGACGAGAAATTCAACAGTTATTTTTCCCAGACTTTTTGAACAACTTTTAATAGCCATTTGACATTGATTTGCGATGTATGATATATTATCTAAGGTAAATTGAATATTTGTTTGAGGAAAAGAAGAAGCACCCGCTTCTCGCCTGATTGACGCAAATTTGCAGTTGGCAGGTTTCGAAATTCATCACATTCTAAACTATTCATGCGAATGTAAAGTGCGGGTCTTCATATGACCTGCACTTTTTTCTTGTTTATGAAACCTATGTTAGCTAGAAAGTTGTGTTCAGACGATATTGCAGGCAAGTTTCTTAACCCAAACCATGTATTCTAGGCTTACATATTGAGTAAGCAATAACTTGCACTTTATGTAATTTGGTGAAAATCAGATTACGCAAAAAACCTTGGAGGTGGCTAATTATTAGCAAAGATATGATGGTTAATGATGGCATTCGTGCCCGAGAAGTTCGTCTTATTGGTCAAAATGGCGAGCAGCTAGGTGTAAAATCTCGAAATGAAGCAATAGAGATCGCATCACGAGTGAATCTTGATCTTGTACTTGTTGCTCCAAATGCAAAACCGCCAGTAGCCAAAATAATGGACTATGGTAAATATCGATTTGAACAACAAAAGAAAGAAAAAGAAGCACGTAAAAATCAAAAAGTTATTAACTTAAAAGAGGTTCGTTTGAGCCCAACGATTGATGAACATGATTTTAATACTAAGCTTCGTAATGCTCGTAAGTTTCTTGAAAAGGGCGATAAAGTAAAAGCTTCTATTCGTTTTAAAGGTCGTGCAATCACACATAAAGAAATCGGTCAAAAAGTTTTAGACCGTTTTGCTAAAGAATGCGAAGATCTTAGTACAATAGAATCTAAGCCTAAAATGGACGGTAGAAGTATGTTCTTAGTATTAGCACCAAAAACTGAAAAGTAATGTCTGAAGGAGGAAATATCCTATGCCAAAAATGAAAACTCACCGCGGCTCAGCAAAGCGTTTCAAAAGAACAGGTTCTGGCAAATTAAAACGTTCTCATGCTTACAGAAGCCATATGTTTGCCAATAAAACTGTAAAACAAAAACGTAAATTACGTAAAGCAACACTCGTATCTAAAGGTGATTTTAAACGTATTCGTCATATGCTTGACAATCTTAAGTAATGAGCGATTTATATAGGAGGGAAATAATATGCCACGTGTAAAAGGCGGAATTGTTAGCCGCAGACGTCGTAAAAAAGTTCTTAAATTAGCAAAAGGTTATTTTGGTTCAAAACATACATTATACAAAACAGCCAATGAACAAGTAATGAAATCTTATATGTATGCTTATCGTGATCGTCGTCAGAAAAAACGCGACTTCCGTAAGCTTTGGATTACTCGTATTAATGCAGCTGCACGTATGAACGGTCTTTCTTACAGCCGTTTAATGCACGGCTTAAAGCTTGCAGGTATCGAAGTAAACCGCAAAATGCTTGCTGATTTAGCTATCCATGATGAAAAAGCATTTGCAGAACTTGCAAACCAAGCAAAAGCTCAAATTGCAAAATAATTATTCTCTTTAAGGCCATCCCATCTCAATGTGGGATGGCTTTTTATTGTATAGGAAATGATAAAATATTCGCTTGTGGATAATTTTCCTATGTGGGAAGTCTACGTCAGCTCCAGCGCCTAGCCCCTCGAGGTCAAATAACCTATCACCGAGGAAAGTCGGCATTTGGACTTTCCCAATGAAGTTAAAGTGCGGACTTCCTTGGTGAAAGAACATTTGCTTGTCGGGGCTGATCAAGGCGCTTGGACATTTGTTCTTGGATTGTCATATCTATGATTCATTTAAAATATGATAAATTAGAGTGACATCAATTGTGCATCAGCGAGGGTGGGTGAATTACAGTGAATGATCAATTATTAATGCTATTTTCATTTGTTGAAGGCAGTGCGGTTTTAGCTCCATTTATGTTTATTCTCTTTCATTTACTAAGGCAGTTTGTATTTATTCCGGTTGCAGTAGTCTGTATGGCTGGTGGGATTTTATTCGGCAGTTTATTAGGTATCGTTTATTCATTAATAGGCTTATTACTGCTTTCGGCACTATTTTATGGATGTATTAAAAAATTACCAAGGACGTATGAGAAGCTTTTGAAAATTAAACAGAAATGCTTTGGCCACCATGCGAAACTAACTGTTGGACAAATTGCTATTCTACGGTTAATCCCTTTTTTTCATTATCATTTATTAAATGTTTGTTTACTAGAAAGAGCCCCCGCATTTAGAAGCTATATGAAAGGCTCGCTTACAACTAATATACCACTTGTCGTATTCTATACTGTGTTCGGTCAATTTATTTCCCGTTTCACACCTTCCATGATCATCATCATTCTTTTCGCTTTATCCATTTTATTTTTTATATTAAGAGAGAAAGTTGTAGTTATGAAATGGAAAGAGTTTTTTCCAGGAACATAAATAAAAACTGCTGATTCGTCTATCAGCAGTTTTTTCAAGTTATTAAATTCATAATTAATCTAACTATAATCAGCTTACCGATAACATCCATTTATATTAATAGGGAATTAGAATCCTATACCAGCTATTAATACGTAGAAATACTAGCTTTAATTTCTATTTTTTGAAACCAATTCCTTAATAGGACTTTTCCAATCAATTGCTGCACTAGGATACCTTAACTGTATTTCTTTTTCTAAAAATAAAAAGTCTTGGTAAGTAAGGCCGTTTAAAGCATTTACATCATGTGGCCAAACGAAGATCGAAATGACTTCAAATGACTGCTTCGTAGTTCCTAAATATTTTTCCCCTTCAAATACTGCTCCATTAAAGGTAATTAAAAAGTTTTTCCTGACATTTTCAAGGTCATCATGAAAGTAATATCTTTTTTCCTCACGTGCTAATTCCAATTTTCGCTTTGGATTAAATAGATATGTTATTATTTTTATGATTAAATAGATGATTAATGCAAATATCGCTAGTCTTATTAACCAAAGCATGGCTGTTTCCTCCAATATAATTAAGTATACTTTTCAATGAATACGGATGGATTCTAAAAAGGATTCATTTTTTATTTAATTTTTTTCAAAAAAAATGATTATTGGCATCCTTGGTAAGAATTTTTGTATTTTTTCGATTTTATCTATTATAATAGCTAGTGTACATACATAATGAAATTGGAGGTTGAACCGATGGCAAAGCTTGACGAAACATTGACAATGCTTAAGGATTTGACAGACGCAAAAGGAATCCCTGGCAATGAAAAAGAAGCACGCGAAGTAATGAAAAAATACATTGAATCATATGCAGATGAAATTAGCACAGATGGATTGGGAAGTTTAATTGCAAAAAAAGTTGGTAATGAAGACGGACCAAAAATTATGGTTGCGGGACATCTGGATGAAGTAGGTTTTATGGTTACACAGATTGATAACAAAGGATTTATTCGTTTTCAAACAGTAGGTGGCTGGTGGTCACAAGTAATGCTAGCACAAAGAGTAACCATAGTTACAAAAAAAGGTGATATTACAGGGGTAATTGGCTCCAAGCCACCACATGTTTTATCTCCTGAAGCTAGAAAAAAACCTTATGAAATTAAAGATATGTTTATTGATATTGGTGCATCAAGTAAAGAAGAAGCGATGGAGTGGGGAGTACTTCCTGGAGACATGGTTGTTCCTTATTTCGAGTTTACAGTTATGAACAATGAAAAAATGCTTTTAGCAAAAGCTTGGGATAACCGTATTGGCTGTGCCATTGCCATCGATGTATTGAAAAACTTGAAGAATGAGGAACATCCTAATATTGTTTATGGTGTCGGAAATGTACAAGAAGAAGTTGGACTACGCGGAGCAAAAACAGCCGCGATGAAAATTCAACCTGACATCGGGTTTGGAGTAGATGTAGGAATTGCGGGCGATACTCCTGGGATTACTGAAAAGGAAGCTTTAAGTAAAATGGGTGAAGGACCACAAATTATCCTCTATGACGCATCAATGGTGTCACATAAAGGACTACGTGATCTTGTGGTTGGAGTAGCTGAGGAATTAAATATTCCGTATCAATTTGATGCGATTCCTGGTGGAGGAACGGATGCTGGATCCATTCATCTAACTGCAAATGGGGTTCCATCCCTAGCTATCACCATTGCGACCCGCTATATTCATTCACATGCTGCAATGCTTCATCGAGATGATTACGAAAATACAGTTAAACTTATTACAGAAGTAATTAAGAGATTAGATAGAGAAACGGTAGATAAAATTACGTTTGAATAATAACCTAGTTGGCTGTCTCAATAGTAAAAAGCTTTGGCTGTTGGGACAGCTATTTTTTAGTGAATGGTTTCATAAAAAAAACAACGGCATATCACCGTTGTTATGGTTTTAATCCTTGCTCTAATGTTTCAAGCATCATGTTTTTTTCTTGGTCGTCCGCATGATTCCAAATTACTTCAAATAATACACCTAATCCAGGAAGCATTTTCTCCTCTCCTCTTTGAATTGCATCTACAATGGTGTCTTTTAATTGTTCTTGGTTATTTCCTGATACATTATGAATAATGGCATTACGGAGATTTAAGTTCATTTTTACAAGCTCCTTTTTATTATTTTTCTTTGTTAGCATGTCACGTTTATAAATGTTATATGTATAAAAAATACGTTATAATAAAATGAAAATGAATATGATAGGTATCTAGAAAATTGTAAACGTAAAGCTCAACAAGAAAATTTTAAACAAGGGTAAAGAAGGAGTATTTAAAGTGAAATTTATTGAATCAATCAAAAACCCTCAAGTTAAACAATGGAAAAAATTATTAACGAAAAAAGAGCGTGAAAAAACAAAACAATATATAGTGGAAGGTTTTCACCTTGTTGAAGAAGCGTTAAAATATAAAAAAAATATAGTTGAAATCATCATTAGTGAAACAACGGAAATCCCTTCCCATTGGGATATGACAAATCTTTCGCTTACTAAAGTTACTACAGAAATTTGTAAGGCTATTTCAGATACAGAAACGACACAGGGAATTTTTGCCATTTGTCAAATGAAGCATTCCTCCTTTCAAACGTATGCAGGAAACTCATACTTATTAATTGATTCGGTTCAAGATCCAGGGAACATTGGTACAATTATACGTACGGCTGATGCTGCTGGAATTGATGCTATTATACTAGGGGAAGGGACCGTTGATATTTACAATCCAAAAGTACTTCGATCAGCACAGGGGAGTCATTTTCACATTCATTTTTTTACAGGTAATTTGGAAGTATGGATTGAGAAATTGGAAAAAGAACAAATACCAATTTACGGAACAGCTTTGGAAAATGGTGTTCCTTATAAGCAGGTAGCTCCAAAACAATCCTTTGCTTTAATGGTAGGCAATGAAGGAAGTGGAGTATCTAAAAAATTACTTGCGCTAACAAATCAAAATTTGTATATTCCTATATATGGACAAGCGGAATCATTGAACGTTGCAGTGGCTGCTGGCATACTAATGTATTATTTAAAAGAGTAAGTAATCAGTTAAAACTTTAAAATCTATTTGAAATTCTATATTTAACATACTATAATAAAAATAATTGCATAAATGTATAGACAATGATAGGGAAAAGTAGCTTAATGTACCAGTAAGGGAGAAAATGCCTTAGACTGCAAGCATTTTTATGGAAAATTAAGTGAAGTTCACCCCTTGAGTCAGGATCGGGACCGTTTCTTTAGAAACGTAAAGATCTCTCGGTGAAGAGCCGTTATGAAATGAAGTAGAGCAATGTAAGATTAATGCTAATTAGGGTGGTACCGCGATAAACCTCGTCCCTTTGTTGGATGAGGTTTTTTTGTTTGTTTTGCAGCCATTTGTGAAACAAGTCTGTGGTATTCTTTTATCCTTATAAATTGAAGGAGGTAAAATAAATGGAGCAAAAATTAAAGGAATTACAGGTCGAAGCTTTAGAAAAAGTTGATCAAGCTGGAGATTTAAAAGCTTTGAATGAAGTGCGTGTAGCATATTTAGGAAAAAAAGGACTAATAACTGAAGTTTTAAGAGGGATGGGCAAGCTTTCGGCTGAAGAACGTCCTAAAATGGGAGCCCTTGCTAATGAAGTACGAGAAGCTATTAGTAAACAAATTGAAGCAAAAAGTGCAGCATTAGAAAAAGAAGCAGTTGAAAAACAATTAGCTGAAGAGACCATTGATGTAACACTTCCGGGACGTCCCATTAATGTAGGAAATCATCATCCACTAACAAGAGTGGTAGAGGAAATTGAAGACTTTTTTATTGGAATGGGCTATACGGTTGCAGAAGGGCCAGAGGTTGAAAAAGACTATTATAACTTTGAAGCATTGAATCTGCCAAAGGGTCATCCAGCACGAGATATGCAGGACTCCTTCTATATTACAGAAGATATTTTATTAAGAACACATACATCACCAGTGCAAGCTAGAACAATGGAAAAGCATGAAGGAAAAGGACCGGTTAAAATTATTTGTCCTGGAAAAGTATATCGCCGAGACAATGATGATGCAACACACTCCCATCAATTTATGCAAATAGAGGGTCTAGTAGTTGATGAAAACATTACGATGGGAGATTTAAAAGGAACATTGGAAATGTTTGCGAAAAAAATGTTCGGTGAAGATCGCCAAATTCGTTTACGTCCAAGCTTTTTCCCATTTACTGAGCCATCAGTAGAAGTAGACGTTTCATGCTTCTCTTGTGGAGGAGATGGATGTAATGTATGTAAGAAAACCGGTTGGATTGAAATGTTAGGTGCAGGAATGGTCCATCCAAATGTACTCCAAATGGCAGGCTTTGACTCTAATAAATATACAGGATTTGCATTTGGAATAGGTGCTGAAAGAATTGCTATGTTGAAATATGGAATTGATGATATTCGTCATCTATATACAAATGATACACGATTCTTAAAGCAGTTTTCAGTACATGAATAAGAGGTAGGGAGGAAAAGACATGTTAGTTTCATATAAATGGCTTCAGGAATATGTAGATTTAAATGGTCTATCAGCAGAAGAATTAGCAGAGAAAATCACTCGAAGTGGGATTGAAGTAGAGGGTGTTGAGCATAAAGCATCATCTATAAAAGGTGTTGTTGTTGGTCACATATTAGAATGTGAGAAGCACCCAAATGCTGATAAGCTTAACAAATGCTTGGTTGATCTTGGGGAAGAAGCCCCTGTCCAAATTATTTGTGGAGCAAAAAATGTAGCGAAGGGACAAAAAGTAGCAGTTGCAACTGTTGGTGCAGTATTACCAGGGAATTTCAAAATAAAAAAATCAAAATTACGCGGTGAGGAATCGAATGGAATGATTTGCTCATTGCAAGAACTAGGGATTGAAGGAAAGCTAATTCCAAAGGATTTCGCTGAGGGAATTTTTGTTTTTCCAAGTGATGCAGAAGTTGGAGCTGATGCATTAGCATTATTAAATTTAGATGATAAAGTACTTGAATTAGGTTTAACACCTAATCGTTCAGATTGTCTAAGCATGCTAGGGGTAGCTTATGAGGTTGCGGCTATTCTCGGAGTGGATGTTAATTTACCAAAAACAAATGTAGAAACTGTTTCTGAGGATGCAAGTGACTATATCTCAATTACAGTAGATGCACCGGAAGAAAATCCACTGTATGTGGCGAAAGTTATTAAAAATGTTAAAGTTGGTCCATCTCCGTTATGGCTGCAAACAAGATTAATTTCAGCCGGCATTCGACCACATAATAATGTCGTTGATATTACAAATTATATACTTCTTGAGTACGGTCAGCCATTACATGCATTTGACTATGATAAATTAGGATCAAAAGAAATTATCGTTCGATTAGCACGTGAAGGTGAGAAAATTACAACATTGGATGATGCTGAAAGAACATTGAAAGATAACCACTTAGTAATTACTAATGGAAAAGAGCCAGTGGCAATGGCAGGAGTAATGGGCGGAGCTAATTCAGAAGTTAGCGATACAACTACAACAGTATTACTAGAGTCTGCTTATTTTAATGGCCAAACCGTTCGTAATGCATCCAAGGATCATGGCTTACGCAGTGAGGCAAGTGCTCGATTTGAAAAAGGTGTAGATCCAAATCGTGTCCATGATGCTGCAGAGCGCGCGGCAGAATTAATGGCTAAATATGCATCAGGTGAAGTTTTGAACGGTGTGGTAGAGGAAAATACGTTAAAAGTAGAACCTGCTGTCGTTGAAATTTCTCTAAACAAAATAAATAAAGTATTAGGAACGACGATTTCAGCTAATCAAGTGCTTGATATTTTTAACCGTCTACAGTTTGAAGTGAAACTTGAGGATGAAGACTTCACTGTAACAGTACCAACTAGACGTGGTGATATTACCATCAAAGAAGATCTTATCGAAGAGGTAGCGCGTTTATATGGATATGATAATCTTCCAACAACATTACCAATTGGGGCAGCAATTCCAGGAGGATTAACTGAAAGTCAAAACAAACGTCGTGTAGCAAAGAGATACTTGGAGGGTGCAGGATTAAATCAAGCAATTACTTATTCATTGACTAGTTTAGATAAATCAACTAAATATGCCATTGAAAAACGAGATCCTATTCGTTTAGCAATGCCAATGAGTGAAGAAAGAAGCCATTTGCGCTTAAGCATTCTACCTGGATTATTAGATGTTGTTTCCTATAACCTTGCTCGAAAAAATGACTCTGTTTCTATATATGAAATGGGTTCTGTATTTTTAAAAACCAATGATCATGAACAACCTGATGAATATGAACATTTAGCAGGGGCAATCACAGGAATGTGGCATTCCCATTTATGGCAAGGAGAGAAAAAAGCCGTTGACTTTTATGTTGCTAAAGGAATTCTTGAAGGTTTATTCGAGAAGCTTGGTATAACTCAGAAAGTCACATATCAACCAGCAAAAATTGAAGGTATGCATCCTGGAAGAACAGCAGAGATTGTTTTAGAAAATGAAGTAATTGGATTTGTTGGTCAAATTCATCCACAAATTCAAAAAGAATGGGATTTGAAAGAGACATATGTATTTGAATTAAAAACAAAACCAGTATTTGAATATGATGTAGAATCTCTACAATATACGTCTATTCCACGTTTTCCTTCTATGACTAGGGATATTGCTTTAGTTGTAGATAGTGATTTTAAAGCTGGTACCTTGAAAGAGATTATTGAATCCGCAGGAGGATCGCTATTAAAAGAGGTTACAATTTTTGACCTTTATGAAGGAGAGCATATGGAGCAAGGTAAAAAATCAATTGCCTTCTCATTAAAATATTATGATCCTGAACGTACTTTAACAGATGAAGAGGTTGTTAAGGCACATGATAAGGTTTTATTAGCGGTAAAAGAAAAAGCCAATGCAGAATTAAGAGGATAAAACAAAAACGCGGATATTCCGCGTTTTTGTTTTAGAAAAAAATAGTGTCATTCTTGAGATTTTATTAAAATGGGTTGTTTCTCTCTAAAATAAAAAAATTCTTTATATTTTGATTGGGACAAAATAAAGAGTAGGAAAGAACTCATTCCTACTCTTTGTATTTTTAATATAAGTAATTCTATAAGTTTTATACAAAACTAGCTTTTAAAATTATCTAGTCTCTACTTATAAATCCAAAAAATCTTAGTAAATTTAAGAATAGGTTTATAAAGTCTAAATATAAATTAAGTGCTAATAATGGAATAGCTTCTTCAGTAAAGTCCATATTCTTCATTCGATTAAAATCGTACATAATGTAAAGAGAAAATACGACTGTTCCGATAATAGATGCCACAAATAATGCAGTTGAAGAAAATGGAGAAAACAGATTAATGATTCCGATAACAACAAGTGCTAATAAAGCTGTTAACAAAAATCCACTTAAAAAGGATAAATCTTTCTTTGTTTTCGTGCCGGCAAAGCTCATAACGGCAAAAATAACAAGCGTTGCAGTAAATGCGGATAGTACGACTTGAGCACCAGAGCTTGCTAAATAATAAGCAACAATTGGATAAGTTGTTATACCTGAAATAAAAGTAAAGGCAAATAAAAACCCATAACTAGCTTTTTTACTTTTTCGAATAAAAAAAGCAGTTAATAACATAACAAACTCAACAATCATTAATGGGAGAAATAACGCTGGTGGAACCATAGTACCTATTAACATCCCTAACACAGCTACAAGTAGAGACATTGCAAATGTTTTAAGGACTGAACCCATTAAATGACGTTTACTAGTTGTATAAACTTCTTGCATTATATTCACATCTCCTTTTTTCTTTAGTCTATCAAATTTCAAATAGGAATTTAAGCAACCTTATTTATTTATATACGTACGAGTCTTCAATAGGATTCATTGTAAATAAAAATTTTTTTGATATTTGCTATAAAAGGCGCATGGCTTTCCCAGTATTTGCAAAATGAACTTTTGCAAAATGATATAATGCTGATTGCCCTTTTTGTTTTATTAATTTTGCAGCAGCTTGGTCTACTTGGTGTCCCGCCCCTTTTGGTAATGTATATCCCGCCTCTACGCTTAATTGATCAAATGCTTTAATAAATGCATATCTAGCAATGATGGAAGCAGCTGCAACTGAAATATGAACACTTTCTCCTTTTGTACTAAAATAGACATTTCTTTGGCAAATTTCTTTTTGTCCTTTTAAATGTCGATAATAGGTATCAGCTTCTACAAATTGGTCAATTAGAATGGCTTCAGGAGTTTCTGGAGCTATTTTTTTTAATAAGTGATTTAATGCTTGATTATGCAAAATCGCTTTTATTTTCCCTTGTGTCATACCAGATTCTTGTAATTGATTATATTTTTCATTGTGCAAAGTGAGTAGACTATAAGAAACGACATGTAGAAGATCTTTAGCGATTTTTACAATTTGTTGATCGGAAAGATCTTTGGAGTCTTTTACACCAAGTTCTTGTAATAATGGTATTTGCTCTTTTTTTACATAAGCACTTACAACAGTTATAGGGCCGAAATAATCACCAGTTCCAACCTCATCAGAACCAATAATAGACATTGAAGAAATTTTGTCTGGTAAAGGAAGTCCTGATGATTTCCGGATGGTTGTTTTATTATTTGTATCAGGCTTTCCCCATTTTTTTGCTTCTTCCGAATGCAAATTTCCCTGAAACATTACTTTTCCTGAGCGATAGGCTGTAATCTTACACCCCTTCATTTTTGCTGTAAAGATCGCTCCTGGTGGAGTTTTTTCAAGCAGTGAATTGGAATAATGCTTTTCCATTTCACGAATGATACCTTCTGAAACTTTAATAACCGTATTAGACATTGTTCACCCTCCATAGTTTGTAAAAATAGGCTTAGAAGTATGATTTCACCATGGACAAATTCTTCCCAACCTTGAAAAGACGTGTTATTATATAAAAAGGATTCTAAGAAGCTGAGGGGGCAAAATGGTTTGACAGAAAAAACTCGTATAACGGTCGGAATATATGGACAACAGTATACGATTGTCGGAACAGACTCGGCAAGCCATATACGTCAGGTTTCCACCTTAGTTGATGAGAAAATGCGTGACATAAGGTCTAAGAACCCCTCATTTGATACAAGTAAACTTGCAGTACTAACAGCTGTCAATGCTGTACACGAATATTTGAAACTTCAAGAGAAAGTTGAGTTACTTGAAAAACAACTTCAACAATTAAAGGAATGAAATCATGGTTAGTTTAATAATTCTATTAATCTTAATAGCTGGTTTTTTTGTTGGTCTGAAGAGAGGATTTATTCTTCAGTTAATACATATAACCGGTTTTATTATCGCTTTTATTGTAGCATATATGTATTTTAAAGATCTTGCTCCACATTTAAAATTATGGATTCCATATCCTGCATTTGATGAAAATAAATCGATTAAAATGCTTCTTGACGGTTTAAATCTTGAAGAGGCATATTATCGTGCCATTGCATTTGCTATACTCTTTTTTGCAGTAAAAATCATTTTGCATATCATTGGTACTTCCCTTGACTTTGTAGCACGTATCCCAGTTCTTAAACAATTAAATATTTGGGCTGGAGGGATATTGGGATTTCTAGAAGTTTACTTGATTGTATTTATCGTGTTATATTTTGGAGCCTTATTACCAATAGAATCAATTCAGGATACGCTTGATCAATCTTCTATAGCTAAGGGAATTATTAAAAACACGCCTATTTTATCGAATCAGATTGAGAACTGGTGGATTAAGAATATTTCATAGAAAACTTCTCTTTAATAAGGGAAGTTTTTTTCTTCAATTAAAAATTATTTATTTCGTTTCAAAAAACACTTTGAATTTCTTCTTGCATGTCTTTTAATATCATTTTTGCTAGTATATATTTAAAGGTATAAACAGAAGACTTTCTTATTAAGGAAGGGGATTGAACTTACTGTGGATAAAAAGGCTATTATTCGCTTATTAGAGCAAATTGCTATTTATTTGGAACTAAAAGGAGAAAATTCCTTTAAAATATCAGCTTTCCGCAAGGCAGCATTGGCTTTAGAATCAGATAATAGAAGCTTGAAGGAGATTACCGATTTTACGTCTATTCATGGGATTGGAAAAGGAACAGCTGATGTGATTAATGAATACATTCAAACAGGAAAATCGTCTGTATTAAATGAACTACGCGATGAAGTACCAAGCGGATTAATCCCTCTATTACAACTTCCAGGTCTTGGAGGAAAAAAAATATCAAAACTATATCGTGAATTAGGCATTTGTGATGTTGATTCCTTAAGAGAGGCTTGTGAAGAAGGCCGTGTACAAGCATTAAAAGGATTTGGCGAAAAAACTGAAGAAAAAATATTGAATGCAATTGAAGACTATAGTAATCGTCCAAGCCGTTTTCCACTCGCTTACATGCTAAAGCATATTGAAAGATTTGATGAAGTTCTTTCAAATATGGAAGAGGTTTTAAAATATTCTCGAGCAGGAAGCTTACGAAGAATGCAAGAAACACTAAAGGATTTAGATTATGTAATTGCTACTAACGAACCGAAAAAAGTGAAGGAAAAACTCTTAAGATTGCATGAAGTATCTGAGGCAATAGCTACCGGAAATACTAAAGTTTCTCTTACAATTTCTGATACTTATGATATAAATGTCGATTTCCGTTTAGTAAAGCCAAAAGAGTTTGCAACCGCTTTACATCACTTTACCGGGTCAAAAGAACATAATGTTCGAATGAGACAGATAGCTAAAAAACGAGGAGAAAAAATTAGTGAATATGGTGTTGAGAATTTAGAAACAGGTGAAATAATTACTTTTAAAAGTGAACAGGACTTTTATCATCACTATGATTTACCATTTATTCCTCCTGAAATTCGGGAAGATGGCAGTGAGATTGAAGATTTTTCATCTGAACACCATTTCATTTCTGTAGATGATATAAAAGGTGATCTCCATATGCATACTACGTGGTCAGACGGGGCACATTCAATTGAAGAAATGATAAATGCCTGCCGGGAAAAGGGATATAAATATATGGCAATTACTGATCACTCTAAGTATTTAAAAGTAGCAAATGGATTGACTGTCGAAAGATTAAAGGAGCAAAAAGAAATCATTAAAAAGCTAAATGAAAAATATGATGATATTGTCATCTTATCTGGAATTGAAATGGATATTCTGCCTGATGGGTCACTTGATTATGACGATGAAGTATTAGCAGAATTAGATATTGTCATTGCTTCAATACATTCTAGCTTCAGTCAATCGAAATCTAAAATTATGGATCGGCTAAAAACAGCTTTAAAAAATCCTCATGTCGACATCATCGCTCATCCGACGGGACGATTAATCGATCGCAGAGGGGGTTATAACGTAGATATTGATTTATTAATTGAGTTAGCTAGAGATACAAATACGGTACTAGAATTGAATGCCAATCCTAATCGACTTGATTTAATGGCTGAATATGTTCGTAAGGCACAAGAAAATGATGTGAAAATAGTCATAAATACGGATGCACATAATATTAAAAATTTAAATTATATGCAATATGGAGTTGGTACTGCAAGAAAAGGATGGATTGAAAAAAATACGGTTATCAATGCGATGAAGCCAGACGAATTACTAGCATTTTTGCAACGAAAGTGAGGCTTGCTAATTAATTATGCAAGAAAAGATATTAAAAACATTAGAGTTTAACAAAATCAAGGATCTGCTGATTGAACATGCGTCTTCAACAATTGGAGCAGATAAAATTTATGCACTAACCCCATCTTCATCTTATGAAGAAGTATTGAGGATGCAAGCAGAAACAGATGAAGGTAGTCATGTGCTAAGACTTAAAGGACATGCTCCTTTAAGTGGAATACATGATATTCGTCCACATGTGAAGAGGGCACAAATTGGGGGAATACTAAATACGCATGAATTAGTTCAAGCAGCAAGTACGATTTATGCAGCTAGGACTATGAAACGATTTATTGAAAACCTTCTTGAAAATGAAGTTGAAATACCAATTCTTGAAGAGAAGGCAGAACAAATTGCGGTTTTAACATCGACAGAGCACAAAATAAAAAATGCGATTGATGAAAATGGAGAAATACTTGACGGGGCAAGTGAGGTTTTACGTCAAATTAGGCAAAAGCTTCGTTCAAATGAAAGTAGAATTCGTGAAAAGCTAGAAAGCTTGATTCGCTCGCGAAATGCTGCAAAAATGTTGTCGGATGCAATTGTGACAATACGTAATGACAGATATGTCATTCCAGTAAAACAAGAGTATCGATCAAATTATGGCGGCATTGTCCATGATCAATCTGCTTCTGGACAAACATTATTTATCGAGCCCCAATCTGTTGTCGATTTAAACAATCAGCTTAGAGAGCTTCATATGAAAGAGCAACAGGAAATCGAAAGAATTTTAAGTGAGCTATCTGCTGAAGTAGCAGATGTGGGAGAAGAGTTAACGATTATTGTTACGATAATGGGTGAATTAGACTTTATTTTTGCCAAGGCTCGCTTTGGGAAAACGATGAAAGCGACAAAGCCAATAATTAATAATCAAGGTATCATTCAATTAAACAAAGCTCGCCATCCATTGTTGCCTATCGATGTTGCAGTAGCCAATGATATTCAATTAGGAAAAGATTTTACGACAATCGTTATTACAGGTCCGAATACAGGTGGGAAAACTATTACTCTAAAAACGATTGGACTTTGTACTCTTATGGCACAAGCGGGATTACAAATACCTGCGTTAGATGGATCAGAAGTTTCAGTATTTAAAGATGTGTTTGCAGATATTGGTGATGAACAATCGATTGAACAAAGCTTAAGTACGTTTTCATCTCATATGGTGAACATTGTAGAAATATTGAAACAGGTGAATCATGAAAGTTTAGTATTGTTTGATGAATTAGGTGCTGGAACGGATCCTCAAGAAGGAGCGGCACTTGCCATATCAATATTAGATGAGGTATATCAAAGAGGAGCAAAAGTGGTTGCAACTACCCATTATCCAGAATTGAAGGCATATGGCTATAATAGGGATGGAGTAATTAATGCGAGTGTTGAATTTAATGTAGAAACTTTGAGCCCAACTTATCGATTATTGATAGGTGTACCAGGTAGAAGTAATGCTTTTGAAATATCTCAGCGTTTAGGTCTTTCACAGCACGTGATTCAGAATGCAAAATCATATATTGGTACAGATACAAATAAAGTAGAAAATATGATTGCTTCATTAGAAAAAAGTAAACGAGATGCTGAACAAGAACGTTTAGAAGCATCGGATTACTTAAAACAAGCTGAAAAGCTTCATAAAGACTTGCAAAAGCAAATGATAGAGTTTTATGAAGAGCGAGATGTTATGTACACGAAAGCAGAAATGAAGGCAGCGCAAGTGATTGAAGAGGCAAAGGAAGAAGCAGAAGAGATTATTCGTTCCTTAAGAAAAATGCGACTTAACAATCAGGCAGCAATAAAGGAGCATGAACTGATCGAGGCTCGAAAAAAATTAAGTGATGCAATGCCAGTACTTGAAAAATCTTCAGTAAAAAAATCTGTGAAGAGAAAGCATGAATTTATGTCTGGTGATGAAGTGAAAGTAATCAGCTTTAATCAGAAAGGGCATTTACTTGAAAAGGTTAATGAAGAAGAATGGCAAATACAAATGGGAATTATGAAAATGAAAGTAAAAGAAGCGGATTTGGAATTTATACAATCGCAGCAAAAGGTTGAAACGAAGCCGCTTGCGACTGTTAAGGGAAAAGATTATCATGTTAGCTTAGAACTTGATTTACGTGGGGAAAGATATGAAAATGCCCTTCTAAGAGTAGAAAAATACATTGATGATGCTTTACTAGCTGGATATCCACGTGTATCAATTATTCATGGTAAAGGTACAGGGGCTCTAAGACAAGGGGTGCAAGATTATTTGAAACATCATCGCTCGGTAAAACGTATAAGATTAGGTGATGCTGGTGAAGGTGGAAGCGGGATAACAGTTGTGGAATTTAAGTAGCTTTACTAATTAAGATTTTGTAAAGTGAATACTCCTTATATAAGCGGTTCATCTATTGGCATCTCATTATAATATATTGAAACTCCAAGATTTGAATATATATTTGTTGATTGGGCCATTAGCATTATAAAAAGAAATAAAGGAGTAAGGAGAGCTGATGAATTATTTTTGGGAGAACCCGTTTATTCAAACAGCGGGGTATTATAGTGTTGTTATATTATGTATGATTGTATTTTTAGTTATTTTTGAAATCGTTACGAAATATAAAAATTGGGAAGAGATAAAGAAAGGAAATATTGCCGTAGCAATGGCTACTGGAGGAAAAATCTTTGGGATAGCTAATATTTTTCGATATTCGATTCAACATCATAATTCACTCTTTCAAATGGTCGGCTGGGGATTCTACGGTTTTTTGTTACTTTTAATTGGATACTTTGTATATGAATTTTTAACACCAAAATTTAAAATTGATGTAGAAATCGAAAATGATAATCGAGCAGTTGGGTTAATCTCTATGATTATTTCAGTAGGTTTATCATTTGTAATTGGTGAAAGTATTTCTTAAATTTTATCTTACTTATCCTATGAGTGTTTTGTCGTAAAATCTTAAATAAAATGTAAATTTAATCATATTTCAAAATATGAATCAAAAATTTAAAATGACTTAGAAATAACAGTTTTTCAAGTCAGAAGAAAGATAATAGGTGATGGATAAAATGGAAACGTTAGCGAAAGTATTATTTGCAGTATGTGCATGTTTTTTAATTGTAGGAATTATTTATTTATTCGTAGCCTAATAAAATTGGTAAAAAGGACTGCTCAGAGCAGTCCTTTTCACATTAGATAAGAAAATGAACCCATTCTTTTGTTAAAATGAATCAAACATCTATTCTTTTCAAATTGTAACGAAGTTTCTAATGAATTATAATAATAAGAGTAATGTAAATTTTTAAAATTCTATACGAGGAGGGAACATATGGAGAACAAGCCTTGGCTCTTGCAGTACCCTGATGAAATACCGGCATCGTTATCCTATGAAGAAAAACCAGTTCATTCCTATTTAACTGAAGCCTCTAAGAATTATGCTGACAAAATCGCCATTCATTTTATGGGGAAAGAATTAACTTTTCGAGAAGTTTATGATTCAGCATTGAAATTTGCCAATTATTTAAAAAAACTTGGAGTTAAAAAAGGTGACAGGGTCGCAATCATGCTTCCAAACTGTCCACAATCTGTTATTGGCTATTTTGGCATTCTATATGCTGGGGGAATTGTTGTTCAAACCAATCCTTTATACACGGAGAGGGAGCTTGAATATCAAATGGATGACTCAGGGGCAAAAGTGATTTTAACCCTTGATATTCTATTCCCAAGAGTGTCCAAAGTTTTAGACAAAACTGCCTTAGAACATATTATTGTAACCGCTATCAAGGATTATCTTCCTTTTCCAAAGAATATCATTTATCCTTTTATTCAAAAAAAACAAACAGGTATGATTGTTAATATTTCTCATGAAGGAAATCATCATTTGCTTAAAAGCATTTTAACAGAAACGACAGCAATCCCATTAGAAACAGAATTTGATTATGAAAATGATTTAGCATTATTGCAGTATACGGGTGGTACAACGGGTTTCCCAAAAGGGGTAATGTTAACACATAAAAATCTAATTTCAAATGCCTCAATGTGTGATGCATGGCTCTATAGAGCTAAAAAAGGTGAAGAAATTGTATTAGGAATATTACCTTTTTTTCATGTTTATGGAATGACTGCTGTATTGTTACTTTCAATTATGCAAGGTTATAAAATGATCTTATTGCCAAAGTTTGATGTTGATACAACATTAAAGACTATTCAAAAGCAGCGGCCAACTATTTTTCCAGGCGCACCAACCATTTATATTGGATTATTAAATCATCCCAATTTACAAAAGTATGATTTGTCTTCGATAGATTCTTGTGTAAGTGGTTCGTCAGCTTTACCAGTAGAAGTACAACAAAATTTCGAGAAAGTTACTGGTGGAAAACTTGTAGAAGGATATGGATTATCGGAAACTTCACCCATTACCCATGCCAATTTTTTGTGGTCTGGAGAACGAATGAAAGGGAGTATAGGCGTACCTTGGCCTGATACAAATGCTGCCATTTTTTCATTAACTGATGGAACTCCTCTACCTATTAATGAAATTGGGGAGTTAGCTATTAAAGGACCTCAAGTAATGAAAGGGTATTGGAATCGTCCTGAAGAAACGGAACAGGTTTTAAAAGATGGTTGGCTATTTACTGGTGATGTCGGTTATATGGATGAAAAGGGGTATTTCTATATTGTCGATCGCAAAAAAGATATTATTATTGCTGGGGGATACAATATTTATCCTCGCGAAATAGAGGAAGTTCTTTATGAGCATCCAGATATTCAAGAGGCAATTGTAGCTGGTGTTCCTGATCCATATCGGGGTGAAACAGTAAAGGCATACGTGGTATTAAAGGAAAATGCTACTGTAACGGAAGCTGATTTAAATGCTTTTACTAGAAAATATCTTGCTGCATATAAAGTACCAAGACTTTATGAATTTAGAGATGAATTACCAAAAACAGCCGTTGGTAAAATATTGAGACGAACATTAATAGAAGAAGAACGCAAAAAGCTCGAAAATAATGACAAATTAGGGTAAACTTATTTTGTAGAGCCAAGCGTGGCTCTCTATTTCTTATAAGAAGGTTCTTGACAGAAGAAATCTTTCATTTTATTATTAATACATGAATGAATGATCATTCATTTTTTGGAAGGGTAGAGAGTGTGTGTTGAAAGTAAAGGAATGTTAAATAGCCTCCACCTCTCGTGTAAATAAAGGCATTATTTGACTTTTCAATAATAAGCCCTAATGAAAGGTGACGGGGATGAAAACAAACAAACCAAAATATAAACAAATTATTGATGCAGCAGTAATAGTTATTGCTGAAAATGGCTATCATCAAGCCCAAGTATCTAAAATAGCGAAACAAGCAGGTGTTGCTGATGGAACCATCTATTTATATTTCAAAAATAAAGAAGATATATTAATTTCATTGTTTCGAGAAAAAATGGGCTTGTTCATAGAAAAAATTGATGAAGAAATAGCAGGAAAAGAGACAGCTGCGGAGAAGTTATTAGTAATGATCGAAAGTCATTTTAAAATTCTATCTGACGATCATCAACTAGCAATCGTTACCCAATTGGAACTTCGTCAATCGAATAAAGAACTTCGTTTAAAAATAAATGAGGTTTTAAAAGGTTATTTAAAACTAGTAGATAAAATTATTCACCATGGAATAGAAACAGGCGAGTTTAAAAAGTCTATTGAAGTACGGTTAGTTCGACAGATGGTCTTCGGAACGATTGATGAAACAGTTACTACCTGGGTAATGAATGAAGAGAAGTATGATTTAATTGCACTCGCTCCAGCAGTTCAGAAATTACTTGTAAATGGTATTGGAACTACTCTTCATAATGAAAGATTTTGATAGCATTTGTTATCTTGGATTTTTGGGTCTTATTATTATATGGCATCTTTTCATATATTGTAGTTTAACCATAGGAGAGAAGGCTGTGAAAGTACGATATAGAAAAGAGCCTAATAAGACTAAACTAATGAATTACTTTGTAAGACAAAGGGAATTCGAAAGATAAGGAGGAGTGAAATGGAATACTTAAAAGTGTCAAGTGAGAATCATGTGGCAACTATTGCTATATGTAGACCTCCAGCTAATGCTTTAGGTTCAATATTACTGGACGAATTATCAGAAGCTCTAAATCAATTAGAAATTGATTCTGATATTCGAGCAATTATTATTCATGGTGAAGGGCGTTTCTTTTCTGCGGGAGCAGATATAAAAGAGTTTACAACCATCAATTCAGGAGATGAGTTTGGTAATTTGGGAGTAAAAGGACAAGATCTTTTTGAAAGAATGGAAAAATTTCCTAAGCCAATAATAGCTGCCATTCATGGGGCTGCACTAGGTGGTGGGTTAGAATTAGCGATGGCTTGTCATATTAGACTCGTTACAGAAAATGCTAAATTAGGACTTCCAGAGCTTCAACTAGGTTTAGTTCCAGGATTTGCAGGTACGCAAAGGCTGCCAAGGTATGTTGGTATGGCTAAAGCTGCAGAAATGCTATTTATAAGTGAGCCATTAACTGGTTGTGAAGCTGTTACATGGGGACTTGCTAATCATGCTTACCCTGAGAAAGAATTATTGAGCAAAGCAAAAGAATTAGCTAATAAGATTGCAAAGAAAAGCCCTGTTTCGATTAAAGCAAGTATTGAACTATTAAACTATGTAAAAACAACAGAATATTATGATGGAGTAAAGCGTGAGGCCGAATTATTTGGCAAAGTATTTACTTCTAAAGATGGTCAGGAAGGAATACAAGCATTTATAGAAAAGCGTAATCCAGAATTTACTGGTGAATAACTCGTTATTTCAATAATTGCTCAATTACTTTTTTAAAATTTTTTTGCTTAAAGAATTCGAAATCTTTAAAACTAATTAAATGTTTTTGAAATCCTAGGAGGGACAGACATGAATATCTTCGTACTATTGAAAAGAACTTTTGACACAGAAGAAAAGATTACTATTTCAAGTGGGTTAATTAATGAGGATGGAGCAGAATTTATTATTAATCCTTATGATGAATATGCAGTGGAAGAGGCAATTCAAGTGTGTGATGAGCATGGTGGTGAAGTAACTGTTATCTCAGTAGGTAATGAGGAAGCTGAGAAGCAATTGCGTACTGCTCTTGCAATGGGTGCCGATAAGGCTGTTCTGATTAATACGGAAGATGACTTGGAAGCTTCCGATCAATTTACAACAGCAAAAATTTTAGCTGAATATTTAAAAGATAAAGAGGCTGATTTAATTATTGGTGGAAATGTAGCTATTGATGGGGGTTCGGGTCAAGTAGGTCCACGAGTGGCGGATTTATTGGGTATTCCATATGTAACTACAATTACTAAGATGGAGATAAATGGGGAATCTGTTTCGATTGTACGTGATGTGGAAGGAGATTCAGAAGTGATCGAAACTAAGCTTCCAGTGCTCGTTACTGCACAACAAGGTCTCAATGAACCTCGTTATCCATCTTTACCTGGGATTATGAAGGCGAAGAAAAAGCCATTAGATGAACTAGAAATAGATGATTTAGACCTTGATGAAGATGATGTACAGGCTAAAACAAAAACAATTGAAGTATATCTTCCACCTAAAAAAGAAGCAGGGAAAATTCTCGAAGGTGAGTTATCTGTACAAGTAAAAGAGCTCGTTGAACTGCTTCATAATGAAGCAAAGGTTGTATAATAGCCGATTTTATATGAATATGTTGGAACTAAGTATTTCTAATTGTATTATCAATCTATGCTCACTTACAGGAGGGAAATCAAATGACAAGAAAGGTTTTAGTACTAGGGGAAGTTCGTGATGGATCACTTCGTAATGTATCATTTGAAGCAATTGCGGCTGGTAAAGCAATTGCCGAAGGTGGAGAAGTAGTTGGTGTTTTACTTGGTAATAATGTAAACGCTTTATCTAAGGATTTTATCCAGTATGGTGCAGATAGAGTAGTAGTTGTTGAAGATGAAAAATTAAGTCAATATTCTTCTGACGGATATTCCCAAGCTTTTTTAGCTGTTGTGAATGCTGAAAACCCAGAAGGAATTGTGATCGGTCATACGGCACTTGGAAAAGACTTGTCCCCTAAAGTGGCAAGCAAATTGGAAACTGGATTGGTGTCTGATGTAACTAATGTTGAGTCAGCAGGTGGGAACTTAGTATTTACAAGGCCGATTTATTCAGGCAAAGCATTTGAAAAGAAAATTGTTACAGATGGTATCATTTTTGTTACGATACGTCCAAATAATATTACTCCGTTAGAAAAAGATGAATCAAGAGTAGGTGAAGTAGCTTCATTATCTACGGAAATAAAGGATCTACGTACTATTATTAAGGAAGTTGTTAGAAAGGCAAGCGAAGGTGTGGATTTATCGGAAGCAAAAGTCGTCATTGCAGGTGGACGTGGCGTTAAAAGTGCTGATGGATTTGAACCGCTTAAAGAATTAGCTCAAGTTCTTGGCGGAGCTGTTGGTGCATCGAGAGGTGCCTGTGATGCAGATTATTGTGATTACTCTTTACAAATTGGGCAAACAGGTAAAGTAGTAACGCCTGATCTTTATATCGCATGTGGAATCTCTGGAGCTATTCAGCATTTAGCTGGTATGTCCAATTCAAAAGTAATAGTAGCCATCAATAAAGATCCTGAAGCAAATATTTTTAAAGTTGCAGATTATGGTATTGTTGGTGATTTATTCGAAGTTGTTCCAATGCTGACGGAGGAATTTAAAAAGTTAAAGGTTTCCGCTTCATAGAAAAAACGACAAATATTCCTTCATAATAAAATAATTATATTTTGAAACGGAGAAAGATAGTGTCTTTTCTCCGTTTTATTTATTTTTAAGAATGTAGGACAATGATCCATCAATAAGATAATAGGAGAGGAGAAATGTAAAGTTTTAGGAGGGATGAGTGCATTTGTCGTACAAAATTATTTTTCTTCAACAGATGGAATGGAATTTACCACTTCTTTTTGGATCATTAGTAATCGTCATGCTATATTTTATTTTATTCTTAAAAGGAAATTGGCAGATTAAAAAATTGCAGTTAATCCTTTTTATAAGTGGAGTAGGACTTTTGTATTTATTAACAGGAACTCCTTTGGTGATATTTAGTCATATATCATTTTCTACCCATATGCTTCAAATAAGTCTATTATTTTTTATACTACCCCCTATTCTTTTACTCTCTTTCCCAAAAAAAATATTTCAACGAACAAAGTTAGCGATAATGAAAAAAATAGATCCATATATTTTTATCGTTCTATTTGCTTTTTTTCTTTACATATATCATTCACCATCATTCCTACAGTTAATAATGGAAAAACAATTGAGTCACGATTTCTTCATATGGTTGATCTTTCTTTTATCAATGTTAATGTGGATTCCTGTAATTATTTATAAAGCTACAAATTGTGTTTATTTAGAACAAAGTTATTTGACTATAAATGTATGGTTAATTACTTCGGCATGTATTTTATTTATTTTGCTTCCACCTCAAACTGGAAACCCATTATTAAATCAAATGCTAAGTTTATGTTCCCCTCCGAATTCAAATATAAATTTTATTAAACCTTTAATTAATTTCCGAATAGACCAGCAAATAGCTGGGATGCTAATGTTTTTTATGCATAAAATCGGTATTTCCTTAGCTGATAAGATTGAAGTCTTGTTAATGAATAATTACAAATCTATTAACAGGATTGATTTCTTTTTCAAAGATAGGTTCTAGTCCAAAAATATAAAAATAAAATAAGAGTAAGTAGATGAATACGTTGAAAAAATCAATAAGCACATTAATTGTAAACAAATAATTTTAGTCGTTATTGAAAGAAGAATATAAAACAGTATGAAGCTGGTGGAGAAATGAATGAAACAATGCAAGTAGATATTAAAGGCATGCATTGTAGTGCCTGTTCTACAAGAATTGAGAAGATTATTTCAAAAATGGATGGAGTATTAAAAGTAAATGTAAATTTAGCTACTGAAAAAGGGCGTATCATTTTTGATCCGAATTTGACTAGTAAATTGCTTATCCTTAATAGAATTAAAAAAATGGGGTATGGAGCAATTGTTTCCCGAAATTCACAGTATTCAATTGAAATAAAACAAAAAGAAATGATTGTATTAACATGGAAATTTATTATGTCGGCTATTCTTTCAATTCCATTAACTTGGACAATGTTGACACATTTAGGCATAACATCTGAAGTAATACCAAATATTTTTTATGATCCATGGTTCCAATTTGCATTAGCCACACCGGTTCAATTTATCATTGCCTTGCCATTTTATGAGGGTGCCTGGAGTGCTATAAAAAATAAAAGTGCGAATATGGATGTACTAGTAGTAATAAGTACTTCAGCGGCTTATTTTTATAGTCACTATTTAACATTTAATTCAACAAGTCCTTTTGAACTTCATTATGAAACAAGTGTACTTATTATTACTTTTGTTTTATTAGGAAAGGTAATGGAAACCAAAACAAAAAGAAAAACTATGGATTCGATTCAAAAGCTTAATCAGCTACAAGTTAAAACTGCACTAAAGTTCGTGGAAGGAAAGGAATATGAAACTTATATTCACCAAATTGTTCCTGGTGATATTCTACTAGTAAAACCAGGTGAGAGAATACCTATTGATGGACAGGTTGTTGAGGGATCTTCAGCCGTTAATGAATCAATGCTTACAGGTGAAGGAATCCCAGTTGAAAAAAATATTGGAAACACAGTATATTCGGGTACGATAAATGAAAATGGTGTGTTAAAAATAAAAGCGACAAAAAGGGAGTCAGATACGATTCTATCGTCAATTATTGCAATCGTAGAAGAGGCGCAAATTAGCAAACCACCTATTCAACATATAGCGGATAAATTTACTTCTATATTTGTACCGATCATTATTGTGATTGCAATAGCTACTTTCTTTTTATGGTATTTATATTTAGAGCCTGGACAAGTAGGAGTTTCAATAGAGAAGATGATAGCCGTGCTTATTATTTCTTGTCCTTGTGCACTAGGGCTTGCAACACCTACGTCTATTATGGTGGGAAGCGGAAAAGCAGCACAATTAGGTATTCTATTTAAGGAAGGAAAAATGATTGAACTGCTATCAAAAAATCATCTGATTGTACTTGATAAGACGGGGACGATTACGAAAGGAGAGCCAGCTGTTACAGATATTTTTATCAAAGATTTTGAAGAACAGCAGTTTCTAAGATTGATTGGAGCAATAGAGAAAAAAACAATTCATCCAATAGCTACTGCAATAGTAAAGGAAGTAGAAAAAAAAGTAGGAGTTATTCCTGATGTAACTAATGTTTCTACAATGCCTGGACACGGTATTAAAGCAATTATCGATCAAAAGGAGATTATCATTGCTAATCCTGCCTATTTTCATAAGCATACAACGATTAAAATAAACGATGTTGATAATAAAATTAATACATTAGAGCAACAAGGAAAAACAGTAGTGCTTGTTTCTTTAGACAAACAAATTTGTGGAATCGTAGCGGTTGCAGATGAAATTAAAGAATCCTCGAAAGAAGCGATAACGAGATTAAAAAATATGGGCCATTCAGTTATGATGCTTTCAGGAGATAATATTACTTCTGCTAAGCTTATAGGAGAAATGACTGGAATTGAGCATATTCAAGCTGGAGTAACACCAGAAATGAAGGCTGAATGGATAAAAAAATATCAGAAACAGGGAAAGAAAGTGATTATGGTAGGTGATGGTATCAATGATGCACCTGCTTTAACAGTAGCAAATGTTGGTATGGCCATTGGCAGTGGTTCTGATATTGCAGTGGATTCTGGTGATGTGACTTTATTGAATGGTGATTTAAATAAAATAGCTGACGCAATTACCATTAGTAAAAAAACAATGCGTAATGTTAAGCAAAATTTCCTTTGGGCATTTATTTATAACATGACTAGCATTCCACTTGCAATAACAGGTGTGCTGCCTCCGTGGTTCGCAAGTGCAACAATGGCTTTTAGTTCTGTCTCTGTAGTGTTTAATTCACTTAGGCTAAAAAATATTCAACTGAAATGATTAATCAGGTAATTATTTCATTAATATGAAATGAATAGAGAAGCTGTTTGGGGGGAGTTTAAAATTGAAACAAATCATTAGCTTCTCTTTAGGAACGATGTTATACTTCAGGTAGAATTAGTTTTAATAGTTATATTTAGGAGGTCATGATTAAATGGCAATTACTCATGCAACTGATAAAAATTTCTCTTCAGAAACATCTGAAGGCCTTGTATTAACAGACTTTTGGGCAACTTGGTGTGGACCATGTAAAATGATTGCACCAGTTCTAGAAGAATTAGATAGTGAAATGGGAGACAAAGTTAAAATTGTAAAAGTGGATGTAGATGAAAACCAAGAAACAGCAAGTAAATATGGTGTTATGAGTATCCCAACACTTATTCTTATGAAAGACGGTCAAGAAGTAGATAAAGTGATCGGTTATCAACCAAAAGAAGCGTTAGTTGAATTAGTTAATAAACACCTATAAAAATGATAAATCCGAGTCATAATGACTCGGATTTTTTAAACTAATTCTACTTTATTTATATTTCATTGATTTTATGCAAATAGAGGGGTAAAAAGATGTGAATGAATCAATAAAAAATAAATTAGCATTACTTCCAGATCAGCCTGGTTGTTATTTGATGAAGGATCGACAGGGTACAATCATATATGTTGGTAAAGCAAAAATTTTAAAAAATCGTGTACGTTCTTATTTTACGGGCTCACATGATGGAAAAACGCAAAGACTTGTAAGTGAAATTGAAGATTTTGAATATATTGTGACATCCTCGAATATCGAGGCCCTTATTCTAGAAATGAATTTAATAAAAAAGCATGACCCTAAATATAATGTTATGCTAAAAGATGATAAAAGCTATCCATACATTAAGCTTACAAATGAACGACACCCAAAATTAATTACTACTCGCAAGGTAAAAAAAGACAGAGGTAAATATTTTGGTCCTTATCCCAATGTTCAAGCAGCTAATGAAACAAAAAAATTATTAGACCGAATTTATCCTCTTAGAAAATGTTCGACACTACCTGACCGTGTTTGCTTGTACTACCATTTAGGACAATGTTTAGCTCCGTGCGTAAATGAAGTAACAGAAGAAACATATAAGCAAATAATGGATGATATAACAAAATTTCTAAATGGGGGATATAAAGAAATAAAGCAAGAATTGACCAAGAAGATGGAACAAGCAGCCGAAGACCTAGAATTTGAAAGGGCAAAAGAGTATCGAGACCAAATCATTCATATTGAAACCACGATGGAAAAGCAGAAAATGATGATGACGGATTTTACAGACCGCGATGTCTTTGGATACTCTTTTGATAAAGGCTGGATGTGTGTTCAAGTTTTCTTTATACGACAAGGCAAACTGATTGAGAGAGACGTTTCAATGTTTCCTATTTATAGTGAACCAGAGGAAGAGTTTCTAACTTATCTAGGACAATTTTATTTAATGCCTAACCATTTTAAACCTAAAGAAATATTGCTCCCAGAGGATGTGGAGATTGAATTGGCTGAGCAATTGTTAGAAACGAAAATAGTTCAACCGAAAAAAGGGACCAAAAAGGATTTAGTTAAACTAGCTGAAAAAAATGCAACGATTGCATTAAAAGAAAAATTTGCTTTAATTGAACGAGATGAAGAAAGAACGATTATCGCTGTTGAAAATTTAGGGAAAGTAATGGGAATCTATACTCCACATCGTATCGAAGCGTTCGATAACTCAAATATCCAAGGGACTAATCCGGTCTCTGCTATGGTTGTTTTTATAGATGGAAAACCTGAGAAAAAAGAGTATCGCAAATATAAAATTAAAACGGTCCAAGGTCCAGATGATTATGAATCGATGCGTGAAGTCATTAGAAGAAGATATGGAAGAGTACTAAGAGAAGAATTGCCACTTCCTGATTTAATTATTATTGATGGTGGGAAGGGGCAAATTGAAGCAGCAAGAGATATACTTGAAAATGAACTCGGTTTAAATATTCCAATTGCAGGCTTGGCAAAAGATGAGAAACATAAGACGTCCCAATTACTATCAGGAAGCCCACTCGAGGTTGTTCCACTTGGAAGAAATAGCCAAGAATTTTATTTGCTACAAAGAATTCAAGATGAAGTACACCGATTTGCCATTACCTTTCATCGTCAGCTAAGAGGTAAAACTGCTTTTCAATCAATGCTTGATGATATTCCAGGAATCGGTCCAAAAAGAAAAAAACAGCTGCTTCGTCATTTTGGTTCGATGAAAAAAATGAAGGAAGCAGCAATTGAAGATTATATTGAGCTTGGAATTCCGCAGTCAGCTGCCAAATTATTAAAGGAAAAATTAGATAGTTAAATCATTTTTCTAAACATTGAGAATTAAAATGGTCAAGGTGATTTGAATATGTTATAATAATGAAAATTTCATATACTTTTACTATTAAAATATGGTAGAGGCGCGAAACTAAAGAGTAAGGGCTTTGAGAAGTATGAGATTCTATGAAAAGCTTTGAAAGGGAGGTTCGCCGAAGTGAAAACAAGGCTCATTCCTGTTTTTGCTGGTCTATGCATTTAAGAAATGCTGGACTGTCAAGATTAGAATTATCTTGGAGAGCTATCTCGCATAGTGTTATTCGTAATTTATTATAGTTACGTTACAACTAGCAATGGGATAGATATCTCATTGCTTTTTTTATTGCGAATTGCCTGCCTGTTTTAGATGCAACCTAAAGTATATTTATCACTTATGGAAAGAAGGCGGAATCGTTGGCATTAGCTGTACTCAAGTTTGGAGGAACATCGGTTGGCGATGTAGATAGAATTAAAAATACTGCTAATCGGATCATAGATGAAAAGAAGCAAGGTAATCAAGTAGTAGTCGTTGTTTCGGCAATGGGAAAGACAACAGATCAACTAGTAGCATTAGCAAATGAAATATCCTCATACCCTAGCAAAAGAGAAATGGATATGCTTTTATCGACAGGAGAGCAGGTTACAATTGCGCTATTAACGATGGCATTGACAGAAAAAGGATATTCAGCTATTTCTTTTACTGGATGGCAAGCTGGAATAGAAACTGAAAGTAATCATTGCAATGCACGAATTACAAATATTGAACCAGAGAAAATAAAAAGACATTTGAATGATGAAAAGATCGTAATAATAGCAGGGTTTCAAGGGGTAACAGAAGAGGGGGAAATCACAACATTAGGTAGAGGTGGCTCAGATACAACAGCAGTTGCCTTGGCTGCGGCTCTAAAAGCAAATAAATGTGTGATTTATACTGATGTTACAGGTGTATTTACCTCCGATCCAAGATATATACCTAATGCCAGGAAGCTTGAATCTATTTCATATGATGAAATGCTGGAGTTAGCTAATCTTGGTGCTGGTGTTTTACATGCTAGGGCTGTTGAGTTTGCAAAAAATTATCAAATATCATTAGAGGTTTGTTCAAGTTTAGAAAAAGTTTCTGGTACTGTTATTGAGGAGGAAGTAACTGTGGAGAAAAGTTTAATTGTTAGAGGTGTAGCGTTTGAAGAAGATATAACAAGAATTACGATATTTGAATTGGAAAATGGATTGCAAAACCTATCATCAATTTTTACAACCTTAGCAGCTAGAAATATTAATGTAGATATTATCATACAAAATCAAACAGTTGGTGAAAACACCTATCTTTCATTTTCAATTAAAAATGATGATCTTCGTGAGACAATAGATATTCTCGAGCATTATCAGACAACATTAGGTTTTAAGCATTTTGAATATGAATCAGGACTTGCAAAGGTTTCTATAATTGGATCTGGAATGATTTCAAATCCGGGTGTCGCAGCTAAAATGTTTGAAGTTCTTGCCCAAAATAATATTCAAATTAAAATGGTCAGTACTTCAGAAATAAAAGTATCAACTGTTATTAATCAATCCCAAATGTTAGATGCAGCTAAAATTTTACATGCTGAATTTGAGTTAGATTTAGTCGAGCATAATGTAAATTAAGCAAATATAGTATTTAAAATACAAATAAGAAACCTAAGAGAATATTGCTTCTCCTAGGTTTCTTATTTTAGACTATATTCATTTTTTATCCTGTTTATTGCATACAACTGGTTAACAATAGATCATTTGTTCATAATGAAATTGAAAGCTAATTAAAGATCCGTATCCTTTAGATCCCATTGAACAAGGAATTTTATTTTTTTATGACGCTTAATTATTTCTTCGTACGCTTCGGTTCTCACTTTTTTTTGTGTTTGAATTTGCTCTGCAAGGAAACCAGCTTCCAGCTTAAAACAAGCTTCCGTTTTTGTTTCAAATTGTCTGTTAATAAATGGACTTGTTAATTCTAATTCAATGCCTTTTTTTTCTTGTTTAATAATGTAAAGAGTTCCCCATCCAGCTTCCTCAAAAAAAGAAATAACTTCGTCTATCGACATTAAAGGAAATTTTCGAGCAAGTGATTTTCCTGCCCAGTATAAAATATCTGGTGTCTCTTTTCCTAATAATTCAGGTAGTAATATATCACGAATAAGTTCGTAGCCAAATGCAGGAACGGTAAGTTCAGTTTCCGTATTATTGATTGCTACTTCTGCAGAAGATTTCACATGATTCCCCTCTTTCTCTATGTCTTTATTATATACAATTTTTTTATTCAGTTTAATATAAATTTTGGTAAGATGCTTTAAGAAAAATTTTTCTAATAATTTGTGGAATAGTAATTAAAGAAGTAATTCTTTGCATCTTCAATGATTTATATGAGTAAAGCTGTAAAAAAGTATATATGATTTTGTCGAATTTGTGTATCCGTTTCCTTGACGGTCACCTAGTGCGGGAGTAAAATGGATATGTCACATATATGCTATATACTTATTGCATAGATAATTCAAGAAAAATTTTTTTGAATCATTTTGCTATGCACAAACGCTTTAATAATTAAGGGGGGTAAAATGTGGCCGGAAATCGTGAATTTTTAAATCGCAGATTGCATTCATTATTTGGTGTAGTACCAGTAGGTATATTCTTAATAGTGCACTTAGTTGTGAATCACTTTGCTACTGGTGGAGAAGAATCTTTCAATAAAGCTGTAGGTTTTATGGAAAGTCTCCCATTTCTAATCTTTCTTGAATTTATTCTTATTTATTTACCATTGCTGTTCCATGCAATTTATGGACTTTATATTGCATTCACAGCAAAAAACAATACGAGTAAACTAGGGTACTTCCGAAACTGGATGTTCTTATTACAACGTGTTTCAGGAGTAATCGTGTTAATCTTCCTTGCATGGCACGTATATTCAACTCGTATCCAAATGGCTTTTGGTGAAGAAATGAACTATAGTTTTATGGAAAATGTTTTCTCTAACCCATGGATGATTGGATTCTACATAGTGGGCTTAATTGCGACTACATTCCATTTCTCAAATGGTTTATGGTCTTTCTGTGTAAGCTGGGGAATTACTCAATCACCACGTTCACAACAAATTGCTTCTTATGTTGTATTAGTTGTATTTGTTGTATTGTCGGTTATTGGTGTTCGAGCAATTTTCGCGTTCGTTTAAGCCTTATTATTAACAAATAAGTACGGAGCATGTTTTTTAAAAGGAGTGAGTCTTGAGTGAGTAAAGGGAAAATTATCGTAGTCGGCGGAGGCTTAGCTGGCTTGATGGCAACAGTAAAAATAGCAGAAGAAGGAAAACAAGTAGATTTATTTTCATTAGTGCCGGTTAAACGTTCTCACTCTGTATGTGCACAAGGTGGAATTAATGGTGCGGTAAATACGAAAGGTGAAGGTGATTCACCTTGGATCCATTTTGACGATACAGTATACGGTGGAGACTTTTTAGCCAATCAACCACCAGTTAAGGCAATGTGTGATGCAGCACCTGGAATTATTCATTTATTTGATCGTATGGGTGTTATGTTTAACCGTACACCAGAAGGATTGTTAGACTTCCGCCGCTTCGGTGGAACACAGCATCACCGTACAGCATTTGCTGGTGCAACTACTGGTCAACAATTATTATATGCTCTTGATGAGCAAGTTCGTCGACATGAAGTAGCTGGACTTGTCAATAAGTTTGAAGGCTGGGAATTCCTAGGGATTATTCAAGATGATGAAGGCATTTGCCGTGGAATCGTTGCGCAAAACTTAACTTCTATGGAAATAAAAGCTTTTGAAGCAGATGCCGTAATTATGGCTTCAGGTGGACCTGGAATCATTTTCGGAAAATCAACAAACTCAATTATTAATACTGGTTCTGCAGCATCTATTGTTTACCAACAAGGTGCAACATATGCAAATGGTGAATTTATTCAAATTCATCCAACTGCCATCCCTGGTGATGACAAGCTACGTCTAATGAGTGAATCTGCACGTGGAGAAGGTGGACGTGTTTGGACATATAAAGATGGTAAGCCATGGTACTTCCTAGAAGAAAAATATCCAGCATATGGTAACCTTGTTCCGCGTGATATTGCGACACGTGAAATTTTCAATGTATGTGTAGATATGAAACTTGGTATCAATGGTGAAAACATGGTTTATTTAGATCTTTCTCATAAAGATCCACACGAGTTAGATGTTAAACTCGGTGGAATCATTGAAATTTATGAAAAATTTGTTGGAGAAGATCCACATAAAGTTCCAATGAAAATCTTCCCTGCAGTACACTATTCAATGGGTGGATTATGGGTAGATTATAAACAACATACTACAATCCCAGGATTGTTCGCAGCTGGAGAATGTGATTATTCACAACACGGTGGTAACCGATTAGGTGCAAACTCTCTACTATCTGCTATTTATGGTGGTATGGTAGCTGGACCAGAAGCAGTGAACTATATTGAAGGATTAGAAAAGAGTACAGATAGCCTATCATCTTCTATTTTCGATAGTGCTGTTAAGAAAGAAGAAGCTAAGTGGAATGATATTTTATCATTAAATGGTACTGAAAATGCTTATCTTCTTCATAAAGAACTTGGGGAATGGATGACAGATAATGTAACAGTTGTTCGTTACAATGATCGTCTTCAAAAAACAGATGATAAAATTCTTGAATTGATGGAACGTTACAATAACATCAATGTTAATGATACAGCGAAATGGAGTAACCAAGGGGCGACATTTACTCGTCAATTGAAAAATATGCTTCATTTAGCGCGTGTAATTACAATCGGTGCATTAAATCGTAATGAAAGCCGTGGAGCTCATTATAAACCAGACTTCCCTAAACGTAATGATGAAGAATGGTTGAAAACTACAATGGCTAAATTCGATGAATCAACTAACACACCGCAATTCAGCTATGAGGATGTAGATGTATCCCTTATTAAGCCTCGTGAACGTGACTATACGAAAAAACATTAATTTACATTTAACTATCAATTAGCCTCGTGAACGCGACTATACTAAAACGAAAGAGGAGAAATAAGGATGAGTGAACAAAAAACGGTAACCTTTATAATAACTCGACAAGATAATCCAAATTCTTCTCCTTATCAGGAAGAATTTGTATTACCATATCGTCCAAATATGAACGTTATATCATCATTAATGGAAATTCGCCGAAATCCGGTTAATGCTAAAGGTGAAAAAACAACTGCTGTAACTTGGGATATGAACTGTCTAGAAGAGGTTTGTGGTGCTTGTTCTATGGTTATTAATGGAAAACCTAGACAATCATGTTCGGCTCTTGTCGATCAGCTTGAACAGCCTATTCGTTTAGAACCGATGCGCACATTCCCAGTCGTTCGTGATCTACAAGTGGATCGTAGCCGTATGTTTGATTCATTGAAAAAGGTTAAAGCTTGGATTCCAATTGATGGAACATATGATCTTGGTGAAGGACCACGTATGCCAGAGAAAAAACGTCAATGGGCATATGAATTATCAAAATGTATGACATGTGGGGTTTGTTTAGAGGCATGTCCAAACGTAAATAGCAAATCCAATTTTATTGGTCCAGCTCCATTATCACAAGTTCGCTTATTCAATAGCCATCCAACAGGTGCTATGAATAAAGATGAACGCCTTGAGGCGATTATGGGAGATGGAGGATTGGCAAACTGTGGTAACTCACAAAACTGTGTGCAGTCCTGTCCAAAAGGAATCCCATTAACAACATCAATTGCATCATTGAATCGTGCAACTACGTTCCAAATGTTTAAAAACTTCTTCGGAAGCGACCATATGGTTGACTAATAAGAAAAAACCTTCAATTTGATTGGAGGTTTTTTCTTTTTGGAAAACTTTACTGGTTGAAAATTTAAATATTTCTTTCTTTTAACTTATATATTTTCTCGATATAATAGAATGAGGTGAATGATCATTCATTTTTAAGGAGGATTTTCGTGAAAAATATAACATACATTCAGAATTTAAATGAGTGGAGAAATGAATTTGCTTTTTTTCATTCAGTGAAGGTGCGCTTTTCAGAAACAGATATGTTTGGCCATTTAAATAATACGGTTCCATTTACATATTTTGAAGAAGCAAGAATTGAATATTTAAAACAAAAGGAAATGATGCAAGATTGGGATAAAAGTTCGATGAAGACGATTCCGGTAGTTGCTGATCTTCAATGTGATTATATTAGACAAGTATATTTTGATGAAAAACTTAAAATTTTTGTAAAATCAAATTCAGTAGGAACATCTTCAGTCGATCTTCATTATATGGCTATAAATGAAAAAGATGAATTATCGTTTGTAGGGAGAGGTACGGTCGTTCAAATATGCCCTAATACTGGAAAAAGTATTCCATGGTCAGATGAGGAAAAAAGAAAGTTATTCACTAAGATTAGTTTTTAGGTAAGATACAATTATTTTATATAAATAATCAGCACATTTTTGTCTTTTTCTTTACTTCATTGCCATTACGATGTCACTCTAATTATTTCTTTCACATATGATAATTTGACAATGAAATTACCCATCCCCGCGGTTTAAAGCTGGCGAAGGCAAGGAGGGTTACAATAGTTGAAGGACAACGAATTCACACACAAACCGCTGCTTACAAAAAGAGAAAGAGAAGTGTTCGAGCTGTTAGTTCAAGATAAGACAACGAAAGAAATAGCAAGCGAATTGTTTATAAGCGAAAAAACAGTTCGAAATCATATTTCCAAAGCAATGCATACCAAAAACTAATAAATACGAACGCTTGTACTTTTTATTTTTATTAACATTATATTAAGAGGGATGTATTTTCCTCCTTTAAAAATTTACTTACGCTATTAGGAGTATTGTGAAATTACAAATGTATCAAGAGCTTTATTATACAGAAAGCTATTGGAAGAAAACAACTAGTCCTCCCATATTCAATTAAAGGGCCATTTAATGGAGTAACACTTTGGTAGTTAAATTGGATATTTATGTTAAGATAATTAGAGAGTGTGAAACATTGTACTAAAAGTAACAGGTTAGTTTAGGTAGTTTTACTCAAAGGATTTTTGGGAGGTAGAATGGGTTGGTACATATAGCTGATACTATAACTAAATATTTGGATTGTCTTAATTTACATTTAGAGAAGCCATCATATAATTACTTAGAACAAATTTGTAATGCACAATTAAATACTTTTCCTTTTGAGAATTTCAGCAAAATACTATACTTTAGAAATCATAATTATAATAATTTTGAAATACCTTCATTTGAGTTATTTATTAAGAATTATAGCGAATACAACTTTGGAGGAACTTGCTACACCTTAAATTCTAACCTAATGATTTTATTAAGGGGTATAGGGTTTGATTGTTATCATGTTATGCTTGGAGAAGAACACATGGGCATTATAGTAAAAATTGATCATGAGCGTTTTTATATTGATTGTGGTGCCGCCGCCCCCTTTTTTAAGCCAGTACGTTTTGAGAATAATTTTGAGAATATCTCTTCTTTTGGTAAAGATGAAGTGTATATATTACCAGAAGAGCCACAAAGAAATAGGTATAAATATGTTCGCTACACTAATGGTAATCAAAGCGGAAAAACATGGCACTTTAATTCTCGAAAAGAAGCTAAAGTAAGTGATTTTAATGATGTAATAGAAAAATCAAATAAACACAACGCCCCATTTATGACTATTTTAAGATGCCAACTATATCAGACTCGTAAACAAAGAAGTGTTTCTTTAGTAAATAATAAGTTCGGTATACGTTATTCAAATGGTGAAACAACTGTTAAAACTTTATCATCAGCAGAGGAAATAAGAGCAGTCCTATCAGAAGAATTTTTGTTACCAAAATTACCAGTTAAAAAAGCTATTGAAGTTTTAAAGACATTAAATATAGACATTTTTGCACAAAGCACAAATTAGATATTGAACGGGTGCTTTAGTTCAAGAAGAATTAAGTAATTTTAAGATTAGCAATATATTAGTTATTCCATTAAAGGGCGCGTTTATTTAGTAACGCGTCTTTTTTTATCTAAGGCTATTTAACGGAATAAAGAAGGAGAATTCAAAAGAGCACCGAAATAGAAAAGATATAATTAAAAGGGAGTGTGATTGATATGTCCCATGCTAAAGATGTTTTGGTCGATCAGTTGTTAGCAAATGCAAACGACCCTAGCTTTTACATTCCGTTTTCGGAATCAGTAGCAAACTTGTCAGAGGAAGAAGCGTTTTGGAAACCCAACGATGAAAGTAACAGTATCGCTGAAATTGTGCAACATCTACTTTACTGGAATGAGACATGGCAAAAGAGGTACGAAAAATCTCATGTGAATGCTGTTGCTCCAATGGGTGATAATAATAAAAGCTTTATTGTTCCGGAAAATAAAAGATTTGCTGACTTAAAAGAGTGTCTCCTAAAGGTTCTGCTTCAGTGGCAAGATCTACTAACTGAAGAAAAGGTAGATAGTGAAGTGAATGGTTTCCCAGAGACTGCAAAGTGGTGGGGGTTACTAGGAAATATATCCACGCATAACGCTTACCATATTGGACAAATTGTTTACATCCGAAAACAACTACAAAAAAGTTGGGAAAATTAATATTAAATGAGAAAGTGGAAGATAATTATCCAGTTATATAAGAATCTAGGCTTCTTTGAAGAGGGTAGAAAAGCAAATGGTGTAAAATTGGATGACGACTATCAAGATTTAATAATAATGGCTTTATTCGTTTGAAATTGAACATTATTCAACAATAGGGCGCGATTGTGGATTAAACCTTTAGAGTTAAACAACTTTATTGTTATATTGCTATATTGTTAAGTGCGAAAAAATTTTGCCCATCAAAAATTAAACAGCTAATTTTAACCCCGTCTAGAATGGGGTTATCATGTTTGAGGTTTTAAAGGAGAGTATGAGGGTGAAGATACAAATTGTATTATTTGAAGGATTTGGGGAGCTTGTAGCTTTGGCACCTTATGAAGTTTTAAAGCGAGGAATCGAGGCAGGTGCTCCATTCGAGATTGAATTAGTCGCAAGTCGCTCTCAAAAAGAAGTCGTCGCATCCTTTGGCGTTCAAGTGACGGTTCATGATTTTTTACGTTTAGACAACAGACCAGATTTGTTAATCATCCCTGGCGGTGGCTGGAACCATAAAGCCCAACATGGGGCCAGACAAGAGGCGGAGAAGGGGGAGTTAACGCAGATCATCTCGACTATGCATGACGAAGGTACGATCGTGTGCGGAGTTTGTACAGGTGGCATGTTAATGGCTGCTTCAGGTATTTTAAAAGACAAGAGAGTTGCTATGCATTATCTGGCGAAATATGAACTTCCTAGGTATGGAGCTGATTACTTAGGATATCGAATTGTTGATGAAGGTAGTGTAATCACAACTAGGGGAGTTACTTCCGGAATTGATCTAGGATTATGGATTATTGAGAGGTTTTCAGGAGCTGAGATAGCAGCTGCAGTTGAACATCGAATGGAATATGAGCGAAGAGGAGTCATTTGGAGAAAACTCGCAAATTAAGAAATTCCGTTTTTGTACGGAATAAATATAATGTTTGGGACAGTTAAAGTATCCATTATGAGAGAGCGCTTGACTGGCAGTCAAGCGGTGTACGATTCTAGTCATAATTTTACCAATGTTCCGCAATTGGCCCAGATTGTGGAGGATTAGTAAATTTAAGTTCTTCAAATAATAAGATTATTAGAAGAAGGAAAGATATGTGTAATTAGTGATGTAGGTTTATGTCTTTTATGTAATAATTATATTCTATAGAAATATAAATTTACAATTATACTAGTGAAAGTGGGAATCATAATGGCAACGGGTAAACATACAGTAGAAATTCCAGTAGATGTACAAGCAGTTTGGGATTATGTTAGTGATCTTGAAAAATGGGCAACGATAGTACCAGCTTATAAAGAACATGAAATCATAAATGACAAGCAATCTATTTGGACATTTGAAGGTAGTGTGAAAGGTATTAAAAAAACAATACAAGCGCAGGTAGATATTACCCAATGGAATGAACCTTCAAATATAAAGTTTGAACTAAAAGGTTTATCAGATAATTTTACAGGAAGCGGTCAATTTACTGTAGAAGATGTTAATGGTAAAACAACAATGACTTGTAGGGTGGAAGTCCATGCAGGCGGATTATCGGGTGCGGTGTTAACACCAATTATTAAATGGGCTGTTCCAAAAGTAGCAACTCGTTTAACAGAATCTATCGCATGTAAAATTGCAGTATTCTCATAGTTTTGGGAAAGATTGAAAATCGCTACATAAACAAAGATGATAGTTATTCCATTATGGGGCGCAATTCTGCAGCAAGAATTGTGCTCTTTCTTTATTTAAGGGCCAAATTATTAAGGCTTATTGAGCTAAAGTGGCAGTTTAGTGGAAGAAGGAATTTATATACACCTTGTTGAATGTAGAACTAACCAACTAATGGTATTGAAAAATCAAAAAACAATAAAATTGTGGATGGAGTGACTATTTTATATGTTGAATTTATTTCAATATAATTGGCAGGTAAGAGATGACTGGTTTGATTGGTGTACATATGTTTCTGAAGAAGAACTTCTACGTGCACGAGTTGGAGGTAGAGGTAGTATTTTACATAATCTATTTCATATTGTTGATGTAGAGCAAGCCTGGATTAGAGGATTAAAAGGAAAATCTGAATTTCATTATGATTTTAATGATTATTCTTCTCTAAAATCTACAAGAGAATTATCCATGAAGTGTAGACCTGAAGTTAAAGATTATGTAAAAAACTGGTCAAACGAAATTGGAAACCTTAAATTAGATGAATTTTCCTATGGTGAAGTCATTCGGCACGTAATTGCTCACGAAATCCATCACATAGGTCAATTATCAATTTGGTCGAGAGAATTAGGCTTAAAACCTATATCAGCTAATCTAATTGGAAGAGGACTCATTTAAAAATTACTTTTCTTATTGAACTAAATAGATGATGTAATAGGGCAGTTTAGTTGAACAATCGTCATTTGCTTTTTCAACAATTGGGACATTCTGTGGAGGAAGAAAGGAAATTAGATAGTTCACCTTGAATTGGGAAGTTATGCAAGATAAGAGCAGTTTAATAGAAGAAGGGAAAGGTAGATTCAAATGGTATATGGGAGTGCAAGAAGTGCAATGGAGTATGCGCAACGTGGCGCTATTGAAGAGTGGATTCAATTTTTCTTAAGAAATGATGAAAATAATCCTAATATTGTACTGGCAGATGGATTATTACGTGAGAAGAGATACTATATTGGTCCGATTATTACGGATATATCAGAGTTTGGAATTGAAGAAGGAGCTCCATCGTATCTGACTGAAGCGAATGATATAGCATGGTTTTTTCATGTGGTTGATAAAATGAAGAAAGCTTACGATGAGTGGGATATGCCCCCCCTAATTGTTAATTATTCCAACGGTAAATATGAGATCAATGATGGACGCCACCGTAATGAAGCATTGCGCCAAATGAAAATAAAGCATGCCCCAGTTATTTTTTGGACAAGTTCTGAGGAAGACCATCGATATATTTGTAATAAAATGGGGAAAATATCTGTTGGCGATAGGGGTTAATTGAGATATGAAAGTTCTTCAACTAAAGGGTGCTTTAGTTTAATAAGTCTATATAGCCCCTCTCGAATGAGTAGGGCTATAAGAGGTTGAATTAAAAAATACGTCTTCTAAAGCGAAACGAAAAGACGAAAATAACTGCTGCAAATGGCACAAATCTTCTTCTGAAACCTGATATCAAGAAGAACCCTCCTTGAGGTGGATCTCCACCAATTACTCCCCGATATATCCTTCCGTCACGCATTCTTACTTCAACCGGTTCGCCTCGATATCTCATCATTGGATTCATTTTTCCACTTCCTTTCTTTTTGGGTTAAACAAAAGGACAGAAGAATCTCTCCTTTAAGAGGGATGTTCACTCATTATGACCAAAAAGAGGTTCCTACAATAATAAGCAAAATAAACAATACAACGATTAATACGAAGGAACTACCACCACCATATGATGTTCCTCCATAACTATAACCGCCTGATCCACACCACATATATACATTCACCTCCATATAATGATTTAGTGTTCGTTCTTACATATGAAGGGTTTTTATTAATCAAACAGAATGAATTAATAGCCGCCTCCCATAAAAGAAGTTCCTACAATAATAAGCAAAATAAACAATACTACAATCAAAGCAAAACCCATTCCTGTGCCTCCCATATTACCACCTCCTCTTGCTCATAAACTGGATACTATAATCTATCCACTATTACATTATGTAAATCCTAATTTATGGAGTGGACAAACGTATAAAAAATAGAAAATCCATGTTTGTCTAATAGATTTGAACCCTATGAGCAAAAGCGTATGCACTTAGACATACGCTTTGTTGGAGGTGCTCTTTATGACGCCGATGGAGGATACGGCTAATATAAACTATGTGAAAATTATTAATCTGTTTGGACGAGTATATTAGTATTTATAGATTTTAGATTAAATATATCATTGGCCATAGTAAAAATACCTTCACAATAAAGTCAGACGAGCTAATCTTGGTATATTTATTTAATAGATATTAGTCCAAGGAATTTTGACAAAGTAATTAACAGTGAAGAATAAGGAGAAAAGAAAAAGTATATGTCAAGGCATTTACTTTGTGCAGGATATTTAAATTGTTGTGTCGAAATAAAAGGTATCAATGTTTGGAGGTGCACTTTTGTTTAAGCCAATAGAAAATAGAATTGATACTATCTTTATTCATGTATCTGATTTAGAACGTTCTATAAAATGGTACAGTGAACTACTTGGATTGGAAGTAAAAAAGGGGGTATATACTGGCCCTATCTATACTTTGAATATGAGAAACGGTCCTGTGATAACCCTTGATAACCATTGTTTTGAGGAAGATTATAAATTAATTCCATCGAATCAACTACTTTTCAACCTGAGTTCTTCAGACATTAACAAAGCTTTTAAACATGTTACTGAAATGGGTGCTGAGATTGTAACTGATATTATTGAACATCCAGATTTGGCAGAGTTCTCTATAAGAGATCCGGATGGCAATATCATTATGGTTTGTACTTGTTTCAGCTGAATACAAACAGTTAACTGACAAGCGTTTCTTCAATACAAGTGAACGCTTTTTCTTATGGAACTAAAGGGAAGGTTAGTTAAGAATAGACAAATGTGGGTAATTGTTAAATTGAATTAATGGAGTGTGAGTGAAATGGTGTATCTAGGTCATAAACCAATAATAGAAGGGGAGAGAGTTGTTCTCAGACCTTTTAATGATGAGGATTTTCCTTTTATAGAGGAATGCTTAAAGGATCCCGAAGTATTAAAACTGACAGGAAGCAGTTCGGATTTTGATAGGGAATTAATTCTCAAATGGTATAATACAAGAAATGAACAAACTGATCGTCTGGATCTTGCTATTGTTGACCAATCGCAGGGCATCTTAGTGGGAGAGGTAGTGGTCAATTTATACGATAAAAAAAGTCATAGTATGAATTTTAGGATACTTATTGGTCCAAAGGGAAGGAATCAAGGATTAGGAACGGAAGCAACTAAACTCGTAATTGATTATGTATTTAAAAACACTTCACTCAACCAACTAACTTTAAGTGTTTTTGACTTCAACCCAAGAGCCAAATATGTTTATGAAAAGGTTGGTTTTGTAATATATAGTATTGATGAAAACGATTTAGAATTTGAAGGAAAATGGATTAACTCTATCAATATGAAATTAACAAGAGAAAATTGGATAAACAGAGAAAAAAATGCTTATTGAGCTACCATGAAAGAACGAAGTCAGACTTTCATTTTTTGTGGTGAAGTTATGCTTTATGGATGGCTAACGGGCGCTTTTATGAAGTAACAGGAAAGCACATTTCTCTATTTTAATTTGCAGAGAAGTTGGGCTTTTTAATCCGGAATTTTCTTAACGTTGCAAAATTTTATTTTCCTGACGGTACCCCATGCCTATCAAGATAATAATTTGAGACATCCCCATAACTAAAATTTTACCTTTTAACATTTATTTATAGGGGTTAGGCTTATTTTTTTCGTCTTAGGGAACAATTAATTCCTTAAGTTGATGGGAATGTAATACTACCCCAAAAATTAGATTTTGACTCTAATTTTTGGAGGACATTGATAGTTAGGACATGTAATTACTTTTGGTTTTTGAACAATTTTTTGTATTATTCTTTATAAAATGAACTAATAAGGCGATTAAAGGCAATGCTGTTCCAATGAGCAAAGTTATTTCACTATTAAATTTATAGTAAGTATAACTTCCAATCCATGAACCAAAGGCTCCTCCCATAAAGAAAATAGTCATATATAATCCATTAAGTCTGTTTCTTATCTCGGGATTCAAACCAAAGATAACTTTTTGACCTAATAATAAATTTCCTGATACACCAATATCAATGCTAATGCCTGAGATAAGGATTAAAATTACACTAAATAGTGAATGATTTTGAACAAAAAATAATAGTACAATAGATAATAGTACGAGCGCTATTGATACATTAGTCATTGTAAAAATATAACCTTTATCTGCTATTTTACCAATAGTAGGAGTTAATAAAGCTCCAGCTATCGCAACAAAGCCAAATAATGCAATTTCATTATTTGAAAAATGTAATGGCTCAGACCTTAATAAAATTGGGATAACTGTCCAATAAAGACTAAATGTTGCAAATAAACATGCATGATAAAATGCTCTTTGTTGTAAAGGAGATGTATTTATTAGTAGCTTCACCATAGAAGCTATTAAATTTGGATATAACATATTACTAGTCGATACTACTTCATAGTTGGGCAAAAATTTTATAATTAACAGTAATATGACAACTAGTGTTATTAATGAAAAAAGAAATACCATTCTCCAGCCGAACCAATCAGATATTCCAATAGATAATGGGCGAGCAACCATAATCCCAATCAATAAACCACTCATCACTTTACCCACATATTTACCTGTCTCTTCAATGGGCACAATCCTCATTGTTAGTGGAACTAACATTTGAGCTGCACAGGCTCCAATGCCAATTATGGTTGTGAATATTAAAAAAACAATTCCATTTGTCGAAATTAGCGTACCGATTAATGAAATAGTAGTAAGCCCGATAAGAATTCCTATTATTTTCTTACTTTTAAATATATCAGCCATTGGTACGATAAAAAATAAGCCCAATCCATATCCAATTTGTGTCAGGGTAGTAAGCAATCCAGATAAATCAGAAGAGATGTTCAAATCCTTTGCAATGAATTGTACAATTGGTTGTGCATAATAAATATTTGCGGCAAGTGAACCACAACTAAGTGCCAAAATAAATATTAGAAAATTTGTCTTTTTAGTCACCTTTATCATTCCTTTTGTTTATTCTAATTGTTTTCGGAATGTTCGTTCCGAAATACTTAAAAAAGAAAGACTATAGGTCTACAATAGTCTTATCCACTAGATTATAGGCTAGATTTTTCTCTTTTTTATATTTGGACATTAAATTAATGCTGTGATTTAAACTTAATAAAGAATATGCAACTAATTCAGAGTTAGCCTCTTGTGAAATTTCTCCTTTCTTTTTTCCTTCTTCAATGACTTGCTTAAATACATTTTCAAGTTCATTAAAATCATTTAGAAGTATTTCTTCTATGGAAGGATCAATATGTCCAATAAGTAGTGAAGAATTAGTTATAATACAACTTTTGGGAATGTCATTTGAATAGCATTCTTCAATATGTTGATAAAAAAAGGATTTAAGAGATACTTTAGTGCTTATACCACTAAAAAGTAAATTTCTCTTTCGAAAGCCATAGTTTTTATAATGTTCTAAAACCTGTTTAAATAGTTCATCCTTATCTCCAAAACTATCGTAGAGAGTAGATCGACTTATTCCCATCGTATCAATAAGATCTGAGATATATGTAGCGTCATAACCTTTTTCCCAGAATAAATACATAGCTTTATTCAAAGCATGTTCTTTATTAAAATTAATACTTCTACCCAATTTACAACACCCCCATTCATATAATTTAGTATAAAGATTCCGGAACGATAAGTCCAGAAAAATTATTTTGAAATCAAGTCTCTGTTAAAGGGTACGTTTATTTAGTAACGCGTCTTTTTTATTTTTTAATGCCAGAATGTAGAGCGATATTGAAGAGAATGTGAAAAAATATACTTAAAGTAAAGTGGTAGGTTACTTGAAGAAGGATTCCTTCTAATATATATAGAATTATTTGTTAATAGCAAAATTAAAGGATGAATATAAGAGAGGACTATATGAGTATATACAAAACACAATCTGGAAGAGAAATGTCACTAAAGCTTTATGATGCTCAATTGAAGAAATTGGATTATTCATGTAAGGATGTTTACGTTCATACTCGTTTTGGAAGAACACATATCATTGAAACTGGCAATCTATCGGGAGAACCATTGTTAGTATTTCATGGTGGGAATAGTACGACTGCCTATAATTTACTAATGTACAGATTCCTGCTTAAGGATTTTCACATCTATGGGGTTGATATTATTGGGCACCCTGGAAAAAGTGATGAGGTTAATCTCTCTCATAGCAATTATGATTATGGAAAGTGGGCAAGTGATGTTATTTCAGGGCTTGGATTTGATAAAGTAGCATGTTTTGGGGTTTCTTTTGGAGGGGGAGTTTTGGCAAAACTGATGTGTATCGCACCGGAAAAAGTAAAAAAATCCGTATTAATTGTGCCATCAGGTATTAACAATGCCTTTCCAATCAGTACTGTGAAAATGATGATACCACTACTCAAATATAAACTAACAAAGAAAGAAAAATATGTAAAAGAAACAGCTTTATTTATGGCTATTAAAGAAGAAATTCTTGATAAAGATACTTTGGATATGGTGAAAGATAGTTTTGATCATGTAAAAACAAAAGTAGGGATGCCATCCAATGTGAGTGAAAAATTAATGCAACAGTGTAAAGCACCGACACTTATTATGGCAGGAGAAAAAGACTGCTTATTTCCATCGAAAAAAGTATTACCAAGAGCAAAAAGAATCATACCAAATAACACGGCTCATATGCTAAAAGGGTGCGGACACATGCATATGATGTCAGAGCGTGAAAAGAAATTGATCGTTGATTTCTTAAGTGCTTAGTAACTTTAAAGTACTTTAAAAAATAATAAAGTTGTTTAATTCTTATTGAACAAACGGGTGCTTTAGTTTAAGCGGAATTAACCTTAACCAAATTGAATACTAAGTAAATATAGTTTGAATTTGGGGTGAATAAGGATGACAGTATTGTTAAAGAGGCTTAAAAATGATGTATGGGGACTTTTGGTAATATTTGTTGGATGGGTAATTATTTTTCTTACCAATATACCTATAAATTTTTTGATTATTTTTGTTGTAACAATACTAGGGTATATATTAGGCGAAGTTATTAGGCTTTTAATTTGGCAAAGTAAAACTAGTGAAAAATAATAAAGTGTTATTTAACTCATTGTTATTCAACTATCGGGCGCTATCCTGGAACAAGGATTAGCGCTCATTTTTCATTTTAGGGCCAGATTGTGGAGGATTGGTAAATTTCAGTTCTTCAAATAAATAGATTATTAGAAGAAGGGAAAGCTATGTGTAATTAGAGATGTAAGTTTATGTCTTTTATGTAATAATATATTTTATAGAAATATATTATTACAATTATACGTAGTGAAAGTGGGAATCATAATGGCAACGGGAACACATACAGTAGAAATTCCAGTAGATGTACAAGCAGTTTGGGATTATGTTAGTGATCTTGAAAAATGGGCAATGATAGTACCAGCCTATAAAGAACATGAAATCATAAATGACAAGCAATCTATTTGGACATTTGAAGGTAGTGTGAAAGGTATTAAAAAAACAATACAAGCACAGGTAGATATTACCGAATGGAATGAACCTTCAAATATTAAGTTTGAACTAAAAGGTTTATCAGATAATTTTACAGGAAGCGGTCAATATACTGTAGAAGATGTTAATGGTAAAACAACAATGACTTGTAGGGTGGAAGTCCATGCAGGCGGATTATCAGGTGCGGTGTTAACACCAATTATTAAATGGGCTGTTCCAAAAGTAGCAACTCGTTTAACAGAATCTATCGCACGTAAAATTGCAGTATTTTCATAGTTTTTAAGATTGAAAATCGCTACATAAACAAAGATGTTAACAATCTGATATAACCAATGTAATGATGCAAAATGACAATAAAGTTATTTAATTTTAATAGCTCAAACAAGCATAACCCCGTTCTAAATTTAGGACGGGGTTAAAAACATGTTGTTTAATTTTTGATGTAAGATACTTTACTACACTAAAAAATATAACAATAAAGTCGTTTAAAAATCTAAGTTTTATTCAACAATAGCGCCCTTTAATGGAAGATTGTTCAATAAATTTCTGAGATATATGTCTACTTGTTTTATCGAAAAAAAAGTCCCAATTTGTTAAAAGTATTATTTCACTTCTTATTAATAATCTTCAGTTTTATCAACCACTAGATAGAAGCTACTAGTGAATCTATGTAAGAAGAGGTGTGATAAAGTAAGAATCCATCATTTGCCTGAAAGTGAAGAAAGGAGATAGCCAAATTCAACCTTTTACCTCCAGTTCCTAATATTTAGAGCTTTAGGCTGATAAAGTTCGAATCTAAACTAAAGGTTTATTGCTTTCTTAATTCAGTAAAGCTCTGGACAAAAAACTCCCGAAACTTACGTTCTGCCACGGACATATAGCGCCCTTCAAGCCATGCAATTTGGTAAGTACGCTGACAAATAGGATTATCAATTTGCACCAAATGAAATGACGTCTCTATTTTTTCAATTAAGGTTTCCGGCATAAACGCAATACCAATTCCCATCCGGATAAAATGACCTACTGCAGAATGTTCGTCAACTTCACATATAATATTCGGAGTAAACCCTGCTTTTTGACAAAATTCATCCGTCATTTGTCGGAATGGATTCCCTTGCTTTATACAAATAAAAGGATCATTAGCTACTTCACTCAAGTCTATATTGCTCCGATTAGCAAATCGATGTGTAAGAGGAACAGCTAGTAAGATTTTTTCAGTGTGAAAGGACAATCCCTCTATCCCCGTCTGCTCAATGGGAGGGAAAATAATACAAAAATCGATTTCTCCATTTCGGAGCTGTTGCACCTTTTCTTTCTCTGAAGCTTGAGTGATTTGAAGTTTGACATCAGGGTGCAAGGATATAAAAGAACCTATTATATCAGAAAAGCATTTATGAGTTGTTGTTGCTAAAAAAACTCGCCCTCTTTCCATTTCCGCAAGATCTTCAACTTCTCTTCGACCCTCTTCAAGTAACATGAGTACTATTTCCACTTTCTTCAGATGCGCGTTTCCGAATGAGTTAAGTTTAATATTTCTTCCTTTGCGATCAAATAACTGTACACCCAAATCCTCTTCCAACCTAGCGATGGTTTTGCTGAGAGCAGGCTGCGCAATGTGAAGCTCTTGCGCAGCCTTCGTCATATGCTCCAACTTCGCGACTTTTAGAAAATAATGCAATTGTAGCAGTTCCATGCTTGTCACTCCTTCATTCATATACTTGAGTATATAGATAGATATATTAATATGTCTTTTTATTTATTAATAATCAATTATAGAATAAAACATGTAAGCAATAAAAGCTTGCAAAGATTTTATGGGATTATACTGTTTTGATTATGAGCATTATTGATTAACTACTTCCAGTTTTGTGAGAGCATTTTTAAAAGTGAATATAGGGAGTAAAAAATTATAACTTTAGAGAGGAAGTGTAACCTTTGAAATTAAACCATATCAATTTAACGGTCACTGACGTTAACGCTGCTCGAGAGTTCTTGGAGAAATATTTCGAACTGCAAACCAAAAGCACACATGGTGATTCATTCGCTGTACTGTTAGACGAAGATGGATTATTGCTCGCATTGATGAAAGGTACTCAGGTCAGTTACCCGAAGTCCTTTCATATAGGTTTTTCACAGGAAAGCGAGGAGCGGGTGAACGAGATTTATCAGCGCCTGAAGAATGATGGATTTGATGTAAAACCGCCAAAAAGAGCTCATCGCTGGACATTCTATGTGAAAGCCCCGGGTGGATTTACTATCGAGGTTCTTAGTTGAATGAAGACATTCAATGATCGTTCTATAGCGGAACATGTAAATTCGTAATCCTGAGATTACATTTTAAAATAATGTGGAGGGATGATTACCAATGAATAAAGATCAGACGATTCGATTAATTAATCTTTTCAAACAAGAAAAAGAGATTTTAACTTTCGCCCGTCTCGGTGGTAAAAAGTTCGATTATCTAATTCAAACCCAATTCCGCTACACCATAAGCTGGTACTCCTACCCATTAAGGAGGGATATAGCATGAAAGCAGCTGCAATTTCTACTTTTGGTCCTCCAAATGTTTTGCAAGTAATGGAATTTGATAATCCTCATGCTGGTGCAGGGCAAGTTCGGGTCCGGGTTAAGACTGCTGGAATCCAACCGTTTGACTTGGCGGTGCGTAGTAGTGGCTGGGCACCACCTGGTTTGGAGGTGCGGTATCCGCAGATTCTCGGTAACGAGTTCGCGGGAATCATTGATCAAGTCGGGGATGAAGTCACAGACTTCTCTGTCGGCAATGAAGTACTTGGATGGGCTTTACTGACTTGCTATGCGGAATATGTGGTGGTTAGTGTTGATCAGATTGTGCATAAGCCACAGAATATGCCTTGGGAGGAGGCTGGTGTAATAACAGCTTCTGGTCAAACCGCTCACACCGCTCTACAAGAACTTGGCGTTGACCAGGGAGACACCATATTGATTCATGCTGCAGCTGGTGGAGTTGGGACATTCGCTGTACAATTGGTCCAAGCATGGGGAGCAACTGTCATCGGCACGGCCAGTGAACGTAACCACAATTACCTTCGATCGCTCGGTGCGATCCCTGTCACTTATGGAGACGGTCTTCCCGACAGAGTCCGTGCTCTAGCACCAGATGGTGTGGACATAGCCTTCGATGCCGCCGGGGACGATGCTCTGCGCGCATCGTTGGAACTTGTCGAAAACAAAGCCCGAATCGGCACAATTGTTGCTTTCGACCTTGCAGATGAACTTGGTGTTCGTCCTATACGTAGCCAAAGGTCCGTAGATCGGCTTGCTCAGCTGGTAGAGCTTTATTCCAAAGGGAAATTGCACATCCACATCAGGAAGTCATTTCCGCTCCACCAAGCCGCAGATGCCCATCGAGAGATTGAAAGTGGACACGGCCGAGGAAAAGTTGTCCTTACAATTGACGAAAGCGTACTATGGAAATGGATCTAGGGAATTTATGAAGAGACTTCTCCCACTATTTGGCGAAAGTCTCTTTTTATTACTTTTTAAATTAATTCTTTGTTTATTAAATTACTAATATCATCCTTACACTTTCTAAACAAGTGTGGAATAGCTTACAATCTGAGGTGAAGGGCACCTTATTTCTAGTTTACCCAAATATATAACGATTCTATTGATCTTTGATGTTTAACAATCTGGCCATTTTGTTGAATAGAATGACTCACATTTTTTTAACAACTTTATTATGTTTTAAACGACTTTATTGTAAATTAAACAACTTGTTTATCCCTGTACAAATGATAGTTATTCCATTATAGTGCGCTTAAGTGAAGTAACGGGAAATCCCAATTTCTCTATTTTAATTTGCAGAGAAGTTGGGCTTTTTAATAATGGAAATATTTTAACGTTGTAAATCTGTATTTATCTTTACTTCGATGTGAAAACTATAGGAATATCAATAGTTCTCACATCATTTACATGTATTTAATGTACTACTGGTTTAAATAAAGTTTGTTCATTTATTATGTCTTGTTTATTTAACGCCCGATAAGTGAACAACAAAATTATTCAAATGGAAAATAATATCCTACATAGTTAAATTTAATTGTGAACCCTATATTTTCTGCAACTGCAACAGAAGGCTTGTTCACTTCCATACAATTCCAATATGGAATTATGTCATTTTCCAAACAATCTTTTATAAAACTATGAGCTATCTTTTGAGCTAATTTTTTACCTTGATTAGACTCTAATGTTTCAATATCTATACAGTGTACATTTCCAACAACAAAACCTGAAAAACAAACACTTACAATTTTATGGTCGTAAACAATACAATATCCAATCCCTTTATTAAAAAAACTATCAGGTGAAGACCAAAACTCTAAAATTTTGTTGTAAAAAATCAATGTTCTTGAGTGAATTATTAGTATTTTCATAGAGAGTTTTACTGATTTTTAGAACAGTATATCCTTGTTCAATTGTAGGTTCAGTATTTCCTTTATAGTCACCTTTTTTTAGTGTATATACTCTTTGATTCCAACTACTTAAATTACGATGTTCAAACGTTCTTTCAATTGTTTTATTCCATTTTTGATGATTACCAATTGCTTCAAAACAATCTAGTCAGACTTTCTTTGCTTACTGTAAAGTTATCCACTATGACTGGTTAAGATAACCTCATTTTCCTGACGGGTACCCCTATTACAAATCATGTGTCCCTCAAAGAATGTTAATCTTTGTATTTAAGCAGTTATGGAAGAACGTTCCTTTCCCCCTCTTTCCACACAATTGATAAAAGCTTTACAAGTACGAAATACTGTTTTGTATAAATTAATTAGAAGCAGTGAAGCCAATATCGCTAAATAATTGCGTTTTCAGTTTTGCGAGTAGCTTCAATTTAACAGGCTACACAAGTTCTAAACGATATCTGGCAAACTCGTTTGTTACGACAAAATGATCAGCAATCTCAGCTATCATGACAGCTTCCTATCGTGAAATAAAAGTTAGACTCGTTGTTGCTAGTTTACAAAGATGTTAAGCGTAAAGAACTTCAATCAGCTATTCTGTATGTTGAGAATTGGGTACCAAAACGAGTTTCTTAAATAGGTTAGTCCATCTGTCCACAACGCATATAAATTATCGAGGTGATGAAATGGCGAAAAAAGAAAAAAAGTCATCCCTTTATCTCGGTAAAGAGAAATACGGAAATGTACCAAAAGAAGAGGCATTCAAAAAAGCACTGGAGCCTTACTTTAGTAAAGAGAAATTTTTTACTAAGCGAATTAGCTCATAGCCGATTTCGGCTGCCTCTTCCTGGTAGGACAAGCATGGGGTCCTAGTCTTAAATATAGTTTACTAGATAAATTTGTTCATGTTCTGTTCTTTTAAGGAACATGTTCGAGATATGAAAATGTTCCAAATTAGAACGAAAGGGGAGGGGGTGAATCATTGGGTTTCGGTGCAATCTTAAAATCTGTTCTTTAAGGAGCGAAAAATGAGCCAAGAGGAAATTGCAGAAAAGCTTCATATATCAAGGAGTAACATCAGTAAACTTGAGAATAACAAAATCACACTAGATGTTCAGACCTTGGTTCAATGGATAGAAGTAACGAATGCGAAGGAGGTGATGATTGCAGCCTTCTGTGGGTTTAGATCCAGTGACAACATCACAAACGATTCAAAATATTTTTACTATGTTCGGTATTTTATAGAAATATAGGGAGGTGTGAATGATGAAGTTTATGTTTTCAGCAAGCAAATTAATGAAAGCTTGGGAAGTCAAAGCCTTTGCAAAGAAATGAGAGAAAACAAACAGATTCTAGTTCAACAGGATTTAATCATGAATCGATGATCTTTTAACAAAATGAAAAAGCAGCAAGCTAAGCGGAACTTAACTTACTGCTAGTTTGAAACATTCCGATTAATAAAATTATATCATCCAATATCAAAAATAACAAAGATGGGCACTTAATGCCTGTCATCATGATCGGAAATTAGACAAGCCCTCATTCCCCTAATAAGTCGGTTCCTGGTCGTGATGATAGTCATTAACCATCAATACATTAAGAGGGAGGTAATAATATGGAACAACCGATGATTATTTAAATTGAAAAAACGGGCTACCCCAACTTGGTAGCTCAACCGGAACACTCTGGAACTGATTAATTTGGTAATGAAATTTTAGTAGGTGTTTCTATTGTCATGGATCCAATAAATAGGGAAGTCGTTCTATAAGAACATCTTGAAGATTATTTAATTGAAAGACTTGGATTTCAATACACAACAGCAGAATGAAAAATGACCTGTGTTCGCAGCACAAGTCATCCAGCTTTACTAAAGTAATTACGAGTATTTTATCGCACTTTGAAAATTAAATCAATGGAAGGGAATTTTGAAGCAATGCAAGAAATTCATACTTTGGATATGTCGCGTCAAAATTGTCTAAAAGAACTTTCAAAAGGAATTGGTGGAAGTGATGCTGGAATTATTCTAGGGTTAACAAATACCGTACAGCTTTCGAATTATGGCTTGAGAAAACAGGCTAAGTTGAACCTATCGAAAATGATAGCGAAGCGATTTATTGGGGAAATGAAATGGAAAATATGGTTCGAGGAATTTGAAAAACGGACTGATAAAAAAAGAACGACGCAGCAATTTCATGTATAGCCATCCAGAACATCCTTTTATTAAAGAAAATGTTGATCGTTTCGTTGTTGGAGAATTAGTAGTATTAGAATGCAAAATTGGTGAGAATGGAAGCAAGAGCAGGATTCTAAAGCCTCAAATGATGAAAAGAAGGAGGATGATAACGATAAAGGTGCAGCAAAATACAGGTAGTTTATTTATTTCATAAAAAAATAGTAAATGAGACAAGTGGACATGTTAAAAAGGCAGAAGGTGAAAAAGTGCTTAAAACTAATACATTAAATCGTAATATTGGTGTGACATGAAGAGTAGTATAGCATAAATACAAAGGAACGGACAATGAATTGCTGCAGGTAGTGATGATCTATGAGGAAGGAATGAATAAACAAAGGATTAAGAAAATGATACATTCATCAAGAAATTTAACACGCTTGTTCCTTCTGGTGATAAATACGATTGGAAAAAGAGTGGATGAGGTAAGAAAAGCCTGAAAGTAAAAAGGTTGGAGGGTAAATCATTATTTTGGAATAACCAAAAATGACTTACCAACCAAAACTTTACCGTAACTTAATTATACTTGAATAATTTATTAGAGTCGATTGGCAAATTATCACGTTAAATTGGCTTAGTGGAAAAAGCTAAGTAATATAACTAAGTGACATATCTCACAGTAATGAAGCAATATTTGTAATCTCGCTTTATTTATCTATTTATTAGTTAATTTTGTTAAATTATTTCGTAATAACTTTCAAAAGGATTGAGGAAATGAGACTGAATAATATTTATCAAAGACACTGTCTATATATTTAGGAAGAAGGCTGTTTATCTAATAAAGAAACAAGTATATTACATGTTTACAAATCCAAACTGCAAGTAATATCCAAATTAATATAAAAAGAATGCCAACAAACCAATTTTTCGGTTTAGCGTTCTTTTTCATATCTTCCGCATTTTCTCTATTATCTTCTATGATATGAGATGGAATTAATTTTAAGGCTAGTGAGATACCAGTAGGGACAATGATTAAATCATCTAAATATCCTAAAACCGGAATGAAATCCGGAATTAAATCTATTGGACTAAATGCATATGCTACAACACAAATAGTCACAACTTTAGCATACCAAGGAGTTCTAGGGTCTTTATATGAGAGAAATAGAACAAATAATTCTTGTTTTAGTTTTCTAGCAAATTGTTTTAGCTTATCTATTTTATTTTTGTGGTTCATCGCTATCCCTCCATTTACATATATTATAAGAGATAACCAGTAGAAGAAAAATAAGTAATTGTGTCTCAGTACAAAGATTACAAGCAATAAGCAGTTGATCCAATAATTCACTATACATGCAAAGAGTGTAACCAATCAAAACTTTAATTAGAAATTATTCCTAAATTGAAGGGTCAAAGGTGTGGGAAGTATATGGATACGGTGGAGGAAGAGTAAACTAGTAAAACGACATAAAGGTGGTCGTAGAATGACCATTTTAAAGAAAAAAAGTGTACAAAAAATTGAGAATTCAGTTATAAGGAACTGAATTCTCATTGAAGTTAATTTATCTAACATTTAATTATTGTAGTTGATTTTGATGACCTTGTTGTTGTCCATTGTTGTTGCCCTTGCCCTTGGATAAGTGAACCTTGCAGTTGACTTAATTATTGTCTTAAGTCAGTTAATTCTTGAGCAATTTCAACGTTAACTGTTTATTTAATTGCAGATTGAATCTCTAATTTCTCTTGATTATTCATATTATTGTTATCTCCAAAATTTTAATAAGAAGACTAATAAAGTCCCCTTATTAAAATGCTCAATTGACGATTAAATATCGAGAAAAAATTTCTTCTTGTGTCTGATACAAACCTAAATCAATGAAAGAGTAACTGGATATAATTATCTAATTGATTTTAACTTTTATAACGGAAATGAATACTAATTTGAAATTAGTAATATGGAGAATGATGTGTGAAATTCAAGACAAGTCTAAAGGAATAGGATACGCCGAGAAATATCCAATAAAGACAATAAAAAAACAATTATAGTGGAAAAATCCATTATTTATTACAAAAGACTATAAAGGAAGACGCGGGGTTATTAATGTACAATTCGGAGATTACACGCATTAAGAAGGTGACCCAAAATGATCTACTACAATGAATAAAAGATTTATAAAGAGTTTTTATTAAATAATTTAAATAACAAAAAGCAGGCACACATATAGCATGCCTACCAAAATAATTAATATGATGCAGTGGTAGCCCAGACATTATAATTAGAGCCAGAATACTTACCAAAGGCATAAGATGATCTTGGATCTAAATCATAAACCATTGGAGTATAACATGAAGTTTGACCAGCTACGACTTTACCGTTACCACCTGAAGAAGCACAACTTAATCGTTTACCATCAGTATTACGTGTTACTTCAGCATTAGCTTCAAAACCAGATGGAACTTTACTGTCCATTGTAATTTTAGCCCAAGCTGTTTTACAAGTACTACTGAATTTTAATTCAACGACACCTATCTTTTTATTGTTTTCATTAACTAAATTGGCTGATGCTTTTGTACTTGCACTAGAAGCACAATCATTGTAGTAAGGGCTCTTCCCATCGTAAGAATGATCTTCAGCATGAGTTGTTATAGTTCCGAATACTAGTAATGGTAGTAGGAGTAGAGAAGATACTTTGATAATTAGTTTTTTCATAAACTTGTAACCTCCTAAAATTTTTACTATACAACAATAAAAAGACAGTCCTCCTTTTTGTGGAATTTTCAAAAAAATACACTTAAATATTAATTGTATTTAATTATGGAGTCAATAATATATGGAAAAAATAGTTAAAACGAACGATGGTGTGGGCGATATAGTAAGTAGAAATAATCATTAATATGGAGAGACTTTACACAGAAAATGAGTATGAAGATATAGAACTGTTCTTTTCCCACCGTGGGAAAGCATAATGAATTAAACTTTTAGAGCTGGAGACGGTTAAAATGTTTGTCAATTTGAAAAAAAATAACAAGCTCTTAACAGAGGAGAAAATGTCATAGTTGATAAAAGAATAACATGCCAAGAGCTTAGTAAACTACTTAAACCATTTAAGATACGGAATACTTAGTAACTAATTGATCGAGTGTTGTTTTTAAATCATCAAAGGATTGAATATCATTTATACTTTCTATGATTCTTGTTCCATTATTAGTATTCCAAACTTGTATATCCGGTATGAAATTCTTACAAGCGTTATCGAGACCATTGACCTCGATATCGTATCCATTATGTAAATCACGATAAATGCAGTATTCTAGATCAATAATTTTAATTTGATAGAAAGAACCAAGCATAGATAAATATTCCTTAATTTTCTTACCGGGTTTTCTAACTACCATAATTAACACCTCCCCACATGGATTATTATACCAAAAATGGGGATAGTATAGTGGGAATCAAATTTAATGAAATCGAATTTCTAATAAAATGTATAAAATGAATAGGTCATATGAACTGAATGAAGGATGTTAAATTGAAAATAGCTAGAAAAAATAAAAAAGACAGGATCTCTCCCGGCAGCCAACTTTATTTTACCACATTAGGAGGGGTCCTGGTGAGACTAAAAGATATAGAAATAAATCCTAGAACTATGAAACTAGATGTTGATATAATGGAATTAAGGGGAAGTTTTGCCATAGTGGTGAGTGAAGGGATGGCTAAGTTGACCGAATTACCTCTACATGGTGAAACGAAAATTGTCACACATCAAGGCAAGATTAAGCGTGTAAAGTGGGATGAGGGGGAGGAGTTTTGATTGACTAAGGAGATTTTTGATCTAATAAAATCGTTTGAAGGGATGATAGGAGCAGTTCTGGGTTCATTACTAACTTTAATTGTTACCCATATTTTAAGGAAAACAGGAAAGGTAACAAGTAATGTAGTTGATACAAAATTCGAGTTTACTAAAAATGAATTTGGAGAAGAAACTGATAAACTTTCTGAGGCAAGTGGAGCTTCTATTGAAATTATTGTAGATTTTTTTAATAACTCTGAAAGTTACCAGAGTGTTAATGATATAGAGATAAGGCTTTGCGATAATAACGATAACGAAATTCAAAAAATAATACCTCAAGATTTGGATACTCGAAAAGTCAGTAAAGACTCAATACATTATGATAACTTAGAGTATTTTAATATAGGACCGAACGAGTTAATAAAAAAACGATTAAGAATTGATTTCCATAGTGAAAACATTGAACTGTTAAGAAATACTGAATATTTTAAATTCATTTATTCTGTTCATAATGGTAGTGTTAGCAGTAAAAAAGTTATAACAAAAATAATAAATTTTTAATTTGTTCTATCAGCCAACTGGAGGACACTGAACTTTAGAGTAGCTTTATAGCTGCTTTAGAGCTTGGTGTCCTATTTTATTTGTAAAAGAAGGGGATGAAGTAATGAGAAAGACTCTAAAAGAGCAACTAAAACAATATGAGAAACAACATAAAGCTTTGATTAAAAATGGTCGTACGAAGTCTCAGATGAGGAAATCAGAAGTTTTATCAGAAAATGAGATTAAAGAACCTCATGGGGATGAATATGCCAACATATAGAAGAGGAAAAGGCGGAGATTGAAGGAATGGACGATGAATAGAAAAAAATTTGAGAATATCTTAAAAAATTATCATTGGATGTTAAACTAAATAAAGATTTTAAGAGATTCTATGAAGGATGTAGGAGGAGGCTTAACTGCTCAGCATGGAATTGAAGCTACTTTACCTAAACCAAAAGGTTTAACTAGTGACCCTGTTTATAAAGAAACAATTCGAAGGGAAAAACGTTATTCCAAAATCGCTCAATATGAGGAAAAAGTACAAATCATTCAAGACTGTATGTATTTAATTAGTAATGAACGGGAAAGTAAAGTTCTTTACTGGTTGTTAGAAGGGAAGAGTTATCGATGGATTGGAATGTATATGGGGTTATCTCATTCACATATCAGACGAATAAGAGATAAAATAATAGACCAATTGTTTAATGCATTTGTTCCGAATGTTCCAAAGGAATAAATCCGCATGATAAACTCAAAGGCAGGTCGGGGAGTAGAACTTACTCACTGTTTATAATTGAATTTATAGTCAAAAAACTCCACCTTGCAGTGGGGTTTTAAAATTGTTTAAAAACTCCGATATATAAATCGGGGCTGTTTAAGTGGAAAAAATTGATTTCAGTCCATTTAAAGGTCAAATTAATCATATGGCCTTTCGACTTGCAATTATTATTTTTGTGCCATTAGCAGTAGGACTAATTGTTAAATGGATATTGGCAAAAATTAAATTACCTAATTATATAGCTAGTATAATTTCAATTCTAATACTATTATTTGTATTTTTTAAAATGAATGGAATTATTTTAGGGTAAAAGTTGCAGGGAATTATATACTTTTGTCGAAATGAGTAAAAGGAGTCGTTATCCCGACAAACAAAAAGGGGTCGCAAACCCTCAATGCGGCTAATAAGATAGGGATTGATAGATTTCTGAGAAAGAAGATGTTTATATGAAAATGAAAATTTGGTGGTTTATTAATATTGTGTGGCTATTCATTTTTGCTACTGGAGCAGTATTTATTGGGGTAAGAAAAGTTGACGGTGCAGGTGCAGTTCAAACTCCTGAAATAAGAATGATATCATTTGCTATTTTGGGTATTGTATTTATAATTGTTGTTCTAATTCAACTAGTTTTCCTTTATTTTGCTAGAAAAAGTAATAAAAGAAGTTAAAGCACTTCAAAATTGTGGTGCTTTTTTATTTGTCCAAAATAAACAAAACTAACGAAGGTTGTGATGATGTTGGTAAATAAACATCCCATATTAAAGCTAGTAAATAAGCTCAACCCTTCGTCTAAGTATTTGTTTTGACCTATTTTTAAGTAGGAATATTGCATTTTTATGTCGAAATCAATTGATGAAAGAGAGGTGAATTAATATGAGAACAAAAGTGAAAATGAATAATGGTGAAGAATTCATTTTTGATATTTACATTGATGATTTTATTAAAGCAACAAAAACTCCAATCGGTAGTGTTACATTAAATGTATTATTAAAGTTCGATGATATATATATCAATCCATGTAATATTTGTTCTGTACAAAAAGTTGAATAGAATAAGTAAGAAAAAGCTAAGAACAATTTCACGAAAACCATAAATTTTAATAAGTAGAGCACTCGAATTTTGGGTGCTTTTTCTATTGCTGCAAAACAAACACTACTCGGAGGTGGCAGGTGATGTAAGATGGCAGAAAAATATGGTGTGTCCCTCAATACCGTAAAGTCCTGGAAAAAACGTTTTGGTTGGAATCGAGATAGGGGTGCACCCAAAGAAAAAAGTGTGCACACAATAAAGATAGGTGCACCAAAAGGGAATCGTGGGGGAGCTGCACCAAAAGGAAATCAGAATGCAGTTACACATGCTTTTTTCTCTAAGTTCCTTCCAGATGAAACATTAGAGATCATGGATAGCCAATGAACATTCTCCTGCAGATTTACTATGGGATCAAATTCAAATTCAATATGCTGCCATTATCCGTGCTCAAAAAATCATGTTTGTAGAGAGTTAAAAATGAAATGATAAAAGAGCTCAAGAAAGCAAAATATGAGTACTTTGAGCTACCTAAAGATCAAGGTGGAGGATTTGAGAAACAAGTATCTGAAGAAGATTACGAATTCCAATTCGCTTGGGATCGTCAGGCAGCATTCTTAAATGCTCAATCTAGGGCAATGTCTGAATTAAGAACATTGATTAACCAATTTAATGATCTAACTCATGAAAACGATGAGCCTCGATTAAAACTTGAGCAGATGCGGCTAGGGGTTGAGAAAACAAAAGCTGAAATCAAAAAATGAAACATATAAACTAAAAAAACTCAGTGGTTACTCAACCGCAGCTGATGCAAAAGCCAAAAAGAATAAAAAGACAACTGTAGTTCCAGGCACATATTATGATTACAACAGATTAAATGGAATGATTAATGTTACAACAAAGAAAGGTGTACTAGGAAGCTGGATTAATCCGAATGAAACAGTAAAGGATAGTTCAAAGCCAACTTACCACATTGTTAAAAAGGTGAAGTGTTATCCAAAATAGCCAAAGAATATATAACTTCTGTGAGTGCTATTAGGCAGCTAGATAAAAATATCAAGGATATAAATTTCATCTATCCTAAACAAAAAATTAGGGTGAAGTAGGATAATTTAACGGAATATGCAAATATTAGTGATGTCCTCTAGATTTACCTCCAAGTAAAAAGCCCTTCTCAAAATTGAGAGGGGCGAATTATTCTTCAACTAAAGCATCCGCTAGTTGAAGAATAACCATTATTTAATCATTATTAATGATTACTCAGTATTTCATAAATGCTTCTTAAATTTTATTCAATTCCTTGGAGAAATGAAATTTCCTTCGAGGAATTCCAAGCAATAGAAGCTAAACTAACAGCTATTATAACAAGACTTGCAACCTTTATGTAATCAAATAGGCTTTTTTTATATATGACACCCCCATATTTTCCTTTATCTAACTAATTCATTTAGACAAATAATAAATCTTTCTTTTTTTTACTAAACTGCTACGTGAAGAAGAAAAAATGTAATACTCTCTTATAGAGCAGAGCACACCCTTCGGTATAAGATGAACGTTGGTTTCCTTTCAGCTTCTTCTAAGGAAAATAGCCGTATTAGACATCCAACCCCTATAATATTCATTATAATGTTAGTAACTTTGTCCTTAGTCAAAAATACCTATTTTTCTGAAAAAACAGTTATATATTAAAAATTTACTTATGATAATATATTATAATTATGTAACTTAATTTGGAAAAAGGCGAGTAATTAAGGAAAATGAGAAAAAAAATTACAGTTTTTTGATATCAGTAGTTCTAGGATTAGATTCATTACTCAGCCCCTAACGATTAACAAAAGATTCATTAGAAGAAATGTCTCAATCTATTTTTACTAAAGTTGTTAATGAAGAAGATTGTGTGAGTTTAGCTTTTATCTACAACATATTTTCCATTTTTTAAAACAATTCAATTTAATATAAATAACTTGAACTACTTTTCAAAATATGGTAATCTTCAATTGTGTTGTAATGCAAGGTAGTTCTTTTTTATTTACTCAACTATCTTGCATTGCAAGTTAGTTTGGTGAAATCTTCAAAGGAGGGTACTAATTGTCTTCGAGTCAAATACTTAAAGGAATTTTAGAGGGATGTCTACTTTCGATTATTTCTAAAAAAGAAACCTACGGATATGAAATGACAGAAAAGTTGAGTGATTACGGCTTTACGATGGTTAGTGAAGGAAGTATTTATCCTTTGTTGCTCCGTATGAAAAAAGAAGGTCTTGTTACAGTAAGTCAGAAAAAGCTACCTTCAGGCGGTCCAATGAGGAAATATTATTCCCTATCAGAGAAGGGTTATGAAGAATTAGAAGAATTTAAAAAGAATTGGGGTGCTATCTCCAATAGTGTCAATCTGCTATTAAAGGAAGGAGATTAACTAATATGTACATATCAACGGAAAGTCGTGGTTTTTTAGAAAATCTAAGAGTGTATTTATTTTCAAGTGGTAAAAATGAAAAAGAGATTAATGAAATCATTGAAGAATTAGAAGATCATCTTTATGAAGCTGAAAAGAACGGTAAAAATATAGAAGATATTATCGGCAAAAGTCCTAAGGAGTATATGGAGAAAGTAGCAAATGAAATATCTTTTGATTTGAAGGGATTAACTAAATATATACCAATCGTTATGCTAGGAGCATTTACTTTTATTATTACGGGTAAAGCAATTCGTGGTGTTTTAGAATTCTCAATCATTGATTTAGTTGGTTACCCATTGATATTCCTACTTTACCTGCTTACAACAGCTATTGTGTTTAAATATGTTTCAAGTAGACGTTTATCTAAAATAAAAGAACAGATAGTTTTGGGGATAACAGGTATATTTCCAGTTGTATTATTTATGGCTCTTCTCTATTTAAAAAACTCTATTAACACAAATACCATTGAATTTGGAATGATTGGAAATATCGTTGCAATCATTTGCGGAACTATTATTTTCATTTGGATAGCTGTATGGAGTAAGTCTTTGGCAACTATTATTATTCCAATTCTCTTGTTTTTACCAGAAGTATTTATCAATTTGACTGCTCTTCCAGACAAAACAAAGACCATATTGAACGCTACAATACCTTTTGTTCTAATTGGAATCTATCTATTTATATTATGGAACAGAGAAAGAATTAAAGGGAAGACAATGTAGTTACAGGACATTGAATAAGTATTTAACAAACGGGTGCATTAGTTTAACAATAAAATCATTAAATAAACTCTCGCAATATAGAAAAGCCCTTCTCATAATCGAGAGGGGCGAATTATTTCATATTTTCATTTCTTAAGGAATTTTTAAACAATGTAGTTCGTATAATCTTTAAGTGAAATCATAACAAAAGGTGGGGACTACAATGTTTAAAACAAACCCTGCGAACACTGCAATTGTTATTACTGACCCTCAAAATGACTTTCTGTCTCCTGGTGGAAGAGGATATCATTTGACTAAGGATAACATTAAACAGAATAATACTTTAGCCAACTTAGAACTACTTTTAAGCACAGCTCGTAGTAAAGGCTATCAACTCTTTGTTTCTCCGCATTTTTTATATCCACATGACTATAATTGGCAGTTAAAAGGCAAAGAACAAGAGATGTTGATTAATTTGCATGTTTATCAGAAATTAAACCAATATACTCCTCCAACTCCAGAAGCCGATTTTGTTCCATCACTAGCCCCTTATATATGGGACAAAACAACCGTCATTGCAACACCACACAAGGTGGCAAGCCCTCAGACAAATGATTTAGTCTATCAATTAAGGCAACACAGAAAAGAACAAGTAATTTTAGCTGGGGTATTATCAAACGTATGTGTTGAATCACATATGAGAGATTTAATCGAAAATGGTTTCAATACAGCTGTTGTTTATGATGCAACTGCCACGATTAGCGAAAATGATTTTCATGCTGCAGTTACTAATTATAAAGTTTTCAGTAGTGCTACATGGACAACACATGAAGCAATAACAAATATGTAATGATCTTCAAAATAAGCAATAAAATAGAAGGAGTTTTAATTTCTACTCTCATTCGTAAACTTTCATTAAAAAACAGTCCTATTTAGGTTTATAACATTTATAGCATCCCTTCTTTAACTCTCTCAGTTAAAAAATAAAGACAAATAATGAGACCCAGCACCATAGAAAAGTCCTTCCGTTTGGAGGGGCTTTTCTGTGGTGTGTAGATTTCATGATTTTCAATATTAGATTGCTCAAGCGACAATAAAATTATCCCTGCTTAACCCGCAAGTTCAGCAATCGAACCATTTAATGGAATATGAATAAAAAAGTGAATGATATTAAAACTATTATTACTCCAACGTTCATCAAAAAGTTAGATCTTTCGATTTTAATCAATTTATATTAGGAGTGAGATAATTAGAGTAAGTAATTTTACATATTTTTTTCAGATTATTTAGCTTTTTTACAGGAAGGGCTTTACTTTTTTTAGGTAAATACACATATTTCTTATTTTGTAGGGAAATTTATTTGTATCTTTTTAGTGAGGAGATAACCTTTATGAACCATATAATATTTAAGTTAATCAATCAACATTCAAGACGTTGTTCTCCAATTGATTTATTGATGATATTCATTTCGAAAAAGATTCGTTATGTATATATTTTTGTATTGATATTTATGTGGTTTAGAAATGATTCTTATAAAAAAGTGTCTTGTCATGCAGTGATATCTTCGGGAATTACATTGTTCATTCACTTGATAATTAAGGTGTTTTATTTTAAACCAAGACCATTCGTGAAACATCGTGTTGGCTTACTTATTCCTTCAAAAATGGATTCTTCATTCCCAAGTAAACATACTATGCTGGTGTTTGCTATATCAACTTCTATCTTTCTTTATAACCGTGTCCTAGGTTCAATCATGTCGATATTGTCAGTATTGACAGGTTTCTCTCGTATTTGGGTAGGACACCATTATCCATCTGATATTATTGGAAGTGCATTTATTGCCTCAGTAACCAGTATTGTTTTAAATAAAACTATAGGTGAATTTACAAATAAAAACTCAGTGGAGAATGAAAAATAACCCCACTGAGTAACCGTATATACTTTATTTGTTTGATTGAGTTTTTTTGTCAGGTACTAATTCCTTTGAAAACTCCATTATTGCAGCATTTGGCATTTGACTAGCTTTTCGTAATGGAGATTTATTTATTAAGTTTTGAATGGGACTCAGCATATTTTTATTTCTTCTAAAACCATAAAAAACGGCACTAATTCCTAATCCCAATATAGACATCCACATCATACCTTTGTTGTTTCTTTTTCTCCCAAACATACTTAAAATATTCTGTCTCTTCCTTATATTGAAAAGAGCAGTTATCCAGTTATTCAACTCTAAACACTTCCTCGATTGAGAATTAAAAAGTAGTATTTTTACTTTTCATCATCTAATATCTGCATTCAGTTTGTTTGATATTACTGGAAATGTTATGTATATGATATATGTTTATTGCTATTAGAAAGTACTAATTTATAAGTAAATTCTCAAGTTCTTTCCTTATTATATATAGATTTCATTTTTGTAGAAACAGAAACAAACGTTCGTTATAATTATAAGTAATCACATAATGTTTTTACTAATAAAATGTACCAATAGCAAAGGAGGTATTTTCTTGCTGTTAAACTACAATGAAGGTAAAACAATAACAAGTTATAATGAATATCCCTATCTAGTTTATGGTCGAGTCTCTACTGAAAAAGATGAGCAAGTGTCATCAATTGAGAACCAAATCGATATATGTCGTGATTGGATTGAAAAAAATAATTATGAATGGAACGAGAAATCCATAGTACTGGATAACGGAATTAGTGGAACAGTCCTATTAGAACGTACAGCTATGCAATTAGTGCTCGAAAAATCACGTAAACGCGAAATAAAAATGGTTATATTCAAATCTATTCATCGTTTAGCAAGGGATATGAAGGATGCTCTTGAAATCAAGGAAATATTACTCGCTCATGGTGTTCGTCTGGTAACCATTGAAGAGGGTTACGATAGTATTTATGAAGGCAAGAATGACATGAAATTTGAAATGTTTTCGATGTTTGCTGCACAGTATCCAAAAACATTATCAGTATCAATCAGTGGTGCTTTGGCTGCAAAGTTACGTCGTGGTGAGCATGTTGGACCAGTCCCTTATGGATATTCAAAAAAGGATAAAAAATTGATCATCAATGAAGAAGAAGCCCCAACAGTTAGACAAATCTTTGATTGGTATAATAAAGATGGATACGGATTTAAAACTATTACGCGGTTGCTTAATGAAGAACTAATCAAAGGCAATGTCTCCAAACCTCGTAAAAAAGATAACTGGCAAGTAACAACTGTACAAACAATAATTAGAAATCCGAAATATGCAGGTTACTTTGTTCATAACCGTTATACAAAAATAAAAATCAACGGACGTAAAAAACAAATTGAAAATCCTCGAGAAAAATGGATTATATACAAAAATCATCATCCAGCAATTATTCCAATAGAAGAATGGGAAAAAGCAAATAATATAGAAGTAACTAAACAAAAAACAAAAATAACACCATGGAATGAGTTTAGGGGACTCTTACGATGTTCAGAGTGTGGCTCCAACATGGTTATACTACAAACAGGAAATAAGAAAACAAAAGATGGAGAAAAAGATGACCATTGGAAATATTTAAAGTGTAGCTTATATAGACGCGCAGGTGAACATGGATGTGTAAATCACATTCCGATATTATATGAAGATTTTAGAGAATTTGTATTGAAAAAGATACAATTAAAAGGAAGAAAAGTAAAATTAAACTTTGAGAATAATCTTTATCAAAAAAAACAAAAAGAAATTTCTACATTAGATAAACAAAAAACTACCATAGAACAAATGAATAAAGATTTGATTGACCTATACTTAAAAGATAAATTGATTACTAAGCAAGAATTTCAACAAAAGAGAAATGAATATGAGACGGAAATAAAGAGTTTAACAGATCGTATCTTTTTATTAAGCCAGGAAGAAGAAGTGAAAATTGATATTGAAAGTATACAAGAAGCAATTCAGCAATTGAAAAAACATGATGAAGATCTCCACCACGCTTTCAACACTTTGATTGATCACATTGTGGTCCATCCTGATGGTAAGTTAGATTTAAATTACAAATTCGAGCTTTAGTATAGTTGTTAAATGATAATAAAGTTGTTAATAAAATGCGAATCATTCTATTCAACAATCATGCCCATATAATGGAATAAGGGGTTATCTCTGTTATAATTCTTTTCGCTTCTGACGGAGGTTATTTATAAGTCAGACCTAAAAAATCATTTTTATAATATTTTTTAGGTCTATTTGTCGATTATTTATGTCTACGCATTTGGGTTCGGAAGATTTAGTGTCAGGAAATGCGGATTTACATGGCTTAGCCCATTTTCCTGACTTTTTCCACGCTTTTACACCGTTAAGAGTTTTTTATGGTCTGGAGGAAGTAAGTTAAAAAATCTAAATAAAACACACCTTTCTAAAACCTCTATAAATTCATTTTGAGGGTTATTAAAATGTTTTACGTATCTTCCCTCTAAAATAGTGTTTGATTCGCCTTAAACTGTCCGAAAAACACCTCATTTAAGGTGTTTTTTCGGAGTTTATACCGTGTTTGTTGGTGTGAATTGTGTTATAATTACAAAGGTGAAGGCATGATTTATAGAACCTAGGGTTCTTTTTTTATTTCTTCTAATATCTCACCTCTAATACTTACCCAATAACTGCTTAAATACTCATAACAAGGAGACAGATAAGTTGAGTAATAATATGAATGAACGTTTTGCTAATGAGAAAATTCCAAATCTAATTTTTTCTCTTGCAACTCCAGCGGTCGTAGCACAATTAATAAATGCATTATACAACGTGGTCGATCGAATGTTTATTGGGAGAATTCCCGAGACAGGTACACTTGCCTTAACAGGTATTGGGATAGTATTCCCTATTATGATGGTGATTCAATCATTTTCAGCGTTGATTGGCTTTGGGGCTGCACCTCTAGCTTCTATTAGAATGGGAGAAGGAAAATATAAAAAAGCTGAAGAACTGTTGGGAAGTTGTTTTTTAATGTTATTAATTGCCTCAGCCGTATTGACCATAACTTTTCTAATTTTTAAATCCCAGCTATTAGTTCTATTTGGGGCAAGCCCTGATACATTACCATTTGCTGAAGATTACATGGGTATATACTTGATTGGTTCGGTCACTGTACTTATATCACTAGGCTTAAATCAATTTATTGCCGTACAGGGATTTGCTAAAACTGCTATGATAACAATATGTATAGGCGCGGCGGTTAACATCATTCTTGACCCCATTTTTATTTTCGGAATGAATATGGGAGTAAAGGGCGCGGCATTAGCTACTGTGATTTCACAAACGATCTCTGCTGTTTGGGTATTATGGTTTCTTACCTCAAAAAAAGCATATCTACGACTACGATTTAAACACATACGCATAAATTGTAAAATAGCAGGCGGCGTGCTAGCATTAGGGCTTTCCCCGTTCATTATGCAATCGACCGAAAGTCTTATTCAAATTGTATTCAATACCTCGATTGGTAAATACGGCGGAGATCTTTACGTTGCAGCGATGGGGATCATGAGTGTCCTCATGCAACTATTTACATTGTTGTTGAATAGTTTTGCACAGGGAGCACAGTCAATTATCGGATATAATTACGGATCTGGCAACCATGATCGAGTGAAGTCCACTATAAAATATTGTAGCGTTTTATGTGGGATTTTTGGATTGATTATTTGGAGTGTATTTACTTTTCTACCACAGCTTCCGATAATGATTTTCACTAATGATTCCGAATTAATTACACTTACTATGAAGCTTATGAAAATATTCTTTTTAGGTACTACTATTTATGGGATACAGTTAGCATTTCAACAGGTTTTTATCGCTTTAGGGCAAGCGAAAGTTTCCATTTTTATTGCGGTGCTTCGTAAAATTATTTTACTTATACCATTGGTGTACCTACTTCCGATGGTTATTTCTTCAAAAACAATTGCCGTGATTATTGCGGAGCCTATTGCAGATTTCTGTGCCGTTATAACTTGTTGCATATTATTTGGATTTAAAATAAAACATCTACTCAAAGAATCGGTTAAAAAGCCTATTATTGGCTCCGAATTAAGTGGCAAGTAATCTAAAATTTTTCCCTTACATCAAAAATGAAACAACTTTATTATCACTATACAATGAACTGTGTTTGCGATAGGTACATATCACAAATGCCATGCAAAAGCTTGGAGTCAAGGGGCGTTCTCAAGCTGTGGTGGAATTACTTCGCATGGGAGAATTAAAGCTTTAAACTTAAACCGACTGCAAGCAAGCAGTCGGTTTTGTCATTAATAAAAAGTGACAGTTATGCTAATAATTGAAATCATGCTTGAATTTTTAAGAGAAAAAAGCGAAAATATTTTTAGGTGGTCCTTATATTACATATACAATTTTCAGAGGAATTGATGTAGGAATAATTGAGAAAAGAAATAATAGAAATTAGCTGGTCATGCTGATTTCCTCAGCCTCCGACTTCTAACCTCTGACATCTAATGGATAGGGGGTTCTTCATTAATGAATAATGAAGGAAATGGGCAACAACATTCAGCAAAAGATGTTGCAATTATAGAAAAAGACTTAAGATATATATCTGCAATCATCAAGCAAAAGGGAAGAGAATTATTAAGTAATTATACAATTACACCACCCCAATTTGTTGCGCTCCAATGGTTATTTGAAGAGGGAGATATGACAATTGGTGAACTATCTAATAAAATGTATTTAGCTTTTAGTACGACTACCGACTTAATCGATCGTATGGAAAAGAATGAATTAGTAAAGCGTGTAAAGGATCCGCATGATCGAAGGGTTGTTAGAATACACCTTTTAGAAAAAGGCGAAAAAATGATAGATGAGGTTATACAAAAGCGACAAGGATATTTGCAAGAGATTCTAACAAATTTTTCAACTGATGAGGTTCTTCATTTAAAAGATAGCCTCATAAAACTACATCAAGAAATGAAAACAGAATGAGGCGAGATTGTTGAATCAACCAATTGGCATCATTGATTCAGGAGTAGGTGGACTAACAGTAGTAAAGGAAGTATTTAAACAATTACCTAATGAAAGTATTATATACGTTGGTGACACTGCTCGTTGTCCTTATGGACCTAGACCTGTAGATGAAGTAAAAGCATTTACATGGCAAATGACTAGATTTTTATTAAAACGAAATATTAAAATGCTTGTAATTGCATGTAATACAGCTACCGCTGTAGTATTGGATGAAATACGTTCTGAATTAAAAATACCTGTTTTAGGAGTTATTTATCCAGGTGCCAGAGCTGCCTTAAAAGCTACATCAAAATTTAAAATTGGTGTGTTAGGGACAATTGGCACAATAAAGAGCGGTGCATATGAAAAAGCATTGAAATCAATAAATAGAAAAATTAGCGTCACATCACTTGCGTGCCCTAAATTTGTACCACTTGTGGAGAGTGGAGAATATAAAAGTGCGATTGCGAAAAAAGTTGTTGCAGAATCATTGATCTCAATACAAAAAAGTGATATTGATACTTTGATCCTTGGTTGCACTCACTATCCTTTGCTAGAAGGAACGATTAAAAATGTAATGGGGAAAAATGTACAAGTTATAAGTTCAGGAGATGAAACAGCTAGGGAAATAAGTACAATCCTATATTTTCATCATATTATGAATAATGACGATGCAACACCGAAGCATCATTATTTTACAACAGGATCGAGTAGTATTTTCTCAAAGATAGCTTCTTCTTGGTTAGAAAAAGATATTACTGAAGTAGAAACCATAAATTTAGAGGGCGAATAGCCTCTAGATTTATGGTTTTTTCAATTTTTAGTATATGTAGCATACCCAATGAAAAATTAACGTAAGTAGGAACTGTTAAAAACAATGCATTCCCTTTTTATGATTTTCAATTTTCTTTACCTACTAAAGGTTGTACGAAACTAGTTTAATGAAAAGAAAAAGGATTGAATGAAAAACGGTCTATTTTTAAATTAGGGCTCGTATACATATTAGTACAAATTGTCTTAGGAGGGGTACGTTATGTCAAGAAAAACAAAGGCAACTGTTGCCGTTACGTTGTTGGCATCAAGTGTATATTTATCAGGATGTGGGTTGTTTGGTAAAGAAAAATTAGAGAAAATAGACCCACCTCAAAAAGTTTCATCATTAAAAAATGGAGAATCTCTGAAGGAAGGAAATAAAAAGCAAAGTACAGTTGATCAACAGAATTCTATTATGACTGAATTATATTTAATCGATAAGAATGGTTATGTGGTTTCACAAACACTGCCATTGCCAAAGGAAAATGGAATTGCATCAAAGGCTTTAGAGTATCTCGTCGTGGATGGGCAAGGACAAGATTTAATACCAAATGGTTTCCGTGCTGTCATTCCAGCGAATACACAAATGAGTGTCAATGTGAATAAAGAGGGGACGGCTACTGTTGACTTTTCGAAAGAATTTGAAAAATATGATAAAAAGGATGAAGCAAAGATTCTACAATCAATCACTTGGACACTAACCCAATTTGATTCCATAAAAAAAGTAAAGCTTAGCATTAATGGGCATGCTTTAAATAAAATGCCTGTAAATGGAACACCGATTAGCGAAACGGGTCTTTCACGCACTAATGGAATTAATAATGATTTTGCCGGTACCATCGATATAACAAATACTCGCTCAATTACAGTGTATTATTTAGGAGAAAATAATGGGAATTATTATTATGTTCCAGTAACAAAACGTGTAAGTAACACGGAAAAGAATGACGTTAAAGCGATTGTAAAAGAGTTAGTAAAAGGACCAAATCCAAACTCATCATTACAAAGTGCATTTCAAACAGATGTGGCTTTATTAGATGATCCAAAAGTAGAAGATGGGAAGATAACCTTGAATTTTAATGAAAATATACTTGGAAGCTTTGAAAACAAAATGATTTCTGATAGCGTTTTGAAACCATTAGTTTATTCCTTAACTGAACAGCAAGGAATTAAAAGTGTTGCAGTAGAAGTAAATGGAAGCACGAAAATTTTAGATGAGAAGGGTAAACCTTTAGCTGAACCGGTTACTCGTCCTGAAAAGGTGAATACAGGTAGTTTTTAATTCAGCAAAATTTGATATACTATATACAGTAAATAAAGAGGTAGGCATTTGCCACCTCTTCTTTATTGATTTAAGTAAAAAGGAAGAGGGATATACCCTCAGAATAACTCGTTAGATTTAGCGAAGTTGAGCAAATAGCTAGTAAGGCTAGAGCAATATATAAGGAGGTTCTACGATTGAGAGTTGATGGTAGAGAAGCAATACAATTAAGACCAATACATATTGAAACGGATTATTTAAAGCATCCAGAGGGATCTGTGCTGATTACTGTTGGGGATACAAAGGTAATATGTACAGCAAGTATTGAAGAAAGAGTTCCTCCATTTATGCGTGGCAGTGGGAAAGGCTGGATTACAGCAGAATATTCTATGCTCCCCCGTGCTACAGAACAACGCAATATTAGAGAATCTTCTAAAGGCAAGGTAACGGGTCGTACAATGGAAATCCAAAGGTTAATTGGACGTGCTTTACGGGCTGTAGTTGATTTAGATAGTATTGGTGAGAGAACGGTTTGGATTGATTGCGATGTCATTCAAGCGGATGGTGGAACAAGAACAGCTTCTATTACTGGAGCATTTGTTGCGATGGCTCAAGCACTATCAAAACTACATGAAAATAAAGGCCTTAAAAAATTTCCGATTACAGATTATTTAGCTGCGACAAGTGTCGGAATTATTCAAGATGGAATTGTTCTGGATCTAAATTATTCTGAAGATAGTCAAGCACTAGTAGATATGAATGTGGTGATGACTGGTACTGGTAGGTTTGTTGAATTGCAAGGTACAGGTGAAGAAGCAACATTTTCTCCAGAGGAACTCCAACAGCTAATAGAGGCTGCCAGCAAAGGCTTAAAGGAATTATTTACTGTTCAAAAGCAGGTTTTAGGTGAGACTTCGTCAAAAATTGAAAAAGCAAAAAATGAGGAATAATGATGATGAAACAAGTTTTGATTGCTACGAAAAATACGGGAAAAGCGAAGGAATTCGAAAAAATATTTGCAAAATATCAGATTGAAGTAAAAACATTACTTGATATTCCAGGTTCAATGGATGTTGATGAAACCGGTAATACCTTTGAAGAAAATGCAATCTTAAAGGCTGAAACGATTTCTAAACAACTGGATATTATGACTATTGCTGATGATAGTGGATTGGTAATAGATGCATTGGATGGTCGACCTGGAATTTTTTCAGCTCGGTATGCTGGTGAAGATAAAAATGATGAAGCGAATATCGATAAGGTTTTGCGAGAAATGATAGATATACCTGATGATGATCGTTCAGCTAAATTTTATTGTGCACTTGCTTTTTCAGTTCCAGATAAAAAAACGATTACAGTTTCAGGAACTTGCGCAGGGAAAATTCTACGTGAAAGAAAAGGAGAAAATGGATTCGGATATGATCCAATCTTCTATATTCCAGATAAAGGTTTAACAATGGCGGAATTATCGTCATCTGAAAAAAATCTAATCAGTCATCGTGCAAATGCATTAAATGAGCTACGCTTTATTTTAAATGACTTTTTTGATCTAGGTGAACAAAAATGAAATTACTTATAGTTAGTGATAGTCATGGGTTACGTGCAGAGTTACAGCAGTTGAAGGAAAAATATGCTCAAACGGTTGATGCAATGATCCATTGTGGAGATTCAGAATTATTGTCAAGTGATGAAGAAGTGAGCGAATTTTTAATTGTTCGAGGAAATTGTGATTATGATCGTCAATTTCCGCTCGATATTAAACAAAAAATTGAGGGGAATACTATTTTTATTACTCATGGTCATCATTATAATGTGAAAATGACGTTAATGAACCTATTATATAAAGCAAAGGAGATTGGAGCAGGTTTTGTTTTTTTTGGCCATTCTCATATGTTGGGTGCAGAAATGATTAAGGGAATACTATTTTTAAATCCCGGAAGTCTCTTTATGCCAAGAGGACGAAAAGAAAAAACCTATGCCATCGTTGAAAAGAAAAATGATTCAATAACAACTAAGTTTTACACAAATGCACATGAAGAATTAGTAGAACTCCGTCAGACTTTCATATTATAATATTTTTTTTATGGTCTGACCTATTAGTGACACTGTGAGCTTACTTCGATATATGGGTCTTTTATATGGATATAACTACTATATATTGAAGTGAGGTGTTTGACACTTTACTTTTAGGACAGACCATAAAAAAATAATAATTTTTTTATAAAATCTATTGACTTATGTGTACTATCCTAATATAATTAAAAATGTCCTCGATGAAAGAAATTAAAAAACATTGAAACTACATAATAATATAATAATGTCCCAGTAGCTCAGCTGGATAGAGCAACAGCCTTCTAAGCTGTGGGTCGGGGGTTCGAATCCCTCCTGGGACGCTAAAACAGATGAGAAAAATCCTTGATATATCAAGGGTTTTTCTTTTTTTGTTTTGATAACCCCAATATGTAATTCTCACATTGGGGTCGAATTTTATTTTTTGCTATTTTTAATCGAAAAAGTGATCAAAATGAGAGGCAGTTGATTTATCAGCTTCAGCTAATACAGGACCATAAATATTCATAGTTGTTGAAATATCTGCGTGTCCTAATCTTTCACTTATAACTTTCGGGTGAACACCTTCATTGATTAGATGGGTAGCGGATGTATGTCTCAGATCGTGAAATCGTATATGCTTTATTCCAATATATCTTGTTTTTCCTTCTTCAACTATTCTATTCCATTAGTAAAAAAGCTTTACTGCTTATAACAGAAACGCTCCATCATATTTAAGAGTTATTCATCAATACTATTTAAATTAACCAATGCTTCATTTACTTCTTTTCTAAGTTGTTGTTCGGATATTTCAAAGGCAGTTTCTTGTCCAGGAAGACATTCGTGCCAATAACAATCAACCGCTTCAAAAACTCCGTTTAAGATTTCGAAAAGCGTGTTATCCAATTTTTCTGTCACATTTTTAAACATATTTAGATAGTCACGTTCAAAATCCTCAACAGTAATTACTTCATTAATAAAATCTTCCATTAATCTCTTATACTTATAAGTAAACATTGTCAATTAACCCGCTCCTTTAGCACAAGAAGAAACTTCGACAAAAAAGCATTAATCCTTCTTAAATTAACGCTACCCATTAACATTTATGCACAAACTTCTTTCATTTTGCTATTTAAAGCATCATAATCTTCTTTTTTAAAAGATACAGTTACTCTAGCCAGTCTTTCCGAATTTGGATAGAGGTACATTTGTTGATCGAATCTTATCCCTAAAGGTCCAATTATTCGGTAAATCAGATTTAAAATATTAAAACAATCTAAGTCTACTCCATCTTTTAAATGGTTCTTTATACTAATAACCATTAAGTTCTCGATAACTTCAAATTTAGGTTTCTGGGGGGGATATTGTTAATTTTGCAAAGTTGCTTTACAACTTGCTTAAACGTACCTGAATCTCTATTACTTGAATGAAAAATTCCTTGAACCATGGATCGGAAAATCATATTATACAGTTTTTAAAAATAGAGCCCCTCTCCACTTTGGAAGATTTTTCGTAATAAAGAAGTTTTTCGATTAAATCACCAATTGGAAAATATGGCTTACGATAGGTAAAATTTTTTCGAATAATAAAAAAGCCCTTCTATGAGGGCATTAATTTATTATTTTGGTTCAGTAAATGAATACAATCTAAATGGTTTTAAAGCTCCGGAAACAGGATCTTTTCCAGGTTTCAAGCCTACAAATACCTTCTCCACACTTGGATTGTTAGGATCTTTTTCAACTTTGATTCCTTCAGCCTCAAGTGTACCAACATAACTGCCCTTTATTTTTATTGTTTTTACATGTTCAAAATTTCCGCCATTAGTATATGAGTATTTATATACGGTTGGTGTTTGTCCAGCTGCTCCCCCGAATAAGTAAAGAAACTTGTTTCCCGAACCGACACCTGTAATGTCAAATCCTTGGAAGGAATTATTAGGTCTAGCTACACCAGTAAAATGGGTTAGTTATACTGCATAATAGGTATCACTAGCAGAAGTACCTATTTGTATTCGGAAACAAATTCTATCGCTTCCATCAGCTATAGCAACCGCACTTCTATATGCAGTCCCACTTTTTTCTGGTGCAACTTTCGCAAGGTTTTTAATGGTTTTTACATTGGTTACCTCAGCACCGGTAGCCTTCGTAGAATTTATTTTATATTCGATAAGTGAAATGTTAGTCGACCATCTATTATCGTCCTTTGAATTTGCTCCGCTTCCAATCCAAATATAAGTTTTTCCACTTTCTTTAATAACTTCTAATGATTCTCCATGACCATAACCTTTTAACTTAACATAGTCTTTGACAGTACATGTGCCATTACTAATTGTACATCTTGAAAGTAATGTGGTGTCTCTAATCTTGGGGTCATCGCCTGCAACTCTTTGTGTAAAAAAGACTTCATTTTTATCACCATAATCAAAACTCTGAATTGCAGCATTACTTTTTGTACCTGCATACTCAAATTGTCTATCGATGGTGGTTGATATAGTCGTAGCTGCATTTGAAATATCACTAGGCATTAAACAAATTATTAAACCTAAGATGGATATTATTAATCCTTTGCTAAAAATTTTCTTCATTCTTCTTCCTCCCTTTTTTATAAATTTCTTACAAAAAATACAATATCATATATTTTTAAAGAAATATGTCGAAAAATGAGGACTGTTTGGTTTTTTTATCTTTTGATGACAAAGAGGAAATAATGTTAAATTGTCATTAAATGTCGATTAATGAATATTAATGTAGATAAATAGTCTTTGTTTCAGTTTTCTTACTTTTATATAATTATTATGAAAAATGTTTCAAGGAGGTAAAAAGATTTGCACAAAAAGTATATTAGTATTTTACTTAATTTCGTTTTAATACTTTCCTTGTTACCAACTTATGTTGGAGCAGAAAGTAAAGCAGAGAATTCAAAAGAATCCATAACTAATAATGATTCGAAATCAACCCGGAAGGAAGTAGTAGAAGAGAGAAGTGAATTTTCAAAGACATTTGTAAGTGAAAATGGAACATTTACGAAAGAAATATATCAAGAACCTATTCATCAGAAACGAAATGGAAAATGGGAAAATATTTCTGAAAAACTAATTAGTAAAAATGATAATGAAACATTAGAAGCAGAAGATACCAAGTTAAAAACTTTTTTTCCTAAAAAGTTAAAGAAGAATAAGAAGATTATATATAAATTAGGAAAACATAAATTATCATTTTCTAATATTAGTGCAACCGATGGAAAGCAAGAATTTACACAGAATGCTTCAATTAGAATGAAAAATGACGAAAATAAAATCACGTATGAAAATGTATTTTCGAATATTGATTTACGCCATGTAATTTTCAATACAGAGGTAAAAGAGGATTGGATAATTAAACAGTATAATGGGATCAATCAGTTTAATTACACAATCAATACCGATTTAATTGCTAATTTAGAGAAAGATGGATCTATTGGATTTTATGAAGATGTGGAAAAGAAAGAAAAAGTATTCATGTTACCAAGTCCGATTTTAGAAGATTCAAATTACAAACAAGGTCTTGGAAATGGAGTTAAATCTAATGATGCACATTATGAACTATCTAAAAAAGGTGAAAACCAATATGAAATTAAATTAGTGGTTGACAAGGAATGGTTAGAATCGTCTGATAGAGTATATCCAGTATATGTTGACCCTTCTGTAACAATAAACGTGCTAGGAGATACATTTGTTTCTAGTGCTTATCCTACTACAAACTATAATAAGGAATGGGATTCTTCCCAGGGAGAATATGTTTTAAAAGTTGGAAAATATGATAGTACAACGGGTACAAATTATGCGTTTATGAAATTTAGTATTGTAGGAGATTTAAAAGGAGCAGTAATTGATTCTGCAAATTTGAAAGTTTTTGTGACGCACTCATATTACGCCACTACTAAAACTGGTCTATGGGTAGATCGTGCATTAGACCAATGGTATGCAAATGAATTGACTTGGAATAATAAACCGAGCTCTAAAAACATTACAAGTACGACAGTTGCACGTGATCAATGGGCTACTTTTGATGTAACTAGTACGGTACAAGGATATGTAGATGGTTCTTACTCTAACTATGGATTTAAATTTCATACGAATGGAAATGGACAAACCTACTGGAAGAAGATAACTGCAGCAGAAAGTAAAAATAAAGCAAAGTTAGTGATTTCTTATCATTATCCAAATATGAAAAACCCTGCAGTTACTGCGACGCAATATGCGGATGGAAAGACGACAGGATATGTAAATGTAAGTTGGCCATCTATAAATGGAGCTAAGTCCTATCAACTTCAAATGTATGATGGAAAAGGATTTCAAACGGTTTATACTGGAACTGCAACAAGTTGGACATCTAAATCAAAAAAAATCTTTCCTAAGGCACCTTATTCTACAAGTTCATCCTATAAATTAGATGGAACTGGTGAAGAATTACCCAATGATCCAAGTAAATTTTATAGTGTTAAAGGTGGAACAACAACCACACGTAAAGAGTATGGATTTAAAGTCATTGCTAACTATGCGAGTGGCAACAGTCCAGCTTCGTCTGAGGTAAAGAAAGCCATTCCGTCAAATTTGATTGATACCCCTAATATGCCAACTGTAAAAGCATATGCTTATTCTGAGACTGATGCAACGAATAAAGGTAGAGGATGGTTAGATATATCCTGGAAGGCTGTTGAAGGTGCAACAGGATATAAGGTATTAATCTATAATGGAAAAAAACAAGAAGAATTCAACGTAGGAAATGTTAATAAGTGGTCAACAAAAGGGCAAAAGATATGGCCAACAGATAGTGAAATTGAACAAGGAAAATATGCTCTTCATAAAGATAAGACTGGATCTGAATTACCAATAGATCCGAACCCAGTTTATGTGAATTCATATAATGATGGTGGGGATTATAAAACCTTACGAAGATATGCAGTAAGAATAAAAGCAATAAGTGATTTAGGTACGACACCTCAATCAGATTCACAATATGCCTATATTCCTTTAGAAACACCAAAGAATGTAACTGTCACTGGTGAAATTGTTGATTATGCTAACTCCAGAGGTGCATTGAATGTAAAATGGAGTGCAGTTAAAGGGGCCGGTGGCTATATAGTAGAAATATTTGACGGGGAAAAATATAAATCCTTTGATGTCGGAAAAGTAACAACCTGGAATTCATCAGGAAAATCCTTGTTTGATGATATTGTAAATTTACCTGCAGATCCAACGAAGGAATATGAATCCATTGGTGCACCAGAAACGCTAATTGATAAAAAAGCTTATCAAGTTCGAGTAAAGGCTTACCGATATACTCCAGCTACTGCTCCGCCATCAGAAGCAGAAAAAATGTCGGGTTATCGGGGACTAAGTGCTGCGTCTTCAATTCAATATGGAACTATTCCTATGCAAGAAGAGTTATTAGGACTTGAAAATTACTTTACCTATGGAACACACCAAATGGGAAATGCTAGTTCATCTGTGAATGTAACAACGGGAAATATGGTTATGAATATAACGGATCATTCTCTATTTACAAGAGGTATACTTGGTTTTGATTTTACAAGGGTTTATAATTCACGATCGAATATATCCTCTGCATTAGGTAAAGGTTGGACATTTGCAGGAAATGAAACGATAGAGAAAAAGACTTCTTCTTCTAATATATATTATTTTGACGAAGATGGTACAAGGCATGAATTTGTTTATAATTCAAGTTCAGGTACTTTTACATCTCCAAAAGGGATGTATTTAACTTTAACAAAAGAAACGATTAATGGAACTTCTGGATATCGTTTGAAAGATAAAATTGGATTCTCTAAATTATTTGAACAATTTTTATCTACTTCAGATAGATATAGACTATATGCATACCAGGACTCAAATAATAATAGAATTCGTTTCAAATATATAAATAACCTATTAACAGAAATAGCAGAGATAGATAGTTCTGACAACATCATTCGTAATGTGATAAAAATAACTTATAATTCTAAGAACTTAATAAGCAAAACAATCTTTAAAGATCGTTGGATAGAATACCAATATAACATTAATGATCAATTAATAAGTACAATAACAAAAGCCAATGGAACTTCTAAAACTTTATCAAATTCATATGATTATGATGAAGATAATGACCAAATGATTGAATTTACCGATGCTAAAGGGAATGTTAATTCAATTGAATATAAAGATAATGAAATCGTAATATTAACTCCTCAATCATCTGGAGCAGAATCTGTATTAACAACTTATACTTTTGATTATAAAAATAATCTTTATAAGCTAAGTGATACAGAAGGGAAAACGATTTCCTACAAACGTGATACAACAAACAATACGTACGCTGTAACAGATACGATTTATGCGGATGGAACTACCGATAAGGTAATATACGATGATAATTATAACGTAATACAAACAACGGATTCAGATGGTAATATTGAAAAGAATGAGTATAATAATAATGGGAATTTATTGAAAAATACGAATAAGGAAGCAAAGATTACTAGATATATATATGATCAGAAAAACTTATTATTAGAGCAAACGGACCCAACTGGGATTAAGACCACTTATGAGTATGATATAAACAACAATCTTATTAAGTCAAAAGTAGGAGAAGAGATTTCTGAATATCAATATGATTCTTTTGGGCATATGACGAAGGGAATTTATCCAAATCATACATTTACAGAAATCAAATATACGGATAATACAGTTACTGAAAAAGATGCAAAAGGCTATACAACCTCTACAACGTATGATGATTATGGAAGGATTATTTCTACAACAGACGGAGAAGGAAGAACCACTTCCTATGAATTTGATCCATTAATAACAGACCTAATTATGTCAGTTAAAGATGGAAAAGGAAATAAAACAAGCTATACTTATGATGATAATGGCAATTTATTATCAATAACTGATGCGAAAAAACATCAAAAGAAATATAAATATAATGGCAATGACCAAGTAATAAGAGTGGAACTTCCTGTTTCCGGAGATCAAAAAATGACTTTCTTATCTGACTATAATCAAAACGGGAATCTAATGGAAGAAACAAAAAATTCAGGAATTAAACAAAGATATATTTATAATGAAAATGACCAATTAAATAGTATTGTTGTAAATAAAAATAATGTTGATGAATTTAATGTAACGAATAAATATAATATAAATGGTCAATTAGAATCCACTATATTAAAAGACATTGTTAAAAATAAGACTTTAGCAAAACAATTTGCCTATTACCCTAGTGATCTATTAAAACAGTATAATCAGGGAAATTATCAACTAAACTATTCTTATTATGACAATGAAACGACACAAGATTCGACCCAGTTGTATAATGATGGAACTCAGCAAAGGAAATGGAAAACGAAATATATTTATACTAATGAAGGGAAACCTGAAAATGTAAGTATGAGTATGAACGATCAGTCGGTGTTTCAATTCGTTTACTCTTACGATTTAAAGAATCGACAAAATACATTGAATGTTAATGACAACCTGTATAAACAAGTGAACAGCTTAGATATAAGTAATAACGTTCAAAGTATTAAGTATGTGAAAGGGACTGATCAATCACCAACAGAGAACTATTCCTATGAATACGATCGTTCAGGAAATATTAAAAAGGAAAGTTCATCTAAAGGAGAAACGAACTATGAATATGATCAAGTGAATCAGCTGATTAAAGAGACATTCTCTGACGGAACGATCAATCAATACGAGTATGACGAAGTAGGAAATCGAACAAAAGCAGACATTAACAGCAAAATCAATAGTTACAAATATAATGAAGCTAACCAAATCATTACAAAAAATGGAGTATCATATTTGTATGATAAGGATGGTAATTTAATACAAGACGATAAGTATAAATATTACTATAATGCTTTAGGTCAATTAGTTAAAGTAACTTTAATTAATGATACTATAGTCGCCTCATACGAATACGATGAAACAGGATTAAGAACGAAAAAAAATGTTGGAAGTAAAACGTATGAGTATTATTATGAATCTGATAATCTGTCATTAGAAGTTGTTCGCGAAAACAATATCATTAAGCAATACCGTTATTATCAATGGGAAAATGATGGAGTAGCATTAGGTTTTATTTTAACTGAACAAGATTCCTCAGGGAAATGGGTCAGCCAAGCATATCATTATTGGACAAATTATCGTGGAGATGTAAAATCTATACTTGATCAATCTGGTCAAGAAGTGGGGTATTATCAATACGATACCTACGGAAATATTTTATCTGAGAATGGTAAAATAGCAAAAGATAATTCTATTCGTTATGCGGGTTATTATTACGATTCCGAAACAAAAAATTACTATGTGAAAGCAAGATATTATAATCCAACAGACTCTAACTTCTTAAGTATTGATCCACATCCAGGAGATGAGGATTTACCAATAAGTCAAAATGGATATAATTATACAAATAACAATCCCGTAAATCTAGTAGATACAGACGGAGAAGCTAATGATAAACCTGCACGATTAATTGGACCAGGCGGTTGGCCACCAGGAGGTTCAAGAGGTGGAGGATCAGGAGCTAAATATAAGGGGAAAATCCCATCACCAAAAAGGAAGGTTAAGCTTAGTAGACGAGTCAAACTGCTAAAACAAGTTAGTAACCAAAAGTTACGTAACACTATTAAAGAAATGTTTCGCTCAAATGCCAAAGAAGGTGATGGAAGCCTTGCAGCAGCAGTAAGATTGGAAGTAAAAAAAGGAGTTTTAACAGGAGGGAAACCCCATATAAAAAAAGCAAAAGAAAGGATAAAAAACATTGAAAAGATTTTAAGGACAGAAAATCTGAGGGCTACAGAAAGAAAAATAGCAAATGATTTATTAATTGAATTAAAAAGGGCTTTAAATGGAAAATAGATAGGAGGAATAATTATAATTACTGTTGATGATTTTACAAAAACGTTTTTGAAACTATTTCCTGAGTATCAATCAGCTTATAATGATCATATTGACTTTAATGAGGAATTCTTACCACATGTATTTTTTGGTGAAACGTTGAATGAAGATTTACCAATAATGTTAACTACTGGGGATGAGGAAAAGCTTCAAAGAATTTTTGATTATATAGAATTTGTAACAAAAAATGGGGATATAGAAGTTCAGGAGATTATTACCACAACAATATTAGCTAGATTGGGTGATGAACCCAAAATATTGAAAATAGCATTTAAGTATATGGGTACTGAAACAATCAAAGCTTCTAAAGAAATAGAAACTTTTTGGGGGAGAGAGAATTAATTTCTTAAAATGTATGCAAATGAATTATGAAATTTATTAAAGTAGAGAATTAAGTGTAAAATATTTTTATTATAATGTTTTTAGGTATTGAAAATACATGTATTTAGTTAAAAATCTATAATTAGTAAAAATTCATGGAGAGCCTAAAGGGACCTTTTTCCACCCTAAAGGTTCTTTCTTATTAATTTTACAGTGTCATTATTAATACATCAGTATTAATAACTTAGTCGATGGTGCAATTCTTTTATTCTTATGATTTTTAAAGAAACGATAAAACACTACAATCCAGCAAACTCGAATTTCTTAAGTATCGATCCGAATCCAGGACATGAAGATTATCCCATCAGTCAAAATGGATACAATTATACAAATAATGACCCTATTAACCTAGTTGATACAGATGGAGAAGCACCTAAAAAAGCAGAAAGATTAAGTGATGCAGTAGGTGGGGGTTAGAATTGGGGTCGAAATGGGGTCGAAACCAACCCCATTTAATTAAATCCAGAACAAAATTAACTAATTATATACTAATGATAGAGCAATATAACAAAGGTTAACAAATCAAAAACAACTTTATAAAATTAAGAACTGCCGCCTTCTAAGCTGTGGGTCGGGGGTTCGAATCCCTCCTGGGACGCTAAAACAGATGAGAAAAATCCTTGATATATCAAGGGTTTTTCTTTTTTTGTATCTTTGAAAACCCCCTGCTGTGCAGGGGGGTTCCGGAAAGCTTTTAGCTATGGACAATAAAAAAACCCCAATCGTACAATAAAGTTTGGTCTGGTCAACCGACTTTATACGAAAGGGGC
>BORH01000009.1 GCA_018333075.1 Heyndrickxia sporothermodurans | reverse complement strand
CCCATCTGATTCGCTCGACTTGCATGTATTAGGCACGCCGCCAGCGTTCGTCCTGAGCCAGGATCAAACTCTCCAAAAAGATGTTTGAACGAATCAAAATCTTCGAATTTGATTTAGCTCATAAAAAGTTAATAAATTGACGTTTCGTTTTGTTCAGTTTTCAAAGATCAATCACTCATTAGCGACTTTTATATAATAGCATATATTCTTTAGAATAGTCAACTACTATTTTAAAATATTTTTTATTTATTAGTCTTAAAAGACCAACGAATGCTATTGTATCAGATAACACTAATAAATGCAATGAGGTTTACTACATTCTAGTAAACCTCTTTAATATGTATGTCTCTAGCTTTCTCTAAATCTATTATTTCTTCTCCATTTAGTTTTATGAGTGGTCTAGTTGGCGAAGATTGTTTAATAAAGATTACCTCTCCACTCTCTCCACTAGATAACATAACCTTTGTCCCTATTGATAAATTTACAATTAGTGACATGAGAGAATTAATAACTGAAAGGTCATATTTTCCGAATCCATCGATTCGAATTAACTCAAGAGCCTTGAAAGGAGCAAGTTTTTGCTTATAATAACGATTTGAAACTAACGCGTGAAAAACATCAGCAACAGCTGTTATTCTTGAAATAGGATATAATTGATTTCCTTTCACCCCCATAGGGTAGCCTGTACCATCAAGACGCTCATGGTGCTGAAAGATTGCTAATTTAGTCTCAGATTTTAATAACGGACTGTTTTGAACCATTTTTAAACTATGATTAGGATGCTCATGAATCTCTAGTTTTTCTTCAGAAGATAATGGATTTTTTTTTGAAATAATTTTATGTGAAATTTTAGCCATACCAGCATTAGCTAAACATCCTGCTAAAGCAGCTTGATAATATTGACCTTTTCCATACCCCATCTTCTTCGCTATTAAGCCACTAATAATACCCACAGAAATAGAATGAATATAAATATATTCCGATTCATTATTATATAAGTAAAGAGAAGGAGGTATCTCAGTTTCCAGTTCAGCCTTTTCTAGTAAAGAATATAAATAATCTCTAACATTAGCAATATCAATTGCTGATCCTGATTGCCACTTTAAAAAATCCAATTTATATTTTTGGATAGTTTCTTCAAAATACTGTTGGAACTGTAGAGTAATGCTTTCATTTTCTTTTATTTTCGTTTTAGCTTCAACAGCTTTTATTTGAATCTTTTCACGTTTTGTAGCAGAACCTTCTACATTTACCTCCTTTTTCAAAAAAGCTTTAAGAACTTCTACATGTTCTCCAGTCACTACCGTTTTTTTCGGAATAATAGGTGTACTAGTCATCCCCATTACATCCTCCGCAATAACAGCTCCTATTTTCAAATCGTCTATCTTTACCCTCATTTTCTCCATCCCCATCATTTAACAGTTATCTAAAATAGTTTATCAAAAAAGAGACATCAATACGATGTCTCTTTTAAAAAAACTTCAAAATAGTTTTACTATTATTCATCACTAGATGATTCTTCAATATTATTCACAGATTCTTCCTCTGCTTCATCATTTACTTCAGTCTCATCTTCCTTTTCAACTTTTGCCACAGTTGCCACATGCTCATCTTCACCTAGACGAATTAATTTTACACCTTGTGTATTTCGTCCTAGCTGAGAAATATCTCCCACTGCCATTCGGATTAAGACTCCACCAGCTGTTATAAGCATTAAATCTTCTTCACCTGTTACTGTCTTAACAGCAATAAGATTACCATTTTTTCCAGTAATATTACATGTTTTTAAGCCTTTTCCACCACGGCTTTGAATGCGATACTCTGACGCCGCTGTACGCTTTCCATAGCCATTAATTGTAACAATTAATACATCATTATTATCTTCAAGTATTTCCATTCCAACAACTTCATCTTCACCAGTTAAAGTAATCCCTTTTACTCCTGTAGCTGTTCTTCCCATCGAACGAACATCCACTTCTGGGAAGCGAATTAACATACCGCTTTTTGTTCCAATAATAATATCCTTCTGTCCATCAGTAAGCTTTACAGAAATAAGTTCGTCTTCATCTCGAAGATGAATAGCAATTAAACCATTTGTTCTAATATTAGCGAAATCGGTTAATGGTGTTCTTTTAGAAACTCCTCGCTTAGTTGTAAAGAACAAGAAAGAATCCTCAACAAATTCCTCAACTTTTATTATCGTATTGATCCATTCACCTTTTTCAATTTCAAGAAGATTAATAATCGGAATCCCTTTTGCAGTCCGGCTGTACTCAGGTATTTCATAACCTTTCGTTCTGTAAACCTTCCCTTTATTAGTAAAGAACAAGATGGTGTCATGAGTTGAAGTTGTTAATAAATGCTCAACAAAATCATCTTCATTAGTTCCCATTCCTTGAACACCACGACCGCCTCGTTTTTGACTTCGATAAGTAGAGATTGGCAGACGTTTAATATATCCATTATGGGTTAAACTAATGACAATGTTTTCACGAGGAATTAAATCTTCATCCTCAATTTGCTCAATTCCTCCAGATACGATTTCTGTACGTCTTTGATCATTAAAGCGCTCTTTGATTTCTAGCAGCTCTTCTCGAATAATTTCTAGAACTTTTTCTTCATCTGCTAAAATTGCCTTTAGTTCAGCAATCAATTTTACTAGCTCTTGATACTCTTCTTCAATTTTTTCTCTTTCTAATCCAGTTAAACGTTGAAGACGCATATCAAGAATAGCTTGTGCTTGTTTTTCGGATAATGAAAAATTCTCCATTAAACCATTTTTGGCAATTTCAGTTGTTTGAGATGAACGAATTAAGCTAATAATTTCATCAATATGATCTAAAGCAATTCGCAGCCCTTCTAAAATATGTGCTCTTGCTTCCGCTTTTCTTAATTCAAATTCTGTTCTACGGCGTATAATAACTTTTTGATGCTCTAAATAATAATGTAAACACTGCTTTAGATTTAATACTTTTGGTTGTCCATCTACTAGAGCCAATGTATTAATTCCAAAAGTTGTTTGCAATGCAGTATGTTTATATAAATTATTCAATAATACATTTGCATTTGCATCTCTGCGTACCTCTATCACAATACGCATACCCGTGCGATCAGATTCATCACGCAAATCGGTGATACCTTCAATTTTCTTATCTCGAACTAGCTCTGCAATTCTTTCAACAAGTTTAGCCTTATTTACCTGATAAGGGATTTCCTTAACAATAATTGTTTCTTTCCCATTTGCCTTTTGCTCAATTTCTACGCGAGCTCTTAATGTTATCGATCCTTTACCAGTTTCATAAGCTCGTCTTATCCCGCTTCTCCCAACAATTAAACCAGCTGTTGGAAAATCCGGTCCAGGAATGTATTCCATTAATTCTTGTATGCTTAGTTCAGGATCTTTACTTAATGCTAAAACCCCATCTATTACTTCACCAAGCTGATGAGGTGGAATATTCGTTGCCATACCAACGGCAATCCCCGATGTACCATTTACTAGCAAGTTTGGAAATCTAGATGGTAATACAACTGGTTCCCTCTCTGAACCATCATAGTTATCTTGATAATCTATCGTGTCTTTATTAATATCGCGAAGTAATTCCATAGATATTTTAGACATACGGGCTTCTGTATAACGCATTGCAGCTGCCGAATCACCATCAACCGAACCAAAGTTACCATGTCCATCAACAAGCATATATCGATAACTGAAATCTTGAGCCATACGTACCATTGTTTCATATACAGCAGAATCACCATGAGGGTGATATTTCCCAATAACTTCCCCAACGATACGTGCTGATTTTTTGTAGGCCTTATCAGAAGTCATACCTAAGTCATTCATTGCATAAAGAATCCTTCGATGAACCGGCTTCAATCCATCTCGAACATCAGGGAGTGCACGTGAAACGATAACACTCATCGCATAATCTAAAAATGAAGTACGCATTTCTTGACTAATATTTATTTCTTTAATATTTGTATTTGGCGTTTCAGACATACCGGAACCTCCTTTAAGAGAATCAAGCAACCAGTATCAACTGATTGCTTCCATGAATTTCGCAATTGGCTCTTTTCATAACTTTGTTATTTAGAAATCAAGTAAAAAATCGGCAGTAGAATATTTAATCTCTAAATGTCAAGATTTTTTACATAAAGTGCATTTTCTTCAATAAAATTCCGACGTGGTTCAACCTTATCACCCATTAACATTTCAAATGTTTCATCGGCCTCTATCGCATCTTCAAGACTTACTTGCAGCATTGTTCGATTGGAAGGATCCATCGTTGTCTCCCATAACTGTTCAGGATTCATCTCTCCAAGACCTTTATACCGTTGAATCCCAGGCTTAGGCTGCTGAGGCATTTCTTTTAATTTTTCTTCCAATTGGCGATCACTATAGACATATTCAACTCTTTTACCTTGAGAAATTTTAAATAATGGTGGTTGAGCAATATAAATATATCCAGCCTCAAGAATTTGTCGCATATAGCGATAGAAGAAGGTGAGCAATAAAGTTCGAATGTGCGCGCCATCTACATCCGCATCTGTCATAATAACTACTTTATGATAACGTGCTTTTGAAATTTCGAAGTCCTCACTTATACCAGTACCAAGTGCGGTAATAATTGTCCGAATTTCATTGTTAGATAGAATTTTATCTAAACGTGCCTTTTCTACGTTAAGGATTTTCCCACGTAATGGCAATATCGCTTGGAAATGTCTATCCCTTCCTTGTTTAGCAGAACCTCCAGCAGAGTCACCCTCAACGATAAATAACTCACTAATTTGAGGATCCCTTGATGAACAGTCGGCTAATTTCCCAGGCAAGCTTGAAACTTCTAATGCACTTTTTCTTCTCGTCAATTCACGTGCCTTTTTCGCTGCTAATCGTGCACGTGAAGCCATTTGACCTTTTTCAACGATTTTTTTAGCTACATTTGGATTCTCGAGCATAAATTTATCAAAATGCTCAGAAAAGAGAGCATCTGTAATTGTTCTTGCTTCTGAATTTCCTAGCTTTGTTTTTGTTTGTCCTTCAAATTGTGGGTCCGGATGCTTGATAGATATAATAGCGGTTAACCCTTCACGAACATCTTCACCTGTTAAATTAGCGTCATTTTCTTTAATCAAATTATTTTTACGAGCATAATCATTAATAACTCGAGTTAACGCAGTTTTGAAGCCAAATTCATGAGTACCACCTTCATACGTATGAATATTGTTGGCGAAAGAGTAAATACTGCTTGTAAATCCTTCATTGTATTGAAGCGAGATTTCTAAAGAAATACCTTCCTTTTCACCTTCAACGTATATTGGTTCGTCATGAATAACTTCTTTAGTACGGTTTAAATGCTCAACATAAGATTTAATACCACCTTCATAGTGATATTCATTTTTTTTAGGTTCGTCTCTTTTATCCTCAATTGTAAGCTTGATTCCTCTGTTTAAAAAAGCAAGCTCACGAACACGCGTTGCCAAAATATCATATTCATAAACGGTTGTTTCAGTAAAAATTTCTTTATCAGGTTTAAAGTGAGTAGTTGTTCCCGTATGGTCCGTTTCACCAATTATTTTTAAATCGAAGCATGGAACACCTCGTTCGTATTTTTGATAATGGATTTTCCCATCACGATGGACATAGACTTCAAATTCACTTGATAATGCGTTAACTACCGACGCACCAACACCATGAAGTCCACCTGATACCTTGTATCCTCCTCCACCGAATTTTCCACCAGCATGAAGAACAGTATGAATGACCTCTACAGCAGGTCTCCCCATTTTTTCGTGTATACCTACAGGAATTCCTCGACCATTATCAATAACCTTGATGCTATTATCACTTTCAATCACAATATTGATTTCACTACAATATCCTGCTAGAGCTTCATCAATACTATTATCGACAATTTCCCATACGAGATGATGCAATCCCTTACTGCTTGTGGATCCAATATACATTCCTGGACGCTTCCGAACCGCTTCCAGTCCTTCAAGAACCTGTATCTGATTTTCATCATAGCTTTGTCCTTGCACTTGTTCTTGTTCCATTGGCACTTGAATTCACCTACACTTTTCCAAAAATAAGTTTTAACTTTTCGATATCTATATAAATTCGTGTCCAAACACGGTTATTTTTTCTTTTGAATGTGGGAAGAAAAAGGATACTTTTATTTTATTTCCCTAACGTACTAAAACGAGTTTCATATTAAAGGGATTTTTCAGCTTAATCTCTTTAATAATGTGCTTGAGGCTAATGGTGAAAGATAATATTGATAATCAGTAATAACTAAAGATTTAAAATCCCCCTTGGAAATATTAACCATTACTTTTTTTTTCGATTGTATGAACTCCTGAATAATGGCTGATTCATTAACAGATTCTTTATCCAATATAGCAATTATTTCATCAGTACGAACCATTACATCTTCTCCAACATGTAAATACATGCTATTTACACCTCACTTTAAAGGAGACAAACAACCGGACTCTACCGTGAAGGTGGATGCTTCTTTAAGTGTTTGATGATCAATACCATCAATATTTGTTGTCGTTACAAAAGTTTGAACCTTGCCTTGTATCGTATTTAACAAATGGGATTGACGGAAATCATCTAATTCAGAAAGAACGTCATCCAATAATAATATTGGGTACTCACCCATTTCAGAATAAATTAACTCTATTTCAGCTAACTTCAAAGATAAAGCAGTCGTTCTTTGTTGCCCTTGTGAACCGAATGTTTGTACGTCACGATTATTTACAAAAAACACAAGTTCATCTCGATGCGGCCCTATTAGGGTAACTCCACGTTCTATCTCCCTTTTTCTATTGGTGGAAATTTTTTCTTCTAACCTTTTTAATAGAGTTGACGAATCCATCTCTTCTGATACATCAACAGATGGTTTATATTGAATTTCCAATGTTTCGAGGCCACGAGAAATTCCTTTATGGATAGGCTTTGCCCACTCTTCCAGTAGTTGGATAAACTCAAATCTTTTTTTGATAATCTTTGAAGCTATTTGAATAAATTGCTCGGTTAACACATCAAGCATCGTTTCATCTTTTTGTTTCTGAATTTGTAATTGCTTTAAATAATGATTACGTTGCTGTAAAATTTTTTGATATTGGCTAATATCATGTAAATAAACAGGTGAAACCTGTCCTATCTCCATATCAATAAAACGACGCCTAACTTGAGGGCTCCCTTTTACAAGGTGGAGATCTTCAGGCGCGAACATGACAACATTCATATTTCCAACATAATGACTCAGCTTTTGCTGTTCAATATGGTTATATTTAGCTTTCTTTCCTTTTTTGGAAATAACTAATTCTAACGGTGCTGAACCACTATGTTTTTGTATCCTACCTTTTATTTTAGCATATTCCTCATCCCAACGGATTAAATCTTTATCATTTGATGTTCGATGGGACTTTGCCATGGCCAAAACATAAATTGATTCCATGACATTTGTTTTCCCTTGTGCATTTTCTCCTAATATCACATTCACTTTATTTTCGAAAGAAATAGATAGTGATTCATAGTTACGGTAATTTTGTAATTCTAAATTTTCTATATACATTCAGTAACATCCATCCCTTTTTCTCTTTGTTGAGTTAATGCTGGGATACAACAAAGACACCAATACCTGGTATTTCGACCTTATCACCTACTGAAAGCTTTCTTCCTCTTCTTTGATCTTGTTCATTATTGACAAAGACATCGTATTCACTCAAAAACCACTTTGCCATCCCACCACTTTGAATAACATCCGCTAGTTTTAAAAATTGACCTAATGTGATTATTTCCGTCTCAATGGGTACTTTTTTCATAGGTTCACTCTTTTCCGTTTCATTAATTCCTTAATATATAATTTTACTAAATAATTTAATTTAATACAACGTTGTCCGTTTTTCAAGTTATAAACATGTGGATAATTTTCATTTTAAAATTTTTCAGCATTTTTGTGGATAATTTTCCTCAAAGGATTATTCACTTTTTAAGTAAATTCATTCACGATTACAAAACGCAAGCTCCTTGCGCTGAACACAGCAAACATTCTTCCTAACTTCTATTCTTAAAAATATTTATACTTTCTTATCTCTAAATAAAAAAAACCTGTCAAATGACAGGGATTTCTTAATAAGTACGAACTGGCAATATCAGTTGCAAGATAGACTCATCATTAAGAGGACGTATAATAAATGGTCGCATTGCACCTGTAAAGCTGATTTGTATTTCTAAACCTTCTAATGCTTTTAAAGCATCCATCATATATTTGGCACTAAAGGATATTTTTAAGTCTTCTCCTTCAATAGATTGACTTTGAACTTGTTCTACTACTTTCCCGACTTCTGGAGTGTTACTAGAAATTTCAATAATTCCTGACATTAATGTTGTTAGTTTTACGACATTTGGATTTCTACCTTCTCTAGCTAAAAGTGAAGCACGATCAATTGCCTGCAAGAATTCTTTTGTATTAATAACAATTTCTGTTTTGCTTTCCGTCGGAATTAATCTTGAAGTATCTGGATAATTTCCTTCTAAAAGTCTTGAGAAAAATAACAAATGTTTAGCTTTAAATAATATTTGATTTTCGGTAATTACAATTTCAACTGGTTCATTTGTGTCATCTAAAATTTTATTTAACTCGATTAAACTTTTTCCTGGAATAACAATATTGTATTTTTCATCATTGGCAAAATCAATGGCCGCAGAACGCATTGCTAAACGATGGCTATCTGTAGCAATACATGTTAATTTATCAGATTCAACTTTCCAATTAACACCCGTTAAGATTGGACGAGTTTCAGATGTTGAAACTGCAAATACTGTTTGACGAATAAGATTTTTTACAATATCAGTTGGAATTTTAAATACATTTTCCTCAGAAATTTGTGGGAGATGAGGATATTCTTCTGGATCTAAACCATTTAAATTAAATTCTGATTTACCAGAACGAATAACAGTTTGTAAATGATTAATAACTTCAATTTCAACTGTATCCATTGGTAATTTTTTTACGATTTCGCTAAAAAACTTTGCTTGTAAAACAATTGCACCTGCAGTGGAAATTTCTACTAATACATTTCCGTCTTCTTCTTTTGGAATGAAAGATTCAATTGACACATCAGAATCACTTCCAGTTAATGTAACTCCTTCAGTAGATACGACAATTTTGATACCCGTTAAAATAGGAATCGTTGTTCTTGGACTAATTGCTTTCATTACATCTTGTACACTTTGAATTAGTCGATCACGTTGTATTGAAAATTTCATGATTTTCCCCCCAAGTAAAGTTATTGAATTGATTATTCAAAATTAGCTGCTTCTTAGCTGCTTATTTATTTATTATTTTTTTTAAAAATCGTAGTAGTAATAGTAGGGCTTGTTGATTTGTGGATAACTCAAAAATTGAAAGGAAACACAGTCTATCCACATGTGGACAGACTGTGCATATATTAAATATAGTTATTCACATTTTACACAAAAAACTTTCGAAAATTATTTACCTAGCAAACTTTTAATCTCTTGAATCTTTTTATCAAGTTGAGAATCTGTAAGCAGCAATTTAGAAATTTTTTCATGTGCATGAATGACAGTTGTATGATCTCGCCCACCAAATTCTTCACCAATTTTCGGTAAAGAGAAATCAGTCAGTTCTCTTGATAAATACATGGCAATTTGTCTTGGAAATGCAACTGTTTTTGTTCTTTTTTTCGCTTTAAAATCATCTAATTTAATATTATATTCTTCCCCAACTATCCTTTGAATATCTTGAATAGTAATAACTCTTGGCTTAGAGCTAGGAATAATATCTTTTAGTGCTTCAGCAGCAAGATCTGCATTAATATCTTTATTAATTAATGAGGAGTAAGCGACAATTCGTATTAATGCTCCTTCTAGTTCACGAATATTTGAATCGATTTGATTAGCAATATACAGCATAACTTCATTTGGAATATCCAGACCATCAGCTTTTGCTTTTTTACGCAAAATAGCGATACGCGTTTCTAAATCTGGAGGAGTAATATCAGTAATTAATCCCCACTCAAATCGTGATCTAAGGCGATCCTCTAATGTAGGAATTTCTTTAGGAGGACGGTCACTCGAAATAACAATTTGTTTGCTTTCCTCATGCAATGCATTAAATGTATGAAAAAATTCTTCTTGTGTAGATTCTTTTCCAGCAAGAAATTGAATATCATCTATTAATAGCACGTCTACATTACGATATTTATTACGAAAATCAACTGCTTTATTGTCCCGAATTGAATTAATGAATTCATTAGTAAACTTCTCGGACGATAAATAAACGACCTTCGCAGAAGGATTGTGTTCAATTACATAGTGGCCAATTGCATGCATTAAGTGGGTTTTTCCAAGTCCAACTCCACCATAAATAAATAGTGGATTATAAGCTTTAGCAGGAGCTTCTGCAACTGCAAGTGAAGCAGCATGTGCAAAACGATTTCCTGAACCTATAACAAATGTATCAAACGTATATTTAGGATTAAGTACATTTTGAAATAGTTCAGATGATTCGTCGATTCTAGGTTTACTTTGTGGTGGAATATTCATTTGGAATTCCTCATCTTCTTGATTTTGAGGAATAATAAATTTAACAGTTAGCTCCTCGCCTGTTATTTCATACAATACATCAGAAATTAACCGGACATAGCGGCCTTCTAGCCAATCTCTTGCAAAATCGTTAGGCACTGAAACGATAAATGTATCGCCTTGTAATGAATGTGCCTTTGTTGACTTGAGCCAAGTCTCAAAGCTAGGCTTACTGATCTTTTTTTCAATAATAGAAAGTGCTTTATTCCAAAGATCAGCTATATTTTCCAACACCATACCCTCCTTTTACTTGTAAAAAATTAGCGATATTTATTTCATAAACAACGTAACAATGTTTTGTTCATAAGATGTATAGTTTATAAATATGCAATAGAATGATTGTGGAAAAATATATAATAAGGAAAGAAAGTAGATTTTCGACATTATCCACTTTGTGTGGACAAGTTTATACTAAGCATGTAAATAATCTATCCACAAGATATCCACATTTTGTGGATAATTAAGATATGCACAATCATTTATTCAGAGTGAAAACACAATAATCATATCAAATAATTATAGGTGTTGCAATGAAATTTAAAAATTATCCACAACAACACTAACCTGGGGAATAAAATAATTCACAGGTTATTAATTTGTGAAAAACTTGTCAATAATTGTTGTGGATAGAAAAAAAGATGTCGAAAATTATCCACAATATACAATTTGAAGTGAATTTTGGCTTAATCAAGAAAAATAAATCGATGGTGGACAAGTACTTACGAATTTTGGTAGAAGTAATCTTTTTAAATGGAGTTGACAATCAATAATGCTGGTCTTTATAATTAATAGGACTGTCTTTTACTGAAACAATAGATCCTCGAGGGAGGTGTCATAAATGAAAAGAACATATCAACCAAACGCTCGTAAAAGAAGTAAGGTTCATGGATTCCGTGCACGTATGAGCTCTAAAAACGGACGTAAAGTCTTAGCTAGCCGTCGTCGTAAAGGAAGAAAAGTATTATCAGCGTAGACCACTGAAACGTCTCAGTGGTTTTTTTTTCTATAGTTTGTTTTTTTGGGGTTAAAATCAATAAGAGCAAACTGATAGAAACAAGCCTACTAATTGATCTTTAGTATAAACAAGGTAATAATAACCTTTTTACTTTGAGATGCGACTCTTAATGGAGTTCTCACTATACCGTATTGTGAGTGATATTATATGAAAAAATCATTTCGTGTAAAAAAAAATATTGAGTTTCAACAGGTTTTTAAAAAAGGAAAATCATATGCGAATCGCCAATTTGTAATATATGTCTTAAAAAAAGAAAATCAAGGTAATTTTCGAATTGGCTTATCTGTTAGTAAAAAAATTGGAAATGCAGTAAAGAGAAATGAAATTAAACGTTACCTTCGCCAATGTTTTCATGAGCTTGAAAATGAAATAAGTAAAGGTAATGATTATGTGATCATCGCTAGGAAGCCAGCGGCCGAAATGAACTTTCATGAAGTAAATAAAAGCCTTCAACATGTTTTGAAGGTAGCAAAGGTATTAAAACAAAGTAGAGGAAGCAACCATAATAAGCAGCATTTAGAGTAATTCGATCTCAGGTATTTGTTTGCCTGAGTCTACATATAAATAATGATTTTGAAAGCAGGGAGGAAAATACGTTTGAAAAAAAGAATATTTCTAATTATTGCAATCATCGCTTTAATGACTGTACTTGCTGGATGCACTGAGTTTAACAAAGATATCACTCCAAGTAGTAAAGGTTTTTGGAATGAATACATTGTTTGGCCACTTTCACAGGTCATTACATTTTTTGCAACATTTCTTGGTAGCTATGGTTTATCAATTATTGTTGTTACCATTATTATTCGATTAATCATCCTACCATTAATGATTAAACAGACAAAAAGTTCCAAGGCTATGCAAGTTATTCAACCTGAATTGCAAAAATTAAAAGAGAAATATAGCTCTAAAGATGCAGTCACACAACAAAAGCTGCAACAAGAGACAATGCAGCTCTTTCAAAAATATGGGGTAAATCCTTTAGCTGGTTGTTTACCTTTAATTATTCAAATGCCAATTCTTATTGGTTTTTATCATGCGATTAATCGTACACCAGCTATACGTGATTCGGTCTTCTTATGGTTTGATTTAGGAAATCCTGATTATATATTAGCGTTTATTGCAGGTGTTACCACATTTGTTCAACAAAAAGTAATGATGGCAGGAAATACGAATCAAAATCCGCAAATGGCAATTATGCTTTGGGTTATGCCGATAATGATTATTGTTATTGGAATTAGTTTACCAGCAGCATTACCATTATACTGGGTAGTTGGAAATATATTTATGATTGCACAAACATATTTTATTAAGACTCCAGAAATACAAACTAATTCCGCAGCTAGGGGTAAATCGGGAGGAATTAAAAAGTGAAAGAAGTTACTGCTACAGGACAAAGTGTCGAAGAAGCAGTTGAGGTCGCCCTTGGTCAATTGAAGGTAACACGAGAACGAATTGAATATCGCGTAGTGGATGAAGGAAAAAAAGGGTTGTTTGGCATTTTTGGTTCTCGACCTGCAGTAGTGCAAGTTCAGCTAAAGCCAGATCCAATTGAAGAAGCAAAAATCTATCTATTGGATGTAATAAGAAAAATGGGAATAGATGGACAGATTGAAATCATGATTGAAGGAAATACGGCAGTATTCAAAATTACTGGTGAAAAGATGGCTTTGCTCATTGGAAAAAGAGGACAGACATTAAATTCACTACAATTATTAACTCAATTAATTGCGAATCGTTATACTAAACAATTTTTGAATATTATATTGGATGCTGAAAATTATCGAGAACGAAGAGAAAACTCACTCATCCAATTGGCAGAGAGATTAGCTGAGAAAGCAATATATACAAAGAAAGCTGTCACATTAGAAGCGATGCCATCTTTTGAAAGAAAAATTATTCATAGTGCTCTTTCACGTAATAAAAAAGTGAATACACATTCTGAAGGAGAAGAACCAAATCGATATTTGGTCATTCAACCGATAGGTTAAAATCCAGGCGTATTGCTTGGATTTTTTTTTGTTCTAATTTTATTATAAAATGTTACTTTTTTAAGTGAAAATGCATCTTTATTGCCTTAAAGGAATCTGAATAAATGAATCGTTGCCTCTCCTGAGATTGTTATTCACATGTGGATAAGTTAAAATAAATATCATTAACTATTGTGTTGTGGATAATTTGTTGAATTGGAAATGCATTTTTATTTTTAATTAGTCTAGAATTTGTTATTCTAATATTTTGGATTATTATTATAAAAATATCAGTATGAAATTAAAATAGATGAATGAATAGAGAATAGAGAATTGAGGTGAAGTAAGAATGGAATTTGATACAATTACAGCAATTTCTACTCCGATGGGAGAGGGAGCTATCGCAATTGTTCGGCTTAGTGGTGAACAAGCAATTGATATCACCAATAAAATTTTTGTTGGCGTCGGGGGAAAGAAACTTGAAGATGCAGCCTCACATACTATCCATTATGGGAAAATTATTGATCCTGCGACAGGCGATGTGATTGAAGAAGTAATGATTAGTGTGATGAAAGCTCCGAAAACATTTACTAGAGAAAATATAGTAGAAATTAATTGTCATGGTGGATTAGTATCTGTGAACCGTGTTTTACAATTAGTATTAAGGCATGGAGCAAGATTAGCTGAACCAGGTGAATTTACGAAGAGAGCCTTTTTGAATGGACGAATTGATTTGTCTCAGGCAGAGGCAGTAATGGATTTAATTCGGGCAAAAACCGACCGTGCCATGAATGTGGCATTAGGGCAAATGGAAGGAAGACTTTCTAATCTGATAAAAAAATTTCGTCAAGAAATATTGGAAGTAGTGGCACATGTAGAAGTAAACATCGACTATCCAGAGTATGATGATGTGGAAGAAATGTCCCATAAAATGCTAAGTGAAAAGGCAAAATATATAAGAGATGAATTAAAGAAATTACTTCAAACTGCACAACAAGGGAAAATCTTGAGAGAAGGCTTATCTACAGCTATAGTTGGTAGACCAAATGTAGGGAAATCTTCTTTATTAAATAGCTTAGTACAAGAGAATAAAGCAATTGTAACAGATATTCCAGGTACAACCCGTGATGTGATTGAAGAATATGTCAATGTCCGTGGAGTTCCTCTTCGTTTAGTTGATACAGCTGGGATTCGTGAAACTGAAGATATTGTTGAACGTATAGGAGTGGAACGATCTAGAAAAGTTTTAAATGAGGCAGATCTTATTCTCCTCGTCTTGAATTACGCTGATGATTTAACAAAAGAGGATGAGCAGCTTTTTGAAGCAGTTAATGGCATGGATGTTATCGTTATTATTAATAAAACAGATCTTCCTCAAAAAATAAATTTAGAAAAGGTTAATGAGCTAGCTGCAGGACACAAGGTTATTACGACATCGCTTCTAGAAGAAAAAGGAATTGATGATTTGGAAGAGTCAATTTCCTTAATGTATTTTCAAGGAACGATTGAAGCCTCAGATATGACTTATATATCTAATAGTAGACATATCGCTTTAATTGGACAGGCTTTGGATGCAATTGAGGAGGTTCTTAACGGGATTGATATGGGAACTCCAATTGATATCATTCAAATTGATTTAACAAGAACGTGGGAGTTATTAGGAGAAATTATTGGTGATACTGTTCAAGAAAGTTTAATTAATCAGTTATTTTCACAATTTTGCTTAGGAAAATAATGAAAAGGGATAAAAAATGTAAGGAGAGAATACCATGCAAAAATATGCTGCAGGGGATTATGATGTCATAGTGGTCGGTGCTGGACACGCAGGATGCGAAGCCGGTTTAGCAGCTGCGAGAATGGGTGCAAAAACATTGGTGGTAACCATTAATTTAGATATGGTTGCATTTATGCCATGTAATCCATCAGTAGGCGGTCCTGCAAAGGGTGTCGTTGTTCGTGAAATCGATGCACTAGGCGGAGCAATGGGAAAAAATATTGATAAAACCTATATTCAAATGAGAATGCTAAATACAGGAAAGGGCCCGGCTGTTCAGGCGCTTCGTGCACAAGCAGATAAATTTCAATACCAAAAAGAAATGAAAAAAACATTAGAAAATGAATCGAACCTTACTCTTCTTCAAGGAATGGTTGAAGAACTAGTAGTAGAAGACGGAATGTGTAAAGGGGTAGTTACGAAAACAGGTGCTGTTTATCGTTCGAAAACTGTTGTTATTACAACGGGAACATTTTTAAAAGGCGAAATTATAATCGGAGACTTAAAATATTCGAGCGGTCCCAATAATCAACAGCCATCCATTAAGCTTTCTGATCATTTAAAAGAGCTTGGCTTTGAATTAGTTCGTTTTAAAACAGGAACTCCGCCAAGAATTAATAGCCATACAATTGATTATAGTAAAACGGAAATTCAGCCTGGAGACGAAACTCCGAGAGCATTTAGCTATGAAACAACAAAATATATAACTGATCAGCTGCCATGCTGGTTGACTTATACAAATGAAAAAACACATCAGATTATCGATGAAAATTTACATCGTTCTCCAATGTTTTCCGGGATGGTAAAAGGAACGGGTGCACGCTATTGTCCATCTATTGAAGATAAAATTGTACGCTTTTCAGATAAGCCCCGTCATCAAATCTTTTTGGAGCCTGAAGGAAGAGATACTGAGGAAGTTTATGTACAAGGATTATCAACTAGTTTACCTGAAGAGGTTCAACATAAAATTCTTGCTACAGTTCCTGGGTTAGAAAAAGCACAAATGATGCGTGCAGGTTATGCGATTGAATATGATGCAATTGTTCCCACTCAATTGTGGCCAACATTAGAAACAAAACAAGTGAAAAATCTTTATACAGCTGGTCAAATTAATGGTACATCCGGATACGAAGAAGCAGCTGGACAAGGGCTGATGGCTGGAATAAATGCAGCAAGAAATGCACTTGAAAAAGAAGAAGTAATATTGAGCAGATCGGATGCTTATATCGGAGTATTGTTGGATGATTTAGTTACAAAAGGTACGAATGAACCTTATCGATTATTAACATCCCGAGCAGAATATAGATTATTACTCCGACACGACAATGCAGACCTTCGTTTAACAGAACTAGGCCATCAAATTGGTTTAATTAACGAAGAAAGATATGCAAAATTTATCGAAAAGAAGGAAAGCATTGAAGCAGAGATTAACAGATTACGTTCAATTATTATTAAGCCTAATGAAAAAACGCAAGAATTGATTCGTCAAGCAGGTGGAAGTGAACTAAAAGATGGAATTCGTGCATCAGATTTGTTAAAACGCCCTGAAATGTCATATGCCCATATTCATGAACTTGTTCCAACAGAGGCTGCCCTTCCACAAGACGTGACAGAGCAAGTAGAAATTCAAATTAAGTATGAAGGCTATATTGATAAGTCACTGCAGCAGGTAGAGAAGCTAAAAAAATTAGAAGACAAGAAAATCCCAGAGGATATTGATTATGAGGCGATTAATGGAATAGCAACAGAGGCTCGTCAAAAATTAAGCAAAGTTCGTCCATTATCAATCGCACAAGCATCAAGGATTTCTGGCGTAAACCCTGCTGATATTTCAATTTTACTAGTGTATATTGAACATGGTCGTATTGCAAAAGTTGCAAAAGAATAAGGATGGAATGAATATATGAATATTGAGCAATTTTCCAAATCTTTAGAGGAGAAGGGGATCTCCCTTTCCTCTAAACAATTACATCAATTTAATCGTTATTTTGAGATATTGGTTGAGTGGAATGAAAAAATGAATTTGACAGCTATTACTGAAAGAAGTGATGTGTATTTAAAACATTTTTTTGATTCTATTACTGCTTCCTTTTACTATGATTTTAACCAGCCTCTTTGTATTTGTGATGTAGGCGCTGGTGCGGGTTTTCCTAGTATTCCGCTAAAGATCTGTAATCCTGAAATACAGATTTCGATAGTGGATTCTCTTCAAAAACGGATAACATTTTTAGAACACCTTGCGAAGGAGTTAGAGCTAGAAGGAACTAACTTTTATCACGATCGTGCTGAAACCTTCGGAGAAAAAGCAGAGCATCGGGAGCGATATGATGTTGTTACTGCAAGAGCTGTTGCTAGAATGTCGGTACTTAGTGAATTATGTCTTCCGCTTGTTAAGCAGGAAGGTGTATTTATTGCTATGAAAGCAGCAAACGCGAAAGAGGAATTAGCTAAAGCGAATAAAGCGATTCAAATACTTGGAGGAAAGGTTGAAGATTCTTTTTCGTTCACATTACCTTTTGAAGAAAGTGAACGAAATATAATTGTGATTAAGAAGAGTAAACCAACTCCAAAAAAATATCCAAGGAAACCCGGTACACCTAATAAAATGCCATTAGAATGAGTAAAGCTCATTCTAATGTTTTGTAAATTTATGAATAAAACTTCCATAATTATTAAAACTTCATGTTTTTTTGCAGTGTTTTTACTTAAAATTCAGCTAATTTAATAGATATTTTGTTTATTAGTGTAGGAAAAACACGAAAATTAACCAACGAAAAATGAAGGAACTTGTCTTATAATAGAGAATATGTATGTAGGGAGTCTTTTAAAGGTGGTGTCGAACGATGAAGCATCCTTTCTCTCGATTTTTTGGTGTGGGTGAAAAGGTGGAAGAGTCGGAAAGAGAAATACTAAGTGAAAATGATGAAGTTAGGAAGATTCCTATTTCTAGCATTGTCCCAAATCGTTTTCAACCAAGAACAATATTTGATGAGAATAAAATTGAAGAATTAGCACGTACCATTCACACGCATGGCATTATTCAACCTATTGTTGTCCGTGAATACAGTTCAGGTCAATTTGAAATAATTGCAGGGGAACGCAGATTCAGGGCTATCCAAAAATTGGAATGGGATTCTGTACCTGCTATTGTTAAAAATTTAAATGATACAGAGACAGCGTCTGTTGCATTAATAGAGAACCTGCAGCGGGAAGAACTTTCTCCAATTGAAGAAGCTGTTGCTTACGGGAAACTTTTGGAATTACATAACTTAACTCAAGAAGCATTAGCTCAACGTTTAGGGAAGGGACAATCAACTGTTGCTAATAAGCTTCGCCTTTTAAAGCTGCCACAAGAAGTACAAGATGCTTTATTACAAAAGTTGATATCTGAACGACATGCACGTGCACTTATCCCGTTGAAGAATCCAGAAAAGCAAGTGCAATTATTAGCAAATATAATAGATAAAAACCTAAATGTTAAACAAACAGAGGAAGCTGTTGAAAGAATATTAAATAAAACAGCTCGAAAACCAAAGCCTCGTCGCCAGGCATTTAGTAAAGATATGAGAATAGCTGTAAATACAATTCGTCAATCTTTAACTATGGTAACAGATAATGGGATCAAATTAGATTCAGAAGAAGAAGAATTTGATGAATACTATCAGATAACAATTAAGATACCAAAAAAAAATGAATAGCGTAATTGGCGCCTGTAATATACTATTGAATTAAATAGTTTACTAGGATAAAAAGTGTTTGACGTTACATGTGTCCAATATATAGATGAATGAGCTAATAAGTTTAGCCACTATATATTGGCATGTTTTGTTAAGCACTTTTTTTATAGAAATACTTAAAATATGTTCTTAATAAAAATTGGTATGATTTTTTTTATATAAAATTAAACCTTAACTAGGAAACTTTGTTAAAATAGAAAATATGATTGCGATTTTAATAGGATGTTGAAGGTAGGTGACACGCTTGGGCAAAATTATTTCGATTGCCAACCAAAAGGGAGGCGTCGGTAAAACGACTACCTCGGTTAATTTGGGTGCCTGCTTAGCATATATTGGAAAAAAAGTATTACTTGTAGATATAGATCCACAAGGTAATGCGACTAGTGGAGCAGGTATTGATAAAGGTGATGTCCAGCAGTGTATTTATGATGTTCTTGTTGATGATGTAGATATAAAAGATGTAGTAAAAGAAACTGCAGTAGAAGGGCTTTATTCTGTACCGGCAACGATACAGCTTGCAGGTGCTGAAATTGAGCTAGTGCCTACAATCTCCAGAGAGGTAAGATTGAAACGTGCATTAGCAACAGTTAAAGACGAATATGATTTTATTATCATTGATTGTCCACCATCATTAGGTTTATTAACGTTAAATGCTTTAACTGCGTCAGATACTGTCCTAATTCCTGTTCAATGTGAGTACTATGCCTTAGAAGGTTTAAGTCAGTTGTTAAGTACTGTTCGATTAGTTCAAAAGCATTTAAACCATGAACTAATGATTGAAGGTGTACTTCTTACAATGCTTGATGCCCGTACAAATTTAGGAATTCAAGTAATTGATGAAGTAAAAAAATACTTTCAAGATAAAGTCTATCAAACAATCATTCCCCGAAATGTGCGTTTGAGCGAAGCACCGAGCCATGGTGAACCGATTATAATCTATGATTCTAAATCTCGAGGGGCTGAAGTCTACTTAGATTTAGCAAAGGAAGTGGCTGTCAATGGCTAAAGGACTTGGAAAAGGTATTAATGCATTATTTGCAAATGTCGATGTTAATAAAGATGATTCTGTTCAAGAGGTAAAACTAAAGGAGTTAAGACCAAATCCTTACCAACCAAGAAAAGTATTTGAGCCTGAAGCGATTAAGGAATTAAAGGATTCGATTATACAGCATGGGATATTACAGCCAATTATCGTACGAAAAAGTATTAAAGGATATGAAATTGTTGTTGGAGAAAGGCGTTTTCGTGCAGCGAAGGAAGCTAAGCTTGAGAATGTACCTGTTGTCGTACGAAATTTGACTGAACAACAAATGATGGAGCTGGCTGTTCTAGAAAATTTACAGCGTGAAGATTTAACACCAATAGAGGAAGCAGCTGCTTATCAGATGCTTATGGAAAAGTTAAATCTTACTCAAGAAGAGCTTTCTAAACGTCTTGGAAAAAGTCGACCACATATAGCAAATCACTTAAGACTACTTGCCCTCCCAAAAGAAATACAGGACTATATTACAGCTGGAAAAATTTCAATGGGTCATGGACGAGCTCTTTTAGGACTTAAGAAAAAAGAAAAGTATTCACCTGTAATTGAAAAGGTTATTAAGGATGGCTTAAACGTTCGTCAGCTTGAAAAGCTCGTTCAACAATTAAATGAAAGTGTTCCACGTGAAACATCTAAGCCTAAAGAAGAGAAAAATGTATTTATACGAGAGACTGAAAATATATTACGAGAAAAATTCGGAACAACTGTATCTATCAAAAAATCAAAGAAAAAAGGAAAAATTGAAATAGAGTTTTTTTCTGATGAAGATTTAGATAGAATATTAGAGTTATTAGATAAAAATAATGAGTAATAGACCATCCATTTAGGTGGTTTATTTTTTTTAGAGTATAATGTTAAAAAAATGCTTGTGCTTTTCTTATTTAATGGGTTTTGCTACTCAAATAGAGCGAGTAATACCAGATTCACTAATGAACTCCTTAATTGTAAAGATGACCTCGACAGGAGGGATTATGATTATGGCAATAGGATTTAATATTGTAGGGATATTAGCAGCTGCACTAATTGTTATACTTATATATTATTAAAAAATGTTTTTTTATATAACAGGGGAGTTATATTCCCCTGGATAATTAAATTGTCCGTTCCTGATTACTATCCCAGTCTAATGTATTCAAAGAATGCTGATGCTGATAGGAATGACTGGCACGATAAATACTTCCGGCAATTGTTTTTGCCATTTTAACGACTAAATTTAAGCGGGTATTCTGTAATACAAAAAATTCCATAAATCCACTTACATTGACAATACCTGTAATATGCATATTTCCAACACTTGGAAGCTCTTTTTTTACCCCAGCTCCTGGTTTTACGGGACCATCCATTACTTGAATCATACCTACACTTTTTAGCTTTCCGAGACAAGCGTCAATTGCAATAACAAAAGGATTTGTATGGTTTTTATAAATCATACTTAATTTTTCCTCTAAATTTACTGCATGTATAGGATCATCTAATGTTCCATAGACAGAAAAGGAGATAGGTCTTTTTTCTTGTAAAAATGTTCCAGTTAATGGTCCTAATGAATCCCCGGTTGAACGATCGGTGCCAATGCAGACAATAATAATGGGTTGATCTTTTTTTACTGGAAGCATGGATAAAATCTGAGATGAAATGACATCTTTAGCTATCATGTCATCATGAAATATTTTACTTTCATCGATCCTTTGTTCAAAAAGCCGTTTCCCAAGATTCATTCATTCCACTCCTTAGCCATGGTATTAACAGTATACGGAAGAAATTTTTTTTCTATACATGAAGGATAGGAATTTGAGGAAAATATAAATTTAAGCTATTATAATGGATTTATAAGATAAATCTATAACTCGCTTTTTATAAGGTTGGTGAAGTGATTGGAGAACGTAGAGAAAACCATTGAGAAATCGACTAATGAGTTGTTTAATCATGATTTTTGGGTGAATATAGGAGAAACAATATTAAAGATATTTATTATTATGGTCGTAACGTCTATAGTTATTAAAATAGGAAGGGCAACTATTCGAAATATTTTTAAAGTAAGGGCGAAATCCCCTATACGTGTATCTGAACGTAGAGAAAATACACTACTAAAACTATTGGAAAATGTATTAACGTATTTAATTTACTTTATTGCACTTATATCTATTCTTTCTACATTTGATATTGATGTTAAAGGACTTTTAGCAGGTGCTGGGATTGTCGGTTTGGCAGTTGGATTTGGAGCTCAAAGCTTAGTGAAAGATATTATTTCAGGCTTTTTTATTATTTTTGAGGATCAGTTTTCTGTAGGTGATTATGTAGGAATAGGAAAATTTGTAGGTACTGTTGAGGAAATTGGACTTCGTACCACAAAGATAAAAAGCTGGACTGGTGAAGTTCATATTCTTCCTAATGGGAGTATTACAGAGGTAACAAATTACTCCATTAATAATAGCATTTCTGTTGTTGACATAAATATACCTTATGAGGAAAATGTTGAGAAAGCAGAGGGAATAATTGAGGAGTTATTGGAAGGACTTCCGGAGAAGTATGAAGAAATGGTTAGTAAGCCAGAATTATTAGGTGTTCAACAATTAGGAACATCAAATGTTCAATTAAGAATTATTGCTGAAACCGATCCAATGATGCATTGGTATATTGCACGAGCGATTCGAAAGGAAATAAAGAAAACATTGGATCAGCATGGAATCCGTGCTCCATTTCCAAAGCTTGTTATGTATTCACGTAATAATGAGGAAGAAAAACATGTTCGGGGGGAATAATGATGGAACCAAAAGAATATGGACTGAATGATGTTGTTGAAATGAAAAAGCAGCATCCGTGTGGAACTAATCGTTGGAAAATTATTCGAATGGGAATGGATATTCGAATAAAATGTGAAGGTTGTGGGCATAGTGTTATGATTCCACGACGTGAATTTATTAGAAAAATGAAGAAAGTACTTGTAAAGCATGAAGAGTAATTTCATGCTTTTTTGCTGTCAAAATATTTAATATCTAGATCTTTTTATGCAATCACTTCCACTTGTATTACTTATTGTTTATAGATCATTGTAGGGAACTTGCGCTTTCCTTATTTAATCCATATAATTGTTAGAGGTATGTTTACGAAAGATTAAAAAATTAATGAAGATAAAATAGATATTTTTTGAGGAGTGACCGAATATGGCCCTTACAGCCGGTATTGTAGGTCTACCGAATGTTGGTAAGTCTACTTTATTTAATGCAATTACAAAAGCTGGTGCAGAATCTGCCAATTACCCATTCTGTACAATCGATCCAAACGTAGGGATCGTGGAAGTTCCAGATCATCGTTTAAATAAACTAACCGAGCTTGTTCAACCGAAAAAGACGGTTCCTACAGCATTTGAGTTTACAGATATTGCAGGGATTGTTAAAGGTGCAAGTAAAGGTGAAGGTTTAGGGAATAAATTCCTTTCCCACATTCGTCAAGTGGATGCTATTTGTCATGTGGTACGCTGTTTTGCCGATGGGAATATCACTCATGTATCCGGAAAAGTAGATCCGATAGATGATATTGAAACCATTAATCTAGAATTAATCTTAGCTGATTTAGAAACGGTTGATAAACGAATTGGACGTGTGGAAAAATTAGCGAAGCAAAAAGATAAAGAGGCCATTGTTGAATACGATGTTCTCGTTAAATTAAAAGAAGCATTAGAGTCTGATAAACCAGCTCGTTCAGTAGAGTTTACAGATGAAAAATTAAAGCTTGTAAAAGGTCTTCACCTGTTAACAAGTAAACCAATACTTTATGTAGCAAATGTTGGTGAAGATGAAGTGGCTGATCCAACTAATAATGAGTATGTTCTAAAAGTACGTGAATATGCGAATAATGAAGGTGCAGAAGTAATTGTTGTCTGTGCAAAAATTGAAGAAGAAATTGCTGAGCTTGATGATGAAGAAAAGGAAATGTTCCTTTCTGAGCTTGGAATTGAAGAGTCTGGCCTAGACCAGCTAATTAAAGCAGCATATAATTTACTTGGACTAGCTACTTATTTTACAGCTGGTGTACAAGAGGTTCGTGCTTGGACATTTAGAAAGGGAATGAAGGCTCCACAATGTGCTGGAATCATTCATTCAGATTTTGAAAAAGGATTTATTCGAGCTGAAACTGTTTCATTTGAAGATTTAGTAGCTGGTGGTTCAATGTCAGCAGCTAAAGAAGCTGGAAAGGTTCGTCTTGAAGGAAAAGAATATCTTGTTCAAGATGGAGATGTTATGCATTTTAGATTTAATGTTTAATACTTGACTTAGTTTAAAGGAAGTAAAAGGTAGAGCTGATTTAGAAATAAATCAGCTTTTTTTAGTAGTCCATTATTTATGTAAAGTACTGGCTAGAAACTCATTGATAGGAACGTTTGTTTGTTCTATAGTTAGAGTTGAAAAGATAAATTTTTAAGTATTAAGATATCTTTTTGCAATTAGCATCCATTGCAAATTGTAAGTGTCTGTGCTATAATTACAACTTGTGAGTAATGAACGTATATATACATTGCTCCTTGCCCTTTTATAAGGGCCGCATAGTCCATAAGGAGGTGACAGAAAGATGAAAAAGTACGAAATTATGTACATTATCCGTCCGAATATTGAGGATGAAGCTAAAAAAGCTGTAGTTGAACGTTTCGATACCGTTTTAACAACTCAAGGTGCGGAAATCATCGAATCTAAAGACTGGGGTAAGCGTCGTCTTGCGTATGAAATCGAAGACTTCCGTGATGGTTTTTACCGTCTTGTAAGTGTAAATGCTAACCCAGAAGCGGTACAAGAATTTGACCGTCTTGCTAAGATCAGTGGCGACATTATCCGTCACATCGTCATTAAAGAAGAAGAGTAATTGATATAAATAGAGCTATGTTTCATGTGAAACATAGTTTTTAAAAAGGGAAGGGGTTGATTCTGATGATGAACCGAGTAATATTAGTAGGTCGCTTAACTAAAGACCCAGAATTACGATATACTCCGAGTGGGGTTGCTGTAGCCACATTTACACTTGCTGTTAATCGTACATTTACGAATCAACAAGGTGAAAGAGAAGCAGATTTTATTAATTGTGTAGTATGGCGCAAACCTGCAGAAAACGTGGCAAACTTCTTGAAAAAGGGTAGTTTAGCTGGTGTTGATGGACGTTTGCAAACTCGTAATTATGAAGGACAAGATGGAAAACGTGTATATGTCACTGAAGTAGTGGCAGAAAGTGTTCAATTCTTAGAGCCGAGAAATTCTGCACCTCGAACAGGCAACAATGATTTTTATGGCGGTGGTCAAGGAAATCAAAATACACCATTCAACCAAAATCAGAATCAACGCAACCAAGGATATACAAGAGTAGATGAAGATCCATTTGCAAATGATGGTCAACCTATCGACATTTCAGATGATGATCTTCCATTCTAAAACGATAATTTATACATGAAATGGAGGGAAATAACATGGCAGGTGGACGCAGAGGCGGACGTAAACGTCGTAAAGTGTGCTTCTTCACATCAAATGGAATCACACATATCGATTATAAAGATGTAGATCTTTTGAAAAAATTTATCTCTGAGCGTGGAAAAATTCTTCCACGTCGTGTAACTGGAACAAGCGCAAAATACCAACGTAAATTAACGATTGCTATTAAACGTGCTCGTACTATGGCATTATTACCATATGTATCTGGTGAGTAATTAGTTGAAAAGCTACTGATCTTTTTAGATCAGTAGCTTTTTTTATTATACGGAACGTTAATAGTAGAAAAATTTAAATATATAAAGATTTGTTAAACAATGTCGAAAATTTGTCGAAATAAAAAAAGTAGATTTAATTTATAAAATACCTTATAACAGGTAGGTGACATAGGAATAGTGTTCAAATCAATTAAATTAAAATTCATATTAGTTATTTCTATATTATTAATTATAGCGTTTTCTGCAATGATTATATTAACCACTTGGCAAGCGAATAAGGAAACAGAAAAAAGTGTGATATCAGAAACGAACCGAATAGTTGATGATTTAAACTATTCAATCGGGCTATACTTTAATCAGTACGAAAAAAGTATTGATCAAATTGGTTCATATGGAAAAGTTTTAGATTATGGCTATAATCAAATTTCTATAAAAAAACATAAAAAACAAAATGATCAAGATATAAAAGAAGTATTAGCTGGTTATTTAAATACCTATAAAGAGGCTACTTCTGTCTACTTTGCTACAACAAATAAAAACATCGTTGCTGTTCCTGAGCTAAAAGTTTCAACGGATTTTGATCCAACCTCACAGGAATGGTATAAAAAGGCAATTACTACAACGGGAAGAGTAGTTTGGACAGAGCCGTATAAAGATCATGCATCAAAGGAATATATTGTAACTGCTTCAAAAGCAGTAATTAAAAAAGGAATGATTGTTGGGGTAGTTGGTGCAGATATTAAGCTATCAGAAATCACCAATCGTGTTTCAAGTATGAAAATTGGATATAAAGGCATACCTTTTATAGTTACTAATGAAGGGAAGTCAATTGTTTATAAAAATACTCGTGGTGAGGATCTAACTAAGCTCCCATACATTAAACATATGATTGATGAAAATAATGAAAAGGGAATTGTGAACTACCAAAATAATGACAGTAATAAGGTATTAGTTTATAGTACAAACTTAACCAATAGGTGGAAAATAGGTGCTATATATGATCAAAATCAACTGATGGTTATGGCAAAACATATACAAACCATTCTATTGTATATAGGCATTATTACACTTATGTTATCAATCATTATTTTAACGTATATATCGATCCGTATTACAAAGCCAATTAGTATTTTAAAGACAGCAATGGGTCAATTATCTATTGGAAATCTACAAACGTATGCATTAGTTGAGTCAAAGGATGAAATTGGAGACTTGGCTAATAGCTTTAATTTAATGGTAGAACGATTAAAGCAGATGATTTCTATTGTCAATCATTCAATTCTAGAGGTAAGGGAATCAGCTGAAAATTTAAGTGCTAGTGCTGAAGAGACGAATGCTTCTAGTGAACAAATGGCAGTGGCTGTAAACGAAATTGCTCAAGGTGCTTCTAAATCAGCAGAAGAGGCAGAAACAGCAAGTGTGAACTCTACAAATTTAAGCATACAAATTAATGGGATTCATGAAAAATCGGAGGTAATGACTGAAATTGCAAAAAGAACGAATGAAATGAATCATACAGGTATGAATAAGATGAATGATATGAAAGTTTTATTTGCTACCGCTAATGAATACATAGAATCTATGTCTACTGTTGTAAAAGATTTATCTAAAAAAATATCGACCATTGAAACGGTGATTCAAACAATTACTAATATTTCTTCGCAAACCAATCTATTGGCGTTAAATGCCAGTATTGAAGCTGCACGTGCAGGAGAGCAAGGAAAAGGGTTTGTGGTAGTAGCACAAGAGGTTCGTAAGCTTGCAGAGCAATCAGTAAATGCTACGGACCAAGTTAAAGAAACCATTTCAGATATTCTAGAAGGTTCACATCGAGTTGTAGAAGAAATGGAGAAAACAAAGGAAATTTGGACACAGCAATCCATGGTTGTTCAAGAAACTGGTTTGACTTTCGAAGAAATATCTAAGTTAATAAATGAAATGCAAAATTCCATTTCATCTGTTTTTTATGGCGTTCAAGAAGTTTCTAATCATAAAGAAGAAGTAGTGAATATTATTCAAAACATGGCAGCTATGTCTGAACAAACAGCTGCAGCTTGCGAAGAGGTAGGAGCATCTACGGACGAACAGTTGAGGGCTATACAATCTGTTGCACAATTGGCGGAAAATTTAACTGAATTAAGTCATGATTTACAAAAAGCTATTAATCACTTTAAGATTAGAGATTAATGAATGATAAATCATATTTAGTAAACAGTGTCTTCTAAATTGAGGACACTGTTTTTTGTCTAGGATTCGTTCGTATGATAGTATAAAGCTAATAGAAATATGAGGTGACATAATGAAAAAAACACGTATGTTAACAGAAGGAGCTTTAATGTTAGCTGTTTTCACGATATTGCTCTTAATTTTCAATTACGTTCCATTTTTATCTTTAGTAGCAGTATTAATCCTTCTTACGCCATTTATTATCTTTAGCGCAAAATATTCACTTAAGTATTCAATTGTTTTATTGTTTGGAAGCATAATCATTTCTTTTCTTGTTGGTACTTTTTTATTAATACCAGTAGCCATTGCTTATGGAACAACAGGAATTGTTATTGGTTATTGTATTCAAAGGAAAAAGTCGAAATTAACCATATACATAGCTGCAAGCCTTGTATTTCTCCTGAATACTATTGTTCAGTATATCGTTTCTATTGCCTTTTTTAAGATAGACGTTCTGAAAGACTCGATTCAATTTGTAAGAGAATCTATGGAAAAATCGATGAAAATAATGGATACCTTTGAAAAAGGATATTCTGATCAAATGATGGATCAGTTTAATATGTTGGTGAATTCATTAACAACATTATTACCTAGTCTATTACTAATCACTTCTTTTCTTGTTGTATGGATTTTGTTATCGATTAATCTACCTATTGCTAAACGATTTCAGATTGAAGTTCCAAAATGGGGTTCATTTAGAGATTTACAAATACCTAAAAGCGTATTATGGTATTATTTAATTACAGTTGTATTAACGATTATTTTGAAACCTGTTCAAGGTACTTTTGAAAACACGGCACTAAGCAATTTAAATTTTATTTTTCAATTGCTGATATTACTCCAAGGATTTTCTTTCCTTTATTTCTTTAGCCATGAAAAAAAATGGCCGAAAGCAATTCCGATATTGCTCATTATTTTTTCATTTTTACTTCTTCCTCTTCAATATATAATAAGGATATTAGGTATAATGGACTTAGGTTTTAATTTAAGACAAATGATTAATCGGAAATCTTCGTAACTCTTGCTTGATATAAGCGTTAGGGATAAGATCATTTGAAGTTTCACTTTAGGAGAGAATAAAACATGCCTTCAGATTATAAAAAGCGGATGGTACGCTATCCACTATACGGATTAATGGCGGTTTCTTTAGCCCTTTTAGGACTGGTTGCTTTTTATCATTGGTGGATTACAGTCATTGGTCTTTTAATAATAGGTGCTTTGTTTTACTTAGCCTTTTTCCTTGAACAGCGTTCAAATGAGGCAACAGTAGAGTATATATCTACTTTATCCTACCGTATAAAAAGGGTAGGTGAAGAGGCATTAATGGAAATGCCAATAGGAATTATGTTAATAAATGATGATTTTTTCATTGAATGGACAAATCAGTTTATGGCGTCCTGCTTTAATGAAGATACCCTTGTAGGGCGCTCATTATATGACGTTGCCGAAGAGTTAGTTCCACTGATCAAACAGGAAATTGATACGGAATTGGTCACTTTAAATGAAAGAAAATACCGTGTGACCCTTAAGCATGAAGAAAAATTACTTTATTTTTTTGATGTGACTGAGCAATCTGAAATTGAAAAAATGTATAAAGAGGAAAGAACAGTCATTGCTATCATCTATTTAGATAATTATGATGAAGTGACTCAAGGGATGGATGACCAGACTAGGAGCAGTCTTAATAGTTTAGTGACTTCTATATTAAATAAATGGGCAATGGAATATGGAGTTTTCTTAAAAAGGGTATCATCAGAACGATTTATAGGTGTTTTCAATGAAAAAATTCTCCATGAATTAGAAAAAAGTAAGTTCTCAATTTTAGACGAAGTCAGAGAAACAACGTCAAAGCAAAATATCCCATTAACACTAAGTATAGGAATTGGAGCAGGAGTACCATCACTCCCTGACCTTGGTACGTTGTCTCAATCTAGTCTCGACATTGCACTTGGTAGGGGCGGTGATCAGGTTGCAATGAAACAAACGAGTGGTAAGGTTAAGTTTTACGGTGGAAAAACGAATCCGATGGAAAAACGTACGAGGGTTCGCGCTCGTGTCATTTCTCATGCTTTAAAAGAATTAATGGTTGAAAGTGACAAGGTTTTTGTAATGGGCCATAAGTTTCCTGATATGGATGCTGTAGGAGCAGCAATTGGTATTAGAAAAGTTGCTGAAATGAATCATAAAGAAGGATATATCATTATTAACTTTTCTGAAATTGATACAGGGGTAAAGCGTTTAATTGAGGAAGTGAAACAAAATCCAGAATTATATTCACGTTTCATTACGCCTGAAGATGCCATGGAAATGGCTACAGAGGATTCCTTGCTAGTCGTAGTTGATACTCATAAACCTTCATTTGTGATTGATGAGAGATTAATAAAAAGAATAGAAAATGTTGTTGTGATCGATCATCACCGCCGTGGAGAGGACTTTATTAAAAATCCATTATTAGTTTATATGGAGCCATATGCCTCATCAACAGCAGAGTTAGTAACAGAACTATTGGAATACCAGCCTAAAAATGAAAAAATTAATATGCTTGAAGCAACTGCTTTATTAGCGGGGATTATTGTAGACACAAAAAGCTTTACTCTTAGAACGGGTTCTAGAACTTTTGATGCAGCTTCCTATTTACGGGCCCAAGGAGCTGACACTGTATTAGTTCAGAAGTTTTTAAAGGAAGACTTAGATACTTACATTAAACGCTCAAAATTAATTGAAAGTGTAGAATTTCATCATGATGGAATTGCTATTGGTAAAGGAACTGAAGATGAGATTTATAACTCTGTATTAATTGCACAAGCGGCAGATACTTTGCTGACAATGGATGGAGTCCAAGCCTCTTTTGTGATTTCTAAGCGATCTGAGGATGAAATTGGTATAAGTGCACGTTCATTAGGGAAAGTAAATGTGCAAGTAATTATGGAAAACCTTGGCGGTGGAGGTCATTTATCAAATGCCGCTACACAGTTACATGAAATAACGATTAAAGAAGCTGAGACGCAATTACTTAAAGCGATAAATGAATATTTAGAAGGGAGTCAAAAATCATGAAAGTCATTTTTCTAAAAGATGTGAAAGGTAAAGGAAAAAAAGGAGAAACAAAAAATGTTGCTGATGGTTATGCTCATAACTTTTTAATTAAACAAGGTTTAGCAGTTGAGGCAACAGCAGGTAATTTAAAGGGGTTAGATGCTCAAAAGAAAAAGGAGCAGAAACTTGCTGATGAAGAGCTTAAAGAAGCAAAAGAATTAAAAGAAAAAATGGAAGCTATCACAGTAGAATTAAAAGCAAAATCCGGTACTGGAGGCCGCTTATTCGGCTCTATTACAAGTAAACAAATATCCGAGGAACTGAAAAAAGCTCATAATATAAAAATTGATAAGCGTAAAATAGAATTAGAAGATGCTATTCGCACATTAGGAGTTACGAAGGTTCCAGTAAAACTACATTCTGAGGTTACAGCAACCTTAAATGTTCATGTAAAAGAAGAAAATTAATCAAATATTTAGTGATTGAGTTTTGTACACTGTCATTTTGATAAAGCCAATAGTGTTTGTTAAATTTGCCAGCATTATTGAAAGTTTTTCGTGTTAAAATAGAAAAGTGCAGTTATGAAATAGTAGGTAAAGCCTATTGAGATAGTTATAAACGAAGTGAAAATAGGATTTGAATAAAGGATTAAATGTGATCGAGGCTGAATTGATCACATTTTTTCTATGATTTTATGAGAAGTAAAGGAAGATAATTTAAGCCCATAAATTGAATGGGAGGTTATTATAAATGAGTGATTTATTTGCAGATCGTATGCCGCCTCAAAATATAGAAGCCGAACAAGCTGTAATTGGAGCTATATTCTTGGAACCAGCATCATTGATATTAGCTTCAGAAGTATTAATTCCAGAAGACTTCTACCGAAGTGCACATCAAAAAATATTTGATGTATTTTTAAAGCTTAATGATGAGGGGAAAGCGGTAGATTTAGTAACAGTAACTGAAGAACTTGCAGCTGCTAAGCAATTAGAAGATGTTGGTGGAATTTCATATTTAAGTGAAGTAGCAGGATCGGTTCCTACAGCAGCTAATATTGAATACTATGCGAGAATAGTAGAAGAGAAGTCGTTACTTCGTCGTCTTATTCGAACAGCAACGACAATTGCTTCAGATGGTTATTCTCGTGAAGATGAAGTAGATGCATTATTAAATGAAGCTGAACGAAGTATTATGGAAGTGGCACAAAGGAAAAACGCAGGTGCCTTTCATAATATAAAAGATGTACTTGTTCGAACATACGATAATATTGAATTATTGCATAATCGGGTTGGTGATATTACGGGGATTCCTACTGGTTTCGCTGAGCTTGATCGAATGACGGCAGGGTTCCAACGTAATGATCTAATTATAGTAGCAGCCCGCCCATCAGTAGGTAAAACTGCCTTTGCATTGAATATAGCTCAAAATGTAGGAACAAAAGCAGGAGAAAATGTAGCGATATTTAGTCTAGAGATGGGGGCAGAACAGTTAGTTATGCGTATGCTTTGTGCAGAAGGAAATATTAATGCACAAAACTTACGTACAGGTAGTTTAACAGATGAGGATTGGAGAAAGCTGACGATGGCAATGGGGAGTCTATCAAACTCAGGAATTTTCATTGACGATACACCTGGTGTTAGAATTAGTGAGATTCGCTCCAAATGCCGTAGATTAAAGCAAGAGCATGGTCTTGGAATGATTTTAATAGATTATCTGCAATTAATTCAAGGTAATGGGCGATCAGGTGAAAATAGGCAGCAGGAAGTATCTGAAATTTCGCGTTCATTAAAGGCGCTTGCTCGTGAATTAGAGGTTCCAGTAATTGCGTTGTCACAGTTATCTCGTGGTGTAGAGCAACGTCAAGATAAACGCCCAATGATGTCTGATATTCGTGAATCTGGAAGTATTGAGCAGGATGCCGATATTGTAGCTTTCCTTTATCGTGATGATTACTATGACAAGGAAAGTGAGAATAAAAATATTATTGAAATCATTATTGCCAAACAACGTAACGGTCCAGTAGGAACAGTTTCGTTAGCCTTTGTTAAGGAATATAATAAATTTGTTAATTTAGAACGAAGATTTGATGATGCAGAAGTACCAGCAGGTGCATAGATTAAGAGAGTTGGTTTTTTAGTCCAATTCTCTTTTTTTTGATTTTTTCAATTACGAATAAAAAAACTATTAATCTACTTAACGTTCGTGTTTACGTTGACTTTTTGACGCAACTTGTTAAAATAGATAAGGTGAAAGACACAGATCGTAAATTATTATTGGAGGTGCCTTGTTATGTCATCAGTTGTTGTTGTTGGAACTCAATGGGGTGATGAAGGAAAAGGAAAAATTACCGATTTTCTTTCAGAAAATGCAGAGGTTATAGCACGTTATCAAGGCGGAAACAATGCAGGTCATACAATTCGTTTTAATGGCGAAACATATAAATTACACTTGATTCCTTCAGGGATCTTTTATAAAGATAAAATTAGTGTGATTGGAAACGGAATGGTGGTCGATCCGAAAGCACTTGTTCAAGAATTAGAAGGATTGCATGAAAGAGGCGTGACTACAGATAATTTAAGAATCAGCAACCGTGCTCACGTCATTCTACCTTATCATCTAAAAATCGATGAAGTTGATGAGGAGAGAAAAGGTGCAAATAAAATTGGTACAACGAAAAAAGGAATTGGACCAGCTTATATGGATAAAGCAGCAAGGATTGGTATCCGAATTGCTGATTTATTAGATCGTAAAGTGTTTGAAGAAAAGCTTTCACGCAATTTAGAGGAAAAAAATCGTTTATTAGAACGTTTTTATGAAACAGAAGGCTTTAAATTAGAAGATATTCTAGATGAATATTTTGAATATGGCCAGCAAATTAAAAAATATGTTTGTGACACATCTGTTGTATTAAACGATGCTTTAGATGAGGGACGACGTGTTTTATTTGAAGGCGCACAAGGGGTTATGCTTGATATTGACCAAGGTACCTACCCGTTTGTTACATCTTCCAATCCAATTGCAGGTGGAGTAACAATTGGTTCAGGAGTTGGACCTACTAAGATTAATCATGTTGTTGGTGTAGCAAAAGCTTATACTTCTCGTGTAGGTGACGGTCCATTTCCGACAGAATTACATGATGAAATTGGCCATCAAATCCGTGAAGTAGGTCGTGAATATGGTACAACGACAGGACGTCCAAGACGAGTTGGCTGGTTTGACAGTGTAGTTGTTCGTCATGCGCGTCGTGTCAGTGGGATTACAGATCTTTCTCTTAACTCAATTGATGTACTTACAGGTATTGAAACAGTGAAAATCTGTGTGGCTTACCGCTATAAAGGTGAAATTATTCAAGAATTCCCAGCAAATTTAAGTATTTTATCTGAATGTGAACCAGTTTATGAAGAACTTCCTGGTTGGACTGAAGATATTACAGGCTGTAAAACATTGGATGAGCTACCTGTAAATGCTCGTCATTATTTAGAACGAGTATCTCAGCTTACAGGAATCCCGTTGTCTGTCTTTTCTGTTGGACCAGATAGAAACCAAACAAACGTTATTCATAGTGTATGGAGATAAATGAAGTAAGGGTGAGCTTAGCTCATCCTTATTTTTTGTTTTTGTGAAATAAAAGTTATCGAAGGATCTAATAGATACCCGAAAAAGGTACAAATGAATTTTTTCATAATCAAATTTATATGGTCAAGCTTGTTCTTACCGCATTTATTGGGACGTTGGTAGAGAATTTTTTATAAAGAAAGGTATCCTACTAAAGCTGTGCACATTAGTTTTTAAACCTAAAATAATTTTTTTGCATTTTTTTTACGAAAATTGACGATTTTTGTTGCCAAATGAAATAATGTTATGGTAATATAAAATACGTTGTTACGAAATAATAAATAAAATATCGATGACTTTTTACGAGCCGTTAGCTCAGTTGGTAGAGCACGAACGAGTAAGCTGCGAAGCGAAACGACAGCGTACCAATCGAGCCGCATCTAGAATACTCTTTCTGAGATTGGGACGTCGTAGATGCATTGGTTTGGTTAAAAAGATTTATTATATTAATCATTGATGACTTTTTACGAGCCATTAGCTCAGTTGGTAGAGCATCTGACTTTTAATCAGAGGGTCGAAGGTTCGAGTCCTTCATGGCTCATCCTTCAAAATAGTTTCATATAAAATGGTCCGGTAGTTCAGCTGGTTAGAATGCCTGCCTGTCACGCAGGAGGTCGCGGGTTCGAGTCCCGTCCGGACCGCCATTTACATATTACAACGATTAAAACTTTTATTATGGCTCGGTAGCTCAGTCGGTAGAGCAATGGACTGAAAATCCATGTGTCGGCGGTTCGATTCCGTCCCGAGCCATCATCAAAAAGCACTGCGATGACAAAGACTCTCGCAGTGCTTTTTTATTGTTATGTAATCTTTTTGTAATAAATAGACCATTTAGTAAAATGAATGAAAAAGGTATATACAAAATCTATGCTATTTCCCTATCCTTCAACAAATTGCATTTACTCAAAAAGAAAATATTGGAATGTATTGTAACCATTTATACAATTATGTTACATTATGAAAAATTCCGTAAATTTTTGCGGACTTTATGATAATGTAATAGAGTGAAATTCGAATATTTTTTCCTAGTAAAAAATACTTAAGCAGATATTTGGAGGATTATGAATGAATGAGGATAAGAAGTTAATCCAGAATTCATCCGATAAACCAAACCTTATAACTCGCCAAAAGTATGCTAGTCTTTTGAAAAAAGCGGTTATAACAGCATTGTTCCTTTCATCCCTATCCTTCATAGCGATTACTTCAGTTGCAGACACACATTTAAAAACCGTTTTCCATGTTTATATGAATGATGAGTTTATAGGAACTGTATCGGATAAAAATGTAATTGAAGATGTGGTAAATATAAGAGTTAACAATGTAAAAGAAAAGTATAAGGACTATAACATAGAGTTGGGAAATAAAATTACATATGTTCCTGAGCAAGTTTTTCGACTCCAGGTTGATGATGAGCAAACAGTTGAAAAAATTGAGAGTTCATCATCTATAAAGGCCGATGCTGTTACTATCGTTATTAATGATAAGCCAATTATATATGTGAAGAATTCAGCGGAAGCTAATCAAGTGATTGAGAAGTTAAAGCTTCAATATGTTTCAAAAAAAGAGTTGATGCAAGTAGAAATGCAGAAAAAATCAAAAGCAATTCATCAGCCAATAAAGAAGAATCAAACTCGTCTTTTAGACGTTGCTTTAAAGGAAAAAGTTTCAATTCAAGAGACAGAAATTGACCCTAGTAAGATTATTAGTGAGGATCAAGCAGTAAATTACCTACTAAAGGGCACAAAAAACGAAAAAATATATAAAGTAAAAAAAGGTGATGTATTAGGTTCCATTGCCAAAGATCATCATTTAACAACAAAAGATTTGATAAAGTTAAATCCTGAATTGGAAAAAAATAAAGTTTTACAAATTGGACAAAAGCTTACAGTTACTGTGAATCAACAACTTGTCAATGTAGTTGTTCAGAAGGAAACCAATAAAGTTGAACAAATTGATTATAAAAAAGAAGTAATTAAAGATGCTTCAATGTTAAAGGGAGATACTAAAGTAAGACAAAAAGGTTGAAAAGGTCAGAGTGAACTTACTTTTGTGATTACAGAAGAGAATGGACAGCAAAAGAAAAAAATATTAAAGGCAGAAAAAATTATTAGAAAGCCGGTTAAATCTATTGCTGTTAAGGGGACAAAAGTGATCTCATCTAAAGGGACAGGTCATTTTTCATGGCCTTCAACTGGTGGGTACGTTTCCAGTAAGCTCGGTTATCGCTGGGGGAGCATGCATAAAGGAATTGATATTGCTAGACCGAGCAATAGAAAAATAACAGCTGCTGATAATGGAGTCATTATTTCAGATGGTTGGGACGGCGGATACGGGAATAAAATCGTTATTGACCATAAAAATGGATTTAAAACCGTATATGCTCACTTACAGTCAATTAATGTATCAGCAGGTCAAGTAGTTCCGAAGGGTGCAAGTATTGGGGTAATGGGAGCTACAGGAGATGCTACAGGTGTTCATTTGCATTTTGAAGTTTATAAGAATGGAAGCCTGCAAAACCTGTTAAATTATTTTTAAATATAAGTAATTTATTTATGCCTCTAGTTTCGTCTAGAGGTATTTTCTATCTTGTTGTGACCATGGTTTCAGTATACATGCACAAATGCTTTTATTAGTTGTTCATATTTTGGAGAAAGCTATCTCGTGTATTGCTGACTGTTATTGTAAACTATAAGTATGATAAAAATAGAAAAATGTTGTAAAAACAAAAATAGAAAAGGTGAAAATAACCAATTTTCCTTATTAGATGATTTCATGGATAGAACATGGTACATTAAAATAGAGGTGTTATATGATTTTCGCCGTATTTAATTAAATTAATGAATAGATAAAATACATTTAAAGGGAGTAATATTATGGATAAAAAAATATTGGTCGTTGATGATGAGAAACCAATTGCTGATATCCTTCAATTTAATCTAAAGAAAGAAGGTTACACCGTCTATTGTGCATATGATGGTGACGAAGCAATAAAAATGGTAGAGGAAGTTAATCCTGATTTATTAATATTAGATATTATGCTACCTAAACGGGACGGGATCGAAGTTTGCCGGGAAGTAAGAAAAAAATATGAAATGCCAATAGTTATGCTTACAGCAAAAGATTCTGAAATAGATAAAATTATTGGATTAGAGCTTGGTGCCGATGATTATGTAACAAAACCATTTAGCACGAGGGAGCTAATAGCACGTGTGAAGGCAAATTTACGTCGCCATCAGCATGTCGCTGCAGTTGCCGAGGAAGAAGAGAAAAGTAATGAAATCACCATTGGTACATTAGTAATCCATCCAGATGCGTATGTTGTTTCTAAGCGTGGAGAAACAATAGAGTTAACACATAGGGAGTTTGAGCTTCTTTATTATTTAGCTCAGCATATTGGTCAAGTAATGACGAGAGAGCATTTGTTACAAACGGTTTGGGGATACGACTATTACGGAGATGTAAGAACAGTTGATGTAACTGTCAGACGTTTAAGGGAAAAAGTTGAGGATAATCCAAGTCATCCTGCATGGATTGTTACACGACGAGGAGTAGGCTATTATTTGCGCAATCCTGAACAGGAGTAAAAAAATGAAAAAGGTTGGTTTTTTTCAAACAATACATTTAAAATTTGTTTTGATTTTCATCCTACTCATTTTAGTATCGATGGAAATAATCGGCGTATATTTTGTAAAAAAATTAGAAGAAAAATTACAGCAAAATTTTGTCAGTTCTATCAAGGCTCGTGAGAATAGCTTAGAGTACTCGATTAAAGAAGTGATGAAAAGTAGTGATATGAATGATGAGGACACAGAGAATAACATTCAAAATATATTAAGTAGTAATAAAAGCACTGATATTGAAGAGATTCGGCTTATTGATAGTAACGGTGCTATATTAGGAACCTCTGATTCAAGCAATCAAGGAATTATTGGACAAAAAATTACCAATAAGAATGTTGAAACAGCCATCTATGTAGGAAAAGAGTGGAATCGGCGTTTTATTAAATCAGGACAGCGAATTTGGGTATTTCTTAAACCGCTTCAAGTAGCTAATAGTGAGACAGTTTTCATATATATCGTTGGAAAAGTTGAATCAGTATATAAAGAAATTAATGAAATTAATAAGATCTTTACTAAAGGTACTGGGATTGCCATGGTACTTACAGCTATTCTTGGAATTGTACTTGCACAAACGATTACCCGACCTATTTCCGATATGCGTAGACAAGCATTAGCAATGGCGAAAGGGAACTTTTCAAGAAAAGTTAAAGTGTATGGGAATGACGAAATTGGGCAACTTGCTTATAGCTTTAATCATATGACAAAAAAGCTGCAAGAAGCTCAAGCTACAACAGAGGGTGAAAGACGCAAGTTATCATCTATTCTGTCTCATATGACGGATGGAGTAATAGCAACGGATCGAAAAGGAAAAATTATTTTAATTAACGAACCAGCGGAAGAAATGCTAGATGTTTCACGTGAAACAGTTTTGTCGTTAGAAATTACATCGTTATTAAATATTGAAAATCTTGTATTTGAAGATTTACTAAAAGAACAAGATCCGATTATTTTAGACTTTAGTACGAAGGAAGAGCCATATATATTACGAGCAAGCTTTTCCGTTATTCAAAGTGAAACAGGTTTTGTTAGTGGTCTAATTACGGTTTTACACGATATTACAGAGCAAGAAAAAATAGATATGGAGAGAAGAGAATTTGTATCCAATGTGTCGCATGAGTTAAGAACGCCTCTAACAACAATGAGAAGCTATTTAGAAGCTTTAGCTGAAGGGGCATGGGAAGATAAAGAAATTGCTCCTAGATTTTTAACGGTTACTCAAAATGAAACAGAACGAATGATTCGGTTAGTTAATGATCTACTTAAGCTTTCAAAAATGGATAGTAGAGATTACCAATTAAATAAAGAGTGGGTCAATATTGTTGAATATTTTCACCATGTAATTGATCGATTTGAAATGGCTAAGGACCAAAATGTTACGTTTAAAAGAAAGCTTCCAACTTCTGCTTTATTTATTGAGGTCGATTTAGATAAATTAACCCAAGTACTCGATAATATTATTTCTAACGCGTTAAAATATTCCCCTGATGGTGGACAAATTACCTTTAGAATTCGAATACAGGAAGAAATGGTTGAACTTAGCATTTCCGATCAAGGCATGGGAATTCCAAAAGATAATCTTAAGAAGATTTTTGAACGATTTTATCGTGTAGATAAGGCACGTACAAGAAAAATGGGTGGCTCAGGCTTAGGGCTTGCAATAGCAAAAGAAATGGTAGAAGCGCACGGTGGTAACATTTGGGCACGAAGTGAGGAAGGAAAAGGAACAACGATTTATATAACTCTTCCATATGATCGCCCACAAGAGGATGAATGGTCATGAAGTATGAAACGATAAAAACAGCATTATTAATTTTTCTTGTTGCTATTAGTATTTATTTGACATGGACATTATGGACATTTCAGGTGAAGTATAACAACACGTTCAATAATAAAGATGTCCTCCCGAAGACAAAAGTAGAGCAAAAAGAGTTGAGAGAAGTAATAAAGCCTTATAAAATCATCCTTCATGAAAAAGAGAATCATTTTGGAACGACAAATAGTAGCGAAATTGAAGTAGTATTGAATGAAATTAGCAGTTGGAAGTTTTATGATATTGGTGACGTTAAAGAATATAAAAAAAGTTCTGTTCAAAAGTTAATTAAAGGATCACGAAAAATAGAATTGAATTTTCCGGATGAAATTCCATTTGAGACCTATAAAGGAATTATTACAGTAAATGATAAAAAAATTCCTATGGCAAATTTTGATCGAATAATCATCGACTTGGCTAATCCTTCCCAAAAAGTGACAACTGTTTATTTTGTTAGCTCTAAAAAGAACGAGGCTTTTAGTGGATTAGTTAGTTCTAGCGGCTTACAAGCATTTGTAAATAAGATAAATAACAAAATAAAAAACAAAAATTTCTATAAACCGTATAGTTCCTACCAATTAAGTAATGGAAAGGTTATTTTCCTTCCTACTGGCGAGCCAGAAGTGACACGGTATAGTGACTATTGGGATAGAAATGACAAGGAACATATTGATCGTTTCAAGACAGCATTGTTCCCAGACCAAAATATTGTGGAAAAAAGCGTGGATGGGAACAAGATGGAGTATAATAACGGAACTAGTATTATGAGTGCGAACATGAATCAAGGTACCATTTATTATGTCAATTTCTCTGAAAGTACTGATGTTATTGGGCATGGTAGAGAAATTATTAAACACAGCAATGATTTTGTGAATCGAAATGGTGGATGGATGGATAATTTTCTTTATTTCAGTGGGAATCCTGCTAAAAATCAGACCGTTTTTCGTTTATTTAAAGAGGGTCTTCCAGTGTTTACTGATGATCACCTTGCAGAAGTTTTATTGAATTGGGGAGAAAATCAAATTTATGAGTATCAACGTCCATATATGGATTTTGAAACAATGCTGTCACTGTCGCCTGATTCTTCAGTTGTTAAGCTCGAATCAGCTAATAGTGTATTAAATAAATTAATGGCAGATCCTAATATAGACAGTGAGAAAATTGATAATGTAATAATTGGATATCAGCTTGTTTACAATCCAAAGAATAAAATTCTTCGCTATGAACCGAAATGGTTTTATCAAATTGATGGAAATTGGAAGCCTTTGACGTCAGAGGAGGATCATCGTGGATTGGAATAAAACGAAATCAATGTTCATTATAGTTTTTTTGATTCTTGACATCTTTTTATTAGTACAATTTTCAGGTCAATATGAAGCAAGCAAAATTGAAACGTTAAATGATCCTTCACTTGAAGATCGGCTTAAGGATTTGAACATTGATTATTCAAAATTGAATTTGGCAGCAGAGCCTTTGAAAAGTCAGTATGTCAGTGCAAAAATAAAGACATTTACTGATAAGGATACAAAAAAGTTGAAGGATCAAGAAAAAGTTGCACTCAATTCAACAAAAACTAAGTTGTTTGCTTCATTTAAAAAACGTGAAAAAATAGATCCTGATTTAGATAAAATTCAATTGGAAAATTCTTTGAAGGATTTTCTTAAAAATTATATTTTATTTGGAGATCAATATCAATTTTGGAAATATGATAAGGAGAATGGAATCATTACCTTCTATCAAACGTTTGAGAAAAAAATGTTTTTCAAAAATGAAAGTGGACAGGTCCAACTTTATTTAAATGATAAAAACGAAATAATGTCTTACGATCAAACGATACTAGAAAAAATTGAAAAAAGAAGTGAAAAAGAAATTTATCCGGTTATTAGTGCGATTGGTAATCTGTATGATAAAAATATGTTATTAGAGAATAGCACTATTCTAAGCTGTGACTTAGGTTACTACACTTTAATACAGCCAACAGAGACGCAAATGCTTGTTCCTACATGGCATTTTGTAGTTGAACATGACGGTGTAAAGGATAATTTATATGTAAATGCAATTGAAGGTCGGGTTATCCCGAAAAATGATAACGAAAACGAAACTACATTGGAGTGAAGAAGATGTCCTTGCATTTTAGTGTACTTGCAAGTGGAAGTACAGGGAATGCGTTATATGTTGAAACAGAAAAACATTCATTTTTAGTAGATGCTGGATTTAGCGGCAAGCAAATGGAAGCATTGTTTCAAAAAATTGATCGCAAACCAGAGAAATTAGATGGGATTCTTGTAACCCATGAGCATACCGATCATATTAAAGGTGTAGGTATTTTAGCTCGAAAGTATAATTTACCGATTTATGCAAATGAAAAGACATGGAAAGCGATGGACGGATTAATCGGTGTTGTCCCAGTCGATCAAAAATTCACATTTGAAATGGAGACGACTAAATCATTTGATTCTCTTGATATTGAGTCTTTTGGAGTTTCTCATGATGCGGCAGAACCAATGTTTTATGTATTTAGAGAAGGTAAGAAAAAGCTTGTGATCATTACGGATACTGGTTATGTTAGTGACAGAATGAAGGGGATTATTTCGAATGCAGACGTTTTTGTTTTCGAAAGCAATCATGATGTTCAAATGTTACGAATGGGAAAGTATCCGTGGAATATAAAAAGACGGATATTAAGTGATGTCGGACATGTATCCAATGAAGATGCAGCACTTGCTATGAGTGAAGTCATTGGTGATTCAACAAAAAGAATTTATCTTGCCCATTTAAGTCTTGATAACAATATGAAGGATTTAGCTCGAATGAGTGTTGCTCAAACACTAGAACTGCAAGGAATGGGGATTGGCCATCAATTTGAATTATATGACACCGATCCAAAAATCCCAACACCTTTAGCTGCCGTTTAAAATATAGTTGCTATTAGAATAGAGAAATCGGTGTATACACTGGTTTCTTTTTTTATAGATAAGAAAGTATAAATGATGAAAAATGCATGCCCTGTCAAGCGCAAGCAGTCGATGAGTGTACTTTTCCTACATAAGGCAACACCGATTCGCCTTCTAGGCACCGCATTTCCTTTCAGTCGAGGTTCTTCCAAGGATGTTTTATTACTAATTTTCAGATTATGTATGTCGATGAGCAAGGCGCTTACGTTTTCTTACTAAGATCTGTATGTTTCTATCAATCATTTTCTTTATAACCGAATTTTTAGATGAAAAAATAATTTCTTAATTCGGTTTAATGATATTTTAATAATTGATTATTATAATTAAGACATACAGAAGGCAAACTAAAGTATATGAGGTTTTGAAGAAAGGAATGGATGATAATGGGTTATTATGATGACAATGATGAAAGTCGTTCCAAACGACCAAGGGGTAGTCGAGGTGGATCCTTTATTTCAGGTCTAATCGGTGTTATTATTGGAGCATTACTTGTAATGATAGCCTTTCCTTCACTTGGTGACGTCTTTAATAAAACGGATGAGCAAACTACAGTTGAAAATGCGCAAAACAGTCAAAATAATGTAACAGGTAAGACAGTATCCTTAGATGTAACAACAGATGTCACTAAGGCGGTTCAAAAGGCAGAAAAGGCTGTTGTAGGGATTGCAAATATTCAATCTCAAAACTTTTGGACACAACGCGGTCAAGGAAAGCAGTCTCAAGAAACAGGATCGGGTTCTGGTGTCATCTACAAAAAAGAAAATGGAAAGGCCTTTATTGTTACTAATAATCATGTTGTAGAAGGTGCAGATCAATTAGAAGTTACTTTATCTGATGGTAAGAAATTATCTGCTAAATTGTTAGGTAGTGATGTTTGGACAGACTTAGCAGTAATTGAGGTCGATGGGAAAGATGTTAACACAGTTGCTCAATTTGGAGATTCCGATAAATTAAAACTAGGTGAACCGGTTATCGCAATAGGGAATCCACTTGGTGAAAATTTTGCCGGGTCTGTTACACAAGGAATTGTTTCTGGAGTTAATCGAACAGTACCTATGGACTTAAATGATGATGGAATTGAAGATTGGGAAGCAGAGGTACTACAAACAGATGCAGCAATCAACCCTGGTAACAGTGGTGGTGCATTAGTAAATGTCGCTGGTCAAGTAGTAGGAATTAATTCCATGAAAATTGCTCAGGAAGCTGTAGAGGGAATTGGATTTTCGATTCCTATTAAATCAGCGGAACCAGTTATTAATGATTTAGAGAAGTATGGTAAAATAAAACGACCAGCAATGGGAGTTACTTTACAAAATGTAAGTGATATTCCTGCTTATCACCAACAAGAAACATTAAGACTTCCAAGAGGAGTAACACAAGGTATTATGATTGAAAGCGTATCTCCTGGATCTCCAGCTGGAGATGCTGGTATGCAAGAAATGGATGTTATCTTTGAATTAGATGGTCATAAAGTAAACAATATCCTTGAATTGAGAAAATATTTGTATACAAGTAAAAAACCTGGTGATTCAATGAAGGTCAAGTTCTATCGTCAAGGCAAAGAAAAGGAAGCTACATTGAAATTAACAAATGAATCTAGATTATAATCTACATGTGAATAACTTTAAAAAGGAAAGCAAATATTGCTTTCCTTTTTTGAGTGGATGATAAATGGTAAAATACGTTGTGGATAAAGTATTTATTAAATAAAAATTTGTATCCTCAGCATTCTATACTAAATTTTAAGTGTTTATTGGCAAAGCATATATTTGTTGAAAAAACGTTATCCACAACCTGTGTATATTGAAAAATCCTAAAATATATATTGTGGGGAACTAATATTCTCACACAAAATGTGGATAGTTTATGTGGATATGTGGATAACTACTGTGGATAATATGTTTGTAAAGTGAGGGTAATTTGTGAATATCTCAATTATTACTGTTGGAAAGCTAAAAGAAAAATATTTAAAGCAAGGCATTGATGAATACTTAAAACGGCTCACTGCTTATGCAAAGGTTGAAATAATTGAAGTACCTGATGAAAAAGCACCAGAAATTTTAAGTGAGAGTGAAATGGAACAGGTAAAACAAAAGGAAGGTGAACGGATTCTTTCAAAAATCCATCCTGATACACATGTTATTGCTCTCGCTATTCAAGGAAAAATGAAAACATCTGAAGAACTAGCAGATGGAATAGAGAAACTCGCAACTTATGGAAAAAGTAAAATTGCTTTTGTTATTGGAGGCTCACTCGGACTTAGTGATGAAGTGATGAAGCGTTCAAATGAAAGCTTATCCTTTTCCAAAATGACATTTCCTCATCAATTGATGCGACTTATTTTAGTAGAACAGGTGTATCGTTCGTTTCGGATTATGAGGGGTGAACCCTATCATAAGTAAGTGTGGTTTTTGAAAAGATAAGGGACGGGTCTTGATCTTCCTTAGTAGGATGTGCAAGTCCCGTCCTTCTTAATAAATAACAACTTCCTTTTTAAGGATGTGTGTTTTAAAAAAGACTTTTCAATATTTTCCTTTCTTAGCACTATTCTATTGTTTTCTCGATAGAAAAAACCACAAACCATTTTGTAAAGAAGGATCTGTGGTTTACAATTTTAATTCAATTGCTTTTTTGATTGCCAACTTGGCTAACAAAAAAGTTGGATCGACCAGCTTTATTTCTGTATCAAAGTACGGAAAAAGAAGAGGAATCTCAGTACAACCGCCAATAATCCTTGAAATACCTTTTGATTGATATGTTTCTATCATTTGATTTAATTCCTCTATATAAGAGTTTGTATGAATTTTCCCTGTTTTCACATCATTAATTGCAAGGTTTACTAACTTTTGTTCCTCTTCATTTGGTAAAAAAATTTTATAAGTGCTGCCTTTAAATGCATTTTGATATAATTGATGCTGAATGGTTGATTCAGTAGCAAAAAGGAGTATTTTTTCACTTACATTTGAATTACACTCCAATAAATGTTGAACTGTATTTTCAATCATACTATAAAAAGGTACAGTAACATTTCTTCTAAGTTCATCTATCCAGATATGGGCTGAATTACAGGCAATAATTATAAAATCAGCCCCAGCACGCTTTAAAACAAAAGCTGATCGAATTAATTCTTGTAACGGACTTTTGGCTCCTTTGTTGAAAGCTTTCATTCTAGAAGGAATTTTTGGATTATTATAAATGATGATTTGGAGGTGATCCTGTTCAATCTTGGCAGGTGTATTAGAAACTATCTTTTGAAATAAATCTATCGTTGCATACGGACCCATTCCACCAAGAATTCCAATCGTCTTCACCATATTATTGAGAATCCCTATTGCCCGGGAACCCGGCCAAATATTTTGCATAAAGCATACTTGAGTCTTTGATTTTAGAAACCGTATCATAATCGCCAACATGTGAAAAAATATCATCATTCGGGGCATGGTTGTTTATTTCAATTAGCCAAATGTGATGATGGCGGTCAATTCCGATATCAACCCCGTATTTATAGATGCTCTCATATTTATCCAACTCTTTAGCAGCTTCAATCGCAATTTCAGACATTTTTTGGCGATAACTTAGCATCTCCGCATTAGTTAGATTAAAAGATGATGAAAGTATTGTTTCTCCTCGTTCTACTTTTCCTCCACTTGAACGGTTGCTAACAACACTACCTTCCACACCTCTTCTTCCTACCATACCAACATCTTCCCATTGTCCATTCTCGTTTTTTATAAGAACAATTCGATAATCAATGAGATGGTTTTTTTCAATTTCTAAATCAATTTCTTGCTGTATAACATACTTCTCACTTTTAAATTTAGCTCTAACATAATTAAGTAGCTCGTTTTCAGAGAAAAAATCGATTGTCTTATTTTCTTTATTGATTCGAAATTTAACACAATATTTATTTGGCTTTGCTATAAACTTTTCTACACCTATTCCCTTTAATCCTGATAATGGCTTTACATAAATGGTTCGAAAGTTTTCCAAATAATGTAGGATATCTTCTGGCTTTTTATATAAGTATGTTTTGGGTAGATGGGGAATCAAATCTTTATTTAAACTAAGCAATTGATACATTTTCCATTTATTAATATAAGCTGAATTGAAAAAACGTGAACCATAAAGGTTTTTTAAATCATTTTGTCTTTTTGTGGACAAGAGTATTCGCTTTATAATGACTGTAGGAAAAGGGAAAGTTCTGTTTTCCCATTTTCTTGAAGTTGGATTGTAAATAAGACCATTTATCTTTGCATTTTTTTCATCCATACCTTCCAATGAAAATGCTGCTATAACTCCCCTCACTAACGGATATTGTCGAATGATAAACTTAAGATATTTTACTTTTTCTTTAAGTTCAGATTGGTAGTTTGCTATTAACAGCCCAATGAATGGACCTAAGATAATTCGATTGTTTTCAATGGATAGTTCGTATTCAGCTTCTAAAGGAAGTCGTAATTTGTCTATAACCGTCTTGGATAACCCGATTTCATTTTCTTTTAACGTATTTAACTGTTTGCAAGCAACCTTTATTTTTTGAAAACCGAAGTGAATAGTCGTTGTTTTGTCTATTAATTTACTTTGATTAGGATGGACAAAAAGACAATGTCTTTGACTATTTATGGCTATTACTTTAATAGCATTTCTCAAACGTTCACCCCCTACATAGCTATTGTGCATAATATGTTTAATCAAAAAGATATGTATAAACGATTTCCCCTTAGCTTAATCCTAATTTTCGAAAGTCGACTCCGACACTTTCTATAAAAGTTGGGTAAATAGTATAAATATGCATTTAAATAGGACAATCACAGTGCCACTTTGCTAATTACAGCCATATATTTAAGTAGTCCCATTGAAGGGGGAATAATGAATGGATGTTCTTTGTCCCTGCGGAGTCCTTGTCAGTACTGTCTAGGAGAAAAACGATGTCAAATTTATAGGCCGACTGGAACAGTTAAAGGTAACTTAACTTACTTGGCTAATGTTTGAAGAAAACAATTTAGAAATAAATATAATCAACTTTGACATTGGGATTACACATCGGGAGACATCTGGAATATTGAAGGCAATTATATCCCCAATCTTACAGTTATTAATTAATAAACTGAAATGAGGCGTATTTTATGAACAGGGATTTTGGAAAATGGAATCAAAATTTACTTTTGAAACAAAATCACTTAATAGCAAATAGAATTCCAAAAACGAAAAAATATAGTATTGAAAACCTATCAGATTTCCTCAGCCGCTTTGACAATGTCTATGTTAAACACAATACATCAGGACAAGGAAGAGGGGTTTTCAAAGTTTACGTAGGAAAAGATGGAAAATATTGTTTTAGTGGCTTTTCAATCTCAGGAAAGCCAATCAAACAATGTGTTGATACGATTAAGGATTTTCACCGAGTCTTGCGCCCGTATGAGAAATTCGGAAGGTTAGGGAAATATATTATTCAGGAAGGCATTCAAAGTGTTACCCGTCATGGACTGCCGTTTGGTATTCGGGTTCATGTACAAAAACATAAAGGAAAATGGCTAATTAGTGGAATGAATGCAAAGATTGGAACGCCAGCAACAATCGATAGTGGTATTCTTAATTTCTCAAGGGGTGCTAAAGTCATATCGATTGATGAGCTTTTGTCAATACATTTAAAACTGGACGATAGAAAGAAGAAACAAGTAATTGATGATTTAGAGAAGCTTACTATCTCAGCAGCTAAAATTATGGACTTACATTTTCCTAACAAGGAATATGGCATTGACTTTGGCATAAATCCAAAAGGAAAACCCATCTTATATGAAATAAATAGAAATCCAGGAGTCGCAGCATTTGCCGAGATTGAAAATAAAGTCCTCTTGAAACAAATTATGAAAATACGAAGATTAGAAAAGAAGGGCTGATTTGCTTTTATTAGTGGAAGCTGTAAAAGGTGAAAATTTAAAAAAGGGGATCGATAAACTAAACCATGTAAAAGCATCAATTGGAACAGCTTTAACAAGTTTAGTCGATAGTTATAGTTATGCCCTTATTGCTACATTAGAGCAATCATTAAGAGAAAAAAACTTCTTCTTCTTCAATATGCAATAAAAAAGTTCCATGAAAAATGGTATGTAATATTGGAGTTCAAGCATGTAAATGGGATACATCAAGAACACTGGACTAGAGTACGCGTTCTTTCCAAGAGGTTGACTTTATTGAGTAATCAGAATCATTAAGACACCTTAAAACCAATATCTGATTTTATAGGACTGCTTCAAGAACATTTAGCACAGTTTTTTTGAAATCCAAAACACAATAATTCTGTGGACGATGAAGTAAGAGATATGATTACAGAAAGAATAAGACAAAAAGTTTTTTCAATACTTCATGATGTTCTATAAAAAGACTACTAACCGATCAAAAACAATTATGGAAAGACTCTTTTAATTTTAGTGGGACTAATTCAATAAAAAAAAGAGCACGTAATATAAAATTGATTTATCAAAATGCTGCTCCTAAATTAGAGGAAGTACCTGGTGACGCTGCGGATGAATTTGCATTTCAGGATATGATGACTGGTTTAGTTGAGGAAATAATAAACAAGTATGATGGTCAGCTTATTTCTCATTCTACAACGAAAAAGGTAAATTGGAATATTGTGCTTGGAAAAAAGGCGCCTCAAATGGTATCCTTTTTCGCCTAAAAACCACATTTAGATGCGTTACGGTGAACCCGTATCACAAATAGTGGTAAAGCGTAACGTGGAGGTAGTGGTTAATCTATAATATGTGGCTATGTAAATAAAGTTAAAATGACCGGCAAGGGAAAGTGATGCCCGGTCATTTTTTGATATGCCTTTAAGTTAGTTAAATGGAATCACCGAAAAATGTCTGCATTCTTGAAAGAACCCTTTTTTCACCCATTACTTTCATAATATCAAACAAATCAGGTGTATTGGTTCTGTTAGTTAGGGCGACCCTAATTACCATAGCTACATCACCAACATGCCCTTTGTAATTGATTGGATTGGCTTTATATTGCTTCATATCCTTTGCAAATCCGATTTCCCCAGCAAGTTCTTTCATTTCATGGAACCAAGCCTCCTTTTCATTATTAAACCTATAAGTTTTGCTGAAACCTAATACAATTTCTTTTGCAACATCAAAACTTACATTTGTAGGTAACTTATAGCCACTCAATATATCCTTTTCAAACCATTCGTCATAAAAGAAAGCAATCATTGGCTTCACATCGGACCACTTTGCATAATCTTTTCTGGGCTTCTTAATTGTTCGACCTATATTTAGAATGTTTACAGTATATTCCTTATTGTTGTCCATTAAAGTATAAAGCTCAGAATCAAATTCCTTTGCCCAAGTGTATAAATCATCAAATACTTGTTTACCCGTGAGCCTAGAGATAACATCCTTGCTGATATCATTGAGTTTATTTATGTCCAATAAAGCACCGCTGGCATTCATTTTATCAGTATAGATAAAAAAGTCTCTAAATGATTTATGAGGGTTTGTCATCCTCCATTCTTCAAAGTAAGAATTGATGAGATTCATGAAGTATTCACTTATAGACATTCCTGGGTATCCTTGTTCTTTGTAATACTCAGCGGTACCATCAAGATCCTTACGTTTACTAAATTTCCGTTTAGAAGCTCCGACTTGTTTCATTATTGGTGCAATATGTCCGTATTCGGGTTTTCTAAAACCTAAGGTTTCAAACAACTGAATATGGATAGGTACTGAAGAAAGCCATTCATCACCTCTAATGACATGGGTTGTACCCATCAAATAATCATCTATGACATGAGCAAAGTGATAGGTAGGTAAACCATCCGTTTTCATAATAACAATATCTTGATCATTTTCAGGTAATTCAATCGCACCCTTCACCAAATCATGGTACATTATTCTCCTATTTGATGCTCCTGAAGATTTAAGTCTAATAACAAACGGTTTACCATTTAAAATCTCTTCCTTAGCTTGTTGGAAAGAAATATCTCGATGTTTCGCCCATTGGCCATAATAACCTGTTGTTACTTTTAAGTTCTGCTGACTTATTCTTATCTTCTGTAAATCGTCCGTATCACAGAAGCAAGGATATGCTAATCCATTTCGGATTAAATGCTTAATAAATACCTTATAGATTTGTATTCGTAGACTTTGTTTATAGGGTCCATAAGCCCCCTTATCGTTACCTGAAAGGAGAGGTCCTTCATCGAAAGGAATCCCGAAGTATAACAATGAATGGATGATGTTTTCGATGCTGCCTTTTATTTCCCGCTTTTTATCTGTGTCTTCAATACGTAGGAAAAAGACTCCATTACTTTGATGGGCTAATCTTTCTGATATTAAAGTTGCGTAAAGCCCACCAATATTCAATGAACCCGTTGGGCTCGGTGCAAAACGTGTTACCAAAGCAGATGAAGACAGATTCCTTGACGGATATAGTGAATAAATTTCAGCCGGCAATTGCTTGACATCCGGAAATAACAGTTCTGCCATATTCTCATTTGACATAACATATCCCCCTATGGTTCAAAATAAAAAAGCCCTTCATCCTATTAAAAGGACGAAAGGCTTGCTTCCGCGTTACCACCTAAATTGGTTAAAAACCCGCTTATTATGCAGCAATTCATTATCTTGCCGCACATTTCTTTAACGGGGAATTCCCGGTAGACTTACTCCAATTTTTTCAGTCATCTGCTCCAAGGCTTCTTTCATTAAGCTCGAATACCCAATTTCACCAGCATGGGCTCTCTAAGATCCGAGTGATTAATTACTCTTCCTTTTCGTTGCATTTTACAATATGTGGATATAATTAGTGATACAATAATACATTATAACAAAATTGTCAACAATCTAATTCGAACTTTAAGGAGAAGCTTTAAAGCAATTAGTTGAAGATTTGAATAGTGAATCATACTCCAGTTGGTTATATAAATGGAGTGAGTAAATTCCTGCCATCATCCACTACAAGGATAACAAAAACTGCAGGTAACGGAGAACGAAAAAAGAAAATCACTATCCTGTATGGTCAAATAGAATAGTGATTTTCAAAATAAAAGATGTTGAGATTGTTTCGTTGTTTATGTTCTATATTAATTTCGAATGAGATAATCAAATGCACCTAAAGCTGCGGTTGCACCTGAACCCATTGAAATAATGATTTGGTTATATGCGCTATCTGTACAGTCTCCTGCTGCAAATACTCCAGGTAGTGTAGTAGCTCCACGCTTATCAACGATGATTTCACCGATGAGATTACGCTCAAGCGTACCATCTAACCATTCGGTATTTGGCACAAGTCCAATTTGGACAAACACACCTTGTAATTCGATATGATGTTCGTCGCCTGTCTCACGATCGGTGTAAGTAATGCCAGTTACATTATCAGTACCAGTAATTTCTTTAGTGGCAGCGTTAGTTACGACCGTTACATTTGGCAGGGTGTAAAGACGCTTTTGTAGAACTTGGTCCGCTTTTAACTGTGGTGCAAATTCAAAAACTGTGACATGCTTCACAATCCCTGCTAGGTCAATTGCTGCTTCAATACCAGAGTTACCGCCACCGATAACTGCTACGTCTTTTCCTGCAAACAATGGACCATCACAGTGCGGGCAGTAAGCGACCCCTTTGTTTTTAAGCTCTTGCTCACCAGGGACGTTAATATTCCGCCAACGAGCACCTGTTGAAATGATAACTGTTTTACTCTTAAGAATAGCACCGTTTTCAAGTTCAATTTCAAATAGGTCTTTCTTTTCTAAACGCTTAGCTTGTTGTAAGTCCATGACATCAATATTATATTCTTTTACGTGCTCTTCAAGAGCCTGGGCTAGTTTAGGACCTTCTGTAGCTTTTATACTGATAAAGTTTTCAATACTTAGTGTGTCGAGAATCTGACCGCCAAAGCGTTCTGCCACAATCCCTGTGCGAATGCCTTTACGTGCAGCATAGATGGCCGCACTTGCACCAGCTGGTCCACCGCCTACAACAAGGATATCGTAGGGGTCTTTATCCGCAAAATCCTCTGCACTTAAGCCTTCGCCCAATTTAGCAAGAATTTCTTGGATTGAAATACGACCGCCATTCCAGAACTCGTCATTTAAGAAAACGGCTGGTACTGCCATGACATTTTTACTTTCTACTTCATCTTTAAATGCAGCTCCATCAATCATTGTGTGTGTAATGTTAGGGTTAAGCACACTCATGATATTAAGTGCTTGTACAACATCAGGGCAGTTATGGCAAGTTAGGCTAACGTATGTTTCAAAGTGATATTTACCATCAATTTTCTTAATTTGATCGATCACGCTTTGCTCCACCTTTGGAGCTCGTCCACTCACTTGTAGTAGAGCTAAAACTAAAGAAGTAAATTCATGCCCTAGTGGGACGCCAGCAAAAGTGATGCCAGTCTCTTCACCGACACGATTTATACTAAAACTGGGTGTTCTATTTAATTTTACTTTTTCGACAGTGATTTTAGACGACATGGAAGCCAGCTCATCAACAAGAGCTAGCATTTCCTTCGATATGTCATCTGAACCTGCACTGACCTTAAGCAGAATGTCGTTTTCTAATAGTTGAAGATACTGATTTAGTTGTGACTTAATTTCTGTATCCAGTGCCATTTATAATCGCTCTCCTTAAATTTTACCTACAAGGTCAAGGCTTGGCTTCAGTGTTTCTTGACCTTCTTGCCATTTAGCCGGGCAAACTTCTCCTGGGTTGTTGCGAACATATTGTGCTGCTTTAATTTTGTTGATAAGTGAGCTTGCATCACGACCAATACCATCTGCATTAATTTCAATAGCTTGGATGACACCGTCAGGGTCGATGATGAAAGTACCGCGATCAGCTTGTCCTAGTTCTTCAATAAACACATCAAAGTTGCGGGAAAGGACGTGTGCAGGATCACCAATCATCGTATAAGTAATTTTGCCAATTGCTTCTGATGTATCGTGCCATGCTTTATGTGTAAAATGAGAATCTCTTGAAACAGAGAATACTTCAACTCCAAGATTTTGAAGTGCAGGATATTGTTCTTGAAGGTCTTCAAGCTCAGTTGGGCAAACGAAAGTAAAATCTGCTGGATAGAAGCAAACGACACTCCATTGACCTATTAAATCTTTTTCTGTAACTTCGATAAAGTCACCGTTTCTGTATGCTTGCGCTTTAAATGGTTGTACTTCTTTTCCTATTAGAGACATAGTTAAAACTCCTTCTAAATTCCATATTTAAATATTTATTATAGAAAACTTTTTCATTATAGCGAATGAGTTAATATTTCTATAGTAATTATTAATTTATATTAATTATTATATAGGATTAATTATCTGTGTCAATCAAAATACAATTATCACTTTGATTGAATATAGAAAGCCGTTTGTCAGATAGCAATTAGGGCAGTTCAAACGATCTGTACAATAGTGATTTTTGTAGTCCTATTTTTAGAAGGTGATTATTAAAAGAAAAGTTCTATCCACAATATGCAACTATTGGTTGAATGTATTTCTTTTCATTGCTCCTCAAAATATTCACTTTTATAATAGAAGTAGTTAACAACAATAGAAACGGGTGTGAATGGGAATGGCTATTTTAAAAAATGATTGGGCGCCTTTACTTGAAGGAGAGTTCAAGAAACCGTATTATCAACATTTGAGGCAAACGTTGCTCCAAGAATATCAAACTGGAGTTATCTATCCGGACCAAGATGATATTTATAACGCGCTGCATTTAACTTCGTTTCACGAAACGAAAGCCGTTATTATTGGTCAAGATCCTTATCATGGCCCCGGACAAGCTCATGGATTGAGTTTTTCTGTCAAACCAGGAGTAAGAATTCCTCCATCATTGAAAAATATTTATAAGGAGCTGCAAAATGATTTAGGATGTTATATACCGGATAATGGTTACCTTGTTAAGTGGGCTGAGCAGGGAGTATTAATGCTTAATGCGACTTTAACCGTCCGAAAAGGAACTCCTAACTCACATAAAGATCTTGGATGGGAAACTTTTACTGACAAAGTCATTGAAACATTGAATCAAAGGAAGACACCTGTTGTTTTTATCCTTTGGGGGAACTTTGCCCAAAAAAAACAACAATTGATTACTTCGCCGCAGCACTTCATTATAAAGTCTCCTCACCCTAGCCCTTTTTCTGCAAATAGGGGATTCTTTGGTAGCAGACCATTTTCTCAGGTGAATGAAATTTTGCGAGAAATTGGGATACAAGAAATAGATTGGCAAATACCTAATCTATAAATAGTATTTTCATTGTCTGATAGAAAAAAATATGATTCCTATCAGACAAAAACACATTAAGGGCATTAGCACCGGATCAAATTCTCATATATTACCAATTTTTGAATAGTTTAATAACTTACTTAGCAATAGTTAATATTTTAATCTATAAATAATAGTGATAAACTATAATTAGTAATAATTGATACAGTAAAGGTATGTGACTAGTTGCGCCCTGGCTTCCGTAATGTCTAAGTAGGAGCGCTTACATCCTTTCTGCAAATCTTAAGGTATAAGGGACGGTAAAAATGAGTAACAGACAAACGAAAACAGACGTTATCTTAATTGGTGCCGGAATCATGAGTGCAACTTTAGGGACACTCTTGAAAGAATTAGTACCGGACTGGAATATTACAGTGTTTGAGAAGCTCGAAAAGGCAGGAGAGGAAAGCTCTAACGAATGGAATAATGCGGGAACAGGGCATTCTGCACTGTGTGAGCTTAACTACACAGTCGAAAAACCGGACGGATCTATAGATATTAACAAAGCTATAAAAATTAATGAACAGTTTCAGGTTTCAAGACAGTTTTGGTCCTATCTTGTAGACAACAATCTGATACGTAATCCTCAAGACTTTATCATGCCATTACCTCATATGAGTTTAGTCCAAGGGGAAAAAAATGTAGAATTTTTGAAAAAACGTTTTGAAGCGCTTTCGAACAATCCTTTGTTTCAAGGGATGGAATTTTCGGATGACCCAGAAAAACTGATGGAATGGATTCCGCTTATTATGCAAGACCGCAATTCGACGGATCCGATAGCTGCAACAAAAATCGACTCTGGGACTGATGTCAATTTTGGCGCTTTAACGCGTATGTTGTTTGACCACTTAAAGAGTAAAAACGTTGATATAAATTACAATCATAAGGTTGTTGATATTAAACGTACTAGCGACGGCTTGTGGGAATTGAAAGTGAAAAATGATAGGGGTAGTGTCGAACGCCATACTGCAAAATTTGTCTTTATCGGCGGTGGGGGAGGAAGCTTACCTTTACTACAAAAAACGGGTATTCCTGAAAGCAAGCATATTGGAGGATTCCCTGTAAGCGGATTATTCCTGGTGTGTAACAATCAGGAAGTTGTCGAGCAGCATCATGCAAAAGTATACGGAAAAGCTGCAGTTGGTGCTCCTCCAATGTCAGTGCCACATCTTGATACACGATATATCGACAACAAAAAATCATTATTATTTGGACCGTTTGCTGGTTTCTCACCTAAATTCTTAAAAACGGGTTCAAATATGGATTTATTAAGTTCTGTAAAACCAAATAATGTTTTTACTATGTTAGCGGCAGGTGCGAAAAACATGTCATTAACAAAATACCTAATCCAACAACTTATGTTATCGAAGGAACAACGGATCGAAGAATTACGTGAATTTGTTCCGAATGCTAAAAGTGAAGATTGGGATATTGTAGTAGCGGGCCAACGTGTACAAGTGATAAAAGATACCGAAGCTGGTGGCAAAGGAACACTTCAATTTGGTACGGAAGTAGTTAGTGCTTCTGATGGATCGATAGCTGCATTGCTAGGTGCTTCTCCAGGTGCTTCTACCGCCGTTCACGTTATGCTTGAAGTAATAAAAAAATGCTTCCCACAACATTTAATTGAATGGGAACCGAAAATAAAAGAAATGATTCCTTCTTATGGTATGTCACTAGTGGAAAACCCAGAAATTTTCCAAGAAATTCATACTTCAACAGCACAGTCACTTGGTTTAAGTGACAAGGAACTGTCTTATAGCTAATTCTTTGGAAGTAAAAACAGAGAAAAAAGAACCTTTGATCTATTGGATTGAAGGTTCTTTTTAATATATTTGTGGTTAGAGAGGCTATTATAACCTCAATTATTAATAGATTTTTTTATAGAAAAGATAAAGTTGTTTAACTTATCAGTGTAATAATAAAAGTCTCACTACACTTTTTATGTAACAAGACTCGTTAAAGCAGTTTCATTTTCAATTTATATGTAAATGGTTATCTCTTATATTCTCAGTGGGTTTCATTTTAATCAGAAGATCATGATAGGTCATTGATTTAAATCATGGTTCAGTATATTTTGTACTAACTTGTCCATAACTTATAAGAATCACCTCTTTCTAAATTTGGTAAATTATATTTATAGGATATTTTTATGGAGTAAAAGGTGCATTATTATATCAAAATAGCAATAAAGGGAAATGAAGGATTTTGGAAATGATTGAAAATAAATGGTTGTCTAAATTATCATTAAAAAAAATGACGACATTGCTTGTTCTAACGTCGGTCATCGTTTCGTTGATAGCAAGTAGTCTTTTAAATTTATATGTGTTAGAACGCGAAAACAATAATGTAAAAGAAAAATTAAAAAAAATCGCTAGAATGGTTGCAAAAGATCCCCGTGTAATAAAAGGAGTGACTAATGACAAGTATAGTTCGGCTATACAGAAGTATACCTTGGAAGTGATGGAATCATCTGGTGTCAGCTTTGTTGTTGTACTTAATAATAATCTGATTCGGAAATCCCATCCAGATGAGAGTGTGATAGGGAAACCATTTTCAAATATAGAAGATGCGAAGAAATCTTTAAACGGTACGGAGCATTTTTCAAGACAAGAGGGTGTGTTAGGAGAGGGCACACGTTTCTTTACTCCTATATGGAATAATGATGGAGAGCAAGTTGGGATTGTTTGTGTCGGTTTTGTACAGCAAACAATAAAGCAAGAACTATGGAACACACAGAAAAATCTATACTTAGGTTTAGGTGTCGGCCTTATTGTTGGAATATTGGGGGCTTTGTATTTAGCACAGCAATTAAAGAAAATGTTATTAGGACTTGAACCTAAGCAGATTGTGGCAAATATAAAGGAACGTGATATTATTATTGATTCTGTAGGTGAAGGGATCATTGCTGTGACTCCAACCCGAAAAATCCTTTTACAAAATTTAAACTTTACAAAGCTGATAAAAAACGCAAAGTTTACTGGAAATAATATGAAAGAAGGACACCTTGATAAAGATATCTTTTCTACATTTTTTGGAGAAGTATTTACAACAGGGAAGTCAATATCTGATCATGTAATTGTAGTGAATCAATTTGAGTTCATCGTTAATGTTCAGCCCATCTACATAGAGAACAAGATTTATGGAGCGGTCGCAACTTTACGTGATCAATCAGAAATGCAGCAGCTTATTCGGGAGCTTAGTGGAACAGAACAATATATTGATTCCTTGCGTGCCCAAAATCATAAATTTATGAATCAATTACATACCATTTTAGGATTAACTGAATTGGGAAAATATCAAGATGTTGTTCACTATATTCGTGTATTAAATACGGATTATCATAGAGAGATAGGGTTTGTTACTGATAAAATCAAAAGCCCAGCGGTTGCAGGTTTCTTGCTTGGGAAAGCGAGTGAGTTAAAGGAGCAGGGTGTGAAGTTAAAAATCGATTCAGATTCATATTTTCCAAATATGAAAATGGGTGAGATGCTTCACGATTTGCTTTTATCAATGGGGATATTACTAGATAATGCCAAAGAAGCTATGGCTCTAACTTTAATGAAAAAAGCAACCCTCTTCCTGCATTATGATGAGGAGGAGGAAGTGATCCTAATTGAGGTAAAGGATACAGGAATAGGCATTGAGGAAGAGCTAATGGAAAAGATTTTTGAGAGAGGATTTTCAACAAAAGGTGGTACTAGAGGCTATGGATTGGATGCTATTCAATCCATTGTCAAACAATATCATGGAATTGTGGATGTTCAGTCTGAATTAGGAAATGGAAGTATCTTTCGAATTGAAGTACCTTATAAACGGAGGAACCTTGATGATTAAAGTGATTATAGTTGAGGATGACCCCATGGTTGCAATGATTAATCAACAATATATTGAGCGGTATGAAGGATTTAAAATTGTCGCTACAGTTGGAAGTATTGGGGAGCTATGGAATGTAATTAAAGAGAATAAACCAGATTTAATATTACTTGATGTTTATTTACCAGGAGAAACTGGGATTGATTTTTTACAATCGGTACGTCAAAAACAGTTTTCAATACCAATTATTATGATTACAGCAGCTCATGATATACCTACTATTAAAAAGGCGCTAGAATTTGGTGTGATTGATTTCTTAATAAAACCCTTCACATATGAAAGGTTTGAACTTGCAATAGAGAATTTTCTTCAATATCATTCCCTAACTACAAAATTAGAAGAAGCTGACCAGGACACTTTAGATCAAATATTAATAAAAGAAAGAGGTCCTTCAGCCTTAAATCAGGCTGGTAAGGAATTGCATTCATCCCTTCCTAAAGGATTGTCAAAACTAACATTAAAAAAAATTCTACAAGCAGTAGAGGAGCAAACCGGAGATTTTTCGACAGAGGACATTGCTAAAGCAGTTAATCTATCACGTATTTCAACCAAGAAGTATTTGCAGTACTTAAATGAGATCGGTTATTTAGGGGAAGAATTAAAGTATTTAGCAGTAGGACGACCAATCATGGTATTTCATATCGTCCCTGAGAAAGAGCATTTAATTATGTCTTTTAAATAAAAGAAACTATAAAACAGTCTAATAATCTGCTGAGCCAAATAAAAAAGAGTTAAACCTGACACATAAATTTCGTATCAGTTTGACTCTTTTTTATTAGTTAATGGTTATTGTAAAACAGTTTTCGTTTTTTTTGGTAAAAGAACGACGTTTGCTGTACTCCCTTTTGTAATCACATCGTATAGGTTTTCAAAACTTGTTTCTATCATATTGGTAAGTGCTTCATCTGTATTAGATCCCATATGAGGTGTCACAAGGACACGTGGGTATAAATCTAGTAGTTTTTGTACGATCGGATCTAAATCTTTAGTTGTATTCTCAAATTTTTGAAAGAATATTTTTTCCTCATTCGCAAATACATCTGTTGCAAAGCCTTCTAGTTTATGAGATAGAAGGGCATGAAGGATTGCTTCATTATCTTGAAGTTCGCCACGAGCAGTGTTAATGAGAATGGCGCCATCTTTCATTTTTGAAATAAATTCAGCATTAATCATTTTGTCATTTTCTCCTGGAAAATAAGGTATATGGATACTTACGATATCACTTACCTTTAATAAATCGTCCAACTCCATAAAGGTAACCGTTTGTTTTGCCTCATCACTTTGGAACACATCATATCCGATAACCTCAGCACCAAGCCCTTTAAAAAGTTTTGCTTCCGTTAATCCAATTTTTCCAGTACCAAGAATACCAACCGTGCAGTTTCTAATTTCTTTGCTAAACATCACTTTATCTATAGTAAAATCCTTATTTGCCGTTCTTGTTGTTGTATAGGTGGTATGTCTTAATAATGACATGGCAAGTGTTAAAGATAACTCCGCGATTGCATTTGGAGAATATGAAGGAACCCTTGCCACATACATGTCATAGTCTGCTGCTGCCTGCAAATCAATATGATTATAGCCAACAGTACGAGTAAACAAATATTTTACACCGTATTCCTTCAATTTTTGAATATTTTTTCGATCAGCTATACAATTTCCTCTTAATAATACAGCATCCATTCCTATAGCAGTATCAATATTATCATGTCTAAGTAAATCTTCAATTAAGGATAAATCGAAATGATATTTATTTAATTGATAAAAAAATGGTACTTCATTTTCTCTAACTCCGTAACAAGCTACTTTAATGGTCATGTTGAATCTTTCCTTTTCTATTATAATTGTTTATCCAAATATCCCTGTAACACTAATTAAATAATTGGCAATAATCCATATCGGAATCATTACAACCGCAAAGATCGTTGACAGTAAAGATGCATTAGAAGCAAGCAGAGCATCCTTATCGAAACTTATTGCATAGGCAGCTGCTACAGTAGCTGTTGGTGTCGCCATCATTATGACAACAACCCCTACAGAAATAGCACTCATAGAAAGTATTCCTGTTATTGAAAGAATAGCGAGAAATACAATATTGATAATAGGAACGAGCACAATCTTGTTTAAACTGTAAATGAAAGATGTACGATCTGTAATAGCAGTTTTGAAATTTACAGAACCTAGAGTTGCTCCAATAGAAAGCCAAGCAAGTGGTGAAGCTAATCCTGATAAATAAGTCATAGGTTTATATAACCAAATGGCGGTCTGATCAATTCTTAAAAAGGAAACATTTGATATTGCTCCATCAGCTCCTACAACGGTTACTTGAGGTAAATAGTCTTGGAATATCCATATGAATAGTCCTAGAAAGGTAGCAATAACAATAGGATTAATAAACATTTCTTTAATATTTTTTGCTTCCATTTTAAGCCCACTCATTTTGATATAACCATAGGAATATAGAAAAATTCGATATCCAATATTAAAAATAGATGCATATAATACTCCTTCAGCCCCGTAAATAGCACCTACAATAGGAATTCCAAAGAAAGTGGTTGAACCAAAAATGGTTAAAACGCGTAAGGTATCTTGTTTGTCACCTTTAAAACGATGGTACATAGGTTTAGAAACAAAAATTAATATAATGTAAATCAGCAATCCCCAAATTAATATGCTCATACCTTCAGATAAGGATTTTTGGTTAATATCCATCATAAAAGATGTTAAAGCAAGTGCAGGTAACGCAACTGACAATACGACCTTTGATAGCATCTTTCCAACTTGATCATTAAAAATGCCCTTTTTTCTACAAAAATACCCTAGTAAAATAATGAAAATTGTTGAAGTAATGGCACTTAAAATATTCATATCAGTCAACGTTGTTCGAATAATTTCAAACATATTCATGGATTTTTCCTCCAAACAAAGGTATTTGTGAATGTTTTCACAAATACCGATAAAAATTTTTTAGCCGGCTAGCTTTTACAAGTTCATCATAAATGATTTTGTATTTCACAAAAATAAATTGTAATAAAAATAATTTATGTAATTAAAGTAAGTGAAATACTGAGCAAAGTATAAGGCTTTTCTTCATTTAAAGAAGTGTACGCTTGCTTTCAATAATTACAGATCACTTTCTTTACTTACATATTATAGAAATGCTAGGTTATTTTTTTTACATTTAATACAGATAGGAAATATCATTTTGTATTGTTCACGTGAATGTTATTTTGAAATAGTTTAAACCTTTTTATTTGCTCTTTGGAATTAAAAGGAATTTTACCTGTGAACAATATTGAAATAGGAGGATGAAATATGAATGCAAATGAACTTCATTCAACAGAAACAATTGTCATAGGAGCTGGACCTGGAGGATATGTGGCAGCCATTCGTGCTGCACAGCTGGGACAAAAAGTAACAATTGTTGAAAAAGAAAACCTTGGTGGGGTTTGTCTAAATGTAGGATGTATCCCATCAAAAGCTTTGATTACTGCAGGCCATCACTTTCATCAAGCTCAAAACTTGGGTCCATTTGGGATCTGGGTTCATAAGGTAGATTTCGACTTTTCAAAGGTTCAAGCTTTTAAAGAAGGTGTTGTAAAAAAATTAACAGGTGGAGTCGAGGCATTATTAAAAGGAAATAATGTGGAGATTGTAAAGGGTACCGCTACTTTTGTTGATACAAATAAGGTGAAAATTAGTAGTAAGGAAAAAGAAGAAACCATTAGTTTTAAGCATGCGATTATCTCAACAGGATCTCGCCCAGTTGAACTGCCTACTATGAAATTTTCTAATAGAATCATTGATTCTACCGGTGCTTTAAATTTAAAGGACATTCCGAAGAGTTTAGTCATTGTTGGCGGAGGAGTAATTGGTATTGAATTGGCGTTCGTCTATGCCAATTTTGGTTCAAAGGTAAAGATTATCGAAGGTCAGGATGATCTTCTCAATGGAATCGATAGTAAAATGACCTCTATTGTGAAGCGTAATATGAAGAAAAAAGGGATTGAACTATTTACAAAGGCTTTCGTAAAAGAAGCGAAAGAGATAGGCAATGAGGTTGAGGTTATGTTTGAAATAAATGGAGAAGAAAAAACATTACAAGCGGATTATTTACTCGTGAGCATTGGAAGAAAACCAAATACGGACCAAATCGGCTTAAAAGAAGTTGGTATAGAAATTGATTCTAAAGGAATCATTAAAACGGATAAGCAATGCAGGACTTCCGTTCACAATATTTTTGCAATAGGGGACATTATAGCTGGTCCTCAACTTGCCCATAAAGCTTCATATGAAGCAAAAGTGGCAGCCGAAGCCATTGCTGGAGAAAAAACAGTTGTAGATTATACCTGTATCCCAGCTGTTGTATTTTCAGAGCCAGAAATAGCAGTTGTTGGTCTCACAGAAAAGAGTGCAAAAGAAAAGGGGATAAAAGCCAAAAGCTCAAAATTCCCGTTTTCTGCAAATGGGAGGGCGATGGCACTCAACCAAACAGAAGGCTTTGTTCAGCTGGTAACAAGAGAAGATAACGGAGTTATGATTGGAGGACAAATTGTTGGTCCAAGTGCTTCAGATATGATAGCAGAGCTTTCGTTAGCGATTGAAGCGGGATTAACTGCGGAAGATTTAGCCTTAACTATTCATGCCCATCCAACTCTTGGTGAAATCGTGATGGAAACAGCTGAAGTTGAATTAGGAAATCCTATTCATATTGTCAAATGATCCATTGTTCATTCGACAGTAAAATCAGTTTTAGACAAATTTTATACTTATGTAATTAATGAAAGTAATTAGTAACTTTGTAAAGTAAATTCACTGTTTCCTTTTATTTTACAATAGTATTGAAAAACAAAAGGAGGAGAATACATTGGAAAAGAAAAAAATAATATCCATTTTCCTGGCTTTTGCAGTATTTTTTATCATCATTCTGCTTCCCAATCCTGATAGCCTTCCAATTGCTGGACAAAGAGCGCTAGCAGTATTAGCTTTAGCTGTCATTCTTTGGGTGACTGAAGCGGTGACATATCCGGTAAGTGCTGTTCTTATTGTTGTATTAATGACCATTTTTATTGGACTTGCACCAACAATCGAAGATCCATCCGTAACTTATACAAGTACAGGTGCATTAAAAATAGCACTTGGCGGATTTAGCTCTCCGGCTGTAGGACTTGTGGCAGGAGCCCTATTCATCGCTGCAGCTATGGAAATAACAGGTCTGCATAAACGTCTTGCCCTATTCATTATGTCAAAGGTAGGGACAAAAACGAGGAATTTAGTTTTTGGAACGATTGTGGTTAGTATCATTCTTGCTTTATTCGTACCAAGTGCAACAGCGCGTGCAGGTACAATTATTCCGATTTTAATGGGAATTGTAGCAGCATTCAATCTTCCAAAAACAAGTAGATTATCTGCTTTACTTATTATAACAGCTGTTCAATCTATTTCTATCTGGAACATTGGTATTAAAACCGCGGCAGCTCAAAACATGGTTGCTTTAGGATTTATGGAACAATCATTTGGTTCAAATATTACATGGGGACAATGGTTATTATACGCTGGTCCTTGGGCTATTATCATGTCAGTTGTCTTATTTATTGTAATGAACAAGCTCATTAAACCAGAACTTGGAGAATTACAAGGTGGAAAAGAAATTATTAGTGCTCAATTAAAGGAATTAGGTAAGATTTCATCAAAAGAATGGAAATTAATCATTATTTCAATAGTACTATTAATACTTTGGGCAACAGAAGGAATCATTCATCCATTTGATTCTACTACTGTTACCATTGCTGCTGTTGCTGTTATGCTTTTCCCTAAAGTTGGAATTTTTACATGGAAAGAAGTTGAAAGTAAAATTCCTTGGGGAACAATCGCCGTATTTGCAATTGGAATTTCTTTAGGAACGGTTTTATTACAAACTAAAGGGGCCTCATGGTTGTCAGAAAAAACTTTAGAAGCTGTTGGATTAACCAGTATGCCACTAGTTTTCATTATTATGGTGCTAACCTTGTTTAATATTTTAATCCATTTAGGTTTTGCCAGTGCAACAAGCTTATCTTCAGCTTTCATTCCGATTGTTATTGCGCTTGTGATGTCAATGGAACCAACGTCCTTTAATGGACCAGGGCTTGTATTAATTCAACAATTTGCTGTAAGCTTTGGATTTTTATTACCGGTAAGTGCTCCACAAAATATGCTTGCATATGGAACAGGTGCATTTACGACAAAAGACCTTTTGAAATCTGGTATTCCAATTACTCTCATAGGTTATATATTAATTGTCATTTTCAGCTTAACGTACTGGCAATGGGTAGGTTTGCTCTAAGAGTGAGGAAAAATTCAATAATAGTTAACTTAATAGAAAGGGATGTAAAGGTATGAATAACACAACTAGCTCATGGCATGGTGTTTCTGGACCTAACTTAGGTTATTTGTTAGAACAGTATGATTTGTATTTGACTAATGCGGATTTAGTTGATGAAAGCTTACAAGGACTATTTGTGGCATGGGGAGAACCCCAATTAGATATAACCGAAAATAAAGAAGAACAAGGGTCTTCACCAGTATTCGTTATGAATAAAATGAAGAAGCTTGTCGACGTTTTGAAACTAGCTGAAAATATTCGCACAAATGGTCATTTACAAGCAAATATTTATCCATTAGAAAAACAAGCTCCTTCAGATTTACTCACTTTGTCTTACTATGGTTTAACAGAAGAAGATGTAAGGGAAATCCCAGCAGAAATTATTTGCCCAGAGAAAAAGGGACAATTATCAGATGGGTTAGCTGCTATTCATTATTTATCAGAAGTATATACCGGACATATTGGTTTTGAAATTCAGCATGTTGAACCAGAAGAAAGACTATGGCTTCAAAGCAAAGTAGAAAATAATGATTATGCATTGCCATTCTCAACTGAAAAAAAGGCCGATCTTTTAGCTAGCTTGTATAAAGCAGAGGGATTTGAACAATTCATTCAAAAAACGTATGTTGGGCAAAAACGTTTCTCTGTTGAAGGATTAGAAACGCTGGTTCCTTCTATCGAAGAATTAGTCTCTTTATCAGCAGAAGATGGAATTGAAAATGTAATGATCTCTATGGCACATAGAGGCAGACTAAATGTCCTTGCACATGTATTAGAAAAACCGTACGAAGGAATTTTTTCACAATTTCAACATTCAAAATGGGTGAACGATAATCCTGACTTTTTTGAAACAAAGGGTAGCACAGGTGATGTTAAGTATCACATGGGGGCAGTAAAGAACAGACATATCCAAGATAAAAAAATTAAAGTCACATTAGCAAATAACCCAAGCCATTTGGAATTTGCAGGTACAGTAGTAGAAGGATATGCAAGAGCAGCACAAGACGATTGTTCTGAAAAAGGCTATCCGAAACAAGATGTATCAAAAGCACTTGCCCTATTAGTTCATGGAGATGCCGCTTTTCCTGGCCAAGGTGTAGTGGCAGAAACCTTAAATTATTCAAGAACGAAAGCTTATCATACAGGTGGAACCATTCATATTATTGCGAATAACCGCATTGGCTTTACAACAGAGAGTGAAGATTCAAGATCTACTAGATATTCCAGTGATTTGGCGAAGGGTTACTCCATCCCTATTTTGCATGTCAATGCTGATGCACCAGAGGCGAGCTTGAAGGCTATGCGTTTAGCATTCGAATATCGTCAAACATTTAATAAAGATGTATTAGTTGATTTAATTGGTTATCGAAGATTGGGACATAATGAAATGGATGAGCCTATGGCTACAAATCCAGTAACATATAACATTATCCGTAAGCATCCAACGATTACAGCTGTTTATAAGCAACAATTACTAGATGAAAAATCAATGACAGACAATCAAATAAAAGATATTGAAGCCAATGTACTATCGAAGATTGATGAGGCGTATAAAAATATAAGTAAAGAGCATGCAGAAGTTCGTTCGATTGTGGAATTACAGGCTGAAAATCATCTTGAAATGCCAAAAGTAGATACTACTGTCGATAAAGAGACATTAACCAATATTAATTCTGAGCTTCTAGAATGGCCTGAAGGCTTCAATGTGTTCGGAAAGCTACAAAAAATATTGAATCGTAGACTAGAAGTTTTTGAGAAAAAAAGAACAATAGATTGGGCACATGCGGAAGCATTAGCTTTTGCAACAATATTGAAGGATGGTACACCGATTCGATTAACTGGACAAGATTCTGAGAGAGGTACATTCTCCCACCGAAATATTGTTTTATCAGATGAAAAAACGGGTGAAAAATATTGCCCATTGCATAAAATTAGTACTTCCAATGCATCCTTTGCTGTTCACAATAGTTCACTTTCAGAAGTATCTATACTAGGTTTTGAGTACGGTTATAATGTTATTTCTCCTGAAACACTCGTCCTTTGGGAAGCGCAATTTGGTGATTTTGCAAATGGTGCACAAGTTATCATAGACCAATTTATATCTGCTGGACAATCCAAATGGGGTCAAAAATCAGGAATGGTTGTTTTATTACCACACGGCTATGAAGGTCAAGGACCAGAACACTCTAGTGCTAGATTAGAACGTTTCCTTCAACTAGCAGCTGAGAATAACTGGACGGTTGCGAATTTGTCTTCTTCAGCTCAATATTTTCATATTTTAAGAAGACAAGCAGCGATACTAAATACTGATGAGGTAAGGCCTTTAGTCTTAATGGCACCAAAAAGCTTACTACGTCATGCATCTGCTGGAGCATATTTAGAAGAATTTACAAATGGTCAATTCCAAGAGGTTATTGAACAACCAGGGCTAGGAATTAAACCAGATCAAGTAGAGCGTATTGTTTTCTGTACAGGTCGACTCGCAGTTGAACTAGGAGATTATGTGGCAGATTCAAAAACCTTCAACTGGTTAGATATTATTAGAGTTGAAGAATTATATCCTTTCCCAGTGGAACAAATTAGAAGCTTGATTAGCAAATATAAAAATCTAAAAGAAGTGATCTGGACACAGGAAGAACCAAAAAATATGGGTGCATGGAGCTATATTGTCCCAAAATTACAATCTTTAGTGCCCGATCATATTAAGGTTTCCTATAATGGCCGACCAGAAATGTCCAGCCCTTCTGAGGGTGATCCAATGATCCATAAGAATGAACAACAAAGAATTATAAATGAAGCCTTAACACCTACTGATAAGAAAGCAAAAGAAGGGGCAAATATTTAGGTGTTATTGCTATAGATTATTTGAAAATGTCAAACCAATGGAAATTTAACATATTTTTAAAAGGATGTGTAAAGAAGATGGCAGCAATAGTCGTTCCACAATTAGCTGAATCCATTACAGAAGGTACCATTGCCCAATGGCTGAAACAACCTGGTGATACTGTTTCAAAAGGCGATTATATAATAGAGCTGGAAACAGATAAAGTAAATGTAGAAGTTATTTCTGAGTTTAGTGGGGTATTAAAAGAAACATTAAAAAATGAAGGCGATACTGTAAATGTTGGAGAAACGATTGCGATCATTGATGAAAATGACGCAAGCAGTTCTGCATTACAAGTAAGTGAAGAAAAAGTGGTTGAAGACAAAGCAACTCCAGAAGTGGCGCCTGCTGTAGAATCAGCTACTGAATCCTCAAGCAAGGTAATTGCTTCTCCTGCAGCAAGGAAATTAGCGAGAGAGAGAGGGATTGATTTACAAAATGTAGTTGCTTTAGATCCATTAGGAAGAGTACGAAAACAAGATGTAGCGAACTATGTACCTGAAGATCGTTCAGTTTCAAATACAGAACCGCAAAAAACAGCCAATCCACAAACGGCTGAAATAAGCAGCAAGCCTGTAGAAAGAAGAAAAATGTCTCGCCGTCGTGCAACCATTGCCAAAAATCTTGTGAAAGTCCAGCATTCTGCTGCAATCTTAACAACATTTAATGAAGTAGATTTAACTGCTGTTATGAATGTAAGAAAGAAAAGAAAAGATACATTCCTTAAAGAACATGATGTGAAACTAGGATTTATGTCATTTTTTACAAAGGCTGTTGTGAGTGCTTTAAAAAGTTATCCGCTATTAAATGCTGAAATCCAAGGGAATGAAATGGTCGTTAAGAAATTCTATGATATTGGAATTGCTGTTTCTACGGATGAAGGCTTAGTGGTTCCAGTAGTAAGGGATGCTGACCGATTGAACTTTGCTGAAATAGAAAGGGAGATTAGTCAATTAGCATTGAGAGCAAGAGAATCCAAACTTGCATTATCTGACTTACAGGGTGGTACATTCACAATTACCAATGGTGGTACATTCGGTTCATTATTATCTACACCAATTTTAAATGCTCCTCAGGTTGGAATTTTGGGTATGCATTCTATTCAACATCGACCTGTAGCTGTAGACAATGGAACGATAGAAATTCGACCTATGATGTATTTAGCACTTTCGTATGACCACCGTATTGTGGATGGAAAAGAAGCTGTTGGATTTTTAGTGAAAATAAAACAACTGCTTGAAGATCCAGAAAAATTACTTTTAGAAGCATAAGAATAAAAAGTCATACTTTTTAGGAGGCAAAATATGAATATCCATGAATATCAAGGAAAAGAAGTCCTAAGACAATATGGCGTATCGGTTCCAAACGGAAAGGTAGCTTTTACTGTTGATGAAGCAGTAGAAGCTGCAAAAGAACTTGGATCAAAAGTTTGTGTAGTTAAAGCACAAATCCATGCTGGTGGCCGTGGTAAGGCTGGTGGTGTTAAGGTTGCCAAAAACTTGGAGGAAGTTCGGCATTATGCAAATGAAATATTAGGCAAAACGCTTGTTACGCATCAAACAGGTCCTGAAGGAAAAGAGGTTAAACGGTTACTGATTGAAGAAGGCTGTGATATCCAAAAAGAGTACTATATCGGCTTAGTTTTAGATCGTGCAACATCACGTGTTGTTTTAATGGCTTCTGAAGAAGGCGGAACGGAAATTGAAGTAGTTGCTGAAAAAACACCAGAAAAAATATTCAAGGAAGAAATTGATCCTGTAGTTGGATTGACCGCATTCCAGGCACGCCGAATAGCATTTAATATTAATATACCAAGCAGGCTCGTTGGTCAAGCTGTTAAATTTATGATGGGCTTATACAATGCTTTTATTAATAAGGATTGCTCAATCGCTGAAATTAATCCACTTGTTGTCACAGGTGATGGGAAAGTAATGGCGTTGGATGCCAAATTAAATTTCGACTCAAATGCACTATACCGTCACAATGACATAATGGATCTTCGCGATCTGGAGGAAGAGGATGCAAAGGAAATCGAAGCTTCTAAACATGATTTAAGTTATGTCGCTTTAGATGGAAATATCGGTTGTATGGTTAATGGTGCGGGGTTAGCGATGTCCACAATGGATATTGTAAAGCACTACGGAGGTGAACCTGCTAATTTCCTAGATGTTGGAGGCGGTGCTACAGCTGAAAAGGTAACGGAAGCATTCAAAATCATCCTTTCTGATCACAATGTAAAAGGTATTTTCGTTAATATCTTTGGTGGAATTATGAAGTGTGACGTCATTGCAACAGGTGTTGTCGAAGCAGCAAAACAAATCGGCTTAAACGTACCTTTAGTTGTTCGCTTAGAAGGGACAAATGTTGACTTAGGCAAGAAAATTCTAGCTGAATCAGATATTAACATTATTGCAGCTGAATCAATGGCTGACGGAGCCCAAAAAATTGTTTCATTAGTAGGTTAATGTGAAAGTGAAACGCCTTAGTCAGTCCCGACATGCATAGGACAGGCCTTGGACGCTTTTGGAAAGGATTGTCCTATGTCCTTAAGGGACTTGGTATTGGAACTAAGATATCAGAAAGGGGAATTTGACATGAGTGTATTTATTAATAAAGATACAAAAGTCATTGTTCAAGGGATAACAGGTTCAACTGCACTATTCCATACAAAACAAATGCTTGAATACGGTACAAAAATTGTTGGTGGAGTTACTCCTGGTAAAGGTGGTAATGAACTAGAAGGAGTTCCCGTATTCAATACAGTAAAAGAAGCAGTTGAAGCTACCGGTGCTACAGTTTCAGTCATTTATGTTCCTGCTCCATTTGCAGCAGATGCTATTATAGAAGCAGTTGAGGCCGAGCTTGATCTTACAATCTGTATTACTGAACATATTCCTGTATTAGACATGGTTAAAGTAAAACGTTATATGGAAGGCAAGAAGACACGTCTTATAGGTCCTAACTGCCCTGGTGTTATTAGTGCGGATGAGTGTAAGATTGGTATCATGCCAGGATATATACATAAGAAAGGTCATGTGGGAGTTGTATCTCGTTCTGGAACTTTAACCTATGAAGCGGTTCATCAACTAACTCAAGCTGGAATTGGACAAACAACTGCAGTGGGGATCGGTGGTGATCCGGTAAACGGTACAAATTTTATCGATGTTTTAAAGGCATTCAATGAAGACCCAGAAACATACGCAGTCATTATGATTGGGGAAATTGGCGGTTCTGCAGAAGAAGAAGCTGCTGAATGGGTGAAAGCCAATATGACCAAACCTGTAGTCGGATTTATCGGCGGACGCACTGCACCCCCAGGAAAACGAATGGGACATGCAGGAGCAATTATATCTGGCGGAAAAGGAACAGCAGAAGAAAAAATTCGCAAAATGAATGAATGCGGTATTGAAGTAGCAGAAACTCCATCAGTAATGGGAGAAACATTAATTAAAGTTCTTAAAGAAAAAGGACTATTCGAAAAGTGCAAATAGGGACAAGGGGACAGGTTTCTTGTCCCTATTTTTTTTGATTACTATATTAGTAAAGTTTTGACCCCTATGCTTGTTCACCTATTTAAAGCAAAGCATTTTCTTCTTCCTTAATAAAATTTATTTAAGCAATTTTTACTCGTCCATCAACCAAAGCTAGATTAATTACGCTCCACATTAAGACTCCTCAATTAATCGGTACTTTGGGTGTCATTCTTCATTTTTCTCAATCCCTTTTGATAATTAAAAGGAACTAGATAAATTTAACTATTTTAATCAAGAAACTTAGGAATATTATACCGTTTTTTGAAAGATAAATCCGAATTATGGATTTAATATGATAAAATTAGTTGGTGTGGATATATTTAGAAAATATATATCTATTTGTCAAAGAAAATAGAAGCGAGGGAATTTTGATGAGACAACAAAGAAAAAAACTAAAAAAAGGTATAATCATGTCAACATTAATCGCATGCAGCCTTTTAGTTGGATCAATAGGAGCGGGAGCAGAGGCTAATGCTGCAACAAATAAAGCGCAGTTAACGACTAAATCTACCAAAGTTACACAAGCTGCTACTGTATCGAAAAAAGGAGTACTAACTTTCCCTAAGAAATTTAGCATGAAAAAAGTGACAAGCGAATTAAAGCCCGAAGTTGCTAAGCTTGTAAAAATCTATGGTAATTCTCTTAATACAGGTAAAACAAGTTCATTCAATTCATATGTAAACAAACATGTAGCTGAGCATACGAAAACAAACTATTTACTTGGCCGCAAATATGTAAGGGATAATTATAGTAAAAAAGTAAAGGGAATGAGAAAAGCTAATTCGAAAAAAACACTTTCTATTTATTCTAAGGCTTTAAAAAAAGTTACAACTTCGCAAGTGAAAGTCAATAATACATATAAAGGAAAAAGCTTTGCGACATTTTCATATAATTTCCGACCAAAAAACTTTGATGCTTATGGTGAAGTTACAGTTTATTTTAAATTTAACCAATTAAAAAATGGTAAATATGTATTAGAGCATGTTTATTTTATTTAAATAAGAAACTAAAAACAACAATCATTTTAGTGAATTTAGAAGCTTATTCGTCTTATATGAATAAGCTTTTTTTATTTATAGTAATGTCAGTTTAGCTACAAGTATAGTAGTTAAAAGAATAAAGATAGTAAAATACAATAATTTAAATTTAATAGTGTAGAATTTTTTATCAATTAGGCTACGAATATACATTGTCATCGTTAAAATAATTATTTTAATTACAATTACAGTGATTTCACTTATGCTCAAATAGCAATTAACTTACCGCTATAATTATGGTGAGCATCTACAATTAACCAAGATATGATTAAACTAATACAAAAATATAGAAAGAAAAAATGTAATAGTTTAACTAGCTTTTTCAAATCGTTTCATCCTTCTGCTATAAATTTTATCCCCTATCTTCTATCAGTTTTTTAAATTGTAAATAAAGAGATTAGTTAAGTTTATATTTTTTAATTCTGCTTGTACAACTATGAGTTAATTCTACAACTAAACCAGGAATAGCTGTAATTAAGTCTTCGTCATCAAGCTATCCAAATGTTGAGACAGCTAAACACAAAATCCACATTTACATGCTTTTTTAAAGCTTTTAGCTAAAAGTATCTTCTCTCCATTAGGTCTTATACATTACATTCTTTATTTTATAATGTAAAAAAATTGGGTTTGTACTAATACGTACATTTTTGAAAATATTTAACCATTGATGCATATAATTTATCAAAGAAATCTTTAAGGATTTCTAATCATTCTAGGAGGTGAAAAGATGAAAACAAGGAGTACATTAAATGCATTAATTGGTGTCTGGTTTATTATCGCACCTTGGGTTATTGGGTTTAGTGATGATTCAGGAGCTTTGTGGTCAAGTGTTATTTTAGGGGCTATTCAAGCGATTGTTGCGTTATGGGGTTATAATAATCCTGGGTGGAATTCTTGGCAAAGCTGGATTACTGTGATTACTGGTGTTTGGTTTATCGTGTTTCCGTTTATCTATTCGTTATCAAATGGAGAAGTATGGGCAAGTGTCATTCTTGGTGCTATCACAGTGATCTTTAGCTTTTGGAACATGGGATCCAATTCAAATTCAAGAGCAGTAGAATAATAACATAAATTTCTTCAATGTAATGTGGCTTAACAAGGGTCATAAATTTAGTAGTATACTTGAGTCATTTAAATGAAGTATCTAATGTATAAAGTAAAACAATTATTAAGAAATTTATCTTTTATATTTATTTTTTCGTTTTAAAAACTTATAGGATATGAAGTTTGGTCAAATAATTTTCTTTACATTATTGAATGACTATTGTTTAACATAGATTTCATTAGTGATAAAAAGGTTCTGTCTAATCATGGATAGAACCTTTTTACATACTAGTTAAAAATAATAAGAGACGAGATTTTTATAAAAAATTTGAATCACCTGACCCTAGCCGGTGTATTGATTTTAGGCATAAGGGTTAGGATTTTTTTTTTTTTTTTTTTTTTTAACATTGACAGTAACTTTCATTTTAAATAAACTATCATTAAAAATAAACATTCAAATTGATGTTAGTGTCAAATTTGATGGAAGGGTGGATAATCTTGAAAGCAAGCATAAATCGAAAATGGTGGGTTTTAGGTGCTTTATCCTTTGGTTTACTAGCTGTAGGTCTAGATATGACCGTTTTAAATGTAGCATTGCCTACTTTAGCAACAGAATTACATGCCTCCATGAGTGAGCTTCAATGGTTTGCAAATTCGTATAATCTCGTATTAGCAGCTGCTTTATTGCCTGCAGGGATGCTAGGGGACCGATTTGGACGTAAGAAGTTATTGTTAATTGCTTTAATCTTATTTGGAGTTGCCTCAATTGGCTGTGCTTACTCAAACACTCCAGAGATGTTAATTGGAATGCGTGCCATTCTTGGACTAGGAGCAGCTTTCTTAATTCCATTGTCTATGTCGGTGCTCCCTGTACTCTTCTCGGAAAGTGAACGGACGAAAGCGATGATGATATGGGCTACTGCCAATATGCTTGGAATACCACTAGGACCGATTGTAGGAGGATGGTTACTCAATCACTATCAATGGGGTTCAGTTTTCCTAATCAATATTCCATTTGTAATTGTAGCTATACTGGCTGTCACTTTTATCATGCCAGAGTCTCGAAGCACATCTAAACCTAAATTGGATATACTTGGAGTCGCAACATCCAGTATTGGACTCGTATGTATTACATATGGAGTAATAAGAGCTGGCGAAAAGGGATGGAGTAACACGGAGGTAATACTTTCCTTAATTATAGGGGTTCTTGTATTGCTTGGATTTATTCTATGGCAGCAAAAATCAAAGAATTCATTGATTGATTTATCATTGTTCCGTTCAGCAAGCTTTACTTGGGGAGCGATATTGGCAACAATTATTTCCTTTGCATTGTTTGGGTTATTGTTTGGCATGCCTCAATATTTCCAGGCAGTAGGTGGAGCCGATACATTTGGAACTGGAATTCGTTTACTGCCAATGATTGGTGGATTAATTGTTGGAGCGAAATTGGCTGACAAATTTGCCACTCGATTAGGTGCGAAAATGCTTGTTTCGATTGGTTTTATTTTTCTAGCAACTGGACTTGTAATTGGAGCTACTACAAATGTGCAAACTCATTATGGATTTGCCGCCTTTTGGATATCTATTTCTGGTATTGGCTTAGGATTTGCACTGCCTTTGGTAATGGATTCAGCTATGGGAGAACTTTCTGCTGAGAGGAGTGGCGTTGGTTCTGCTTTAATTATGGCAATGCGTCAAGTTGGCGGTTCAATTGGTGTTGCACTTCTTGGAACTGCACTGAATTCAAATTATCGTGATCACTTAAATCTTAGTGGACTACCTGCTTCAATGACTGATACAGTGAAGCAAAGTGCCTCTGCAGGTGTAGAAATTGCTCACCAGCTTAAATCAACAATACTACTTGATTCGGTACAAAGTGCGTTTGTTTATGGAATGAACAGCATGCTCTGGTTGTGTGGTGGGTTGGCTATCCTTGGAATTATGCTAACATGGATATTTTTACCTCAAAAAATGACGGTTGTTGAAGAAAAAAATGTCTCCTAATATCCAATATTGTGTACGCAACTAATAAATTGTAAACTATATAATAGAAATACTCTTTAGTTTAAGATAATGTATGGAAAATAGGAGTGTTGACAATTGGCTTCACAAGATGAACCAAAAATAAGCCTTCGGGAACGTAAAAAGATGAAGACCCGAGCTACTATTCAACAAAACGCATTACGGTTATTTCGTGAGCAGGGCTATGCAGCAACAACAGTAGAACAAATTGCAGAAATTTCTGAAGTATCTCCAAGTACTTTTTTTAGGTACTTTCCAACGAAGGAATCAGTAGTTTTTGAGGATGGTTATGATCCTATTATTATAGAAGCCTATAAACGACAGCCTATTGAACTTAGTCCAATCCAAGCACTTAGAGAGGCAGTGTCAGAGGTTTTTGTTAATATTCCCGATGAGGAGAAAGATTTGATTCGGGAGCGTATTGAGTTTAGTATGTCGATTCCTGAACTTCGTGCAGTCGCACTTAATCAGGTTATGAATAATGCTAGCATGATTACTGAATTAGTAGCTGAACGTGTCGGCCGTGCACGAAATGATTTATTTGTCCTCACTTTTTCTGGAGCATTTGTTGGTGCAGTAGCTGCTATGCTATCTTATTATGCCCAAAATCAAGATATAGATTTTCTAGATGCAATTAATGAATCGCTTACAATTTTAGAAAAGGGCCTTTCACTATAAAAAAACAATTAAGTGGTGAGGGTTCTGGTGGATAGTCGAAAAGGCTATCCATTTTTGTTTGCTAGATTATAAAAAATAACTGTTTTAGACTAGTGGTTTAAACCATTCATTAAAATAATAATGGGCTGTTTTAAGGCAGCCCATTATTGAAAACGTTTATTTTGTATAGTTGTCAAAATATCCTTGAATAAAGATAATCGGTGTTCCTTTATCACCGCTTCCTGAAGTTAAATCGGATAATGATCCGATGAGGTCAGTGAGTTTTCTCGGTGTAGTGCCTTGAGCCTCCATGGCACCAGTCAAATCGGATTCTTTGTTGTTAATGTACTGAGATATCGCTTGCTTCAGCTCTTCTCCTTTTAAATGAGCAAAGTTGTTATCAGCAAGATATTTAAGCTTGACTTCATTTGGAGTACCGTCAAGTCCTGATGTATAAGCTGGTGATACAACCGGATCAGCTAATTCCCATATTTTACCGATTGGATCCTTAAAGGCTCCATCGCCATAAATCATTACTTCAACATTTTTTCCGGTCTTTTCTTTAAGCATTTGTTGGATGTTATCAACAATAGGCTGGCAATTGCGTGGGAAAAGTTTTACGCTATGCTCAGTTGACTTATTAGATCCAAGCAGACCGTACGACTCGTTGCAGCCACTGCCATCTATTGATTCTGATAAAATATTATCGAGACTGTATACTTTTTCTCCACCATTAGATTTAAGTATTTTTTTTGTTCTGAATCTTGTATGGATATCACAAGTAAGAACATTTTTTGTATATTCCAAAATAGTTTTCGGATTATTAGAGAAGATGACTTCACATTCTACTCCGTATTCTTCAACTAATGATTTATAATAATCAATATAATCAACACCAGTAAAGGTATGTTTGTTATGTCCGAAAAGATCTCTGAATTGGTTTTCTGTTAATACGTCTGTCCAAGGGTTGACACCTTTTTCATCAAGCATGTCTAAGTCTACTAAGTGGTTTCCCACTTCATCAGATGGATAGCTGAGCATTAGAATTATTTTTTTTGCTCCCTTTGCAATTCCGCGAAGACAAATAGCAAAACGGTTGCGGCTTAAAATAGGAAAGATCACACCAATGGTATCATCCCCAAATTTTGCATGAACATCTTTGGCGATCTGGTCGATTGTCGCATAATTTCCTTGAGCACGGGCAACGATCGATTCAGTTACAGTAACGATGTCTCGATCATTAATTTTAAAACCCTCAACTTCAGATGCTTTTAAAACACTATTTACAACAATTTCCTCAATATTGTCACCTTGGTTGATAATCGGACAACGAAGTCCTCTAACAACTGTTCCAACTACTCTTTCCAAAATAATCGCCCCTAATCATTATTTAGAATAAGTACCTACTTGTACTATACACTTGAATAATGATATAAGTGAAATTAATAGATGTAATGATGGGTATAAGGAGTAGTTATATGATAAGTAAACTTGATTTATACAAGATATTTTGTAAAGTGGGAAAAAAGCAAAGCTTTTCTAAGGCAGCAAAAGATCTTTATATGACACAGCCAGCTGTTAGTCAAGCGATCATGCAATTAGAAAGAGAATTAGATACACGTCTTTTTAATCGGACCCCTAAAGGGGTTTCTTTAACAAATGAAGGGAGTCTTCTATTTGAGTATGTTAATTCTGCAATTAATTTAATCCATGTAGGAGAAGAGAAAATTTTAGAATTTAAGGATTTAACGACTGGAGAATTAAAAATTGGTGTAGGAGATACAATTGCTAGATTTTTTTTACTCCCATATTTAGAAGCGTTTCATAACCAATATCCAAATATTAAGTTTAGAATGGTGAATGGGACAACATTAGAAATTTGTTCAATATTAAAATCAGGCGAGGTTGATCTCGCAATATGTAATCTTCCACTAAAAGATCCAGCATTAGAAATAAGGCCCCTTATTGATATCCACGATATTTTTGTTTGCGGGAAGAGCTACATGAAGCAAATATCACAGCCATTAAGCTATGATGAACTAATAAAGTTGCCATTAATCCTACTTGAACCGAAATCCATCTCAAGACAGTATGTGGAGGATCACTTATTATCGAAGGGAATAAAGCTTTCTTCAGAATTTGAGTTAGGATCTCATGATTTATTATTAGAGTTTGCAAAAATAAATTTAGGGATTGCATGTGTAACGAAGGAATTTTCACAGGATTATTTGAACAAAGGATTATTACATAAAGTACAACTAATAGAGGAAATTCCCAAGAGAGCAATAGGAGTATGTTATTTAAAAAGTGTCCCTCTATCACCAGCTTCAACTAAGTTTGTAGAGATACTAGAAAGTAAACAAGTGTAAATCATAATATTAGCATATATCGAGGTTCTTCATATCTAGAAGTAGATAAAGCATCTATCTGTCTATCAACTCTGACATTGTTTTATCAGCACCCATCTAGAGACACAGAATATGATATTAGTGGATCGTTATTAACTGGAAGTTATAACGACCCCGATGAATAAATGTAATTCATATATGTCCACAAATATTTTGTGAAATGGGTGATTCATCATAAAATCACTCCTATAAAATGATGAAAAAATTTTTGGAGGAGAGAATCAGATGAAGGGAGATTCCTCAATCGAACATTCTAGTATGGAAATTGGGATCTATTCATTAGCAGATTTACGTCCCAATCCACATACTGGGATTACCATCAGTTCGAAGCAGCGTTTACAAGAAATTGTTGAAGCAGCAAAGCTTGCTGATGAAGCAGGTTTGGATATTTTTGGTGTTGGAGAGCATCATCGATTAGACTATGCAATATCAGCACCACCTATTGTTTTATCTGCTATTGCACAGGTGACAAAACGAATTAAATTAACCAGTGCTACGACGGTACTAAACACTGTTGACCCTGTTCGTCTATTTGAAGATTTTGCAACACTTGATCTTTTATCAAATGGACGTGCAGAAATCATTGCAGGGAGAGGAGCATTTATAGAGTCTTTTCCTTTGTTTGGATACGATTTAGCTCACTATGATGAATTGTTTGAAGAGAATATTGAGTTGTTTAGGAAGCTCAATGTTCAAGAAAAAATTTCTTGGAAGGGTCGTTTTCGTTCTGAATTATTTGATGCCGAAATATCACCGAGACCTATCCAAAAAAATATTCCACTATGGATTGGAGTAGGAGGAAGTTCAGAAAGTGCCGCACGAGCAGGTAGATTAGGCACTGGTTTAGTGCTTGTGATACTTGATGGGAATACAAAGCAATTTAAGCCGTTTATTGATATATATAGGCAATCAGCTATTCAAGCTGGTCACTCACAAGAAGATTTAAAGGTTGGAGTAACAGGGCATGTCTATTTATCTGAAACAACTCAGCAAGCAAGGGAAGAGTTTGTTCCTTATCATTTAAGTTATTGGGGGTACAATCCTTTCGATAAAATAGGTAAAGAAGATATTGCTGAAAAAGCTCTATTTGTAGGAAGTTCGCAGCAAATCATCGAAAACATCTTGCAGCAATATGAGTTATTTGGTCATCAACGCTTTATTGCTCAAATGGACATAGGTGGAATGCCATTTAAAAAAGTGGCGGATAACATTGAGCGATTAGCAACTGAGGTAGCACCTGTAGTTCGAAAAGAAACAAAAAAATAGTAAAAATTGATAAAAATGTTAGATTCAATTATGATGGTTTACAAAGTGGAGCATACTTAAATGCTCTTTTTTCTTTGATTTTTTAATGGTTTTTTGGAAGGAGAGTAAAATGCAAGCATATGTAATGCCAATTTTAATCGCAGTTATTATTTGTTTTTTTATAGCGTTTCTTTTAACGCTCCCATGGACGATTTATCAATATCGAAAGTATGGATATTTTAGTTTTTGGAAAACATTCCTCATTTTAAGCTTTATCCTATATGGATTAAGTGCCTGCTTTTTGGTTGTTTTTCCAATACCTAGTGTCCGTAATAATTGTGTTGCCATTGAACCGGGTGCAACTTTCACTCAACTTCGTCCTTTTCAATTTCTTCGAGATATTAAGCGTGAAACGAGTGTAAATTGGGCTGTGCCATCAAGCTATATAGATTTATTAACTGCACGGGCGTTCTATCAAATGTTTTTTAATATTTTGCTTTTATTCCCTTTAGGCGTTTATTTGAGGTACTTTTTTAAGAAGAAGATGGGATGGATATTTGCTGCTCTAATTGGATTTTGTGTTTCATTGTTCTTTGAGTTTACTCAAAGAACGGCTATTTTTGGATTATTTAAATGCCCTTATCGCATTTTTGATGTAGATGATTTAATAACTAACACTTTTGGAACGGTACTTGGATTCTTATTCGCACCTATGTTTTTAGCGCTGATTCCGTCCAGGAAAACTCTTGAGGAGCAAAATCATTTCTTTAATAAACAAAAGATCGCCACTTTCGGTGCTCAATTGTTTGAAGTGATTTTAAATATTATATTTGCAAGAGCAATTACAAATTTTATTTTCGGATTGTTTAAGAGACCGGGAGTAATTATTGAAGAGGTTTTATTTGCAATAGTTTTCTTTATTCTTATGGTCATTATCCCTGTTTCTTGGAAAGGAACCACAATTGGTTCAAAAGTTGTTCGCATGAAATTGTTGCCGGTTAAAGGAAATTGGTGGGGAAGCTTCATTCGTCGTTACATTATTGTTTATATGCCATTATTAGGTTCAGCTTTGCCAAGAATATTTTCAAAATATATGGGGAATGATCTTCTTGTCAATCTTTTTGTAATTGGGGTAGTTTTCCTTTCAGGTGTATTATGGGTTATTATTTTCTTCCATATAGTAATTAGATGGATTAAGAAGGACAAGGTCCCTTATTTTAACCGATTCGGTCAAATACAAGCCATAAGAAACAATGATGATAATTAAATGATTTAACTCAAACCATTATATTTACAATTACCAAAAAGCTCTAGATAATAATAGAGCTTTTTGGCTATTTTATAATGCTGATTGAATAACCTTTTTGTAAAAAAAGACTGAGAGGATTCCAAAAATAGAATAGAGGGCTGTATATATGATCATAACAATAATCATTGGTGTCCAAATCTCTGTTCCAAATAAAAACCAGCCTGATTGGACGGCAAAGTAACTATGGAAGAGCCCAATAAGTAATGGAATACCGAAGTTATAGATTTGTTTCAATTGAATGCCTTGAATCAAGTCCCTCCGTGTGAAACCAAGCTTCCTTAAGATGGTGAAATTAGCTTTTTCATCCTCACTCTCGTCCATTTGTTTAAAATAAAGGATGCATCCTGAAGTGATAAGAAAGGTTAGACCTAAGAAGCTAACAATAAACAAAACTAGGCCCATATTTTTCTTCTGATTGTCGGTCATATCAACACGTGAAGCGGCCTGACTAATAGGATAATTAGCTTTGTTAAATAGACCATTTGCCTCTTTTAGCTGTTCCTGATTTACTATATTTATTCCGAAATAGACGGATGATTTTTTTTGGATAATTGGATCGATATCCTTTTTCAAGCGTTCAAACACGGTTTTATCCACAATGGCTACGGGCAGTCCCAAGTCGGTGAAATGGTAGGAAATAATGTAATCCTTCCTTAAACCAGAATAGGTTAAGGAGATGTTTTTATGTTTTCCTTCCATTTGAATATTCCCTGAATGTTTTAGACTCATAAATTTCCGTTGAAAATCATTATAACCTGTGAAAATGGTTTGATTAGAAGGCAAGTCAATTCCTTCAACAGATTCATCACTTACAACAGGAAGGGTGATCCAATCTGTTTCTTTTGTAAAATCACTCAAGTCTTTGTTTGCTATTTGTTTTATATTGACCTTCGTCTGAATGACTTCAACAATCTTTTTATCATATTTAATATCATGCTCATATAATGCACCTTCAAATTTCTCTGCATCTTTTTTATTTGTTAGTGCAAAGTCAGAAGCTACGTTTTGAGAAGCAGACTTTTCAGCAGAGTAATATGAAATGTAGCTTAAGGATAATAAACCAATGGCAAGTGCTGAAACGGTTGTAATAATGGTTAGTAATAACGCGTTGGATTGCATGCGAAACATAATCGTGGAAAGAGATAAAACCTCACGTATGTTCAAATAACCGTCTTTCCTTTTTCTGATAATGTTTGATAGAAAACTGACTGATCCTTTATAGAAAAGATACGTTCCAACAATTACGGTTCCTAAAATTAACGTCATAGCGAGGAATAGCTTAATCATTGATGGAAAAGTTCCACTAAATAATATAGAGGAAACATAGTATCCGAATAGGATAAGAATGATTCCAAGGATACCGATAATCATTTGTAAAAGAGATATTTTCTTTACCTTTTCCTCAGTAGACGATTTAACCCGAAACAAAGAGAGTATACTTTGTCTTTTGATAAATATATAATTCATAAACAAGATAAGTAGATAGATAGCTCCAAAAACGATAAGTGTTTGGAGAAGAGCTTGATTAGAAAAGTGTAGAGCTGCAATAGACTTTACACCGACAGTTTTAAATAAAATCAGGATAAAAAACTTAGAAAAAGAAAAACCAACAAATATTCCGACCCATAAGGAGCTAAAATAGAGCATAAAGTTTTCGGCGCTTAGAATGAAAACTATTTTCGTTTTTGTTAATCCTATTAACTGAAATAATCCAATTTCTTTACTTCGTCTTTTAATAAAGATGCTATTAGCATATAAAAGAAAGATGGCCACAATAGCTATAAGTAAAATGGATGCTGCACGAATGGCAGCCGCACCTTTCATAGTGCCTTCTATTTCATCAAGGGATGGATCATATTTCAAGGTGACAAACGTAAAAAAGAGCGCAACACTAAAGATTAAAGCGAAAACATAGAGATAGTAATTTTTAATATTTTTCTTCATATTTCGGAAGATCAGAAAATTAATGCTCATATTGAATCCCGCCTAATACACCTTGAGTTTTCATGATATCCTTAAAAAATTCTTGTCTATTTTGTTCACCTTTATTTAATTGTGTATAGATTTGACCATCCTTTATACTAATCACTCTGCTAGAAAAGCTTGCAGCTACTGGATCATGTGTAACCATAATAATTGTAGCTTGTCGTTTTTCATTTAATTGACTTAACTTCTCTAATAAATCAGAAGCTGATTTAGAGTCAAGGGCACCAGTCGGTTCGTCAGCAAAAATAATACTTGGTTCATGAATAAATGCCCTAGCTGCTGAAGTCCGTTGTTTTTGTCCACCCGAAATTTCATTTGGATATTTATCTTTTAATTCATAGATTCCTAGCTCTGAAGCTAACTCGGAAAATATGTGATTTGCTTCTTTTTTAGGGACTTTCTTGATAGACAACGGTAAAAGGATATTTTCTTTCACTGTTAATGTGTCTAATAAGTTATAATCCTGAAAGATAAATCCTAAATGTTGTTTTCGAAACTCAGCTAACTGTTTTTCCTTCATATATGTCATATCAATATCATTAATTTTGATTGTTCCGTTACTTACCTTATCTATTGATGAAAGGACATTGAGCAGGGTTGTTTTTCCAGATCCTGATGGTCCCATGATACTAACGAATTCTCCTTTTTCTACGGTAATATCAATCCCCCTTAAAACGTCATGTTTTCTTAATTTCGTCCCATAGCTTTTATAAATTTTCCTCGCTTCTAAAATATTCATATCTATAGCTCCTTTATTTAATAGCTCAATTATATAGAAGAGGCTAGATATTTTTCCTTTGATTAAGCGAACAAAAAAGAAAAGCATGTGACATTTTTGTCACATGCCGATAGTATTCACGAAATCATTTCTTTTGGGAAAGGTGAAGGTAAAAGATGTACCTTCATTAAGCTTTGATTGCACATGTATCTTTATAAATAAAAAATTGGCTATTTTTTTTGTTAAGTATAGCCCCATGCCTGTTGAAGAATTGTCATAATGCTTAGTTGTTGATGTAAATCCTTTTTCAAAGATTCTAGGAATATCTTTAGAATCAATCCCACGGCCAAAGTCAATAATCTCTAGGTTAACTTGATGATCATGTTCATAACTTTTAATGATGATGTCACAAGCATTACTATACTTAATTGCGTTGGTAAGGATCTGCCTAATGATAAATGCTAGCCACTTGGCATCACTAAGAACCTCAACGACTTTGAGCTGAATGTCGAACCCGATTCCTTTTTGAATACACCATGACTGTAAACCTTGGATTTCTTTGAAAACTAAAGATTTTATGTTTACCATTTCTATAAATAAATCATTTTCAATAAATGAGATTCGTTTATGGTGAAGCTGTTGATCTAAAAGTAAGTGAATTCTCATCCATTCATATGTTAAATCGGCTTTTTGTGCTTTGTCATCTAATCGATCAATAATCAAATTCATAGCCGTTAATGGTGTCTTTACTTCATGAATCCAAGATAATAACTCATCTTTTTCATTTTCTAACATTAAACGATTTTCAGAAGCTACCTGTTTTAAGTGTTCAGTTTGATCATTTAGACTTTTTATAATGATTTTTTCAAAAGGGCTATCTGGTTCGTTTATACTAGCTAAATCGAGATGGTTTTCCCATTCTTCTAGACTTTTATAGAATCTTGTTTCTTTTATGTAGCGAGTGATTAAGAAGATCACAAAAATCAACATCGATAAGTAAACAATATAGAGGATTGGCAAAAAAGAAATCGTAGGATCAAGTAATGCAATTAAGATGATTAAAAATTGCTGCAGTAAAAACAATGAGATCCAACTTTTTCTTTCGATTAAAAATTTTTTAATCATATAGATTCCTCTTCTATCGCGAGATAGCCTTGCCCTACTTTTGTTTCAATAAATCGACCTAAATCTAATTCTTCTAATTTTTTGCGTAATCGATTTAAATTAACTGTTAAAGTGTTGTCGCTGACGAAACGTTCATCATCCCATAACCTTTTAATTAACTCTTCTCGACTAACGATCTTATTTTTTCTTTCAATTAATTGTTTTAAAATGACAATCTCATTTTTAGTAAGCTCGATAGAACCTTTTTCATTTTCAACTATATTTTTCTCATAATCTATTGTTGCTCCGCACCAAGTTTTAAGAGTAATAATATGATCTGTATTGTAATTATATACACGGCGAAGGACAGCCTGTATTTTTGCAATAAGTACTTCAAAATGAAATGGTTTTTGGATAAAGTCATCCGCACCGAGCTGCATAGACATAACCATATCAGAAGGATGGTCACGTGATGATAAGAAAATAATTGGAACATTTGAATGAGACCTAATCATACGGCACCAATGAAACCCATCAAATTTGGGCAATTGAATGTCTATAATGACTAAATTTGGCTTTAAAGCTGAAAACTCCTGAAACACTTGATTAAAGTCTCTCACACCATAAACATCATATGACCACGCCGTTAATCTCTTTTTAATTTCTTTAAAAAGAGTTTCGTCATCTTCAATTAACAGTAATTTAAACAATAGATTCACCACACTCTTTTATTTTAAATGGGGGTTTCCTTTTTTTTTAGAATCAAGATAATGCTCAATTCCATCCAAAATCCGTTCAAGACCGAAATCAAAATCGTCACCAACAGTATTATCTTCTGTATTCTCCTCGGTGTAAGCCCCTGACATTACAACAGGGTATAAGTCTGGAAATCGTTCTGGTGTGACCAGTTTTTTTAGTGCGTGACTGTAGTCTAAACCGCTAAACGAACTAGGGCTTTTACCCGATTTAAGTGCATTGTTCATATCTTTCATAATTAAGCCGCAGGAACGTGCATAACCGCTTAATAGAAGAACGATAGATAGCTTTTCGTAATCATTCAGGTCAAGATCTCGTATAGCCCGAAGTGCTTTATCCACTAGTTGTAGATTGTACGGTGTAACGGGCACTCCAGAGATTGGGATGTCTCCATACCATGGATGATCACAGAAAACTCCAATGGTAACCTTAACATACTCACGCATTCTCTCCCTCCAATTTTTTTCCTCACTATCATCAGGGAAAGGAATATTACATACTGCATCCTGCATAAGTAGAAGTAGGTCATCCTTGCTTGGGATATATCTATAGAGTGACATCGTTGTGAATCCTAAAGAGGAAGCAACTCTGCTCATTGAGACAGCGGAAAGTCCATCTTTGTCTGCAATTGTAATAGCAGCCTCAACAATTTGGTTTATGCTTAATTCCCGTTTTGGTCCTCTCTGTGGCTGCTTTCCCAGACCCCAGCTAATCGCTACACCTGAAGGTAAGCTTTCCACATCTTTTTTCTCAATCTTTTGATCATCCTTCATTAATCTACTTTCCTCCTATTGAAAGCTTACGAATCTATGAAAAATAAGCTGTTTAATCTTTTATTTTTTCTATATACATTACTATCATGATTTGCAATTGGGCATAAATTTTAAAAATTTATGGTTGCATAATAATTGTATATGCAATATACTGTGTATGCAATAAACTGTTTATGATGTATACAATATATTTTTGCAAAACAGGAGGGCTTTGAGTATGAGTCAATTAGCGATTGAAATTACAGGTCTTCAAAAGAAATTTGGTCAGCAGAGAGTGTTGGAGGGGATTGATCTAGCCGTTCCTAAGGGGAAAATCTTTGCTCTACTCGGACCTAATGGTGCGGGTAAGACTACGTTAATTAACATTCTATCAACATTACTCGCTCCCGATGCAGGGTCTGCATATATAGCGGGATTTGATATTGTCAATAATAAGGAGGAAGTGAAACGCTCTATTAGTCTTACAGGTCAGTTTGCAGCTGTCGATGAAATGTTAACCGCTGAGGAAAATCTACTTATGATAGGGAGACTTTCAGGACTTACAAGGTTAGAATCTCGTTCGCGAGCAATTGAACTAATCGAACATTTTGATTTAAAGGATGTTGCCCGTAAGAGAGTAAGAATGTATTCCGGGGGAATGCGTCGCAGATTAGATCTTGCTGTCAGCTTAGTTGTTCGAAAGCCAATCATGTTTTTAGATGAACCGACGACCGGACTTGATACACGTAGTAGACGTGCATTATGGGATATCATACTTGACTTGGAAAAAGAGGGGGTAACTATTTTTCTAACAACACAATATTTAGAAGAAGCCGATCAGCTGGCTGATACGATTGCTGTTATTTCGAATGGTCGAATTGTGGCCCATGGTACTCCAGAAGAAATGAAGTCTCGTATTGGCGGAGAGATGGTGGAAATACGTAGTAATGATGATGAAGTGATTCATGAAATTTCAACTAGTGGAAGTATTCATGAGATAAAACAAATTCTTGAGAAAATGTCTTCTAGGGTACCTGAGGATTCACGCATTAACATACGCAGACCAAGTTTAGACGATGTATTTTTAGCTTTAACAACTTCGAATAAGGAGAAGAATGATGATGTCTTCAACTAAAAGAACTTCTTTGTTTGTTACCAATTCTGTTTTTATTGGACGTAGTTTACTTCATAGTTTACGCAATACAGAAGCTTTGATAATGGCTATTTTACTTCCAATAATACTTATGCTTTTATTCACCTATGTATTTGGAGGTGCCATTGATCCGAGTGGTCATTATGTAAATTATGTGGTTCCAGGTATCATTTTATTATGTGCGGGATTTGGATCATCGAGTACAGCGGTTGATGTGGCGACAGATATGACAAATGGAATTATTGATCGGTTTCGAACGATGCCCATTCGAAGCATGAACGTTATAACAGGTCATGTAGTAGCAAGCTTGGTACGAAACCTTATTGCGACCGGTATAGTTATAATAATAGCTTTGATCGTTGGATTTCGACCAACTACAAGTATTATGGCATGGTGTGCTGCAGTCGGAGTTATTACTTTATTCATCCTCACATTCACCTGGCTTTATGCAGCAATTGGACTTGTAGCAAGAACTCCATCTGCTGCTAGTGGGTATGGGTTCGCATTATTGTTTCTCCCTTATATCTCTAGCGCATTTGTCCCAACAAATACGATGCCTCATTGGCTACAAGGAGTAGCAGAGAATCAACCAATCACCCCTGTAATTGAAACGATCCGCTCATTACTTATGGGTACTTCTGTTGGTAATTATGTTTGGTTGGCAATTGGTTGGTGCCTTTTTCTTCTTATAGGATCAATTTTATGGTCAACATGGATATTTCACAAAAAGGCAGGGCGTAGGTAAAGACGTATGCATTGAATTTAAATAAAAAACAGTGGATCCATAATAATTGAACCACTGTTTTTTATTAATAGTATTTTAATGGGGTTATTATTAAAGGAATATGTTCATTAATACTTTAAATATAAAAGGTATCTTTATTTGATATTAAGAACCTTTTTTAATCATTTTCGAAAGTTGAATCAGCCCTTTTTTTAACTCTTCTATCGTGGCATAGGAATAGGAGAGACGAAGATGCTGTAAATCATTTTTATCATATACAATACCTGGATTCAATAAGATGCCTTCTTGAAGGGCTGTAGCAAATAGTTTACGGGTAGAAATGGCCGTTTGCAAATGAAGCCATATGTAGAAGCCTCCTTGAGGCACATTCCAAGTGGCAATATCTGAAAAATATTCTTTTAAAAAATGGATAGTCAAGTCTCTTCTGTATTTAAGTTCTTTCCTTGTTTGATGTATATACGTCTCATAAAGTCCGCTTTTCAGCCATTCATTGACTGCAAATTGAGATAAGGAGCTAGATCCATAATCCGTTTGCATTTTTATATCTGCTAAACGATCGATGACAGGTTCAGGTCCAACGAGCCAGCCTATTCGTAATCCAGGACTTAATGTTTTAGAAACACTTCCAATATATAAGACATTCCCCTGCTGGTCATTGGCTTTTAATGGTTTAGGTGGTAATTGATCAAACCATAGGTCACCATAGACATCATCCTCAATAATCGGAAGTGATTCCTTTTGACAAATCCTTAATAGTTGATTTCTCCTTCTTTCGGACATTAACGTTCCTGTTGGATTATGGAAGGTAGGAATTGTATAGAGCAAGGCCGCATGATGCTGGCGTTTTAATTTTTCGATTGAATCACAAGTAATTCCTTGGTTATCCATAGACACTCCTAATAAATTCATGCCTGCTGACTGAAAAACATGTACGGAATTTAAGTAAGAAGGAGTTTCGTGTAGGATGATTGATCCTTTTTTTAATAGACCAACTGAAATCAATTGTAATGCCTGAATCCCTCCTGAGACAATTAAAATAGATTCGGGTGATGTTTGAATTCCTTTTGTTTTTAAATATTCTGCTACTGTTTTGCGTAAGTAAAGATTTCCTTTCGGTTCCGAATAACTAAGTGAAAAGGTTTGCTCTACATTTGCTTGGAAGATTTTTTTCATTTGCTTAGTTGGTAATAGCTCGGGGGAAAGTTCACCTGTACCAAGCCGAATTAGCGAAGAATCAGTTTCTGCCTTATTAATCTCTTGAATGATTTTCATATTAGGCTCGTGAATACCAGAATGGACGTAACGAATCCAATCTGGAGGGGTTGATGCCAGCAGATTCCATGTATTATTAACAACTATCGTGCCACTGCCAACCTTTGATTCTAGTAAACCATCTGCAGTTAATTCTTCTAGGGCAGTGACAATTGTACTTCGATTCACTTGAAACCACTTTGCTAGTGTTCTTTGTGGAGGGAGTTTAGTGCCTATCGTCCATTCTCCATTTAAGATTTTCTTTTTTATAAAGTCCGATATTTGTTCGTGTAAAGGGATAGATGAATTTCTTTGAGGCTTCCACTCGATAAAATCCATAATAATACTCCATTCTTTTCTCTTATTATAACCAATTGGTTGGGTCTATTTCCATCCAATTGGTTGAAGACAATTTATAATGTCTCCGTTATTCTTAATTCTAATAGGAGGGGGAAAAGTGGAACCATTTTTTCATGGAATAATTTTAGCATTGGGATTAATTCTACCTTTAGGTGTTCAAAATATATTTGTTTTTAATCAAGGAGCTGCACATAAGAAGTTGAGAAAAGCTTTACCGGTCATTATAACAGCATCTATCTGCGATACACTTTTAATAGGTATGGCTGTATCAGGGGTGTCCATTATTGTGTTTAGCTTTGAATGGTTAAGAAATATGTTGTTTACCATTGGGATACTTTTCCTAATTTATATGGGGTGGGGGATGTGGAGAACTAAAACTCAAGGAGATCAACAACCATCTAGAGCTTTTTCTACAAGACAGCAGATCACCTTTGCCGCTTCTGTTTCCCTGCTCAATCCACACGCGATTATGGATACGATTGGTGTGATTGGAACTAGCTCTTTGGTTTACACTGGATTTGGAAAATGGGTTTTTGCATTGGCTTGTATTGGAGTTTCTTGGATCTGGTTTTTTTCTTTAGCATTTGCTGGCGGGAAAATTGGTTTAGTGGATAGAAATGGACATTTATTAAACCGGATTAACCAAATATCAGCTATTATTATATGGGGAATGGCTATATATATGGGTTATCAATTTTTTATTTATTCGAGTTAGTTTAAAGGTATTCGAAAAGGAGTTTATCTTCATATTATTATCTGTTCAAAAAAACGAAGCATTCTTTAGCTTCGTTTTTTCTTTTCTCTTATTTAAGATAGTATTTTTTGTAATAAGCCTTTAGTATGTGATAATTGTAAAAATAATCCATATAAATTCGAGAATGCTTTATTCAAAGCATTTGAACGAATCCAATTTTAATGGGATTACTAATATTTTTTTAGAATTCACTAAAGATTATGTGAAAAATGACGATAGTTAAATTGTCATGGTATTTTTCCTTTTTTAAGTTAAGTCCCATTTTTTATAAAAATTTACGTTGAAAAGGAGGAGAATTTTTGAAGAAGCTTGGTGCTTTTCAGTTAAAGTTAATCCTTACGCTAGGGATTACTATTTCTTTATTTGTTATTGCTGTTGTTTCGATCAATTATATTCGTACCGAGTCGGAATTAAAGACAGAGAAAAGTAATATGGAGAAATTAGTTGAGGATAATATATTAAATGTATTAGAAGGCTCGAATGTTTCTTATAACATTATTGAAACCGCATTAGCAGAAAAAATGGAGAGCTATACAAAAGTTCTTATGGATTTGTATAAAAAAAATCCAAACATTGATTCATGGGATTTAGAAAAGTATAAGAATCAATTTGAAGGTTTCGACATATTTATTTTAAATAAAGATCTTATTATTACTCATGCCACCCGTGAATCTGATTTAGGTCTAGACTTTAAAAAGCTTGGGATCAAAGATTTATTGGAACAAAGGATTAAAAGTGATGAATTTACATCTGATCGTATTGAAATAAGTGAAGCTACAAAGCAAGCTAATAAATTTAGTTATATGGCTACTCCTGATAAAAAGTACTTAATCGAATTAGGAGCTGCAACAGATCAATTTAAAGAATTACTAGCGAGTATGGACTTAACAATGGTTACAGATAAGCTTATTCAACAACATCCTTTTGTAAAAGATATTGTGGTTTATACCGTTCAAGGAGATGGACAACCAGAAAATGCATTAAACAAAAATGATGCAAAAGGAAATGCACTTAGAATTGAAAAGAAATATCATGAATTAGGCAAAGAGGTTATTTTGAAAAATAAATCCATTGAAAAATATGGGAAAGGGAATGAGAAGGAAATAAAATATAAGTTCATTCCTAACATTGTGAAAACATCTGAAGAGGATTCGTTTAAGCAATCTCGTCTACTACTCATTAAATATGATGACGACTATTTTAATTCAAGCTTACAAAAAAATACGATCACTGCCGTAATAATTGTACTTATTTCAGTTATTCTCTCTATCGTGTTATCGATATTTATTGGAAGAAGAGTCTCCAAACCCATTAAGCAATTTGGACTTGCTATGGATCGTGCTTCTGAATTAGATTTCACCGATCATCAAGATTTGAGTAAGTTAAAAATGCGTAAAGATGATTTTGGACAATTAGCTGAAAAATACGAGTCAATGCTTAAATCTGTAAGACTTGCTTTTGAAAAAGTCATTCATTCATCCGAACAATTAGCAGCCATGTCGGAGGAATTTACAGCTAGTTCGAATGAAACAAAACAGGCTGCGAACCTGATTTCTACAGCTATTCAGGATGTTTCTAAAGAAACAGATAATCAAACTGCCATTGTCCAAGGTGCAATAGAGCATGTTGGAACGATCACGAAAGAAGTGAAGAGAGTAGCTGAAAATATTCAACAAGTTAATCAGCTTGTCAGTAATACGGTTGAAATCTCTAATAATGGGGCAACAACTATACAACAATCCTCCCATAATATGGAGCAGATTAACCAATTCACGACGAATTCAAAAGATATTGTGGTACAACTTCATGAAAAGTCGACACAAATTGGAAATTTCTCATCCTTTATTACTTCTATTGCAGAACAAACAAATTTATTAGCATTAAATGCAGCTATTGAATCTGCACGTGCTGGGGAAGCTGGAAAAGGTTTTGCGGTAGTCGCTGATGAGGTTAGAAAGCTTGCGGAAGAATCAAGTAAGGCGGCAAGTCAAATCAATCATTTAATTCAAGAAATTAAAGATGAGATTTCTAAAGCAATGGATAGTATGAATAACGGGTATGAGGCTGTTCAAAATGGAAATCAATTAACTGAAAAAGCAGGAGATGCATTCCATAATATATTAGAAGCTGTAAATATGGTATCTAATCAATCAAATGAAACATCTGAGATATCTAAACAAGTTGAGGGAATTACATCTGAGTTGTTACATTCGATTCAGCAAATATTAACCTTATATGAAAAGCTGACAGCAAATGCAGAAGAGGTAGCAGCTTCAACAGAGGAACAAACGGCAATTGTCGATGAAATGACAAGTGGTGCCCAAAACTTAGCGGTAATTGCAGAAGAATTAAGAAATGAAATTAGTAAGTTTAAAGTTTAATAGTAGAGGAAGATAAATGAATGAATACTAAGAATGTAATACGTTTAACAAAATCGCTGTTAACAGTCTTTTTTGGACTGTATGTATTGTTCGTCGCATTTGGAAATGTGACAGATTATAATTCAAACTATATGTTTGTCAAACATGTTTTAAGTATGGATACAACCTTCGAAGGAAATTCATTAATGTATCGTGCTATCACTTCAACTGCACTACATCATGTAGGATACATTTTGATCATTATTGTAGAATGGATTATTGCATTATCATGCCTTTATGGCGGTTGGAAAATGTTTAAACAACGAAATGGAAGTCCAGAAGAATTTCATAACGCAAAAAAATGGGGAATGTTTGGATTACTTCTCGGCATTGCTGTTTGGTTTTTAGGTTTCCAAGTAATTGGAGGAGAATGGTTTGCAATGTGGCAAAGCCAGCAATGGAATGGCCTCGATTCAGCCTTTCGTTTAACAACATATATTAGTACAACACTTGTGATATTAATGATGAAAGAATCTTAATGTTAGCTGTCCGATAAGTGTCTGACACCATTAGCTACTTCAATATATGAGGAAGTATGGTGTCTGACACTTTGCCTTTAGGACAGTCTTTTTATTTACCAAGAAATTTGTTAGTGAAAAAGTCTAATTGAAAATCTAATGAAATAGGATCATTAAAGTGGGGCTCATCTCCATGAACATTAAACACATGGTTGGTTTTTTTTTTTTTTTTTTGATGATAATGATTATCAATATCATATAATAAATTACTATAGTTGTCGCCAATTCTATTGTCAATGTTTAATTTTATTGTAAAAATAAAAGTAACTTTTTTATAATGGCTGAGGTATACTAAGCTCTAATTTATCAAGATAATATAAAATAGGTGATGAAAAATGACAAAAACGATTGTGGAAAAACTAAATTTGCAAAAATATAAAAAAGCTGCTGTGTTGAATTTGCCGGAAGGAGCCACTTATTTAAGTGAGTTAACAGAGTATGATACAGAGTTAAAAGATCAAACATATGACTTAATATTTGCTTTTGTACTAGATATGGAGTCATTAAAAGGGCTTGTTCAAAAGGTCATAGAAAATCAGTATTTAAATAAAGATGGCTATTTTTTTGTGGCTTACCCTAAAAAAGGGAATAAAGTATATTCAACATTTATTCATCGTGATGAGTTATTAGACGGCTTGGGTGCTGATGAAAATGGTTATATAGGAACAAGCAATATTAAATTTGCACGAATGGTTGGACTGGATGATGTCTTTACAGTAGTTGGTTTAAAAGAGGCTGCAAGAGGAAAAAATCAAACTTCTACTAAAGCAAGTCAATGTGTAGATGACTATATCGAGATGATTCCGGAGGTGGAAAAGGATTTAATCAACTCTCCAGATTTACTAACTTTCTATCAATCACTTACTTTAGGCTATCAGAAGGACTGGGCTCGTTATGTATATAGTGCTAAGCAGGAAGCAACGAAAGCAAAAAGAAAAGAAGAAATGAAAATGATACTTGCAAAAGGATATAAAAGTAGGGATCTTTATCGTAGGGACCAACCATAATGCTTTTCCTACCTTTTACATGTTTAACTTTAATCGGATGGCCCCTTTTCTAAAAGCATCCATTTTTTTGAAGGGATTATCGTAGCATATAGAGAATGATAGTCATATATAATACTTTTCCAACTAGGAGTGAGAAAATGGCTGTCAATATGGAAACATTATTTTTAATCGACCAGAAAGATGGTTTAAGTCTTGAATTTAGTAAATTAGTTTCTATGATGAATTTTACAAGAATAATGACGATTAGAGAAGTAAAGGATTTAAGTATGGAAGAGTTAGATTTTCTTTATAGTGAGGACGCAAATTCAATAGGTATGCTTCTATCACATATGGTAGCTATCGAAAAGGCCTATCAAATTGAAACCTTCCAAAATCGTGAAGTGACGGAAGAAGAAATTAATCTGTTAAATCCAGGCTTGGAATTAGGAGCTAGAGCACGTGAGAGTATAAAAGGCAACCCAATTGACTATTATATCGATCAATTGAAGGAAGTTAGAAATGAGACAATTGAAACATTTAAAGGACTTCCAGATGAATGGTTATTTCAACAAACACCGTTTTGGTACGATCAGCCAGCTAATAATTATTTCAAATGGTTCCATGTATTTGAAGATGAACTAAATCATAGAGGACAGATTCGTATCATAAAAAAAATGATGAGTAAGTAATAAGCGGACAAATTCTCACTTGTGTTTATTAAGCTCATAGGAGGCATGTAGATGTCAGAGGAATCAAGAGTTCTTCCGGGAGCAGAGCCTTTTTACTTTGAAGGAAATTCAGTAGGGATATTAGTATCACATGGATTTACGGGTACAACACAAAGTATGGGACCATTATGTGAGGCATATGCAAAGGCGGGTTATACAGTTTGTGGACCAAGACTAAAGGGACATGGGACTCATTATATGGAAATGGAGAGTACAACACGTCAAGATTGGAAAAGTTCTATTGAAAAAGGCTATAAATGGCTAAAGGAACGTTGTGATCACATCTTTGTTACGGGACTTTCGATGGGAGGAACATTGACACTGTATTGTGCAGAAATACATCCCGATCTAAAAGGGATTATCCCGATCAATGCTACTATTGACGCATCATCTATGAAGGATGCTATTCATGGGCCAAGATTTATTGATGGAATTGGTTCTGATATTAAAAAGCCAAATGTGTCAGAATTGGCCTATGAAAAGACCCCGACAAAATCAATACAAGAATTAATTCTTTTAGCAAGTGAAGTGGAAACTAAACTTGATCAAATAACTTGTCCTATCTTACTATTTGTATCACAAGAGGACCATGTCGTTGAACCAATTAATTCCCAAAATATTTATGAGCGAGTTTCTTCCTCAAATAAAGAAATGATTACCTTAAAGGAAAGCTATCATGTTGCAACTCTTGATAATGATCAGCAGCTGATTATTGATAAAACATAGCCTTTATTAACAAAATAATGGGTTAAAATTGATAAAAACCAGTTTATCGATCAGATAGGCTGGTTTTTTGATTTTATAGGAAATGATAAAAATATTTGCTTGTGGATCACTTTCCTATGGGGGAAGTCTATGTCCAGCTCTACCGCCTAGCCCCTCGAGGTCAAATGTTCTTTACTTTTTCGCCCTTTTTTTCTATTCGAATCCCCAAAAATATGCTTATACATATAATACTATTACAAAAAAATATAACTTTATGGAAGCGCTCTAAAAGTGTGGTTAATCGTAGGTTTATAAATATTTGGAATGTTTACAATGAGAATAGAAGATACTCATTGGAGGTGTTGAGAGTGAAAATGGAGAAAGCCATTGAGGTTCTTGATCAGATGCGTCTTCCTAATGGTGCCTATACAGCAAGTTTGTCTAAGGATTATAGCTATGTATGGATAAGAGACGTGGTGTATACCGTTTTACCATTTTTGTCTCAATCATGCGATCGCTATGAAAAAGCTTATCATGCCTTATTTGATTTATTTAAAGAGTATGAGTGGAAGATTGATATTCATACAGAGAAAAAGCCAGTTTACATTTTTGAATATATTCATGCACGCTATTCAACCGAGTTAAAGGAATTAAATATGGAGTGGGGACATGCACAAAATGATGCGATAGGTGCATTTTTATGGGGGGTAGGTGAAGGAGTCAGGCATGGTAAGCAAGTGATCAGGGATAAAGGAGATTTACAAATCGTTCAAAAGCTTGTTCATTACTTGGATTGCCTACAATATTGGCAAGCAAAGGATAATGGAATGTGGGAAGAGAATATGGAGCTTCATGCATCTAGTATTGGTGCATGTGTCGCAGGACTAAAGGCTGTGAAGATGCTTGTTCATGTGGAAGAAGACTTGATTCAAAAAGGTGAAGAAGCCCTTAGATTTTTATTGCCGAGGGAAAGTGAAACAAAGGATGTGGACTTAGCGTTGCTTTCGCTTATCTTTCCTTATCGAATCGTTGATCGAAAAACGGCCCTCCTCATTCTTCAGCAAGTCCCTAATAAGCTAGAACGTAAAAGAGGCTGCATTCGTTACGAAAACGATCAGTATTATAATGAAGGTAGTGAAGCCGAATGGTGTTTTGGCTTTCCTTGGTTAGGTCTTTGTTACAGTGAATTAGGAATGGATGAGAAGGCCAATGAATATATAGAGAAAACGAAGCGGAATATTCCAGAAAATTGGGAGGTTCCGGAATTGTTTATTGGAGGAAGAAATATCCATAATGTGAATACTCCGCTTGCTTGGTCAGTCGCACTATCCTATTTATTTTTGCAAAGAATGGGTCAGACCAAAAGACAATTACAGTAGCTGATGCTGTATGAAGGGGAGCAATTTTTTGTTTCCCTCTTTTTTTGTTTATTTATCGGTCAAATGAGGTTTGATATCGGTTATTAAATAAAAATATCGGTCTTCTCTCCAAAAATCGGTCAAAAAGCAAATTTAATCCCATTTAAATTGACGTCAATGGAGGGTCTAAATGATACTCCTTATTTGCATATATCCCTTCAATTTCTTTTGATTGTAGTAATGTTTTAATTTCATTGGCTGGAAGCTTCATGGAAACTCCGTTATACGCAGTTTTATATGTATAGGTGATGGAATAGGTAATATTTTTTTGTCCTAGCAGCCTTTTTACATCATCCTGAAAACGGGCATGACTAGCTTCTACCTCTTGTTCCGCCTTTTCTAGTGTTAATGGGATCCCTTTTTCTTTCGCTAAAGTAACTGCGACTTTAGCAGGCTTTGTTTTAAAATGAATGATGATGGAGATCACTTTTTCACTATTCATATCAATTGCTGGGTCAACGTATACAGATGTATTCATTCTTCTTCCTCCTCCAATGAATTTATTCCATTCGTTGCTTTAAACGGCGGCTAGTTCTACTTAATTTAATGATTGATAAGTAGGATTTTTCTCAAGAATTTCTAGAATATTTAGGGCGAGCTGAGTCATTTCTTTACCATCTTTACTATGATCACATTCTGACCATTCAAATTGTCTTTTTCCACTATTTATCCAAATAGTTAGTTCATATTCGATAATGGATGCTTGATTACATTTTGAGGATAACTTCTTTTCTCCTAAATAATTTGTGAAAATCATAAGCTTATAAATCTTGTTTAATTCCTCTTTTGATAATTGAAAGTCGTTAATTACCGACGTTTCCCCATTCTGTAGCACTTTTATTATTTTATGATGTTTAGTGTCAATACTATTTTTCTTTCCAACACCATATTTTAATACAAACGCAAAGTAGTCTTCTTGGTCAACATTATGGGAGATGCTGATTAATTCATTTATTTGTGTATCTGGGCATCCCTCTAGAATATATTTTGTTTCTGTGCTTGTTTCTTTCTTTTGAATGCTTTTACAGTAATATGTTTCAACTTTACCATGACCAAACTTGTCTTGTGTAGTGTCAAGTTTAAACGTTAATTTTTGGTCATGATAATCCAAATCATGAAAAATAGGATCCCCCTCAGTAGTATAGCGGGTCAGGCGAATGGAGTCTTTTTTATTAGATTGAACATTTTTTACGAAAAGGTTTAATCTTTCGATGTTTTCAATAGTGCTGTGTGTTTCTATTATTTCATTAGTATTTGTCGGTTGATCAATATCAATAGCGGAATTTTCCATACGACATCCGACCGTTATTACACATACACCAATTAGAAAGATGTAAAAAATTTTACTTGTTCTCAATAAAAATCACACCCCTTTTTGTAGTAGACGCATTTTTTATATAAAGGTTACAATGTCTAATGTTTACTGCTGACTAATATAAAAACTAGGAGGGTTTGATTCATATTGCTATTTCACAAAAAGAAGTAGTTTAAAGACAATAATAGACATTTTTCATCGAAGGATTCGCATTTTTCGCATCGAATATGTTTGTTAATGTTTTTCAAGATAGTATGTGGAGGTGTTCTTTTGAAAGGGATGGTAGAGGATCTAGAACAATTGATAAGTGATTTTGACCGATATCTTTTTCATGAGGGAACGCTTTATGAAAGTTATAAGATGCTGGGGGCTCATCCGATTACATACCAAGGTATCCAAGGAGTGAGATTTGCTGTATGGGCTCCGAATGCTTTGCAAGTTTCTGTTGTGGGTGACTTTAATCATTGGAATGGTTCTAGTCATATAATGAAGCGGATCCAGCATTGTGGAATCTGGGTTCTATTTATACCTGATCTTCATGAAGGACAATTATATAAATATGAAATAGTTACATGTACGAGGGAAAAGATTCAAAAGTCTGATCCAGTTGCATTCTATTCAGAAGTAAGACCCTATACTGCTTCCATTATCCATCCATTTCATTCGTATCCTTGGAAGGATCGGAAGTGGATGTCACAAAGAAATAAACAAAACACCCATCAACAACCTATGCTTATTTACGAAATACATATAGGCTCGTGGAAGAAAAAAGATAACGGTGATTTTTATTCATATCGTGAATTAGCAGATGAATTGATTGATTATATAGTCGATTGCGGATATACACATGTCGAATGTTTACCTTTAATGGAGCACCCTTATGATCGCTCGTGGGGTTATCAGGTGACTGGGTTTTATTCTGTAACGAGTCGATATGGAGCACCAGAGGACTTTATGTACTTTGTTGATCAATGTCATCAAAAAGGAATTGGAGTCATATTGGATTGGGTACCACTTCATTTTTGTAAGGATGCGCATGGCTTAGGAAAGTTTGATGGCACTCCATTATATGAGCCAATTGCTCCTGAGCGAGCGGAGCGTCCCAATTGGGGAACGTACAATTTTGACTTTCAAAAGCCTGAAGTAATTAGTTTTTTAATATCAAATGCGATGTTTTGGTTAGATGTTTATCATATTGATGGCTTTCGTGTAGATGCTGTTTCTTCAATGATTTATTTAAATCATGACCTTCACGGTCCAGTTCTGTTAGAGAATGAATTTGGGGGAGAAGAAAATCTTGAAGCAATCGCCTTTTTAAAAAAATTAAATGAAGTTGTTTTTGAAAAGCATCCAAATGTTTTGATGATTGCCGAGGAAGCAACAGCTTTTCCTTTAGTAAGTGCTCCAACCTATGCGGGAGGACTTGGTTTTAATTATAAATGGAATATGGGATGGACGAACGATGTTCTCAAATTCATGAAGTTGGACGTTGGTGAGCGCCCAAACCATCATCATCTATTAACGTTTTCATTCTTCTACGCTTTTTCGGAGAACTTTGTGCTTCCCTTTTCACATGATGAGGTTGTGTATGGTAAAAAATCTTTGTTGAGCAAAATGCCCGGAGATTACTGGCAAAAATTTGCTAATCTTCGTTTATTATACGGGTATTTTATCACACATCCAGGAAAGAAATTATTGTTTATGGGAAGTGAATTTGCTCAATTTGATGAGTGGAAGGACTTAACCGAGCTGGATTGGAATTTATTTGATTTTGCCAATCATCGACAATTTAACCGTTATTTTAAATCAATTAATCAATTTTATAAATCAACAAGCTGTTTATGGCGGCTAGATCATGATTTTGGAGGATTTGAATGGATTGATCCGCATAGTTCAAAAGAAAGTGTCATAACTTTTATAAGAAAGGGGCGAAGAAAAGGCGATTACTGCATTGTTGTTTGTAATTTCAGCATAAATGTATATAAAAACTATCGGATTGGAGCCCCCTCATATGGTAGTTTTCTAGAGGTTTTTAATAGTGATCTAACCATTTACGGAGGATCGGGACAGCAAAATCAATTGCCGATTAGTGTTGAAAGAGTGCCATACCATAACCAACGTTATAGTATGAAAATTACTGTTCCTCCACTTGGAATGCTCATTTTAATGAAACAAACAAAAAAAAGACGGAGGGGTAGTCTTGATGGCTAAAAAATGGATAGCTATGCTTCTTGCTGGTGGACAAGGAACACGACTGAGGGAATTGACAAAGAAATTAGCTAAACCAGCTGTTCCTTTTGGTGGAAAGTATCGGATCATTGATTTCACTTTAAGCAATTGCACTCATTCAGGAATTGATACAGTTGGCGTTTTGACTCAATACCAGCCACATGTATTAAATGATTATGTAGGAAATGGAAAAGCGTGGGATTTAGATCGGAATTTTGGGGGAGTTTCTGTCCTCCCTCCGTATAAGGGAAAGGATGGGGATCATTGGTACAAAGGGACAGCAAACGCCATCTATCAAAATATTCATTTTGTTGATCAATATAATCCAGAATATGTACTTGTTATATCCGGAGATCATATTTACCAAATGGACTATAATCGTCTGCTCCAATTTCATCTTGAAAGAAAAGCAGACGTGTCAATTGCTGTTATCCAAGTTCCATGGAATGAAGCGGATCGCTTTGGAATAATGAATACAGATGAATTAGGGAAAATTACTGATTTTGAGGAGAAACCTTCCATTCCAAAAAGCAATCTTGCTTCAATGGGAGTTTATCTTTTTAATTGGAAAATGTTAAGAAACTATTTAATTGAAGATGATAATAATGAGTTATCTTCGAATGATTTTGGAAAGGATATTATACCTAAGCTTCTTGTTGATCAAAGGAAACTTTATGCATATAGATTTAATGGATATTGGAAGGATGTTGGTACAGTTCAAAGTCTTTGGGAGGCGAATATGGATTTGTTGGACGAATCCTCTCTCTTTGAACTGGATGATCCACGCTGGAAAATATATGCTGGCCATGCGAATAATCCTCCACAATACATTTCTATTGGTGCTAAAATTGAGCAATCACTTATCAATGAAGGATCAACCATTTATGGAAGTATTATTCGCTCAGTATTGTCGTATGATGTCCATGTTGGTAAAGATTCATTGGTAAAAGATTCGGTTATTATGCCAAATGTAAGAATAGGAAACAATGTGACCATAGAAAGGGCTATTATTGCATGTGATACGGTCATTGAAGATGGTTCAAAGATTGGCACTTCTGATCTATCGAAAGATATTACATTGTTTACAAATCAAAACTTGATAACTTCAAAAATACAAAATGTATTGTAAGGAGGAGACTATTTTTTAGATGAACGCGATTTTAGGAATAATTAATTTAATTAATGAAAAACCATTTTTAAAAGAATTAACCAAGCATCGTTGTCTCGCATCCGTGCCATTTGCAGGACGTTATCGTTTAATTGATTTTACATTATCTAATTATATATATGCAGAAATAACTCAGGTAGCTGTCTTCACAAATTCAAAATTTCGATCCATTATGGATCATCTTGGATCAGGAAAGGAATGGGATCTTGATCGACGTAATGGTGGGCTATTTATCTTACCGCCTGTTCATCCTGACAAAAAAATGAAAGGTGACATTCAAGCTTATTATGATCATTTAGAAATGTTTAGACGGACCCCGGCGGAAGTCGTGGTTATTTCTCCCGGCTATCATATTGGAAAGATTGATTATAAGGAGGTGATTCTCCAACATCAAAATAGTATGGCGGATATAACGGTTATTTACAAGGAGTATGATGGTGAACCTGTAGAGAAGCCTATTTATCATACATGTTCCATACGGGAGGATGGAGGGCTATCGGATATTGAACTTTACACTTCACCTTTTTTTGGGGAGAATGTTCTTCTCGAAACGTATGTTATTAATAAATCATTATTAATAGATTTAATTGAAGCCTGTTTTCACAACGATGAATATGATTTTCTAAAGGATGCGATTAAAGCAAATATTAGTCGACTTGATATAAAAGCATACAGATTTAATGGGCACATGTCATTTATTCATTCGATTGAAAGTTATTATTCTAGTAATATGGAGTTTCTAAATCCAGATATTATTCGTTCTTATTTTTATGATCATTGGGATATTTATACGAAAGTAAAGCATGAAGCACCTGCAAAATATTCATTCACATCAAAGGTATCGAATTCCTTAATTGCAAATGGATGTGAAATTCATGGAATCGTTGAAAATAGTATTATTTTTCGGGGAGTAAAAATTAATAAAGGAGCTGTTGTTAAGAACAGTATTATTATGCAAAAGGGGGAGATAGAAGAAGATGTACACGTAGAAAATATTATCGCAGATAAGCAGGTGAAAATTAGAAAGAATAATGTGATGGTTGGAAGTGACCGTCCACAAGTAATTAAAAAGTCAGAAATGATTTGATGGGGGCTTTTTATGAATGTGTTGTTCGCAGCGTCTGAATGTGTACCATTTGTAAAAACTGGAGGACTTGGAGATGTTATTGGGGCATTACCAAAAGCATTAAAGGAAAAAGACGTCAATGTAAGTGTGATTTTGCCGAAATATGAGGATCTCCCTTTTAAATATAAACAACAAATGTCATTCATAACAAATATAGATGTACCTGTTGGCTGGAGAACACAGTACTGTGGGATTGAAAGGATCACTTTAGAAGGGATTCATTATTACTTTTTAGACAATGAATATTATTTTAAGAGATATGGAAGTTATGGTTTTTTTGATGATGGAGAACGATTTGCCTTTTTTTCCAGGGCTGTATTAGAGGCTTTACCACATCTTGTTGATCAACCAGAGATTATTCATTCTCATGATTGGCAAACAGGTCCAATAAGCGTATTGTTAAAGGCTCATTACAAAAAGCATCCATTTTACCGTGATATTCAAACCGTATTTACCATTCATAACTTGCGATATCAAGGAGTCTATCCCAAGTCAGTTCTTTCTGATTTACTTGATTTAAGTGAGTTATATTTTCATATAGATGGTCTGGAGTTTCATGGAAATGTCAGTTATTTAAAAGCTGGCTTAGCTTATTCCGATCGGTTAACGACTGTCAGTCCTACTTACGCCTCTGAAATCCAATTGCCCCATTATGGGGAACAGTTAGACGGTTTTTTACGAAAAAGAAATGGAGATTTGCAAGGAATTATTAATGGAATTGATGATATGGAATATAATCCATCGACAGATCCTTCTCTCTTCTTTACATACAGGGATTCGGAGGGGAAGGCTGAAAATAAGCTTAAGCTACAGGAATCTTTAAGTCTTACAATAAATAAAGAGATTCCGATTATTTCTATGGTTACGAGAATGGTAGAGCAAAAGGGAATGGATTTAGTTCTACATGTCTTTCATGAAATTGTAAAAAATGGAGTTCAATTTATTTTACTTGGTACGGGTGAAGAACGCTATGAACAAGCGTTTAAAGAATTAGCTGCACAGTATCCTTCAAACGTTTCATTTCAAAATTATTTTGATGAAGCGCTCGCACGAAAGATTTATGGAGGATCCGATTTATTCTTGATGCCTTCACAATTTGAACCTTGTGGAATTGGGCAGCTAATAGCATTAAGGTATGGGACTTTGCCAATTGTTAGAGAGATAGGTGGATTAAAAGACACCGTTATTCCAGTTAACGAATTTACGAATGAGGGTTATGGCTTTTCCTTTTGTCATTATAATGCACATGACATGCTTTATACGATTGAACGAGCCATTTGGTTTTATAGATTTCAGTCGAATAAATGGAATAGCTTAGTTGAAAAAGCGATGAAGCTCGATTTTAGTTGGGATGTATCATCTGAAGAGTATAAGAAGCTTTATGAGGAATTACATACCTTACAGGTGCATTTGTAAATGGAATTAGAGGGCTGCTATGAAGACAGCCCTTTACTAGCATTTCATGGTGATAAAGTGAGTGTTTCCCCTTCTTTTGTTGTAAGTTTTGTTTCATGATATTTACCTTTTGCCCAAGCCTCTAATTGGTCATGATACCACTTGCTCTTTACATGGCCAGATTGTCCTGGGCCTACAAGATGATAGCCTGTATTCATGTCACTTGTATCAATGACAAATCGCCAGGACGCTCCATGGTAGACTGTTCCATCCGCATAATTTGCTGCTGCCTGGACAGTTACACTTGATCCACCTACAGGTATTTTCCCTTCACTATTAAATAGATAATAAAGTGGTTTTACCTTTGACAATGGATGCGCGAATAAAAGCTGATGGTATTTTCCCCACTCCCATTTGCTTACTTGATTTCCTTGCAAATCTTTTATTTCCTTTATTGCAAGGCTTAGGGATTTTTGGAGCACCTTTTGTAAACCTCCATTTTCTGAAATCCATGGACCGGGATTTCCTGCTGCTGCATGTCGAAGCAATTGGTCCACTGCTTGCTTTTGTCCTCCAAACTTTCCAAGCATTTCATCTGAAATTTCTTTTTGAAAAAGAACTTCAGGGATTTTTCTCATCCAAAAATTAAAGATAAGTGGAGCTGCGAGTTCTTGATCATCAACATAATTCCAGTTCTTCAGTTGCTCGAATGCCTCTTTTTCTGTTTTGTCTGTTACTCCTTTTAATTGTTCAAGAAAAATTGGAACAAACTCTTTCGCCTGTAAGTTCATTTTATCCATTTGTAAATTACGCATATCTTTAGCAGTAATTTGGTTAGATGTCTTTAATACCTCCTGAATTCTCATTTGGCGATAGGGCTGTGCCCAATCATTGCTAATGTGATAAGGATATTGATCATTGACGACTTTATTATTGGCAGAAGAAAGAAATCCTTCCTTTGGATTTACACTTTTAGGTAATTCTTTAAAAGGAATGTATCCTGTCCATTCATATTGACTCGTCCATCCAGGGACAGGGAGCATACCTGTGCCTTTTTTCCGAATTGGAATCTTTCCGTTTGCTTTATAGGCTATCGTGCCATCCTTTGCTGCAAAAACAAAGTTTTGTGCAGGAGTTTGAAAGTTTTCTAGTGCTTTTTCAAACTCGTTCCAATTCTTTGCTTTGTTCATATTTAATACAGCTTCTAATTCGTTTGAAGGCTGCAAGGCAGTCCATTGTAAGGAAAGGACGGTATCCTTTCCACTATCAGCTGCAAATTCAGAAATAATAGGGCCATGTCTCGTAACTGTTATTTTATAATCAATTGTTTTTTGTTTTTTTACTTTAATCGGTTCATGAATGACCTGAGCCTTTTCCCATTTTTTATTATATAAAAATTGGTCTTTATCCTCAGGGTTTCTTTTTTCAATATATAAATCTTGAACATCAGGACCTGTATTTGTAACTCCCCAAGCAATCTCTTCGTTATGCCCTAAAATGATTCCAGGTATTCCGGCAAAAATAACACCGCTTACATTAACATTTGATGTTTCTAAATGCATTTGATACCAAATGGAAGGTGTATTAAGCGCTAAATGTGGGTCATCTGCTAAAATGGGTTTCCCTGATTTCGTTTTTTCTCCGCTAACGACCCAATTGTTACTTCCATTAAATTCATGAGGAATAACGGCAGATGCGAAGCTTTTTTCAAGATTTAACACGTCTTTGCTAACAATATATGGGGCATCCTTCGGATAAGATGGGAATAAATCATAGGCTTTATCTTTAGGAAAGTTTTGCAATAAATAGTAGCGGAAGGCTTGATCCTCCCAATGTCCTCCTAAATCAAATGCCATGTACTTTCCAATTGTTAACGAGTCAATCGGTGTCCAATCACGTGGTTTATAACCTAATAAGGTAAATTCAATTGGCCATTTTCCGTTGCTCCTTAATTCTTTAATATAGGCATTTACACCGTCGGCAAACCATTGTAGTGTATCTTTTCCTTCGTTTGAATAATTGTTATATGATTCTTCTGCTGCCCTTCGTAGCCCAAGGGTCCGAAAATATTTATCATTATTTAATGTAGCTTCTCCAATTACTTCACTTAATTCTCCGGAAGCTTGTCGACGGCTTAGATCCATTTGAAATAACCGATCCTGTGCCTGAATATACCCTTGAGCCATAAATAAGTCATGTTCATTTTCTGCATTGATATGTGGAACTCCATTTTCGTCTCTTATTACCTGTACCTTTGCATTTAAGCCTGATAATTTTATTTCTCCGCTTGTTTTAGGCAAAGAACGTGCAATATAAGCATTTGCTGCAAAATAACCTGCGATACCAAGAACTAGAATAATAGAGATGATCCATATCGCTAATTTTTTCCAGTTTAATTTATTCTTTTTTTGTGGTTGTAAAATAACTTCCAAAATGTTTCCCCCCTTAGATTAATTATTTCGTTTGATCGTTCTTTTTTCCTCTCTGATTCGAAATATTCGTTTATTTATATGAAGAAATAGAGAAATAAATGAGTTTTCTTATTTTTATTAAGGCTGTTAGCTTGTTCATCAACTGTGTAACTGAATCTAGGTAAAAAGCCCTTTGTTACTTCCTAACGACATTTTTTATACTGTTTTTAATGAGGAAAAATTTTCTTAAAGGGGGAGTTGAAATCATATGAAAAGAGAAATAGGTTTTCTTATGTCTTTTCTTTGCCTTCTGCTGATTGTTGGCTGTAGTCATACAGAGAGTACAAGCAATCATGATGCACCATCAAAAACGGAGAAGCCTGGTAAACAAAAGGATGAGAAATCGGAATCAACATATAGTTTAGTAGGGGACGAGATAGAAAAAGAGCCAGGTGGAGAGCTTTTTCAAAAATATATAGAAAGTAAAGAGTTCGCAGATCAGAATGAATATGCTGATGCGGAAGCAGCAGCAGTCGATCATTACATACAAAGTATTAAAAAAGTAAATACAAAAAATTGGGATGAGGAAAAATGGGCACAATCAATTGTAACGAATTTTCGTTCTGAATATAAAAAAACGATCCAACCGATGAGAGACTTAGAAATTAAATATAAGGAGTTAAAGCTACCTGACGGGAGATTATTGCAGGATGTAAGTGAAGAGGAGTTAGAGAGTCAACCCAAAAAAGTTAATATTGCTTTACTTCTTGATGCAAGTGGAAGTATGAAGGCAAATGTACCTGGTGGAAATAAAATGAAGCTGGCCAAAGCTAGCTTGAATTCTTTCTCAAAAAGTTTGCCTGGTCATACAAAGATTCTCTTATCTGTTTTTGGTCATAAAGGAACTGGAGATGATAAAGATAAAAAATTATCATGTAAAAGTGTAGAAACAGTCTATCCTTTACAGCCATATAATAAAAAGGATTTTTCGTATGCACTAAATAAATTTAATGCAAGTGGATGGACCCCTCTAGCATCCGCAATAAAAAAAGCACAAGCTTTATTACAAAAAGTAAGTGATGATCAGACGAAAAATTTTATTTATGTCGTAAGTGACGGAATTGAAACTTGTGGTGGCAATCCGGTTCAAGCTGCAAAAGATGCTAAAGCCTCTAATATGGATGTTCAAATTAATATCATTGGCTTCGATGTAGATGATGAGGCCGACCGCCAGTTAAAGGAAGTAGCAAGGGCTGGTGGGGGAGAGTATACGACTGTAAGAAACAAACAACAATTAAATGATGAAATAACAAAGTCATGGAAAGAAACGATTGGGAAGACCACCTGGGTGTTTTGGAATGTAGGAAATATCAATAATATTAATTGGGATTCAGTTAGGATGTCTCAACAATTAAATGAGATGTTAAACAAGCATATCGATTCCAGAAATCGTGAGCGAAATCGAATGAATGCTGTTGTATCTAAATTAGAGGAAAACAAGCTAATTGATTTTGATGTTCATAATAAAATCTCAGAAATATTAAGCCGTCGTGAACATATAATAAAAGATTATGCAGATAAGATTAATAAAGATAAAAATAATGAGATTTTTGAAATAGCCGATCGCTTAAAGAAAAAAGTGAATCAAATGACAGAAGATAAATGATTTATCATGTGATTAGTAAGTAGAAGAATAAAGTGACATAAGCGTGCTGCCCTAGACGTCGCTGTAAAGGGCAGACACGATGAGTCATTTTTTTCTATTGTGCTGTATATCCACCATCAAGTACAACTGCTTGCCCTGTGATGCCACCAGCTTTATCACTCGCTAAGAAAATGGCATAATCAGCAATTTCCTTTACATCTAATAGACGTTTTTGTGGGACGAGCGGGTAAATCACCTCTTCAAGCACATTTTCAAGAGGAACTCCTCTTGTTTTAGATAGATCCTCTAATTGTCCTCGTACAAGCGGTGTATCTACATATCCAGGACAAAGTGCGTTCACTGTTACGCCATACGCTGCACTTTCCAAAGCGGCTACTTTTGTTAAGCCGATAACACCATGCTTGGCACTATTATAGGCTGCTTTATTAGCGAAGCCAATTAATCCGTTAATAGATGAGATATTAATAATTCTACCAAATCCCTGTTTTTTCATTATTGGTAGCACGTTTTTAATTGTTATAAATGGCGCTGTAAGCATGATTTTAATCATTAATTCAAATTTTTCGGTTGGAAATTCCTCAATAGGAGACACATGCTGCAACCCAGCATTATTAATAAATATATCAACACGTCCGAGTTGGCGTTTTGTTTCTGCGATCAGATTGACAATTTCCTCTTCCTTGGTTACATCTGCTTTTAAACCAATTACCTCTAATCCTTGGTTTTTTAAGCCTTCAGCAGCCTCGTTAACTGCCTGCTCATTAAGGTCTGATAAGACAACCTTTGCTCCGTTTTCAGCAAAAATTTTTCCTATCTCAAAGCCAATACCTCTCGCTGATCCTGTAATAATTGCAACTTTATTTGTTACCACTTTGCATTCCTCCAATAAATGATTGTAATGGCTTATGGAGTCATCCTTGGTTGCAATATATTCAAGTGTTTTTTGTAGATTTATGTTGGGGAGATTTTCTGGATAGTTTTTCCATAAAACATGTTGTGTTCTTGGTCAAAAAGTTTTCTCATCCTTAATGAGTATTTAGATAAAAGTAACCGTTTATGAAAAAACAACCTCATGTAATGAAGAAAGTTTAGCATAAATTATTTTTCTTGCAAACTAAAATGGCTAATTTTTTATTTTGGCATAAAAAATGCATGTAAAAAGAGTGCATACATCTAAAAGAGAAAACAAAAGGGAGAGTTTAACATGATTAGAAAAATAACAATCATTGGATCAGGAGTGATGGGCAGCGGGATTGCACTATCTTTTGCTAGATATGGCTACAAAGTTGTATTAAATGATTTAACAGAAGAATATCTTGAAAAAGCAGATAAACGAATAAAGGCAAATTTAGCATTACTCGTTGATGAAGGAGTGCTGACATCTTCAGATAGGGAGGAAGCAACAAGGGCGATTACGTATCAAACGGATTTAGGTGAAGCTGTTAAAGAGTCAGACTTTATTATTGAAGCCATTCCAGAAGTGATTGAGATGAAGTGGGAGCTTTATCGTAAGATTGAGAACTTGAAAAAGGCAGATACGATTGTGGCGTCCAATACTTCTACATTTCCAATTTCACGTTTAGTTGAAAACGCTTCATTTGCACATCAAATGATTATTACCCATTTCTTTAATCCGGGCCATTTAGTTCCACTAGTTGAAATTGTAAAGCATGAGAAAACCGAGGAGGGAGTGGTGGAAGAAACATTAAATTTAATGCGTAAGATTGGAAAAGCTCCGATTTTATTAAATAAAGAGATTTCTGGTTTTATAGCGAATCGATTGCAAACAGCATTAATGAAAGAAGCTTTTTATCTATTGAACGAAGGAGTAGCAAGTGCTGCTGACATAGATACAGCGGTAACAGCAGGACCAGGCTTCCGCTGGGCATTTACAGGTCCTATAGAAATAGCTGATTTTGGGGGCTTAGATACATGGCAAAGAGTGTTTGAAAATGTTGCACCTGATCTTGATCAAAGTACGGAAGCACCAAATTTTATAACTCATTTAGTAGCGAAGAATAAACTTGGTGCTAAGACAGGGGAAGGAATATTCAAATATGAGGATTCCGTTGTTTCAGAGAAATTAAATGTACGTGATCGTTATTTTATACAGTTAGCAAAAGTAAAAGCTAAGGGGGAGTAACAAAATGAAAGAAGTAGTGATTGTTAGTGCAGTAAGAACTCCGGTGGGTTCATTTGGAGGTAGTCTAGCAAATGTATCAGCGGTAGATTTAGGTGTAGCAGCAACGAAGGAAGCCATTAGACGTGCTGGTATTCAGCCAGAAATAGTAGATGAAGTGTTAGTTGGAAATATTCTTTCAGCCGGTCTAGGACAAAATGTTGCGAGACAAGTAGCGATTCATGCAGGATTGCCTGAAACAACACCTGCGTTAACAATTAATAAACTATGTGGTTCCGGACTACGTTCGGTGATCATGGGGGCACAATTCATCGCATTAGGAGATGCAGAAGTAATTGTAGCTGGTGGAATTGAGAGTATGAGTAACGCTCCATATGTTCTTCCTAAACTTCGCTTTGGTCAAAAAATGGGAGATGCTAAAGTGATTGATTCAATGATTCATGATGCATTAACAGATGCATTCAATCATTATCATATGGGAATAACGGCAGAAAATATCGCAGAAAAATGGGGCATTAGCCGACAAATGCAGGATGAATTTGCGTTAAATAGCCAAATGAAAGCTGAAAAGGCACAGATAGCTGGAAAATTTGCAGATGAAATTGTACCAATTGAAGTGCATCAAAGAAAGAAAACACTCATTATCGACCAAGATGAACATCCGCGGCATGGGATGTCCATTGATCAATTAGAGAAGCTCCGTCCCGCTTTTAAAGAGGGAGGCACGGTTACTGCTGGAAATGCATCAGGAATAAATGATGGTGGAGCGATGCTCGTTCTTATGTCAAAAGAAAAGGCTGATGAACTTGGAATCGAAGTTTTAGCAAAGATTTCATCTTATGCAAATGCAGCTCTTGAACCGAAGATTATGGGATATGGACCTGTGCCCGCTTCAAAAAAGGCATTAGGGAAAGCGGGATTAACCGTATCAGATATCGATCTATTTGAAGTAAATGAAGCATTTGCGGCACAATCACTAGCGGTTTTGCAGGATTTACAACTTGAACAAGATAAGGTAAATGTGAATGGAGGAGCCATTGCTCTAGGACATCCTGTTGGTGCCTCTGGAGCTAGAATTCTTGTCACATTACTATATGAATTGAAGCGAAGAGATGCGAAACGAGGCCTGGCTACTCTTTGCATAGGTGGTGGTCAAGGCAGCGCTTTAATTATTGAAAGACCTTAATAAGTATAGGATGGCCATTGGAAAGAGGAGACCTCTCTTTGTAATGGCTTTTTTGAATGCTATCTCGATGAGCGCGCTTTCAACCCTATGATATAATGAAAGGATGAAACAAGATAAGGGGAGTTAGGAAAATGAGAGGGGACCATTCAAGTCAGCTAGAGCTGTTAAAAGCGATGATAGAGAGCCTGCCTTTTGGAGTAATGGTAACGAATGCAAAGAAAGAAGTTGTGTTAAATAATCAGCCATTATTGAGTATCCTTAAAGATGATATGGATGATCTAATTGAAGTAATTGATAAGGATATTATACCTGGAACCAATCTTAAGCTCCAAGTCCATGGGAAGCAAGTGATTGTTAGGGGAGAAAGACTATCAGGATATTTGAATGGCTATCACATGTTTCTTGTTTCTTTTCCAAAAATGGATGCTGCAGAGTTTTTGAAAAAGGATAATGAGGTGGAGATTCTCCTTAAAGATATTATGGAGTATGCCTACGATGGGCTTGTTATCGTTGATACCGACGGATATATTCTAATGCTCACACAAGCATATGCTGATTATCTTGGGGTAGATCAGCAAGGTGCGATAGGGAAACATGTAACTGATGTAATTGATAATACAAGAATGCATGTAGTTGTCAAAACAGGAAGACAAGAAACGGCTGAACTACAAAAAATTAATGATAACTATATTATTGCGACCCGTTCTCCAATGATTAAGGAAGGGAAAGTAGTCGGTGCTGTTGGGAAAATTTTATTTAAAAATGTAGGTCAATTTTCTGCTTTATTTAAACGACTTAAATCTCTTGAAAAAGAGTTGAAGAAATATAAGGGAGACTTTCGTGAAAGCAATAAAGCTTCTTATACATTTGATCAATTAATTGGAAAAAGTCATCCGTTTATTGAAGTAAAAGCAAATGCCCAAAAGGTAGCTGAAAATGATTCCAATGTGTTGTTGTTAGGTGAGAGCGGTACAGGAAAAGAGTTATTTGCCCATGCCATTCATAATGCGAGCAGAAGATCGATGGGTGTTTTTATGAAAGTAAATTGTGCAGCTATTCCTTCTGAACTTATTGAATCTGAGCTTTTTGGCTATGAGGAAGGCTCTTTTACAGGGGCAAAAAAAGGTGGGAAGGCAGGAAAGTTTGAAACAGCGGATGGAGGCACGATTTTTTTAGATGAAATAGGTGAACTCCCTATCCATATGCAGGTTAAATTACTTCGTGTTTTGCAGGAGAAGGAAGTAGAGCGTGTTGGTGCCTCAAATAGTATTGCTGTTGATGTTCGGGTAATCGCTGCAACTAATCGAAATTTAGAAGAAATGGTGGAAAAAGGAGAATTTCGTTTAGATTTATATTACCGGTTAAAAGTAATGGAAATTGTTATCCCTTCTTTACGAGATCGAAAGCAGGATGTGGAGTTGTTAGTTAGTCATTTTGTAAATAAGTATCAGCAAATAATGAAGAAAAAGATTCAAGGTATTGATGAACGAGCTATGCGTTTATTAAAAATGTATGATTGGCCAGGAAATATCCGCGAGTTGGAAAATATTATAGAACGAGCAATGAATATTGTTGATACGGGAAAATATATTACTACTGAACAACTTCCGATAGAAATAACAGGATACACAGAAACAGCAACTGTACGGTCGCTTGCTGAAGTAATGGAAGAAACCGAGCGTAATACAATTCTTGCTAGTTTAGAAGCAACAAAAGGCAATAAGTCAGAGACTGCTAAACAACTAGGCATTAGTCGAACAACTCTTTACGAAAAAATGAATAAGTATGGTTTAACGAATTAAATGTTAAGGAACCAACCATATTATTAGTAGAGGATTTCAAGACAAGAAGCTATGTAGAAGGAACTATTAATATTAAAGAAATAGAGAAAATTTTATATGAAATAGTCATGGAGTGTAATCAGTCTTTTTGTTTGAAGTAAGCAGACCATTACACTTTTTTATTTTGTTTATTGATTGGGAGACTGAACAATATTTGAACAATTTAGAACGAAGTGTAAGGATAACCTTACAGTTTCATATGATGGTGGGGACTTTTGTTAGAAAAACTGAACAATTTAAATCGAAAAATAGATTTTATTTTACAATAAAGTGCCTTTTTTAGTAACAGAGCACTATCAATTCAGGAAAATATAAAACAAAAATCAAATTGGCATGATAATTGCAATATAAATAAAAGGCATGGCTTATGTCGAGGTTGTAAAAAAAGAGTGCAGTAACAAATTGAAACCGTTTACTAGGAGAAGGAGAATCTAGTATCTATTTTTATAGATTAGGAGTATCCAGTGACTACATGCTATCTATTCTGGGGAGAGGTTGAAAGCATGTAGATAAGGCTACTCTAAAATTTTGGAAAGCTTATTCTAGTGGTAATGACTAAAATACTAGACTTGATTCATATGCACTGGCTTCTTAAGAATAGATTATTTAAAGAAGCGCCTGGGCACTTTCTCAAACTTTTTAGAAGCCTTTTTGAACGTGTACTAGTTGCAAAGAATAAGGGGGAATTTATTTGTTTATTGAAATTTTAGCTATTGTTTTGGCGCTCGGGTTATTAATTTTTCTTGCTTATCGGGGGTACCCAGTAATTATTATCGCGCCGGTTGTTACATTACTAGCAATTATTCTTTCAGGAGGACATTTGCTGCCAAGCTATACGGAAACGTATATGTCGAACGCTGCAAATTATATTAAATCGTTCTTTCCGATTTTCTTATTAGGGGCAATATTCGGAAAGGTAATGGAAATGAGTGGTGCAGCTGCTTCTATTGCACGTACCATTGTTAGATCGTTAGGTTCCAAGCATGCGATTTTAGCAGTTGCTATCGCATGTTCAGCATTGACATACGGTGGGGTTTCGTTGTTCGTTGTTGCATTTGCTGTATATCCATTTGCAGCAGCTATTTTTAAAGAAGCAGATATTCCAAAAAGATTGATTCCAGGTGCAATTGCTTTAGGAGCATTCACCTACACAATGGATGCACTTCCTGGTACACCGCAAATTCAAAATATTATTCCTACCAATTATTTTGGAACAGATACGTATGCGGCTCCAATTGTTGGAATTATCGGATCAATTATAGTTTTCGTTGGAGGTATTTTTTGGCTAGAGCGTCGTCGCAGACAAGCGGTAGCAAAAGGAGAAGGGTACGGAACGGGACACAAGAATGAACCGGAAGCAATGGATGAAAAAAGCTTGCCAAACTTTTGGCTTTCGATCGTGCCATTGGTTGTAGTAGTAGGTTTAAATTTTATGTTCAGCAGAACAGGCTGGTCTGTAAAGCATTGGTACGATGCTTCTGTTCTAGCAGAAAAATTTAATATTGCTAATGCAAGTACAGTGACTTCTTCATGGTCATTAATTGTTGCTCTAACAATAGGGATTATTGCAGCTATGCTCTTAAATGTAAAAAAAATAAAGATGAATTTGGCAACTGGCTTAACTGCAGCAGCTATGGGCTCATTATTAGCTATTTTTAATACCGCATCAGAAGTAGGCTTTGGGAATGTGGTAAAGACCTTACCAGGATTTGCTGCCATTCAAGATTGGGTATTTAATGCAAGTAGTAATCCACTAGTATCTGAAGCGGTTGCGGTAAACGTATTATCAGGTGTTACTGGATCCGCATCAGGAGGTTTATCCATTGCACTTGAAGTAATGGGTCAGCACTATTTACAAATTGCTCAAAGCATGGGAATTACTCCTGAGCTGCTGCACCGTATCGCATCGATGGCATCTGGTGGAATGGATACATTGCCACACAACGGAGCAGTTATTACCTTACTAGCTATTACTGGATTGACGCATCGTCAATCATATAAAGATATTTTTGCTTTAACTATATTAAAAACATTGACAGTATTTATTATCGCATTTGCAGCTACACTGTTTATATAATCATTTTTCTAAAAATTAATTATTTTTATAGATTTGAATAAGATAGGAGATGGATTGAATGGATAAGGTCATTTCATCATTGGAAAAAGCAGTTTCAGCTATTAATGATGGCTCTACCATTGTCGTTGGTGGCTTTGGATTGTGTGGAATTCCAGAGAAATTGATTGCCCAACTAAGGGAACAAGGGACGAAAAATTTAACGATCGTTAGCAATAACTGTGGTGTGGACGACTGGGGACTTGGTCTTTTATTAGAAAATAAGCAAATTAAAAAAATGGTCTCTTCTTATGTAGGAGAAAACAAATTATTTGAACAACAATTTCTAAGTGGTGAGCTCGAAGTTGAACTTGTACCACAAGGAACATTAGCAGAGCGTTTGCGTGCTGGCGGTGCGGGAATTCCTGCATTTTACACTGCAACAGGTGTAGGTACAGAAGTAGCAAAGGGTAAGGAACATAAGGAGTTTAACGGTAAGTCTTATATTATGGAGGAAGGCATTGTTGGAGATTTTGCTTTTGTAAAAGCATGGAAGGCAGATCCGTTTGGAAATTTAGTATTTAAAAAAACAGCTCGTAACTTCAATCCAATTGCCGCAACTGCAGGAAAAATTACAATTGCCGAAGTTGAGGAACTTGTAGGAATCGGAGAGCTAGATCCAGATGAAATTCATACTCCAGGCATCTATGTTCAGCATGTCTTTGTTGGGAAAAATTATGAAAAGCGCATTGAAAGACTAACAACTAGTGAAGCATAACTGGGAGGGAATAGGATGAGTAATAGAAGAGAAAAGATTCTGCAGCGGGCAGTGAAAGAAATTGAAGATGGCATGTGTGTGAATTTAGGAATTGGAATGCCAACATTAATTGCAAATATGATTCCAAGTGATTTCAATGTCATGCTCCAATCCGAAAATGGCTTACTCGGGATTGGAAACTATCCCCATCCTGATCTTGTCGATCCTGATCTAATCAATGCGGGTAAAGAAACTGTTACAGCAAAAACGGGAGCTTCCTTTTTTGATAGTGCAGAATCCTTTGCAATGATTCGTGGCGGACATATTGATCTTGCCATTCTAGGAGGAATGGAGGTTTCTGAAACTGGAGATCTAGCCAATTGGATGATTCCAGGAAAAATGGTTAAAGGTATGGGTGGAGCTATGGATCTTGTGCAAGGGGCTAAACGCATTGTCGTGATTATGGATCATATGAATAAGTATGGTGAATCAAAAGTAAAGAAAACATGCACACTTCCGTTAACAGGAAAAGGAGTTGTCGACTGTTTAATAACCGATCTCGCTGTTTTCCGATTTTCTAAACGAGGAATGGAATTAGTCGAATTACAGGATGGCGTTACATTGGATGAAGTGAAAGCGAGCACAGAAGCTGAATTTACCATACATGAATCATTCGTTTGCCATTAAAAAAGGGAAGTCGGGAATAAATTTCCCGGCTTCTTTTATTAGTTTAATGAAATTCTTTTTGTCGTTTTTAACCAGTTTCGGCATTCTAACTTCTAGAACTCCATTTTTATAATATGCTTGTACATCTTCGTTTGATACTGGACTTGGAAGAGTAATGAAGCGATGGAACCTTCCAACATAGTGTTCTTTTCTATGCATGACCTAGCTCTTATGTAATGTAAATGCTGAAACAATTTTTCCGATTTTCTCCTGTCTTGAATTCAAGACAGGTGCTACTTCATAGTTTTGCAGCTTAGAATATACATCTTCAGTTCCTATGTTTAGCTCTCGCAAAATATGCAAAGCAGCTACACTAGCACCTCTAGCATTTCCATCTTCCACCTTTAGCGCAATTCCAATACCACTCTCACGATCGCCAATGCATTGTACTCCCTCTGCACCACCCTTTGCTACCAATCTTCCTTGAAATTCTTTCATTAAATCAGTATCAAAACGATTGGTTCCAGCTACCATTTCAGGATACTTTGCCATTGATTCAGCAATTTTCGCCAAACTTGTTTTTCTTATCGTTTCACTTGTATGCCAATTTTCCGATTTTGCAAGCCTTGCAAATCCAATGGCTAAATTTTGAAGTGGAAGCTGATGGACAGGAACTCCACAGCCATCTACAGAGAGTGCCATTTTTTCTACAGGGAAACTGCAAATAGTTGAAATAGAATTTAAAATTCTTATTTGGTGAGGGTGTTCTTTGTTTCGATAAGTTTTAATCTCCTCATTCATATGAACACAAGTGGCAAGCATTCCTGAATGTTTGCCTGAACAGTTACTATATATTGCATTGAGCTCTTTATTTTCCTTGATTAATTGCTTATAGCTTTCAAGGTCTCTTGGAATATGAGTCCCACATTGAAGGTCTTGTTCCTTTAATCCAATTGTATGGAGGATATGCTGGACTCTTTCACGATGAAAAGGTTCGCCACTATGACTAGCACAAAATAAGGAGATATCCTTTTCTGTGAATCCAAATCTTTCTATTGCTCCAGATTCGACGACTGGAATAGTTTGAAATGGCTTCATCGAAGATCGAGCAAAAGTAGCTCGCATAGGATTTCCATAGTAATACAGTAGATTCCCATTAGTATCGGTCACTGCTGCATGAATATCATGAGTACTTTCAATAAAATCTCCTCTATATACATGAATGGCTTTATCACTCATCTTGATTCTCCTTTTTGTAGCTTTATTTAATAATTCCCTTCATTCATTTCGTCATTATTTAAAACATCTCCTTTATTTTTGATGAATTATGATAATTTTAATAATAAAAGACGAGAGATAATGCTCTCGTCTTTAAAGATTAAATAATTATTTACTTTTAACGAACGCCTTTCATAAATCGTTGGATAATCGGTGAAATAATAAGTAGGATGATACCTAGGACAATTGAAGCACCACCGATTACTCCAAAATAAACCATTTCTGTTTCAGGTGTATAAAACTTTACAATCTGTGCATTTAGAGCTTGTGCTGCAGCATTTGATAGGAACCATAAGCTCATGGTTTGTGCTGAAAAGGCTGCAGGCGCTAACTTAGTAGTAGCTGAAAGTCCTACAGGTGATAAGCATAGCTCACCAATTACGACGACAAAGTAACTAAATACAAGCCATAATGGATTTACTAATGAATTAGTTCCACCGAAATAGGCTGGTAAAAGAATAATAATGAATGATAAACCAGCGAATAATAAACCTAAAGAGAATTTTTTAGGAATGGATGGCTGACGATTTCCTAGTTTTACCCATATCCAAGCAAATACAGGTGAAAAAATAATAATAAATAACGGGTTTAACGATTGGAACCAAGCTGGTGAAATATGAATGCCTGCAAAGTATAATTGTGTCCGCTTGTCCGCATAATTAGCAAGAATGGTGGAACCTTGTTCTTGTATTGCCCAAAACATTACAGAAGCAATAAATAACGGTATATATGCTATAATACGTGATCGCTCGACTTTTGAAGTTTTGGGACTACGATACATAACAATAAAATAGATGGTAGGAATGACGAAGCCTAAGATTCCAATTAATGTGATCAAACTTTTAATAGTAAGAATTCCATAAGCAATTGTTATTACACATGCGATTGCGATGATAACGGCACCCAAACCGATGAATTTGAAAATCTTTCTCTTTTCCGAAGGTGACAGTGGGTTCGCTATCATTGTACCGGCGAGACCGAGATTTTTTTTCTTAGTAATGATGAAAATGAGTAAACCAATAAACATACCAATAGCAGCTAACGCAAAGCCTAAATGAAAATTAATATTCATCCCGATTGTTCCAGCAGTTAAAGGGGCAATGAACCCACCTAGATTAATTCCCATATAAAAAATACTGAACCCTGCATCACGTCGATTATCTTCCTCACTATAAATTTCACCGACTACGCTCGAAACGTTTGGCTTTAATAATCCTGTACCGAGGACAATTAATACCATAGATATAAAGAACATTGTGACATTTCCGGGGACAGATAAAGCAATATGGCCTAGCATGATCAATATTCCACCGAAAAAGATAGCTTTAGAGGTGCCTAACAGCCTATCAGCCATCCAACCGCCAATAATACCAGACATATATACTAACGATCCGTAAATTGACATAATAGCTAGAGCTGTAGGCTCATCAAGTCCTAATCCCCCTTTCGATACTTCATAATACATATAGTAAACAAGGATTGCTCTCATTCCATAATAAGAGAAACGTTCCCAGAATTCTGTAAAGAAAAGAGTAAATAATCCTTTAGGATGTCCAAAAAATCCTCTTTGAGGGACGCTTTGCAAAATTTTCTGTCTATTTGAATCTGACATTTAAATACCTCCATATTATTACAATATAATAATTTAAATTTTTATTATTATCGAAAAATAATTATATCATAAAACAATGAGCGTTTTCTATATTTTATATATATCCAAAAATTATTTTAAGATAATTAGTTAAATGAGTTACATATTTATATACCCGTTTTAATTAGAGAATAAAACAAAAATTTAAAAAATTTTTAGGTTTAGTCATCAAGCCTTAAGCAATGATTGAGTTACTCTTATCTTTTTTTGATATGATATAATATTCTGAAAAGGGAGGGGTAAAAGTGGATGAGAAAGTTTTAAAAGCGATTCAAGATGAATATCCGGATGATTTTGCATGGTGTTATGGATGTGGCAGGTTAAATGATGAAGGACATCATTTTAGAACTGGATGGGAAGGGGAGCATTCAGTTACAATTTATACTCCGTTAAAGGAACATATGGCACTTCCAGACTTTGTATATGGTGGGGTCATTGCCTCATTAATTGATTGTCATGGAACAGGGTCAGCAGCACTGGCATTACATAAGAAAAATGGACATGAGGTTGGAGATGGATTCGAGCCACCACGTTTTGTCACTGCTTCTCTACATGTTGATTTTTTAAAGCCTACACCACATGGAACACCGTTAAAGGCGATTGGAACCATTCATGAAATTCATCCGAAAAAGTGGAAGGTAGAAACCGAGTTATACGCAAATGACCAGCTTTGCGCTCGTGGAGAAGTAGTTGCTGTTGTCATGCCAAGTACCTTTATAAAAAAAGATTGATATATTTATTGGAGGATTTTCTTAATGAACGAGTATAAATTTGATCCATCCTATGCCTTTGCCTGTCAATTAGATCAGCAAGATAAGCTTGCCTCTTTTCAAAAGGAATTTTATAAAAAAGAGGATACGATTTATTTAGATGGGAATTCGTTAGGGCTATTATCAAGGAGAGCAGAAAAAGCGTTATTAGATGTGCTTGATTCCTGGAAAAATAAAGGTATTGACGGCTGGACAGAAGGGAAATATCCATGGTTCCATATTTCTGAGCAAATAAGTAATTGGCTGGCTCCTTTAGTTGGTGCTTTTTCAGAGGAAATAATTGTAACCGGTTCCACGACGATAAATATACATCAAATGGCAGCAACGTTTTATGAGCCAAAGGGAAAAAAATCAAAAATACTTGCTGATGAATTAACATTTCCTTCTGATATTTATGCGCTGCAAAGTCAAATTGAATTAAAGGGTCTTGATCCTCATACACATCTTGTTCAAGTAAAAAGTCGAGATGGCAGACTTATTGAAGAGGATGATATTATTCATGGAATGACGGATGAAATTACCTTCATTTTATTACCAAGTGTATTATATCGAAGTGGGCAAATTCTTGATATGAAGCGGTTAACAGAGGAAGCTCATAAACGTGGAATCATTATTGGCTTTGATCTTTGTCATTCTATCGGGGCTATAAAGCATGAGCTTAGCGAGTGGAATGTAGATTTTGCTGTTTGGTGCAATTATAAATATTTAAATAGTGGACCAGGCTCTGTTGGTGGTTTATACGTTAATAAGAAACATCTCGGACGTTCACCTGGGCTAGCGGGATGGTTTAGCTCCCGAAAAGATAAACAATTTGATATGGAACATGTCCTTACACCAGCAGAAGATGCAGGAGCCTATCAACTTGGTACTCCACATATTTTGAGTTTAGCTCCCTTAATTGGATCACTTGAATTGTTTAATGAAGCAGGGATTGAGCAGCTTAGAATAAAATCCTTGAAAATTACTCGCTATATGATGGATTTGATTGAGCATGAATTAAAGGATAGGGGATTTACAATTGGGAATCCATTAGATGATTTACGACGTGGAGGTCATATTTATTTAGAGCATAAGGAGGCAGCGAGAATTTGTAAGGCGCTCAAAGTAAATGGTGTGATCCCAGACTTTCGATCACCAAACGGGATTCGTCTAGCACCTGTTGCTCTATATAATTCATACTCAGAAGTGTGGAAATCGATTCAGATATTGAAGAAAATTATGGACGAAGAACAATATAAGCAGTTTGAAAATAAGCGTGAAGTTGTAGCATAAATTAAAAACAAAAAATCCCAGCTTTGGTCTGGGATTTTTTATCATTAATCACCGATATATTCAATCGATATTAAATCTTCATCGCTTACAATCGTCAAGTCTTTCGGTATACGTAAGTAAAGGAGTGTTTGACCAGACAAATCAGTTGAATGGCGATCATGCTCCATTGTTTTTTCTGTAAATTGTGTAATAAAAAATTCTTTTTCAAATACTGAAAATTTTAGTTCTACGGGTTCTGGTTGAATAAAAGTTACTGTGTCATTTAACCATTCCAATTGCTGTGATTTCAATTTACTCGTTATATCTAAACCACTAACTGTCATTTGAGGTTTGGTAAAGATTCCTTCAACTTTGTCATCATTTGTTGCTTTTCTTTCTACTAAAATAGTTAAATTTAAATACTCATTATTATCTACTTTTAAATGTAATTGTTTATGAGGAAAGTTTTTCTCCCATTTTTTGTCGAGTAGGGCTGGATTAATTTGATCGATTTTACCATGAGCTACAAGATCATACACTTGCTGTGATTGTTCTTCCATTTTTGCTTCATTAGCTCTATTAACGTTTAATCCTTTTGGATTGGGGATAAATGCATATAAAATAATGGACAGAAATAATATCCCAATATAAACACTAAGAATCAAGCTTATTTTTCTACTCATCCCAACCTTGTTAAATTTTTTAGTTGAAAAAGAAGGTTTGCTTTTACTTTTTTTGTTAATGAAAATGATCAAAACAATAATAAAGAATAGAAAAATTAGACCGTTCATTTCCTGACCTCCATTCGGTTGGAAATCGCGATTGAACTTGAAAAAAGTAGCCCTGTTGTTAATATAACTTTAACGAAAAAGAGAACAAGAGAGGATTCGCTATTGAAAAATTCAGTGATTTCTTCAATAACCATTTTTCCATTTTGAATGGACCACATATTAAGTCCAATTAGTAATCCAGGAAATAGTACAATAAATATTTTGTGCAACTGAACGAGCGTACCGACCATATAGCCCAATGCACAAGTTAACAAGACATATAAGATTGAAGCAAATATTCCTATCAATATTTCGCTAACTGTTATATTCATTGAACCTTCGTTGATAATTTTTATATCAATAAAAAAGTAGATAATAATTTTTAATAAATACCCTGATAAAAAGGCAGTAATCCCACCTATTACACTTGCGGTTAGTAGAAATAGGATGTTAGATAAATGGCTTGTTAGTCTGTTGGTAATAAAGCTAAAATCATCGTATCGAGTAGCTTTTGTAGTAATAAGAATGGCTGAAATAAATGCCCATAAAAAGGTCAACATCATTACTGTACTTGAAGAATAATAAGAGACTTCGACGCTTACATTATCATTGCTAGTTCCGGAACCACCTACACCACCAATTGAAAATAACAAACCAATCACTTGAAGAATCATCATCGTGCTAAAAATTTGAACATACGATCTTAGCTTAAAGAAATACTGCTTCTTCACAATGTCTATTTGGTTGATCTCAATTAAAGACATCATCAATCCCTCCTTTATGCTTACTGGTTAAATAAACACATAGATCACTTGACGGAACAGGAGATAGCTCAATCCCTGCTAGCTGCATATTATCTAAATCGAATGGAGTAAAGTCATTTTTTATTACGATATAAATTGTGTTAAGACCCATTTCCTTTTGATATAATATTTCGCTGTTCTGTACCCACCGTTCAATTATTGTATTTGGCCCCTTTAATCCAATTCCCCACTCTTTTATTTCAGCGATTGGTCGATGGAATAGAACGTGACCATCCTTTATGAGTAGCACATCTTCGAGTAAGTCTTCTATTTCATTTAAATGATGACTAGATAGAATAATTGTTCGAGGATGGGCGATATAATCTTTTAAAAGTGCACGATAAAAATCCTTTCTAACTGAAGCGTCCATTCCTGTTGTTGGTTCATCAAAGATGGTTAACGCACAGCGTGAGGAGAGACCGATAATCATATTAAACGTACTTTTCATCCCTTTTGACAGGTTATAATGATATTGGTTTGGATGAAGTGAAAAGTAGTCGAACAGCCTCTGGGCAAGATCCGCATCCCAATTTGGATAAAAACGACTGGCTTCTGCTAATATTTCAGTTAACTGCAGTGAGTTAGGTAGATTCATTTGATCATCAATAAAAACCATATTGGCTGATACAAATAAGTTGTTAAAGGGTTTTTTTGAAAATACGGTAATTTCTCCAGAAGTTTTTCGAAAAAAACCAGCGATTATTTTTAATAGGGTTGTTTTTCCCGCACCGTTTTTTCCAATCAAACCTGTAATAGAATTTTCTTTAATGGTAAAAGATAAGTCCTTTAAAATGGTGGTTTGACCATATGTTTTCGTCATATGCTTACATTCAATCACATTCATTTCCCATCCCCCTTTATTTCTTGAATAGCGACGTGAATCATTTCTAGCAATTCTGCTTCATTTATTTGAAGTGTTTGTGCTTCGTGAACCATTTCAAATATTAAATGCTTTAGCGTTTGTCCCTTGCGCTTAGCAAGGATTATTTCCTTCGCGTTTTTTGTTACAAACATTCCAAGTCCTCTTTTTTTATAGAGGATGTTTTCATCAGCTAAAATATTGAGTCCTTTTGCAGCTGTAGCAGGATTTATTGTAAACATTTCTGCAAGTTGGTATTGGGAGTACACTTTTTCATCACTTTCAAAATGCCCATTTAGGATTTCATTTTCTAACCATTCTGCAATTTGTACATAGATTGGCTTCAATCCGTCTGTGTTTAAGATCAAGCCTACTCCTCCTCTCGAGGGTTAGTGCATTAGTGTTGTAATGTAGTATATAATTATTTCCAATATAAAACAATAGGTATTTGATAAAAATTTAAGAATTTTTAAGAAGGCTTTTCCAATTTGAAACTAGGTCAGTAGCTTTTTAAAGCCTCAGCAACCAATCGGTATTAGATTTTTATAATATGGTTAATAAAAGTAGTTGACTTTTGTTTTAATTGTAACTATTATAGTTACAATAGGTAGGGATTTAGAAATTCCATCTTCATAATTAGGTGATCAGTATTGTATTTATATAGGCGAGAAACTATATATTTTTTGTAAATGATGTAACTAAAATGGTTACACTTGAATGGCAATTTTAAAGGAGGAAATATACATGACTGTAAAAATTAAAGCTTATTCTGATTTTATTTGCCCATTTTGTTTTTTAGGAAAAGGTCCTTTAGATGAAATTGTAAGAGAAAAGGATGTAGAAGTGGAGTGGATGCCTTTTGAATTACGTCCGAGTCCATATCCAAAAATTGATCCGTGGAAAGAGCCTGATAAGTTAAGCTCTTGGGATTCATTTATTTTACCAACAGCGAAAAAGCTTGGAGTTGAAATGCGTTTACCACATGTTTCTCCACATCCATATACCTATTTGGCTTTTGAAGGGTATCAGTATGCACAGGAACAAGGAAAAGGAAATGAGTTTCATCACAGAGTGTTTACTGCTTTCTTTCAAGAAGAACAAAACATTGAAGATGTAGAGGTATTAACTAAGCTGGCAGGGGAAGTAGGATTATCTGAAACTGACTTTAGAGAGGCATTAGTCACACGAAAGTATCGCGAAGTACATCAGGAGGCCTTAAATCATGCATATGAAGAAGCAAAAATTATGGCTGTTCCAACTCTTATTATTGGTGATGAGGTCATCCAAGGCTTGGCAAGTAAAGAAAGATTAGCAAAAGCAATAGATAAAGAATTAGAGAAAGAAACTGAAGATGAATTCAAAGGTATGACATGTGATATAAATGGAGATTGTTAAGTAAACAAGAGATAATAAATAAACAATGAATTGGGGGGAAAAGATGAGAAGTCCCAAAACAAATTTGGAAATGATTAAAAGTACCTATGAAGGAGCTTCTTCTTCTGAGAATGCTCAAAATTTATTAACTGCTCTTTCAAAACATATAGAATGGACGGAAGCTGAAGGCTCTCCATATGGAGGGACATACATTGGAGTAGAAGCTGTTATAAAAAATGTATTTAATCGCATAGATTCAGAATGGATTGATTTTAAAGCACATGTAAATAGCTATCATGAAGTAAAAGATAAAAACATTATTATTGCTGAAGGTACCTATTCGGGCACATATAAAGAAACTGGAAAAATATTTCAAGCAGATTTTGTACATGTATGGGAGCTTGAATATGAGAAAATAGTTAAATTTAAGCAGTATGTAGATAGTTATACGATTCAAATGGCGACAGTCGATTGAGCATAATCAATAAAATAAGGCGATCCAAGTCATTCTAAGAAAATGCTCTTGGATAGCCTTACTTTTTTATGGAGGGCTACTTATTCGTTCCATGTTGTTTAGTAGGTAAACTTTTTTCTGGGCTTCCTTTTCCACGTTTTCTATTCTTCTCTGCTTTCTTTTGGTCGTCGTGTAGCTTTTTAACAAATTCATGCGTGTTTTCCATCGTTAGACTCCTCCTACGATTAACTTAAAAGCTCGTATTTTACTATAACCAATCGTTATAAAACCATACATTCTTATAATGAATAAGAAGCATAGCTTTTTATGGAGGGCAGGCTGTAAATGCTTGACTTGCTTACATAAAAAAGTAAAAGCAGTGTTTGTTTTATTTCCAAACATCCTGTGCGATTTGAATCACATGACGTAGCTTATCCCATTGTTGTTCTTCTGTTAAAATATTTCCTTCCTCAGTTGATGCAAATCCGCATTGTGGACTAAGTCCTAATTGATTTAAGCTTATATATTTTGATGCTTCATCAATTCTTCGTTTAATGTCCTCAGGATTTTCTAATTCTCCGAATTTCGAGGTAATTAATCCAAGAATAACTTGTAAATTTGAACGTTTGACATAACGAAGTGGTTCGAAGCCACCAGAGCGTTCATCATCAAATTCAAGGAAGAGACCATCAACATTTAAGCCATCAAATAATATTTCCGAAACAGCATCATAGCCTCCAGATTCTTTCCACGTAGATCGGAAGTTCCCGCGGCATATGTGCATAGTGATCTTCATATCTTTAGGACGGTTAGAGATTGATTCATTCACGGCTTTTGCAGCAAATTGGTGCAATTGTTCGATGTTTTGTCCGGAAGCTTTAATTTTTTTAGTCCCTTCCTCTGAGAAAAAAGAAGACCATGAAGTATCATCCAACTGAAGGTAGCGGCAGCCAGCATCATAGAAAGCTTGAATAGCTTTTTGGTAGGTAGAAGTTAAATCATATAAGAATTCTTCTTGATCCTGAAGATAGCTTTTGTTTTCAATTTTCCCTCTAAAAAAAAGCATATTAGGGCTGGGAATCGTCATTTTTGCAGTACTATCACCAGCAATACTGTGCAAAAACTTATAATCTTCAAGCATTGGATGATTTGAAAAATCTATTTTTTCGGTTATTTTTACTGAGTGAGCTTTAGTTGTTATTCCATGAAAGTGAAGACCATCTTCTGAATCATACCCTTCCACACCATCTAAATTTTCAAGAAAATCGAAATGCCACCAGGCTCTTCTAAGTTCTCCATCTGTTATAGCTTGAAGGCCAATCTCTTTTTGAATTTTAGCGATTCGTTGAATTTCTTCATTTTCGATCGTCCGTAATTGCTCTGAAGAAATTTCTCCGGTAGCTTTTTGTAAACGTGCTTTTTTTACTCGTTCATGTCTTAATAAACTACCAACATGATCCGCTCTATATGGCGGTGTACAATTTTTAATTATTTTAGCTGCATCTTGAGTTTGTCCCATTCTTAATCACTCCTTGAAATTGATAAACTATTTTCATTTGCTAGTCTCTATTTTTTGATTCTCTATTTACAAAAAAATAGCTAAAAAATATAAAAGCTCTCCCTTTTATAAAGGAAGAGCCTAATAGCAAAAGTCTCCTCCTCATCTTCAAGAACATATGAATGCTCTTCAGGATTTAGCACCAATCTGTTTATAACAGTGGTTGCCGGGTTTCATAGGGCCAGTCCCTCCACCTCTCTGGATAAGGAAAAATATATAAATATAAAATTAGTATCTTTACCAATATTATAATAATTTATAGAATTGTCAATAGATATATAAATCATAGTGAATTTTTTCCTAAATTATTTATTGCTTTATTGGTTGGTTTTATACCCAGTGGGGTATGTGGTATGTTTGTAAAGTTTAGATATTGAACCCATAGAAAGTGAGGGATGTATCATCTTTAATGAAAGGAGGAAAGGTCATGCAATATAATGACCCAATGAAAAATAGGGTGAAGAGGATAGAAGGTAGCTGCAAGGGATCTTGAACATGATGGAAGAAAATAAGGATTGTAATGAAGTCAACACCCAATTAACTGCAGCAAGAACAGCCATTAATTGTACAATAGGTGTCGTTGTTTGCTCTAATCTAGTAGAGTGTGTGATGAAAGCTGCTGAAAATGGAGTATTGAAATTTTGGGTTAAAAAGGGATAATGGAAGGGGGAACATGCCAGTTCCCCTTTAAAAAGTTATAAAATTTTTTTAGAGAAAACTTTTAACCTTTGATAAAAGAAAGGTGCAATCACATCCTTCTAAAGGAGGAACACCATGGATATAAGCTTTATAGTGACGATATTTCTGATTGGTTTTATTGGATCATTTCTTTCAGGAATGTTAGGTATTGGTGGAGCAATTATTAATTATCCGATGCTATTGTATATACCAGCAATGCTGGGGGTCGCTCATTTTAGTGCTCATTCGGTATCAGGAATTACTGCAGTACAGGTATTTTTCTCTACTCTTGGTGGTATTTGGGCATATCGGAAGGGAGACTTTTTAAATAAAAAATTAGTTGGTTATATGGGAATCAGTACGTTAGTTGGAAGTCTTTTCGGGGGAATTATTTCCAATTTTTTCAACGAGAGCGGGATTAATTTAGTTTATGGTGTCTTAGCCTTAATCGCTGTCGTAATGATGTTAATTCCCAAAAAGAAAGTTGATGACATGCCTCTAGATCAAGTGAAATTTAACAAATGGCTAGCTGCTATACTTGCTTTAGCTGTCGGAATTGCTGCCGGAATTGTAGGAGCAGGAGGAGCATTTTTGTTAGTTCCGATTATGCTCGTTGTCTTAAAAATACCAACCAGGATGACAATTGCTTCTTCATTAGCTATTACATTCATTTCGTCTATTGGCTCCATAACTGGAAAACTTTCGACAGGGCAAGTGGAATTATTGCCCTCTATAATTATGATTGTTGCTAGCCTTCTTGCTTCACCATTAGGTGTAAAAGTTGGTAAAAAGGCAAATACAAAAATTCTCCAATTCATTTTGGCCATTATGATATTAGCAACAGCAATAAAAATTTGGATAGGTATCCTATAAGTATTGTAAGGAGTGTCAAGCAATGATTGCCTGACACTCCTTTACAATTGAATCCATACACGTGTTCCATCTTCAGTTATTACATCAACAATTACTAAGCCTTTATAATTTTTTAATTCCTTTATCACTTGTTTAAGAATGGGCTTCACAATTGTTGGATCTAAAGGGAAGAAGCTAGGGGTTTGTTTTTTGTTATTGATTCGTTTATTAATATTCCGCCATAGAAATTTAGAGCAAATTACAGTCGAGCTAAGATTTAATAATGTGTAAGGAATAGGGAGGTTTAGCGTCTTCCCCTCTGACTTGACTTTTATTTTAAGCATTATTCAATAATCATTGATATGTAATCGCCATCAGCTGATTGAATATCGACAATTTGTCCTTCAAGTTCATGTTCAATAGCTCCTGCTAATAAATCCATATCAATACCTTTCATGTACTTTTCCGCTTCAGGGACAAATTTTGCTATGCTATGTCCTACTTTTAATACGGATAAAATCAGCTTAATTGGCAAATTAACTTTAATATTGTCACCATCTTCTGATTGAATACTTATTTTCAGTGTTTTAGCTAAGTAGTTAGTAGACTGTTGAGGATCGATTCCTTGTTCCTTTATCTTTAATAAATATAATAACTCTGTTGCTTCCTCATGGTCGATTTTATCTTCTTTTACTAGAGTTAATAATTTTGAGATTTCTTCCTTCATTTTCATATCCCCTATTCATTTTTTAATAATTTAATAGCATCTGCCGGTGTCATTTCTCCTTTTTCTAACATTGAAATGATATTTTTCTCTTTTACTTCTGTTTTTCTGTTCGGAAGTTCGTATTCAAGGGATGCAATTATGTCGTTTAACTTACCTCGTACAGTAGGATAAGAAACTCCAAGCTCCTTTTCAACTTCTTTAATGTTTCCACGACAAACAAGAAAAGTTTCAACAAAACGAATTTGCTCATGTGAAAGGGAGGCTAGTTTTGATAGTTTAAAATCATTTTCAATGGTGGTGTGACAATGAGGACAATGAAGTTTAGTGATTTTTAACTTTTTGCTGCAAATTGGACAGTCTGTGATGATTGGATAGGATGCCATTTGTTCATTCCCTTCACTTGTTTTTTTTGTTAATTGTAAATTCAAAAATAAATAAAGTAAATAAATATTATAAAAATAATTAATTTTATTGATTTTGGTATTAATTTTATTGATAGGGAATTGGATGAAGAGTGAGATAAGTTGAAGGTAGAATAGTTTTCTATAGATAAAGATACAGGTGCCAATCATTGGATGCTTGGCACCTGTATAGTTTATTTCCAAATTAAGTAAATGATTATACTAGTAATTATGCTTTTTCTTCGAACAACTTTGCAATTTCAATAATCACTTGTGTAGCTTTGATCATATTATCTACTGAGATGTATTCATATTTACCATGGAAATTTTCTCCACCTGTAAAGATATTTGGCGTTGGAAGACCCATATAGGATAATTGTGATCCGTCTGTACCACCGCGAATTGGAGATATGATTGGTTCGATCTCTAAGCTTTTCATTGCTTCATAGGCAATATCAACAATATGCTTAACAGGTTCAATTTTGTCTTTCATATTATAATACTGATCATTCATTTCAAGAATAATATTCTTCTCGCCATACTTCGCTTTTAGTTCATTAACAATTTGTTCAAGGTTGCTCTTTTTCGCTTCGAATTTTTCTCTATCATGATCTCTAATAATATAGTTCATTTTTGTAAGCTCAACATCGCCATTCAAAGAAAGCAAATGATAGAACCCTTCATAACCTTCAGTATATTCTGGAGCTTCTTCTGCAGGTAGTTTGCTTTGAAGTTCCATTGCAATTTTTACTGCATTCACCATTTTTCCTTTTGCAGATCCAGGGTGAATATTATTTCCTTTAATTGCGATTTTTGCTCCAGCTGCATTAAAGCTTTCATATTCTAATTCTCCAATTGGTCCTCCATCAACTGTATATGCAAAGGAGGCATTAAATGCAGAAACATCGAATTTATGGGGACCTCTTCCGATTTCTTCGTCAGGGGTGAAGGCAACTCTAACCTTTCCATGCTTAATTTCTGGGTGCTGAATTAAGTAAGCCATTGCTATCATAATTTCAGCAATTCCAGCTTTGTTGTCTGCTCCAAGAAGGGTAGTTCCGTCTGTTGTAATTAATGTATGTCCTTTATAGTTCTCTAAATTCGGAAAATTTGTCGGAGACAATACGATATGTAAGGCATCATTTAAAATCACATCGTTTCCATCATAATTTTCAACGATTTGAGGTTGAACATTTTTTCCAGTAAAATCAGTTGCTGTGTCAACATGCGCTAAAAATCCGATTGTTGGTACTTGCTTATTCGTATTTGAAGGAAGTGTAGCCATAACATAACCATTTTCATCAATAGTTACTTCTTCCATTCCAATTGCTTTTAATTCATCCACCAATTTATGAAGGAGTGTCCACTGTCCAGGTGTAGAAGGGCAAGTTTCGCTATCCTCATTTGATTGAGTGTCTATTTTTACATAGGAAGTAAATCTTTCAATGATTTCATTTTTCACTTTCTTCATCTCCCTGTTATTGTGATTCTTTTTATTTTATCATGAACAAATGCTAATCGCATCATTGCGAAGTGGATCTATACAGACAAAAAAAGACTGGTCTGTGATACATTGTCGACCAGTTCATGATTTAAGAAGTAAATATTATCTTATTGATTTTGTGTTTTGAAAAAAGTACCGTTTTTAGTCCAAGAAAATATCTTAATATCATTCTTCGCTATGAAGTTTTTAGCTTTCTAAGTTTAACGTTTTCGGTTTTTCGTTCCCATGGCTTTCCTAGCCATCGTCGTAAGGCAAAGCTACCCCGGAACCATTCATCTACCCCTTGTGCGATCCAAATTCCTAGAAGTCCTAGACCAAAATGAATGCCAAGAATATAGCTTAGTGCGACAGCAATTCCCCACATAGAAATGATTCCAATAACAACTGGGAAGCGAACATCCCCCGCTGATTTTAATGAGTTCATTAGAACGATGTTCATTGCTCTGCCGGGTTCAATCATAACAATTGCCCATAGGACTGGTAATCCGATGGCAATAATCTCTGGATTATCAGTGAAAATTTTTAAAACAGGGGAACCAACCATAGCTAAAATAAATGATGCAACTAATGAAGCACACATAGCAATTTTTAGTGTTTGTATACCTCGTCGGAGTGCTCGATCAAATTGTTTTGCTCCGATGTAGCGGGCTACAAGAAGCTGTGTACCTTGAGCAATTGCTAGTGTAAATAAATAGCAAATCATAGATAGGTTTAATAAATATATACGAGCAGCTAAAGCAGATGTCCCAATTGCAACAACAAATCCTGTAATGACTAATTGTGATAGTTGGTAAGACAAACTTTCCCCTGCTGATGGGATTCCTATGGAGAGGAGAGCTTTAATATCTTCCTTTTTTGCATTAAATAGATCGTGTACCTTTAGCTTTAAATAGAGTCTTTTGTAAACAAAGTAAATAAGTGCAATTACTGCAAAGGTTCGTGCAGCGACCATTGCCCAAGCCACACCTGCTACACCTGTAATCGGAAGACCAAAAATTCCTGTTGTAGCGAGAATATTCCCACAAATACTAATTAAATCCATAATAACTGTGACAATCATTGATTCCTTTGTATGTCCATGACTACGGAGAACAGCACTTAGTGCAAGAGAAAGTGATTCAAGAAAAAGCGATGCTCCACAAATACGAACAAATAAAAGTCCGTAATCAAATACTTTCCCATGAATGTCAAATAGGTGAAGCAGTTGTTCACCGAATATAAAAACGATAGCCGCAATAATGATGCCGAACCAGAAGTTTAGTCCAAAAACAGAGCGTGATAATTGTCTTGCTTTTTGAAGCTGTTGAGCACCAATATTTTGACTGATTAAAACGGTTGCTCCAATAGAAGTGACAGTAAAAACTAAAATGAATATATTAAGCAGCTGGTTGGCTACTCCTACACCTGATGCTGCATCATCTGAATAATGTCCTAGCATAAGGGTGGCCATAATCCCCATTCCCATATGCAGGGTGAGCTCAATTAGTAATGGCCAAGTTATATTAAAAAGGGTCTGTTCTTGTAATTTTTTTGTATCAGTATTCAATAGGGTTTCTCCTACTCTCAGTTAATATATAAAATCCATTGTAACTCTTTACATATAGATAGAAAATAGAAAATATGATATTTGAAGACAAATAAGGTTAGCAAAGAAATAAACCCGGGCTAGAACGAGTTTCCACTTATAAAAAGCTCAAAAAAAAGAATAAACGCAAAAGGCATTTATTCTTGAAAAATATGATCGATTTTTTCTATCTCTTCTTTTGATAACTGGACATTGAGTGTTCGGAGATTTCTTGTCACTTGATCTGGCTGTTTGGCTCCTGGGATAAGTGCATCAATGGAATCACGGGTTAAATACCAAGCGAGTACAACATGAGCTACCTCCGTATCCTTTGATTGAGCAATTTGGCGGATCTCTTCAACCTTTTCAAGGTTTCGAATAAATGCCTCTCCCTGGAATAAAGGATTTTTAGCTCGCCCGTCATTAAACTGTGTATCCTTCGTATATTTTCCTCCTAATAAACCAGCAGCTAGTGGAAAATAAGGGACAAAGGAAATATGATGGTTAGCTGTATATGGAAGGAGCTCCTTTTCAGCCTCACGTTTAAATAGATTATATTCTGACTGAAGAACATCTACATAGCCATCTTTATTGGCTTCTTTTAATTGATTAATAGAAAAATTTGAAACACCAATCGCCCTTATTTTTCCTTGATCTTTCAATTCCTTTAATGCACCAACTGCTTCGTCCTTTGGTGTATGCTCATCTGGAAAATGGATATAAAACAGATCAATGTAATCTGTTTGTAGTCTTTTTAAGCTGAGATCCACTTCATTTTTTAAAAAAGTAGGTGAATTATCAAAAATGATTTTTCCATCTACAAATTTATGGGCCCCTTTTGTAGCTATAATGATTTCCTCACGATTTCCTTTTTCCTTAATCACCTCTCCTATTAAGATCTCAGAGCGTTCAGGCCCATAGATGAAGGCAGTGTCTAAGAAGTTTATACCGTTTTCAAGTGCTGCTCTTACTACATTTTTACCTGTTTCTTCATTTAAATTAGGGTAGATATTATGTCCTCCAACGGCATTTGTTCCAAGTCCTATCGGATTAACAAACAAATCGGTTTTTCCTAAACGTACTTGTTTAACCACAATCTTCATCTCCTTTTTATAATTTATAGATATCTTAACAGATGGACGGATGAAAGGAGAAATCATCTGTTTGATTTTTTATAAAATTATGGAAAAATTGGAGCTAGTGTATTTTTTATGAGATATCTATTATTTTTGGATTTTATAAAAACATAAAAAGTTAAGAAATTCTTCATTTTTTTATGGGCTAATTGTTAAGGATTGAGTTTTACAATATTAATAATTTCAAGCGTGGCTAGGCGGGGGGAGTAACGTTGGATACATACCGTGTGTTAGTAGTTGATGATGAGGTAGAGATTAGGGATGTCATAGAAATCTATCTAAAGAATGAAGGGATTACTGTCATAAAGGCAAAAGACGGAATTGAAGCAATTGAAAAGCTAAATGAAAATGATATACATCTGATTTTATTGGATGTAATGATGCCAAAGATGGATGGGATTGCAGCGACCTTTAAAATTCGAGAAAAGAGAGATATTCCAATCATTATTTTAAGTGCCAAAAGTGAAGATACAGATAAGATTTTAGGTTTGCAAATTGGAGCTGATGATTATATTACGAAGCCATTCAATCCTCTTGAACTAATTGCCAGGGTAAAATCCCAGCTAAGAAGATATGTGACGTTTGGTACTTATGAAGGTAGAAAGAAACTGATTGAAATAAATGGACTTACTTTAGATCAATCCTCAAAAGAAGTGACCGTTGATGGTGAAGTAGTAAAGCTTACACCAATTGAATATCGCATTGTGGAATTACTAATGAAAAACGCTGGACGAGTATTTTCCATTTCTGAAATATATGAGCGTGTTTGGAAGGAGCCTGGATTTAATGCGGAAAATACAGTTGCAGTTCATATTCGAAAGATTCGGGAAAAAATTGAAATAGATCCAAAAAAACCAAGATATTTAAAGGTGGTGTGGGGGATTGGCTATAAAATGGAAAAATAGAATGGTCATATGCTTAATCGTTTTATTACTATTTACATTAGGGTTAATGAGCCTTATTTCGTTAGTGACTCGTAGCCATGAGTATCTCTTTAAGACTTATTTTGATACAGAACAATTTCAAGAGGAATTTCAAGCTTTTATTGATGATTTAGGTAAATATGAATTGAACGGGATGACAAATGAGGAAGCAAAAAGTCATTTGTTCGTAACAGCAGAGGAAATCGAGGAATTTCGTGATGAGTATGGAGTTTATTCAGAAAGAGTTAAAGAGATTATGGACGACTACGAAATCAAAATGAATACGGAAAAATCAGAGGAAGGCAGCAAAGCGAATGATGGATATTTAAAGGAAAGAGATCAAAAATTAGAGGAAGTAAAGAAGATTTTTTATAATGACGATTATGTAAAAAAGAAAATAATCGATGAAAAGGGAAAATATATTGATGAGTATTATCGAACGCGAGAAGACGATCTTCCACAGCTCTATGAAACCAAAAAAGTATTTAAGTACTATTTATCAGACGTAGAAACAGGAGAGGTCTTCACGAACATTTATACAAATAATGAGAATTTAATCGATTCTACATTTAAGGATATGGCCTATATACAGCATTTTACCCCAAAGGAAGGAAATTATTTAGAGACTGTTGCCCCACCAGGGTTAGATAATACTGTAAAGAGATTTACAGGGAAAGTCGGAGTAGTAAAAAAGGGGCCTGAAAATTCTTCTGTTATGATAAATTACCATCAATATCCGCAAAAACAAATAGCCTTCTACTTATATGTAGTAAGTGGATTAGGTGCATTAATAGTAAGTATATATATGATGAGAAGACTTGCGCCATTTCGATTGGGAGCTAGTATAAAAAAATATTATAAATGGATCCCGATGGATATTTGTTTAATTATTTTGCTCCTTAATATAAGTATTGGAATGGTATTTTTAAATGGGATAAGTAATACCTACTTGGACGATCACTTTTTCGTTAGTGACTTTATCTTTATGTTCATCCTATCAGTTTTTTTCGTGGCTATTGTATTAGGACAGATAAATTTACTCTTTGGAAGATTTTCCAATTCTGAGGATTTAAAAGAGGAATTTCGGAATTGTATGTTATTTAAGATGTATTTAGGATTAAAGGAAGCTTTTTTAAATAAAAGTATTGGCATTCAGACGCTAACTCTTTTTATACTCCCACTTATTTTAATACCAGCGGCGATTATTGTTGGGTATGAGCCTGAATTTATTATCATATGTACGATTTTGTTTTTTATTGTCGTCATTCCCATCATCGTATTAGTTGTTAAGCGGGCAGGATATTTTAATCGAATCTTAGAAAATACTTCAGAATTAGCCAAAGGAAATTTGGAACCAGACTTATTAATTGTAGGAAGGTCTCCATTAGCGGAGCTTGCTGGAAATATAAACAAGTTAAAGCATGGAGTAGAAACTTCGAAAAAAGAGCAGGCAAAAAGTGAAAGACTAAAAACAGAGCTAATCACTAATGTTAGTCACGACTTACGGACACCACTGACATCAATCATTACGTATACTGAACTTTTAAAGAATCCAAGCCTAGGAGAAGAAGAAAAGTCAGCCTATGTTGAAATTATTGATAGAAAGTCAAAAAGGTTGAAGGTATTAATAGATGATTTGTTTGAGGCATCGAAAATGGCTAGTGGCAATATTGATCTCGTACTAGAAAAGGTAGATATTAATCAATTATTAAAGCAAGCATTAGCTGAATATGATGAATCGATAAGCCAATCGACTTTACAGTTTCGTGTTTCATTACTAGAAAATCCTGTTTATGTTTATGTAGATGGACAGAAGTTTTGGCGTGTGTTTGATAATTTAATCGGAAATATACTGAAATATGCTTTAGAACAAACGAGAGTCTATCTTTCTATTAAGGAAATCAATGAAAGGGTTCTCATCACATTTAAAAATGTTTCGAAATATGAGCTAAGTGAAAGTTCAGATGAATTGTTTGAACGCTTCAAGCGAGGGGATACATCACGGCATACCGACGGTTCTGGTCTCGGGCTGGCAATTGCCAAATCAATTGTCGATCTGCACGAGGCCAATATGGATATTGAAGTGGATGGAGATTTATTTAAAATAACGATTGACTTAAAACGTTTTGAAAAGTAATAACTTTTTAGAAGGAATTAGTGGTAAGTTATTCGTCTTACGACTTTCTTGAACCCTTGATTAATCCTATCTATTAGATATAATTTATTTGTTAACTATTATTTAAATTTGGTTAACAAATAAAGGGTGGGGTGATTAAATGTCATGGATAGAGCTAGCTAAAAAGGTGATTGCTGGATATCGTATTTCTAAAGAGGAGGCAGAACAAATTTTACTGACCGATGATAATGAGGTATTGGCTCTTGTTCATGCGGCCTATGAAATTCGAAGACATTATTATGGGAAAAAGGTAAAGCTAAATCTCATAATAAATGCTAAAAGCGGTTTATGTCCTGAGGATTGCGGCTATTGTTCTCAATCATTGAAATCAACTGCGGAAATTCCGAAGTATACTCTAATTAGTAAGCAAACTATTGTTGAGGGAGCAAAAGAAGCAAAGAAAAATAAAATTGGCACTTATTGTATTGTGATGAGTGGAAGAAGACCAACAAATCGAGAGGTAGATACTGTTGTTTCGGCTGTTCAAGAGATTAAGGAGGAAGTTAATCAATTGAAAATTTGTGCTTGCTTAGGTTTAGTTACAGAGGAGCAAGCACAACGATTAAAAGAATCAGGTGTAGATCGTTTTAATCATAATATTAATACTAGCAGTAACCATCATTCATTTATAACAACGACACACCAATATGATGATCGGGTTAATACCATTCAAATACTTAAAAAGGTTGGAATTTCTCCTTGCTCGGGTGTGATTTGCGGGATGGGAGAGACAAATAAGGATATTGTCGATATGGCATTTGCTCTTCATGAGCTAAATGCTGACTCCATTCCCGTGAATTTTTTACACTCTATTCCAGGTACAAAATTAGAAAATATGGATAAGCTGACTCCAAATACTTGCTTAAAAATACTGGCATTATTCCGCTTTGTCAACCCTACAAAAGAAATACGCATTTCGGGTGGACGCGAATACAATTTACGCTCCATGCAAAATCTAGGTTTATTTATCGCCAATTCCATATTTGTTGGAGATTATTTAACAACGAATGGGCAACAAGCGGTAGAAGATTACCAAATGATTCATGATCTAGGCTTTGAAATTGAAGAAGATCCATTTGAAACTGAGAGCCAGGATTTTTTAAATGTCTAATCTAGTTTTGCTTCAATATTACTCTTTGTAACTAAATAAAGGTTTTACAAGAAAGACTCTCTTGAAAAGCAGGTATCATTAAGAGAGATTACCTGCTTTTTGTCATTTAAAGCTTGGAAATAAAACATAGTCACCAGGTCCAATTAATGATACGCCAACAACCACGGCAATTAACACAAAGTTATATTCAAAACCGTTATTAGTTAACCAATAGCCATGACGCCCGTGAACGGAAAGAATAGCATCAATCATGATGATTACGATTAGTCCAGCACCAATTGGAGTGAAAAATCCAGCAGCAAATAATATTCCACCTACAAACTCGAATAAACCGGCAAGGATTGCCCAAATCGTTCCACCTGGTTTAATTCCAATAGATTCCAGCCATTCACCGGTTTTACTTGGTCCTGTACCGCCGAACCAGCCAAATAATTTTTGTGCTCCATGCCCAACAAACGTAAGTCCAATTACGAGACGAATTATTAGAAGTCCAAGATCAGCCATAAAGCTCCTTCTTTCATTTCTTGATGTACTAGTTTCAGTATGAACTAGTACCTTTATTTTATTCACCTAGAAATCAACAGAATATTTTTATAGGACATAGTAAAAAGTAAAATATATTGAAAGGAGAGAGAAAAATGAATAAGCAACGTGCCCAAGAAATTGCTGAATCACCAGTAATGGTAAAGGTAACCTATAATGGGCAGCCAATTTATATACAGCATGTCGATGAACAGAAGGATACTGCGAGAATCTATCCTATAGGTCAGCCAGACAGAGAGCAAGAGGTAGCTCTAACTAGCTTATTAGAAGAATAAAGGGGGACTTCCATTGAATGTCCCCGTAAGTACCTATTTCATCGGTTCTTGCTTTTCGGATCAAAGGCGTCACGGAGACCATCACCGATAAAATTAATACATAATACAGTTAAAAGTATTGCTAATCCAGGTGGTATCCACGCCTCTGGACTATTTCGCAGGATTCTTATGCTTTGAGCCTCTGAAATCATATTTCCCCATGTTGGAGTGGGCTGTGGAATTCCAAAGCCAATAAAGCTTAGTGCGGATTCGACAATGATCATCGTTGCCATCATGAGTGTGGCATTTACAATAATCGGTCCAATGGCGTTAGGTATAAAATGTTTAAAAATGATTCGAAAATCGCTCGCTCCTATTGCCCGTGCACCTAAAACGAATTCTTGCTCTCGAAGAGACAAATAGGTTCCTCGAATAATTCTTGCTAAGTTTGGCCAGGAAGTAATAGCGATGATGGTGACAAATATTCCTATGGTGACCTTTTGTAAAATTGCGACAATAGTTAAGACAAGAACAAGAAATGGCAGCATAAGAATAATATCAGCAATACGCATAATAATACTATCAACGATTCCCCCGTAAAATCCTGCAATAGACCCTAGAATAACTCCTATAACGAGTGTAAATAACATCGCACTCAAGCCGACAATAAGCGAAATACGACCTCCATATAAAAGTCGAGAAAGATTGTCTCTACCGGAACTATCTGTACCAAGTAGATGCTCGGCACTTGGTGGTTGTTCAATTAATAATAAGTTGGATTTAGTAGGAACCTGGTCGGTAAAAAGCGGTGCAAAAAGTACAGCAAGCATAATTAGCAGAAGGATGATTACACTTGCAACGGCCAGCTTATTTTTCATAAAGCGTTTCATAGCAAGTTGAAAAGGACTTTTCCCTTTTACCGATTTTTCAACTGGGTGAAGTTTTTGACTTGAATCAAATAATGTATCGCTTTTCATTAATGAACACCTCAATCATAGCGGATTCTTGGATCAACTATGCTGTAGAAGATATCAGCTAATAGATTTCCTAAAAGGATGAAGAAACCAAGTAATAAATTAATCGCCATAATTACTGGATAATCACGGCTCCCTATGGCTCTTAAAAATAATGAACCAAGACCAGGAAATTGAAATACGCCTTCTGTAATTACGGCTCCACTTAATAATGCTCCAATTTCAAAGCCGATTAGAGTAATGATTGGAATCATAGCATTTCTTAATGTATGTTTATATAAGACATTGCGCTCGCTCATCCCTTTGGCTCTTGCTGTCCGAATAAAATCTTTCCCAAGAACATCTAAGACTTCCGATCTCATATAACGCATATATGCAGCCGTTCCTGCAAGTCCCAGGGTAATTCCGGGTAATACTAGATGATGAAGCTTGTCAAAAAATAATTCAATTCCAGTAAGGCCAGGAGTCGAAACGGTACCTTGCGATGGAAACCATCCTAATGTAATCGATAAAACATAAATGGCAACTAGTCCAAAAAAGAAATTGGGTACAGCCAACCCAAAGAAACCAAATGTAGTTGCACCATAATCTAACAAAGAATATGGCCTTCTAGCAGAATAAATACCAATGGGAATTGAGACAACAATCGTAATAATTAGTGAAAATAATCCTAAATTAAAGGTATTGCCAATTCGATCTGAGATTAATTCAGATACATTACGTCCATTATATGTGTAAGATTGTCCAAAGTCTCCTTTAGCTACAGAAGATAGCCAATGAAAATATTGTATATGGACAGGATCATCTAAACCACGTGCTTTCCTCTGTTGCTCATATACCTTCGGATCTATTTTGGGGTCGACCATCCGTCCGGAAAAAGGATCTCCAGGTGCAGCTTGGATAAGTGCAAAAACAATGATTGTTAAACCAATAAGCATCGGGATAAAAATAAGAATCCGGCGAATGATATATTTATACATCGCACTTTCCTCCTTTCTTTATATACAGCCTTACAAACGACAAATATAAATAACTTATATGGAATAGCCCGGTCAGTCGCAGCTAATAGACTTTTTAAAAAGGAACAGAGCGTATTTCATACACTCTGTTGCCTAAAATTGTACCTTGGATAGGGATTTTATCAAAAACTATATTTCTATTTAATGAACTTTATTTAGAAGATACCCACCATAGATGTGTATCATTGTACATAGAATACGGAAGAGGTTTCACATTATGCAATCGGTTGTTATATCCCCATAATGTGTTTTGGGCATACAGGATTAATGCAGGTAAATCATCTTGGAATAATACTTGCCAATCACTATATACTTGATCACGATATGACTGTTCAAATGCGTCTGGCGGTGTAACAGCTTTTTTCATTATTGCATCGGACTCCTTATTGTACCAACGTCCATAATTGTAAGCAGCGGTTGAACTCCATAATCCGCTTGGATCTGGGTCTGTACTGCTTAAGCTCCATCCAAGTAAGTAAAGATCCCAATCATCACTTTTCTTTTCAAGCGTGTCAGAATAAGCTGAAAACTCAATAGGCTGGCGAAGATCAATTTTTATACCAACTGCTTCAAGCATTTCCTGAATAATTGGTGCAGAACGCATACGAAGTTCATTTCCATTTGGATAGTTTAATGTAAGAACCCATTTATTACCTTTCGGATCTTCACGAAAACCGTCATTATTTTTGTCAACATAACCTGCTTTATCAAGTAGTTTCTTTGCTTCCTCAACATTAAATTTATATTGATTTGGTTTTTCTCCATCATAAGCGGAGAATTGCGTGGCAATTGGTGCATTGATTACTGCTCCTCGACCGTGAAGTAAAGCTTTAATCAGCCCTTCGCGATCAATGGCATATGCTATAGCTTGGCGGACACGTTTATCTGAAACTTTCTTATTCGGTACCCAGTTATCAGGTTTTATGACCCCTACCTTCACATCTTCTTTTGTCCGATGATTCGTCATAAATCCCATTAATTGATAACCAAATTTAGGCTGCTCTATTATTTTAATGTTATTCATTGCACTAACTGAATCATAGTCTGCTGGTTGGAACCCGTTCGGGTCTGCCACAAAATCGAGCTCTCCGGTTTCTAACATTCCGACAATGACCGATTGGTTAACAACCTTCCAAACGATTTGATCAAGATATGGTTCACCTTTCCAATAATCCTTATTCTTCTCAAGAATATATTGTTCCCCTTCAACCATTTTTGTAAATTTAAATGGACCTGTTCCAATTACTTCTCCAGGATTTAATGTTGCTCCAGCCTTAGGAATATCTTTTATCGGAATATCCTTAAAGATATGCTCTGGAATAATTGAAAAGCTGGCATTATCAAGAGCTGTTACATTTGGCTGTGCAAATTTAAATACAACGGTGTGGTCGTCTTTAGCAACGACTCCCTCAAACTTATCTGTCTTTCCAGAATTGAAATCTTCATAGCCGAGTAATTTATCTACATATTCAGTTCGAACACCGCCTGCTTCTACGTAGCCAGGACTAGAGATAGCCTTATAGGTGAAAACAACATCATTTGCGGTAAATGGTTCTCCATCATGCCATTTAACATTATCTTCTAATGTAAATGTAACTTCTGTTTGATCCTTATTGAACTCCCATTTTTTCGCCAATGAAGGGATAAATTCTAGTTTTTCATTTTGAGAGACTAAGCTTTCGTGTGTGAATGACAAGATATTACTTTCATAGGCATCTGTGTAGAATATTGGGTTAAATACTCCTGCTGGTGCTGTATCCATTGCTCCAGTTATGGTTCCACCCTTTTGTGGTTCTCCCGCCTTTTCTCCAGGATTGTCTTTGCCTTTATTGCCTTCTTTTGTAGTGTCTCCACCTTTACATGCTGCCAGCAGCATACTCAATATGAGAATAAAGACAAGACTGAGCAGCCAACCTTTCTTTTTTTTCATTTGATTTCCCCCTTTTTAGTATCCCCTTACAGTTAAAACCCAAAAGCCTTTGCCATTCATCACCTCCTTTATGGATTTGTTTTTTTATATGTTTCATACTATGTGTGTAAATGACAGGAGACAAAGTGTCCATTTCCCATCCCTTTTAGTTCTGGACGTACTTCGACACATTTTTCATGAACAAGTGGACATCTAGTACGAAATGCACATCCTGAAGGCGGATTAGCTGGGCTTGGAAGATCGCCTTTCAGGATGATTTTTTCTCGTCGATTTTGAATGTTCGTTGTTGGAGCTGATGATAAGAGTGCTTGTGTGTATGGATGAAGTGGTTGGTCATATAAGTTTTTTTTAGGGGCAATTTCTACTATACGGCCAAGATACATAACTGCAACACGATTACTAATATGTTTGACTACACTTAAATCATGTGAAATAAATAAGTAGGTTAAATTAAACTCATCCTGTAAATCAGACATTAAATTAAGTACCTGTGCTTGTATAGAAACATCTAATGCAGAAACTGGTTCATCACAAATAACAAATTTGGGATGTAGAGCTAATGCTCGGGCAATGCTAATTCGTTGACGTTGACCGCCAGAAAATTCATGAGGATATTTCAATCGGTCCTCGGCACGCAATCCAACTTTTTCTAATAATTCAATGGCTTTTTCTTTTCTTTCTGATTTTTTAAGTGAGGTTTGTACGACAAGTGGTTCTTCGATTAATTCAGCTACACTCATTTTTGAGTTTAGAGAAGCGAATGGATCTTGAAAGACGATTTGCATATTTTTTCGATAGTCACGCAGCTGACGATTACCTAAATGAGAGATATCATTATTTTCAAAGATTATTTGACCTTCTGTTGGTTCAAGTAATCGAAGAATAACCCTTCCTAATGTTGATTTACCTGAACCGGACTCCCCAACAATGCCTAATGTCTCACCTTTTTTTATATCGATGGAAACATTATCTACTGCTTTTACGTGTCCGATTGTAGTCCGTAGAATACCGCCCTTAATAGGGAAATATTTTTTTATATTTTTTGCTTGTAGAATAAGCTCCCCATCCTGCTCTTTCTTTACATCTATTTTGTTAAATGGCATGAAAAATAATCCTCCTTAGTCATAGAGATAGCATCTAACCTTGTGTCCTGTTTCAATCGAAAGTAGTTGAGGAAGAGCTTGTTGGCATTGCTCCATCACATTTGGACAACGATCAGAAAAACGACATCCACTTGGAAAACTATGTGAGGGTGGGACAGTTCCTTTGATGGCGCCTAGTCTTTTGACCTCTTTATCAATACTAGGCAAACTTTCAAGTAATCCGGTTGTATATGGATGTTTTGGATCGGAAAATAATTGTTCAACAGTCGTATCTTCAACAATTTGTCCTCCATACATGACCATCACTCGATCAGCGTATTCAGCAACCACTCCAAGGTCATGTGTAATAAGCAGAATAGCCGTGTTGAATTTCTGCTTCATTTCATTCATTAAATCTAATATTTGCGCTTGAATGGTAACATCAAGTGCTGTTGTAGGTTCATCTGCAATAAGTAGTTTTGGATCACATGACATGGCGATTGCGATCATAGCACGTTGTCGCATCCCACCAGATAACTGATGTGGGTATTCATTGATCGTTTCTTCTGCACGTGGAAAACCAACCATCTTTAATAATTCAATTGCTTTCTTATGTGCCTGCATTTTAGTTAACTTTTTATGCTTTATTAACGTTTCCATGATTTGGTTTCCAATAGTAAATACAGGATTTAATGCTGTCATTGGTTCTTGAAAAATCATTGCTAAATCATTACCTCGTACCTTTGCCATTTCTTTTTCTGATAGCTTTACAAGATCCTGTCCATTGAAAAGGATGGTTCCTTTTTCTATTCTTCCAGGCTTGTTAATTAACTGCATAATAGAAAGAGAGGTGATGCTTTTTCCACTACCAGATTCACCTACGAGAGCAACTGTTTCACCGGGATGAATAGTAAATTGAATATCATCTACTGCTTTAGCTATTTTTTTGTCATCTAAGTAGAAATAAGTTTTTAATCCTTCCACTTTTAGTAATGCTTCTTGCATATTTTTTTCACCTCGAATGATTCTATTAATTTAGGGTAACGAAATATTTTCAATGCATGTAGTCCATTTAGGTCAATTTTTATTTCGAACTTTAGGTTTGTTTACAAGAATTGAATTTTCTTTACTACTATGTGTGAATTACCCGATATATGACAAAAATGTTATTTCAATTTCCTTTTCCTCTGGCTATTTTCTGTAAAGGCTTTTTTCATAGAATTACGAATATAGCTTTCTTTATAAAGGTAAGGGGTTGTATAAATCCTAATAAAAATATGAAAACTATTATTTATCAACCTAAAAAAGGACTGATAAATATTAATGAAATATAAAAAGGAAACAATACTTGATAACCGATCGCTGATCATTTGGAAAACAGCGATTGCATCTGCATTTTCGTGGGAGATTGCCGATCTTTTTGGTTCCCACCACCCTTATTTAGCTCCTCTGACTGTTATTTTATGCCTTAAACCGATGCTTGATCGTACGATACATTTCGCCTTGTATCGTTTTATTGGGACAATAATCGGGGTTCTTCTAATTATTTTATTTATAAAGGAGGTACCCCAAAATGGATGGATTTTAGGGTTGTTACTTTTAGGAGGTTCATTTTTAACAAAATGGTTGAGATTAAATGCGACAGTTATTGAACAAGTAGTCCTCACCATTTTACTTGTTTTTGCACTAGAAGATTATTCTAACTATTATGCGTTTGACCGTATTAAGGACACCTTTATAGGTGCGTTGTTTGCCATCATTATAAATTTATATTTATTCCCAAATACGTTTGTCAAAAAGGCAAATGAAGCTTATGAAGCTTATTCAAGTGAGTTGTCGTCTTTATTTATGGAATTTTCAATTTGGATAAAAACTGGATGTGATTCTGTAAAGGGAAGCCAATACCAGAAACAATTGACCCAAGCCTTTCAAAATCTGCAGAAAATGAAAAAGGATCTGAAACAAACGGCACAGGTTTTTAGCTATGCTCCTTTTGGTAAAAAAAAAGGAGAAGAGTTAAAGGTATATAATCAAAAAACAAAAAAGATAAGTAATGGCTATAGATATTTACTTGAAATAGTAGGGACATTTAAAGATTGGGGATCTTCTGGGACAATGACAGAGGAAGATAAAGATTTATGGTCGAATCAAATGAAAAGCTTTAGTAAAAATGTAGCTCATCTGGAAAGAGGATTATCTTTTCCGCAACAAATGTCATTATCAGATGAGCAGTTCGGGCAGCGTTGTCATATGGTACTATTTCAGGAAACGAATCGATTTATTAATGATTCAAATACCAAATCCTAAAAATGATTACAATGGAAATTATAAAAACTACTATTTACCTCTGCTTAGGGGTATTTAAGGACTAGTTTAAAGATATTTGAACTCTTGAAACTACAGGAGCTTGAATATCTTTTTATTGGTTTTTTATATTAATTAGGACAAGCAAAATTGAAAATGGGTGGTTAATATGGAGTTTAGGTATATTATAGGTGTTTTAATTTTTTATTTATAATATTTAGAATGGAAAAGTCTTTAATAAACGCTTCATCAGCTTGAAAAAAATATAGTAGATTATTGAAGGATTAGTATAACTAGACTTCAGTGATTGTTAATCATTCATTGAGACTAGCAAAAAAAATTAAATATTAATAGTTTCAATAAAATCCATTCTAATCCTCTACACTTACTGAATACATTGATTATAGTACAAATGGGAAGTGGTGAGTGATTTGGATGATGTGTTTCAAATTTTCCCTGAACTCCCTTTAATGAAAGAAGATAGTGTTATAGCAACGATTATCCATGTAGAAGGATCTTCATATAAAAAGGAAGGCGCATGTATGCTAATTATGGAAAGTGGAAAGCAGATTGGTATGCTAAGTGCTGGTTGTCTTGAAGAGGAACTACAATACAAGAGTGAGCAGATTTTAAAGGAAGGGAAAGCACAGGTTTTAACCTATGATATGAGAGATGAAACCGATCTATCATGGGGACAGGGAGCGGGGTGTAATGGAATTTTACACATATTATTAGAACCGATGAATGATCAATTACATCCCCAGCTACTAACTTTAAAAAGTTTATTAGATAAAGGGGATTCTGTATTACATATTAAACAATTTACCCAAGATTTTCAGCTTATTGCAAATAGTTATTTTCCACAAAAGAGTCCATCCTTTGGTGATTCATTTCCTTTTTCAGAAGAAATCTCATCAACGAAAAGTGGTTTATATTATATAAAAAATACTCCTCTATTTATTCATCAATACAAGCCAAAACCACGATTATTTATATTTGGAGCAGGTCAAGATGCAAAACCATTAGTGACTATTGCTGCTCAGGTGGGTTTTTTTATCACATTATGTGACTGGCGCCCCCTCCTCTGTAATCAAAAACAATTTCCTTATGCAAGTAACTTTATCGTTGGATTTCCAAAGGAAGTGTATAACAAAATTGAATTTACAAAAGATGATTATGTCGTTGTAATGACTCATCATTTTCAAAAAGATAAGGAATTATTATCTTTGTTAAGAAATGAAGAACTCTCCTACATTGGAATTCTCGGACCAAGAAAAAGAACAGAGCGCTTAGTCGGATGTGCATCTATCCCACCTTCCGTTTTTTCTCCAGTAGGGCTAGATATAGGCGCAAAAGGCGCTGAGGAAATTGCCATTAGTATTGTTGCTGAATTGATTCAGGTGCTACGGAACAAAGAAAAGGTAAGGTTTAGATGAAAGAAATGAAAATTATTTGTGTGTATCTTGCTGCGGGTCAAAGTAAAAGGATGGGAAGTCCTAAGTTATCATTACCTCTTGGTAAGGATTGCTTAGGAAGTATTGCATTGAAAACACTACTTCAAACAGATATAGATTTTACCATTGTTGTTACAAATCCTTTAGATGAGCTTACGTGGGTCTCTCCTTCCTTAGAGGAGGATAAAAGGTGGTGTACCATTTCATGTCCGGATGCATGGAAGGGGCAAGCATACTCATTGCGATTTGGAGTTGAGCAAGCAATGCTTTTACAGGCAGATGCAGTAATTATTTGTTTGGCAGATCAACCCTTTATTACGATAAACATCATTAACCAGCTCATCCTTACATACCGTTCGAATCAAAATTTAGAAATCGTTGCTGCAACATTTGAAAACACACCTAGACCACCGATTCTATTTTCTAAGAGGATATTTGCTAAATTGCTGCTTTTGGAAGGGGATAAAGGAGCAAGGGAACTTTTAAAATCTAATCGACAAATTGCAACGTTAGCATTTCAAAATCCAATTTCCTTTTTTGATATTGATAATAAGAGGGATTATATAAGGATTTGCCAATTAATAGATGAAGAGGATGGGAGAGAGCAGAATGACCATTATCGGAAAAAGTGTGATTCGGAAGGATGCACTGGAGAAGGTAACAGGTGAAGCAAAGTATATTAATGATTTCTCTTCTCCAAACATGCTTCATGGCGCTATGCTAATTAGCCCGTTAGGTCATGCAAACATTAAAGGAATGGATATTACTGAAGCAGAAAAAGTCCCCGGAGTAAGAGGAATTATTGCGGGAGAGAGATTTCCTTTAGTCGGCGAAGAAATGCGAGATCGTCCTCCTATAGCAGTTGATAAAGTACGGTATCACGGGGAGGTAGTGGCTGTAGTCATTGCTGACAGTTTATTTGTAGCTAAAAGCGCCGCCGGCTTAATAAAAGTGAAATATGAGCGTCTTCCTGTTGTGAACTCCCCAACAGAAGCCTTCAAGGAAACAGCTCCTATCTTACATGAACATTTAGGGGAATATGAAAGAATTTCAGGTGTATATCCAGTTCCTGGAACAAATATAGCGAGTATGCAAAAAATTCGAAAGGGTGATATCACAAAAGGATGGAGTGAAAGTGAAATTACTGTTGAAGCGGAGTTCTCCTTTAATCCATCAGACCATGCAGCGATGGAAACACGATGTTCGACAGCAGAGATAAAGTCAGATGGGACTATAATTATATCAACAACCTCTCAAGCCCCATTTATGGTAAAAAAATTAATTAGTCAATACTTTAATGAAGATCTTGGGAAAATCATTGTAAATACTCCACTTGTAGGAGGTGGTTACGGGGGAAAAGCATCTACTCAATCGGAGATTCTCGCTTATCTTGCATCTAAAGCTGTTGGAGGTAGACTTGTTAAGATTGCCTATACTAGAGAAGAGGATATGTTAACAGCCCCATGCCATATTGGTTTAGATGCAAAGGTTAAATTAGGATGTACAAGAGAAGGGATATTAAAAGCTGCTGAAATTACTTATTTATTTGATGGAGGGGCCTACTCGGATAAATCTGTAGATTTAAGCAGGGCAGCAGCAGTTGATTGTACAGGGCCATACAACATAGAAAATATTTGGTGTAATTCTTATTGTATGTATACTAACCATCCTTATTCTGCCCCATATCGTGGGTTCAGTCATTCTGAACTTTTATTTGCGTTTGAGAGAACGATGGATCTTTTAGCAGAAAAATTGCAAATGGACCCTTTTGAATTACGTTACAAGAATGCTATTCTTCCAGGGCACATGACCCCAACTCAAGTGAAGCTAAATCAAAGTACGATTGGCGACTTAAGGAAATGTATTGATCGTGTAAAAGAGATTTCTAATTGGGGAGAAGGTCAATTGATTGAAGTGGATGATCGTTTTGTTCGTGTAAAAGGCGCAAGCTGTGGATGGAAAACATCAACAATTGATCCAAACGCTAGCTCAGGTGTTATTTTGACATTTAATTCTGACGGGAGTATTAATTTGATTTCAGGTGTCATCGAAATTGGAACAGGAACTAAGACAGTTCTGGCTCAAATGCTGGCGGAACGCTTACAAATGGATATTAATCAAATCCACGTTCGAATGAAAGTGGATACCCAAACGACACCAGAGCATTGGAAAACAGTTGCAAGCCGAGGCACCTTTATGGCGGGAAAAGCGTTAATGAAAGCGGCAGATGATGTAGAACGCCAATTGAAAAGCATTACTTCCTGTGTCTTGCGCGTTCCTCCAGAGGATTTGGTTGTAGCGAATTCTCGAGTATTTTTAAGAGATGATCCGAAGATCGGTCTTGCATTTCCAGAAATTGTTTTTGGTTATAGATATCCAAATGGAAACTCAATTGGTGGTCAAATTATTGGCAGGGGTACGTATATATTAAGGAGAATGACCAATATTGATCGTGAAACAGGTGCTGGAATGCCAGGTCCTGAATGGACGGTATGTGCATCTGTAGTAGAGGTAGAATTTGATAGAAGAGATTACACATATAAAGTGATTCGAGCAAGTACGGTTGTCGATATTGGCAGGGTGTTAAATGAAAAAACGGCTAAAGGGCAAGTAATGGGTGCAATGAGCATGGGACTTGCATATGGGGGCAGGGAAACCTTTGTGTTTGATAAGTTAGGGAGGATATTGAACCCGCAGCTTAGAACCTATCGGCCTATTCATTACGGGGAGAATCCAGAGTATTTAGTTGATTTTGTCGAAACTCCTCAGTTGGATGCACCATACGGATTACGCGGAGTTGGTGAGCATGGAATACTAGGAATGCCTGCTGCTCTTGGAAATAGCTTATCAGTTGCAGCACAAGTCTCGTTATATCATCTTCCCCTTACTCCGGAGCTTATTTGGAGAACGAAGGAGGGGAAGCTAGATGGTCTCACATGATTTCGATTATTATCGTCCAAAGTCTATCCAGGAAGCTATAACTTTATATCAATCTTTAAAGTTGAATGGGAAGAAGCCTAAATATTATTCTGGTGGAACAGAGATTATTACTCTAGGGAGATTAAACATGGTGTACGAGGATGCGATGATTGATTTAAAAGAAATTCCAGAATACCGTCTTTTATATTCTAGTGAAAGCCGCTTGATTATAGGAGCAGGACTTTCTCTTGTTCAAATAGAAGAATCGGATCCGTTTCCTTTATTATCAAAAACAGTAAGTGAAATTGCAGACCATACAGCTAGAATGAAAATTACTTTAGGTGGAAATATTTGTGCACAAATCTATTATAGAGAGGCGGTCCTGCCTTTCTTATTATCGGATAGTCTTTTGATGATCGCAGGTATTGATGGCATTAAATTTTTCCCTATCCATGAGGTTTTCCATCAATGTCTTCGTTTAAATGATGGTGCTTTTCTTATACAGGTTAGTACAGATCAGAAATTCATTGATGCTCCTCACGTTAGTATAAAAAGACGGAGACAATGGAATACTGGCTATCCTTTAATTACAGTAGCGGCATTAAAAGTGGATAATCAAGTGAGAGTAGCTATCAGCGGGCTATGTCCATATCCATTCCGAGCATTTGAAATGGAAGAGTGGCTTAACAATGATCAATTGTCAATAGAGGAAAAAATCAATGAAGCCCTTAAACACCTTCCGTCTCCTATATTAAATGATATGCTTGGTAGTTCTGAATATCGTCTTTTCGTATTGAAAAATACATTAATGGATATTTTAGTAGAATTTCAAGAAGGAGTGAGCTGAACAATGGCCGCAATCGTTTCCGTGGTATTAACCGTAAATGGTGAACAAAGGGCGGTATCCGTAAGACCTGCTGAAACCTTGCTAAGCGTTTTAAGAAATAAGCTTGGGTTAACAGGTGCAAAGCCTGGCTGTTTAAATGGGGATTGTGGAGCTTGTACTGTGAATGTCGATGGCTGGCCAATGAAATCCTGTCTTATGTTAGGGGTGGAGGCAGTTGATAAGCAGATTATAACGATTGAAGGACTAAAGGACGAACCAATTCAACATGCCTTTATAGAGAACTTTGCTTTTCAATGTGGCTATTGTACTCCAGGATTTATTATGAACTGTCATGCTCTTATCCAACAGCACCCAAATGCAACAGATGAAAAGATTCGCGAATGGTTAGAATCAAATATTTGTCGATGTACAGGATATCAGGAAATTGAAAAGGCTGTAAAATCTGTCCTTAATCAATAAAAAAACAGAGTAGTGGGTAAATTTCCCGCTATTTTTTCTTTTTTTGAAAGTTGATTAATTGGTTATAGGTCTTAGACTTTTCATCTGTGCACAATAGCAATACATAAGATAGACGGGAAAAGAAACATATTTTTCTTCACTAACAGAACTCCTTTCGGTAAAATTGCTTTTTTGGGGCAAAAGGATGGGAAGTGAACCAATATTAAAATAATTGTGTCATATTTATTGCTTCCTTTCTATATAAAACTTATAATCCATAAGGTAACTAGAAATAGATGGGGGATGTATCATGGTACGAAGGTTTTTTTCTTATTATAAGCCACATAAGAAATTATTTATTATAGATTTTTGTAGTGCCGTTATTGTAGCTATTTTAGAGTTAGGTTTTCCGCTTGCCGTCCAGTGGTTTATTGATGATTTATTGCCAGAAGGAAATTGGTCGACCATTGTGTCAGTTAGTGCTGGATTGCTTACACTTTATGTGATGAGTACATTTTTACAGTACATTGTGAATTATTGGGGCCATAAGCTTGGGATTAATATCGAAACAGATATGAGGCAACAGTTATTCCAGCATGTTCAAAAGCAATCGTTTCGTTTCTTTGATAATACGAAAACAGGCCATATCATGAGTAGAGTTACTAATGATTTATTCGATATTGGTGAACTTGCCCACCACGGTCCAGAGGATATGTTTATTGCCTTGATGACATTTGTAGGAGCCTTTTGGATTATGTTAACGATTAATGTGAAACTAGCATTAGTAACAATTGTTATTTTACCATTCTTAATTTGGCTTATTTCAGTTTGCAATATTAAAATGAATAAAGCATGGAAGCAGATGTATAGTGAAATAGCAGATGTCAATGCACGTGTAGAGGATAGTGTATCTGGTGTACGTGTAGTTCAATCATTTACAAATGAAAGTTACGAAATCGATAGATTCACGAAAAATAATCGCCACTTTAGAAAAGCAAAGCTCGGTGGCTATAAGGCGATGGCATTTAGCAACTCTGGAATTTATATGATGACTAGGCTTATTATTTTGGCTGTCTTGATTTATGGTGCATGGTTAAGCTTTAATAATCAGTTGACTTATGGAGAGCTTGTTTCTTTTATTCTGTATGTTAATGTTCTATTTAAACCAATTGACAAGATTAGTGCCATTATGGAGCTCTATCCAAAAGGAATGGCTGGATTTAAACGTTTTACTGAGTTAATTGATCAAGAACCAGAGGTAATTGATGAAAAGGGAGCTATAGAGGTTCCATATCTTCAAGGAGATATTTTATTTAAGGATGTAACCTTTAGCTATGATAAGCATAAGCCTGTTCTTCAAGGAATTAATTTAAATATAGAGGCAGGTGAGACGATAGCATTTGTTGGACCATCTGGCGCAGGAAAAACAACGATCTGCTCATTGATCCCAAGATTCTATGATGTTAATGAAGGCAGTATCTGTATTGATGGAATGGATCTTCGTAAAATGACAAAGCAATCGTTAAGATCTCAAATAGGTATTGTTCAACAAGATGTATTTCTTTTTACGGGGACATTGCGGGAAAATATTGCTTATGGAAAACTGGATGCAACAGAAGAAGAAATTATTGAAGCAGCAAGAAGAGCTCATTTAGAAGAATTTATTGAATCTCTTCCATTTGGATATGAGACACAAATTGGAGAACGGGGTCTCAAACTTTCAGGGGGACAAAAGCAAAGAATTGCGATTGCACGTATGTTCTTAAAGAATCCGCCAATCTTAATTCTAGACGAAGCTACATCTGCACTTGATACCGAAACAGAACGTATTATTCAACAAGCATTAAATGAGCTTGCCAAAAATCGTACCACATTAATCATTGCCCACCGTTTAGCAACGATCCAAAATGCAGATCGAATCATCGTTGTTACGGAAGATGGAATTGCAGAGGAAGGCACACATAATGAGTTAATTGAAAAAGGTGGTATATTCGCGAAACTTCACCAAGTACAGTATCAGCAGCAGGGAGTTTAACTCCTGCTGCTTTTTTGTCGCCAATTAACATTTTAGAAAAATGGGCAATTTATCCCTCTAGATAAGGACTTAAATGGTAATAGGAATTAAGGAGGTATTTTAAAAAAACATTTTTACAGTAAATGGTCATTTTAGACCTAATATCATGTATTTTAAAAATAGTAAAATATTCCTATTAATATTGATATCACTGTTTCACTGTTTTTTTGACTAGACCATTTATCCCTTTTACAGGACTATGGTTCAAAAAGTTTGAACTAAAAATATAGGTCATAAAGACCCAATTAGAAAGTTTTGCCTGTGACATTAGTTTGATAGAAAACAATATTTTAGTACTTTTTGGTAATTTGTTGTTTTTATAAATTCATTGTACTCTTATTTGGGCGGCTTTTTTTGTGAGAATTTGTCTATTTTTATCAGAAATTCTCATTACGAAAGATGAAGAGTTGAAACACTTCAATACGATAAGTTTTAGTACTTAGTTTCTTACCTTAACTGATAGGCATGGAAAAGAACTAGATCGGTTAAGTATCATTTTTGTATTGAAAAATAATTAGAAGAAACAAGGGAGTATTATGGGTATGGATGAAATAATGAATACGCGTAAAGCACGATTAGAAAAGTTAAAGAAAATCAAAGTACATCGTAGAAATGCAAAGTTGATTGGTACTTCATTAGCAGTTTCATTAACAGCAGTATCTCTATTAGGTCAGCCTAAAGGTGCAAAGGCATGTGATTGTGTAGCCTACTATACAGTTAAAGCAGGTGATACATTATACAACTTAGCTGGAAAATATAATGTATCTGTTGAACAGTTAAAAAACAAAAATGGGTTCACCTCCGATCGTTTATATGTAGGCCAGCAAATCATCGTACCGTACAAAGACGAGAATGGTCAGTTTCCACATCTAAATTCGAATACAAATAAAGAAATTAAAAAGAAAATCAGCTCGACTACACAAATTTATACTGTCAAATCTGGGGATACGCTTTGGAAATTATCAAAGACATTTGGGATTACTGTAGAAAAGCTAATGAAAGATAATAAATTAACCAATGCTACTCTAATTCAAGGACAAAAAATTGTTATAAAAAAGACAGATAAGAAAACAGAAGATCAAAAAAAGGAAAATAAGATCACGTACAAGGTACTACCTGGAGATAGTATTTGGAAAATTTCGAATAAATATGGTGTATCTATAGAAAAAATTCTAAAGGATAATCATTTAACATCTGATTCACTAGTACCAGGACAAAAGCTAATCATATATACAGATAAAAAAAAGCCAGGCACTAAGCCTAGCAATAAAAACAATAAGCCAAATATGGCTCTCTCTACTATATATATCGTCAAACAGGGTGATACTTTATGGGGGTTAGCAAAAAAATTTAATCTTTCTGTAGAAAAAATTAAGAAAGATAATAACCTCGTATCAGATTCCTTACGTGTTGGGCAGAAATTATCAATAAAAAAAGCTATAACAAACACATTAAAAAAATCGAATATGATGTACACGGTACAACCTGGTGATACATTATATACGATTGCTAACCGTTTCAATATCAATCTAAATCAACTTATGGTACAGAACCAGCTTAATGATTATTATGTATTAATTGGACAAAAACTCTATATTGATTCAAAAAATGCAGTCAAAAATTATGGAAAGATCATCGGTATTACAGATTCTTCCTCTATAGAGGTATTAATAAATGGCAAGTATGTGACTCTGGAAGTAGCGTATGGTTCCTCTCAAACTTATATAAAATGGAAAAATAAAAACGCTTTCTTTGTTTATACAAATACTTCTAAGTCGAAGCGTGCTGCACTTATTAATCTACAAATCAAATAGCCATTACAAGGTATTAACGATTTACCGAGCCGCCCCGTAACATGGTAAATCGTTAGTACTTTTTTTAGTTTAAAATATTTATCGGTAGACTAATAGTGTTTATAAAAGGCAATTTACGCAACTAGAACAAGCCTTTGTCACATTGCTTCTACAGGGATAAGATCCAATTTTTTTATTGTAAAAAGATCAGGAACTTAATAATTGATATAGTAGATTTTAGAGACAATAGAATAAGGCAGCCTCCATAAAGGCTGCCCATTATCTAACTTTACTTTACAACTTGGAAAATCCCTCTTCATGTAAATATTCTGCCGCTTCCTCATAGGAGTTAAAGGTGCCGTCCAGGTTCAAGCCTGCATACACATTCCACATACCATCTTCATTTAGTAGGATTAATATAAAATTATTATGGTTTATCCACTTTTCTTCCTTTTTTTCTCCGACAATGGAATATTCAATCATTGTTTTAGGAGCAAGTGAAAGAATCGACTTTTGAATAACAGTGCGAAGTTCTTCAGCAGAAAAATCACGGATATTAACCATTCCTTTTTCATTTACTTGATATCCAGTTAGAAGCTCGGCATAAACAAAGCCATTTCCATTTGGATGTAAATGATAGACAACATTCTTTTTGTCTGATGTGCTTTCTTCATAATGAAAATTGATTCTTCCGAGTGATACGTTTTTTCTTTGTAATTCTGGAAAGGATTCAATAATAGCTAATTTTTCTTCAAAAGTGAGCATAAAGCCTCCGAATTAAATAGATTTTAATTGCCTCATTATATCATAATCAATGTTTTTTAAACAAAAATCTAAAGGAATCTCTTTCATCTTCGATAGATAATCAACAAAAAGTATAGTTCATTAAAATAAGGATAAACTACGATGATACAAATAATAGATGGAGTGAGTCATGGTGATTTACGAATGTGTGATTGTAGGTGGGGGTATAGCTGGATTACAGGCGGCCATTCAATTAGGAAGGTATGGGCACCGAGTCCTTGTTATTGATTCCAATAACGGAAGATCGAGTTTATGTAGAGCTTATCATAACATTTTAGGATGGGCGAATGGGGTAAGTGGAGACTATCTTCGAACGACAGGAAGAAGTCAGGCTGAGGATTTGGGAGTAGAGTTTTTAAACAGCACAGTAGTTGGAATAGTAGAAAAAGATTGTGAATTTATTTGTACGACAAAGGATGGGAAGAAGTTTTCAGGAAAGCGATTGTTATTGGCAACTGGAATTATGGATCGCCTCCCTAACTTTCCTGAACTATATCCATGTTTAGGTATTAGTGTATATGTTTGCCCTGACTGTGATGGATATGAAGTAAAAAAGAAGCGAACCATTGTGATAGGTTCAGGAAATGCAGGAGCGAATATGGCATTAACATTAACTTATTGGACCGAAGAAATTATTTATATCAACCATGAGAAACAGGAAATTGATGAGACAATCCAAAGTCAATTATTAACTAAAAACATTCCCTATTATCATGAAGTGATTAATAAAGTACTCGCAAAGGAATCACAATTTAAAGGAGTCATTTTACAAAATGGAACAAAGCTGGAAGGAAACCATGCCTTTATTGCATTTGGAGGAAACGAAATTCGATCTGAGCTTGCATCTCACTTAGGGGTGGAGCTTCATGAAAATAGACATATTTTAACGGATTCTAGAACGAAAATGACAAATATTAAGTATGTATGGGCTGCAGGCGATGTTGCTGCACACTCTGAACAAGTAACCATCGCAATGGGAGAAGGGTCGCAGGCGGCTATTTGGATACATAAAAGTTTGATGTCTTAATTTATCATGGTAAGCTGTAGAAAAAATAAATAGTACCTTTGGCATGGGATTTTCTAGCATCTTGATCAAATCTTAACGATAACTATACAATTCCTTAATAATCGTAGGATTAAATAGTAGAAAAGTCTTAGAAAAAGAGGGAAAAGAATCCATGCCATTTCTACATAAAATCTCCTTAAGGTCTATGCTGATCATGCCAATCATTATCGTCATAATATTATCATCACTTGTTATTGCGTATGTAAGCTATGAAAAAAATAAGAAAGTGACTATTCAATCAGTCGAGCTGCAAATGCGATCAGCAACAGAAGTCATAAAGGAAAAAATAACGATGTTAAAGGCTACTGTTCCAAAACAAGAATTTAATAAAAAGCTTTCCTATGCCTTAACCCAAAATAAAAATACATTTCAATCTACAGGCCTGACACCAAAGCAATTTAAATTAACAAAGGAAAAGGACATACAACCCTTTGAAGAATTTAACAGCACCATTCCAAAGCTTTCAAAGTCTATTATTAACGAAATCTATCAAAAACGTCAGGGCGTCATTCACGATAATGGATTGACATTAGCTTTTTCTCAGCAAGTAGAATTAGATGGTTCTATTTATGTCATTGCATTAACTGATCGGGAATATTTAAAGCCTGTTTATATCTACAGAAATCTATTGGTTGGGATTACTTCTATTACCATCCTACTATCGAGCATAGTTGGTTTGTTTACGATTCATAAAGTGACGAAACCCATTTTGTTATTAAAAAATTTAATGGAAAAAGTATCGGAAGGAAATCTGGAAACAAGAATAAATGTCGGTCATTCAAGTAAAGAAATGTTTTCATTATCTATTGGATTTAATCAAATGGTAGAGCGACTTCATTCATTAATGATTCATTTGGAAGAAAGTGCTAACCAGGTTACTCATTCATCCAATCGACTCCGAGTAATCTCGTCTAATTCTAAGTTAGCATCTGAGCAAATTGCGGCCGCCCTTGAGGAAGTGGCAGGAGGGGCAAATAGTCAGGTGGATTCATCTATGCTTTCTTTAAAGCATGTATCTAAGATATCAAATAATATGATTCAAGCCTCCAGTTCTATAAATAATGTAGGGAACTCTGCAGGGATGGCTATGGAAAAAGCAAAAGCTGGAACTCAATTAGTGAATCAAACGGTAAATCAAATAAATTTAGTGCAAGTATCGGTGGGAAAAACAGCAGAAATGATTAAATCTTTACAGGAAAAATCAAAGCAGATTGATCATATTCTCAATTTAATAAATGACATAGCAAGCTTAACTAATTTGTTGTCATTAAATGCAACGATTGAGGCGGCAAGGGCAGGTGAACATGGGAAAGGTTTTGCGATTGTCGCACAAGAGGTAAAAAAACTTTCAGATCAATCAGGGCGAGCAGTTCAGCAAATAAAAGAAATAACCGATGGAATAAGAATTGAAACGGAAGAAGTTGTAATGTCAGTATCGCAGGGGCTCGAAGTTCTAAAGGATGGAATGAATATGGTTCATCAAACAGAGTCCGCTTTTTGTGACATAAATAATGCGGTAGAGATCGTTGCAAATGAATCAAAAGACGTCTCCTCATTAGTACATGGGGTGACGATGCAAACAAAAAAATTAGTTGATCAGATGAATGACATTTTAGCTATTTCACAGCAATTTGCAGGTACAATGCAACATATATCAGCAGCTGGAGAAGAACAACAAGCTTCAATGGATGAGGTCTCAAGTGAGACGCATGCTTTACATCATTTAGCACAAGAACTAGAAAAAGCAATGAACCAATTTAAACTATAAGTGCAGTAGTAAGAAAGGTTGGCGCTGTTTGAAAAGCAAAGGGTTGGACACTTAACAGACAGCGCCACTTCTATTAAGCTTTTACTTTTTTAATACTTGTACGAGCTCATCTAAATTAGAAATAATGACATCCGCATCGGAGGGGTTACTAATGCTATATGGATCGATTAGAACCGTTTTACATCCCAATTGTTTTGCAGGAGTAATTTCGTTAATAGCGTTATCACCGACACTTACCATTTGATGAAAGTCAATTTGGTACTTTTCCTTTATTCTTTTTAAATGCTCTTTGGTTTGAATTGGTTTTCTGCCATCAAATATTTTTGTATCGAAATACTCCTCGAATCCGAGCTTAGTCAGAATAACATTACTATCTTTTTCTGGTGAGTTGGTAAGAAGTATAAGCTTTTTATCTTTTGCTAACTGTTGAAGCATTTTTTTAAACCCACGAACTTCCTTCATAACAAATTCCGGAGACATCATGTATTCTCGTGTTTCGAGAAAGGAGGATTCTGCCGCCTGGTTATCAATCCCATAATGCCTTGCGATAGCTGCTGGCACCCACCATAAATCTCCAATATTTAACATGGAGTGAAAATCAAATTGCAGTGCTTCTTTATAAATATGGCCTATGTCTTCTTGTAAACAGGATTCACCTTCCCATGTAAATGCTTGTGTTACCTGTCCATTTTTTTGCCTTAAAATGAGGTCCCTTTTAACATCAAAAACAGATCCTATTTTTAATGAATGCATTCCATTTAATACAGCCTTATAATCTTTTTCAAAAAGCTTTCTATTTGAAAAATCTAGCTTCTCACAAAGCCTTTTTGCATAATAATCAAAATGATGAGTATCCTCATACAGTGTGCCGTCAAGGTCAAAAACGTAAACTTCGATATCCTTCATATGATTCATCCCTTCATAAAATAACCAATTAACTATTAGTATACGGATATTTTTAAAGGTTAGCATCTGGTAAATCGTAAAGTATATTTTAATATACTAACACTTCATCTATTTACCACTTTACTAAAATGAAGGATGTGTATATACTAATAACATATTAATAGATTACGATTATCCAGGTAGAAAGGTGAGACAGCATGAATAACAATAAATGGGGACTTTGGATTTTAACAACCTTTGTGGTCGGGAATATGGTAGGTGGAGGCATCTTTATGCTTCCATCAAATTTAGCACAGGTATCCAGTCCATTAGGTTCAACATTGGCTTGGATAGCAACTGGATTAGGTGTATTTATGATTGCTCTTGTCTTTGGAAATTTAGCTATTCGAAAGCCAAACTTAAAGGCGGGTCCACAAAGTTATGCACAAAGTTTATTTACTTCCAAAAAGGCAGGGAAGGTTGCAGGGTATAGTATGGCATGGGGATACTGGGCCGCAAACTGGGCGGCGACAGCCTCTGTTATTATTTCATTTGCTGGATATTTAACAACATTTTTTCCCATTATGCAAAGCTCAAAAGTACTACTTTCTATCGGGAGTTTTCAATTAGAGTATGGTAAAGCAATCACTTTTGCCGTTTGTTCTGTGATATTGTGGGGGATTCAATCAATTCTTTCCAAAAGCTTTAACAGTGCAGGGAAAATGAATTTATTGGCAACTGTTACAAAGGTAATTGGCTTTGCTTTATTTATAGTATTAACGCTGTTTGTTTTTGATCGTGCAAATCTTGGAGATGCTAAACAATTTATCAATGAAGGTGGCAAAGCTATTTCCTTAGGAGGACAAGTTAACTCTGCAGCAATAGCCACACTTTGGGCTTTTATTGGGATAGAGTCAGCTGTTATGCTCTCCAACCGGGCTAAGTCACAAAGGGATGTAAAAAAAGCGACTATTCTTGGACTAATCATTTCATTAGTTATTTATATTGGGATTACGTTATTAACGATGGGAGCATTGTCCCAAGATGTGCTAAGAGAGTCTCAAAAGCCATTGGTAGATGCACTTGGAGCAGTAGTTGGTAATAAGGGAACATACATTATGGCAATTTTAGCCTTAATTTCATTATTTGGTTCGACAGTCGGATGGATTGTTGTTAGTTCAGAAGTACCGTATCAAGCAGCAAAGGTCGGATTATTTCCTTCGTTCTTTGCCAAAATAAATAAAACTGGAAGTCCGAGGAACTCTTTAACTTTAACAAATGTAATGACACAAATTTTCTTATTTTCTACTATTTCAGGAACAGTGACACAAGCCTATAATTTTGCCATTATTGTTGCTACACTAGCGTATTTGATTCCATATCTTGTTTCAGCTATTTATCAATTGAAGCTCGTTATTACTGGTGAGACCTATGATGTTATTAAAGGCTCAAGAATAAAGGACGGAATAGTTACTGTACTAGCACTTATATATTCTATTTGGGTAATTAAAACAGGGACAGCAGATTTAAAAACATTCTTCCTAGGAATTGGTTTATTTGTAATCGGCTTAATATTGTATCCAATCATTATGAAGAATGGAAATGTAATAAAGTATGATACAAAAAAGGATAAGGAAAAATTAAGCACGGAATAAGCAAAAAGGGGCTTTCATTAGATAAGCCTCTTTTTCATTTTTTTTGATCAACTGTTGTAATTTTCTGCAAAATTGAGTATATTAAAGATAACTAATATGAAGGAGGTATCTATTTTAGACATTATGATTTCCTTACACTTTTTTCGCAACTAATTTGATACGAAAAAGTGGCTCTGCCTGTGGTCAGAGTGATGGGATAAGTATGTCTATTTTTAGGTACACATTTCAAAATTGAACGTTTGGAAGACAGGAGAACGATCGCTTATTTGAGTTCTTTAATTTTTCTGCCATCACAAATTCTTAGAACACAGGCAGCTGCCTGTGTTTTTTTGGATACTAATGAATGGTGGTGGCTATTTATGTTTTTATTAAAAGCAGATGAAGTAAGTGTTGAGATAAAAGGTCATGCTTTGTTTGAGAGTGCCTATCTAGAAATAGGTGAAGGTAATCGAATTGCATTAATTGGAAATAACGGGGTTGGAAAAACAACCTTTATCAAAAGTCTTGTTGGAAATATCCCTATTTCAAAAGGTAGGGTGAGTTTAAAGTTAAAAAAAGATGAAATAGGATGGATGGATCAAGAATCTCTTGGTGTCGTCGGTGAGACGACAAGAGAATGGATTGAAATGGAAAATGCCCATTTGTATGCTTTAAAAAGAAAAATAATTGATGCAGAAAGAAAAAATGATTTTAGCAATGAATATATGAAAGCCATTCAACAATACATGGATGGAAGTGGTTATGAATGGGAGGCAGCCGTTGAAAGACAGCTTTCAATAGTCGGGTTGCCTGAGCATCTTTGGTCACAGCCAATTAACAACCTGAGTGGGGGACAAAAGACAAGGGCAAAGCTTGCAAAAGTAATGATTAAGCAACCTAAATTACTTATATTAGACGAACCGACTAATCATTTGGATACTGAATCAATTGATTGGCTTGTCGAGTGGATTTCTCAATATAGGGGAGCAGTTTTATTTACCTCACATGAAAGGGAATTTATAGATCGAGTAGCAAATACAACTTATGAGCTTACCATTAAAGGAACAAGGAAATATGACGGAGGGTACTCATTTTACTTTGAGCAAAAGCAATTAGAGAGAAAAACGCTGGAAGCGCAATATAAAAAGCAGGAGAGTGAAAAAAGGAAGCTAGTTGAAGCCATTAATCAATATCGGCAATGGTTTAATCAGGCTCATGCAGCAGCAAGTGAACGTGATCCATTTGCAAAGAAAAAGGCAAATAAAAATATGACTAGACTAAAGGCGAAGGAAAAGGCATTAGAGCGGTTAGAAAGCAGCGGAATTGAGAAGCCTGCAAACTCTCAAAAAATCAATTATCAGATTGAATCAGAAGACTTTTCTAGCAGAATGATGATAACGATATCAAATGTACAATTTTCTTATGGAGATCGTCCAATTTTGTTTGATCAGCTTTCCCTTATGATTAAAAGAGGGGATAGAGTAGCTGTCGTTGGGCGTAATGGAACAGGAAAAACAACGTTACTCAAACTAATGACAGGAAATCTTCATCCAACTAGTGGAAAGATTATAAGAAACCCACAAGTGAAAATTGGTTATTTCATGCAAGAACTGGAAGGGTTAAATGAAAATGAAACGATACTTCAGCAAATATTAAGTTTGCCTAATATGACACAAACCGAAGCAAGAACTATTTTAGCTTGTTTTCTATTCCGCAGAGAAGATGTATTAAAAAAAGTAAAGGATCTAAGTATGGGAGAGAAATGTAGGGTCGCATTTGTTAAATTGTATTTCTCTCATGCAAACTTGCTAGTTTTTGATGAACCAACAAATTATTTAGATATTGAAACAAGGGAAAGAATGGAGGAAGCTCTTTCTATGTATCCTGGAGCCGTAATAATGGTTTCTCATGATCCATATTTATTAAAAAAAGTGGCTAATCGAGTCATTGAATTAAACGATGGTGAGGTCTTTGATTATCCAGGAACATATAATGAATGGTTAGAAGCAGAGCGTATTTCTAATAATAGCCAATCCATTAAAAACAAAAAAAGCTTGCTGGAACTGCAGCTTACGAATTTAATAGCAGAGGATATACCTGAAGAGGAATATGAAAAGGGTGCTTACTATAGAAGACTAAAACAGATAAAAGAAGAAATTTACAAGCTTGAAAATGACTTTAACCAATAGTCATTAACAAATAAAAAAGGGTGGAAGATAAATAATGAAGTTAAATTTAAGGCTAGAGGATGTCACACCTAAAAATTTTTGGGATGTTATTCAATTAAAGTCGGATGAAGACCAAGAAAAAAAGATACAAATATTTGAAAGATGGGTTGGGTCAAATACCTTTTTCCTAGGTGTATGTCAGGTTTATGGATATACACCAAGAGCCATTTATAAGGATGAACAATTAATTGGATTTGCCTCACATGGATATAATGAGGAGAATAAACGTCATGAATTAATTAGTATTATGATTGGTCATCAATATCAAGGAGTAGGCTATGGAGTCCCTGCTTTAAAGCTAGTAGTAGAAGAAATGGTCAATGAATATCGTTGTGAGGAAATCTACTTATCAGTTATTTATAATAATGAACGAGCAAAGCAAATTTATGAAAAGGTTGGTTTTAAACCAACTGGTGAAGTAGAACAGGGGCATCATCCTGAACCTATCTATTGTTTGAAAATTTCATCGTAAAAATGAGCAAAGGGATTGAACTGCCCCGTAAATGTTAGATACTAACTAATATTTACGGGGGTTTTTTATGTAAATAACTTGAATAATGAAGTGGGACTAGAGTTATCCTATTATTTATCCATTGAATAGATACAAAGTAATTATTAGTTGTACTAGACATTTATTCAGGACTATTTATGCATTTTATATACATAAATAGATAAATGGAAGAATATTATTATAAGAAATTAATGAAATTTCTATTGAAAAATATAGGTTTTAAGTTTAATATCTTTAGTAATAGATAAATAAAAATAGAAAAAGGTGAATATTTATGAGTAAAATTAATATAAAGATATCATTAATATTATTAATCAGCTGTATATTTATACTTTCTGCTTGCGGAAAGGGTGAAAAAGTAACGGGTTCTGAAGGAAAAACATTAAGTGTAGGAACAGAGGCTACTTTTGCTCCGTTTGAATTTATGAGTAAAGGAAAAGTAACTGGTTTTGATGTGGATTTATTAAATGCTGTAGCTAAAAAGGCAGGCTATAAAGTAGATATTAAGAATACTGGATGGGACACAATGATGGCCGGAATCCAAGATAATAGTATTGATGTAGGTATGGCAGGAATTACTATTAATGAGAAAAGAAAAAAGTCTTATGACTTTTCTCATCCTTATTTTGAATCAATCAATATGATTGTTGTAGGTAAAGATTCAACTGTAAAAAATGCAATGGATCTTAAAGGCAAAAAAATTGGAGTCCAAAATGGAACAACAGGTCAAATGGCTAGTGAGAAATTATTTGGTGCTAACAATAAAAATATCTTAAAATATGAGACTTCTGCTATGGCTTTTATGGCATTAGAGAATGGCGATGTTGATGCTGTAGTAACTGATAATGCTGTAGCCAATGAATATGTAAAAAAGAATCCTGACAAAAATGTAAAAACAGTTGATGATAAGACTAATTTTTCATCAGAATATTATGGGATTTTGCTTCCGAAGAGCAGTTCATTAAAATCAAAATTCGATAAAGCTCTTAACGAAATTTTTGATGATGGAACCTATACGGATATTTATAAAAAATGGTTTGGTGTAGAACCAGATATTAAACCATTAAAAGCAGCTCAAGAGTAAGGAAAACACAAGAAAAATAGCGTAACGTAGATGTTACGCTATTTTTGCCTAAAAAAGGTATTGTAAAGGAGCTAAATGATGGACTTTCAATTCGAAATTGTACAAGAATATTTACCATTTTTCTTAAAAGGAACATTACTTACTATTGGATTATCGTTTGCTGGAATCATTTTAGGGTTAATTCTCGGATTATTTATTGGTATGGGAAAAATGTCTAAAAAGCTAACGAGATATCCGTTTATATGGTATATTAATATTTTTCGTGGAACTCCCTTATTTGTTCAAATATTAATTATTCACTTTGGAGTTATGCCACTATTTATGAAGCCGGTTAATCCAATAACTTCAGCAATTGTTGCATTATCTCTTAACTCTGCTGCGTATATCGCTGAAATTTTCCGTGCCGGAATCCAGTCCATTGATAAAGGACAAATGGAGGCTGCCCGTTCATTAGGAATGAGTCATAGTCAAGCGATGAAAAAGGTTATTTTGCCACAGGCATTTAAACGAATGATTCCACCACTTGGAAATGAATTTATCGTGTTATTAAAGGAATCATCGCTAGCAGCTATAATTGCTGCTCCAGAACTTCTTTATTGGGGACGTGCTGCACAAGGAGCTTATATGCGTGTCTGGGAGCCTTATATAACAGTTGCTATTATTTATCTAATTTTAACGCTTTCTTTAACCTATTTAATTCAATATTTAGAGAGAAGGTTTGCTAAAGAATGATCTCCGTTCAAGGTTTAAAAAAATCATTTGGTGATAATGAAGTATTAAAAGATATTAATATTGAAATTAAACCTAAAGAGGTAGTCGTTGTTATTGGTCCCTCTGGTTCAGGGAAATCTACCTTCCTAAGATGCCTGAACTTACTAGAAACAATAACGGGTGGCCACATATATATAGAAGGGACAGACCTTGCAGATAAAAAAACCAATATTAATGATATTCGAAAAGAAGTAGGTATGGTGTTTCAGCAATTTAATCTGTTCCCACATAAAACGGTTCTCGAAAATATTACGATGTCACCGATGCTTGTTCGAAAATGGAGTAAAGAAAAGGCAGAAGTAAAAGCGAAAGAGTTGCTCCAAAAGGTTGGACTTGCTGATAAAGCGAATGTTTATCCTGATTCGTTATCAGGTGGACAAAAACAACGTGTTGCGATTTCACGTGCTTTAGCGATGGAACCCAAAATTATGTTATTTGATGAACCAACCTCTGCGCTTGACCCAGAAATGGTAGGTGAAGTGCTGGAAGTAATGAAGCAGCTCGCAAAAGAAGGAATGACCATGGTTGTTGTTACCCATGAAATGGGCTTTGCTAGAGAAGTTGGAGATCGTGTTATCTTTATGGATGGAGGATATATTATCGAAGAAAATACTCCAGATGAACTGTTTAATCATCCAAAGCATGATCGTACGAAATCGTTTTTAGGAAAAATACTATAAGTAAAAGTGAATGGGTTAATTAATAAAAAGATGAGATGATAAATAATCTTGTCTTTTTATTTTTTTTAGTAACATAATAGAAGGAATATTGATCATTGGGTTGAAAGGAGTTGGATCTATGTATATCAATCGCTTAGATCATTTAGTATTAACCGTTAAGGACCTTGCTGCGACTTGTAAGTTTTATTCTACAATTTTAGGGATGGATGTAGTAACTTTTGGAGAAGGTAGAAAGGCATTAAAGTTCGGAAACCAAAAAATTAATCTACATATATATGGTCAAGAGTTTGAACCAAAAGCGAAAGCGCCATTACCTGGGTCAGAAGATTTATGTTTCATTACAGATTTTCCTTTAAACAAAGTAATTCAACATATGCAAGTTCATCATATAGACATTATAGCAGGTCCTGTCCTAAGAACGGGTGCCACTGGTAAACTTCAATCTATCTATGTGAGAGACCCTGATGGAAATTTAATTGAAATTTCTAATATGCTTAAAGAATGACAAGTCAATTGATCATCTAGCATCTATACACTTAAACTAAAAATCGTGAGGTGGTCCTTGCTTAGTATCTTTCCTACTAACTTTAAAAAGGCTTTTTCATGGTTTATTCCATTCCTTTAGGGAGAAGGAATTTCAAGTCATCTTTGTATTAATTATTCTTATGTTATTATCGGGAACCATGTTTTATACAAAAGTAGAAGGGTTGTCGATTATTGATTCACTTTATTTTTGCTTTCTAACCTTGAGTACAATTGGTCATCCTAGTTTTGAACCACAAACAGATTTTGGAAAGATATTTACAATGATTTATATTTTGGCTGGTATTGGTCTTTTCTTCGGTCTAATTGCACGTATTGGTCGTGGAATTATTAATAGTAAAGCGAATTAATTCAGAAGTAAGATAAACGAAAAGAAAAAGAAGACTCAACAGCAAAAAAATTGATCGAGTCTTCTTTATTCATTATTAGTAAATAATTTCGTAATATGATTCGAGATTTCTTCAACAGTAAGCTGGTCTGTTTCAACTTTTAAATGGTGCGTGGCATAAATGTTTTGTCTAGTATAAAAGAGTTCCTTCATTTCTTCCATTGTTTTTCCTTTTAATACTGGTCTGCTGTCTAAAATTAAATCAAGTCTTTCCTTCCAAGAGTCCCAAGAAAGATGGAGATAAATGACGATGCAGTGAGACATGCAGATTGATTGGATCTCCTCTTGTAAGAAGGCACCACCACCAACTGAAATAACCTTCCCCTTACTTTTACAGTACTCAGTAATGATCGTTTTTTCCTTTTCTCGAAAAACCTTTTCTCCATATATCTTAAAAATTTCTGTAGTAGGCATTTGAAATTGATTTTCAATTGCTTGATCAATATCTATAAATTCCCGATTTAAAGCCTTTGCAATGGCTTCTCCAATAGTTGTTTTTCCAACTCCCATAAAGCCTATAAAAACTATATTTTTGCCAATTTGAGACAGTTGAGTGTTAGTCATAATGTAAGCTTCTTTCTATATAATAAAATTAGTAAAATTATAATATATATTCACGGATTTGTAAAAAATATTCATAATATTTTCTTCCGATCTATAATATAATTGGAAGGGAGATTGTAAATTTCGATGCTGAATATTTATAAAAGAAATGTTCTTATTTGTTTAATGGGTTGACAGATAAGTGTATAATGTTTAACATTATAAATGAAAATGAATTTCATTAGCAATGGGTAGATGAAAATAATGAATACGTTATTAACCTTATAATAACGGCTTTCATTTTTTTTATTATCATTCATTGATAATGAATATCATTTACTAAAAAATTTGTTTTACATATAAATAGCCAGCTGGGGAAGAGTAGGATTTGCTATGAAAAAAGTTGTTTTAATGATTGCATTTATTGTTTTGTCAATCATTTCATTATTTATAGGTGTTCAAAATATTTCACCACTTGATATATTTCACTTATCTGCAGAACAAAAAGATATTCTACTAATTAGCCGTGTACCGAGATTGGTCAGCTTAATTATTGCGGGCGCTAGCATGAGTATATGTGGATTAATTATGCAGCAATTATCCAGAAATAAATTTGTCTCCCCAACAACAGCAGGGACAATGGATTCAGCAAGATTAGGGATTCTAGTTTCTCTTATTGTTTTTTCATCGGCAACAATGTTGGAAAAAATGCTATTGGCATCAATTTTTGCTTTGCTTGGGACCTTTTTATTTATGAAAATTCTCGACAAAATTAAATTTAAGGATGCTATTTTTATTCCGTTAGTAGGGCTGATGTTTGGAAATATCATAAGCTCAATTACTACCTTTTTTGCATATAAGCATGATTTAATTCAAAGCATTTCCGCATGGCTGCAAGGCGATTTTTCAATGGTTATGTCTGGCAGATATGAAATGATCTATATTAGTATTCCTCTTGTCATATTGGCTTATTTATTTGCGAATAAATTTACCATCGCAGGAATGGGAGAAAATTTTTCCGCGAATTTGGGATTGAATTATAAGCTAGTTGTTAATATCGGGCTGGTAATTGTGGCACTTTCTACAACTTCAGTGCTTTTAACGGTTGGTACAATTCCTTTTCTTGGATTGGTCGTTCCAAATATCGTTTCGATTTATAATGGAGACAATTTAAAGAAAAATTTGTTTCAAACAGCTTTATTAGGAGCAGCTTTCTTATTGTTCTGCGATATTTTAGGACGTATTCTTATTTATCCATATGAAATACCTATGGGTTTAACAGTTGGAGTAATCGGAAGTGGTATTTTCCTTTACTTGCTCATGAGGAGAAAGGCATATGCATAATAAAGTCAGACTAGGCATTCTAGCAGCCGTTTCCATAAGTTTAATCTTATTATTTTTATTTACTGATATTGGGAATTACCCGGAGTATGTTCTTCCAAAGAGAGGCATTAAGATTCTTGCCATTATTTTAACAGGAGCTTCCATTGCTTTCTCAACGGTTGTATTTCAAACGGTCTCTAATAATCGAATATTAACTCCAAGTATTATTGGCTTAGATTCATTATATATGCTTATTCAAACCTTTCTAATCTTTGTGTTTGGAGCAACCAGTGCAACAGTAATGAATAAAAATATTAACTTTCTTCTCTGTGTTGGGCTGATGGTATTGTTTGCGGGTTTATTATATAAATTTTTATTTAAAAGAGAAGGAAAAAATATATACTTTCTCCTGTTAGTCGGATTAGTGATGGGAACTTTATTTCAGAGCTTTTCATCATTTATGCAAGTAATCATTGATCCGAATGATTTTATGGTTGTTCAAGATCGAATGTTTGCTAGCTTTAATAATATTAATACAGATTTACTCACTATTTCGATTATATTAGTCGTTTTAGTATCCTTATATTTTATTAGGTTTATAAAGTATCTTGATGTGCTATCACTGGGAAGGGAGGAAGCAATTAATTTAGGCGTAGATTACGATTATGTAGTCAAAAGGCTCTTAATAGTTGTTGCTATCCTTATCTCAATTTCCACTGCACTCGTAGGTCCGATCACTTTTCTAGGCTTGTTAGTCGCCAATGTATCGTATCAATTTTTAAAAACCTATCGACATTCTTATTTGATATTTGGAGCTATTCTTATCAGTATCATTGCACTGATCGGTGGCTTGCTAATTGTTGAGAGAGTGTTCACATTTTCAACGACATTAAGCGTAATTATTAACTTTATCGGTGGAGTCTACTTTATCTATCTATTATTAAAGGAGAGTAAAGCATGATTACAATTAAAGATGTGTCGAAAAAATACAATAATAAATGTGTAGTCGATCATGTTTCATTAAATATAGAAAAAGGGAAGATCACTTCTTTTATTGGTCCAAACGGAGCGGGGAAAAGTACGCTCTTATCCATGGTCAGTCGTTTAAGTTCAAAGGATTCTGGTGAAATTACGATTGACGGGAAAGAAGTGAGCAAATGGAAATCGAATGAATTGGCAAAAAAAATGTCGATTCTTAAACAATCCAATCATATCAATATACGATTAACTGTAAGAGAATTGGTTTCATTTGGTCGTTTTCCATACTCGCAAGGGAAGCTAACTAAGGAAGATTGGATGTATGTTGATGAAGCAATCGACTATATGGAGCTTACTGATATTCAAAATAAATTTTTGGATCAGTTAAGTGGAGGGCAACAGCAACGGGCTTATATTGCAATGGTTATTGCTCAAAATACAGATTATATTCTTCTAGATGAGCCATTAAACAATCTAGATATGAAGCACTCAGTTCAAATCATGAAAGTGTTAAGAAAATTAACAGATGAATTAGGAAAAACCGTTGTGGTTGTTATACATGATATAAACTTTGCCTCCTGTTATTCCGACCATGTGGTTGCTTTGAAGGATGGAAAAGTGGTTCAAGATGGCCCTACTGATCATATTATTGATTCTGCTGTATTAGGGGACATTTACGAGATGGATATTGCCATTCAAGACATTAATGAAAACAAAATTTGTGTATATTACGCATAAGTAAAATGAATCATGTGAGAATTTTGTGATTGTGAAATTAAAAGATGACTGAATGTACAGAAGGCGCCCTGTCGTCAGTTATCATGCAATATATTGAGAATGATTTTCATTCCTCAGTCACAATTTTTATAAATAAAAAATATATTTAAGAGGTGTAATGATGAAAAAATTATCCTTGTTTTTAATCATATCCATGCTAGCAATTTTTGCGGCTGCTTGTGGTTCAAATGATAAAGATAAAGCGAATGGATCAGGTAATAAAGCAGATGTGATGACTATTAAACATCAATTAGGAGAATCTAAGGTTACAAAAAATCCTAAAAAAGTTGTTGTGTTTGATATGGGAGCACTAGATACATTGGATAAATTAGGTCTTGCTGATTCAGTAGCAGGTGTTCCACAGGAAAGTCTCCCTAGCTACTTAAAAAAATACCAAGATTCAAAATATAGTAATGTTGGTGGCTTAAAGGAACCAGATTTTGAAGCAATTAAAGAAATTAACCCGGATTTAATTATTATTTCAGGAAGACAACAGGATTCATATGATAAGTTTCAAGAAATCGCTCCAACTATTTTTGTAGGAGTAGATACAAACAAATACATGGATTCATTTAAAGACAACGTAACAACTATAGGTAAAATCTTTGGTAAGGAAGATCAAGCAAAAGAAGAATTAGATGCGATTGATAAATCGATTGCTAGCTTAAAAGAAAAAGCTGATGCAAACGACGCTAAAGCACTGATTACGTTGACTACTGGTGGGAAAGTAACTGCATACGGTAAAGCTTCAAGATTCGGATTAATTCACGATGTATTTGGAGTAAAGGCCGCAGCAGATGATATTGAAGCGGACCCAGTTCATGGACAAAATATTTCAATGGAATTCATCACTGAAAAAAATCCAGACATTCTTTACGTGATTGACCGTGATGCAGCTGTCGGTGAAGGTGAAAATGCAAAAAAAGTTATTGAAAATAGCTTAGTGAAGAAAACAAATGCCTATAAAAATGGTAAAATCGTCTATCTTGATCCAGGCTACTGGTACTTATCAGGTGGCGGGTTAGAATCTGTAGCAGAAATGGTTAATGATGCTGCGAAAGGCTTAGAATAAAAAATATAAAACTGTTCATCCTCAAATAGCGGAGGATGAACAGTTTTTATTTATGTTAGGAGAGTGTCTTCAAGGAATAATGAATTGAAAATGGTTGACGTAAATCTCATTTATATAGTAGGATTACGGTGAATAAATGAATATTCTTATCTAGAGAGGCAGAGGGACTGGCCCAGTGAAGCCCAGCAACCGCAAGATTATAATCTTTAGCAGGTGCTAATTCCAGCAGAATAATTTGTTCTGAAAGATAAGGGATGATAAAGTAACTTCTTCTTATCGGAGAAGTTTTTTTGAGTTTCAATGCAAATAGACTTATAACAAGTGAATAGTGAAATGTGGACCGATTGAAATAAAACATTCATAAGCACCCCTAAAATCAGAGGATAAAAATAGGGCTGTCCAAAAAGCAAAGTGTCAGACACTTGGCGGACAGCTCCAATTGTATCAACGAATAAAGAAAAGCACGATAAAATAAACAACCATTGCAATTAATCCAACAGGAATTCCGAATCGAGCCCATTCCTTACTTGATATTTTCAGTTTCCCTGCAGAGATGATATTCGGAATATTTCCGGGAACAAGGATTCCTCCGCTAATAAGGAGCCCTAGCAAAATTGCCTTAATGGTATCGGGTCCCATGGCAGGACTGATTTCCGCTGCAGCTAAGGTTGCATTATCTAATATAGCAGATATCATATTTATCCAATAAAGGATTAGCGGACTTAAATCTAATAGATATTCTTTAATCAATGGTTCAAATCCCGCTCCTAGCAGGGTGAGTCCCATGACAAAAAGATATATTTTTAAAGCACGGATAATAATTTCACCGTAGCTTTCGGTTGAAAGATCGCTTGTTAATCCGTTTTCGTTATTTTTCGGTTTTACTAATATCGCTGTTAAAATTCCAAAAATAACAACTGCAGAGATCACTTCAGGTCCAATCAATCGTAAAAGATAGAAAAAGTCCTGATGGAGCTTGCTTATTGCGAGTGTTGATAGTGGTTCTCCAATTGGAGTTAAGGCTGCACCTAGTCCAATAGAGAAACAGGCTAAAACAACTAAACGTACTTCTGATTTCCGATCTAGTCGAAGGACACTTACGATTAATACGAGAATTAATGCTGCAATTATTGCAGTCACTATACTTGAAACAAGCCCTAAAATAATAACGATTAAGGCTAAAAATAATTGATAAGGCATGGTTCTACTGATGCCGAGGATCATTTTCTCTAATGGATTTTGTAACCATCTGAATAGTAATCCAGCTATTAATACAGCTAGTGAAATATTGATTGGATCCTCCAATGCTTTCACAATAAGGGGTCTATCTAAAACACCACTCACTAATACTGCAGCGAGACCCATAATAAATAAAAATATTTCTAAGTTATGCTCTACAAATTTAACTGAGAAAGGTAAAAACAAAACGAAAAGCAAGATAATAATTAATCCTATTAACATGTTAGCCTACCCTTTGCATATGTATTTAAAAAAATAAGTATAGAATGTAATACTAGTTTTAAGTATAAATATAATTAATAAGAACTTCAATAAAGCTATTAAGTTAATTGATTTTTCAATCAATAATGTTTAATAAAATATCTTAATGGTCCTTTATGAGTATGATAATATATAGGCAATTTAAAAAGAATAAATGGAGAAATAATGATGGAAAATCAAACATATAAGGTAGTTGAAACCTGCCTACTTGCTGGGAAAATTATGCTCCAAAGCGGTGCAGAAACGTATCGGGTTGAGGATACAATGACAAGGATCGCAGATTCATTTGGAATCTATGGTTCGCATAGCTTTGTCACACCAACAGGTATTATATTTTCAATTGATGGATCAGAGCCGACTAAGCTAGTAAGAGTTTCGGAAAGGTCAACAGATTTGAAGAAAGTAACAATTGTAAATAGTATTTCCCGAAAGCTGACAGGAAGAGAAATTTCTTTAAAGGAAGCCTACGACGAATTAAAGGTGATAGAAAGAACAAATTTCGCTTATCCAGTATGGATACAGATTATGGCCGCTGCCCTATCAAGTGGTTGTTTCTTGATCATGTTTAATGGGGGATGGAATGATTTTTTTCCAGCTGTTATTGCCGGAGGATTAGGCTTTACGGGGCTAATTTATTTGCATCGTTTAGTACAAGTTAAATTTTTTTCGGAATGTCTTGCGTCACTGATTATTGGATTAATAGCTGTTTTATTTGTTAGAAGTGGTTTGGGCCATGAATTAGATAAAATTATTATTGGTTCAGTTATGCCACTGGTTCCTGGACTACTGATTACGAATGCTGTAAGGGATTTGATGGCTGGTCATCTAGTGTCAGGTATTTCAAAGGGTGCAGAAGCCTTTTTAACGGCTTTTGCGATTGGTACAGGGATTGCGGTAGTTATTTCATTTTTTACGATGATATAGGTTAAAGGAAGGAAATAAAATGATGATAGAACAGCTAATAACTAGCTTTATTGCTACAGGTGCGTTTGGAATTATTTTCAACATTCCAAGAAAAAAATTATTGCTTTGTGGACTGGTTGGAATGATTGGATGGTTTATTTATGTTTTACTTATAAATTCTAATGCAAATGCAGCAGTTGCCAGCTTAGTGGCTGCATTTGTGATTGCAGTAATCAGTCAAATCTTTGCAAAGATATATAAAGCACCTATTATTATTTTTAGCGTTTCGGGAATCATCCCGTTAGTACCTGGAGGACTATCCTATGATGCGATGCGTCATTTTGTCGCAAATGATTATAATACAGCGATCCAGTTAGCAGCTAGAGCATTTATGATTTCAGGAGCCATTGCCATTGGAATTGTTTTTGCAGAAGTAATCAATCAAATGATAAAAAAAATTTCACCGAAATCTAAAAAAATGTATTCATGAACAGGTTGGAGGGACTATATAGTAGTCCTTTTTTTAATTGTAGAATATGTAATAAACAGAAAAAGTAAAAATACTCACCCCCTAGGCAAACACACATATAATAAATATCTGATTTTAACTTTTCAGTTGGAGGAGTTGCTTTATATGTGCGGAATTACAGGGTGGGTAGATTTTAAAAGAGCGCTGAATCAAACAGATGACACGGTATTAAAGATGACAGAAACCTTATCGAAGCGAGGGCCAGATGATACGAATATATGGTTATCTAACCATGCAGCATTTGGACATAAACGATTAGTGGTAGTAGATCCTTTATGTGGTGTGCAGCCAATGACACGTATGAAGGGGGAGAATACTTATACACTTTGCTATAATGGGGAGCTTTATAATACTGAAGACATACGAAAAGAACTTTTAGCAAAAGGCTACAAATATCAGGGACATTCGGATACGGAAGTACTGTTAACAGCTTATATGGAATGGGAAGAAGAATGTATTGATCGTTTGAATGGAATTTTTGCCTTTACGATTTGGGATGAACAGAAGCAGAAATTATTTGCAGCGAGAGATCGTTTAGGAGTAAAACCATTGTTTTATAGGGAGCATAATGGTGGATTATTATTCGGTTCTGAGCAAAAGGCGATACTTGCACACCCCGATGTAAAGGCTGATATTGGTTTAGACGGACTTTCAGAAATCTTCGGGTTAGGACCGTCCAGAACGCCAGGTCATGGAATCTTTCTTGGGATTAATGAATTACGTCCTGCACATGCTTTTACCTTTTCAAAAAACGGCTTAAAAATTTGGCGATATTGGAATGTGAAAAGTGAAAAGCACACGGATACTGTTGAAGAGACGGCTGAAAAAATTAGCTTCTTATTTAAAGATGCAGTGACTAGGCAGCTTGTTTCCGATGTACCTATTTGTACATTCCTGTCGGGAGGCCTTGATTCGAGTGCGATTACAGCAATTGCTTCGAATCATTTTAAAGAAGAGGGAAAAGGAGCATTGCATACCTTTTCAATCGATTACGAAGACAATGATCATTTTTTTAAGGCGAATGATTATCAGCCGAATTCCGATGCTCATTGGATTGAAAAAATGACAAATACGTTTGGAACAATCCATCATTCGTGCGTAATTCGTCAGGATGAGCTAGCAGAATACTTAAAGGAAGCAGTAATCGTACGTGATACACCTGGGATGGCTGATGTTGATTCTTCTTTATTATGGTTTTGCAGAGAAATCAAAAACGATTTTGTTGTTAGTCTTTCTGGTGAATGTGCTGATGAAATTTTTGGCGGTTATCCGTGGTTTCATCGTAAGGATGATTTAGAGCGTGAAGGGTTCCCTTGGATTCGATCGGTAGATGAACGAGTAAATTTAATAAAGGATGGCTGGAATAAAAAACTAAACATTAAAGACTATGTTTTAACAAAATATGAAGAAACTGTACTTGAGACGCCAATCTTAGAAGGGGAGGATCCATTAGAGGCAAAAAGAAGACAATTATTTTACTTAAATATGATTTGGTTTATGGCAACTTTATTAGATCGAAAAGATCGTATGAGCATGGGCGCGAGTTTAGAAGTGCGTGTTCCTTTTGCAGATCACCGCTTAGTTGAATATGCTTGGAACATCCCATGGGATATGAAAATGTATGATCAACGTGAAAAAGGGCTATTACGTAAAGCTTTGGAAGGGGTTCTTCCCAATGAAGTGCTTTATCGCAAAAAAAGTCCTTACCCTAAAACACATCATCCAGCATATACTTTGGCCGTTAAAGGATGGTTGAATGAGATTTTTCAAAAGAAGAGCTCGATTTTATATGAAATTTTTCAGAAGGAAAAATTACAGGAAATTGTTGAGACAGAAGGAAGAGCATTTCAAGTACCTTGGTTTGGTCAGTTAATGAGTGGACCACAATTGCTTGCCTATCTTGCTCAAATTGATTATTGGTTTGAGGAGTACAGGATTAATATAAAGGAATAATGGTATGATATTGAAGGGGGCTGTCCTATAAGCAAAGTGTACGACACTTATCTGATAGCTCCTTTATCTCAGGGATTTATCAATCCTGCGAATAAAAAGGTTCCATAACAAATAGTGAATAAGGAATGATTTTGTTGACCGATTTTACAGCCCTTGGTATTCGAAAGGATATTCAACAGCAATTACAATTAAACGGAATTATAGAACCTACACCTATCCAAAAGGAGACGATTCCGCTTCTTCTAGATGGTGTAGATGTTATTGCTCAAGCACAAACAGGAACTGGTAAAACCTTGGCATTTATTTTGCCAATTCTAGAAAGAGTAGATACAAATAATCCCAATGTACAAGCATTAGTTGTTACCCCTACAAGAGAGCTTGCTTTACAAATTACATCAGAATTAAACTATTTTACCTCTAAGCTGAAAAATGTGAATGCCCTTGCTGTGTATGGAGGACAAGATGTTGCTCAACAAATGAAACGACTAAAGAGAAAAATTCACATAGTTATTAGTACTCCTGGGCGCTTACTGGATCATTTAAGAAGGGAAACGATTGATTTATCGCAAGTTTCTATGCTTGTACTTGATGAAGCAGATCAAATGCTACATTTAGGTTTTTTACCTGAGGTGGAGGAGATCATTCAAGCACTGCCCACCAACAGGCAGACAATGCTGTTTTCCGCTACAATGACTAAGCAGGTTCGTTCCATTGCTCAAAACTATATGGAAAAACCAGTGGATATTCGTGTGGAGCATAAGAAGGTGACTGTAGAGGATATCGAGCAAATCGTAGTTGAGACAACTGATCGTGCGAAGCAAGCGTCTCTTAGAATGATGATGGACAAGCATCAACCATTTTTAGCTATTATTTTTTGTCGTACGAAACGTAGGGTAAGCGCATTAATTGATGCATTAAAAGGCTTTGGCTACAATGCTGAAGAGCTTCATGGAGACCTATCCCAAGCAAAGAGAGAAAAAGTTATGAAGCTTTTCCGTGATGCAAAGATCCAATATCTTGTTGCAACAGATGTTGCAGCAAGAGGGATAGATGTGGAAGGTGTCACCCATGTTTTCAATTATGATATTCCACATGATGTAGAAAGCTATATCCATCGAATTGGACGGACAGGTAGAGCTGGCGAAAAAGGGGTGGCGATTACATTTGTTGCACCAAAGGATCGATCCTTTCTTGAAATGATTGAAAAAGGAATCCATCAAACATTTGATAAGATACAGATCACTCTTCCTAAGGAATATCCTAATCAGATTCAAACGAAAGAAAAGCAAGGTAAAAATAATAAAGACAAAAAAAGTACTCAACATTTTAAACATAAGTCTGCGAGAAGAAGTATGGAGAATAGAAAAGCAAAGAGAAGAAGGTAAAGATAAAAGGTATAATATTTTTCTTTTTAATCAAACTACAAAATGTAGTGATTAAAAAGGAGCTGGGTTCAAATGGGAAGAACGAAACATGGGAATGCAAATGCCCAAAGAAACAACAATGCAAAAAAACAAAATGAAATAAGTGAAGAATTAGTAGAATTTCATACAGATAAAAAGAATTTAAATACAAAAAAGACCAATAAAAAATGACAAAAAAAGGTAGGCATCAGGCTTGCCTTTTTTTATTCCGAAAATAACCATAGTTTGAAAGCGTTTTCACCCCTGTTAGATGAAAAAATGAGATATAATAGAAAAGTACTAGTTTTAAAATTATATATAGATTACGTAAAATTTAATTAAATTTGAAATCTGTCTTGAGTTTAATTGGATTCACTGGTAAATTTAATGTTGTGTTTTGTAACTTTTTATACTTTTTACATATAAAAAAATAATCCAAAAGGGGAAATTGTTAAGAAATGATAGAATTTAAAAATGTATCTAAAGTTTACCCTAATGGGACGAAAGGCTTGAAGAATGTAAACCTTACCATCAATAAAGGCGATTTTGTTGTTATTGTTGGTCTTTCAGGTGCAGGGAAATCAACTCTTCTTCGTTCTATTAATAGACTTCATGAAATCACTGAAGGGGAAATTATTATTGACGGAAAGTCAATTACTGCCGCAAAAGGTAAATCTCTTCGCCATATCCGCAGAGATATTGGAATGATCTTTCAAAATTTCAATCTAGTAAAACGATCTACTGTGATTCGTAATGTTTTATCTGGTAGGGTAGCTTACCATTCTACTGTTCGCACCTTACTTGGAATGTTCCCAAAAGAAGATGTGGAGCTTGCATTAAATGCACTTGATCGAGTAAATATTAAAGAAAAAGCTTACTCTCGTGCTGATGAGCTTTCTGGAGGTCAACAGCAGCGTGTATCTATTGCTCGTGCATTAGCACAAGAAGCTAAAATTATTCTTGCAGATGAACCTGTTGCTTCCCTTGATCCATTTACTACAAGACAAGTAATGGATGATTTAAAACGAATTAATCAAGAATTAGGAATTACGACAATAGTAAACCTTCACTTTGTTGATTTGGCGCGTCAATATGCGACACGAATCATTGGAATACGTGCTGGAGAAGTTGTATATGATGGTCCTGTTGCAGAGGCAACCGATGAGGTCTTCTCTGAAATCTACGGACGTGAGATTAAGAAGGACGAGCTGCTAGGGGAGACGGAATAATGAACTCAGTAAAGGTAAAAAAACCGTCTAAAATCAAGAGTATTGTGACCTTTATCCTTATTTTAGTCATTTTATGGGCAAGTGCATGGAACACAGATGTGTCATTAAGGCAGTTGTGGGATGGACTTCCTAATATGGGCACCCTAATTAGCGAAATGTTTCCACCAGACTGGAGTTACTTTAAATCGATTACAGAACCAATGCTTGCTACGATTCGAATGGCTGTTTTAGGTACAACCTTCGGGGGAATCTTTGCAATTCCTGTTGCATTACTTTCATCCAGTAATGTTGTCCGTATTCCTGTCGTTTATCAAATTGCTAGATTTATAATGAACTTAATTCGTACAATTCCTGAATTGCTATTGGCTGCTTTGTTTGTTCCAATTTTTGGGATTGGTGAAATTCCTGGTATACTTGCAATTTCTGTTTTTTCTTTTGGTATTATTGCTAAGTTATTTTATGAAGCTATTGAAGCGATTGATCCAGGACCATTAGAAGCAATGACAGCGGTTGGAGCAAATAAAATTCAGTGGATTTTCTTTGGAGTTATTCCACAAGTTCTTGCTCACTATGCTTCATTTTTCTTATATAGCTTTGAAATCAATATTCGTGCAGCCGCCATCTTAGGTTATGTAGGTGCGGGTGGTATTGGACTTTATCTTAATAATGCTCTAGGATTTTTCCAATATGACCGTGTCCTATCCATTATTATTTACACATTTATCGTGGTGGTCATTGTAGATGCGATAAGTAATAAGATTCGGGAGAAATTATTATGAGCCAAATATCAGTAAAAAAACCTATCAGAAAACGGATAAGGAATTGGTTAATCTTTTTCGTTGTTGTTGCGATTTACGTTTGGGCATTTTGGGGAGCACCTTCCATTGAATTAAAGGATTCTGCTATACAAGCCCTTAAAGCGATTATGCATGGGTTCCTCCATCCTGATTGGGATTATATATATGATCCAGCGGGGGAAGACTTGCTTCGGACTTTACTTGAAACATTGGCAATTGCTGTTTTAGGTACATTTATTTCAGCAGTATTATGTGTTCCATTTGCTTTCTGGGCAGCGAGAAATATGACTAAGCATCGTGCGATATCAAGTTTAGGTAAAATTGTTCTTAGCTGTATACGTGTATTTCCAGAATTAATTATGGCTTTGCTATTTATTAAGTCTGTTGGTCTTGGACCATTTGCAGGTATTCTAGCACTTGGATTTCACTCCATTGGGATGCTAGGAAAACTATTTGGTGAATCTATTGAAAACACAGAGTTTAGCGCGAGAGAGGCATTAATTGCATCTGGTGCCAATAAGCTTCAAGTACTTTGGTTTGCTATCATACCTGAAATTATGCCTGCTTTTATGTCTTATACACTATATCGTTTTGAAATTAGTGTACGTTCTGCTACTATCTTAGGTATCGTTGGAGCGGGTGGGATTGGTGCCCCATTAATCTTTGCGTTAAACGGTCATACGTGGGATCGTGTAGCTATGATATTATACGGAATCATTGTTATGGTAACAATCATTGATTTACTCTCTGCTGCGATTCGTAAACGTTTAGTTTAATAGATTGTATAAAAAAATGCTGATACATTTGAGTATCAGCGTTTTTTTTTAGAGAAAATATTAATCTTGAACATTAATAAATAAAAATAAAAGCGCCAATTTTGGCGCTTTTATTTTTATTATTTACCTACTTCAGAGATCTTCTTAGTGTACTCACGTACAACATCGAAGTTAGACTCTTTAGATTTTGTATAACCTACGTGAGAGTAGATAGCTTTGATGATTTCTTTACCTTTTTCATCTTCACCGATTTTAACAAATGCATCGGCAATTTTATCTCTCCATTTTTGATCCATATCAGGACGTACGCTGATTGTATCATTAGGAATTTTGTCAGTTAAGAATAGATATTTAGTATCTTTATATACGTTTGGATATTCTTTTTCTACGATATTACGTGCATCAACGAAAACAGCTGCTGCATCGATGTCTTTGCTAAGAACACCTTGTACACCTTTGTCATGACCTTGTAATTGTACAGTTGTCATATCTTTTTGAGCATCGACGCCTTCTTTTTTCATATGAACTGCTGGCCATACATAACCTGCAGAAGATGTAGGAGCTTGAATACCTAATTTTTTACCTTTTAAGTCAGCGATGCTATTAATACCAGAATCTGTTCTTACTAACACACCAGAATAGTAATAATCAACTAAATCAGTAGTTGGTTTTCCAGTTTCAGAATCAACACCATAACGTAAAGCTTGAAGCAATACATCTGCATAGCCTTTATCATGTGCTAATACATAATCAGTAGGTGGTAAGAAACCAAGGTCAAGTTGTTTTGAACCCATTGCTTCAACCACACCATTGTAGTCAGTTGTTACTTGAACTTTAACAGGAATTCCAAGTTCTTTTTTAAGAAGATCTGCTAAAGGCTTTGCTTTTGCTTCTAATGTTTCAGCATTTTGTGATGGTACAAAACCAATAGTTAGTTCTTTAGGAGTATGTCCTTTACTACCATCTTTTTTACCATCTGCCTTGTTGTCATCGCTTTTCCCACAACCAGCCATAACTACTGCGATAACACCAAGTGCTAGAAATAATGCAGCAAACTTTTTAAGCATACATGTACCTCCAAATATATAAGTTTTTTTTGAATACGCTTTAAGCATATAATATTTTTACTATAATTGAAATAAGAAAATTTCGTTCCTATGAAATTTTTTGAAATTAAATGTCAATTATTTAAGTAGTATAAAGGTCATGTTAAATTTATGTTAAAAAATCGAAATTTTCCATTATATTATTTGAAAATACTAAAAAAATTTACGGTTTTATGTAGATTGAAATTTTAGTAGAGAGATAAAAATTATGGTTTATAATATAGGAAGAAAAACGTTTTTGGGAAGGATTAATAAAATGACTCAAATGAAGCTTATAATATTAGAAACTAGTGATGTTCATGGGAATGTATTTCCAATTAATTATGGTACGAATAAAGAGGCAGATGTTGGCTTAGGAAAAATAGCAACACTAATAAAAAATGAAAGAAAGAATAATGAAAACGTCCTTTTAATAGATAATGGAGATTTAATTCAAGGAACGCCATTAACCTATCATTATGCACGAATTAATCATGAAAGGCCAAATCCAATGATTCTATTAGCAAATGAGCTTCAATATGATGTGGCAGTCTTTGGAAATCATGAATTTAATTATGGGAAGGATATTTTAGCAAAAGCAGTAAAGGAATCTCATTTCCCTTGGATGTCAGCGAATATTCTTAATAAGGAAACGGGTGAGCCATACTTCGGACAGCCTTATTTAATAAAAGAGATAAATGGTGTTAAGATCGGTATTCTAGGTTTAACGACTCCTTACATACCTAATTGGGAACAGCCAGAGAACATTGAAGGTATGGAATTTGTAGATGCTGTTACTGTTACGAAGAAATGGGTGAAGTTTTTACGTAATGATAAACAAGTAGATTTAGTGATTGTTTCTTATCATGGCGGATTTGAACGCGATCTTGAAACAGGAGAACCGACAGAAGTATTAACTGGTGAGAACCAAGGGTACCAAATTTGCCATGAAGTAGAAGGAATAGATGTTTTTTTAACAGGTCATCAACATCGTCAAATTGCTGGCAATATGATCAATGGTGTGATTGTTGTTCAACCAGGTAATAATGGTATATGTTTGGGGAAGGTTTCTTTAACTATTGAAAAGCAAGATGGAGCATGGAAATGTATTGATAAAGCTTCAGAGCTGATATCTGTAGCAGGTGTAGAAGCAGATCAAGCACTTTTAGAAATTGTTAAGGAGTACGAACAAGCAACACAAGAATGGTTGGATCAGCCGATAGGTAAAATTGAAGGGGATATGGTTGTAAAAGATCCGATGCACATAAGAACAAATGACAATGCATTGATTGAATTTATTAATCATGTTCAAATGGAAATCGCCGATGTAGATATTTCGAACACTGCACTCTTTGATAATCAGTCACCAGGATTAACCGAGCATGTAACTATGCGTGGTGTCGTATCCAATTACATCTATCCAAATACGTTAAAGGTGATTCGAATTACTGGTAATGATATAAAAGAAGGGCTTGAAAGATCAGCATCTTATTTTCAGCAATATAATGGCGGTGAAATAGAGGTAAATCCATCTTTTACAACTCCAAAGCCTCAGCATTTCAATTATGATATGTGGGAAGGAATTGAGTATATCATCGACATTAGAAGACCTATTGGGGACCGTATTGTCAAGCTTGAATATAAGGGAAGCCCTATAGAGCCTAATAAAGAATATGATGTAGTAATGAATAATTACCGTGCAGGGGGCGGCGGAGATTATTTTATGTATAAGGATAAGCCTGTCATTAAAGATATCCCTACAGATGTTTCAGAGCTGATTGCTAATTATATTTTAGAGAAAAGGGTCGTTAAAGCAACTGTCAATCACAATTGGAAGGTAATATATTAAGTATTCAGCCCCTCTTCACAATAAGAGGGGCTAGTCTTTATTAACCGCCATTAAGCATTGTCATCATACTAACGATAGCAATAATCGGAAAAGCCATTATCAGCATAATTCCAATATAAGTAAAAGTATTGATAACTCCCTTGGATGCCTTTGTTACATCAACTTTTGATTGTAAAAATACAAATAGAATCCCAAATAACGCGGTTATGATGGTGATAATACCTGGTAGTAATATTTCATTGAAGCTAGAAACCGTAGTTAACTTTGTAAATCCGATTACAACTAAAATGATGGGGATTGCTTCAACTAATGCAACACCGATAAAAAATTTTGATTGAATGCTGCCACTTCTTGAAGGATCTTCCTTTAATTTTTCAATATGAATTTTAAAATTAACAGCAATTCCAAGTACAGCGATGATAACAGCAAACATAAAAAAGTATGCGGAATTCAAGCTTTCCACCTCCTAATTTTCTTTTATCATATTTACGAATTCTAAAGCGTTTTAGTTCCCAATAAATTTTTTTGTTCTAAGTATCATAGATGGAGTAATGGAACATATAATAAAAAAATCTATTATTATAGTAATTCCTACTTGACTCATTGGATTAATTGTAATATAGTGATGCTTGCATTAATATTTTAATTTACTAAAGGGGGATTAAAGTGAATACTTTGTTTATTATTATCAATATAGTGGTACTCCTTTTATTGATGATCGGTTTATTTATCATGCAGAAGAAGCATGTTTCTTTTTCAAAACGTGTATTCGCTGGCTTGGGGTTAGGTATTGTCTTTGGCTTTATTATCCATCTTATATACGGGACAACATCCGAAGTTACGAATAATACGATAGATTGGTTTAACATTGTAGGAAGCGGTTATGTGAAGCTATTACAAATGGTGGTAATGCCACTTGTTTTCATTTCAATCGTTGGAGCATTTACAAAATTAAAATTAACTAAAAACCTAGGAAAAATTAGCTTTTTAGTAATTGGGATTTTATTGGGGACAACTGCGATTTCCGCAGCAATTGGTATTGGTTCAGCATTAAGCTTCCATTTAGACGGAATCCATCTTTCTCAAGGAGAAGCAGAGGCAGCTCGTAATGCACTTTTACAGGAAAAGGTCACAGGTGTTAAAGATATGACCATTCCACAGCAAATTATTGAATTATTACCAAGTAATCCATTCCAGGACTTAACAGGTGCACGTCCTACTTCTACGATTGCGGTTGTTATTTTTGCAGCGTTTGTTGGGGTTGCATTCCTTGGTGTAAAACGTAAAAATCCTGAGCAAGGAGAATTCTTTGCTAAAATTATCGATACCTTGTATGCGGTTATTATGAGGATTGTAACACTTATTCTACGTTTAACTCCATACGGTGTCCTTGCGCTCATTACAAAGGTAATGGCTACAAGTGATTATGGAGCGATTGCGAGACTGGGGAAATTTGTTATTGCTTCTTATGTGGCTTTAATTGTGATGTTTATCGTCCATCTATTATTAATTTCACTTGCGAAGCTAAGTCCAGTGAAATATGTAAAAAAAGCACTACCAACGTTAACCTTTGCATTTACCTCACGTTCAAGTGCAGGTGCATTGCCATTGAATATTAAAACACAAACGAATGATTTTGGCGTTTCTGAAGGGATTGCTAACTTCGCAGGTTCTTTCGGTCTATCTATCGGGCAAAATGGATGTGCAGGAATATACCCAGCTATGCTAGCTATCATGGTTGCTCCATCTGCTGGTATTAATCCGACTGATCCATCATTTATTTTCACACTTATAATAGTTGTGGCAATTAGCTCTTTTGGGGTTGCAGGTGTTGGTGGAGGAGCTACATTTGCAGCATTAATCGTTTTATCAGTGATGAATCTTCCAATAGCCATTGTTGGTCTTCTAATTTCAGTAGAGCCATTAATTGATATGGGACGTACAGCTTTAAATGTTAGTGGAAGTATGACATCAGGGATATTAACGAGTAAGGTTACAGGTGAACTAGATACAGAGGTGTATCATCAAGCTAAAACAGTAGAAGCATAATGAATGAAAAAGAGGCAATCCTGTTAAGTGGTTAACGCTTTACGCATAGGGTGTCTCTTTTTTGTTGGTATGATTAATAAAAAAGCCATAGATAAGTCTCGTATTATTTTTGTTGGCTATTTCCCATTGAAGTATCGAAAGGAAGTCCTTCGATACTTCAATTTTCTTAATGGGAATTTATCTTTTTTCAACTAGCTGGCGCATCGTACCATTTTTCTCATAATTAATATGCCAAGACAATGCTTTTTCAAGGATGTGTGGTGTTTGACCGCCTTTTTGTTTTGCCTCTTCAAAGTATTCACGAAGCTGTTCACGATAAGATGGGTGGACACAGTTTTCAATGATAAGAGGAACACGCTCAATGGGGGCCAGTCCTCGTAAATCTGCATAGCCTTGTTCAGTTACAATAACATCAACATCATGCTCCGTATGGTCGACATGTGAGACAAAAGGGACGATGCTAGAAATGTCACCGTTTTTTGCAATAGACTTTGTAACGAAAATGGCTAAGCGAGAATTTCTGGCAAAGTCACCTGAACCTCCAATTCCATTCATCATATGTGTACCACGAACATGTGTAGAATTCACATTACCATAAATATCAACCTCTAAAGCAGTGTTAATTGAGATTAGCCCTAAACGACGGATTACTTCAGGATGATTTGAAATTTCCTGTGGTCTTAACACTAAGCGATCTTTATATTTTTGAAGATTAGGATAGACCTGGTTCATTTTTTCTTCTGATAATGTAATGGAGCAACAAGAAGCAAAGCGAACTTTTCCGGCATCGATTAAATCGAAGACCGCATCCTGCAATACTTCTGAATATACTTCCAAGTCTGTAAAATCCGATTCAACAAGCCCGTGTAATACGGCATTAGCAACAGATCCAATTCCTGATTGCAATGGTGCTAGTTTATTTGTTAGTCTTCCAGCATCAACTTCTTTTTTCAGGAAAGATATTAAATGGTTCGCCATAATTTGAGTTTCCTCATCTGGAGGCACAATCGTAGAAGCAGAATCAAGTTGATGGGTAAATACAATTCCAACAATTTTCTCCTTATCTACTGGAATGCCGATTGAACCGATCCGATCATCAACATTTTTTATTAAAATTGGGTCACGATCACCCTGGTTTCCTGATTCATAAATGTCATGAAGTCCTACTAGTGTTTCCGGTTGAGCGGTATTAATTTCAACAATTACACGCTTTGCCTTTTCGACAAAAATGGAAGAATTACCAACAGAGGTAGTCGGGATAATCATTCCATCCTCTGCGATTGAAATCGCTTCCACAATCGCGTAATCAATAGGGTTTAACACATCCGCACGGATTGCTTCAGCCATGTGTGATAAATGTTGATCAACAAAGAGCATTTCTCCATGATTGATTTTACTGCGCATCGTTTTATCAGCTTGGAATGGCATACGTTTATGAATCATTCCTACTTCTGCCATTAATTTGTCAACATCCGAACCTAAGGATGCTCCAGTAAATACATTTACCTTTAGATCTTCTTCTTTTGCTCTTTCCACTAATGCAGTTGGTACAGCTTTTGCATCTCCAGCTCGAGTAAATCCACTTAAGCCTAATGTCATTCCGTCCTTTATCCATGATGCTGCTTCTTTGGCTGTTACAATTCGGTCAGTCAAGTTAGAATTTCTAATATATTTCGAAATATTAATATCCATTGTCTTCACCTTTTAGTTTCTTTTTAAAAATTCTATCAATAAATGAATGGTTGTTCATTAGTTTGCGGATGAAAAGGCTTTAATGTGGTTTTAAGCAGAATTTTCTGTACATAAGACAGAAAGAAATAAAAGAGGACGGAATTGAATGACAGCCAAATTTATTAAAATAAAAAACAACTTGCAGTATATGCAAGCTGTTAGAAACAGAGAATTTTACGAAATTGACTGGCATAGGTTTGACTAACTGGAACCCTTGTCCCGTCCTTCATAATAAGTAAAAAGGTAGAATGTGAGTCAGGCTGGATTTCTGAGATAAAGTCAATATTAACAATGTATGAACGATGGCATCTAATAAAGATATCCTTCGGTAAATAAAACTCTAATTCTGTTAAATTAAATTTATGAGTGCCGACATTAGTAGAGGTATGAACATTTGTTTTTCTGCTTTGTGCTTCTAAATACATTATTTCCTTAAAAGGGACTGGCAGCCAACGATCATTTGCTTTAACGGTCAGAAACGATGTAGGAAATGATAAAGGCTTTCTTGGCAAAATCGCTGTTACACAGCCTCTTAATTTATTTCCATCTACTATTGGTACGGACATTCCAAAATAGGAAGTGCCAAGCACATTTTTATCAATATAATCAGATATCCTTTGTTGAACAGATAAGGCTTTAAATGTAGCAGTACCTTCTCTAATAATGTCACCAGGTTTTATTTTTAAATCTATTTGACTACTTGGCTGATAATAAATATATTGTTTATCATTTGTTATCGCAATGGAAGTATCTTTTGGAACTAAATCTTGGATTACTTCCATTATGGATGAAACAGTATGTTGGTCCATGCGATTTTCACCTTCCTATGATCTCTACAAAAAAATAAAAAATGCCCATTAAATGGTAGAATGATGTTATTATACAAAACTCATCCAAGAATGCGCATACAATCTATCAATAGTATATCATATTAGACAAGAGGGAGGTATCCGATGAATATACGTATTGGGGAAATTAAAGATATTAAGCAACTGGCAACAGTTCATTATGAAAGCTGGATTTCAACATACAAAGGAATATTTTCTAAGGAAACTATTGAAAAACGCACATATGAAACTGTATTAGAGCAATGGCGTCCACGACTAGAAAATAAGGCAGTTAATTATCAATGCTTTCTAGCAGAAACAGCTAAAGGAGAAATTGTTGCGTTTGCAGAATGTGGGAAAGAACGAACAGAAAAATATGGGGTTGATGGGGAGCTATACACCATCTACATGCTTGAGGCTTATCAAGGAAAAGGAATAGGAAAATCGTTGTTTTATGAAGTGGTAGAGTTTCTTAAAGAGAAAGGTTTTCAGTCATTCATGTTATGGGTATTAAAGGACAATCACTCGGCAAGAAGATTCTATGAAAAGCTCGGTGGAGAATTAATAGCGGAAAAGCTGATAGGTGACACAGATATAGTGGAAGTTGCCTATTCATGGAAAAATCTTTGACGTTTACCTCGAACATAAAAAGATGCATATATGGTACTCTAACATTAGAATATAATTGAGGTGTTTATAAATGAATAGAAAAGAAATTGAGTATAAAATCCAAGATTTAAAGGCTGACTATGTACGTCTTCAGCATGATTTAGAAAAGCTTGAATTTGTTAAAGGGAACCTTTCACCACTTGAGCTTCAGCTTGAGGGGATAGAAAAAGAATTAAAGGAATTAAATGATCGATTGGATAAACTTGATACGGAGGAATAAAAAGAAGCAGAAAGCGTATATTTAAGGATTGAATATAGTCAAATCCTTTGATAATGACCCGAAGTAACGTATAAACAATACTTACGAGGGAGGCTAAAATGAAAAGGTTTACTATTTTATTAATGGTACTCGTATCGTTATTAACTGCTTGCCATTCAATTGAATCTGATGCCTCTGTCAATCAAGTCCTATCAACTTTTAAAAAGCAAAAAATAATACTAAAAGAAATAAAGTCGAGCAAAAAGAGTATTTTTGGAATGAAGCTAAATGGAGTTAAACCAAGTTCCTATGAATTAGATGGTAAAAAATTTTTGATTTATATATTTCAATCTTCAAAAGAACGCGAGGAAGGGGTAGATGATTTTTATAAAAAAACAGAAAACTCTAATACCGTTTCTTATAAAAAGTATGAAGTAAAAAATATGTTATTTTTTTATATATTTGAATCAATTTCATAATTCATTATTTTAAAGAAACACAATCCTACAGAATTTAGATATCTTCAAATTTTTGAATTTAAGCAGCTTGTTGTAGATTTAATTGAGCATTCATTCGGTCTACAGCTAAT
>BORH01000008.1 GCA_018333075.1 Heyndrickxia sporothermodurans | reverse complement strand
CTTCATGCGAAGAGAAAAGTTATCCGGTATTAGCCCCGGTTTCCCGGAGTTATCCCAGTCTTACAGGCAGGTTACCCACGTGTTACTCACCCGTCCGCCGCTAATCATCAAGGAGCAAGCTCCCATCTGATTCGCTCGACTTGCATGTATTAGGCACGCCGCCAGCGTTCGTCCTGAGCCAGGATCAAACTCTCCAAAAAGATGTTTGAACGAATCAAAATCTTCGAATTTGATTTAGCTCATAAAAAAGTTAATTAATTGACGTTTCGTTTTGTTCAGTTTTCAAAGATCAATTGCTTCGTTAGCAACTTTTAAAGTATAACATCTTTAAATTTCGATGTCAAGATTTTTTTTGGAGCGGGTGATGGGAATCGAACCCACGACAACAGCTTGGAAGGCTGTAGTTTTACCACTAAACTACACCCGCATATATAAAGTTATGATGGTCGGGAAGACAGGATTCGAACCTGCGACCCCATGGTCCCAAACCATGTGCTCTACCAAGCTGAGCTACTTCCCGTTTTATGGCGCGCCCGAGAGGAGTCGAACCCCTAACCTTCTGATCCGTAGTCAGACGCTCTATCCAATTGAGCTACGGGCGCATAAAGAATTAATCTACTTATATAAAACTTTGGTGCGGCCGAGAGGACTTGAACCTCCACGGGGTCGCCCCCACTAGGCCCTCAACCTAGCGCGTCTGCCATTCCGCCACGACCGCGTAAAAAAGTGACATATAATACAATAACAAACTGCTAGTTAAAAGTCAAGATGTTTTTTTGGTGCGGGTGAAGGGAGTCGAACCCCCACGCCTTGCGGCGCCAGATCCTAAGTCTGGTGCGTCTGCCAATTCCGCCACACCCGCGTTGTGAAATATTGTTATCATAATAAATAACTTTGGTGAGCCATGAAGGACTCGAACCTTCGACCCTCTGATTAAAAGTCAGATGCTCTACCAACTGAGCTAATGGCTCATAATAAAATTGTGTTTTATCTCTAAATCAATATTTATGACATTATGCATCTACGACGTCCTGATCTCGGAAAGCATACTCAAGATGCAACTCAATCAGTACGCTGTTGCTAAGCTACGCAGCTTACTCGAACGTGCTCTACCAACTAAGCTAATGGCTCATAAAATAAAAAAATGGCTGGGCTAGCTGGATTCGAACCAACGAGTGACGGAGTCAAAGTCCGTTGCCTTACCACTTGGCTATAGCCCAATAAGTTTTCAATAAAACAAAATACCTTTTTTAAAAAATGGCGGTCCGGACGGGACTCGAACCCGCGACCTCCTGCGTGACAGGCAGGCATTCTAACCAACTGAACTACCGGACCAAAATATTGTATTTTGTATAAATGACCCGTACGGGATTCGAACCCGTGTTACCGCCGTGAAAGGGCGGTGTCTTAACCGCTTGACCAACGGGCCACAGTAAAACAACCTTCTGGCGGAGAAGGAGGGATTTGAACCCTCGCGCCGCTTACGCGACCTACACCCTTAGCAGGGGCGCCTCTTCAGCCACTTGAGTACTTCCCCAATTTGGCTCCGCAGGTAGGATTCGAACCTACGACCGATCGGTTAACAGCCGATAGCTCTACCACTGAGCTACTGCGGAATAACATTTCATCTTGTCGACTCTTAAAATTATAATTAGGTTTATCCTTTCTGTCAACTAGTTTTTTAAACTTTTTTCAACTAAGCTTTTTTTGATGATTTCTGTGGTTTGATCATAATCAAAACCCTAAGGTTTCATGTTCTTCTCTTCTAACAACGATTTACTCAACAGGTTGATTCTAAAATAGAAATGGATCTAAAAATCACTTAATTTTTTTAACAGCTTTAATTCCCCTCTACATTTACCACATACATACTTATTCAAATTAACCTTTTTTTTACGTCTATAAAGTGTATTGCACCTCTCACAGGCATAAACATAAACAATTTTTGAATCAGGCTTCGCCACCTTTGATAGTGGAGTACAAAATCTTGGGGCATCCACCTTTTTTAATAAATGTCTAAAATCTTTATCTCGATGTTGATAACCTTTACCCTCAAGGTGAAGATGATAATGGCATAATTCATGTTTTATTATCCCTATTAGTTCATTTTCTCCAAATTCTTCATAATATTTGCGATTAATTTGAATATTGTGTGACACTAACAAATAGCGTCCACCTGTCGTTCGAAGCCTTGAATTAAATATAGCTGTATGCTTAAAGGGTTTTTCAAAAAATTGCATAGATAATCTTTCAACTAAAGCTTGAAGTTGTTCATCATTCAACTAGAATCCCCCCAACTGCTCCCACTAATCATTTCATTATTAGTGTTATTTAATTAATAAACCTTCCGAAATGAATTCACAAATATTGTAGACAGACTCATAGTATTCTTTTCCCTTATACAAACGAACAAGACAACCCATTATAGCATATACTGGGTATTAACCTATTTTTCCAGAGGAGGACTTTCAATGCCTACTTGGTTTCAAAATCAAATTCGCAAAGCTTTTTCTGAAAAAGACCGTTATCAAATCAAGCTTCTTAATCAATGCTGGTTTTTTTATCAAAAAAAATTCCACTAAAAATATAGATAATTTTCATCCCCTTACTCTTTTTTACTTCATATAAACAGAAAAGACGTGCAATCTTACACGCCTTTTAATTAAACATTATTCATTTGGTAGCATCGTAAGCGATAATCTACCTTTTTGAGTATCAACATTTTCTACCCAAACTGTAACAATATCACCAAGGGAAACAACATCAAGTGGATGTTTTACAAATCTATTACTTAATTTTGAAATATGAACAAGTCCATCCTCTTTTACCCCGACATCGATAAACGCACCAAAATCAACGACATTTCTGACAGTTCCTTGCATTTCCATTCCTGCTTTAAGATTTTCTAACTTTAAAATATCCTTCTTAAGTAATGGTTTAGGAAGCTCATCTCGAGGGTCGCGACCTGGTCGATTTAAAGCATCAATAATATCTTTAAGCGTTAATTCGCCGATATCTAATTGCTCAGATAGCTCAGTCAACGAAAATTCATCAATAGAGTTTTTCAATTTGTCCGTCCCTATGTCATCAGCTGTACACTTAATTATCTTAAGCAATGTTTTTACAGCATGATAATTCTCTGGGTGAATCGGCGTTTTATCTAGTGGATCGTCACCATCAATAACCCGTAAGAAACCAATACATTGTTCATATGTTTTCGAACCAAGCCTAGGAATACCTTTTAATTCTTTTCTATTATTAATTTTTCCTGACTCATTTCTAAATTTCACAATATTGTTTGCTACCGATTTACTTAAACCAGAAACATATTGTAATAACGAAGATGAAGCAGTATTTACGTTAACGCCAACTTGGTTTACAGCCGTTTCTACAACAAAAGTAAGTGACTCATTTAATTTTTTTTGTGATACATCATGCTGATATTGACCAACGCCAACAGATTTAGGATCAATTTTCACTAATTCGGCTAATGGGTCCTGTAATCTTCTTGCAATCGATACAGCACTTCGTTCTTCCACTTGAAAATCCGGAAATTCTTCTCGTGCTAAATCCGATGCTGAATAGACACTTGCCCCTGCCTCATTGACGATAATATATGAAATATCCTTTTCTATTCCCTTTAAAATTTCTGCAACAAACTGCTCCGTTTCCTGAGAGGCTGTTCCATTCCCAATAGCAATCACTTCTACATTGAATTCTTTAAGTATATGAACAAATTTCTGTTTCGCTTCTTCAGGTTTTGCCTTTGGTGGATGTGGATAGATGACTCCGATATGTAACACTTTACCTGTTTGATTTACAACAGCTAATTTACATCCTGTACGATAAGCAGGGTCTACACCAAGAACAATTTTTCCTTTTAGTGGTGGCTGCAGCAAAAGATTTCTTAAATTCTCAGAAAAAATATGTATCGACTGATCTTCTGCCTTTTCAGTCAGTTCATTTCGAATTTCCCTTTCGATTGATGGTTGAATCAATCGTTTATATCCATCCTCTATCGCTTCTTTTACATATAGCGTAGCACTGGATTGTTCATTCTTTATAGCTTTCCGAAATAATTCTCCTATTATTTTTTCAACATTTGGTTGAATCGTCACTCGGAGTACTTCTTCCTTTTCACCTCTGTTTAACGCAAGAACTCGATGAGGAACAATTTTACGAACTGGTTCCTCGTATTCATAGTACATTTCAAAAACCTTTTTCGGATCATTTTCTTCTTTTTTTAATGACGAACTTATAATCCCTGTTTTAAATGTTTCTTTCCGAATCCAGTCACGATTAGCTGCATCATCTGAAACCCATTCGGCAATAATATCCTTTGCCCCAGCAAGAGCTTCATCTATCGTATGAATTTCTTTTTCAACTGATAAATATTTCTTCGCTTCATTATTTACACTTTCACTAAGTGGAAATCCCATTAACCATTTAGCGAGAGGCTCAAGTCCTTTCTCCTTTGCTACTGTTGCCTTTGTCCTTCTTTTTTGTTTATATGGACGATATAAGTCTTCCACAATTTGCAGCTTGTCAGCTCGAGTAATACTTTGTTTTAATTCCTCTGTAAGTTTTCCTTGTTCATCAATTAAACGAATTACCTCTTCTTTACGCTGCTCTAAATTTTGAATGTAATTCCATCGATCCATAATCGTACGAATTTGAACTTCATCTAGCGCACCCGTCATTTCCTTTCGATAACGAGCAATAAATGGAACAGTATTTCCTTCTTCAAGTAATGCAATGACATTCGAAATTTGTTTTCCGGAAAATTGAAGTTCCTTTGACAAGCGTTGTTGCAGTTGGTTTTTTATTTCAACGGTTTGTTCCATTTTAAACACCTACTTTTCTATATTCATAAAAAAATTGTTTGATACTCATATTTTACCACTTCTTTTATAAAAGGAAAAAAGCCTGCTAATTAATGCAAGCTTCCAATAATGCAAGTTGAATCGTCCTCTTTGGATTGTTGTTGTTCATTCTTCATTTCTTTTGCAATAAGCTCTATTGCTTTACAGCCTTTCAAGAGGGATTTTGAAGTTTTAACTTTGAATCCGTCTGAATGTAATAGAAATTTAGAGTTTCTTTCGTAGGAAAATCGTTGAGTTCGAAAATTTTGAGGTCGGCCTGATAAATATCCGGTTACAGGTAATGGATAGATCAACTTTCCTTTGGGCGTATATAAATAGAATCGAATATTTCCTACACAGCTGTAATCAAATTCTTTCGTTTTAAAGTTTACCTTTAAAATAGCTACAGCCGCTCCACGCTTCTGCATAAGAACCTCATTACAGCTTTTCATTAAGGTTTCAACATCATCATTAGCATTATTTCTTACTACATCAGCAACTGCAGAAGAAGCTTCATAAGCATATTGTCCGCTTCCTAAACCATCTGCAAGTACACTTAGAAAATAATCTTCTGTTGCAGTAAAGTAATAACTATCCCCACAATAGGATTTTCCTTCTTTTGGTGATTGAAATGCATAGACCTCTACTAATTCTTGATGCAAGTGCTTCATAATGATGAACTCTCCTCAATTTGCGAATCTCTCTTAATTGCTTCACGCAATTTTTTTATCGCCTTTCGCTGTAATCGAGATACATGCATTTGAGAAATCCCTAGTTTATCTCCTGTTTCCTTTTGGCTTAAATTATCTATATATGTGTACTGAATGATTTGTCGCTCTCTATCGCTCAGAATATGTAATACTTTATCAAGTACCAGCCTTTGGTTAACTTTTTCATATCCTGAGTCTTCATTCCCTACTATATCTAATAATGTTACCGTACTTCCATCCGAATCCGCTTCTATCGAATGATCCACTGAAAGAGCATGATAGCTTTTCCCCATTTCCATCGCTTCTAATACCTCTTCTTCTGACACATCCATTTTAGCAGCGATTTCATCAATTTTTGGGGAACGCTGTAAAGTTACTGTTAGTTCTTCAATAGTAGTTTTAATTTTTGGTCCAAGCTCCTTAATTCGACGTGGAACATGAACACTCCACGTTTTATCCCGTAAAAAGCGCTTAATCTCACCAATAATAGTAGGGATAGCAAATGCTTCAAAGCTTTTCCCAAAAGATTCATCAAAACGTCTAATGGCTCCCAGTAAACCTAATAATCCTACTTGAACAATATCCTCATGATAAGATTGTCCTTTCGAGTACTTTCTTGCGATTGATTCGACTAAATTTTGATAATGCAAAACTAAATCATTTTGAGCATTCATATCTTCATTTTCTTGGTATTGTTTAATTAAATCATGTATCTTTTCTTTTCCCAATTGACTAGGTTGAGACAATCTGGGCATCCGTCTCCACCTGCTCTCCTTCAAGGTACTTAGTCATAAAGACCATGACTCCTTCTTTATATTGAATTCTTACTTCATCCATAAGACTTTCAATTAAATATAGGCCAAGACCACCTTCGCGCAGAAATTCAATGTCTTTGTTTTCAGTATATGGTCCTATTTCATGCTTTGCTTTTTCTAAATCAAAGCTTTTACCTTTATCGCCGACCATTACCTCCAAACGATCATGGAATATACCAAAACCAATTATAATCTCCCCACTCGTTCTTTCTTTATAAGCATGCTGTATTGCATTAGTAATTGCTTCACTAGTGGCAATTTTTAAATCCTCAATCTTTTCATAGGCAAAACCCATACGACTAGCAATTCCTGAAAGGGTCAATCTTATTACACTAATGTATTCAGGTTTTGCTGGAATTTTCATTTCGATGTAATCCAATGAATCGACCATTAAACTCCACCCTCTGCCTCGGTATTAATGTCCATAATATTAGATAATCCAGTAATATCAAATAATCGCTTTAACCTTTCGGATAGGCCATTAATATCTAATGTACTATCATTTGCTCGAATACTTTTAAATAGACCGACAAATACACCTAATCCTGTGCTATCCATATATGATACTCCTGATAAATCGACGGACATCCAAATTCCTTTTTTTTCACCATACTTACTTATTGTTTCTCTTAGCTTGGGAGCTGTATATGCATCAATTTCTCCACTAATCTTTGCAAAAACTCGTTTTCCAGTTTCTTCAATATCGATGGAAATATTCATAACGGTCACCCCATTTAAACGTTAATATGTACCTAATTTACTTTCAAAATATTTCCGGTTAATAAACCTATTAACATAGTCGTATTGATGTACTTTCTTTACCCTTGCATAAGGGCATTAAACCTATTTATTGAATTCTCTTCAAAATAATTAAAGTAAAATCATCACGAAGGTGAAACGCTTGAAGTCTTTCCAAGTCCTTATAAACATTAGTGACGATATCTTGTGCTTTTAGATGTAGATATTTTTCAATTAATTTAGTTACTGTTTCTCTTTCGATAAAACCATCTTGAGTTCTACATTCTGTAACACCATCTGATAGTAAAATAATTAAATCGTTCTTTTGAATTTCTTTCTTATATTGACGGTATTTCGTTTTTTTATCTATTCCTAAAAGTAGGCCTTTTGCATATAAGTCCGTAAACTTTTTCCCTTTAAAATTATAATAGAATCCTGGCTCATGTCCTGCAGAAGAATAGAAAAAATGGTGATTATTCGGATTATATAATCCATAGAACATGGTAATAAACATACTTGGATCAACATTTTGCTCAACCACCCTATTCAAGCTTTCCAGAATAATATGTGGTTCTCCATTTCCTTGTAAGCTGTCCATCGCATATTTAATCATCGACATACATAATGCAGCCGGAATTCCTTTCCCGATAATGTCAGCTATTGCTACACCTATACATTCATTTTCATCTTCAACAAAATGATAATAATCTCCGCTCATATGCTTAGCAGGTACACTAATTGCACCTATGTCTAAATAATTTGTTACAGGAAACTTTGTACCTAATAAAGTTTTTTGCATACTTGCAGCAATCTCTATTTCTGTTTTAAGCTCAAGTTGTTTATTTCTTAGACTCTGATGTTCTCGATAAGCTAAGCCATACCCCATCATTACCTCTAAAAGAACATCAAACGAACGAACGATTTGATTGGATATACTTGGATCAATTTCAAGCATAATGGTCCGATGCCAATTGATTAGTTCTTCAGGAGAAATTCGATATTCTATTGATCTCCTACTTAGCTTTTGTCCTTGATATAACAATTGTTCATCCTGTTTCTTTAAATAGCATTCAATGATTTCTCTATACTTATGCTCTATTATTTTTTTATAGTCCATAATCACTCCTCCTACCGGAGCCATTTCGTTGTAATCACTGTTGTCCCCTCATTCAGTTTGGAATCAATATCAAATTCATCCATAAGGCGTTTAACACCGGGTAATCCAGCACCTAGTCCGCCTGAGGTGGAAAAGCCATCCTCCATCACTTTACGAATATCTTGAATTCCAGGACCATTATCCTTTGCTATTATTTTCAAACCAGTTTTTCCATCTTTAAAGTCCTTTTCAATACAAACTTGTCCCTGACCAGCATAAAGAAATATATTTCTTGCTAATTCACTTATAGCTGTAGTAATTCTTGCTTGGTCAACAATTCCGAAGTGTAGCTCTTTAGCGACATTTCGCCCCAATTGGCGAACAGCAACTATGTCCCACTCGTTTAAAATCTTTACGCAGGATTGGAACTCCATAAAGTTAATCCCCCAGTTCCTGTTGTAATTTCTCTAAACCATTATCTAGATCTATAGCAGTTAGGACATCCTCTAAGCGTATTCCAAGCTCAATTAGTGTAATAGCTACAGCTGGCTGTATCCCAGTAATGACTACTTTAGTTCCCATTAATTTAGACATACTAATGACATCACCAAGTACTTTAGCAATAAATGAGTCAATAAAGTCGATTGAGGTAATATCAATCACAACCCCACTAGCACTTGTCACATGAATTTTCTGCAAAAGATCTTCTTGGAATTGCAATGCAGTTTGGTCATCCAGTTCCCATTGAATGGATACAAGCAAGCAATCTTTTAATTTTAAAATTGGAATTCTCACTCAGATACCTCCAATTCCACAATCTTTCTGTTGGTTACTTCTAATGCTTTTTCTATTCCCTTTCTTAATGTACTAGTCGTAATAATTTGAGATAGATTTATTCCTAAATTGACAATCGTTTGAGCAATTTCAGGTCTAATTCCGACCAACATACATTTAGCTCCAACTAATCGGACCGCATCTGCTGCCTGTATTATATGATGGGCAACCATTGTATCAACAACTGGTACACCTGTAATATCAATAAGTACAACTTCTGCTCGGTGCTTAACGACACCACTTAACAGATTCTCCATGATTAGTTTTGCTCTTTCTGTATCTATAGTGCCAACAAGTGGCATAACAGATATTTTATCAAATACAGGAATTAATGGAGCGGATAATTCCTGTAGAGCAATTTTTTGTAATGAAACAGTTCTTTCCCAGGTAGTCGTATAAGCACTTATAATTTCGTTATACATCGGAGTCATCCAATTTTCATAAATTCCAAACAACTCTTTTTGCTTATCAGGTGTTACCTTTCCTTCTTCCAGAAGTTTATCAAATATGATCTTCCCTAAAGTTGCTAATCCAGTAGTAACAAAGGTTAATGGCCAACCTAGCTTGACTATTCTCTCCGCAAATTCAACCAATTTTTCATTATAATTTTCATTTGTATCTGTTAGTCTAGAAAGGACGACCTCAACAAACTCACTACTTGTACTAACATAGATCTGGTCTGATACAACATTAATAAATCGTTCGTCTCCATCCTTTTTCACCTGCTTCATCCACTCATCTAATATTTCTTCTTTATGAGCAGGGATGTATCCCAATAAAAATTTTTTCATTTAAACCTCTCCAATCTATTGCTTTCATTCAAAAAGATCGTAAAGTGTCTATATTTATGTTAACAAAAAATAAATAACTTCAATATTTTTATCCTAAGGCGCACGGTGAAATGAGTCTTTATTCCTATTAACATTTGCATCATTTATATATTCTTCTTAAGTCCACAAAAACCTGTCTCTTTTTTATAGTTTATTTACAAAAAAAAAGAAACCCTCATTTCTTGAGGGTTTCACCATTAGGTTCAATAACTAGATTAAATCTTACTAGATATTAAAGTATCTTTTCTTATGGCTGTTTTCATCCTATATTTTACATGCCATCTTTCAATAGCCTTCAACATTAATAGGATAAAAAATTATTAAATAATTTATTACACTAATCATTTTTAAGCGAATGCATTTTAAATGAAATTTCGCATTTCTAAAAATTATAGAAAAGTACTTTACAAAATTTAAAATTCAATAAGTCCCAAACTAATTTGCAATGCGTCGTCCACTTTTTCCATCATTTCTTCATCTAGATGTGTGATTTTGTCTGTTAAGCGTTGTTTATCAATTGTGCGAATTTGTTCAAGCAAAATAACAGAGTCGCGTTCAAAGCCATAACGCTTTGCATCAATTTCAACATGTGTAGGAAGTTTTGCTTTTTGGATTTGCGCTGTAATAGCAGCAACAATTACAGTGGGACTAAACCGATTCCCAATGTCGTTTTGAATAACTAAAACAGGGCGGACTCCACCTTGTTCAGAACCGACAACAGGGGAAAGGTCAGCAAAATACACGTCACCACGCTTAACAATCAAGGGACTAACCTCCGCTTACTAAGCGTTCTACTGTATGTTCTGCTTCGTATTCTGCTTGAATCGCCTCAGATGCAATTGCTAAATTAATTTTAGCCATCTCCATATAGCCGCGTCTCATTGATTCACGAATTTGTCTCTTTTTACGTTCACGAAGATACATCTTTGTAGCACGATAAATAAATTCATTACGATTCACATTCTCTTGTTCAGCAAATCCATCAAGTTCTAATAATAGTTGTTGCGGTAACCGAATTAATATTTCTGTTGTTGCGCTGGATTCAGACACAAACTACACCTCCACCAATCACTACACACCGATTCTAAAATACCAACTTAATAATACCACCAAAATAACTATATGCAAATACATTTTAAGCATTCTTAACTATTATCACCAAAAAAAACAATTATTTATGCATGATTTGCCATCTCTTTTTATTTAGAAGTGACTTTTGAAATTTTTATTTCGCCACAAACCTTCAAATTTATGCTTATTTTTAATTTTTTATTCAACCTTCTAATCGTGGGACTAGGAACCAGTCCCCGTGTCCCATAAACGATTGTCGACTTCTATTATATTTCCGTTTTGTAAGTAGACACGTGGAATTCTAGTTGAAGTTAGGCATGGGATTTCGTAGTTTATTGTTTCGAGTTTTTTTGCAATTTCATCCATTGTAATTGATTGCTCTCCTTGCTTTCCAATAAGAGTAACCTTCGTTCCAACTGGTACTGGAGAAGGAAGCTTTATCATACATTGATCCATACATATACGTCCTACGATCGGTACTCTCATTCCTTCAACAAGAACCTCTTGTCCTTGCAATTTACGAATCCATCCATCAGCATAGCCAATTGGAAGGGTAGCTATCCATTCTTCTTCTTTCGCTTTATAAACTGAGCCGTAGCTAACCCCTTCACCTGGTTGAATCGTTTTTATATGTGTAATCCTTGTATGCAAGGAAAATACCTCATGTAAGGGAAAAGGCAATATGTTCTTCATTTCTTCAGAAGGAGACAATCCATACATAGCAATTCCATATCTAACTGCATTATATTCGGATTGATCAAATCTTAAAGTAGTTGCACTATTTGCGCAGTGAATAATTGGTGGCTTTTTGCTCAATGCTGCAACCATTTCATTAAAGCGACCTAACTGTTGATTAAAATAGCTTTCGTCTATTTCGTCCGCTGTTGCAAAATGTGTAAACATGCCTTCAAATTGAAAACATTCAGTTTGATGAAGAAACTTTTCGATTTCTTTTAACTCGATTTTCTCTCTTACTCCAATTCTCCCCATGCCAGTATCACACTTTACGTGTACCTGCAGCTTATCCTCTGGAAGTAAATACCTCGCTGCTTCTTCAAGCCATTCCTTCTGAAACACAGTTAATGAAATACCGTATTTAGCGGCAACCTGAACATCCGTTGCTCTGCTTGCGCCTAAAACAAGAATTGGAGACCCAATACCTTTCTTTCTTAAAGAAATTGCCTCATCAAGAAATGCCACAGCTAATCCATAAGCACCTGACTGTAGAGAAGCTCTACCAATTTGTACATCACCATGACCATAAGCATTCGCTTTTACAACTGCAAAAATTTTCATTCCGACCGGTAAATGATTTTTGATTAAATTGATATTTTTCTTCAAATGATCCAAATTTATTTCTACCCAAGTATCTCGAAAAAAAGGAGTTACTTTATTCACAGCATCCACTTCCCAAATTATTCAATATAATTATTTTCATATTCATTAAATCACAAGATAATCAAAAAAGAAAACAGGTTCTTATAAATGAACCTGCTAATGGATGCCATTTTTTATTTGGTATGAATAAAGTGATTATTTTTCAGGCTCTACCTGCACGGATTGAGCTACTTCGAGAAGCTCGTTTTCTGTTAAATCGTTTGAAGCAATCATATAATCCACACCATCTTGAGTCCATGAAATCGAATTATCTGTCATCGATCCAATGGCAAATCCTAAATCGACTATTTCTCCTTTAATTTGTGTGGGAACCATTGCCGCAGTAGGTAATATTTCTGCTTTTTCTTGAATCATTGTAAAGGATTTTTTACCTGAATAGGTTAAAATAACCCTCTTTCCATTTTCTATATTAACCTCTTTTTCATCAAGAAGAGTAGTATCTCCAATTTTTGCAGATGGATACTTTACTGTAAATTCATTGTTTTCCGGTTTTGCATTTGCAGGTATTTCAAGTTTCGAACTTGTTAGATTTTTATCTGTATCGAAAGCATTACTATCAAATTTTGCATTAAAGTCTACTTTAGTGAATTGAACTGAAACTAGTGTTTTACGATCAGTATCCATTACCTTTACTGTCTTTGGTGCTAACCCTCTTTTATTAAAAGTAATTTCTTGATAGGGAAGCATTTTGTTATTTTGGTATCTTGTCTTCGTTTCAAACACATATTGATCCTTTGTAGAAGTAAATTTCGCATCCTTGTCGCTTAAAATATCTTTTACTAGTGATTCAAATAAATATGCTTGGCTACTATTTTTAGGCCAATCACTTTGGAATTTATAGCTTTTATTAAGTGCTGGTGTTAAAACATAAACACCCTCTTTGTTTCTTAAAATCATTTGACTTTGTTCTTTTTTATCATTTTTCAAATGAACACGATAAAAATTCGGTTTATTATACCAAATTTCAATATCATAAGTTTGTGGTTCATTTCCCATCTGTAAGGTCATTTTTGCTTTCGCCTTATATCCTTTTAAATCCTCCACTTTTTCTTTTAAATTCCCTACGACATCTTCTTGCGACTTGGATCCACAAGCTGAAAGTACTAAAATTGCTGAGAGAGCCACAACAAGCATCCAAACCTTTCTTTTCATCCCTTCATCCCCTTCATAATGTGATCAATCGTTGGTGAAGAGAAAGGCAAGTTTCGATCATTTACTAGAAGTCACTCTGCTTGAAATTCCTACGACTCATAGTAATGTCAAATAAGCCTTGTCTCTCCTATCGCATTATGAATATATGAGACAACCTTTAGGAATATGCGAAATGCTCCCGTATTTTTTAGACTGATTCTATAACAACTTGTGCCGCAGCATATTGCTTACTATGTGTTATGGAAAGATGGACTCCTTTTTCAATAGGCTTTTTAAAATATGGCTTTCCTCGATCATCTACCATTATCACCATCTCTTGTAAAGAAAGTTCTTTCCCAATTCCCGTACCTAAAGCCTTTGAAAATGCCTCCTTTGCAGCAAAGCGACCAGCTAAGTATTCAGATTTTCTAGATTCCTTAATACCCTTATAGGATTCTAACTCCTTTTCGGATAATATTTTCTCCGGAAATCTTTGTTGCCTTATTCGCAACTGATGTATACGTTCTATTTCAATAATATCTAATCCAATACCCTTTATCATTTTCTTCAACTCCTTCTATCCTATGAAAATTTTGCATAAATAATATGTACAAGAACATTGTGAAACGAGGATGTGCCATGTTTATTCGTAATGAAAGCTTCTTTCAATATATAAAAAATTATCCTGTCATAAGCATTATCATTTTACTACAGTTCGTGTTATACATGATGAATTTTATCCCTTTTATCCCCCATAAATACATCATACAATCTTTAACTGGAGTAAATCTCTATATTGCTGAAGGTGAGTATTGGCGTTTAATTACTCCTATATTTATTCACTTATATTTCTCCCATTTGTTAATCAATTCTTTTTCACTAATTTTATTCGGACCTTTTTTAGAAAGAATACTCGGAAAATGGGTTTTTTGTTTATTTTTTCTTATATGCGGAATTATTGGTAATATCGCGACATTTTTAATCCTGCCTCTTACTTATCAACATATTGGCTCGAGCGGTGCTATTTTTGGTATATTTGGAATCTATTTATCTATATTGCTACTAAAGAGAAGTTACATGCAAAAAAGAATACAGCAAACGATTATACCGATTATAATCATCGCACTCATCATGAGCTTTTTTGAAGTAAATGTAAATTATACTTCACATTTGTGTGGAATGGGATTTGGGTGTTTACTAGGAGTATGGTATTTTAACCTTCAGAAAAAAATTTAATAAGCTGTCATAAGAGTATAGAGATCCAACACCTTCTGACAGCTTGTCTTTTTATTATTAATAATCTATTGTTTATACCACTGATAAATGGTTTCAACATCCTTCACATCTAAATGGTAGACCTTTGCGGTTTTACCTGTACTTGCTGATTTTACAGTCGAGAATATGGAAGCTAATTTTAATTTTCTTTGAAACCAGCTTTCTTTGTATACCATGCTTTGAACTCGATTTTTTCTCATAAACATAGTATGTTTTACGATCCCACGATACCTTAAGGTTAATTGGTTCTCTTCAAGATTCCATCCAGCTGTCCTAAAACGAGATCTTCCATAAATGATTGAAATAGCAACTAATAAACTTCCTAACAATCCATATGGCCAAAAAAGAATAAGTAATCCAATCACTATTGGTAGTGATTTTAACATTTCGCGAATAATATAACCCCTTTTGGCTCGTATAGGAGCTTGGTGGAATGCTACATCAAATTGATAGCCTTTTAGTATATCCCCTAATATTTCTAGTGTTTTATTCTTCTTTATCATTGGCAAAAGAATGACACTTAAGCTCTCTTTATCTGTTAATGTTCCTCCTGCACTTTCAATATAAACCGTGGCATATCCAAACAATTGTCTTAGTGGATTTTCACTTATTCTTATAGCTTGTATACGATGAAGAGGAATCGTCGTCTGACGTCTTTCTAGCAAACCTCTTGTAATAACTAAGTTATCTTCAATTTCCTTTGCTGTAAAACCATGAAATCTTAACATTGTTACAATAATTGAACAAATCCATGCAGCAAGCAAAATGATAACTACTATAAGTGAAATTAAAAAAACACCACTTTCTACAATATGACTTACCTCATTAAAAATTTTTTCATATGGAATCATTTCGTTAAACTGTGAAAAAAAAGCTAATAAAGCAGACAAGATAACACCAGCACCACCCGATGTCGATGCCATAACAAACATTTCGCGATTAGAAATTTGGTAGATCATTTTTTCTTGATCTTGTATTTCTATCGCATCCTTTTCCTCTCCAGCCTTTTTTGCTGATTTCTTCGCAGCAGCAATCGTTTGCTGAATTTCTTCTGCCGCCATTTTAGTTATAGCAGTTAATTCAGCCTCTGCTTCCATTGAGCTGTTACCTGCCGTTTCAATACTTACTTTCACTAATCCAAAGGGACGATGCAGGATTCCTTCAGAAAAATTTAAGCTCTGAATTCTTTCAAAGGGAATATAGCGTTTTTTCTTTACAAATAGCCCATGCTCTATTCGGAGTTCACCCTCTTCTAGACGATAGGTGAATCGAAGCCATTTAACGATACCCGAGATAAGAACATAAATAATCATTATGGTCATGATAAGCATAGGAGCATAATCCCAAAAGTTTTCCTTTTGATCCCTTCTGCCAATGATAAAAAACACAATAAATGGAGCAATAAGCTGTTTTAACTCTTTCAAAAAATTAGATATTGCAGTAACAGGGTGCAATCTTTTGTAATTAGACATCATCTTCATCCACCCTTGCTAATGCTGATATGGAATGCCGCAAACGATCCGCTTCTATCATATCAATGGCAGGTATATGATGAACCGTTGCTGCAGTTGATATTCTAATCGTAGCAAGTCTATACTTTCTTAGAAGTGGACCTTGAATCGTGTCTACATGTTGAACTCGAACCATTGGGATCAACGTTCGCTTTATGATAAATACACCGTGCTGTAATTCAATTTCTTGTTCTCTTACTTCATACCTCCATCTTTTCCATCTTATATTAGGAATGATTATTATAAATAGAATTGAATATAAAATAGCAATAAGAAGAATAAGTCCAATTAACCATTTATTCCAATGAAATTGATTTACTGCAACTACCCCTCCAATACCAAGTACCCAGATAATAATTGAATGTAGCATACTAGCAAGCTTCCATACAGTTAAAGCTCGCCTTGAAATTCTTTTTTGTGGTGCCTTAATCTCCATTTTATACCTCCAACTTAACTACTATTACTTTATACGAAAAAAATACAAGTTTTGTTTCAAAAATGGATATTATATCAAGGTTTATTTTTTTGACCAATATTATAAAATCTACCAAAAAAGAAAAATTTTCGCATTCTTTAAGGGCTTCCTCTTTTCAAAGATTAGTTAGTGAAACAAAAAAAGCAACCAGATATCACTCCGATTGCTTTTTAATTGCACGCTCTATTTGTAAGAAGAAATAACAATTATCCTCTAATTAGACGGTTTCTGATCGCTTACTCTTTTTTGGCCCCGTACTTTATGTTTAAATATTAAATTTCATTATTGTTTAATTTAAGATTTGTGATGGTCTCTATTATATTCTCTTCTGCCTGATCTTCTAGGCTTTCGATTGCCATTTCCACCTTTATTGCTATAAGAAGGCTTTCCACGTCTTGAAGAAGATTTCTTTTGCCCATCTCTCTTCATTGGTAAAGGACGCTCTTCAGTAATATGAACTGGAGTTTTATCTGGCTCTTTCGTCATTAATTTTAGTGCAGCTGCAACAATCAATGTCGCATCATTTTCTTCTAACAATTCTTTTGAAATATTAACATATTCCGTAAGATTATTTTCTTTCACAACATCAGCAAGTTTCTCCATTGAAACTCGAATTTGCCCTTCAAATGCCTCATCCCAGCTTGGTGGACGCATTGGCATCATTCTCTTTTTGGTCGTTTGTTCAACGATTTTCAAATAACCCATTTCACGTGGGCTAACGAATGTAATTGCCATTCCTTCTTTTCCAGCACGGCCCGTTCTACCAATACGATGAACATAGCTTTCAGGATCTTGTGGAATATCATAATTATACACATGTGTAACTCCTGAAATATCCAATCCACGAGCAGCCACATCTGTTGCAACAAGTACATCCACTTTTCCATCTTTAAATTTTCTTAATACAGACAAGCGTTTCGCCTGACTTAAATCACCATGAATTCCCTCAGCCATATAACCTCTTAAATTCAAAGCGTTTGCTAATTCATCCACACGACGCTTTGTACGTCCGAATACAATTGCAAGTTCTGGAGATTGAACATCAATTAAGCGTGAAAGAACTTCAAATTTTTCTCTTTCCTGTACTTTCACATAATATTGTTCGATTAGAGGAACAGTCATTTCCTTCGCTTTCACACGAACTAGCTCAGGATCTTTCATAAATCTTTCCGCGATTCGACGAATAGGATCCGGCATTGTCGCTGAGAAAAGTAATGTTTGACGCTCTTCTGGAACACTTGATAAAATAGCTTCAATATCATCAATGAAGCCCATATTCAACATTTCATCTGCTTCATCTAAAATTAAAGTAGACACTTGATCAAGCTTTAATGTGCGACGTTTAATATGATCTAGAATACGTCCCGGTGTTCCAACAATAATTTGCGGACCTTTTTTCAAGGCTTTAATTTGACGTTGAATATCCTGACCACCGTAAACGGCAAGTACTCGAGCTCTCGCGTCATAACCAATTTTATATAGTTCCTCTGATACTTGGATAGCTAACTCACGGGTAGGAGCAATAATAATCCCTTGGATATTAGGGTTTTTATTATCAATTTTTCCAATTAATGGAATACCAAACGCAGCCGTTTTACCCGTTCCAGTTTGCGCTTGACCAATAATATCTTTACCTTGTGTGCTTAATGGTATCGTTTTTGCTTGAATAGGTGATGCTTCTTCAAAGCCCATTCTTTTTAATGATTTTAAAATTGATGAGCTTAAGTTTAACTCTGAAAAATTCGTCAATGCTTCTCATTCTCCTTTATAACTTAACAGGGCCATATAAACCTAGTTGGTTCGTTTCCCCCGATACTATACAAAAAAAAGACACTCTTTTGTAAAATAAAGAGTTTCGGCAAAAAGTGTAAACGATGTATGGTAATGTTACCATTAATAAGCTCGGATTTCAACGCGCAAGATATCCCAAATTGCCTTCTCTTTAAGGAAACGATCATTATTTTTTTATATAGTATTCCCTTTTTTATTTTAAATATAGGATAGATCGTATTTAATAGTAAATCCTTCTTATTTTCATCTAATCCTCTATTAAATCTTTGACAATATCTTCTAACTTCATTCCTCTAGATCCTTTTATTAAAATCCATTCTTTTCCTAAAATTTTCGCATTTAATGAATGAATCAATTCTTGTTTGTCTGAAAATGTAAAAACTCTATTACTAGGGAATCTTTCCTTTGCACTTTCTGCAATCCTTTTAGCCAATTCTCCAAATGTAAATACATATTGGATTTTTTCAGGATTTAATATTCTACCAACTTCATGATGAAATGATACTTCATTTTCCCCTAACTCAAGCATATCTCCTAGGACAACCATTCTTGTCTCAGCCTCTTCAATATTTTCCAGCATTTCTATAGCAGCTTTCATTGAGGTTGGACTGGCATTATATGCATCATTTATAATTTTTGTACCTTTTATTCCTGAGTGCAGCTCCATGCGCATGGCAGATAATTTTAATGATTCCAAACCAGCTTTAATTTCTTCAATCGATAATCCAAGATCAAGAGCAGCTACAATAGCAGCTAAGGAATTCAAAACATTATAGTCTCCAAGGACCGGAAGAAATAAATCAGTTTCTGGAGCAATATTAACAGTAAATAAACTTCCATTTGATTTTTTTACAATGGAATTAGGAAAGATATCATTAGAATTCTGTTTACCAAATGTTTGAACTCGGAAATCTTTATATAGGCTCTCCCTTTCCTGTAAAAGTGGTTCATCTCCAATATAAATAAACAATCCATCCTCTGATAATCCTTTTGTAATTTCCAATTTCGCCTCAGCAATTCCTTCTCTTGAACCAAGATCCTGAAGATGTGCTTCACCAATATTTGTAATTATCGCAATATCCGGCTTAGCCAATTTTGTTAAAAATTCTATTTCTCCTCGTGCACTCATTCCCATTTCAAGCACGGCTACTTCTGTCTCTTCATTTAGAGAGAGAATAGTAATTGGTAATCCTAGATGATTATTAAAATTACCTTCTGTTTTTTGAACCTTATATTTTTCACTTAATACTGAAGTTACAATGTCTTTTGTTGTTGTTTTCCCATTGCTGCCTGTCACACCAACTATTTTTATTTGAAGCTCAGAACGATAACACCTCGCTAAATCCTGCAAAGCTTTTTCCGTGTCCTCAACAATTAGAATAGGTAAATGTATAGGAGGATTAGGAACATCCCTTTGCCATAACGCTCCACTTGCCCCATTTTTAATTGCATCTTCAACATATTTATGACCATCTACATTTTGCCCTTTAAAAGGAATAAATAAATTTCCTTTTTTTAGCTTTCTTGTATCAATACAAACTCCATTAATCATTGTTTCCGCAAATGGAGACACATCGTTTACTACAGTAATCATTTTCGCTAATTGCTGAAAGGTTCTTTGAATCATTTATTACTTCCTCCATTCTAAAGCGCATTAATAGTATTTCTCAAAAATGATGAATAAGGAATCCGATCAAATCGTGATTCCTTATTTAAGTTTAAAAAGTATGTTTAATATTTTGTTTTTCCTCATGTCGTTCAACAGCTAATTTTACTAAACGCTCTATTAATACTGGGTACTCTACCCCACTGTGCTTCCATAATAATGGGAACATACTAAAAGGAGTGAATCCGGGCATTGTATTAACTTCATTAATTAGTACTTTTCCTTCATCCGTAACAAAAAAATCTGCACGTACTAAACCTGAACAATCTAATGCTTTAAATGCTTGAATAGCTGCAGTTTTTAGTTCTTGATAAATTGCAGAAGAGATTTCAGCAGGAATAATTAAGGCCGTATCTCCATCCTCATATTTTGCTTTATAATCATAAAAATCGGTTTTTGGTAGAATTTCTCCAGCAACCGAACACTCTGGATCATCATTTCCAAGAACGCCTAATTCGAATTCTCGAGCAACAACTCCCTCTTCAATAATCACTTTTCGATCATATTGAAAAGCATAAATAAAGGCTTCCTCTAATTCACTTCGGTTCGTACATTTACTTATACCTACACTTGATCCTAAGTTAGCTGGTTTAACAAAGCAAGGGTATCCAAGCTCTTTTTCTACTCGATCGTAAGATGCTTCTCGATTATTTTCCCAGGCACTTCTAATAAACCAAACATATTTCACTTGAGGAAGTCCTGCCTGTTCAAACAAGTTTTTCATAATTACTTTATCCATTCCCGCTGCTGAAGCAAGAACACCATTCCCAACATAAGGAAGATCAAGCAATTCAAGCATTCCTTGAACAGTTCCATCTTCTCCATTAGGTCCATGCAATAATGGGAAAACAACATCATATCCGTTTTTTGAGTCAGCAGAATAGTTTTCTAATGTTGAAAGTGCATTTGGGGTAATCTTTTCACCACTAGAAAAAGATAATGCTTTTACATCCTCAATAGGACCAGATATTTGTGGACCCTTTATCCAATTACCTTCTGTATTAATGTAGATCGGATCTATATCAAACTTTTCAAGATCAAGTGCTTGTATAACTGCTTTTGCAGTTTGCAAGGATACTTGATGTTCAGCTGATTTTCCACCATATAGTAAACATAATTTGGTCTTCATGTTCTTCCTCCATCTTTAAGAGATACAAATATTTTAGCACTTCTTATTAATAAATCTGTTTATTTTTCTTAATTGGTACAATTATCCTACCTATCTTATTCATTCGTTCCGTGACATTTGCCTATTTATCTTATGTACATTCAATTTTTTTGGTGAAACCAGCCATTTTTCAATGTTCAGTTAAAATACCTTTATTAAGTCGGTAATAATATTAGCTTAAAATGAAGAAAGAATCACGTGGTTTTTTTATTTTCTTTGAAAAAGTCTACCTTCCTATTATTCAATCTCAGCCTAAAATTCTTTATATTTTTGCTTATTGCTAAATAGCAAAAAAAGATAAGGAAACTATCAGCAACGCATAGCTAAATAGTTTCCTTTTTAAGTTTCTCCGTATAAAATTGCAGGAGTCGTAGCTAAATTATAGGGTTAATGCATTATTACTTAAATTTTTTTAATTTTTATAACAAAAGCAAATAACAACAAAAAATTTTACGATAGGAAGATTATTTAACAAATGCTTTCCATTCTTTTGCTTTTCGATCGAACACGATTTTTCCATCTAAAGGTCGGCTATTCAGGAACTCATATTCATCAAGCATTTCGTCCATATCATAATAATCACCGATAACCCAAATAGGGATTTCAACTGTTGTTCTTGTATGTACTGCCCTTTCAATTGAAATTATCATTCCTTCCTTCATCTCTTCAATAAATGGATAGAGAATTTCAATTGGAATAAATGGAATTTCTTTTTTCTTTTTTAGCCCGAAGAAGGTTTTCTCACCTTTCTCATTTAGCTTGCTTGAAATGGAAACACCAAGAGCTGTATAAAAATCATCAAACGTTCGATAGTAAATTTTATTAAACCAGCCGTCATCATGTGACAAATATGCAAAGCGATTGTTTAGCTTCCGATAGAAAGGAAGTCTAAGATGTGTTTTAATATGGCTTAAATACAATAGTTCTGCAATCTCTTGACCATCTAAACGATTCAGTGCTTCTTCATCATCAAAATCTAACCAACAGAAATCTCCATAACTGTATACATCATCTTCGATAATTCTTTGAATGGATTCCGATTCGACATAGTCCAGTAAAGTGTGTAAATTAAAATTCCCATCCTCAAATTTATGACGAAGCAATAATAGATTAGAAAGATCTGAAAAAGCCTGACAGAATTCGTGAAATTCAATCCCATAAGAAATAACATAGTGATCAACAGCATTCATATGAGCGTAGATGATTCCCCGATTCGCTATACGATTTTTCAATTGAGTTCCCTCCGAATAAGTATCTTCAAATGGGGATACGTAAAAAAACAGCTTCACCATATTGAAACTGTAAATAAGTCCATTTTGAAAGGGCTATTTTACAATACTTTTGCTACTTCTAAGATGTGTATAATAACTATGATTAATATAATAGCATCTTTTCTTAAAATACCCTTCCCCCAAAGGTTGAATACGGTTTTATCTAAGTTATTTACTTTAAAACTGCAAAATTCAAGAAAAGATCTTCGATATTCTTATTTTACCAAATTCTTTAAATAAATCCTCATTTATTTTATTGCAATTTCTTTACGTGAAGTTTACATTTACATCTCTAAATTATTGTAAGTATTCTGTATTATTTTCGGGAACATTATTTATAAACCATTCATGTCAGGAGGTGCTTTGTCTTACGTTAAATTAAGACATAATTATGCCTATATTAAATCTTTTCATCATTATATTACTGATTGCCATCACGGCATTTTTCGTCGCCTCTGAATTTGCTATTGTTCGCGTGCGAACTTCCAGAATTGATCAATTAATGGCAGAAGGAAATCCAACTGCCTTAAATGCTAAAAAAGTTATTTCCAATCTTGACAGTTATCTATCTGCAATCCAATTAGGGATTACTGTTACATCACTTATACTCGGCTGGTTAGGGGAGCCAACTGTACAAGTTTTCCTAAGACCTATTTTTGAAATGTTACGTATTCCTACTTCACTTTCAAATATTCTTTCATTTATTGTTTCTTTTTTATTGATTACCTTTTTTAATGTGGTATTAGGTGAACTAGCTCCTAAAACGTTTGCAATTCAAAAAACGGAAGCAATTACTTTATTTGTGGCTAAACCGCTTATTTGGTTTAATCGATTGATGTATCCATTTATTTGGTTATTAAATCAATCTTCTCGAATTGTCGTAAAACTAATTGGAATCGAACCAGTAGATGCTAGTGAAATAGCTCCTTCTGAGGAGGAGCTTAGAATCATATTATCTGAAAGCCTTAAAAGTGGGGAAATCAATCAATCTGAATATAAGTATGTAAATAATATTTTCGAATTTGATAATCGCATAGCAAAGGAAATTATGGTACCCCGTACAGAAATGGTTACTTTAGAAAGAAAAGCAACAATTGATGAAATTTTAGAAATAGCGAAAGTAGAGAAATTCACACGTTACCCTGTTACAGATGGTGATAAGGATAAAATCATCGGACTAATTAATATTAAAGAGCTTTTAACGGATTGTATTTTCGAAGAATGTCTCCAAGACAATCCAATTGAAAAATATATTAAACCCGTCTCCAGAGTAATTGAAACTGTTCCTATTAAAGGACTTTTATCAAAAATTCAAAAAGATAGAACACATATGGTTATTCTTCTTGATGAATATGGAGGTACAGCAGGCTTAGTTACGGTTGAGGATATTCTAGAAGAAATAGTTGGAGAAATCCGTGATGAATTCGATTCTGATGAGATCCCACTTATACGACAATTAAATGAAAAACACTATATTTTAGATGGAAAAGTATTGATAGAGGAGGTAAACGATTTACTAGGAACTCACATATATGATGAAGAAATTGATACGATTGGCGGCTGGCTGCTTACAAAAAAATATGATCTAAAAAAAGGGGATTCAATTATTTCTGATGAATTTGAATTTATCGTTACTGATATTGAACAATCCCATGTCCAATATGTCGAAGTGAAAAAAATTCCATAAATCCCTATAATCGATAGGAAAAAGGAAACCTTTTCTATCATTCATCCGTCTTAATAACTGATAAAGACTTTTTATAATTGTCATTTTCCTAAGGAAGGACATATGAAAAAGTTTATTTAGAAGTGTTTAAGTAGAAATTAGGTGAAATCGTTGGGAAATAAACAGCAAAAATTTTTGGATAAGATAGATTGGACATTAGTATTGCTATTATTTTTATTTTTTATTGTAAGCTGCGTGTCAATTTCAAGTGCACAATCCTCTTCGCAATATAAGGGGAATTTTGTCCTGCAACAAGGTTTTTGGTATGTAATTGGATTAACAATCATTGGGTTGTCCCTCATTTTTGATCCTAGCCAGTATCGAAAACTCTCTTTTTATTTTTATGGCATTGGCATCTTATTGTTACTCGGACTGATTTTAGCACCTCATTGTATCGATTCTGGTTGCTTAGTACCAAAACGGAACGGTGCGACCAGTTGGTATGTATTACCTGGTTTAGGACAAATTCAGCCCTCGGAATTTATGAAAACCTTTTTGATTTTGGCATTAAGTAGCACCATTGCCTCTCATAATGAAAAAGTTGTTAATAAAACAATAAAAACCGATCTTTACCTTCTTTTAAAAATAGGAATGATTACAGCCCTTCCTTTGGGATTAATTATGCTTCAGCCAGACTTAGGAACTGGATTGGTTTTTATTGCTATAGTAGCTGGCCTAGTACTTATTTCAGGGATTACCTGGAAAATTATCCTTCCATTATATTCGACAATAATAGCAATGGGTGGAACCATTTTATATTTTGTTATTTGGGCTCCAGATTTTCTAGTTAAATACTTGAAAGTAAAGGCTTATCAGTTTGATCGTATTTATGCTTGGCTCTACCCTGAAAATTTTCCCGATGAAAGTTGGCATCTTCTTTTATCTATGAGTGCTATTGGTTCAGGTGAAATAACTGGAAAAGGTTATTTTAAAAAAGAAGTGTATTTACCGGAAAGACATACTGATTTTATTTTTAGTGTGATTGGAGAAGAATATGGATTTATTGGCGCTAGTATTGTCATCTGTTTATTTTTTATATTAATTTATCATATAACCAAAACAGCTCTTTTAACGAAAACACCTTTCAACACATATATTTGTGTAGGAATTATTTGCATGATCACCTTTCATGTATTTCAAAATATAGGAATGACCATACAAGTACTCCCAATCACAGGAATCCCGCTTCCATTTATTAGCTACGGAGGGAGTTCACTGATGGGAAATATGTTAGCTTTAGGACTCATCTTCAGTATCCGTTTTTACCATAAAGAATACATGTTTTCTTCAAAAAATTAAGCTTAGCTATAGCGAATAAATAAGAATACTGTACAATACACCACCATAAATTATGTTAAGGAGTTTCAACAAAAAGTATCACGTTTGACTGTACGGTTTATTTTTTCTATAATTATGTATAACTATTATGTTAAGGGGTGATTAGATGGGGCTGTGTACCGTATTGGGGAACTAGCATTGTTAGCAAATGTTTCTAAAAGAACGATAGATTACTATACAAGTATTGGTCTCTTACAGGCTAACCGTTCGAAATCAAACTATCGAATTTATGAAACAGATGCATTAGATGACTTAAAGTTCATCGAGGATTGTAAAAAGCTGTCCCTACCTCTTGATACGATTCGCAAAAAACTTGAAATTAAAAAAGGCGTTTCACTAGACGAAAGTATAGTTTTACAACGTATTGATTTCATTCATCATCAAATCAAACAGTTAAATAATGAACTTTCCGATTTAATTTCAGCAACGCAAAATCTGAACCGAGAAGAAAAGGAAGCATTTTACAAGAAGCTTTTATCTGAAAGTACATGTTTATTACAATCTATTAAACAATTATCAACATAGGAGGTGACTCCTATCTCGTTCATTATACGGGATAGGTAAACTTATTTGGACGACATATTTAGGCTTGTGCTTGTTTTTATAATAATAGCACTTTCTGCATTTTTTGTAGCTTCGGAATTTGCAATTGTTAAGGTTAGAAGTTCACGTATTGATCAGCTTATTGAAGAGGGTAGCAAAAACGCTCTGGCAACCAAAAAGATTCTTTCTAATTTAGATGAATATTTATCAACCTGTCAGCTAGGAATAACCATTCTCTCTCTTGTCTTAGGTTGGATTGGGGAAAAGACAGTCTCTCAATTATTAGAACCTGTATTTTCTTACCTTCATATACCAGCAGCCTCTGTGCATGTGATTTCAACTGTTCTCGCATTTGCATTAATTACCTTTGTGCATGTAGTTATTGGAGAATTAGCACCGAAAACATTTGCTATTCATAAGGCTGAGTCTATCAGTTTGATTATTGCTCGACCACTTATTTGGTTCCACCGTATCATGTTTCCATTTATTTGGTTATTGAATTCATCGGCTCAACTTGTGACGAAAGTTTTTGGACTGAAGCCTACAAGTGAGAATGATCTTGCACATACGGAGGAAGAATTGCGAATTATCCTATCCGAAAGCTATAAAAGCGGTGAAATAAACCAATCTGAGTTTAAATATGTAAATAAAATATTTGAATTCGATAATCGAATTGCAAAAGAAATTATGGTTCCTCGAACAGAAATTACATCTCTTTCAAAAGAGGACACACTTGACGAGCTTTTACAAATCATACGTGAGGAACGTTTTACACGTTACCCCGTGATTGATGGAGATAAGGACCATATCGTCGGAATGGTTAACGCCAAAGAATTATTAACCGACTTATTAAGTAAAGATAAATTATCAAAACCGACACTTAATTCATATATTCGCCCTATTATACGGGTAATTGATACGATTCCTATACAAGAATTGCTTTTAATGATGCAAAAGGAAAGAATCCATATGGCAGTTTTAATTGACGAATATGGTGGAACTTCCGGTCTTGTTACAGTTGAAGATATAATAGAAGAAATTGTTGGTGAAATCCGTGACGAATTCGATATGGATGAAATCCCATTGATCAGAAAGGTCAAGGAGAATCATTATATTATCGATTCAAAAGTGCTAGTATCTGAAGTAAACACTCTTCTAAGTTTAAATATTAACGATGAGGATGTAGATACGATCGGTGGTTGGGTCTTAACAGAAAATTATGAAGCCAAGCAAGGCGATATCATTGAATATGAGAACTTTGACTTCATAATTAAAGAGATGGAAGACCTTCATGTGAAGTATATTGAAGTGAAGAAAAAACTTACACAAGATATTAAGCTGCAGCCACAACTTCCTATTCCAAATTCAGAAGCTGCACTTTAATAGAGGGTGGTCCCTAAATCAATAGGGGCACCCTCTTTTTTTTACATTTCCTTTGGTGCTTTAATGCCTAATAAACGAAGTCCTTCTGTTAAAACGATGGTAACAGCCTTTACTAGGGATACTCTTGAAACCAGACTGTCGCCCTCCTCTAAAATTCTAACCCTTGCATAATATTTATTAAATGATTGACTGATTTGAATTAAGTATTTAGCTAGAATCGATGGTGAATATTGTTTATACGATTTCTCAATTACATCAGGGAATTGATTTAACAACTTCACAATATCCCAGCTTTCGATATCAGTTAGACCACTAAATTCAAATTGATCTTTTGAATATTTTCTTAAAATGGAGTTTGCTCTTGCGTTTGTATATTGAACATATGGACCTGTTTCCCCTTCAAAAGTAAGCATTTCCTCCAATGAAAATTCTATATTATTCATTCGATCATTTTTTAAATCATGAAAAATGATTGCTCCAACTCCTACTGCATTGGCTACCTCATCTGCATTTGGAATCTTAGGATTTTTCTCCAAAATATTTCTCTTAGCAAGGTTAATTGCCTCATTTAATACAGCTTCAAGTAGAATCACTCTTCCTTTTCTGGTAGACATTTTCTTTCCATCTTGCAAATATAAACCAAATGGAATATGTTTCATTTGCTCTGCCCAATCGTATCCAAGCTTTTTCAAAACAGCCTTCACCTGTTGAAAATGAATGGCTTGCTCTTGCCCTACGACATACAATGCTTCATCAAACTTATATTCTTGACTACGATATAAAGCTGCCGCTAAATCTCTCGTAGCATACAATGTTGCACCATCTGATTTTTTTATCAAACAAGGTGGAATTTCATATTCATCAAGCCTTACTACTTCAGCACCTTCAGATACTTCTAAAAGTTTATGTTCACTTAACAAATGAATAATCTCTTCCATTTTGTCATTATAAAAAGCCTCACCTTGAAAAGAGTCAAATTCTACTCCTAGTAAATCATAAATTGTCATAAATGCTCTCAAAGATTCACGGCGGAACCACTCCCAGAGATTTAAATATTGTTCATCGCCACATTCTAATTTTTTGAAAGCTGCTCTACCTTCGTCTTCTAATTGCGGTTCTTGTTCAACCTCTTTGTGGAATTTAACATACAGCTTAAACAATTCTCCAATTGGATTCATTTTGACCTGTTCTTCATTGCCCCATTTTTGATAAGCAACTATTAATTTTCCAAATTGGGTCCCCCAGTCACCAATATGATTTATTTTCACTGTATGATAGCCACATTTAATGGCAAGATTGGCAATGGCACTTCCAATAACAGTTGAGCGTAAATGACCCATCGAAAATGGTTTAGCAATGTTTGGTGATGACATATCTAAAGCGACAGTCTTTTCATTTCCTATATTTGATTGCCCATAATCCGCTTCTTTTCTTAGAATTTTCGTAACTATAGACTGTCCCAGTTCTTTTGGCGAAAAGGTTATATTCACATATCCACCTATCGCTTCCACTTTTATAAATTCCTTAGCTTGGATTTCTCCAGATAATTGCTTGGCAATTTCGATTGGTGACTTTCTTTCTGTTTTTGCTAACCGAAAACATGGAAATGCTAAATCACCAAGAAGCTGATTTTTAGGAACTTCAATTAATTGATAAATTTCCTCCTTCGTTAACTTGCCTTGTAATATCTCACCTAATTGTTTTGCATATATTGATATTAAATCCACAATTACTCCTCCTTTTACTAAAAAATGAATATTTATTTTTGTAAGATTTTCACTTAAAGAAATAAAAAAGCTCATCTCTTATAAAAATAAGAGACGAGCTAAACCCGCGGTACCACTCTACTTGTTCAAATCATTGACCACTTTCCTCTTAACGGGGGTTCCCGGCTAATCCTACTAAATTCAGACAAGCATCTCCGAAGTGCGCTTCATTTATCGTTCCATACTAGGCTTCCACCAACCCTAGCTCGCTTGAACGTTTTTCGATAAACTACTCTCTTCATCCATGATTTTTTTAAAATTTTTATATATATTACAACGAATTTCCTTGTTAATGCAAGAAATATTTTACCATTTTTAGCTTTGTGATATTTTTTAATCAAAAAATGTATGAATTTCCATTAATGCTGCCCTAATACTCCCTTAGTCATTGCGATTCTCTCACAGCGTTTAAATGCGAAGATCCCTAACAGTAGATATACAATTGAATTCATTATTAAAGAAAAATAATCACCAAAAGTAAAATCAGCTAAGTTTGAATGATGAATCATAATGCTTCTTGATAAATCTACCCCTTTAACAACTGGAAGAATTGTCAAATAGGGCATGCTAGATAGCGGAGCAAATGTTATACCCATTAATATAAATTGAAAGATTTGCAAAAAAGAGTTGATTTGTTTAATAATAATAGCTAAACCAGCAATCATAAAACTTACACCAATCATACTTATTAAAGTAAAAATAAGAACCGGAAAAATTGAAAGAACATCAATATTGAGCCATGTATTAGTTGTTAGCATTGATACATATAAAAGAATGACAATCATAACCAGCTGCAAAATAGTTGTAGAAACAATTCTCGATAATAATATTTTCCAAGCTCCCATAGGTGACATATATAGTTGTTCAAGTGTACCAAGCTGTGCTTCGTTCATAATACTCCAGCCTATTCCTTGCATGACTGACATCGCTAAGAACCAAAATAAGTAATTAACAATTGTGTTTTGAACATTTGTTTCAATCGTAGATGGATCGCCTACAATTTGAATACCAAAGAATAGAAATAGAAAAATAGCATAGAAGGTAATAAGCTCACTTATTGTATTAGGAAGATACCTTTTAAGATAAATATACTCCCTGCGAAAATTTGCTTTAAACAGATACAGCAGCTTCATTCTCGACTTCCCCCTTCACTATCTTCATAAAGACTTGTTCAAAATCAATAATCGCTCGGTCGATTTTTTCAATAACTATTTTCTTCTCTTTCAACATATCAATGACATTATAGAAATCATCACTATGCCGGATAGTAACAGTTATGATAGACTGACCAGATTCATCAGTTTCTGTTTGAACGATAAACTGCTTTTTAATATCAAATAAATCTTTCTGTGTCAATTGAGAACTTGTTATAAATGAATATGCTTTCGTGTCAAATAGTGACAGAAGATTACTTACACTATCATCTGTTACAATTCTTCCCTCATTAATAATAACAACCCTTTCACATATCTCTTGTACAACTGGCATGTCATGAGAGCTTAAGAGTATTGTTTTTTGATAGTCCTTTGCAATCTCCTTTAATAAATTTCGAATTTCATAGCTAATTTCAATATCTAACCCAAGTGTTGGTTCATCAAGGAAGATGATATCTGTATCTGCCAAAATTGCAATCGCAATTGAAAGTTTTTGCTGCATTCCTCTTGATAATGAATTCACCATTTCATTAGCCTTATGTGTCAAATTTAATCGCTGAAGAAGATCATCTATTTTCCTTGATATATCCTTTTTCGACATTCCTCGATTTCCCGAGAAATATTCCATGTTTTCTCTCACCGTTAATCGCCAATAAAGATTGCGATTCCCTTCTAATACTGCAGAAATATGTCGAAGTGCCTTTAATCGTTGTTTTGCAATATCAATTCCATTTATTTTCACAGTCCCTTCATTCGGAAGCAAAAGACCACACATCATTTTAATTGTTGTTGTTTTACCAGCTCCATTCGGACCAAGCAGCCCAACAACCTCTCCCTTTTTAATACATAATGAAATACCTTTTACTGCTTCAATGATTTCATTAGATTTTCTTTTTTTATAGTTTTTTTTCACGTCTTGGATAACAATGACGTAATCCATACCCACACCCCATTTGCAAGAATATTCTGTCCTCATTATACAAAAAAATATCCCTAATGTTTTCCATCTAGAGACCGATATCCATTAAGACTTTTCCATAGAACTTACTAACCATCCTACATATTTTGTTGGTATTATTTTAAATGTTACGTCCAACATATGTTACCTGTTTCTAAAGCATAAAAAAACTGCCTATATGAAAAATAGGCAGTTTCGCAAAGAGTTATCTCTTAATTATTAATTTCTTTCTTTTCATCTTTATTTTTAATTTCTTTAAATGTTTCCGTTACTCATTCATGCTGAGTTTCAAATACAACAAAGGATAAGAAGCCGTTCTTAATGATGTAGTTTCGGATATTTTGGGATACTTTTTACTTCCTCCAACACTTTAAAAATCTCTAATCTAGATTTTGTTTTTGAAAGTTTTACCCCAATTTCTGCAAGGCTTGTAATAACCTTCTTTAATTGATCATGATCTCTTTTCAAGGAAGATCACCTCTTCAAATTTAACATCTGAACATATTTTACCTTAAACAATTTATAATGTATATTGATTTCAAAAAATTTTAACATTTTTTTAATAAATTGTTCATTTTTTTGGTTCTATTTTGAAGCTTTACCTACATTAAATTTCAATATACAAAGCCCTTTTATTTCCCTTGATTTTTGTGTAGCACCATCTTTTCTTCGCCCAATAAAAATATAAATAAAAAGGCTAATACCGCAGGAACTAACGCCCACATGAATGTATGAACAATAGATGTTGATAATATCGTTGTTATTTTATCTAGTATTTCTGCTGGTATGTGTGTGCGTGCTTTTTCATTCAAAATCATATTTGGATCGATTGTCGTCTTATTAGTAAAAGAGCCCATCCCTTTAAATTCATCCGTCATTTTGTTTGCAAATATATTTTTTTGAATCATTCCAAATATGGTGATTCCGATTGTCATTCCCAATGAACGGATAAAGTTGCTTGTGGATGTCGCAGATCCTCGCTGTTCCATCCCAAAATTGTGAATGGCCGCCATTTGTAAGACTGAAAAGGAGAAACCAACACCAAACCCAGTAATAATCATGTAAAGGGTGAGTAAAAATCGTTTCGTTTCCGGAGTCAGCGTCGTTAATAAAAGCATTCCTGCTATTGTAATGACTCCTGAGATAAACATAATGTTTCGATAACTCATTTTTGTCGTTAAAAATCCACCTAATTGAGCTGAAATAACAGATCCTAGCATCATTGGAAGAAGAATTAATCCTGAGTTTGTTGCACTTCCTCCATATACACCTTGAACAAACATTGGAATATATACCGTAGCTCCCATAAACGCTGCGCCATAAAATAATGCTACGATTGTACTCCCAGCAAATAAACGTTTTTTAAACATTGGAAATGAAATGATTGGATCAGATACCTTCGTTTCAATCCAAATAAAAATGATAAATAAAACTAAAAATCCACCAAATAAGGCTAAAATCTGATTTGAATCCCAAGCGTACTTTTGTCCACCTAATTCCAACGCGAACATTAAACAAATAACCGCACCAACAAGTGTTAACGCTCCCCACCAATCGATTTTTTGTTTAATATGCTTTTTAGATTCATGATAGTACACCATTACAAATACAAACGCTAAGATTCCTAACGGTAAATTAATTAAAAATACCCAATGCCAGCTAATATAGTCGGTAATATACGCACCAATTAACGGTCCAAAAATACTTGATAATCCAAAGACTGCTCCAAACAGTCCCCCCATTTTCCCACGCTTTTCTGGTGGAAAAATGTCAAAAACAATCGTAAAAGCGATAGGAACTAACGCACCTCCGCCAATCCCTTGAATCGCACGATAAATGCTTAATTGTGTAATAGTGCTTGCTGTTGCACAAAGGATTGAGCCTAGCATAAAGAGAATTAAACCCATCATAAAAAATCGCTTTCTGCCAAACATATCTGATAGCTTCCCAAAGATCGGCATTCCAGCCATTTCTGCAACCATATAAGCAGATACTACCCACACAAAACTTTCTAGCCCACCTAAATCACCAACAATTGTACCCATTGCTGTGACAACAATGGTATTGTCCATTGAAGCCATTAATATCCCTAATAATAAACCTGCCACAACAAAACTTAATTTACTCTGCTTATCTACCATAATCATCCCCATTTTTCTACAGTTTTTTATTATTTTTTACTTTAGTTGTTTTATGTTGTTTGAAGCTTTCTTTATATTCAACTAGATCAATTTCACATCCAGGACCAATTTCCACATCTTTGCCTCTGACCACTTTAGCCTTTGTATGCTCCAAATAAATAGAATCCCCTTCAATGACTTGAGCTGTAAGGTTTCCTTGGTTTTTATTCAAACTGAAGAAAGAGTTCTTTTTTCTAATATTAATCGTCTCTCCACCAATTTCCTCTGCATTGCTTCCATCATATTTCATTCCTATTTGAATATTCCCTGCATTTAAAAGACCGTCAATTTGAAAACCACCTTCTAATTGAAAGGTCTCTACCTCACAATTCCCTTTAATAGAAAGTCCTCCCTTAACATCTAACACCTCACCTTGTATATTGCCACCTACATCCCCAGTTCCTCGAATAACCATCTTTTCACTAAAAATATCTCCACTTACATCAAGTGTTCCGAATATTTTTATAAGATTAGACTTTAAATTTTCTTGTAGATCAGCTGTACCGTATATAGCAAAATGGTTTGCCTTGACGTTCCCTAACAAAACGCTAGTTCCGTGCGTTTTAAATAATTCACAATCTAAATCATCTGTAACCGTGCCTTCTCCTGTTATCTTTACCTTTCCATAATGTCCACCAGATTGACTTCCAGACCCAAATATATTTAAATTTCTTTTCTCCATGATTTCAACTCCCTTCAACATATATTGATTTACAACTTATTATGCTTTGTAACTTTAGAGCTTTTATCAATTGAAAACTCATCATAATATTCAACTAGTTCAATTTCACAATTCATTCCTATCGTAACACTGTTACCCCGAACGACTTTGGCACGAACCCCCTCAAGAGAAATATGATCACCTTCAATGACATCTGTGACCAATCTATTTGGAAAAATGGATTTCAAAAATTTCATGATTCCAAATGGATTTTGTTTAACACGAATGGACTGTCCTCCGATTTCCTTTACTTTGCATTCTCCGTATAAAGCAATATCAATATCCTCTGCATTTAAAAGACCGCCAATATTAAATATTCCTTCTGTAACGAATTCCTCTGTTTCACAATCTCCACCAATGACCGCCTTCCCATTGATTTTGATCTTTTCACCTTTAACTGCTCCACCAACTGAACAATGTCCTGAAATTCTAAGAGATTCATAATTCACATCTCCACCAAGCGTGGCATGGCCATCTACCATAATGTCCCTCGCAATAACATTTCCATTGATTTTTCCTTTTCCATTCATCCTTACTCTTTCCGAGGTGACATTTCCTTTTACTGACCCTAAGCCATTACAATCAAATAACTTACATTCTATATCTCCACTAATTGATCCTCTTCCATTAATAACCACATCGTCGAATTGCCCTCCATTCGATGATCCAAAACCATTAATCGTTAAATCTTGCTTCCTATCCATCCCCATTTTTATAATCCTCCATTACATCCATTTTGATTTTAATTCTTCTAAACATCTAGATATCGAGAGCCTTGATACTATTTTTGTACTATTTTCAAAGACAATTTCATCACTGTTGGATGCTAGAAAGCACGAAGACATACCTAGCTTCCGAATAAATACTAGATCTGCTTTCTTAGAACCTAGTTTTTTATAGTCATCTCTGAGCACCTGCATAACCATTTTTCCTTCTTCAAAATTTATGTCCCCAGACTTCAACATCTTTTCTAATATAAAAACTGTAAGAGTTTGTTCAAATGCAAATTCTTTTATTTCGCCAACACTTTCTAAGTAAAATTGGATAACTGGCTGGGAAGCTATACCACGATTTATAATTTCCTTTTGACTTAAATTAAGCTTAGCCAAATCTGGTGAAAAAACATCCGCTAATTCATCCAATGATAGGTTTTCCTTCATCATTTGGATTTTTTCAATTCTTTCCAAGATCTTTTCTTTAGGAAAAAAGGTTTCTTGGCCTGTAAAAGTTGATTTTCTAATAAACCAATCTTCTGGAATTAAATTTTTACGTTTCCATCTATACAATTGCCCGTAGGAGATTCCCGTTATATCTAACAAGTCCTTTTTAGAAATTAACTCTTCGCTCATTAATTTACTCTCCTTTCACAAAAATAATGTAACATAACACTGTTACGTTATGCAAATCATTTTTTTACCCAATTTTATTTTTAATCAAACATTAAAGCAGAAAATCCTTTAAATAAACACTTTTAAAGATAAAACAGGAACAATCTAACGAATACCTAACCATAAAAAAACAGCCCTTTCCCAAAGGCTGTCACATTGTTTCATTATACTCTTTCCTTCAACACTTCATATCCGTCTACTACCTGTTTAATTAGCTCTGCAGCTGAAATATTTTTGCTTAATCTAGGACTTTGTCCGGACCACATCGACATAAAATCAGGATTATTTTGCTCTCCCGCTGCTTTTCGAATATCCTTTGTTAATGTATTTTGATATGGATAAGGTAGAATACTCCTTTCAGCACTCTCCATTTCCCGAATAAACCGATTGTTAATCCCCCTTGCTTTCTTACCTGAGAAGGCTGAAGTCAATACTACTTCATCCTCTGAAGCATTTAAGATGGATTCCTTATGAACTTCATGAGCCCCACTTTCCTTACACGTTAGAAAGGCTGTTCCCATTTGTACCCCCTCTGCTCCTAGACAACGAGCAGCGAAAGCACCTCTTTCATCCATTATGCCTCCTGCTGCAATAACAGGAATATTTACTTGATCAACAATCTGTGGGATTAGTGACATTAATCCTATTAAACTTTTATTTGGATGTTCAAGAAAGGTTCCTCGATGCCCACCCGCTTCACTACCTTGGGCAACAATCATATCCATTCCTAACTTCTCAATTATTTGAGCTTCCTTTACGGTTGTTGCTGTACCCATTATAAAAATACCTGCATTTTTTAATTTCTTTACGATTTGTTCAGAAGGTAATCCAAAGGTAAACGTACAGACAGGTACTTCCTCCTCTAAAACAATTTGAATTTGTTCTTTGAAATTATTTTGATTAGATAGGGCAGGCTGTTGATTTTGAATATGTAATTCTTCACGATATTTTTTTAAGCATGTTTGAGCATTTACAATAGATTGCTCATCTACCTCCCCTTGTTCCGGAACAAATAAGTTAATTCCGAATGGATTTGAGGTACGTTCTTTTATCTCCCGTATGATTTGTCTCGTTTGTTCCGGATTTAAGTAACCAGCCCCAATCATGCCAAGACCACCAGCATTCGAAACTGCTGATACTAATTCAGATGTCGTTATTCCTCCCGCCATTGGAGCTAAAATAATCGGATACTTAATATTTAATTGCTTTGACCAGTTGCTTTGAAACAAAGTCATCATTCCCCTCTTATTTTCTTTCCCATTTAGATTGTATCAAAACTTATTTTAAAGAATATCAAATATTTACCAATTATTTAATATTTAAAATTCAAATCCAGCTTTCGATTTCTTTCTACATCTTTATACTTATTTTTTAGAAGTAATGGAATATTTATGTAGGATAAGATAAAATAATGATAGATATTATACTTGACGGAGGTTCATTTATGATCTACCAATCTCGCATTTTTCATTTATTTAAACCAAAGGATACTTTCTTTCAACTAAGTAGAACAGAAGTAATTTATGGGCTGAAATGGAGAGTATTTTGGTTAATACTATTCAGTACAGTTATTTTTACTGTTGAAGGACTTTTCGGGATTGGTTCAACATCTATTTCAAGATCTCTTACTCTTGATTCTAAGGATATTTTCGAATGGCATAAAGCTCTGTTTGTTATTGGAAAAGTTCTTTCTGGAATTATCTATTCCGTATGTATATTATATATTCCTTCGTTATTTTTTAGCATCTTTGCAGATGTTTCCTATCGTAAATCAGTAGTAATACAAGCATTTGTGTTATTTATCCTCCTATTAGAACAGATTTCCTATATTCTACTTGTTATGATATTTAATTTGGATTGGTATTCTTCACCTCTATCATTAGGAGTGATTGGACAATATATTACTTCCATTCCGTTTATTATTGCTTTATTCGGCAGTCTATCCATTTTTAAATTTTGGGGAATATATATTCAATATAAAGGGCTCTGTTCACTATCGGAGAAAAATCGTCTACCATTATTCCTAATGGTAGTAATCATTAATTTCATTTTTTGGGGATTTACTGCATTACTAACCTATATCGATTTCTATCGTTTATTATAAGGATGGTGAAAAAGTGATGAAAAAATGGCCGTTCATACTTGCATTAATTAGTATTTTCATAGCAGTAAATATTTTTTTAATAGAAAAAAAGAATAGCAAAGTTGACCGTTTACACTTTGTTTCGAATTGGGAAAAAATAAGGCAAGAACATTTCATCCAATCCTTTAATAGTAATGGAGTGATACTCCCTTCTGAAACACATTATTTTTATGTAGATAAAGATGCTGGATTTAACCAGTTTCTTGTAAAGGAAGGAGATTCGGTAAAGGCAGGAACTCCATTATTCGAATACTCTACTGCCAATATTGAAAAACAAAAAAGTCTACTTGAGACAGAAATTGCACGATTAGAAAAGGATATCGATAGTATTGAATCACATATAAAAAATTTATCTACCTTGTTGACTTCCGCTAAACAGGATGAACAAGACCAAGCAAAGAAAGATAAAAAGAATAAAAAAGTAGCCGCTACTCCTAAGACTGTTTCCTATTCCATTGAAATGCAAATCAATGAAAAGGAACTCGAAAAAGAAAAGCTCGAACAGCAGCTTGAACAATATCAAGCTCAACAATCAAACTACGATAATGATTTGAAAGATTTAACCATTGTTAGTAATACATCGGGGATTGTCAAAAACATTTCCTATGATTTAAATAATCCTGTATTAACCATTGTTTCTAATACTCCTGTTATTCAAGGGTATTTATCGGAAGAACAGCTAACTAAAGTAAAAAATGGCATGAGGACAATTTCGACTTCAAAGTTAATTAATGGCCAGTTGATAGGTGTAATAGAGAGAATTTCAACCTCTCCTAAAGATGAAGCTGGGGTGGAGAAAAAATCAATTTATCCATATATCATCACCTTAGATAAATACAACAAGAAGCTTAATGAAGGTTATCATGTCGAAACTCAAATAATTACTAAAGAAATAACTGATGCAGCTGTTATTAAGAAAAATAGTATTTTAACAGATGACAAGCAAAGCTATGTATGGGTAATAGACAAAGGCACATTAGTAAAGAAGCCTATTCAGCTTGGGCTGCACGAAGGAGAAAAAACACAAATTAAAAATGGAGCTTCACCTGGGGAACTTTATATTGTGGACCCAAATAGAATTAATCACTCAGGTCCATTCATTACGCCATTAATGGTCAATGATATAAGTAAAAATACGACGAAAAAGGTCGGATATAAATCAATTATAAAATATATTACAATCGGAATTTTACAAAGATAAAAAGAAGGGTGCTATGAGCGCTCTTCTTTTTGCATACTCTTTACTGTTTCCAAAGGATCTTCTTCCTCGAAATCTACATTCATATACTTTATCTGATAAACGAAGTTTTATCTCTTTTTTTGCAAACTTTGTACAATCACTATTACGAAGAATATTTTACCGTCAATCTCAAAAGCTATAGATACTAAAAGCTTGCGAGGTGAGTAAATAATGAAAATGTTATTTTTCATTTTACTATTTTTATTTCCAACAGTAGTACAGGGAGAGCAAATAAATAACACACCTAAAAATGTCATTTTTATGATTATGGATGGGACGAATTCGGATGTCATTACACTCTCAAGATGGTACAAAGGGAGCGCTCTTTCATTAGATGAAATTGTTGTAGGTGGAGTGCAAACCTACTCACTACATTCAGGGATAACCGATTCCGCTGCTGCTGCGACTGCTATGGCTACAGGCAAAAAAACAAGAGAAGATATGATTGGAATGATTCCCTTTTTAGATAAAGAGAAAGGGCTTATTTCAAGACCAACCATTAATATTTTAGAAGCAGCAAAAATGAAGAAAATGGCAACAGGTATTATTTCTACATCCCCTGTGCAGCACGCTACACCTGCAGCCTTCTCTGCGCATACTGTAACTCGAAATAATTATGATGATATTGCAGAACAGCAAGTATATCAAAATATAGATGTGGTATTAGGAGGAGGAAAGGTAGCTCTTCTGCCAATGTCTAGTATGCAAACGAATATTAAGCGCCCCATTGGAATCGGCTCAAATCTTCCGCTTTATAGAAAGGATGGTGAAAACCTTATTCAAATTATTAAAGAGAAAGGGTATCACTACGTTGAATCAGATGACCAACTTAAACAAGTCAATAAAGCAAAGGTTTGGGGTAGCTTTGCAGATGAGGATATCGCTTATGAATTTGATCGGAAACAATTGGCACCTAAACAACCCTCTTTAGCAACTATGACAAAAAAAGCTATTCATTTATTATCACAGGACCCTAACGGTTTTTTCTTGTTCATTGAGGGAAGTAAAATTGATTGGGCTGCACATAAAAATGATCCTGTAGGTATGATTAGTGAAGTATTATCCTTTGATTCAGCAGTTAATGAAGCTCTTGAATTTGCTAAAGTGGACAAAAACACCTTATTAATCGCTGTAACAGATCACGGAAATAGCGGATTAACAATGGGAAATATGTATACAAAACAAGCATATTATAAATTACCACCTGAAAAATTTGTTGGACCACTAAAAAAAGCAAAATATACATTGGCTGGTGCTATGTCTATGTTAAAGGATGATCGCTCCAATCTTAAAGAAGCAGCTAAAGCCTATGGACTATATCCTTTATCTAAACAGCAATTTAAACAACTTAAATTAGCAAAAGATATTGAAGCAGAAATGGTGGAGCAATTATCTAAACGAGCTAATCTCGGATTCTCAACACAAGGACATACCGGGGAAGATGTTTTCCTCTATGCATATGGTCCTAATAAGCCTCTGGGATTAATTAATAATACTGACATTCCTAAATCGATTGCCTCTTTTTTAAATCTATCTGCCTTCAATAACCTTAATCAACTACTTTTTGTTGATGCTAAACAATATTACGAGGATAAAGGGTATCAGACGAAAATAGATCTTTCTGATAAAGATAATCCAACTTTTATCGCTCAAAAGGCTGGAAATTCGATAAAATATCCTGCAAATAAAAACATTAAAGTTTTTAACGAAAATGTTGTAGAATTAGAAGGGATTAGTGTTTATAACAATCATAAATTTTGGATTAGTATTAAATAAATTCAATCGGACTAAATGAAACACAAATGAACTTTTAGTATTTGGAAAGTTATATTCATAAACCAGAATAGTCATTCATACTAGGGGATTTACTCCCCTTTCCTTTTTTTACATTCGATTTTATGAAATCACGGTTTAAGGGAGGTGTTTTTTATGCATCATGATATAAAGCAATATAGCGACCAGCTAAAACAGCTATTAGACTGTACGAGTGATATTCATCTGAAGCTTGTCCAAAAAGGGTTGTTACTATATCGACAGCAGCTTGTTTACAATAAAAAAACATCTCTAACAACGATCACCGCAAAAGTACAGGATGTTACTCCAGTTCAAGTCACTCTAGAATTAACCAATCCAGCTGCAAGCCGTTGTTCTTGTCCATTAGATGGAATTTGCCGTCATCAGCTTGCACTTTTCTTCTCTGCTTATAGTGAAGAAGGAAGTGTATTTGAATGGATTCAAGAATGGAAAAAGAAAGATAAATCCAACCAAGTTTTGCAAACATTAAAAAAAGGCAGCGACTTATTAAAAGAAAAACAGCAAATCGAGGAACATGGTGTAGATGCATGGTTAACTCGCTTCAGGCAGGCTTTTCAAGGAATTGATGCTGGAAATGAATACATATTAGAGGTTACTTGCAAAAATAAGTATCGTAGCTTGATTGAATACGCTCCTGTCGAAAGAGAATGGAAGCCCCTTTATCAGCTTTTTACAGCATATGAGTCAATAAAAATTGTCAATCATATTTGTTCTGATCAACAGATTCGAACATTTAAAAGATTCTTTGACCTCATGCTTGATGAAGCTGATGAAGCATTAAAAACATTAACGGTTTCAGCAGCTCCCTTCGCTTTTGATTCTTATTTAAGTTATTTAAGGGAAGATTGTATTTTCTTACTGAAAGAACCGACCTTCTATGATTTCGAACTAATTGAATTATATCAGTCTCTTTGGACTTTTTTATTTAAACAAACCATTTGGCGAAAATTAGAATGGCAACAGCTATCAGATTTGCAAAAAGAGCATGTTGGAAAACGGATAAAAATTGGTTGGATTCATCTATGTATTTTATGTGGATACGATGAAACAGCGATTGAAGAAATACAGAGCCATGGACCTGATATCGCCTATTTCGCTTCTTCCTGGCTAAAATATTTAAGTGAACAAAAAGGACAAAATCGTTTTTATCTATATATAAATACAATTTCTGCTTTTATTCCAAATTATTTAGAAAATGTGGAAGAATATGACCGATATGCCTTTATTCGATCATTTTTCCAATTAATTAACGAAGGAAATCTTGCTGAACAAAATCCGATATTGTTAGAAAAGATTTATACACTATGTTTGCCACATACATACTATCAGTATAGTGATTATCTTTTTACAAAAGAAAAATATAAAGAATGGGTAGAACTTCAACAATATAAGGGCATTGAACTAGAGTTAATTGACCGTTCACGTCTTGAAGCACTAGCGAAGCAACAGCCTCAATTACTTATGCCACTTTATCATGAAGCGATTGACTTATCTATTGCAGGTCGGAGTAGAGACTCATATAAAAAGGCTGTTAAATACCTAAAAAAACTGCGGACTCTTTATAAAAAACAAAAAAATAGTGATGTGTGGGATCGCTTTTTTGAATATCTGTTAACTAAAACAAAACGGCTACGGGCATTTCATGAAGAATGTAAAAGGGGCAAATTAATTCATGATGAAGAATAGGTTACTAAAAGTACGAATAGAAAAATGTGATAAGAAGATGTTTTTTATCCATGTTGAGGATGAAAATGGAAGCCATGTTCCCCCAGCTGACTGGAAAAGGCAGTTATTTATTTGGCATGCAGAAAGCTACTATGGAACGACCTTAACGACCGATACACTCAACCATATTGAAGGTGTAAAGGTAAACAGCTGGGATCTCTTGACATTGCTTTCAAATGAAAGCTTCAGTTCCATCGTTGTTTGGGATTGGGATGAACTTGGACAAGTATACCTTTCCACTGCCTTTACGATGCATGAGGTGATCTTAAGAGGAACGTTCTCCCCAGTTTTCACACCTTCGGAACCTATTATTCAATGGCCGCTTCCTCCCTTGGTTGTCGATGATTTCCATCAATCGTTTTGGGAACAAACGATTGGTGAAGAAACTGTATTGGAGCTGATTGAAGATTGGTTCCAATCTGCTGTTTCGAGCTATTTTGATACGCAGAATGAATTAAGTAAGAGAATCGATTCTCTTATCCAATCCACTCTTTCATCAGATGAATTAACAGAGTACTTTGATGAAATAAGTTTTCAAAAATGGATAGGAGTAGATAGTGATCGACCATTTAAAATCGGTATACGGCTTACTGAACCGGAAGCTGATGAGGATCCATGGAAATTAGAAACTGTCTTAAGAGATATTCAAAATCCAGATCATTTATACACCTTAAAGGATATTCCTTCAAAATGGAAGTCATTTATTTCTGAAATAAAGGAAGAACACAACCGTTGGTTAAAACTATTTCCATGGCTAGGGGGTAGCAATGGGATAGTAGAAGAGTTGAACGAAGATCAAGCATGGGAGTTTCTAACTGAAGCTAGTGAAAAGCTACTCGTATTAGGTGTAGATATATTGCTTCCTTCTTGGTGGATAGCTATGCAGGATGCACAATTAACAGTAAAAGCTAGAATGAAGCAATCGAACAGCAGCTATGCACCATCCTTTGTCGGTTTAAATGCTATGATTGACTTCGATTGGCGAATATCTGTTAACGGATCTGAATTATCTGAGGAAGAGTTTCAAGAAATGATAGATAGTAAACGAAGACTGGTTAAGCTAAATGGTCAGTGGGTTCGTTTTGATCCGAAAATGATGCGTCAGCTTCAAGAATTAATGAAACGAGCGAAGAAGGAAGGATTAAAGGTTCGCGATATTTTTGAGCAAGAATTCGTCGCAAACGATAATGATCCATTAGAGGAGTTCGACCCAAGAGCCTTCGCTAACATACAAATTGAATTAAACCGATCGATAAAATCTTTAATTCAACAGTTAACGGATATGACAAATATTCCACAACTAGCTGTATCTAGTGAATTTAAAGGAGTACTACGTCCATACCAATTACAAGGTTTTAGCTGGTTAGTCTTTTTAAGAAAATTCCAATTCGGCGCCATTTTAGCAGATGATATGGGTCTAGGAAAAACCATTCAGCTTATTTCCTATTTATTAGAAGTAAAAAAATCAAGTACTTCTGCTACTCCTGCACTTATTATCTGTCCTACTTCTGTTCTTGGAAACTGGCAAAAGGAATTTGAGCGTTTTGCACCTGATTTAAAGGTAATACTTCACTATGGTCCAAATCGACCAAAGGAAGTTGATTTTATTCCGTCACTTGAGGATGTTGATGTCATACTAACGACATATGGATTATCCCATATTGACTTTGAAGAGCTTTCTGAAGTGAATTGGAGTACGATTGCAATTGATGAAGCACAAAATATCAAAAACTCGGGAACAAAACAGTCTAGAGCAATAAGAAAGCTTCAGGGAAGTCATAAAATTGCTTTAACGGGTACACCTATGGAAAATCGATTGTCCGAGCTATGGTCCATATTCGATTTTACAAACCACGGTTTTCTAGGTACATTTTCACAATTCCAAAAAAAATATATTCTTCCTATTGAAAAAGACGGTGCAGTGGAAAAAATACGTGAATTACAATCCCTTATTCGTCCATTTCTACTAAGGAGAACAAAGAAAGATCCTGAAGTAGAACTAAATCTCCCTGATAAAGTAGAGGAGAAAGAATACTGCCCATTAACAACAGAACAAGCCTCTCTTTATGAACAATTAATTAGAGATACCTTTGATCAGATTGAAACATTATCAAGCTTTGAACGTAAAGGGCTTATATTAAAAATGCTTAATCATTTAAAACAATTATGTAATCATCCTGCTTTATATTTAAAGGAAGAATCACCTCAACATATTGTAAAAAGATCTCATAAAATTGAAAAGCTTATCGAATTGTTAACATCCATTCTTGATGCAAATGAAGGCTGCTTGATTTTCACTCAATATATTGAAATGGGCAAGATGATCCAGCAAACATTAAAAAAACAATTTAATCTAACTGTACCATTTTTAAATGGAAGCATGCCGAAAACGAAAAGAGATGAATATGTCCATGATTTTCAAAATGGAAAATTCCCCATATTTCTTATCTCACTTAAAGCGGGTGGAACTGGGCTAAACTTAACAGCTGCAAATCATGTTATTCACTTTGATCGTTGGTGGAATCCTGCAGTAGAAAATCAAGCTACCGATAGAGCCTATCGAATAGGACAAAATCGCTTTGTGCATGTTCATAAATTCATTACGAATGGTACATTAGAAGAAAAAATTGATGCGATGCTTGAAAAGAAGCAAGCATTAAATGATGAAATTATCCAAAGTGATAATTGGATAACTGAGCTTTCAACGATTGAATTACAAAATCTAGTAGCTCTTTCATAAGTCAGATCTATTTCACACTATAATTCTTTAAAGGAGTTTGTATGATAAAAATGTGACCAGTCATCTTGACTGTGACTGGTCACAAAATGTATTTGAGGGTATTAGGGGTTCTATTACCTCTTCTCTGATGAGGATGGATTGGAGAAACAGGGGGAATTTGTTTACTAAGATACGTTCTTTTTTAACATAGTAATATTTTGGTTTTCTTGCAGTAGTTTTTCTAGATGGCTTGTTTGTAAAGAAAGATTAATAACCTTCTGATTCGATCTCCCTAACATAAGGATTAGATCTTCTACCAAGTTCTCTAGCTTCTCAATTCTTCTTTTCAATTCTTCCATAGACTGTCCTTTCCTTTTAACTTGTATGCAATTCCCTATCTTCAGAAGGCTTCCCTCCTAAAAATTTCACAGAGCTGGCAACTACTTCTGTGACATATACTTTCTTACCGTCTTGACCTTCATAATTTCTCGTTTGAATTTTTCCAATTACTCCAAGGACGGAACCTTTTGAACAATATCTTGCAGTATTTTCAGCAGCTTTATTCCATAATGTACATAAGACAAAATCTGCTTCATATTCACCTGCACTGTTTTTATATTGACGATTAAGTGCAAGTGTTACATTGAGAACGGGTTTGCCTTCCAATGTGTAACGAAGCTCCGGCATTTTTGTTAACCTTCCTACTAATGTCACTTGGTTCAACAACCATGCATCATCTCCTTTCATGCTTTCATAATAGCTGGATTTACTAAATTGGTAAAATCAAGGAAAAATAATTTTATATTGACTATTAATCATAAAAATGAAAAACCACTAAGTAAAAATGAATTTTTCACCTTTCATCTTTAAAAAACTAGCTTTTTTAGTTAGAATAATTATATTTTTCTATTACAGCTATCCGTATAAGATTTACTTCTTTTTAAAAGAATATGATATAATTTGGACAAATATGGAGGAGGAAAAAGGATGAAAACCTTCAAAATTGTTTCATTACAAATCCTTGAAGATGGAAATATTTTGAATATACCTTTAGAAGATGGACTCATCATAAATAAAGAAGATGGAAAAATGACATGGTTAATTGAAGCCTATACTGATAAACAGTTCTATGATTATTTTCGATTAGCCCAGCAAAAAACTACTGATTTAGAGGTACAGGTCGTTATTACTCATGAAGGGAATGACCCCGCTCCTTTCAGTACGCATATACGCTCCATAAAAGCATTTGAAAAACACATAAGTGTCTTACTAGAAGGACATTTAAATGTTAAACGAAGCAAATATGCGGAACGTCTCTTAAGCGAATTAGTTCAAGAAGGTTATACTGGTGAGAACTTAGTTATAGAATTTCAAAATCGCATGAAGAAAAAAACTCGATACATTAATTCTAAAAAAATATAATCGCTAATTAAAATGTAAAAAAGCTCGATCGGTTCTATTTACCGGTGAGCTTTTTATTATCGGACTTTTTTAGATGATTTAATAAATACCTTGCTTCCATTTTACAAGAATACACGTACTCTTCCTTCGAGATATCCTGCAGCTCTTCAAGGGATTTAATTTGATCATCTGCGGGTGGCTCAGAAAGAACTTTTTGATCGTTTCATTAATCTTCTCTGCTAGCTCATCATGAAAGGTTGGATCTTTCTTAATATCATCATCTAACTTCTCATACCATGAAGCATGCTCATTAATATATAACTGCCACTGTTTAATAAAATCCTCAAGACTATATTTCTTTTCGCTCCAGCTAATTTTTTCCATATACTGTTCAAAAACAGTAGAAATCGATCTAGAGATACTAATTTTCATACCTGATGATAATGTATTTAACCTCTAAGTAAAATAACCCCTAAATATCTTACTATTTAGACCATTTCTTACTATAACAAAATTCAACTTTTAACTACAAGAAAAAGCAGGGATTTCCCTGCCTTATACTATTATTTACGATCTTTTTTACTATTCATATTGATATCTGTATCGTCTTTATCAATTTTATTATCTGTATCATTCGTTTTTGTGTCTTTCAAATCTGTTTTGTTATTATTTAAATTACTGTTATTCACATTCTTATCATTATCACCGGGTACATTATTTTTTTCTGTAGTAGGAGGTGGAGGTTCTTGCTTATTATTATTTGCACATCCAATCAGCAGTATTGAAGCGAGTAATACTCCTCCTATACCCTTCATTAACTTAATCATAATAAGACCCCTTTCAAATTTATACATTTACAAACGACATCATTTGAAATTACTTTTCCCTCTTTTTCAAAAAGAATACAAAAAAGAGACCTGATAAAATTAAACAGATCTCTTTTTAATCGATTTATTTCTCTAAAGCAAACATCATTTCAGTTTCACAAACAAGCTCTCCATCAACTGTTGCTATACCTTTTCCTTTACCAATTGGCCCTTTAAAGCGGATCATTTCCACTTCTAGCCTTAGTTGATCTCCAGGCTTTACTTGACGCTTAAAACGACATTTATCAATTCCAGTAAAAAAGGCTAATTTGCCTCGATTTTCCTCTTTTTTTAACATAGCAACTGCCCCAACCTGTGCTAGTGCCTCAACAATTAAAACCCCTGGCATTACTGGATACTGTGGAAAATGTCCATTAAAAAAATCCTCATTGCCTGTCACATTTTTAATCCCAACTGCACTTTTTCCCTCTTCTACCTCCAAAATTCGATCGATTAGTAGAAACGGATAACGATGTGGAATAATCTCTTTTATTTGTTGAATATCTAACATTTATAAAACCTCCTATATGATAAAAGCTTAAGGGGCTAAAACTATACATGAAAAAAGAAAAGGGCCTGTGCTCAACCCTTTCCTTATTTTTTATTCACTAAATCAATTATATGAGTCCAGGTTGACTTTTTCAATGCGTCCATAGGTTTACCATCTCCAATTACTCCATAGCCAACGATCACACCAGCAACAACACTTATTAGTACTGTAAAGACAACAATAATCAACCTTAGCCAAATAGGAATCAGTCGAATTCGGATTTTTTGCTTTTCTTTCATTGATGGTTTCTTTTTGGCCTTTTCTTTTTTTACTTGCTCACGTGTCTTTGGACTTTGTTGGATTTCCTTTTCCGTCATTGAAATAACCCCTTTTGTTAACCTAAATACAAGACTCTTTAAAAGCTGATTTCTCAAAGATTGTATATAACTTCAAACCGTCTTAGTTTTTTTACTCAGGTGCTTTTAAAGATATGAACTAGAGTGAATATATGTAATACTAACAACAAATATTCGAAAGCAGCTATCAATCCTTAGCGTAATCCATTAACTAATCCCATCATTTGATCAGATAACGTAATCGCTTTAGATTGAAATTGGTAGGATCGTTGAACATTTATTAAATCCGTCATCTCTTTTCCTAAATCTACATTAGATGCCTCCAATGATCCTTGCTTAACTGAAACTTCATTTCTATTAGGACCTGTTAAATCCGTTAAAATATCATTCACATTAACATTCACATTTTCAGGAATTCCAAGTAAATTTTCACCTACTTGTTCAAGAAATTGTGGTTTCTTTAAAGAAATAATTCCTAGATTAACATTTTGCTGTAAGCCATTAGCTAATGTCACTTGAAGCTTTCCGTTAGGTGAGATGGAAAACTGCTTGGCATCTCCTTTAAATGTGATGCTTTGATTATTTTCATCAAGGACTGGATAACCGCTACTATTAACAAGCATCACTTCATTTGGACCTATTGGAGATAAGGAAAGAGCTCCATCACGGGTATAACGGATTTTCTGTTCCCCATTATTATTCACTAACACTTTAAAAAATTGATTTGAATTCGTTAATGCAATATCTAAAGATCGACCAGTTTCTTTTAGATTACCTTGTTTAAGTATTAATTGAGACTGAGCCATCTTCGCTCCTGTACCTAAACGTATCTCAGCAGGTGTTAATCTTCCTACTTCTTCGTTCTTACTAGGCTGGTTATTAAACGATTGTGCTAGAAGATCGGTAAATGTTACCTCTCTTTTTTTATACCCCGTTGTTTCTGCATTCGCCATATTATTACTAACAATATCTAGCTGCTTTTGTAATTGATTCATTGTATTAGCTGCTACAATCATTGATCTATTCACAGTTTATTCCCTCACTTATTAACCACGGCTCGTTTCTGAAATTATATCTCTATTATCGATAAATTATTTCTAAGAAAAAGATATCTCGTATCTGCTCTGAATAAGGTTTGTATCATTAGTTACTAGTTTAAACGGCTTTGGAATTTTAACGATTTACATAATCAATGGATTATCCGTTCACTCTTCCAATTTCATTTACTGCTTTTTCCATACTTTTATCATACGCTTGTAATACTTTTTGATTAGCTTCAAATGAACGATATGTGGAAAGCATCTCAGTCATTGTTTGAGAGACATCTACATTGGATCGTTCAAGAAACCCTTGCTGCAAACGAAATTGACCATTTTGAGCATCAGGTAATGCTGTATTCGTTTCAGTTCGATATAATCCATCACCTAATTTAAGTAAATTCTCTGGTTTGTTTGTATATGCTATACCTAATTGTGCTACCCTAATGCCATCAGCAGTAATTGTTCCATTATTACTAATTTCAAATTGATCACTGTATAATTGAATTCGATTTTGTTGGTTATCTAGAACATAAAGTCCAGACGCAGTTGTTAAGTATCCATTTTGATCAATTGTAAAATTACCATTACGAGTATACTTAGTTTGTCCATCTTGACCCTGCACTTTAAAAAAAGCACTGCTTTTATTTCCATTTGTATCAATAATGGCTATATCTGTTTTTTGTTCGGTTTCTTGTAAGTCCCCTTGCAAAAATTTAGGAATCGCTTCTTGTAAATAAACTCCAGTATTAAGAGCACCAATATTGTTAAACTGTGAAAAAGAAATATTATTTTCTACAGGAAGATTTTTAGAATCAAGACGCTGTAAAAGCATTTCTGGAAATGCTCTAATCGTCGATTGATCACTTTTAAACCCTGGAGTACTTGAATTAGCCATATTATTTGTTAACAGATCTGTCTTTCTTTGTTGAGTAATCATTCCTGAAGCAGCTGTATAGAAACCTCTTAACATGTACTCTGCACCCGCCTTATACCATATACGGACTTTTTAGACAATCCGATTATAACAGTCTTTTATTTGCAATTTTATCCATATTCTCAAGCATGATTCCTGTTCCGATTGCAACTGAGTCCATAGGCTCTTCAGCAACTAATACAGGCACTTTTAACTCTTCTGCTAATAATTGATCAATTCCGTGAAGGAGAGCCCCTCCACCTGTTAGAATCACTCCACGATCAATAATATCAGCAGATAGCTCTGGAGGAGTTTTCTCAAGAACATTTTTTGCTGCTTGAACAATGACTGAAACAGACTCTCTTAATGCTAATTCAACTTCTTTTGAATTAACAGTAATTGTTCTAGGAAGACCAGTAACCATATCACGACCACGGATCTCCATTTCTTCATTTCTTGAACCTGGGAAAACCGTACCAATATTAATCTTAATATTTTCAGCAGTGCGTTCACCTATTAATAGCTTATATTCCTTCTTAATATATTGAAGAATTTCATTATCAAATTTATCGCCTGCCATTTTTATAGATGCAGAGGTAACAATATCTCCCATTGATAGTACGGCCACATCCGTTGTTCCACCACCAATATCGACTACCATGTTTCCACTAGGTTGAAAGATATCCATTCCAGCACCTATAGCAGCAACTTTCGGTTCTTCTTCTAAGTAAACCTTTTTCCCACCACTTTTTTCAGCAGCTTCTCTAATCGCCTTTTGCTCAACGCTAGTAATATTTGTTGGGCAGCAAATTAAAATTCTTGGTTTCGATAAAAAGCCTTTTACATTTAATTTATTAATAAAATGTCTTAACATTGTTTCTGTCACATCGAAATCTGCAATGACGCCATCTTTTAATGGGCGGATAGCCACAATATTTCCAGGTGTTCTTCCAACCATTCGACGTGCTTCTTCTCCAACAGCTAACACTTTATTTACATTTTTGTCGATTGCAACTACCGATGGCTCATTTAGTACTATTCCTTGTCCCTTTACATGAATTAATACATTTGCTGTTCCTAAGTCTATTCCAATATCCTTTGCAAACATTAATAAATACTCCTTCCATCATAAATCCTACATTTTTTTTATAAAAGGGCCTGTATATGTAAAGTTTTTATGTCCAAAAGTTTTTATTTCCCTAATTTAATATTTTAGCATATTTTTGTCGATATAAGGAATGAATTGTCATAAATTAATTTTAATAAATGGAAAAAATATATGAAACTTTTATCATTGCTTTATATCCTCCTATAGAATCAGAAAACTTCTTTAACTAAAAGTATTACCGAATTAAGCCTCCAACAACATTTCTAAGCGTAATACAGGCGAATAAAATAAGAAGAAGCAACCTTTGTTTTTAGATTGCTCCTTCCTTTCTTAATTACTCTGTAATTCTTCTTTTTTATATTTTTGTTTTGTTGCTTCACCACCACGAAGATGACGAATTGATTTATGGTAATCTAAGATTTCTTTTACCTCATTGGCTAGTTCAGGATTTATTTCCGGTAATCTTTCTGTAAGGTCTTTGTGGACAGTACTTTTGGACACGCCAAACTCCTTCGCAATAACGCGAACTGTTTTTCTCGTCTCCACGATATACTTTCCAATCTTGATAGTTCTCTCTTTGATGTAATCGTGCACACCACTCGCCCTCCCCAAATTGGATGTGAGAAGTGTGAAATGAGACTCGCTTACTATATAAATGACAATACAGTATCCCCATATGATGAATATAACAACTCAATTCTCATATGAGCAGAAAGCAATTATGCATGCTTTCTGAATTTACAGTGACTAAACAAATATGCAACTAAATCTATAGTTAAATGGTTAACGATTCCTCACCTCAAACACTCTCTTTGTTTTTGTCAAGTTTGTAACATTTTATTAGCTTGGGTTAAAATATATGCACAAAAACCATAATAAGGACAAGGTTATTATTAAAAATTATTAAAATTTAAATAAAATAAAAATGTATTATTTTATTCGACAAAATCAAAGATATTTCCCGAGGAATTTGTTGAAATTCACCAGATGAAAGCTTTTCCTTTTCTTAATATAAAAAGAGCAGAACTAATTATTCTGCTCTTTTATGCTTATCCTTGTGAATCATTTTCTGATTGTTTCTTATCGGTAACATCGTTTGAGTTATTTTTATTTGTTTGATTAGAATCTTTGCTTGTTTCATCTGATTTTTCTTCATTTTGATTAACAGCTTTTTCCTTCATTGCTTCTTCAATTGAAGTAACTGGTTTTTCAAAATAAGAAACTGGGTTTACTGCTACATTATCTTTTCTAATCTCAAAATGTAAATGTGTTTTAGCTTTCTCATTAAGCTGACTTATACCTGAAGTAGCAATTACTTGTCCTTGCTTGACCTTATCGCCTACACTTACTTTTATGTTTTTAATGGATTGGTACTGTGTTACAACCCCATTATCATGCTGAATTTCGATCACATTACCTAATAAATCATCATGATCATTAATCTTTGAAACTGTACCACTTAACGCTGCTACAACCTCAAAATCCTTTTCATCCTTCATCGTAATATCAATGCCACGATTAGGCTCGTAAGTAGTACCGTAAACAATCATTGCTGCCTCTTGCTTATCTTCTGAAGCATTCTCGTCATAGAATTCTTTTTCAATTTGTGCCTCTTTCATATTTTTAACTGGCCATTTAAAGTTTTCTACTGACTTATTTACTTCAACCGCAGGATCTTTGTAGCCATTTTTGCCAAGTTTATCTCCTTGATATCCGAAATCATTTTTAGCTGAATTATTAGACTGATACCAAAAGATTGCTGTAATAAGTAATGCAGCACTTGCTAGATAGATAGCAGGATAAACCCAACGTTTTTTAAAGAAGCTCTTTTTACCCTTTTTTCGAGAAGTTAGTTTCTTTTCTTCCTCTCTCATTTTCATCACCTCAGCAACCATTTTGAACAGAAATGAATAAATATATACATTTTTCCGAAAAATTTTTTCAAAAAACATATTAGTATTCGACAATAGGATAAAAAATATGTATGAATTGTTTTAGTTCTTATTTTTGGAATTATATATTTATTCATTTCTACTAATGTAAAGACATAACAAGCTCAATTCTGGTGCATATTATTGACGCTTCAATTTATAGCATTTACTTAACATTACTAAATATAAATAGGGCTGTCTCAAAAGTCCTTATTTGACGAAGTCAAATGCTAAACTTTTAGACAGCCCTTATTCATGTTATTTTTTTGCTGTTACCTTATCTAAAAACTGCTTCGATGTATCAACTTTTACACCTTTATAATAATGCTTCACAATGTCTAGATAGTTTTTCCCCTTTTTAGCCATTCCATTAGCTCCATATTGACTCATTCCTACACCGTGGCCATAGCCCTTAGTTGTTACGATTATATTAGATCCATCTAGATTCATTTTAAAGTCAGAGGACCTTAATTCTAGTTTTTCTCGTACTTCTCTTCCGGTAAACTTTTTTCCGCCTATTGTTACCGTCCCAATTCTTTTCCCTTTTGTAAGGGTAATACCTGAACCAATGTCTGACTTTCCTTTAATCATTACCCCTAACCTTTTTTCAAACTCTTTCACAGGAAACTTTATCTGATTATAATATTTTGGCGAATTCAGATCCCACGGGCTCTCTACGCTTTTTAAATAGGGAATGGCATTTGCCCAATAGTCCTCTGCATTCTCCGTATATCCATTACTTGTTGAGAAAAAAGAGGCAAAAATAGGATTACCATTATAGGTTAATATCTCCCCTTCTGTTGCTTTAACCGCTTTTGAAATTTTGTTAATATCTTTTTTATAATCTTTTCCCCATTGTGCTTTTAGTTCCTTTTTATTTTTATACACTTGGTCACTAATCGTATCTGTAATATTAGCTCCATTTGGCAGTTTTGTATTCCCGCCATATACTAGCTGTTTAACAATATATGTTCGAGCTGCTAATGCTTGAGCTTTTAGAGCTTCCTCTTCAAATTCTATCGGCATTTCGGATGCTACAACGCCAATGACATACTCTTCTAGTGGCAGCCTCTCAACCTTTTTACTACTATTACGGTACACCGCTACCTCAATTGATGGCTGAAGTATATTACTTTTTTTGCTTTTCATCTTTTCATCAAGCTTTCCATTTGCCTTTTCTGCTGAAAAGGGGAGAACAAGGATCGTTGGTATGGCAAATGATACGACAAGGACAAGAGCAGCGACAAGGACTATAAGCTTCATATGTTTCTGTTTCATGCTTGATGCCTCCATATAAATATTTTTATCTCTACAAACATTCATATGGTGCAGGACAAGCTTTTATGACAGAAGAATTAAGAGAGAAAAAATAGATTCTCCTATAAAAAAAGCAAGATATTTTGCTACTGCAAAACGATCTTGCCCACTTCATTGCTTCTTTTTATATTATTATTCCTATCAAAAACCTTGGAATCTGAACAAGCATTTCTACCAATTTCTGCTTGCTCCTCCGCCACCAGAGGATCCTCCTCCGCCACCTCGGTTTCCACCACTTCCTCCTCCGCCATTTCTCAAAATAGAGGATAGAATATTAATCAATAAATATGTTAATGTTCCACCAAAGAATTTCATATCAATAATGATTAAAATGATTATACCAATTGAAATGAGTATAACCTTCCAATAGGATAGAACTGATTTACTTTCCTTATACGGTTCAGCATGTGTAAGATCATCAAGGTGATATTCATTAGCTACTTCATTTAGCAGTTTTTTATACGTATTAACCACTGCTGCGTTTATTTTGTTTTCCTTTAAATAAGGGATCGCATATTGATTAAGTATTCTCCCGACCTTTCCATCTGGAAGTGCACCCTCTAATCCATATCCTACTTCAACTCTTATTGCCCTGTCTTTCGTTGCAACTAGTATAAGTACCCCATTATTTAATTCTTTATTACCTAGCTTATATTTTCTAAATGCCTCATTTGCATAGGTCTCTATATCCTTTCCATTAAGAGAAGGGACCGTTAATACAGCTATTTGTGCCTTTGTTCGATCTTCAAGATGGCGACCTAAATCAGCTATTTCATTGCTTTCTTCTGTAGATAATACATTTGCCGTATCCTGAACATAAATATCTCCTTTAGGCTCCGGGATTTCAGCGTGAACATTACTTCCTAGCATGTTTATTGAAAATAAAACAAAAATTGACATGCTTAGAAGAATTTTTTTAATCATTTACCGTTCCCCTCAAAATCAACTTTAGGTGCCTCTTGTGCTCCACTTTGTGCTTTGAAGTATTCCTTTTTGTCGAATCCAAATATACCCGCTACCATCACACCAGGAAAACTCTTTACCTTTTTATTAAATATGGCAACCTCATCATTATAATCTTTTCTTGCCACAGCAATACGGTTTTCCGTTCCAGCAAGTTCATCCATTAATTGTTGATAATTTTGATTGGCTTTTAAATCTGGATAATTCTCAACAACGACTAAAAGCCTGCTTAAAGCCCCAGAAAGCTCATCATTTGCTGTTGCTTGATCAACAGGCGTTTTAGCACCTGCAAGCTTTGCTCGCGCATCTGAAACGTTTTTAATAACCTCTTTTTCATGTGTTGCATAACCTTTAACGGTATTAACCAGATTTGGAATTAAATCTATACGTCTTTGCAGTTGAGTATCAATATTTGCATATTGTTGATTCACTTTCTCTTCAGCTGAAACAAAACCATTATAGCTTGAAATTGTACCAAAAACGAAAATAACAGCTATAACGATTATACTTAGTAAAATAACTACTCCCTTTTTCATCTTCTCACTCCTTCTATATGTATATCGAATTAGTTCATTAAAGGTTTCACTTTTTTATTCATTTGTTTTATAAATATAATACTTTTTGTACCAGTAATCTTAATAAAATCTATATCTAAAGTCAAACATCCACTTTTTTTGAAAAACCGCTCTAAAGCTTTATCCTATGTAAAAGATTAAGTCCTTGATCAAATCAAAGTATAGAATGAAGATTTCGCGTCTATAGTTAAGAAATTATTCTATAAAAGCACTTATTCAAGTTGTCAAACCCAATCTTTTTTTCTCAAAATAAAAAACCCAAAATAAAATTTGGGTTTTTTATTACCTATGCTTGTTCAGAAAGGAATTGTTTAGAATCTTTCAAAGCTTCCACATCATCATTAACTCTTTCTATATCCGCACCTAGGGAAGCTAGTTTTTGATGAAAGTTCAAATATCCCCTATCTAAATGTTTTAATTCAGTTACTCTTGTATAACCATCAGCTTTAAGTCCAGCAATAATAAGCGCTGCTGCAGCACGAAGATCAGTAGCTGCTACTTCAGCACCTTGAAGCTGACAAGGTCCATTTATGATTACAGAGCGTCCTTCAATTTTTATGTCAGAATTCATTCTCCGGAACTCTTCTACATGCATAAATCTATTTTCAAAAACCGTCTCAGTTATCATGCCTGTTCCTTCAGCAACTACTAATAAAGACATCATTTGTGATTGCATGTCTGTTGGAAAGCCTGGGTGTGGCATCGTTTTTATATCCACAGCTTTTAATTTATCTGGACCAATAACACGAAGTCCTTGTTCTTCTTCGATAATAGTAACGCCCATTTCTTCAAGCTTGGCTATAAGTGATGTTAAATGCTCCGGCACAGCACCCTTTACAAGCACATCTCCACCTGTTATAGCAGATGCAATCATAAATGTCCCTGCTTCAACACGATCTGGGATGATTGTATGGTCTGCAGCGTATAAACGTTCTACACCCTCAATTCGAATAGTGCCAGTCCCTGCACCTTTTACAACCGCGCCCATCTTATTTAAGTAATTTGCTAAATCAACAATTTCTGGTTCTTTTGCACAGTTTTCAATTGTTGATGTACCCTCAGCCAATGCTGCAGCCATCATAATATTTTGCGTTGCACCAACACTTGGGAAATCTAAATAAATCTTTGCTCCGTGCAAACGACCTTCAGTTTCAGCTTCGATAAAACCATTCCCGACTTTTACCTTTGCTCCCATCGCTTCAAAACCTTTTAAATGTAAATCAATTGGTCTTGAGCCAATAGCACATCCACCTGGTAATGCAACCCGTGCTTTTCCCATTCTTGCTAAAAGTGGCCCCATAACTAGGACAGATGCACGCATTTTTCGTACATATTCAAATGGAGCTTCAACTAATAACTCTCTAGATGCATCTACAGTAATTATATTATCTTGAAACGTTACATCAGCATTTAAATATCGTAACACTTCACCAATTGTATATACATCGGAGAGTGATGGTACATCACGAATTATACTTCTTCCTTCACTTGCTAACAATGATGCAGCGATAACAGGCAGTACAGAATTTTTTGCTCCTTCAACTTGAACCGTACCGTTTAGCCTTTTTCCGCCGCGGACGATGATTTTTTCCAAAAGTATTCCCCTCCGCGTCCATTTTCTCTATATTAATATTCAATCGTTATGATAGGTGTGCCAATTACGAAGCTCGTATTAGCGCCCATTCCAGTTTTCCTTAAACCAATTTGTAAATTCATCTGATTATCTTTTGTTGGGATTGATTCCATTAATTTCGGTGAATAAGCTGAAATTGAATAAAAATCTTTTTCTTTCAACGCCTCTTTTTCATTTGCATTTAAGCTTGTCAATATCTGACTTACTTCAGATGATAAAACCTTATCAATTTTATCACTGAATTCGCCTTTGATACAAGAGAAAATCACAGGTTTTTCACTGTAAAGAACATCCAATTTCCCATCAATTTTTTCTTTCAGATTTTGAGCCATTTGTTTATTCCAATGCGTCCCTTTTAGCTCATATATTAAATACGATGAATAAAGGTCATTTGTAGGGGTCGACAAAAATTTTATCGATTCGACATAATCTTTTCTTTTTATATAACCTACAGCAACAAGCCGATTTTTTTCTTTCTCTACATTCCAGCTCATATTCGAAAACCGCATTTTTAATAAGTCTACCTGATGTATCCAGTCATTTTCTGAAGAAACATTGATGGATTCTCTTGTATATAGAGACCATCCAGTAACTTTACCATTTGTCCTTTTAATCTTATCCATGATTACGTCTATGTCAGAACTTAAATTTGCAGATACTGTCCTCTTCCCAATTATTTCATATGCAAAACTTACAATTATACTCAATATGAGTAAAATAACTATGTTTTTTTTCATATAAATTTCCCCTCTCCTTAGTAAAAGTTTTTACCAGTAGAGGAGTGTACATACTTGGGAAAAGTCGTCATCTTTTGACAAGAAAAAATATGCTAATTAAGTATGTCTTATATATAGACGTATCAAGAGAAAAAAAGTAACAATTAATCCATATAAATCAAATCATAATCAATATTTATTCTTTTGAAAACAGGAAAGATGACCTAATTATTACAAATTGATGACGAATTGTAACATAAGAGGAAGCTGTCTTGACCACAGCAGGTAATCTAAGAAGAAGTTACTAATTGTGGATCCAATAGCAATGGTAATTAATATGTAGAGCAATCTTGCCTGCAACACCCGATTAGGTTTTAATAATTTTTCAAAATTAAGAGCCCCAAGTGCCCAAAATGTAATGCAAATAAAAAATAAGTGAGAAATAATACTGGTTAAAGCCTGCTGTCCGAAGCCTGCTCCCATCATTACACTCCCTTTCTTTAAAGCTTAAAGAAAATATAAAACATTATTAAAAACACCTTCTGACCTCTAAATCAGAAGGTGTCATAAGCATTTTTAGAAGCGGTGTTCGTAAACATTTATTCGATTGATTGCGCGTCTAAGTGCTAACTCAGCTCGTGCTTGATCGATTTCAGCTTGATTCGATTGAATACGTTCTTCTGCACGTGCTCTTGCTTCCTTTGCACGTTCAACATCAATGCTTTCTGCCTTTTCAGCAGATTGAGCTAAAATGGTTACTTTCTCTGAGCGTACCTCAAGAAAACCACCGCTTACTGCTACAAGCTCAGTGTTATTGCCGTTTTTTAGTCGAACTGCACCAATTTGAAGTGGTGCTACCATTGGAATGTGACCTGGTAAAATACCTAGTTCACCACTTTGGGCTTTCGCACTTACCATTTCTACATCCGATTCATACACTGGGCCGTCTGGAGTGACAATACTGACTATTAATGTCTTCATTTTTGATCCTCCTGGTCCCTTATTATACCTCTACGCCCATCTCTTTAGCTTGCTTGATCACATCTTCGATAGGTCCAACAAGACGGAATGCGTCCTCAGGAAGATGGTCGTATTTTCCTTCAAGAACTTCTTTAAATCCTTTAACTGTTTCTTTTACTGGTACATAAGATCCTGGTTGACCAGTAAATTGCTCAGCTACGTGGAAGTTTTGAGATAGGAAGAACTGAATGCGGCGAGCACGAGCAACAATTAGTTTATCATCATCACTAAGTTCATCCATACCTAAAATTGCGATAATATCTTGTAATTCTCTATAACGTTGTAGCGTTTGTTGTACTTGACGTGCTACATTATAATGCTCTTCCCCAACAATTTCTGGTGAAAGTGCACGAGAAGTTGAAGCAAGTGGATCAACCGCAGGGTAAATACCCATTTCAGAAAGTTTACGCTCTAAGTTAGTTGTTGCATCTAAGTGAGCAAATGTTGTAGCTGGAGCTGGATCCGTATAATCATCGGCAGGTACATAAATCGCTTGAATTGATGTTACAGAACCTACATTTGTTGATGTAATACGTTCCTGTAATTGCCCCATTTCCGTTGCAAGTGTAGGTTGGTAACCAACGGCAGATGGCATACGACCAAGAAGGGCAGAAACTTCAGAACCAGCTTGTGTGAAACGGAAAATATTATCCATGAAGAATAATACGTCTTGACCTTGAGCATCACGGAAATATTCAGCCATTGTTAAACCTGTCAATGCAACACGCATACGTGCACCTGGCGGCTCGTTCATTTGCCCAAATACCATGGCTGTTTTCTTAATAACACCAGAATCGGTCATTTCCCAATAAAGGTCATTTCCTTCACGAGTACGTTCACCAACACCAGCGAATACTGAAATACCACCATGTTCTTGAGCGATATTATTAATTAACTCCTGAATTAATACGGTTTTACCAACACCGGCACCACCGAATAAACCGATCTTACCACCTTTAATATATGGAGCAAGTAAGTCAACTACTTTAATTCCTGTTTCAAGAATTTCAACCTCTGTAGAAAGTTGATCAAACGTTGGAGCTGATCTATGAATAGCATCACGACGAGCTTCCGCAGGAATTTCCTCATTTAAGTCAATTGTATCTCCTAATACATTGAAAACACGACCTAATGTTACATCACCAACAGGAACAGAAATTGGAGCACCTGTATCTAAAACGTCCATTCCGCGTTGAACTCCGTCAGTAGAAGCCATAGCGATTGTACGTACGGAATCATCCCCTAGATGTAAAGCAACTTCCAAAGTTAAATCAATATCAACTTCAGTTGCTGTTTGAGCTTTATATTGAACTTTTAACGCATTATAAATATCAGGAAGTTGACCATTTTCAAACTTTACGTCAACAACCGGACCCATTACTTGAAGAACGCGTCCTGTGTTCATCGTTTTCCCTCCTATCTTGCATTAGAAAAAGCTTTAGTGATTAATGAAGTACTCACCAATAGCTTCTTTCGTACCTCATAAATATTGTCTATTCAAGTGCTGCAGCACCGCCAACAATCTCAGTAATCTCTTGAGTGATGGCTGCTTGACGTGCACGGTTAAATGAAAGTGTTAAAGAGTCAATTAAATCTTTTGCATTATCAGTTGCATTTTTCATTGCTGTCATACGAGCCGCATGCTCACTGGCTTTACCATCTAATAAAGCACCATAAATTAGACTTTCTGCATATTGAGGTAATAAAACCTCGAGAATTTCCTCAGCAGAAGGTTCAAATTCATAAGAAGTAAGCTTTGAAGAAGAACTAATATCAGTAAGCGGTAATATTTTTTTCTCTGTCACTTCTTGCTGAATTGCATTTACAAAATGGTTATAGTACATATACAATTCATCAAAGGTGCCATCAGAAAACATTCCTACAGTTTTGCTTGTAATCTTAACAATATCTGCAAATGATGGTTGATCTGGAATACCAACAACATCAAGAATAACATTCATATTACGCTTTCTGAAATAATCGTTCCCAACTCGTCCTAAAGCAACAATGACATACTCATCATCAGAACGGTGTTTTTCACGAATTCTGTTATGAACAGCACGTAAAACGCTACTATTGTATGCGCCTGCCAAACCACGGTCAGAGGTTATTACTAAATAGCAAGTTTTCTTCACTGGACGTGAAACAAGCATAGGATGACTTGCGTCTTTACTTCCAAGTGCAATACTTGCAACAACCTCTTGAATTTTTTCCATATAAGGAACGAAAGATTTTGCATTCATTTCTGCTCTATTTAAAGCTGATGCAGAAACCATTTGCATTGCTTTCGTTATTTGACTTGTCTTTTTCGTTGAATTAATACGAGATTTTAAATCACGTAAGGATGCCACTACTTCTCACCACCCTCGTTTTTAAATAGGCCTTCATAATAAGATTATCTATTCTGTTCATATGAAGGCCATCATTCATTATTGAATATATATTAGAAACGGCTATTATTCTGATTTAGAAAAAGTCTTTTTGAATTCGTTAATTGCTGATTTCATATCTTCATCAGCTGGTAAACCACCAGTTGTACGAATTTGACTTAACAATTCAGCACGATTATGGTCTAACCAAGTATAAAACTCTAACTCAAAGCGAACAACATCATGTACAGGAATATCATCTAATAATCCTTTTGTTAATGCATATAAGATCATGACTTGTTTTTCAACTTTAATCGGTTTATTTAAATCCTGCTTTAATACTTCTACTGTGCGTTGACCACGAGCTAATTTTGCTTGAGTTGCTTGGTCAAGGTCAGATCCAAACTGAGCAAATGATTCCAACTCACGGAAGGATGCAAGGTCAAGTCGAAGTGTACCTGCAACCTTTTTCATTGCTTTAATTTGTGCTGATCCCCCAACACGTGATACAGAAAGACCTGCATTAATCGCTGGACGAACACCAGAGAAGAATAGATCAGATTGCAAGAAAATTTGTCCATCAGTGATGGAAATTACGTTTGTTGGAATATATGCAGAGATATCTCCTGCTTGTGTTTCAACGAACGGAAGGGCTGTTAATGAACCAGCGCCTTTTGCATCACTAAGTTTTGCAGCACGTTCAAGTAAACGAGAATGTAGGTAGAATACATCCCCTGGATAAGCCTCACGACCTGGAGGACGACGTAGTAATAATGAAAGTTCACGATAAGCAGCAGCTTGTTTAGATAAATCATCATATACTACAAGTACATGCTTGCCGTTATACATAAATTCTTCACCCATTGTTACACCTGCATATGGAGCTAGGTATAATAATGGAGCTGGTTGTGATGCAGATGCAGTGACAACAATTGTATAATCAAGTGCACCATGTTTACGTAATGTTTCAACAACACCACGAACTGTTGATTCTTTTTGTCCAATTGCTACATAAATACAGATCATATCTTGATCCGCTTGGTTTAAAATTGTATCAATTGCAACTGTTGTTTTCCCAGTTTGACGGTCTCCAATGATCAACTCACGTTGTCCACGTCCAATTGGAACAAGTGCATCGATAGCTTTAATACCTGTTTGTAGTGGTTCATGAACCGATTTACGATCCATTACTCCAGGAGCTGGACTTTCAATCGGACGAGTTTTTGATGTGTTAATTGGTCCTAAACCATCTACCGGTTGTCCCAATGGGTTTACAACACGTCCAATTAATTCTTCACCAACAGGTACCTCCATGATGCGTCCAGTACGACGAACTTCATCACCTTCACGGATGTCTGTATAAGGTCCTAATATAATGATACCGACGTTATTTTCCTCTAGGTTTTGGGCTAGACCCAATACACCAGTAGAAAATTCTACTAGCTCACCAGCCATGACATTGTCGAGACCATGAGCACGAGCGATACCGTCACCAACCTGAATAACAGTACCAACATCGCTAACTTTCATTTCAGACTGATAGTTTTCAATTTGCTTTTTTATCAGCGCACTGATTTCTTCAGCTTTAATGCTCATGTAGTTCACCCCTCATTTCAAATCTTAACTAATTAAATTACGTTCAAGACGGTCAAGTTTTCCACGTAAGCTGCCGTCAAATATTTTATTACCAATACGAACCTTAACTCCACCTAATAAATTCGTATCAATGATATTTTCAATATTCAATGAAACTCTTCCAACTTTTTGAGCAAAAGCAGATGATATTGCAGCACTTTCATTTGCTGTCAATGGTCTAGTAGAGTAAACCGTTGCTTCTGCAATGCCACGATTTACATTAGCAAGTTCAATATATTCATCAACTACATCAGTAATCTCGTTTACACGGTGACGATCTGATAATAGCATAATAGTATTTACTACTAATGTAGAAGCTGAAGAGAATATCTCATTGATAATTCCTTTTTTCTTCTCAGCAGAGAATTTCGGAGACTTTAAAAGGCTAATCAACTCTGGATTTTCTTTCATTGCTTTTTTAATCGCGCGAAGCTCGTTCTCAACTTGTTCCAATTGATTTTGCTCTTTTGTCAGCTCAAAAAGCGCTGTAGCATACCGTTTTGCAACTGCATCCTTACTCATCGCTTTTCTCCTGCCTCTTGAATATAGTCGTTAATAAGTTTTTCTTGATCATCAACAGTTAATTCCTTTTCAATTACTTTAGAAGCAATTAATACAGATAAGGAAGCAACTTGTTCACGTAAAGCAGCAACTGCTTGTTCTTTTTGTTGCTCGATTTCGACTTTTGCACCTTCTTTTAAGCGATTAGCTTCTGCACGTGCAGTAGTCATAATTTCCTCGCGTTGAAGGTCTCCTTGCTTTTTAGCATTTTCAATTAAAACTTGTGCTTCTTGGCGTGCTTCTTTTAATAATTCACGTTGTTCTTCTAAAAGCTTACTTGCTTCAGAGCGGCTTATTTCTGCTGATTCAATTTCATTTGCAATATGTTCTTCACGCTGCTTCATGATTCCCATTAATGGGCCCCAAGCAAACTTTTTAAGCAACGCTAACAAAATGATAAACATGACTAGCTGGAAAACAATATCACCTGTGTTTAAAAACTTATGTCCCTCAGCTACTCCAAGTATAAAACTACTTGTTAACACGCTTTATTCACTCCCTTCAAGAGTCAATACCTGCCATAGATGTACAACAGGTTTTTTTATCAAAACTACATTTATCTTTTAATCACTTTTATAGAAAACTGTTGAATACAAACGATACTTGTTACCCTTAAGTAAAGCGCATATCCTATTCTAAATGTCTAGCTCCAGCGCCTAATCAAGGCGCTTTCGCATTTCTTAACATAAAGCAATGGCGAAGGTTCTATCAGATAATCTTCGCCATTAGAATGCTAAAACTATTTATTAACAACCATGAACGCGATTACCGCTGCGATAATCGGTAGGGCTTCTACTAATGCAACCCCGATAAACATAGTTGTTTGAAGCATACCACGTGCTTCTGGCTGACGAGCAATCCCCTCAACTGTACGAGATACAATAAGACCGTTACCAATACCTGCACCTAGTGCACCTAAACCGATAGCAATTGCTGCTGCGATTACACCCAAACTCATTATAAAGTTCCTCCTTTAAATGTATAAAAAAATTTATTTATAAATATAGACTTTGTCCAATTATGGACAGTAATTATATTAATGGTCATGACTCACTTTGTGTGCCATATAAACCATCGTTAACATAGTGAAAATAAATGCTTGGATTGAACCAACAAAGACTGAGAATCCTTGCCATGCAAGCGTTGGAATAATAGCTCCAATTAAACCACCAGGACCTGACATTGCAAGACCACCTGCTAAAAGTGAAAGTAAAATTTCACCAGCATAGATGTTCCCGTAAAGACGTAGACCCAATGTTAAAGTATTTGAGAATTCCTCAATAATTTTGAAAGGAACCATAAAAGCAAACGGTTCTTTAAAGCCTTTCAAATACCCGCCAAACCCTTTTTGTCTAACTCCATAAAAATGGGTTAAGCCTACAATCATAACGGCTAGGGTTAAAGCAACGGTAGGATCTGCAGTTGGGGATTTCCACCACAAATCTCCTTTAATAACTACTGAGAATGGAAGACCTAACATGTTGGAAACAAAAATATACATAATTACAGTTATACCTAATACGTGAAAGGCACCACCTGTTTTCCAATCCATGTTACTTTTAATAATGCCTTTAACAAAATCCATAACCCACTCAAAGAAGTTCTGCATACCAGTAGGTTTCATAGCTAATCTTCTTGTGGATACCAACGCAATAATAAAAACAATTAATGATGCCACTGTAATCATCAATACGTTTGCTAGATTAAAGGTAAGCCCCATAAATTCCCACAAAGGCGCTCCATGTTCCAATCAATTTCACCTCTCTTCCTGCTTATTTATGTGATTGTATAATGTGATGAATAATAAAATCTATCATAATGACAACATAAGAAGTCATTAATCCCAAAATAACACATAAAAAATTAAAGTACTCTGGATACTTTGTCGCAATCATGACGGCAAGAACCGCTGCCACCATTCTCGTGACAGTCCCAAAAGACCGAAATTTTCCTCCAGTCTCAATTGCTTCACCGAAGCGTTTTGTTCTCCTTACCATAAGCCAATGATTATATAGGCTGATTGTTGTACCAAGAATTAAGCCTAAAAAAACAGATTGATATTGGGTAAATCCCCAACCTATAACATAAAGGGATAAAAGATACAGCATATACTTACGATGCCTATTAAACATTAGTTGGAGTTCCGGCATGTCTTTCTCATCGCTCCTGAAAAGAAATGTCGGACTGAATGAAGCATGACCACCATTTAGCTTTTATGGTCAAGGAGTAGTCCGATGAAATAAATAGTGGTTCAGCATTAAAATGAAGATTTACTCATCTATTAACAATAGTCTTCTAAAATCTATTAGAAAATTTAACATAAGAGATGAATGGACAGCGGATTTCCAGCATGAAAATACACCTGTAAACCCTATCATTTAACACCCTCTGTTAGCATACAATAGGGTATTATCAATGTCAATCTGTTTCTGTGAAAAACGTCACTATAACAATTAATCACATATGAATTGTCACAAAATCATCAAATTTTATAAATAGTTTGGATTTCGAAAATATTTTCCCGAAACTATTGTCACTAATAACCACATCTTCTATTTTAATGGTTTTTTCCTTCTCACTCCACATTTATTTTTTTCCATTCCAATTTTATTTAGACTCTCTTCTAAAAAACTTTGTTAGATTAGTTATAAGCCTGCATATTTTCAATTTCTATGTCTGAAAATATCATTCCTCACAGTCTTTCATTTATAATTTATCGTATGTGTCAAAAAATCTTCTTGTCCATTTTTACGTGCGAAGGAAACGACAATTAAATGATTAATATAAGGATAATTTTTTATCTTTACTTGGTTTTCTTTCATACCAGGTCCTATATTCCTTCCTACATCTAAGTATTCTATAAACTTCAACGTCGAGGAATCGAACAGCGCGATACCAAATTCTTCTGCACCCATCGGCAAATACACCTCATACCGAAGAAACCCTTCTTGATCACCAGGTACTATTGAAAATCCCATAATTCTTGGATAACTTGGTTTTTCCTTTATAAGTAAGTAGGGGATTTTTATTTTTTCTTCTTTTTCTACCAAAAGAAATCTACCGTCAATCATCTCAGCATTATTTTGGAAGTCTCTTTTAATGAAAGCTTCTATAGTTAGTATTCTTTTTTCTCCTGGTTTTAAAGTAAATGGCAGTGGTAGCTTCCAGTCAATTGACCGATTATACTTTAAGAGTTCAAAATGGTATTGTTTCATTTCCTTGCTCATATTTTTTACTATTATGTTCCTTTTGTTTTTATCATATTTTTTTGAAAGAACTCCAAATGTTAAACTTCCAGGAAATACGAGTGTTTCTGCTCGTATAGCCCTATCTATATTAATTCTTCCTGCTCCTTGTTCAAAGACCCGATATGGCATTCTTTTTTCATTTTGCAAAGTTGTTGCAGTGTTCATTATAGCTGCTTTAATTTCATTAGAATTCCAATTAGGGTGTGCTTGCTTAATTAAAGCCGCTGCACCTGCAATATACGGAGCTGCCATACTCGTTCCTTGCATTTCCATATAGCTTCTATTTGGTATTGTGCTTTTTATAGCTACTCCAGGTGCAGTTATGTCAGGTTTAATCTCCCAATTCATAGTCACTGGACCCCTTGAGCTAAAGTCGGCAATAAAATCCTTTTCTTTTTTTAGAATAGTAGAAACGAATAGTGAAGACTTCTTGATTTCTCGTATCATTTTCTTTCCATCCAACTCAGAAATAGACATCGCAGGAATATTTAATTTTCCTTCTAATTTTCCTTGAAAGTTACCTTTCGTGTTATTAAAAATAATAACGGCAATAGCGCCCGCTGCTTCAGCATTTTTTACTTTTTCTGAAAAGTTAAGCTCACCACGTTTGACAAGAGCAATTTTCCCTGAAACATTTAATGCCTCACTTTTCTTACCTAAACCTATATATTTAACGGGATAGGATTGAATTAACTTCCACTTTACACTACCGATTAATGGCGTTAATTTAATCAAGTTATTAGAAGATCCTACTGATAAATATGGTACCTCTATCAACGACGTCGATGCTCCAACAGATATTGCTTCTGTGGCAGTTCCAGGTGTTCCCACCGTCCACATATTTGGTCCTGAATTACCATTTGAGGTTACAGCTATTATTCCTTTTCTAACGGCATGATTTAATGCCATGCTAATGGGGAGATCTGGTCCGTTAATGTTCGATCCTAAGGAAAGATTAATGATATCCATTTTATCCTTAACAGATTGATCAATAGCTGCTAATACCTGTTCTGTCGTACCCGATCCTCCCGCGCCCAATGCTCTGTACGCATAAATTTTTGCTTCGGGTGCAACTCCTTTCATTTGTCCATTTGCAGCGATTATTCCTGCAACATGTGTTCCATGCATCGTTGGTTTACCTTCATGCTTAAGTGTTTCCATAGGATTACTATCTCGATCAACGAGATCATAGCCGCCACTAAAATTTCCCCTTAGATCTGGGTGTGCATAGTCAATTCCAGTATCAATAATCCCTATTTTTATCCTTTTTCCTGTTAAAGGATTTCCTTTTAAATCGTAATATCTTTGTGCCCTTTCTGCGCCAATTATAGTTAAAGGGGATTGTTTTATTTCCTCCACCTTGAAGGAATTGTTTTCATACGTAGCTGTAATTTTTCGATAGGCTTGAGATAAACAGGTTAAGTCCTTCCTTTTCCCACGTACTGAAAAACCTTCAAAGGTTTCTGTAAATAAAGTTCTTAATCTTATCGAAGGTAATTTTTTTATTTGACTCTCAATTTCATCCTTATTTGGTCGACCTTTTGTAGCAAATATCATAACTACTTCTTCATTAAGAGGTGGACTTGGCAAAGGTGGTATATTCCAGGCTTTTGCTGATACAAGCTGAGGAAAAAATAAGAAAACAAGACAATAAAATAATATAGTACGTCTCACATGAAGCATCCCCTTTTATTTTTCATTAGCTTTTCACTCCCAGATTAAGATATGCATAAAACTGGTACTCTTAAAAAGACTAGTGCGGGGTGCCTTTCTTCATATAAATAACTTCAAATTTGAAGTATTAAAGACGAATCTACGTAAACTTTAAAATAGGTAATTTATTAATAAACCTTTCACTCAGCTATTAAAAGAAAAAAGACGGATGTTCTCCGCCTTTGTTACATTGGTTTAAAGCTATTCGGTTTATCCTTTTTCTCTTTAAAATAATATTGAATCGCCTCGACGATTCGAGTAGAGGCTAATCCATCACCATATGGATTGGTTGCTTTAGCCATTTGATCATAAGCCTCATGACTTGTTAAAAGTTCAGTTGCTAATTGATAAATAGTTTCTTCATCTACTCCAGCTAATTTAAGTGTACCCGCTTCAATTCCTTCAGGGCGTTCAGTTGTTTCACGAAGTACTAGTACAGGAACTCCAAGTGATGGAGCTTCCTCTTGGACTCCTCCTGAATCAGTCATGATTAAATAGGATCGACTAGCAAAATTATGAAAATCAATGACATCAAGTGGTTCAATTAGATGGATACGTGAATCATTGCCCAAAACTTCAGCAGCAATTTCTCGTACAGCTGGATTTAAGTGAACAGGATAGACTACTTGAATGTCTTTGTTCTCTTCAACAATTCTTTTTACGGCACGAAACATATTGCGCATTGGATTTCCAAGATTTTCTCTTCTATGTGCAGTTAACAATACTAAACGATCTTGTCCAACCTTCTCTAATACCTCATGAGTATACTCATTTTTTACAGTTGTTTTTAATGCGTCAATTGCAGTATTACCGGTTATGAAAATACTTTCAGCCTTTTTATTTTCTTTCAATAAATTATTAGCTGCTTTATCAGTTGGAGAAAAATGCAAGTCAGCTAATACACCCGTTAATTGTCGATTCATTTCCTCTGGATAAGGTGAATATTTATTCCAAGTTCGCAACCCTGCTTCGACATGTCCAACTACAATCTTATTGTAATAAGCTGCTAAACTAGCAATAAAAGTCGTTGTCGTATCTCCATGAACAAGTACAATATCAGGTTGAGCTTCCTGCATCACACGGTTAAGGCCTTCTAGTCCTCTTGTTGTAATATCAATTAATGATTGACGATCCTTCATAATATTTAAATCATAATCAGGGATAACCCCAAATATCTCCAACACTTGATCAAGCATTTGGCGATGCTGGGCCGTAACCGCTACAATCGATTCTATCGTATCAGGATACTTTTGTAATTCGAGAACTAATGGGGCCATTTTAATTGCTTCTGGTCGTGTTCCAAAAATGGTCATCACTTTTATCTTTTTTTTCATATCCATTGTCTCCTTTTTTAGAGATAGGAAATAGAAGCTACCGTTATCATGATGTAAATACTCTCTTTTTCCTAACTATTCTAGGGGTAGAAAAAGTATTATTTTGTTCCGAACAATCGATCTCCTGCATCTCCCAAACCAGGGATGATATAGCCTTTTTCATTAAGTTTTTCATCTAGTCCTGCAATATAGATATCAATATCTGGATGTGCTTCTTTAATAGCTTCTACACCTTCAGGAGCAGCTATTAAACACATAAATTTTATGCTTTTAGCTCCTCGTTTTTTCAAGGAAGTAATAGCTTCTACAGCAGATCCTCCTGTAGCTAGCATTGGATCAACTAAAATAAAATCTCTTTCCTCTACATCATTTGGAAGCTTCACATAGTATTCAACAGGCTTTAACGTTTTCGGATCTCTGTACAAGCCAATATGCCCAACCTTTGCAGCAGGGATTAGATTCAATACACCATCTACCATTCCAATTCCAGCTCGAAGAATGGGTACGATACCAATTTTTTTACCGGATAAAATTTTTGCCTTCGCCTTACAAACAGGTGTTTCGATTTCAATTTCTTGAAGCGGCATATCTCGTGTAATTTCATACGCCATTAGAGCAGCCACTTCATCTACCAATTCACGAAATTCTTTAGTACCAGTATTTTTATCTCGAATAAATGTTAACTTATGCTGAATAAGTGGATGATCTATTACAAAAACATTTCCCATTCTTTTCTCTCCTTTTAATTAAATCGACTCAATACACCATTCCCATTCTACACGAAAAAGGAGTTTATTCTCAAGGTTAGACCGAGAGAACAAACTCCTTTCTATATTTTATTTTTCTGGATAAAGTGGGAACTTTTCAGTTAACGCAGCCACGCGTGCTTGCGCTTCTTCTAATTTCACTTCATCTTCATGATTCTTTAAAGTATGACCAATAATAGAAGCAATCTCATCCATTTCATTTAAACCGAAGCCGCGTGAAGTTACAGCTGCAGTACCAATGCGAATTCCACTAGTAACAAATGGGCTCTCCGGATCAAATGGGATTGTATTTTTATTCACAGTTATCCCTATATCGTCTAGCACTTTTTCCGCTACTTTTCCAGTTAATCCAAAAGAACGTAAATCTAGTAAAAGTAAATGGTTGTCCGTTCCATCCGAAACAAGATTCAATCCTTCTTTCTTTAAGGTTTCACCTAAACGTTTCGCATTATTAACAACATTTTGAGAATATTCCTTAAAGCTGTCCTCTAGCACTTCTCCAAAAGCTACTGCTTTTGCAGCAATTACATGCATTAAAGGTCCACCTTGAATTCCAGGGAAAATAGATTTATCAATTTTCTTTGCAAACTCTTCCTTACATAAAATCATACCACCACGAGGGCCACGTAATGTTTTATGTGTTGTTGTTGTGACAAAGTCAGCATATGGAACTGGACTTGGATGCAAACCTGAGGCTACTAAACCAGCAATATGAGCCATATCCACCATTAAATAAGCGCCTACTTCATCGGCAATTTCACGGAACTTTTTGAAATCAATTACTCTAGGATAAGCACTTGCACCAGCAACAATTAACTTTGGCTTATGTTCACGAGCTTTATTCAAAACATCTTCATAATCAATCGTATGGCTTTGTTCGTCTACTCCATACTCAACAAAATTATATTGCACTCCACTAAAGTTAACTGGACTGCCATGAGTTAAATGACCTCCATGAGAAAGATTCATACCTAGAACTGTGTCACCTGGCTTAAGTACAGTAAAATATACTGCCATATTCGCCTGTGCGCCAGAGTGTGGTTGGACATTCACATGCTCCGCACCAAATATTTCTTTTGCACGATCACGAGCTAAATTTTCAACAACATCTACATACTCGCAACCACCATAATAACGACGTCCAGGATATCCTTCTGCATATTTATTCGTTAAAACAGACCCTTGCGCTTCCATAACAGCTTCACTTACAAAATTTTCAGAAGCAATCAATTCAATTTTCGTCTGTTGACGTTTTAATTCATCTTGAATCGCTTGATACACTTCTCTGTCTTGTCCTGCTATCTTGCTCATTTACGTCCCCTCCTGCATCAACAAATAGTCAAATACTTTTTTATTTTAACACAGTTTACGTTCCAGAAAATCTACTATTTCATAAAACTTTAATGTTTCATTTAATAGAATAAATCCCCTTTAACAAGACTTTTGATTCTCATTTAACTGCTCCTCATATACAGCACGAGAACCCCCAATTAACTTTGGACGGGTCTTTGCTAAAGTAACATGGGCAGAACCTAGAGTTCTTTGCGTTACTCTTACCGGAACAGCGACATGCTTCAAATGCATTCCAATAAAGGTATCACCAATATCGATCCCTACATCAGCTTTAATAAATTCTACTACAATAGGTTCATTTAAATGAGCATAAGCATAGGTTGCCATCGCACCTCCAGCTTTTCTAACAGGAACAACAGCTACTTCCTCCCAGCCGTTACGTTCAGCCACTTCCCTTTCTATCACTAAACTTCTATTTAAATGCTCACAGCACTGAAAGACTAAGTGCATTCCATAACGTTTAGCAAAAGTAGATAACTCCTTATAGATTAAAGAAGCCACTTCCTCACTACCGGCTGTACCAATTCTTTCCCCTATTACCTCTGAAGTTGAGCAGCCAACTATCAATATTTGTCCCTGTTTAAAAGATACTACAGACGCAAAATCATTTAATATTTGCTTAAGCTGGCTTTCCCATTCCATAATCGTTGTTTCCATCTTAATAGCCTCACCTTTAATAAAGTGGTATGGATATTTGTCAAAATTTGTGAAATTTCAACTTACTGTTCTTTGATACAATTGTCCTTAGTCGATACATATATTGTTATTTCTAACTTTTTGAATAAGATAATCCTATTCTATTTATATTAAATCAGCGAAATAGACCTAATTATAGATTTTGCTCCTCAAACTTCGTTACTTTTTCAATACGACGAGTATGTCTGCCACCCTCGAAATCAGTTGTCAACCATACCTTTACAATCTCTAAGGCAAGTCCTGGTCCAATTACTCTTTCACCCATTGCAAGCATATTCGTATCATTGTGCTGACGAGTTGCTTTTGCACTAAACACATCATGTGCTAATGCACAGCGAATTCCTTTTACCTTATTAGCAGCGATGCTCATCCCTATCCCAGTTCCACATATTAGAATACCACGGTCAAACTCACCATTCGCTACTTTTTGAGCAACAGGTAAAGCATAATCTGGATAGTCCACAGAGGTTTCACAGTCACACCCAAAATCTTGGTATTCAACTCCCATTTCCTCTAGCAGGTTTCGTATCTCCTCACGAATATGGATGCCTCCATGATCTGATGCTAGTGCTACTTTCATTAAAATACCCCCAATTTCGTAATTGATCTTCTTCGTCTATTCTTGCATATATTTTATTTTTTATAAAGGACTGATGAAACTACTTTACCTTTTTTTCACATATTTTTGACTGCTAGGTCCTAAGCACATATTTAGATAATAATTTATGAAAACCATCTAATTCTTTTGTTTCCTTCAATTGAGGACATAGAGTTAAAGATAAAAGAGAACTCTCAATCAAGAAAACCCTTGGAATTTTCGTGTTCGTCAGTTCCTCTTGAATAAAGTCTAAAATTTGAAGATATTTCATTTTTTCATATTCATCCTGAATCAATAGCATTATTTTTTTTCTTAGTATGGTTGATGCTTGGGAAAAATCATTAAGAAACTTGTCACCATGATCATCATGAACATCTGATAGCCATTCACTTAATAAATGGGGATTAAGCAGTTGGACATGTGAACCGCTTACATCATTTACTATATTTCTAATCCGATTAATACAATAACGAATGATTTCGATACCTTGTTTTTGTGGTTCTTTATTAATGAAATTAAAATGGAGCATCTGGTGCATCATTCCGAAAAAAAGCACGGTGCAATCTAATAGATAAGGTTTCTTCTCTTCTCCAAATAAATCCAAGAAACGAGTATACATCCATTTTATATGCAATAATTGGATTCTTTTAATAAATTGCTTTAATTCCGTATCATTCGAAACAATTACCTCCTCGACAAGAGAAAATAGTTTGTTCTTATGATTGGATTGCATCATTAAATCTAACTGGTTTACAAAAATTTCTATATCATCTAAATTTTCACCGATTAATAATTCATCTCTTTCCCTCTCATGCGTTGTTTGAATCGATTTGAATACTTCTTTAAACAACTCACTTTTTGATGGGAAATAATTGTAAAAAGTACCTTTAGAAATTCCACTGAAATCTAAAATTTCTTGTATAGATGTAGCCTGGAAGCCCTTTTCAATAAATAGCTGATGTGCCTTTTGAATGACCTGCTGTTTTCTGTCGTACATTTACATCACCCTTCAGTTTGATGGGACTTTTATTATCAAAGCTATACTAACGTATTTTTTACTAGATAACAAATAAAGAAAATCCAAGTTTTTTTTATTGCTAAAAAGAAAAGTTGAGAGTATTATATTCATTTGTAGAATTGTTGTATAAAAAAATATACTGTTAGTTTAAATAAAGGAGGAAAGTTATGAGTACAACTATAAAAGCTCCGAAACAGTCACCTTATGGTATGATTGCTATTTTACTAGCAGGTGCTTTCGTTTCGATCCTAAATTCAACATTACTTAATGTAGCATTACCCTCAATGATGAAAGATTTAGATGTAAAAGAAACCACCATCCAGTGGTTAGCGACAGGATATATGTTAGTCAATGGAATTCTTATTCCTACCACTGCCTTCCTGATTCAGAAATTTTCTGTTCGACAATTATTTATCACAGCGATGTTATTATTTACAATTGGTACCATCACATCAGCCCTAGCTGGTGTTTTCCCTATACTTTTAACTGGTAGAATGATTCAAGCTGCGGGATCAGCTGTAATGATGCCATTATTAATGAATGTTCTGCTGACTAGCTTCCCAATTGAAAAACGCGGAGGAGCAATGGGGATATTTGGTTTAGTTATGATTTTTGCTCCAGCCATTGGCCCAACATTATCTGGATGGATTGTTGAGCATTATGATTGGAGAACACTATTCTATATGATCATTCCATTTGCAGTAATCGTTCTAACTTTCGCTTTCTTTAAACTTAAAGATAAAAAGGAAAAAGTATCTATTACAATTGATGCCTTATCCTTAGTTCTCTCAAGTATTGGGTTTGGTGGCTTGCTTTATGGATTCAGTTCTGCAGGAGATAAAGGTTGGGGAAGCCCAGCTGTGTATATTACCTTGATTGTTGGTGCACTATCATTAGCTTCATTTATCATACGTCAGCTTCGATTAGAACAGCCAATACTTGACTTTCGAGTTTATAAGTACCCTATGTTCGCATTAGCATCTGCGATTTCAATCTTAATTAATATGGCCATGTTTTCAGCAATGATCCTAATGCCTATTTATTTACAACAAATTCGAGGCATCTCACCGATGGATTCAGGCCTTTTAATGCTTCCAGGTGCCATTGTGATGGGTATTATGTCTCCAATCACTGGAAAACTATTTGATAAATACGGAGCCAAAGCTCTTGCATTAATTGGATTATTAATAACTGTCGGTACCACATATGCTTTTAGTCAGTTAACCGATTCAACAACCTATACCACTCTAATTATTATGTATACGGTTCGGATGTTCGGGATGTCTATGGTAATGATGCCAGTAATGACAAATGGGTTAAACCAATTGCCACAAAAATTGAATCCACATGGCACAGCTATGAACAGTACTCTTTCACAGGTTTCAGGAGCTATTGGTACCGCATTGCTTGTTACAGTAATGAGCTCTCGTACAAAACATCATGCAGAAGATTTAATATCTAAAGCAATGAGCAAATTAACAGAGCAGCCAAGTCCTGAAACATTAGCACAAATGAAAGGACATTTATTAATGGAAGCAACAATTAATGGAATTAACGATTCCTTTACTGTTTCTGTTCTTATTGCGGCGATTGCCTTTATTGCTGCCTTCTTTATTAAACGTGTGAACGTAACTGCTGCATCCGCAAAATTGCAAGAAAGTCCACAAAAACAAGTTGTCGCAAAATAGTATAATTAAAAAAAAGACATTTTCAGCCGAAAATGTCTTTTTCTATTTTATTATGATAAATGAAATTGTGAAATGGTTGCCTTTAATTTTTCTGCGTGCTCTTTTAATTCGAACACAAGTTGTTCGACATTTTCCATCACAGCTGCTTGTTCTCGTGTAGCATCTGTTACCTCTTCAGCTCCTGCAGATGTTTCTTCAGCAATGGCCGCAACCTCTTGTGACTGTGTAGATGTAAGCTGAACACTTTCCATTTGTTTGTCAACAAGTGTTGAAATACCTTTTACTTTATCTGCTACAATATGAATCGTACTTGTCATTGCTTCAATGACTTCATTGGTTTTAGCACCTTTTGACGCTTCACGATTTGCAGTTGCAACCTGATCTGTGATTTGTTTAACTACGCGATCTACACCACTTTGTATGTTTTGTATTAGCTCAGAAATTCCTTGTACTGCCTTAGCACTTTCATCGGCTAATTTACGAACTTCTTCTGCTACTACAGCAAACCCTTTTCCATGCTCCCCTGCGCGCGCTGCTTCAATCGACGCATTTAATGCAAGCAAATTAGTTTGTGCGGCAATATCTCCTACTAATAGAATAATTTGTTCTACCCTTTTAGCATTTCCTTCCAAATCGCGCACTACCTGTAAAGACTCTTGATTTTCTTTCGCTAGCATATCAATTCCATGTATTAAGGAATTGACAACTTCTTTACTTTCCTTTAATTCTTTCACCATTTCTTCTGATACCTGCTCAGATGACTTAGCATTTTCTTGAACCTTATATGCTATTTGAATAATGTCTTCAACTGATTCAGCTGTTGATTGTATTGCTATTGCAGAGCTTTCAGCACCTGCAGAGATTTCACCAATTGTATGTGCAATGCTTTCTGCTTGTTCTGTTGCTCTTGTTGCTTTTTCTGAAATAGAAAGGACGTTTCCATTCGTTTGTTGAAAATTTTCCTCGATGCTTTGAACCATTAAACGTATATTTGATAGCATTTGATTAAATGCCGTTCCTAATGAACGTATTTCATCATCAGATTTAGGCAAGTCCACATCTTTTTGGATATTTCCTAGACTAGCTTGAATGGCTGCATGCTCCAATCTTTGAAGTGGCTTTGTAATAACCCCTGCCACAAAATAAGCGAGTAAGCCTGTCCAAAAAATTCCCAATAAAAGTGTAATACTAGTAAAAACGGATTCATCGATATTTGATGCAAATTTCGCATGAACAATACTTATAAAAAAGAAACTGGTTGAATATGTAACTAAAGCAAGTAATGTAACAAATACAACGAGTTTTTTTCTAAGGCCAAACTTATATTTCTTTTTCATTTTTAGACCCTCTCCCCCAAGTTGTTTTAAATTATCTTTTTAGCAATCTTACTTAATCCTTTTCCCCAAAACTGCACCTTAAATTAGATAGTTACTAAATTTTTTAATATCACTACTATGGTTTATTTATACTACTCGCTAATTTTTCAATAAGTTCTGTTAATTCATTAAATGTTTCCCTATACGTATATAAATCTCCACCGAACGGATCCATTACATCAACGTTTTTTTCGTGCTTATTTACAAACTCTTTTAATGTAAAAGTTTTATCGGCAGCAAATGGATACATTTCTTTTATAAAAGATTTATGATTCATTGTCATAGTAAAAATGAAATTAGCCCAATTAACATCCTCCTCAACTAGCATCTTGGATAAATGCTGATGCTGAATATCATTTTCTTCAAGAACTTGTTGAGCTTGTTTGGAAGCATACTGACCATCCATTGCATAAATCCCTGCCGATTTTATTGATAGGTTCTTTATATTTTTACTTTTTAAAATCGCCTCTGCCATCGGACTACGACACGTATTCCCTGTACATATGAATAAGATATTCAATGAAATAATTCCCTCCAAATGTAGATCCTTCTATTGTTCTCTTTTTATTATAGTCGAAAAGGCTCAAATTCAATAGTAAGCTTTTGAAAATTAATATGAAAAATTAAAGACAAGCAAAATAAAAAAACTTTGCTTGTCTTTATCATTTTTTATGTGAAAATCAATAGATAACTTTATATCAAGCGGTTTTTACACTAAAAACTACAATAAGGTTTTATATAAAAATTAGTAATTTTATACCAAACCCTAAAAGAACACACCCTCCTAATGCTTCACTATATGAGCCTATATACCCTTGGAACTTTCTACCTATTATCAAACCTGCCCAAGTTAATACGGTTGCAGCAATTCCAAAGCATACCAGTACAGCTACAGTACGAGCACCAAATATTCCAAGTGAAAGCCCAACTGAAAAGCTATCGAGACTAGAACTTAAGGCAAAAAAAATTAACCCCCAGCCATATGGTTTAATAATTGTTCGTTCTTCCTTTTTAAAACTGGATGCAAACATTTGTATTCCTAAAATCACTAGAAGAACGCCTCCGATATATTGAGCAACCGTTCCGAATCTATCGGAAATAAAGTGTCCGGTCAGAATTCCAAGTAACGGCATCCAAACATGAAAAATTCCAATCGTTAAACCTATGTAAAAAATTTGTTTATATCGCAGCTTAAGCATTCCCATACCAAGTCCAATTGAAAAAGCATCCATTCCCAAGGCAAATGCCATAATCATTAATGTAAATAGTTCTGCAATGATTTCCATCATTCCATTTCCTCCTTTGGACGTGCTTAAAGAAAACATATGCACGTCCAAGGACGAATAGAATATCATTCAAAAATTTTATACGTTAATGCTGATGTATCCATCTATGTCCCGCTGCTTTTTCTAATCGGTTCATAATCGCTAAACCGATTCCTTCCTGTGGAAAAACCTCAGAAAAAATGATATCAACATCCTTATTATTAAATTCACGTAAAGTATCGTATAAAGTATGAGCAACTGTTTTTAAATCGCTCCGTTGTCCACAAATTGAAACTACATCAGCTTGATACACGTTTTCTGTCTCTTCAGTAGCAATAACCCCCACCCTTAATCCTTTTTCTCGCTTATTAGCAATTAACTCTTGGATAAATGCGGTTGTACCTTCCACTAAATATACAGGTGCATTTGGAGCATAATGCGTATACTTCATTCCCGGAGATTTAGGACGGCTAATTTTATCATTTTCAAGAGCAGGATCTATAAACACTTCACCTACAACCTTTTCAAGCTCCTCTTTAGTCACTCCACCTGGGCGAAGAATCATTGGCTTTTCCTGCGTACAATCAACAACCGTTGATTCCAGCCCAACACCAGTTCCCCCTCCATCTACCACTCCAGCAATTCGTCCATTTAAATCCTCTAACACATGAGTAGCTGCTGTGGGACTTGGTTTCCCTGAACTGTTCGCACTAGGAGCCGCTATAGGCAGTTGAGCCTTTCGAATAATCTCTAGTGCAACTGGATGATCTGGCATACGGATAGCAACAGTTTCCAGTCCAGCTGTCACTTTCTCTGAGAGTACATTTGGCTTTCTTTTTAAAATGATCGTTAGTGGTCCTGGCCAGAAATGATCGATCAACTTTTTGGCCGTTTCGGAAAGATCTTCTACTAGTTCTTCCAATTGACCAGTTTCTGCAATGTGGACAATAAGTGGATTATCACTTGGTCTTCCCTTTGCTTCATAAATCTTTGCTACCGCGGCATCGGATTTTGCATTGGCGCCCAAACCATATACCGTTTCCGTTGGAAAAGCAACGACCTCATTTTCCTGCAATAGCTTAGCTACTTCCTCTAACTGTGGATGACTCGAAAAAGTATCCACATTATTATCCACAAACCACTGAATTGTCTTCATAACTTCCACCTTTTTTACAATGTTGAAATCCGTCTGTTTACCTCAATCGTTTTTATCGAATTTCAGCTTATTTTGTCTATATTTATCTCCTAACCAGGAAACGTTCACAATTATTTATACACTGAAAGTATATTAAAAAGTGAAGATGAACACAAGTATTATCCACAATATGTGGATAATTCTAATTAAATGGTGGATAACTTTTGAGAATAATGTGAGTATCTTTCTAAAATCATTTTCATAAAGATCGTAAAAAGAAGCAAACTGACCTTAAATCCCCTTTTTCATATAGATTGCTTGTGAATAAGTTAATAACTGGCTACCATATGATGAAATCTCAAATTCACTTGGGAGCTGCGATCTTTCAATTTTTTCAAAACCCATTACTTGAAATAAAGGAATGGATTTTGCATTGTTAGTTGTTAAGTAGAGTGCGGATAACTTTTTGGAAACAGCTAATTTATACATATGCTGAAAAATAATGAGAAGATCCTCTTCCTTGATTTCCATTTTAACTACCATGGAACGAAGAATTCCCACATTATTAACTGGCTCTATGCCTAATGTAGCTAGTAAATTCCCCTCTAAATCCTCAACTAATAGAAAATAGTTAATATTTGTTTCTACCCCTTCAAAACTAACCTTTCCACTAGATAAAAATTGCTCTACTTTTTTTACATCCCTTTTTTCCCCATTTCTTATTACATGCATCATTCATCCTCCTAAGTCTATTAATCTCCCTACTAAACCATATGATAGAGATAAAAAAATAGAACCAAATAGACTGCTGAAGAATTAGATAAGATCATCATAAACAGCAAAAAAAGAAGCGACCTAACGCTCCTTTAAAATATTTTTCGAATAAGCTCAGCAATAAAAAATTTCACTTTTACTTGATCATCATCTTCTTTGACATAAAGAGGCTGTTCTTTTTCTTCCACCTCATTAGTTTTTTGTATTTTTTCATTTTGTTGATCTTTATTAGGTTGCCTTGTCGTATCTTTATGTTCCACTATTTTCTTTTGATTATTTTCATTGCTAACTTTCGAGGCTTCCTTCTCTTCTTTTCCATCAAATCCTGGGCTCACTGCAACTCCATTTGAGAAATCCATAAAACATAGTGGAGGATATAGCACACACCACCAATTAGCTCCTTCTCCTTTTCCTAACGTAATTAAAACCGCTTCGTATTCACCTGCAGGGTATAAAAATTGTCCATACAGCTTTGTTGGAAATTGCACTTGACCAAACTCAACTTTCACTGATTGGCTACTATTCTCTTTAATAAGTACTTGCTTAGCAATTTTTTCGATATCTGAAAGATGTGATTGGATGACTTCTCTTGCATCCTTTATCGATTCTAATTTTTCAACCCATTTGGTTATTTCCTTATTGACTTCATCACGAATTTTTCGTTTTAATGCTTGATCCCTTTGTGAATCACTATTTGCGAGAATCCGAAGGCGAACCGCCTCATCAGGAATGACAATGGCTCCCTCTGCAGCAGTTTCCTGCTTAGGTATATATAAACTTAAAATGGTTCCAATCGATAAAATCACAATATATAGTAAAGCATAATTTTTTTTATTCATTTCTCTCCCCGTCCCTTCAATAAGACAGTGTGGACAGAAAATACAAATCTTAAACTAGTAAACTTTAAATTTCAAAAAAAAGAAGTGTTAATCTCTTTATTTTAGAGGTTAACACTTGTCATTATCACCAATAATTAAACAGGAAGAATTGCACATATAACCATCACAATTGACAAAACACCATTCGATCCTTGCCATTAATGTCGTAAATAATTTCAGTATGACCATTAGGAAAAGTTTCATTCAACAATTTTGCCACTTGCTTTCCCTGTCCCATTCCGATTTCGAAACCAATGATCGCTTTCTTTTGGATAATTAAAGGAATTTGCTGCATTAGCTTTCGATAATAGTCGAGACCATCTACACCACCAAAAAGCGCTTGATGTGGTTCATAATCTTTTACAACTTCTGATAAGACATGGATGTCTTCATCCGGAATATAGGGTGGGTTGGATAAAATAATATCTACCTTTTCTTGTTTATTTAAAATCGGTTGAAGTAAATCTCCATGTAAAAAGTCAATATCTGCTTTTAGATTCATTGCATTTGTTTTTGCAATATCTAGGGCTTGAGGAGAAATATCAATAGCTGTTACATCAAGAAAAGGACATTCCAATTTCATTGTAATAGAGATAATCCCGCTGCCAGTACCAATGTCAATCAGCCTTAATCCATTCTGATTAGAAAAGGTATGATTAATTTTTTTCAAAGCTTCATAAATAAGCTCCTCTGTTTCCGGTCTCGGTATAAGTACATGTGAATTAACATTGAATCTTCGTCCATAAAACTCTTCAAAGCCCATTATATGTTGAATAGGTACACCTTTTACATGATCATAGATGGCTTGGAGAAAAGATTCCTTTACCGAATCAGAAAGAATGAGCTGCTGATTTGCGAATAGTTGAGCTCTAGTCATTTGTAAGAAATGGCGCAGTAAAATTTCACCTGCATTTGCATCACGGTTATTTTTCTGTAAAAAAGAAGAAGCCCATTTAAGAGCTTCAAATACCTTTTGAAATTCATCCATTAATCGTTCACACTTTCAAGTTTATGAGATTGATCCTCTAAAATAAGAGCATCAATAATCTCGTCTATTTTTCCTTGAAGGATTTGATCCAATTTTTGAATCGTTAATCCAATTCGATGATCGGTTACACGGTTTTGCGGAAAATTATAAGTACGAATACGTTCAGAACGATCTCCTGTACCTACAGCAGATTTTCTGTTTGCATCATATTCTGCTTGTGCTTCCTGTTGGAATTTGTCATAAACACGCGCACGTAACACTTTCATAGCTTTTTCTTTATTTTTAATTTGTGATTTTTCATCCTGACAAGAAACTACTGTACCTGTTGGGATATGTGTTAAACGTACAGCAGACATAGTTGTATTAACACTTTGTCCACCAGGTCCACTTGAAGCAAATGTATCTACACGAATATCCTTTTCGTGGATTTCCACTTCTACTTCCTCTGCCTCTGGAAGAACGGCAACAGTAGCTGTAGATGTATGAATTCGACCACCTGATTCTGTTTCAGGAACACGTTGAACACGATGGGCACCATTTTCAAACTTTAATTTTGAAAAGGCCCCTTTCCCATTAATCATAAAGATAATTTCTTTATAACCACCAACACCTGTTGTACTTGCTTCAATGACTTCTGTTTTCCACCCTTGAGTTTCAGCAAAACGACTGTACATACGGTACAAATCTCCAGCAAATAGTGCAGCTTCATCACCGCCAGCTGCTCCGCGAATTTCCATAATAACGTTTTTATCATCGTTAGGATCTTTCGGTACAAGAAGGATTTTTAAACGTTCTTCGAAGTTTTCAATTTGTTCCTCTAATTCATTGATCTCTTCTTTCACCATTTCCTTCATTTCTGCATCTAGCTTTTCTTCTAACATAGCTTTTGCATCTTTATATTGTTGTTGTACATCTTTATATTCACGATAAACCATAACAGTTTCTTGGATGTCTGATTGTTCTTTGGAGTATTCTCTTAGCTTTTTCGTGTCATTTACAATTTCTGGATCGCTTAAAAGCTCATTTAGCTTTTCATAACGATCTTCCACTGCTTGCAATCGATCAAACATTGCCTTTCACCTCTATATCAAAGTGGAGGCTCAGATTGGCCAGATTTTAATCCTTTTCAACCTTTAAGAACTCACACTTTCTATTTGTCCATAACAGTACTATTATAGTATACCCAAGCTATAAGAGTAAAGCACAGAAATGAAAAGGCTACTTTCATATAAGCCCTAGCCGTCACTTTTATAATTTCCTTATTAGAGAAGCTACTTTGTAGCAATAATCGTTAACATATTCTTATAAAAATGCCAGATCCTAATTGGTTCTGGCATCAATCAATCTTTACTTCTCTTCTATTTTCACATTAATATCGTATCTTGGTAATGCTTGGATTAATTTTTTATGAAGTGCTGCTTCTTCTTTCATGCGTTTATTTGCAGTTAAGCTTCGATTAGTATGGGCAGTTACCCACATATTATTGCCATTTATCCACACTGTTGGATCTTTATAATCTTTATAGTGCCTAACTACATATTTTGCATTATCTACATCGTTTCCAACTGTTTTAGGGTTTCCCTGTCTTAAATCAACCATATTTGGATTTTGATCAGTTGGATTGCTTGAAATCTTCCTCATTTTATTTTGTTTATTATTCGTAACTGCATTGTTATTTAACTGATTAGAACCGCAGCCAGCAAGCAGCCCTATAACAATAAAAAAACCAATTGTCTTTCTCCACATGATAAACACCTCCATGGGATTATGTTTTCCTATAGGGAATAGTTTATGTAAGACTCGGACCTGAAACTTAACTGCAGTAAACGATTATGCCCTCAAGATTTGACAAATCGTTTTTCTGTTTTATGAAATTTATTTTTATTATTAATAAAAAAACTCCCATAAAAAATATGGGAGCTTACTTTATTTGATTAACTATTTGATCTGTCGAAACACTCATTCCTGATGGCACTTCATGATGATGACGACAACGAGCTTCATAAGCCTCGGACGCTCCAACTAAAATGACTGGGTCATCCGCACAAGCTGGCTTCCCATTAATCAGGCGCTGAGTACGACTTGCAGGAGAACCACAAACTGTACAAACAGCCTGCAATTTAGTTACTAATTCTGCTATCGCCATTAATTTGGGCATTGGCCCAAAAGGAACACCGCGGAAATCTTGATCAAGACCCGCTAAAATTATCCTATGCCCACTATTTGCTAAGGTTTGAACAACATCAACAATTTCTTCATCAAAAAATTGTGCTTCATCAATTGCAATTATATCTACATTAGAAGTTATTTTCTTAAAGATATCGCTAGCCCGTTCAATCGGATGGGCAATAACAGAGGTACCATTATGTGAAACAACCGCTTCTTTACTATAACGATTATCCAATTGTGGTTTAAAAACGGCAATTTCCTGTTTAGCAAATTGTGCACGGCGTACACGTCTAATCAGCTCTTCCGATTTTCCTGAAAACATACTGCCACATATGACCTCAATCCAACCTGAATGATTCATAACATACATCGTATTAGTTCCTCTCCGACTCAAATTTATACTTGTTACAAAGTAATGATTACTTTTTATGACACTGTATTTGAAAGAAATGTTGATGAATTCTTGCTTTTATCAACATTTCTATGTAATTAATCTTTTATAAAGAAATAAAAAACAGGCAAGCGTTCTTGCCTGTTTTTTTATTATTTTTGTTTAAGACCATATTTTTTATTGAATCGATCAACACGTCCGTCAGCAGAAGCGAATTTTTGACGTCCAGTGTAGAATGGATGACATTCTGAGCATACCTCTACACGAATTTCTTCTTTTACTGAACCACTTTCAAATTCATTTCCACAAGCGCATTTAACCATCGCTTTTTTGTATCCTGGATGAATACCTGCTTTCATTCTTTTCATCTCCTTTGCCCTGAGTCATTACGAAACAGAGTTATATATTTCTATATGGTTTCTTTTCCTTAGAAAGTTAAACTGCAAACCTTCCACTCAACCATAAGAATTTCACAAACACATGGATATATTATAACAAGCTATATTTTGAAATGCAACAACTCAATATTAACAAATAACTTCCATTTATTCACTAAAATTATACAGTCCGTCTTCCTGTTGTACTGCCCTTCATTTCAGCTGAAAGCACTTCAAAAAATTCTTCGTTAGATTTTGTTCTCTTCAACTTCCGTAAAAATCTTTCTACAAAATCTGGAGAATCTGTCATAGATTTACGTATTGCCCATAGCTTATCTAAATGTTCTTTCGGTACTAATAATTCTTCCTTACGAGTTCCTGAGCGGCGAATATCTATTGCAGGGAATATGCGTTTTTCAGACAACGAACGATCTAAATGTAATTCCATATTTCCTGTTCCTTTAAACTCCTCGTAAATTACATCATCCATTCGAGATCCAGTTTCAACAAGTGCAGTTGCTAAAATAGTTAAACTTCCGCCTTCCTCGATATTACGTGCCGCTCCAAAAAAGCGTTTCGGTCTATGGAATGCCGCAGGATCAATACCACCTGAAAGTGTTCTTCCACTTGGAGGAATAACTAAATTGTAAGCTCGAGCTAGACGAGTAATACTGTCCATAAGTATAATAACATCCCGCTTATGCTCAACAAGCCTCATCGCTCTTTCCAAAACTAGTTCCGCCACTTTAATATGGTTCTCAGGAACTTCATCAAAGGTAGAGCTAACCACCTCTGCATTAACCGAACGTTCAATATCTGTAACTTCTTCAGGACGCTCATCAATTAATAAGACAATTAGTTCTGCATCAGGATTGTTTGTTGTGATTGAATTAGCTATCTCTTTTAATAACATTGTTTTTCCAGCCTTTGGTGGAGCGACAATTAAACCACGCTGTCCAAAGCCTACAGGAGAAATTAAATCCATAATCCGGGTAGATAGTTTATTAGAAGCTGTTTCTAATTTAATTTGTCTGTCTGGATATAATGGTGTTAGTGCAGGAAAATGCACTCGCTCTTTTGCTGTTTCAGGATTATCTCCATTAACAGCTTCTACATGAAGTAAACCATAGTAGCGTTCATTCTCTTTAGGAGGCCGTACTTTTCCAGAGACTTTATCTCCATTTCTTAAATCAAATCGGCGAATTTGAGAGGCAGAAATATAAATATCCTCTGAACTTGGGGAGTAATTAATTGGTCTTAAGAACCCAAAGCCTTCAGATTGAATAATTTCCAGAACACCTTCCATAAAGAAATAGCCCTCTTGTTCAGCTCGTGCTTTTAAAATCGCAAAAATTAATTCTTTTTTTGTTAATTTACTATAGTAGGAAACTTTATACTCACGTGCTAATGCGTACAGTTCCTTTAATGTCATATTATCAAGACTTGAAATTGATAAACTTTCCATATCTACACCACACTTTAATTTTTTCAATGACTAAGATTCATATAAATATTGCGTTACATTTAAAAATCATCATGAACGTATCCGATAAAAACGAATAACTAGAGGAAACCCTGTATTTTCATGATGGTGACTAAGAAGTTCTCACCTAAGGTTAATGAGAGTACCTGCTGTAAGACCCTATTCAATCAATAGAGATGAAGGAAAGAGTATAATCAGAAAATAACGAAGATTTAGAAGCTTTTGAAGTTCATTATTAATAATACAAAACAATATCTATTTTAACCATATCTACGAAAAAGAATCAATAAAAAGGAAGGAAATAAATTTGCACAGGGATGAACCTGTACAAATTTATTAATATTTGGAAAGGTTTTTAAAGACTTTATATGGCATCCTTACTTAATTACTAGATTCGGTTTTTTCTTTAAGCTATGTCGCCCATCTATAAAACGAACGGTTCCAGACTTTGCACGCATAACTACTGAATGTGTGGATCCATAAGATCCTTTAAATTGTACTCCTCGAAGAAGCTCTCCATCGGTAACTCCTGTTGCTGAAAAGATGCAGTCATCTCCACGAACGAGATCTTCCATTCGCAATACTTTATTTATATCATCTAAGCCCATCTTTGCACAGCGTTGTATTTCAGCTTCGTTTTGAGGAAGAAGTCTGCCTTGCAATTCCCCTCCCAAGCATTTTAACGCAACAGCAGCAATAACTCCTTCTGGAGCACCGCCAGATCCAAATAAAATATCTACACCAGTATGATCAAAGGCTGTATTAATGGCACCAGCTACATCGCCATCATTAATAAGTTTAATTCTTGCTCCAGCTTCCCGTAGTTGTGCAATAATATGTTCATGCCTTGGTCTATTTAGAACAGTTGCCACAACATCCTCAATATCTTTGTTTTTTGCTCTTGCTACCGCTTTAAGATTATCTAGAACAGATGCATTAATATCTATTTGTCCAACAGCTTCTGGTCCTACAGCAATTTTATCCATGTACATATCTGGAGCATGAAGCAAATTTCCATGGTCTGCTACCGCTAACACCGCTAATGCATTCCATCCTCCTGATGCAACGATATTGGTTCCTTCAAGCGGATCTACAGCAACATCCACTCTCGGTCCATAGCCAGTACCAAGCTTTTCCCCAATGTATAACATTGGAGCTTCGTCCATTTCACCTTCTCCAATAACTACTGTACCTTTCATTGGGATTGTATCAAATACATCTCGCATAGCAGAAGTAGCGGCATCATCAGCCTCAGGCTTTTTCCCTCTCCCCATTAGACGAGCAGAAGCAAGCGCAGCTGCCTCAGTTACACGAACTAACTCCATCGATAAGCTTCGTTCCATCATTCTTCCTCCTATATCATCAACAACTTTTGTTGTTTAACCACAAATGGTATAACACAATTCCTTTTTATTATAGCACATTTAACAAAAGTTTTGTTGATTCTATTCAAAGGACATCGTTTTATAAACTTTTTTGCTGCTCTACTTCTTCTTCTGTCATTTTTTCACGCCAGATGGTTGCTCCTAAGCCTTCAAGCTTTTCAACAAGATTACTATAGCCACGATCAATATGCTCTAAACCCGTAACTTCAGTAATCCCCTCTGCCATTAGTCCTGCAATTACCAATGCGGCTCCTGCTCTTAAGTCACTCGCTTTTACTTTTGCTCCTTGAAGGGTTGTTGGCCCATTAATAATTGCCGATCTTCCTTCTACTTTAATATTTGCATTCATTCTCCGAAGTTCATCAATATGTTTAAAACGAGCAGAATATATCGTATCTGTAACAACTGAAGAACCTTCAGCCTTTGTTAAGAGGCTTGTAAATGGTTGCTGCAAATCTGTTGGAAAACCAGGATAAACAAGCGTTTTAATATCAACCGCTTTTAGCTTTTCTCCTTTGCCAATGAAAATTTGCTCATCGCTTACTTCAATTGGTATACCCATTTCTCGAAGCTTTGCCGTTAATGATTCTAAATGATGGGGGATTACATTATCAATAAGTACCCCTTCCCCTGCAGCTGCTCCTAAGAGCATAAATGTTCCTGCTTCAATTCTGTCCGGAATAATTGTATGACGGCACCCCTTTAAAGTTTCAACACCTTCGATACGAATAACATCGGTTCCTGCACCCTTTATCTTTGCTCCCATATTTGTCAGTAACGTGGCAACATCAATTATTTCTGGCTCCTTGGCTGCATTTTCGATAATTGTTTTACCTTTTGCTTTAACAGCCGCCAACATTATATTTATCGTTGCTCCAACACTAACGACATCTAAGTAAATTCTTGCCCCTCTTAACTCATCGGCACGTAAATAAATAGCTCCCTGTTCATTTGTTACCTTTGCTCCAAGCGCTTCAAAGCCTTTAATATGTTGATCAATTGGCCTAGGGCCTAGATGACAACCTCCAGGTAATCCTATGACAGCTTTATTAAATCTACCAAGCATCGCACCCATCAAGTAATATGAGGCTCTAAGCTTTTTCACTTTTCCATTCGGAAGGGGCATTGAAACCATTTTGGTCGGATCAACGACCATATTCCCATCCTCAAAGAAAACCTCTCCACCAATTTCTTCTAATAATGTTTTTAATGTAGCTACATCTGAAATATCTGGCAAGCCTTCAATTGTTACAGGGGATTCGGCAAGGATTGTAGCAGGAATCAAAGCAACAGCACTATTTTTCGCGCCACTAACTTTTATTGTTCCTTTTAATGGATATCCCCCTGCAATCTTCAATTTTTCCATTTTAGACTCCCTTCCAAGACCAAAAACATTAGCTATTTTCAGCTTTTTTTTCGTGAATTTTGAGATGATTAAACGAAAACTCATATAAATAGGCTTCTTACAATCTGACTAAATAATTGTTCACAAATATGTTTGGCTCATTTATGACCTCTATAAATGAACATATTTTAGATATTCTATCATTATACATTCCTTTATACAGGTCAACCTTTCAGCTCGGCTGAAAGGCATGAGATACATTCACATGAATGAACCAATATATCAGTTAAGAATGAAACAAAACTCTTCTTATCAACCATTGTTTTACCTTTTAAATTGATTAAGTAGTGAAATAGATCAATCAAGCACAAGACTTTAACATATTACACAATCATTATAAAAACGAATATGGGAAATAGTTCTAAATAATATTAGTTTTGCCAAACATATTTTTTATTATTAGTACGGTAAAACTTTTAAATTTTTTATTTTTTCAAACGAGTATTCCAATCTTGCAAAAATTGTTCGATCCCTTTATCCGTTAGTGGATGTTTAAATAATTGATTAATAACTTTAAATGGTACAGTAGCTATATGCGCTCCAGCTAAAGCAGCATCTGTAACATGTTGAGGATGACGAATGGAAGCTGCAATGATTTCGGTTTTAATTTGATGTATAGCGAAAATTTCTGATATTGTCGAAATAAGCTCAACTCCATTATGACCGATATCCTCAAGTCTTCCTAAGAAAGGAGAAACATATGTCGCACCTGCTCTAGCCGCTAATAATGCTTGATTTGCACTAAAAATTAAGGTTACATTTGTTTTTATTCCTTCAGCATTAAAAATATGTACAGCTTTTAAGCCTTCAGGGGTCATTGGAACTTTGATTGTAATATTTGGAGCTATTTTCGCTAGCTCTCTTCCCTCCTTCACCATTCCTTCAGCATCTAGAGCAATAACCTCAGCACTAACGGATCCAGGTACTAAATTTGTAATTTCTTTTAAACGATCATGGAAAGAAACATTTTTTTCTTTAGCTACAAGAGAAGGATTAGTTGTTACACCTGATACGATTCCTAATTCAAATGCCTGTTGAATTTCTTCCATATTTGCTGTATCTATAAAAAATTTCATTTTTTCCACCCCTAATTGAAATTTTGAATACACTGAAACCGCCCTAAAAAGGCGGTTTCCTAATAGCTGTAATTCACAAGCTGACTCGATTATCTATACAATTATGCTTTATTAGAAGACCCAAATTCACGAATCTTGCCGATAACAGTTTCTTTAATTGTGTCACGAGCTGGTCCAAGATATTTACGTGGATCATACACTTCAGCATCTGCAGCAAGAACTTCACGAACTTTCTTTGCAGAAGCAATTTGATTTTCTGTATTTACATTAATCTTGGCAGTACCTAATGAGATAGCTTTTTGTATATCTTTTGTTGGAATGCCAGTTCCACCGTGAAGAACAAGTGGTAAACCAGTAGCAGCACCAATTTCCTCCATTTCCTTAAAGCCAAGGTTTGGCTCACCTTTATATGGTCCATGTACAGAACCAAGAGCTGGTGCAAGTGTATCAATTCCAGTACGTTTCACTAATTCTTGACATTCAGTAGGATCAGCATAGATCACACCATTAGCAACGACGTCATCTTCTTGACCACCAACTGTTCCAAGCTCAGCTTCTACTGATACACCTTTAGAATGAGCATATTCCACTACTTTAGAAGTAATTTCAACATTTTCTTCAAATGGATGGTGTGAAGCATCAATCATAACAGAAGTAAATCCTGCATCAATTGCTTCAACACATTTTTCGTAGCTTGAGCCGTGATCTAAATGAATAGCAACTGGCACAGTAATTTTATAGTCCTCCATTAAACCTTCGACCATTTTCACAACTGTTTTAAATCCACCAATATAGCGTCCTGCTCCCTCTGAAACACCAAGGATAACTGGAGATTTTTCTTCCTCTGCAGCAAGAAGAATAGCTTGAGTAAATTCTAGATTGTTAATATTAAATTGACCAACAGCATAATGTTCGTCCTTTGCTTTGTTCAACATTTCAGTCATAGAGACTAATGGCATATTCAATTTCCTCCTTTAAAATACCTTGTCAAAATGTTTTATTCATCCTGATTCAGGCGAGTATTTAGGCCTATTGATATTAGGCTTAATATATTGTCTTCTTCTATAGATTAAACAAACAAATTGACATCATACAAGTTTAAATATCAAATTCATCATACCAAACTATTTTTTCTTTTACCAATGAACTTACACCCGGTTATAAAGATAGAATTTTTGAAATTTTCTTCTTTAACCTTTAACAGGCAAGTGATCCTTTACCGCTTTTCTAATATCATCAATATCAAATGGCTTTGCAAAATGTGTTAAAGCACCTAAATCTTTTGCTTCTTGAATCATATCTAACTCACCATATGCTGTCATAATAATTACACGGATATCTGGGTCAATAACTTTCATTCTTTTCAATATTTCAATTCCATCCATACCTGGTATCTTCATATCTAACAATACGAGATCGGGAGAATGCTTTTTCGTAATTTCTAATGCTTGTACTCCATTTGCAGCTTGGAATGTTTTATACCCTTCCTTTTGCAATACTTCATTTAATAGGATGCGAATACCAAATTGATCATCAACGATTAGAATCTTTTCCTCCATTAAAAAAATCCCCCCAACTAATATCTTGTAGACATTTGAAATGCATGATTATGTAGAGTCTAAATATAACAAACTACTTTATAACAAGTAGAATAGTCTTAAATTTAACCAAACACGGTGACAATTTTTAACTTTATCAGATCCTCCCTTCTGTTTTTTATTTTGCTTTTTTTCACCATTTATGTAATCTTACTTATGTATATTCTATTTATATTTATCATTTTCCTGCTCTAAGAACTGCTTAATCATTGCTTTAGAACTAACATTTTGATAAATACTATACATCACCATTATATTAAATAATGATAATGCAAAATAATAAAAATAAAAGGAAATTTATAGAGAAATTTCCTTATCTACTAATAAGGAAGTGTTTCACAAATGAAAATGTTTTTAACTCAAATTAATGGATTATTTAGCAGAATTTATGAAAAGGAGCAATATTCTATAGAAGACGGCGCAAGATTACTAGCACAGGCAGCAATAGGCCAAGGGAAGATTTACATTAAAGGATTTGAAGAAATGGATGTTGTTTCTAAAGAGGCTATAGAAGGTGCAGAGCCAATGATGAATGCTGCTCCATTAACGAATATTCAAGAGTTAACAGATGCGGATCGTGCAATCATTGTTTCTCGGTTTTCAAACAATAATGAAACTGTACAATTAGCTGAAAAACTGATTGAAAGAAATATTCCCTTTATTGCTATATCGGGTAGTGTAAAAACAGATGCAACAGATCTAACTAAGCTTGCAGATGTGCATATTAATACTTCCTTAATAAAACCTATGCTCCCATCTGACACTGGGGAACGAATTTGCTTCCCTACTTCTATGACTGCATTGTACATATATCATTGTATTAAGCTTACTTTTGATGAAATAATGGATGAATATCAATGATGGTTTAGAATACATAAATGGGTCTATCCTAAACGTAAAGTATCAGATACTTATAGGACAGACCCACTTTTCATTTTATTTATTATTTAACGATGCCTCAACAAAACCACGGAACAATGGTTGTGGACGAGTTGGTCTAGATGTAAATTCAGGATGGAATTGTGATGCTACAAACCATGGATGTTCAATTAATTCAATTATTTCTACTAAACGGCCATCAGGGCTTGTCCCCGAAAAGACAAATCCTTCCTTCTCCATTTGTTCACGATATTCATTGTTAAATTCATAACGATGTCGATGACGCTCACTAATTAATTCATTTTGATATAATTCATAGGCTTTTGTTCCCTTTTCAATTTTACATGGGTAAAGACCTAAACGTAATGTACCACCAAGATCCTCAATATCCTTTTGTTCAGGAAGTAGATCAATAATTGGATAATTTGTATTAGGATTAAGCTCAGAAGAATGGGCGCCTTCCAATCCAAGAACATTTCGAGCATATTCTATTGAAGCAAGCTGCATACCTAAGCAAATGCCAAGGAAAGGAACTTTGTTTTCACGTGCATATTGAATAGCAAGAATTTTTCCTTCTACTCCACGATCCCCAAATCCACCAGGTACTAAAATACCGTCTGCATTTTCTAAAAGATCTTTTACATTTTCCTCTGTTACGTGCTCTGCATTTATCCAATCAATATCAATATCAGTATCGAATGCGTACCCTGCATGTTTCAATGCTTCTACAACAGAAAGATACGCATCCTGAAGCTCAACGTATTTTCCAACTAACGCAATTTTTGTTACCTTTGATAAGTTTCTTACCTTTTCTACAAGTCCAATCCACTCTGTCATATCCGGTTCATGACATTGTAGCTTTAAATGGTCACAAACGATTTGATCAAGATTTTGATCACGCAAAGAAAGTGGAATTGAATATAACGTATCAGCATCTCTAGACTCAATAACAGATTTTTCATCAATATCACAGAATAAAGCAATTTTATCCTTCATATCTTGTGAGATCGGCATCTCAGTACGAACAACAATGATATTCGGTTGAATACCAAGACTGCGTAATTCCTTTACACTATGCTGAGTAGGTTTTGTTTTCATTTCTCCTGCGGCCTTAATAAAAGGAACAAGTGTACAATGAATATACATTACATTGTCTCGACCAACATCACTTTTAATTTGGCGAATCGCCTCTAAGAATGGTAAAGACTCGATATCCCCAACTGTTCCGCCAATTTCTGTAATGACAACATCTGAATCTGTCGCTTCACCTGCACGAAATACTCGACTTTTAATTTCATTCGTAATATGTGGAATAACTTGAACTGTTCCTCCTAAGTATTCCCCACGTCTTTCCTTTCTCAGCACCTCTGAGTATACTTTCCCTGTGGTAACACTACTGTACTTCGTAACATTAATATCAATGAAACGCTCATAATGACCTAAATCCAAATCAGTTTCAGCACCATCATCTGTTACAAAAACTTCACCATGCTGATATGGACTCATCGTTCCGGGATCCACATTAATATATGGATCAAATTTCTGAGTTGTTACCTTTAATCCACGATTTTTTAATAATCTTCCTAAAGATGCTGCAATAATTCCTTTTCCTAGCGAAGATACTACTCCACCTGTTACAAAAATATATTTTGTCACTTGTCTTCCCCCTTCTATTGATGTTATTGTTTCACAATATTGTATCAGTTAATCTGATAATTAATTTGATTAAGAGAGGTTACTTCAAAAGCCTAGAAAAAATAAAAAAGCCCCCCTTATTTTCTAAGGGGAGCATTCATTTACTTTGTTCGTTCCTTTTTAAAGGAGCCCAAATAAAATACTACCTGCCTAATGAAAAGAAGTCAAGCGGATTATTTATCCTCTTCTTCCTCTTCACCATCTAATTCATCTTCGTCTTCATCATCTAAATCATAATCGTCTTCACCGATTAATTCTTCATCTTCAAATACTTCATCATCGTCATCCTCAAGATCTTCATCCTCAAGATCATCGAAATCTTCATCGTCATCATCATCATCATCATCAATCAGGTCTTCATCTTCAAAGTCATCTAAATCGTCGTAATCAAGATCTTCATCGTCAAGTAGATCTTCATCTTCCTCTTCAACAGTTTTCTTCGCTTTTTTCTTTTTCGATTTAACTGGAGCAGAGACCTCTTCATCGATTTGATCATAAGGATACCAGGTACGTAGTCCCCATCTATTTTCACCTAGACTGATGAATCGTCCATCAATATTTAAGTCAGTGTAAAACTGAACCATACGTGAACGAATTTCATCTTTAGATAAATCAAGAAGCTTAGCCATTTCCTCAACTAAACCATTAAAAGAAATAGCTTGTTTGTTTTCCTCTAAATATTGATGGGCTAGCTCAATAAGAGACATTTCACGTAAATCTTCTTTTGATAATTGCTGTAAACTCAAATTTCGCACTTCCTTTCGCTATTTCAAACTCCTATTTTTTGGAGCAAAAAAGGGCAGAATGTAAATATAATGGCAAAATACATATTTACCATTATAAACAAATTCAAAACATTTATGCTAGCATTAAAATGCCCTTTACATTGTTTTTTTGTATTTCATTTCATTTTAAATAAAATTATCATTTTATAGCCCCATTATTGACTCTTCTAATATTATGTAAAGATATATATTCCTTCTAAATGAGGAAAAATTACACATGTGTCATTTACATAAATGGATGAAACTTTTTCAATTATACATACTAGGCATTATTTCTTAAAAAAATGTATTTAAATCAGCTTTTTACAATTTACTAATAAAAGATATAGCACAAAAAGTGAATCATAAAATACATACTTTTTTATTCCTTATTTGAATGCTTAATCATGCGAAAACCTAAATAAAAAAACATAAGGGATAAAATTAGCAATGGAATAGCACCTAGTTGTTTCGTATACAGAAAGTATCCAAAAAAAGCAAAAGAAATGAAACCAATGTATTTTACTAACGTTTTATATTTCATGATTTCACACCCCATTTGGGTACTTTTCCCTGGCTATTTGAACGGACTTTTTTGTTTTACTTTGTGAAAAAGCCTACTCATTAGAATTTGAAAAAGTCTAATCCATTTTCCTTCTATCTAGATTTTACCTTTATTTTATTTAATCATACAATAGCTTCATCATTTATTTTCTATTTTTGCTTTTCTTTACGGTTCATTTACCTTTAAAAAGCTCCTTAGCTTTTTTCTTGCTAAGGAGCTCTCCGTTTTTTACAGAATTAGTATAAAATCACATATTTCTGCGATATTGTCCTCCTACTTCATACAAAGCCTTCGTAATTTGTCCGAGACTAGCCACTTTTACGGTTTCCATTAATTCTGCAAAAATATTTCCATTGTTTACAGCAGTTTCTTTTAACTGTTTCAATGCGTCATTAATCTGTTCTTGGTTTCTCTCTTTAAATTGATTTAGATTTTGAATTTGGGTTTCTTTTTCTTCCTTAGTCGCTCTTGCCAGCTCAATACTATTCATTTCCTCTTCTGAAGGAGGATTTGGATTTAAATAAGTATTCACACCAATGATTGGCAATTCGCCATTGTGTTTTTTCATTTCATAATACATTGATTCTTCCTGTATTTTTCCTCGTTGATATTGGGTTTCCATTGCCCCAAGAACACCACCGCGATCATTTAAACGATCAAACTCGGCAAGCACTGCTTCCTCTACTAAATCAGTTAATTCCTCAATGATAAATGATCCTTGTAAAGGATTTTCATTTTTCGTTAGCCCATGCTCCTTCGTAATAATCATTTGAATGGCCATTGCTCTTCTTACTGATTCCTCTGTCGGTGTAGTAATCGCCTCATCATAAGCATTTGTATGCAAGGAATTACAGTTATCATGTAAAGCCATCAATGCTTGTAAAGTTGTACGTATATCATTAAAGTCAATTTCTTGAGCATGTAAAGAACGCCCAGAGGTTTGAACATGATATTTTAGCTTTTGACTTCTTTCATTTGCACCATACTTATCTCTCATCACTGTAGCCCAAATCCTTCTAGCCACCCGGCCGATCACAGTATATTCTGGATCAAGACCATTCGAAAAGAAGAAAGATAAATTAGGAGCAAATTCATTAATATCCATTCCTCTACTTAAATAATACTCGACATATGTGAAGCCATTTGCTAATGTAAATGCTAATTGTGATATTGGATTTGCTCCTGCTTCAGCAATATGATAACCAGAAATTGAAACAGAATAATAATTACGAACTTTATGATCAATGAAATACTGCTGAATATCTCCCATCAACCGCAGTGCAAACTCTGTAGAGAAAATACAGGTGTTTTGCCCTTGATCCTCTTTTAAAATGTCCGCTTGAACCGTTCCTCTCACCACTTGTAATGTTGCTTCCTTTACTAAGGAAAATTCTTTAGGTGTTAATGCTCTTCCCAGTTCATTCTCTTTTAATTTCGCTTGTTGATCAATAGCTGTATTCATATACATTGCTAATATAATCGGTGCTGGACCATTAATAGTCATCGAAACAGAAGTGGATGGATGACACAAATCAAAGCCTGCATATAGTTTTTTCATATCATCTAGTGTACAAATACTCACACCGGATTCTCCTACCTTACCATATATATCTGGGCGATAGTCTGGATCCTCACCATATAAGGTAACAGAATCAAAAGCAGTACTTAAACGTTTAGCAGAGTCATTTTCAGATAAATAGTGGAAGCGGCGATTCGTTCTTTCCGGTGTGCCTTCACCAGCAAACTGCCGTTTAGGATCTTCACCTTCGCGCTTAAACGGAAACACTCCGGCTGTATACGGAAAAGAGCCCGGTACATTTTCTTTATATACCCATTTTAATATTTCACCATAATCTTCATATTTCGGAAGTACTACCTTTGGAATATCTAATCCTGATAAACTTTTTGTCGTTAATTCCGTCACTATTTCTTTATCACGAATTTTTGTAACAAATTGCTTTGCCGAATATTTTTCTTTTATATTCTCCCAATTTTTAATCACATTTTTTGATTCTAAAGTAAGCATTTCATAAACCTCATTTTTTAATGCTTCTAATGAGGTAATAATTGTTTGATCATTTTCCTTTTCATGAACAGCTTTAATAGCACCTTCTATTTGAAAAATCCTTCTCGCAAGATGTACCTGGGCATTGGCATGTTTATGATAATTTCGTACTGTTTCAGAGATTTCCCGCAAATAATATCTTCTGCTATTTGGAATAATGACATTTTGTTTTTCAACAAGAGCCGTTTTCGAAAACGGAACTTTCCAATCAGTGGACATTTTTTCATTTACCTTTTCAATAAGTGCTGCAAATAACGCATTTGTTCCCGGGTCATTAAATTGACTTGCTATGGTACCGTAAACAGGCATGCTGGAAGGATCTTGTTCAAATAGTAAATGACTCCGCTGATACTGCTTTTGCACTTGGTTTTTCGCATCTTCAGAGCCTTTTCGTTCAAACTTGTTGATCACAATTAAATCGGCAAAATCGATCATATCAATTTTTTCTAACTGTGAAGGAGCACCAAATTCACTTGTCATGATATACATAGCGATATCACTTATTTCAGCAATCTCAGCATCCCCTTGCCCAATTCCGCTAGTTTCAATGATTACTAAATCATAACCTGCAGCCTTTACTACGTTAATCGCATCTCGTATCGCAAGTGATAATTCACTTCTAGATCCCCTTGTTGCTAAACTTCTCATATACACACGAGAATGGAATATCGCATTCATTCTAATACGGTCACCTAGTAACGCCCCGCCTGTTTTTTGCTTTGTAGGATCAATAGATAAAATCGCTACCTTTTTCTCCGGAATTTCATTTAAGAAGCGACGGATCAACTCGTCTGTTAATGAGCTTTTTCCAGCTCCACCTGTTCCCGTGATTCCAACTACAGGAACCTTTTGAGCTAATGTCCGTATTTCATCAAAAGCTGTTTCAACACTAGTAGCGATTTCCTCCTTAACACCTACTTGATTTTCTGCAAGAGTAATAAATCTTGCAACAGAGCGGACATTTCCTTCTTTTAAGCGATTGATTTCATCGTTAAGATGGTCGGTGACTGTTGGAAAATCACATTCCTTCACCATAATATTAATCATTCCCTGAAGTCCGTATTTCCGACCATCATCCGGTGAAAAAATCCAAGAGATCCCATAATCATGTAGTTCTTTTATTTCTCGAGGTATGATAACTCCTCCGCCACCACCATATATGCGAATATGCGAGGCACCCCTCTCTTGAAGGAGATCGTACATGTATTTAAAATACTCGACATGGCCACCTTGATAAGAAGAAATAGCTATTCCTTGAACATCCTCTTGAATTGCCGCATTCACTACTTCTTCAACTGAACGATTATGTCCAAGATGAATGACCTCTGCGCCAGTAGACTGAAGAATTCTCCGCATAATATTAATGGATGCGTCATGACCATCAAACAAACTAGATGCCGTTACAAAGCGAACAAAATTTTTGGGTTTATACACTTCAACCGTGCTCATTTTTCTCCCCCTGTTCTTTACTGAAGGCCTTCTTTGCTTTGCTGTGGGTGAAAGCTCCTTAACTCCATCCTTCCGTGAAGTATAATCAACTACAATATAAAAAAGACCTTACTGAATATCAAAACCTCTAATTCCTTTAAAAAGTAAATTTGTTTGTAATTCGATATATTCATCAATCGTGTAGTTCTTTTGAAGCACCCATCTTCTAAATCCCCACATTTGTCCTTGAACAAAGATATTGTGAGCTAATAGATCGATATGTGAATCATCCATTATTAATTCTCCATTCTCAATACACCTGCGAATTAATGTTTCAAACATACCTACCATTTCCATTTCTTTCTTAAGTACATATGGAAGGGCATCTTTAGATAATGATTTTGCCTCCTGATACATGACTAAAACCTCATCCTGCATATCATTCATTATTTTAAAATAGTATGCAATTCCAAGTTTTAAGCTGTTTAGTGTCCCCTTTTCTACATCCATCCCCTGTAAACGATCTCTTACTTGATCATATATACTGTCACAAACAAGGTATAAAATATCTTCTTTTGTTCTTATATATTCATATAATGTACCTATACTAAATCCTGCAGCTTGTGCAATTTCCCTTGTAGTCGTACGATGAAACCCTTTTTCCTTAAATAATGAAACGGCTCCTCGAATCATTTGTGTCCTTCGCATATTAACAAGACGTTCATCCTTTACGGATGCATGTACTGCTCTTTTTTTACTCATAACATCAACTGCTTTCTCCCCGAAACCAGACATTAAAGTCCCCTCGGTTCACTGTCTGATTCTTAGCTATATCATGAATAGATAAGGGATTTTTCACTTACCTTTAACCATAATGAATTATCTTGTCAGCATTCTAGAGATAACTAATCTTTGAATCTCTTGAGTTCCTTCATAAATTTGTGTAATTTTAGCATCACGCATAAATCTTTCCACTGGATAATCTTTTGTATATCCATAGCCTCCGAAAATTTGTACAGCCTCTGTGGTCACCTTCATTGCTGTATCACCAGCTAAAAGCTTAGACATCGCCGATTCTTTTCCATATGGAAGTCCATTCGATTCAAGCCATGCAGCTTGATAGGTTAACAAACGAGAGGCTTCAATGCTTGTTGCCATATCAGCAATTTTAAAGGAAATTCCTTGATTAGCAACAATTGGTTTGCCGAATTGGTGACGTTCTTTTGCATAAGCGATTGACGCATCTAATGCACCTTGAGCGATTCCCACAGCTTGTGCTGCTATTCCGTTACGTCCTCCATCAAGAGTCATCATAGCTATTTTAAAGCCTTCACCTTCTTGACCTAGTAAGTTTTCTTTTGGAACCTTACATTCCTCAAATATAATCTCAGTAGTTGGTGAAGAACGAATCCCTAATTTCTTTTCTTTTTTGCCGACAGAAAAACCAGGAAAATCTTTTTCAATAATAAAAGCGCTTGTTCCTTTATGTTTACTTGAAGGGTCTGTCAAAGCAAATACCACATAGATGTCTGCAATCCCACCATTTGTAATAAAAATTTTCGAACCATTTAATATATAATGATCTCCCTCTAGGCGTGCCGTAGTTCGCATTCCACCTGCGTCAGAACCTGATCCCGATTCAGTTAGTCCGTATCCGCCAATTTTTTCTCCTTGTGCCATTGGACGTAAATACTTTTGTTTTTGTTCTTCAGATCCAAACTTATAAATCGGCCACCCTGCTAATGATGTATGTGCAGAAAGAGTAACTCCTGTTGAAGCACATACTCTTGATAGCTCTTCAACTGCAATACAGTAGGCTAAATAGTCACTTCCAATCCCACCATATTCTTCTGGCCAAGGTATGCCTGTTAAACCTAATTCAGCCATCTTATCAAATATTTCACGATCAAAACGCTCTTCTTCATCACGCTCAGCTGCCGTTGGCGCTACTTCATTTTCCGCAAAGTCCCGAACCATTTTCCGAATCATTTCATGCTCTTCTGATAATCGAAAATTCATCTAAAGTTCCTCCATTACTTGTCATATAAAATTATTAAATAAAATGATTTTGCCATTTTTATTGTTTATAATCTCTCAAATAAATACCTATCGTAGAGATCCTTTACTAATCACAAGCCTCTGAATTTCACTAGTTCCTTCATAAATTTCTGTTATTTTAGCATCGCGAAAATATCTTTCTACTGGATATTCTTTTGTATATCCATAACCGCCAAAGATTTGTATAGCCTCCGTAGTTACATCAACAGCCGTTTTCGATGCAAATAGCTTTGCCATGGATGCTTCGGTTTTACAAGGTAATCCCTGTGTCCTTAAATTAGCAGAACAATAGACTAATAATTTTGCTGCTTCCACATTTGTAGCCATATCAGCAAGTTTAAAGCCTACACCTTGTTGAGTAGCAATTGGCTTTCCGAACTGGACTCTTTCCTTTGCATAGGCAATTGATTTTTCTAACGCTGCCTCCGCTATGCCTAGTGCCTGTGCAGCTATTCCTATTCTTCCAACATCTAGATTGGCCATTGCGATTTTAAAGCCTTCTCCTTCATTCCCTAATAGGTTCTTAACTGGAACGGCCATGTCTTCGAATGTAAGTTGAACCGTACGAGACCCATGAAGCCCCATTTTCTTTTCATCTTTTCCAATGATTAATCCAGGAGTATTTTTTTCAACAATAAAAGTGGAAATTCCATCTTTTCCTAGCCCTTGGTTGGTTAAAGCAAATACAATATATGTATCTGCCTCGCCGCCATTCGTAATAAATACCTTCGAGCCATTGATAATATAGTGATCACCTTTTTTAATAGCTTTAGACTTTAAATTTCCTGCATCCGATCCCGCACTAGGCTCAGTTAAGCAAAATGCCCCTAAATATTCTCCTGATGCAAGTTTTGGAATAAACTTTTTCTTTTGCTCTTCCGTTCCAAAATAAAGGATTGGATTTGTCCCAACTGACGTATGAACAGAAAGAATAACACCGATGGTCGCACTTACTTTTGATAGCTCATTGATGGCAATAATATAAGAGGTAAAGTCCATTTCCGAACCACCATACTTCTCCGGAATCGTAATTCCCATTAAACCAAGCTCAGCCATTTTGCGAATAATATCACGGGGGAATTCTCCTTCCTCCATTCTTTCTACAAAAGGTGCAATTTCTGTTTCAGCAAAATCACGAACCATTTTTCTCATCATTTCTTGCTCTTCGCTGTATTGTAGATTCATTCTTGTCTCCCCTTAAATCTCACGTTTGGGTATTTTTGTTTATAATACTAAAAATTAGCAATATTCATTTCAATTATAGACATAAAATCCTCTACCAGATTTTTTACCAAGCCATCCTGCCTTCACATACTTCCTCAGTAATGGACATGGCCTATACTTATCGTCTCCAAATCCCTCATGCAAGGTTTCCATAATATAAAGACAAGTATCTAAACCGATAAAATCAGCAAGTGTTAATGGCCCCATTGGATGATTCATTCCTAACTTCATCACTTCATCAATAGCTTCCTTAGTAGCTACACCTTCATATAAAGTAAAAATCGCTTCGTTGATCATCGGCATAAGAATCCGGTTCGATACAAATCCCGGAAAATCATTTACCTCAACAGGAATTTTATTTAAGGACTTCGTCATATCCTCTACCGCTTCATACACCTCATCAGATGTTGCAAGTCCACGAATAATTTCTACTAGCTTCATAACTGGAACTGGATTCATAAAATGCATGCCAATGACTTTTTCCGGACATTTAGTAGCTGCTGCAATTTCGGTTATTGGTAAAGAAGAGGTGTTGGATGCTAAAATTGCATGCTCCGGAACATACTGGTCGAGTTGGTTAAAAATTTTGCTCTTAACTTCCATATTTTCAATTGCTGCTTCTATAACGATATCGACTTTTTCTGCATCTTTAAGATTTGTAGATGGAATAAAATTTGAAAGTATATTCCTTTTTTCTTCCTCAGACATTCTTCCTTTTTCCACCTGTCTAGAAAGGTTTTTAGAAATAACACTCAATCCTTTTTGGACAAATTCTTCATTTAAATCATTGAGATAGACCTTATATCCTGATTGCGCACAAACTTGCGCAATTCCTGACCCCATTTGACCTGCTCCAATGACCATAACTGTTGATATTTTCATAGCAATACCCCCTATTTAATATTGGTTTCCTACTATACTATAATTAGTTCGTTACCTCGATCATAATGGCGTCTCCCTGTCCACCACCTGAGCAGATGGCTGCAATACCTATTCCTCCACCAAGTCGTTTAAGTTCATAAATAAGCGTTAAGATAATTCGTGCTCCACTTGCACCGATAGGATGACCAAGGGCAATTGCACCACCGTTAACATTAACCTTTTCAGGATTTAAATGAGCAATACTGCTACTAGCTAAAGACACAGCGGCAAATGCCTCATTAATTTCAAATAAATCGATGTCATCTAATGATTTATTCGTTTTCTTTAAAAGTTCGTTAATAACTAATCCGGGAGTTTGTGGAAAATCCTTTGCTTCAACAGCAATTGCTGTATGTCCTAAAATATAGGCCAAGGGCTCTTTTCCAATCGATTGTGCTTTTTCTTCACTCATTAATACCATAGCTGCTGCACCATCATTAACACCTGGAGCATTTCCTGCGGTAATCGTTCCGTTCTTATCAAAGACAGATGGAAGCTTTGCTAATCTTTCAATTGTTGTATCACTTCTAGGTGCTTCATCATCCTTTACAATAAGTGGATTACCTTTACGCTGTTGGACTTCTATCGGAACTATTTCCTCCGCAAATTTTCCTTCCTTTATTGCCTTGATAGCTCTTTCGTGACTGCGAAGAGCCCATTCATCTTGCTCTTCTCGAGAAATATTTAGTTTTTCAGCTGTCTGATTTCCATACGACCCCATATGAACACCGGAAAACGAGCAAGTTAGTCCATCATAGATCATTAAATCTTTTAATGAAGCATCACCCATTCTTAAACCAAAGCGTGCATTTGGTAAAATATATGGTGCATTTGACATTGACTCCATTCCACCAGCCACGATGACCGATTCATCACCAGCACGAATAATTTGATCCGCTAAAGTCACGCTCCTCATTCCTGATGCACATACTTTGTTAATGGTTTCTGTCTTTACCTCCCATGGAATATTTGCATACCTTGCGGCCTGTCTTGATGGAATCTGTCCTTGACCACCTTGTAGCACCGATCCCAAAATCACTTCTCCAATTTGGTCCGGTTCCATTTTAGCTCGGTTTAAGGCTTCTATAATTGCTTTTCCACCTAGCTCAGATGCAGATAGCGAACTCAAGCTACCCCCAAGCTTACCAAATGGTGTTCTCGCACCACTAACTATGACTGTTCTTACCATCTTCATCTCTCCTTAACAAATAGATTCGATAAAAGACTCATATGAATAGAAACCGCTTACAATCGACTGAACGCTCGCTCAATAAATTTTGAAACAAAAAGGGACAAAGCTCCCCTTCTTTTAAGAGATTAGAGGATAAATTTTTAACACAAATATAAACAATTTTGCTCTTTTCAGCACCAGCCGTAGACTAGCAAGATTCATGAGTTCTCCTTCATAAAATTTACACCCATTCACTATTTATCGTCGGCTAAATACTAACCAAAAGCCTTGCAAATATCTTATGATCCTTACTGATATTTTAACGGAAAAATAATTGAAATTAAATCACTTTATTTAAAATTCAAAATTATTTTACGATACAAATGTTTGATTAGGTTCACCACAAACTGCTTTTTCCAATATTTCAGCTACATCATATGTTTTCACTACTTCCTCTACTTCCTTCGCTTTTGTACCATCCGACAGCATGGTTAAGCAATATGGACAGCCAGAACTTATAATTGATGGAGTTACAGCTAATGCCTGCTCAGTACGAGAAACATTAATACGATGTCCTGTATCTTCCTCCATCCACATTAATCCGCCACCTGCTCCACAGCACATTCCTTTTTCACGATTTCTTTCCATCTCTACAAGCTTCACACCTGGGATGGCTTTTAAAATCTCACGTGGTGGATCATATACTTCATTGTATCTGCCTAAATAACAGGAATCATGGAAGGTAATTTTCTCGTTCACCTCGTATTTAGGCTTTAATTTGCCTTCCTTCACGAGTTTGTCGAGAAGCTCGGTATGATGGAATACTTCAGCCTCTAAACCAAAATCAGGATATTCCTTTTTAAAAATGTTATAAGCATGCGGATCGATTGTAACAATTTTTTTAACTTCATTTTTTTCAAATTCAGCAATATTTTGTCCGGCTAATTCTTGGAATAAAAACTCATTTCCTAATCGGCGTGGAGTATCACCAGAGTTTTTCTCTTTGTTTCCTAAAATTGCAAATTTCACTCCTGCTTCATTCATCAGCTTTGCAAAGGATAATGCAATTTTTTGACTGCGATTGTCGAAGGAGCCCATAGAGCCCACCCAGAATAAATACTCGAACTCTTCCCCAGATTTTTTCATTTCTTTAACCGTTGGAACTTGTACATCTTCACGTGCATCACGCCAGTTTTCACGTTCTTTGCGATTTAGTCCCCATGGATTTCCTTGTCGTTCGATATTTTGCATTGCACGCTGTGCATCCGCATCCATTTTCCCTTCTGTTAATACTAAATAACGTCGTAGATCAATAATTTTATCGACATGCTCATTCATAACTGGACATTGATCCTCACAGTTACGGCATGTTGTACAAGCCCAGATCTCCTCTTCAGTTATGACATCTCCGATCAGATTTGGTGAATAAGCAAGCGCTGCAGCCGATTCCTCAGCACCTTGTCCTGCACTAGCTAGGGCAATTTGATTTCCCTTTGTATTTGCAAAAGCAAACGTCGGTACCCACGGTTGTTTAGAAGTTACAGCCGCTCCATGATTGGTTAAATGATCTCTCAGCTTTAATATTAAATCCATTGGAGAAAGCATTTTTCCCGTACCTGTTGCTGGACACATATTTGTACAGCGGCCACATTCAACACAGGCATATAAATCAATTAATTGGAGCTGTGAAAAATCTTCAATTTTCCCTACACCAAAGGATTCCTGTGATTCATCTTCGAAATCGATCGACTTAAGCTTCCCTCCCCCATCCAAACGATTAAAATAAACATTAGCAGGTCCTGCAATTAAGTGTGCATGCTTGGATTGAGGAACATAAACTAAAAACGATAATAAAAAGATTAAATGAATCCACCATGAAATATAAAAGATCACAATTGAAGCTGTTTCACCAATCCAGCCAAATGCAGAAGCAATAAGTGAGGCAATTGGCTCTGTCCATGATAATTCCTCACCATGCCAAATAATGCTCATTCCATTTCCAATCAATACAGATACCATCAGTCCACCGATGAATAGCAATACTAGTCCCGACTTAAAGCCTCTTTTTAAACGAACTAATTTTTCAATATAGCGACGATAAAACGCCCAAACAACTGCCACTAAAATAACTAATGTGACAATTTCTTGGAAAAATGTAAAGGCAGGATACAATGGACCTAGCGGCAAATGTGAATCAGGTCCAAGCCCTTTCCAAATAAAATCAATTGCTCCAAATTGGACAAGAATAAAACCATAAAAGAACATCACATGAATAGCACCGCTCTTCTTATCCTTCAACAGCTTCTTCTGCCCAAAAACATTCACCCATATTTTTTGTAACCGTTCCTTCATTCGGCGATCGAATTCAACCTTTTTTCCAAGCTTGATATATTGAATTCTTGTTTTAACTACATAAACAAATAGTGATATTGCGTAAACGGTTACAAAAAGAAATGCAATCCAATTCACCCACAATAACCAATGCATCTCGACAAACACTCCCCTTTGTTATAAAACCCTTAATTTTCTGAATGTTGCTTACTTACATTATATAATGAATGAGCATTCAGTCAACGTTTTTCTTTAAAATTTTTAGACTACAGAATTCGTATGTCCCATTAAGGACATACGAATTCAAAACGGACCTCCAGGAGGCGGTAAATTATTACGTTGGTCATAAGGATTTTTATCCATATCCTGACGCATTTCCTTTTTTGTATTGGAACTATTAAAAAAGATCATCGGTAATAGAATAATGATTACAAGTAAAATAAGTAACCACCACATATCTATCCACCACCTTTTTCACTAGTATTTTTTAAATAATTGAAGCCTTATTTTATTATATTATAAAACCTGAATAATAGTTTGAATTTTTAAATATTTATTCTGAATCTTCATGTTGGAAATACTAAATAAATATTACTTTTTTCAAGCATAGGAGAGAAATGTATGCTGACATGGCTTTGGATATTCATTTTCTTTATAGTATTCATCATTGCATTATGTACAGCTGACTATTATTACGGCAAAAAAAAATATCAACAACAATGTAAAAAAAGAGAATATCCAGAACGCTTAGGAGACATTCATCTCGAAACAAGGGGGAAGGATTTATTTTCATTATTTTTTTCCGACATTAAAAAAGCTTCATCAAGCATCCATGTTCTTTTTTATATTGTTAAAGGGGACGACTTTAGCCAAGACTTTCTCAAATTACTAGAACAAAAAGCTCGTGAAGGAGTTAAGGTTCGATTGCTTATGGATTGGATGGGAAGTTATAGTGTTTCAAAATCATTAATAAAAGATTTAAAAAAGCTTGATGTAGACATCGCCTTTTGCAATCGCCCGCGATTTCCATTTCTGTTTTTTTCCCTTCAGCAAAGAAATCATCGAAAATGCTCTGTTATTGATGGAAGGGTTGGGTATGTAGGTGGTTATAATGTTGGGAAGGAATATATAGACAATGATCCTGTTTTGTCACCATGGCGTGATTACTGTTTTCGTTATACTGGAGAAGGTGTTGCAGATTTACAAAAGGAATTTCTTCTCAATTGGAAAAGAGCAACTGGAGAATCTATTGAGGAAGATACTATCTATTTCCCTACCCTGCAGGAAGGATTGATGAAGCATCGTTTTTTTCCAACTGAGGGGAGGTTTTTAGAAGAAGAATTATGTAAGCTAATTGACTACGCTGAACACAATATTTATATTGGAACACCCTACTTTATCCCTTCTATAAAAGTATTAAATAGGCTGATCGCTGCATTAAAGAGAGGAGTAAAGATGAAAATTCTTGTTCCAAAAAAGGCTGACCATAGTTTAGTTAAAGAAGCCTCTTTTCCATATTTGCGCAAATTAATGATGAATGGGGCATTTGTTTATCAATATTTGAACGGGTTCTACCATGCAAAAGTAATGGTCATTGATCAAACCGTATGTCAAGTAGGTACGGCTAATTTTGACCGCAGAAGCTTATTCCTAAACCACGAATTAACCTGCTATATATATAGTCAAGATTTTATTGAAAGAATGACTAAAGTAGTGGAAAAAGATCTATTGGATTCACACCAAGTTTCTCTTGAAGAACTCCAAAATACATCTCTCCTTACAAAAGGAAAGGAAACGATTGCTAAAGCTATCGCCGATATTCTTTAAATACTACACAATTTTTATGAAGACCTTAAACATATTAAGGTCTTTTTATCATATACATATTACTTTTGATTCTTTTGGACGACTTCCTTCCTTATCAATTCAATGAAAAAAAGCAAATCCACAAACTGTGGATTTGCATGATACTTACATTTTTTCTGGTGCTGAAACTCCGATTAATGCTAGTGCATTTCTTAGAGTAATTTGTACAGCTTTAATCAACGCGAGACGTGCTTTTGTTAATTGAATGTTTTCTTTATCAAGTACCTTTTCAGCATTATAAAAGCTATGGAAGGTTGAAGCTAGATCATTAATATAATTCGTAATTCGGTGAGGAATTCGTTTTTCCGCCGCTTCAGCAATAACTGCAGGGAAATCGCCTATTTTCTTTAATACTTCAATTTCTTTCTCTGCTTTAATGAAGCTAAAGCTTGCATCATTTTCTACTGTAAATCCTTGTTCTTCCCCTTGACGTAGAATGCTACAAATACGCGCATGTGCATATTGAGCATAATATACAGGGTTTTCATTGGATTGTGATACTGCTAAGTCTAAATCGAAATCTAAATGTGTATCCGCACTTCTCATGGCAAAGAAATAACGTACCCCATCAAGACCAACTTCTTCAATTAATTCACGCATGGTTACAGCTTTTCCTGTTCGTTTACTCATTTTCATCTTTTCACCGTCTTTATAAAGGTGAACAAGCTGAATAATTTCTACCTCAAGATTATCAGGATTATAGCCTAGTGCCTCCATCGCTGCCTTCATACGTGGAATATAGCCATGATGATCTGCTCCCCAAACGTTAATTAAGGTGTCAAAGCCACGATCAAATTTATCCTTATGATAAGCAATATCTGGAGTTAAATACGTATATGAACCATCATTTTTGATAAGTACACGATCCTTATCATCACCGAAAGTCGTTGAACGGAACCATGTAGCACCGTCTAATTCATATACATGACCTCTTTCACGAATAGCCTCTAACATATTATCAATTTTTCCATTTTTATAAAGTGATGTTTCTGAATACCAAACATCGAAAGGAACACGGAAGCTTTCCAAATCCGTTTTAAGTTTTTTCATTTCGTATTCTAAACCATATTGACGGAAAAATTCATAACGTTCCTCATCGCTTTTTTTCGTAAATTCATCCCTAAATTGCTCAGCGAGCTTTTGGCCGATACCAATAATATCTTTTCCATGATAGCCATCCTCTGGCATCTCTTTATCGATACCAAGTGCTTGATAGTAACGAGCTTCAACAGACATAGCTAAATTATGAATTTGATTCCCTGCATCATTTATATAATATTCACGACTAACATCATAACCTGCTTTATCAAGAATATTACATAAGGAATCCCCTACTGCCGCACCACGTGCATGTCCTAAATGCAAATCTCCAGTTGGATTAGCAGATACGAACTCAACTTGGATTTTTTGCCCTTTTCCAGCATCTGTTTGCCCATATTCTTCCCCAGCTTGAAGAACAGTTGGAATTAAATCTGTTAAATAACTATTATTCATATAAAAATTAATAAACCCTGGTCCAGCAATTTCGATTTTTTCAATGGAAGCTTTAGAAGTATCGAAGTGAGAAACAATCGCTTCTGCAATCATTCTTGGTGCTTTTTTCGCAACTCGTGCAAGCTGCATCGCTATATTCGTTGCATAGTCACCATGTGCTTTTTCTTTTGGTGTTTCTAATATAATATCTGGAATTTGCTCCTCAGTTGCTAAGCTTGCCTTTAATACCGCATCTTTAATTTCATTTTTTAAATTGAATTGAATTTGTTCAACAATATTCATGAATTATTTTGCCTCCCTATATGTGATGGACATTTCATATGTTCCGGATACTTCACCTTGCATACAAAGATCATATTTTAATAAAAATTGACCTTCATTCATTTCTATCTTTTTTGTCCTTGTTGATAGCAATAATGTGCCATATGGGCTTTCATAGGATCCGTTTTTCTCCACATCCTTATGAAAGCTTAAACGCATCTTAATGGCCCCGCTTCGTAATATCAATGCATCTCGGTTAGACATTTTAACAATCGTATGTACCGTTCCCTCTTCCAGTACTTCATCATACTTCAAAAAGGCGGCATTTCCTTTTTGATAATAAAGACCCTGTAGCATTAGTTCATAATTCTCTTCTTCCTGATCCTGTTTAATAACTGTCTTTAAGTGAATATTGACAGGAATTTGATTGATATCAGCTGCCAAATAATTCTCATCCTTTTCAAAGGTCATAAGGAGGTAGGAATGAAGAAAAACGTCCCACCCCTTTATAACCTAAATTCATATATATAAAATTTTTTGCTTTTCATTATAACCTATTAAGTATAAAAATATTTCATAAGAAAATCAATCCACTATAAGATTAGTAATAGTGCACTAAGAGCTGGTGTCATAATCATTGCGGTTTTTAAAATCGCTTTCGGTACAAGATTAGTAAATTTAGCACCGAAATACGCACCTAGCATCGTACCAACTAATACTTGAAGTAATAGCACAACATCTAAGAAGCCTTCAGATGAAAAGCCAACACCGCCTCCAACAGCGATTGGAACAATGACAAGCATCGTTGTCCCCACGGATTGACGAAGAGACAGACCTAAAAAGGTTAGAAGCCCTAATTGAATAAAAGGTGTTGAACCAATGCCAAAGGTCCCTGATAAAATTCCAGTAATAATTCCTAAGATGGCGGCTTTCATTAATCGAACTGAGCTTATTGACCAAGCATCTGTTTCCGCTTCCTGCTTTTTCATAAAAAATAAACGAAACACTAATAACAGTGCTGAAAGAAACAGCATTCCCGCTGTTAAATAATGCATATCATTCGTGGGGATAAACGCTGCAATTTTAGAGCCAATAAATGCACCGACAGCACCAAACCCACCGACCAGAAGCCCTGCCTTTACAGAAATATTTCCTTCTCGGTAATGACTAAATGCTCCTGATAAGCTAGTAAACGCCATTGCCGTTAAAGAGGTCGCTAAAGCTATATGAATAGGAACCTTAAATACAAGAGTAAGTATTGCAATAATAAATCCTGAGCCACCTGCTCCAATAAAGCCAAGAATCGTTCCTAGGACAAGCATGGTAAGTACAATAGCCATAGCTGTCACTCCATTCAAACAAATTCAAAAAATCAACGAATCATTTTTATAATTACTTGACTATTATAACGTATTAAATTCCTTTTTCGAATGAAAGGTATTTTATTAGAAACTGTTTTTTGTAAAAAAAAGGACTGTACTATTCAACATTAGAATAGCTATTTTTTTAAAAAAATTACTTTTAAAGACTAAATATTTTAGTAGTACCATACTTTTGAATAAGTAAAAAGTGATTTATGGACAAAATCAGATGCTCATACCAAAGGAGAAATTAGAGGAATAAGTGGGTGATTACCCATCTACGACAAAAAACTGACCTTCTATACGAGGGTCAGTTTTTTCATTTATTTCACCCAGCCCAAAATCATTTCACGAATTAACTTACTTGCTGTATTCGCTGTTTGTTCTGAATGATCATAGATTGGTGCTACCTCAACTAAGTCACCACCAACTACATTGACATTAGAACGAGCGATTTCGTGGATGGATGCGAGCAATTCCTTCGAAGTGATTCCACCACAATCAACCGTTCCTGTTCCTGGTGCATGTGCAGGGTCAAGAACATCAATGTCGATTGTCACATATACAGGGCGCCCGGCAAGCTGTGGCAATACTTCTTTCAGTGGTTCTAACACTTCAAATTTCGAAATATGCATTCCGTTTTCCTTTGCCCATTCAAACTCTTCTTTCATTCCTGAACGAATGCCAAAGGAGTAAATACTTTCAGGACCAATGAGTTCTGCCGCTTTGCGAATCGGAGTAGAATGGGATAAAGGTTCCCCTTCATATTCAGAACGTAAGTCTGTGTGTGCATCCATATGAATAATTGCGAGATTAGGATATTTTTTATACATCGCTTTAATGACAGGCCAAGAAACTAAATGCTCTCCACCCATTCCTAAAGGAAATTTTTTATCCTTTAAAAGTCCATCTATATATTCTTCAATTAAGTTAATACTGCGCTGTGGGTTTCCAAATGGCAATGGAATATCTCCAGCATCAAAGTATTTCACTTCTTCCAATTCACGGTCTAAATAAGGACTGTACTCCTCAAGCCCAATAGATACCTCTCTGATTCTTCCTGGGCCAAATCGAGATCCTGGTCGATAGCTTACTGTCCAATCCATTGGCATTCCGTAAATAACTGCCTGACTTTCTTCATAGTTTGGATGACTTTTAATAAAAACATTGCCTGAATAAGCCTCATCAAATCGCACTATTCATTCTCCTCATCTAGGTTCATTTTGCATCGGGATAATCATTCCTCATTTATATAAAGATGATTTTATGTCTATGCCCTACTCGGTTAAATCTTTAACAAACTTAGGTAAAACAAAAGCTGCATGATGAAGTTCTTTTGTATAATATTTTGTTTCAATATCATGGAAGCGCTCTTCACTTACTTCAAGTGGATCATACTTTTTTGATCCAACTGTAAATGTCCACATTCCACTTGGATAAGTTGGTACGTTCGCAATATAAAGACGAGTAATTGGGAAAATTTCTTTCACATCTTTTTGAACTTCACGAATTAAATCAGCCTTGAACCACGGGTTGTCTGTTTGAGCTACAAACAAACCATCTTCTTTTAATGCTTTAGAGATGCCCGCATAAAAGCCTTTTGTAAAAAGATTCACTGCAGGACCCACTGGCTCCGTTGAATCAACCATAATGACATCGTATTCATTCTCACTTTGTGCAATATGCATGAAGCCATCCCCGACCTGAACATCTACACGTGGATTATCTAATTCACCAGCGATTTCAGGTAAGAATTTTTTAGAGTACTCAATTACTTTTCCATCGATGTCAACAAGTGTAGCTTTTTTTACGCTAGGGTGCTTTAAGATTTCACGGATTACGCCACCATCTCCGCCTCCAACAACTAACACATTTTCCGGATTTGGATGTGTAAATAATGGCACATGAGCGACCATTTCATGATAAACAAATTCATCTTTTTGACTAGTCATAACCATATCATCTAATAGAAGCATGTTTCCCCATTCTTCTGTTTCTACCATATCTAGCTTTTGAAACTCTGTTTGTTCTGTATGTAAAGTTTGTTTAATCTTCAGTGTAATTCCGAAATTCTCTGTTTGTTTTTCAGTAAACCAAAGTCCACCCATGTAAATCTTCCTTTCCGATTCAAATATTTCGCCTTCATTCATACATCATTTTTCCCTAAGACGATAAATACAAACATGAGAAAAAGTATAGAGAATTTTGAACAAATTGCAAGATAAATTTTTCGTAAAAAATTAAAAAATTATTCCAGCCAAATTTCGGTTTTGAGGTTTAAAACTAGTTTCGTTTTTTCATACTGATAAAATAAGCTTTTTTAATGGGGTGATCGTCATGGAAACAATGACAAATCCAAAAATACAAAAATCAAAACGATTTCTAAGACTATCATTCTTCGCCTTATTAATCGTATTATCGATATGCATTGCAGCAATAGCTGGAATTCTCATTTATGCAAAGATACTAGGACCGCCGCAACTCGCTGTTCCGCAATCGTCTCTTTATTATTCAAGCGATGGAGCTATTATTGGCGAGAGTAATAATGGAGAAAAAAGATACTGGGTGAGTATGGATTCAATTTCCGATGATCTAATCCATGCAACGATATCCATAGAGGATCAAAATTTTTATCATCATCATGGATTCGATTTTAAACGAATTGCAGGAGCAATTATTGCAGATGTTCAGGCTATGGAGAAGGTACAAGGAGCAAGCACTATATCACAGCAATATGCTAGAAACCTTTTTTTAACTTTAGATAAAACTTGGAAGCGTAAAATATCAGAAGCTTTTTATACGATTCGTCTAGAAATGAATTACGATAAGAATCAAATTTTAGAAGGCTATTTGAATACAATTAATTACGGAAATAAAGCATATGGCATTGAAGCGGCTAGTCAGTTTTATTTTGGAAAAAGTGCAAAGGAGCTCAGTTTAGCTGAAGCGGCCTTGCTAGCAGGTATTCCGAAAGGACCAAGTATCTACTCTCCGATTGATCATTTTGATCGAGCAAAAACAAGACAAAAAGTGATTCTTCAAACAATGGTTCAAAATGGGTATATCTCACAAAAAAAAGCAGATAAAGCGGCAAAAGAAAAATTAAAAATAATTGGTGAACATACTTATCACCAAACACTAATCGCTCCTTATTTTCAGGATACAGTAAAAAACCTTTTAAAATCGAAGCTTGGTCTTGATGATCGTACCATCGATTTAGGCGGACTTCATGTATATACAACATTAAACACCGAGCAACAAGAAACTGCTGAAAAGGTTATTAATGAAACAGTTTCAGACAACTCCGGTATTCAAGTTGGGTTTGCAGCAATGGATCCAAATACAGGTTATGTTTCTGCCTTAGTCGGTGGAAAAAACTATGAGGAAAGTCAATATAATCGTGCGGTACAAGCGATTCGACAGCCTGGTTCAACGATAAAGCCATTGTTGTACTATGCAGCACTTGAAAAAGGCTTTACACCTACAACGATGATGAAGAGCGAACCTACTACGTTTCGCTTTGATGATGGAAGGGCTAAGTACACTCCACATAATTTTAATAGTAAATACGCGAACGATGATATTACGATGGAACAAGCATTAGCTCTTTCTGATAATATCTTTGCAGTGAAAACCCATTTATTCTTAGGTCCGGATACATTGATTCAAACAGCTGTAAGGTTTGGAATTCATACAAAGATGGCGAAGGTTCCCTCACTTGCTTTAGGAACCTCTGGTACACGTGTTATTGATATGGTCAATGCATACAGCCTATTAGCTAATGGTGGAAAGAAAGTTGAGCCTGTTTTTATAACTAGAGTTGAAGACTATCAAGGAAATGTTCTTTATCAATATGAACCCCTAAAAGAACAGCTGCTTGATCCTAAGCTTGCCTTTGTCATGGATCAAATGATGACTGGGATGTTTGATAAGAAGCTAAATGGGTATTCTAGCGTCACCGGCTCATCCATTACCAGTCAAATGACACGACAATATGCCGGAAAATCGGGTTCAACCAATACAGATAGCTGGATGATTGGGTTTACACCACAGCTAACAGCCGGCATCTGGACTGGATATGACGATGGAAATGAGATCACGCTTAACGCAGATAAATTATATGCAAAAGACATTTGGATTCGGTTTATGGAACAGTCACTACATAATAAACCAATAAAGACATTTAGAGAACCAAAAGGGGTGATCGCTGTCCCCATTGATCCAGAAAGCGGAAAAATCGCTACAGATGACTGCCCTGTTTCACGCTTAACCTATTTTGTTTCTGGAACCGAGCCTACTGAGTACTGTGACAAGCATACTTATGAACCGCATTCAAATTCACATAGTGAGAAAGATGAAAAACATAAAAGCTGGTTTAAGAAGCTCTTTAAATGGTTTTAAAAAACAACAAAAAAACTCGGGGTGTGCGTCCCCGAGTTTTTTCGTGTCCTAGTTTGTAAATGCAAACCATCAACTCTAGTTTACTTATTTTCTTTTAAATCAGCAAGTCGCTGAAAATAAATTCAAACAACTGTCACGATTTGTTCACAATTAATCCTATTATTCACCTAGGTCTTTCTTTAGTTTTTCACTTGATAAATCCCACATTTTTTCGTCATGGTTTTTCAGGAATTGAGCGAGAACTTTTTTTGACTTTTCGTCCATATGATCGACAATAATATGGCGTTTTAACGACTTATCCAACCGATTCACATGCTCTGGTAAGGATTTGTAGCCACGTCTGGCTTCTTTATTAACCGTCATTTCACATGCAGTTACTCCTGCATAATAATGACCGTCCTCCTTACGATCGATTGTAACCCATACAAGCCAATAAGCTTTTGCTCCTTCTGGTACCTCTTCACGATTTGGTAGAAACTTTACCCTTTTTTCTACGGCACTTCTTGCGTGCATGGCACCGATATCTACAAATGCATTACCTTCTTCTACGTCTACAAATACTGGAGATACATTTTCAAGGCTTAAGGAACCAATTCCAAACCCTCTATGTCCATCAGTAGGGTCATTTTTTATTATATTAAATTCAAGCTTTTTCTTTCCTTGTTCCATGTAAATTCCTCCTTATTACATAAACAGTGAAAATATCGTTTGAAAGCTATTCATGAAAAAGTTACTAACATGTTGCATGATTGGAAATATTGTATATTGATCCAATGGTGTTACGAGAATAATCAAAAAGACTAAAATACTATATTGCTCATATTGAGTCATTTTAGCTCTAACCGTTGGGCTCACTAAATCTTCTACAATCCGATAACCATCTAAAGGCGGAAGCGGAAATAGGTTAAAAATAAATAGCATCATATTCAACCGAACAAATACATCTAAAAAATCCATAAAAAATTTGGATGTACCCGTCCATGAACCTGTAGATATTAAAAAGTAAAATATCCCATAGCCAATAAATGCTAATACCAAATTACTGATGGGTCCCATAATCGATACTAATATCCCAGCTGCCCTTGGATTTTTAAAATTACGTCGATCCACAGGCACAGGACGCGCCCAACCAAACCCTGCAATTAAAATAAGAATGGTTCCGAACGGATCCAAATGCTGAATCGGATTTAATGTTAACCTTCCTTGATCCTTTGCCGTATTATCTCCAAATTTATAAGCTGTATAAGCATGGGCAAATTCGTGCACAGTAAAAGCAATTAATAGGGTAATGACAACGAATGGAAGATCTTGAATTGGATATCTTAAAAAGCTAGATAATGTATTAATTAACTGATCCACAACCAAACCCCTTTTTCCTAAGTTTATTACTAGTAGTATACAACAAACCTGATTGAAATGCTTTCCCATCGATTCCATTTGAATAGCGCAAGTGCTTTTTTAAGGAAATACGATAAGCCTAAAAGGCGAATCGATGTTGACTTCTCATAGGGAGAAGCCCTTCAAGTACGCTTGCGACGGCAGCCTGCACTAGACAGAGCAGACATTTTTCGCCTTCCTATCATAAGAATCTCATCAATAATATTCCCTTGCTTACTATACGATAAAATCATACACTTTGATTAGAATAAAAAATTTTCTTAAAAGGAGATACATATTATGCCATATATTACTGTAAAAATGCTAGAAGGTCGTACAGAGGAGCAAAAAAAGGCACTCGTTGAAAAAGTTACAGAAGCTGTTAGCGAAACTGCAGGTGCTCCAAAGGAAAATATCGTTGTCTTTATCGAAGAAATGTCTAAAAATCATTATGCTGTAGCAGGAAAGCGTTTAAGTGATCAATAAGAATTAGATTGAACTACCTTTCACTAGACAGAGAAGAAACTTTTATCTAAAAAACAGCTAAGCCAATTTTAATGAGGCTTAGCTGTTTTTTCTAATGAGGCAATATATTGATATGCTTGATCAATTTCTTCTTCTGTATATTTTTGCTTTGCTTTCACTTTATTAATCTTCTCTATGACTTCTTGTCGAGGAAGATTATCAAAATACAAAACAGTAGAAACTAATTCGAGAAATCGAGAATTTTGTTCATTCATATTTACTAAGCATTCATCTAAATGAGGCATCTTCGTTTCATACAAGCTTAGAAATTCTTTCCCACTTTCAGTAATAGAATAACGATACTGAAAATATCCTCCTTTTTTCTCCTTAATTTCTTCTACAAATCCTAAATTAAAGAGCTCCTCTATTCGGAGTGTCAACTCTTCTGAGTAAGGACCATAAAAATGAAAATGGAATTTTTCCTGAAATGGAAACTCTAATTTTTTCGCAATATATATCATTTTTTGAAGTTTTTTTCGTCCAACAATTTCCCCTGAAGCGGCTAGTGCACCCATCAATTTAACATGATCATTTAACAAAGAAACTCATCTCCTGCTTTATACAAACTATTTCAATTATAAATTCTCTAGTATCGCACGAATCTTCTGCTTCACTTCACTGTTCGTCGTCTCATCCTGAATGATATCTGCTGGAAAATATAGCTTATGATCGGTTCTGCGTTTTCCTGAAATTGCATCTACAATATCAGATGCACGTGATAGCTCACTTAATTCTCCATTCGATTTAAGTAAATGAATAGGCAATCGCTCTTCTTCTTCACCAGGACGATAGAAATCATATGGTAGGTCTGAAGAAGAATCTACAACTAAATAATAATCAGGATCAATTCCAGCTTGCTCAAAAAGATTTTCCAGCTGGCTATGTACTTTAAATTGTTTTGCTGGATCAAAATCCACATATTTAAATAAATTTCGATTCATGAATCGAGTACATAAATCACTTAAAATCGAGTCTTCCTCTTCCTGCCACATCTGAAAATAATATAATATGACAGATTCATCTAATTTTAAATAGTCTTCTAATGTCATTTCATCCTCAAAAAGGGAATAAAAATGAATCGGATGTTGCTTAAAAGAATAAAATTCGTCATGTAATTGCTTTGCACGATGCAGTATTTTTGTCAAAATTACTTCTGCACTTCTCGTAACGGGGTGAAAATAAACCTGCCAATACATTTGATAGCGACTCATGATATAATCCTCAACTGCATGCATCCCGCTGTACTTAAAGACAACCTGCTCTTCCTTCGGTCTCATTACTCGCAAAAGTCTTTCCATATCAAAGTGGCCGTAGCTAACCCCAGTAAAGTAAGCATCTCTTAGTAAATAATCCATTCTGTCCGCATCAAGTTGACTAGAAATTAAGCTTACAATTAATTTATTTTCATATGTTTTCGCAATAACCTCTGCTACTTTTTTCGGAAAGTGTGGGCTAACCTTGCTTAATACTTGATTTACTTCTGTATTCCCAACAATAATTTCCTGTGTAAATTCTTCATGGTCAAGATGGAATACCTTTTCAAAAGAGTGAGAGAATGGTCCATGCCCCAAATCGTGTAAAAGAGCCGAACATAAAGAAAGAAGGCGTTCTTCCGGGTCCCATTCAGGTCGCCCATCAAAAACATCATCAATAATTCTTCTAATAATTTCATATACACCTAGGGAATGATTAAAACGACTATGCTCAGCGCCATGAAAGGTAAAATAGGTAGTCCCAAGCTGCCTAATTCGACGCAGTCGTTGAAATTCCTTAGTGGCAATTAAGTCCCATATCACCTGATCCCTGACATGGACATAGCGGTGAACTGGATCCTTAAATACCTTTTCCTCATTCAACTTCTGTTTAGAATACTCCATGTTTAACCCTCTTCCTAGACTATCATGGTTTCATTATAACGACTTTTTTTCCAATATGAAAGAGACGAAACAGGTACACTCTGCTTGTTGTAGATAATCAAAATACATGAACTAACCATAAAGTATCGTTTTCTTTAAAAAGTTCTTATATTTTCGGAAAAAGAGTAGATTTACCATCGATATCCTCAATTTGACTGATATTTTGTTAGACAACACATTAAAATTTGTGAAACTATTATATTTTTTACAATATTGGTATAAAAGTTATTTCTTTTGTCCATCCTTTGATTATCGGGGAAAGTTAAATATGAAATGGGAGTTGAGAAGTATGAAAGAGCGCCAAGATGCTTGGACAGAAGAAAATGATTTAATTTTAGCAGAAACAGTATTGCGTCATGTACGTGAAGGAAGTACCCAATTAAATGCTTTTGAAGAGGTAGGAGACAAGTTAAATAGAACGTCTGCTGCATGCGGATTCCGCTGGAATGCGGTTGTTCGACACGATTATGAGCAAGCTTTACAATTAGCTAAGAAACAACGCAAACAAAGACAGCGTTTACTTGGAAAGGAACAAGGTGGCAAGAAAAAATTACTCTATCAACCACCAGCTCCATCTTTTGAAGATATTGAGGAAACCACTTTAGAAACTATTAATCAGGAATTCGGGGAAGAAACAGAAGTAGTGAAAACACCCGCTGCTACCATCCCTATGAATCATAACAATGAAGAACTGAATCTCCAAAAAGTAATTAGCTATTTGCAATATTTAAACACTAATCAGTTCCAATCCACCATCTTAAAAAGCGAGAATGCCAGATTAAAACGAGAAATTACAGATTTGAAGCATCAAAATGAAGAGTTGCAAAAGCGGATTAATGACCTAGAAAAAAATTCTGTTACTATGCAAGAGGATTATGAAACGATGATGAAAATCATGAATCGGGCAAGAAAGCTTGTCCTATTTGAGGAAGATGAACCATCATCCTCCACATTTAAAATGGATCGTAACGGAAACCTGGAGAAACTGGCGGAGTAAAATAAAAATATGCGGGATCAGTGCGACTGCTGTTCCTAAATAGGAAAGCACAGCCTTCTTTGGCGCAATTGCCAAATGAAAAGCTGTGCTTCACTCTTTTTTTCGGTCAATTTCAGATAAATATCGGTCATTCCTCTAGATATATCGGTCAAAATTCGAAAAATATCGGTCAAATCTATTATTAAAGATTATCCAACCTTCTTAATCTGCTGAAGCTGATACATTTGATAATATTTTCCTTTCAGCTCCATTAGTTCATCATGATTTCCCTTTTCAACCACTTCTCCTTTATCTAGGACAAGTATTTGATCAGCATTGCGGATGGTAGATAAGCGATGGGCAATGATAAAGGTTGTTCTTCCTTTCTTTAGCACATCCATAGCTTCCTGAATAATCGATTCTGTTTCAGTATCGATATTAGAGGTAGCCTCATCTAATATGAGAATAGCAGGATTAAAGGCTAGTGCTCTTGCAAATGAAACTAATTGCCTTTGTCCAGACGAGAGGGTGCTTCCCTTTTCTATAACTGGTTCATCGATCCCTTTTTCGAGGTTCTTTAATACTTTATCTGCTCCTACATCCTTCAATGCTTGCTCTACCATTTCACGCGAAATACGCGGGTCATTTAAGCTAACATTTGAAGCAATCGTCCCTGTAAATAAGTAGGGATCCTGAAGAACAATCGCCATATGCTCTCGTAAACTTTGTGTTGATAGCTCATTAATATTTTTCCCATCGATTTTTATTTCACCTTTTGTGCAATCATAAAAACGGAATAATAGGTTCATAATTGAGCTTTTCCCGGAGCCGGTATGACCAACTAATGCAACGGTTTCTCCACATTTCGCTTCAAATGTAATGTTTTTTAGTACATCATTATTTTCCTTATAGCCAAAATATACTTGATTAAAGGATACATTTCCTTTATAGCGTGGGATATGCTCATCACTCACTGCTACCCCTTTTTCATTCAACAATTCGAATACACGCTCACCCGCTACTAAAGCTTGCTCCAAATTGGCTAGCTGATTAACTACACCTGTTACTGGTTGGAACAAACGGTTAATATAGTCAACAAATGCGTAAAGTACACCGAGGGTAACGATGGAACCAACTCCGATTGAGCCACCGCCAAAATACCAAATAAACGCAACAAATGTAATATTCCTTAACACTCCAACTAAATTATGTGAGGTTAGGGCGTTTAGACTTAACAGCTTATTCTGATAACGGAAATGGGTTTGATTCAGTTCTTCAAACTCCTTTTTCATTTGGTCTTCACGACGAAAAGCCTGAATGATATTCATTCCCTGAATCGACTCATTAATAGTTGCGTTAATTTCACTTACCTTGGAACGAATAATATGATTATATTTCGAAGCATATTTGCGATAAATAATGATCCACAAATAGAGCAGCGGCAATAATAGCAAACAAATCGCTGCCAATTTAGCATTCAAAATAAATAGCGCAATATAAATACCAGTGATATAGATGGTACTAGTAAAGAAGGTCGCAAGCACCGTAACGTACAAATCACGAATAGCTTCCGTATCATTGGTAATGCGAGATACTACTTTTCCCGCTGGTAAGTTATCAAAATAGCGAATCGGCAGTCTTTGAATATGTTGAAAAATATCAGTTCGCATTTTTTGAATAATCCGGTTCGCTGCTTTTTGCAAATAAAAATGTTGACCGTATTGGAATAATGATGCACTTAGTAATAAACAAAAATAAAATAAAATTAAACGAATGATTCTCGGAATTTCCGGCTCATAAAATTTTAACAATTGGTTTTTAGATACTTTTTGGGCTGCAAGCTTTTGAATGGCGTCCCCTTTTTTTATTGTGACGATTCCATTGCTATAGCTTCTTTCTCCATCCATTTTTATTTTCTCAGTTATAAAATAAAAGCTTTTTCCGACTTGAATAATTCGAACCTCTGTCCCCTTTTTCTCACCATTATGAAAATACTGATCTCGTTTATAGTATTTTCCATTATAAGGTACTGCATCCTCGCCTTTTACTGTTTCATACCATGGGGATTCGATTCCAAGGACATGGGAATCAATCATTTTTTTAGCAATGAACGGACCTGTCAATTCAGCACCAACTGAAAAAGCAAGCATGAGTAAGGCAATGATAATAAACTTTTTATAACTCATTGCATATTGAACTAATTTTTTTCCTACCTTCATGAGAGCACCTCCTTACTTTCTGAAGCCTCTAATTGCTGACGCTGGTATTGCTCCAAATACCACCCTTCCTGTTGAATTAGGTCCTGATGGGTTCCTTCTTGAGCAATTTCTCCATCATCTAAAACAAGAATCCAATCAGCATGTTCTACTGCTGATAGACGATGAGTCGTAATAATAGTTGTTTTTCCACTTCTCTCTTTTTGAATATTTTCAATAATACTTGTTTCTGTCTTCGCATCTACAGCAGATAAGGAATCATCCAAAATTAAGATTTCTGGATTTTTTATTAATGCACGGGCAATGGAAATCCTTTGTTTCTGCCCTCCAGAAAGAGCCACACCTTTTTCTCCTACTAATGTGTTTAAACCTTCTGGTAAAAGTACTAAGTCCTTTCGAAAGGCTGCTAAATCAATCGCTTGCTGGATGTCTTCTTCAGTGGCCTTTGGATGCCCGAACAAAATATTCTCCTTAATTGATCGTGAGAAGAGGACATGATCCTGTGGAACATAGCCAACCCAATTTCGTATTTGTTCTTTCGTTTGTTGACTAATCTCAACTCCCGAGAAGGCGAAGCTTCCTTCTCCCTCCTTATATTCTCTAAGAAGCTGTTTAACGAATGTAGTTTTTCCACTTCCTGTTTTCCCTACAATCCCCAATGTTTTTCCACGCTCTAAATCCAACTGAATATTCTTTAAATTTTTCACCGAAGAGGATGGATATTGGAACTCATATTCATTAAATTGAATATCTGTAGGTAGTTCCACATGCACTGGATCCTTCGGGTTTTTGACATCCTCAGTTTGACCAAGTGTTTCATCAACTCGATCAAGTGATGCGCTTCCCCTTTGCATCAGATTCATTAATTCACCAATCGCAAACATTGGCCAAATCAACATTCCTAAGTACACATTAAAGGATACTAAATCTCCTAATGTGATCGTTTGATGAAAGACTAAATAAGCACCATAGCCCAGTCCAATTAAATAACTCATCCCTGTTAATACTTTTATTGTTGGATCAAACAAGGAATCTATTTTTGCTACTTTCATATTCTTGGCAAAAACATCTTCTGTCATTTGATAAAATCGGTTTTCATCTGCCCTTTCTTGCACATAGGCCCGAATGACTCGAACCCCTGCTACTGATTCAAGAACCTTATCATTTAAGTCACCAAATGAATCCTGTGCCTCGATAAAACGTTCATGGATTCTCTTTCCGTAAATGGTCATTAATACAGCCATAATTGGTAATGGCAATATCGCTGCAAGTGTAAGCTTCCAGCTAATTAGAACACTCATAGTAAATAGAATTGTCAGCATGAAGATCGTTGAATCGGTTAAAGTGAGAATTCCAAAACCTGCAGTTATGGACACAGCCTTCAGGTCATTTGTCGCACGTGCCATCAAATCCCCCGTCCGATTTCGCTCATAAAAGGCTGGTGTCATTTTCAAAAAATGACCCATTAATCGGGAACGTAGCTTTCTTTCCACAAGGTATGCCCCACCAAATAATTGATACATCCATATATACGTGATTCCATATGAAATAACTGTAATAAGAAATAAATAAAGCAAATAACGCATAATTCCAGCCCATGTAAGATTGGCCAAATGAATATCATCGATTGCCATCCCCACAAGCTTTGGTGGAATAACATCCAAAACCCCTACAATAATTAATAGTAATACGGCAATTAAATACCTCTTCCACTGTTCCTTAAAAAACCAGCGAAGCTTCCATAAGACTCGAAACATAAACCCACCACCTATTTTGTTCAAAAATGTATTTCAAAACTCTTATGATATTTATGTAGCTAATCATAAGTGTCTTTGTATAAAAAAATGGGCAGCTGCACTACGCAGCTGCCCAAAAGACCCAATTCACCAATTGGTAGAATGGCTAGACAACAAAAAAGCACAGGAACGTTACGCCTCCTGTGCTGTAAATAATCAAAATTAAAGAAAAAACATGCTAATTTCCAAGCATCGGACAGGTTGCGTGATGTATGAAGTTAGTTATTCTTAAGCTGTTGAAATCAATATAATTCATCATCACAATACCTCCCTTGCTTTCATAATTATTGGTAATACTTTGTTAGATTACCATTAAATAAATAGTGTGTCAATTATTAATTTTTATAATTTATTTTATATTCATTCTGAAAAAGTTTTATTCCTTTTAAACAAATTTTTCATTTCTATCTACAATTCTTTTGAAGTACTCCTCATACAAGGTAAACTCATCACCTGTAAGCTGTGCTGAAAAAATTTCTTTACTCATTGACTTTAGTACGTTAAGAAAACGAAGCATTACATCCTGAACAGTTAATTCACTATTTAAAAGATCTGATAGTGAAGCCATTACCTCTGGCTGAATATCTGGAAACACCCATTTTGTTTCTGCTCCTTTTCTTGCTCGTTCATAAAACTGCTGGATTAGTTTTGCTCTTTCTTCCCCTTTTCCATTTATACAAAGATAAATTTGAACGGCTACTCCTTTACGAATTCGTCGTTGGGAAATACCTGCAAACTTTTTCCCATTAATACTCAAATCATAGCTTCCTGGACAATACGATCCTACAATTTCTCTAGCCTCAATAGTAACATTAAAATCAGCAAACATTTGTTTAATTAAGGCCCACATCGCTTCATATCCTTTGTTTATATCAATTCCCTTTTCAGTATCAGGGAAAATTAAGGAAAGATTTAGTACACCCTCGTCCAAAACAACAGCTAATCCACCAGAATTCCGAACGATATAGCGATAGCCCTGTTCCTCTAAATAATGTAGGCCATCCTCAAGAAACGGCAGCTTTGTATCCTGTATTCCTAGTACGATCGTTTGGTGATGAACCCACGATCTTGCTGTAGGAAAGGAAGATCCTAATCCTACTAAATGACAAAGTGTATCATCCATTGCAAATGACTGTAACGCGTTAAAATGAGGACCTAAGCTAGATTGATCAATAATCCGCCATTTTTCCTGTTTTAATAAAGATAATGCTTGTTCCATCTAACTTCTCCTTCATACAATCAATACCCTTGTTGTAGCTATATTTTTTTATAATGCTTGAGCCGCAGTGATAAGTGCGAGTTTATAGACATCCTCTTCGCTGCATCCTCTAGACAAGTCATTAACTGGAGCATTTAAGCCTTGCAAAATCGGACCTACTGCCTCGAATCCTCCTAATCGTTGCGCTATTTTATAACCGATATTTCCAGCTTCAAGACTAGGGAAAATAAACACATTGGCATCGCCTTTTATCGCAGAATTTGGTGCTTTCTTCTGAGCAACAGAAGGAACAAAAGCCGCATCAAATTGGAATTCCCCATCTAAAACAAGCTTTGGTGCACGTTCTTGTGCCATACGAACAGCTTCAACTACTTTTTCCGTTTCCGGCGATTTTGCTGATCCTTTAGTAGAAAAGCTAAGCATAGCAACCTTTGGCGTAATACTAAACATTTCTGCCGTTTTTGCACTTTCTATCGCAATTTCTGCCAAGTCTTGACTGTCAGGGGCAATATTAATTGCACAATCGGCAAATACATATTTTTCTTCATTCCTCACCATAATGAATACACCGGAAGTCTTTTGTACACCTTTCTTTGTTTTAATAATCTGCAAGGCTGGTCGTACTGTATCTGCAGTTGAATGTGCAGCCCCACTTACCAATCCATCGGCCTTTTTCATGTACACTAGCATCGTTCCAAAATAATTTTCATCTAATAAAATTTTACGTGCATCCTCTTTTGTCACCTTTCCCTTTCTTCGTTCAACAAATGACAGAACCATTCCATCCATTCCTTCGAACGTATTTGGGTCTAAAATCTCCATACCACCTATAGTAAGGTTTAACTTTTCAGCTTTTTGCTGAATTTCTTGTTTGTTCCCTAATAATATTGGCTTTATAATCTGCTCAGAAGCTAAACGTTCTGCTGCAGCTAAGATTCTCTCATCCAGCCCCTCTGGAAAAACAATGGATAACCCCTTTCCAGAAAGCTTTTCAACTAAATCATTGAATAAGTTACTCAAACGTATTTCCTCCTTCATGCTCTTTTCTATAAGCATACCCAAAATGAGCTTAAATTCAAATGTATACTAATTAGAATGGACTACGCTTTTTAATATAAAACTACCTTTTTAACGATGGAACCTATATTACAAAAAGACTTCATTGATCTTGTCTGATTTTCAACAATTCAGATTGAAAATCAATGATTTGGAAAAACTATGCTATAGTAATGGTGATGATAAAATAGAATAGGAGTGATCTAGATGAGTGAAGCAGCTCAAACTTTAGATGGTTGGTATTCCTTACATGATTTAAGAGCAATGAATTGGGCCGCTTGGAAAGAACTTTCCAGTGATGAAAGACAAGCAGCTATACACGAATTTCACCAGTTTTTGAATAAATTGAACGAAACACAAGATAAAAAAGAAGGAAGTCATGCATTATACACAATCGTTGGACAAAAGGCAGATTTCATTCTTTGGATGCTTCGTCCAACAATGGAAGAGCTTAATGAATTAGAAAACGAATTTAATAAACTTACAATAGCAGAATATACGATTCCTACTTATTCTTACGTTTCAGTTGTAGAATTAAGTAATTACGTAGGTGGTGGAGATTCAAATGAAGATCCTTATGAAAATCCTTACGTAAAATCAAGATTATATCCAATCCTTCCAAAATCAAAATATATTTGCTTCTATCCAATGGATAAGCGCAGACAAGGCAATGATAATTGGTACATGCTATCAATGGACGAACGTCGTGAATTAATGAGAAGTCATGGCCTTATTGGACGCAAATATGCTGGTAAAGTAAAACAGATTATCACAGGCTCTGTCGGCCTAGACGATTATGAATGGGGAGTTACTCTCTTCTCTGATGATATGCTTCAATTTAAAAAGCTCGTATACGAAATGCGTTTTGATGAAGTAAGTGCCCGTTATGGAGAGTTTGGTTCCTTCTTCGTTGGAAACCTATTAGAAGAAGACAAGCTCGCAAAGTTTTTACATGTGAATTAATGAAGATTCAAAAAAGCAAATCCACACTTTTATGGATTTGCTTTTTTATTTACCAGCCTTTATATTCCTCCTCATCCCTCACTTTTACTAATCTTACAAAAACGTAAGATACTTTGTAAGCTAAATAGATAGGTACTTTACAACCTCTTTTGTATGATATACAAGACTTAACCATAAGGAGGTACTGTATGAATCAAGTACTCACAAATAAACGAATTAATGCACTTGATTATATTCGTGGGTTTGCTCTGTTAGGAATAATTCTTGTTAATATACTAGATTTGCTAAACACCCCAATACCAGAGCCCCATACAATTGATGCAAATTACCAAAGATTTTTGTACTTATTTGTAGAAGGCCGTTTTTACACTATCTTTTCCTTTTTATTTGGAGTTGGTTTCTATATCTTTCTATCACGTGCAAACGAAAAAGGAAAAAATGGCTATGTATTATTTATCCGTAGACTTACTGTATTATTAGCCTTCGGACTCATTCATACTCTGTTTCAGCCAGGAGAAGCTTTAAAATACTATGCGATTTGCGGTTTTATCGTTTTACCTTTTTACAAAGTGAATAAACACATTAATTTAATGTTAGGTCTCACTTTAATCATTCTATTTTGTTTAATGGGAGATAAATTACTTCTAACCCTGCCACTCATTCTATTAGGACTTGCCGCAGGGCAATATCAAGTATTCGAAAATCTCTCCAAAAAAACAAAATCGATTGCTATCTTTACTAGTATTATGTTCCTGCTAAGCGGGATTGGATTATTTATTCAATATCAGCTGATTCCTGAATCTCCTTTTCAAAATATGATTCTTATGAATGAAGACGGTTCAATGGATCAAGCGAGTAAATTTTTGAAAATGGGTGTAGCTGTCGGACCGATTCTTTCAGCCTTTTATATTGGTTTACTTTTACTACTATTGCAAACCACACTCATTCAAAACCTATTAGCTCCACTTAAATATTATGGACGAATGGCATTAACGAATTATCTTGGACAAACTGCCTTAATTTTACTGGCGGGTAATCTTTTCCATCAGACAGCTAACCTTACGTATATTCAAACAATATATTTTTGTATAGCTATCTATGCTATTCAGATCATTTTCAGTATGGTTTGGCTTCGAATGTTTAAAATGGGACCGTTTGAGTGGTTATGGAGAATGATTACGTACTGGCAAGTACCATCTTTCATCAATAAAAAAACTCAAGACTAAATTAAGCACATAACTTAGGAGGTTTAAAGTATGAAAACATCTGTAGTTGATGTAAAAAATGTAAAAAAAATATATGGAAAAAATGGAGAAAATCAATCCTATGCATTAAAGGGAGTATCTTTTTCCATTCAAGAAGGGGAATTTGTTGGCATTATGGGCCCCTCTGGTTCAGGAAAAACCACATTATTAAATGTTATCTCGACATTAGATAAAGCAACAGAAGGAATCGTTCAAATAGCTGGAACCGATATTACAAAAATGAAACAAGGCGAGTTATCTGATTTCCGTTCACAAAAACTAGGATTTATCTTTCAAGATTTTAACTTGCTAGAGAATTTATCAATTTACGAAAATATTGCATTACCACTTTCTCTACAAGGGATTCCGTCTCGAAAAATTGGTCCAAAAGTTGAAAAGGTTGCTGAAATGCTAGGAATTTCTATGATTCTTCAAAAGTACCCTTCAGAGGTATCAGGAGGACAAAAGCAGCGTTCAGCAGCAGCACGTGCCCTCGTTCATAATCCAGCAATTATATTAGGTGATGAGCCGACCGGAGCACTTGACTCAAAAAATGCAAAGAGCTTATTGGAAGCCATGAAAAATTTAAATGAGGAACAAGAGGTCTCCATTTTGATGGTGACACATGATCCGTATAGTGCTAGTTATTGTCAACGGATTTTATTTATCCAAGATGGAGAGTTATACAAAGAAATCCACCGTAATGAAACACGCGAAGCATTCTATCAGGAGATTTTAGATGTACTAGCAGATCTAGGTACACAAAAAGCGTAGAAGGGAGTGAAAAACATGCTATTTAAGCTATCTTTATCTGGACTGAAAAGTAAACTAAAGGATTACACGGTCTTACTCATTGGTCTAGTCATATCCATTTCAATTTTTTATATGTTCCAAACATTAGCATTAAATAAATCCTTTATTGAATCAAATTCAATGATTCAATCGATTGGATTCGTTTTTCAAGCAGGTTCGTTTTTACTTGCAGTAATTACATTTTTCTATATTTTATATGCGAACTCTTTTCTTTTAGCGCTAAGGCAAAAGGAGTTTGGCATGTATATGATGCTAGGTGCTAAAAAGCATAAGATATCTGTGCTCATGATTATTGAAACGATTTTTTTAGGAGTGGTATCACTATTCATTGGGATTTCTCTAGGTATAGGTTTAGCTAAGGGAATCGGACAGTTACTTATGAAGCAGCTTGAATTTACTTCAAACGGCTACCAGGCATTTTATATTCCTTCAGTGATCATTACCTGCATTTTCTTTTTTATTCTATTTATATTGTCTGCCATCATAAATAGTGTAAAGTTGTCACGTACAACCGTATTGAATCTCGTACACTCTGATGCAAAAACAGACCGCATTACTAAAAAAGGAAAAAGAACTGTTTTCGTATCAATCGTTGCTGTTATTTTGATGGCAATTGGCTATACTTCTATGTTTTACATGGAAAAATTAAGAGAATTAGGTATTATCATTGCATTAATCACAACTACATCCGGAACCTATCTACTCTTTATGTCACTTCTGCCAATCATTATTAAAAAGCTAAAAGGAAATAAAAAGCGACGCGAAAGAGGATTAAATGCATTTACCCTTGCTCAATTGAACTTTCGAATCAATAGTCTAACAAAAGTATTAGCTACAGTAGCTATGTTAGTAGCTCTTGGTGCGGGCGCTATTTCAGCAGGTATGGCTTTCAAAAATAATGTAATGATTATGGTTAATGGATTTCAAACATATGATGTGGTTACCCATCAACCATCCGCACAAGAAAAGAAAATCTTAAATCAGATTACTTTCACATTAAAAAATGAGTATCACTATAAAGTAGATAATAAATTTGTGTATTACGTAAAAGAAGAATTAGAAAAAAACCGTCCACTTATATTAAGTATTGAGGAAGGGAGGGAAAATTTCGGCAAATATAAACCTGTATCCGGAAGCCTCCCTGAAGGTGCCGTTACTGGTTTAACATCAGTTCAGAAAAAAGATTTGATCCAAATGCCAGCACAATGGGAAAATGCGTTAAACACCATTCATCCTTATTATGTCAATCCAGATCACTCTATTAAAGTCGTTAATCAAAAAATGTTCGATACTATAAAAGGTAAAGAAGACAAGGTTATCGTTGGAATTTCCGATCACTTTGAAAACTATAAAACGGAATGGAAAAAACTTGACCAGCTAGCACTTAAAAAATACAAAAATATTAATGAAGAGCAACTGAATAGCAAATATCGATCCTATCAAGAATCTTATAGTGTTTCAAGCGGAACCGTTTTTATGGGATTTTTCTTAGGAATTGCCTTCCTTTCCATGATGGCTAGCTGCCTGATGTTCAAGATTCTCTCTGGAGCTGCAAAAGATATTACACGCTATCAAATGCTACGTAAAATTGGTGTTCGCCAGGAATTGCTAACTAAATCTATTTATAAAGAATTATTCTTAGTATTTATTTTCCCGGCTATTATTGGGATTGCTCACGTACTTGTAGGGATGAAAATGTTCTCATTTATTTTAATTCAGCCATACTTCCGTGTGTGGTTACCGATTAGCATCTTTACTGTTATCTATGCCACATACTATTTCATAACAGTCAATTTGTACAAAGGAATTGTTTTACCTAAAGAACAGTAGAAATTGTATACCTAAATAAATATCCCGGATAATCAATAACGATTTCCGGGATGTTTTCCAAATATCATTTGTATCCTTCACGATTTGTATCCTTTGAAAACACAAAGGTAAATGTTGTTCCTGTTTTAAGTTTACTTTCAACTTGAATGATCCCATGGTGCCCTTCAATAATGGACTTGCTTAACGAGAGACCTATGCCGACAGATCCAGGCTTTTTATTCTTCTTTCCTTTATAGAAACGTTTAAATATATTCTTTATCTCTTCTCGATCTATTCCTTCTCCTTGATCTTGAATATGTATTTTCAATAAAGCAGCACTTTCCTCCATCAAGATTGAAACATGTCCATCCTTCGGTGTGTGCTCTATTGCATTTTTTATGACATTGAGCAAAGCTTCTGTCATCCAATCCTTATCGTGAATCATCATATATTCTTGTGTGGACACGACTTGTACATGTACCCCTTTTTGCGAGGCAAGCTCCTTTAATATTTCCACACTCCCTCGTACTGTCTTAGTAAGTGAAGCTTTTCTTTTTTGAAATTGGATAGCTCCTACATCTAGCTTTGCCAGCTTTAAAAGACTTTGTATGAGCCAATTCATTCTTTCCAACTGCTGTTTACCTTGATCTAAAAACATGGTTTTTTGCTCTTTAGATAGCTCCTTTTCAGACATTATTTCGTTATACATTGATAATGAAGCTAATGGTGTTTTTAATTGATGTGAAATATCAGACATTAAATCTACTAAAAAGCTTTTCTCTTTTTTTAATTCAGCAATATTTTTTTGAATAACAAAGCGCATACGATTGAAGCTATGAGTTAACTTAGATAAATCACCTTCATGAATTTCATGCAAAGGAGTATGTGCCCTTCCTTCGAGTACTTCGTCAGCGTAAAATGTTAGGTTACGTATTCTCCTATACATTATTCGAGAGTATTGGTTGTAGAAAAAAAAGAGAGAAATAAAAAAAAGCAGAAATACAATGATAGAAAAAATAGTGAGTGATCGAAAAAAATCTGTGATTTCTGGAAAAAACTTCATTGGTAGGTTGGATGATATTCCGTAATCAGATAAGGTTTCCATCCCCATATGCTTCTCATGATTACTTATTTTTTTATTAAGGTTGGCTACCAGTTCATCCTCAAGCTCCGGATGCTGATGTAAAAGACTTCCGATTATTGCTGCTTTTGATTCAATATCATTTGTTTTATACTGTTGACCCAAATAATATATTCCCATACCAATCAAAAGACTAAATAAAAAGAAAGAAATAATGAAGAACCTAACTGTATTTTTTAATTCAGGGTTTTTCCATACATCAAAGAAGCCTATTCTCTTACTACTCGTTTGTTCCATTTATAACCTAACCCCCGATGTGTTAAAATATATTCCGGGTTTGCAAGATCAGTCTCTATTTTTTCCCGTAGTCTTCTTATATACACCGATAATGTATTATCCTCAAAAAATCCGCCGCCACCCTCTAACAATAAATCAAAAATCTCTTCGCGGCTGATAATTTTTTCTGGATGATTCATAAATATCAGCAATAATTTATATTCCTGTGCTGAAAGTAGAATTTCATCTTTATCCTTTTTTAGTAGGGCACGGTCAATATCAAGTATGATTGAACCGCTTTTTAATAGATGACCAGCGCTCGGTTTCCCCTTTCTTCTTATAACTGCACGAATTCTAGAAAGAAGCTCCCTCACTCTAAATGGTTTTGTAATATAATCATCCGCACCAATATCAAGACCGAGGACTACATTTACCTCATCATCCATTGCAGTAAGAAAAATAATTGGTATTTCAGACCTCTCTCGAATGTATTTACATACATCATATCCATTCCCATCTGGAAGAGTAACGTCAAGAAGCGCTAAATCAAATAGCTCCCTTTTAAAAACCTCTTTACATTCTTCGACTAAGGTAACATGTGTAACATCATACCCTTCTTCCTTTAAGGAAAACTCTAGTCCTAAAGCTAATGAAGCATCGTCTTCTAACAAAAGGATTTTCATTTATCTCAAGCCCCCTACTTATTCATTTCTTAATGATCGGTTTTCATTATCAGTTTTAATCATACGCGATGAAAGCTTTGCCGATAAATAGCAAATTCCCACAAGAACTAAAAAGGAAACAATATATAAATGAAATCCCCAGTCTGTTTTTACATTATTAATTACTAAATAAAGTTCAATGACTCCCGAAGCTGCCATACCAATAATTCCACTCATAATCCCATACAGCAGTCCTTCTTTTACTATCATTTTCCTTATGCTTTTTATAGACATCCCTATGGCCCGTAAAGTTGCATATTCTTTTCTTCGCAAAATAATATTCATCGTCGTCGTATTAATAATATTTAATATTCCAATAACACCGATTGCGATAACAAAACCAAATAAAAGAATTTGAATTTGCATTTCTAATAATGATTGATTACGCTTGCTTTTTGTTTCATTTATAATTTTCAAATTCGGAGATTGCTCCACTTGTTTACTTAATGTTTGATAAACCTTTTCTATCTCCCGATTATTTTCTAGATAAAGAGAAATCGACTGAACGGTTGGATTGCCCAAAGATGCAAGTACCTCTGGATAGGTCAACAGTAAATTTTCCGACTGGTTTAATTCAACAATGCCTGAAATCCTCACTTTTTGCATCGGACCATACTGTTCATCTTGTCTAGTCCTTGTTTGAATCTTCACTTCCTCTCCTAAATGAAACAAAGATGGAGCATCCTTGGATTTAACGTAAACAACTCCATGCTCCTTTACCATGATTTCTTTATTTAAGGAACCGCTAACTAATCTATTCCTCAAATAAGGCATATTTTCTTCCGTAATAGGAATGGAATTTGTATAAACTGAATACAATTGTTTTTTATCAATTTTATTTCGATTACTATTCACTTGGGATGGATTCGTTTTTAAGTGTGGAACATATAATAATGTACCTAAACCAGTGTAATGAATATATTTTTCCTCGATTTCTGATATCCCTTCTATCTCCTTCCATAATGCTCCTGGCAATTGAGTTGGTTCATGAAGATAGACTCTTAAGGAACTATTTGAATATTCCTCTGAATCAGATTTAATCATATACATGACAATACTTGAAAAACATGTAAATAAAAATAGGCTAAGTGCTAAAGAAAAAATAATAATAATTGACCGCAGCTTATTCCGGCGAATATTTCTAAAGGCCATGGTCAACTCTATCCCAGCAATAGATTGAAATAGCTTTTTCGTTTTTCCTGTCTTATATCCTTTATGAATCATTGAGCTTTTTATAGCAACTAAAGGTGAAATTCGATTCGCAACCTTTAACGGGATTAACCCAGAAATAATAAGTGAAAATATACCAATACTACAGCTTAACATAATCACCATTGGAGAGATTACGATTTGGAGGTAAAATAGAGAAATCTCTGTTTCCTCAAAAAGTAATTGATATAAAAATGCAATAATCCAAAATCCTAATATGCCAATGATAAGACCAAGAGGAATACCTACCATTCCAAAAATGCTCATTTCATATATGACCAATTTTTTTATTTGCTTTTTGGTTGCACCAATAGTCCTAAGTAAACCAATTTCACGAATTCGCTCTATAATACTTATTTGAAAGGAATTAAAAATAAAAGCAATGGATGCAATAATTACAATACTAATAGGTAGATAATAAACAACCGAAGTAAGGATATATCTTTGGTTATCATTTGAAAAGACGATTCCAATTAAAGGATCATTCACCTCAATATTTTTTTTCGGTATTTGTGTTTGTACAAATTCATTCACCTCTTGAAAATTCGCCTCGTACTTTAACTCAACATATAGTTCTATATCCTCAAGCTCTTTAATGGTCTTTTGAACTCTAAACCCCTGTAATACCTTCCCAACACGTAGGTTTTGATTATTTTTCACTATTTCATGGATGCTAAACTCACTTCTTGTTCCGGTTTTATCTAAAAGGACTAGTGGTTCATTTAAAGCACTGTCTCTTTGAAGTTTCGCTGACACCCATTTTTCAATAACTATTCCATTTTTTTTATATTCATGAACGGCATGAAAAGGTAATAGCTTATACGCTTCATCATCGATCGTATTTAAATTAAAGGTTTCCCCATTAATTAAATGAAAGGTATTTTTGGAGAGCACACCTACTTTATTAATTTGTGGATTTTCCTGCAAGCGTTTGAGCAATTTGGAATTCGCATGTTTTATTTTCAAATGAAAAGAACCGTAGTCACTTTTCGTTTGCTTTACACTGTATTGCTGAAAGCTAATTAGAAAAGTACCTATGGAAGTTATAAGTGCAATGGATAAAATGATACCTAGCAATGTGAAGAATGTTCTTTTTTGATTTCGCAATAAATATTTTTTGGTCAATTTTCTATAGATCGACATCTCCATTAAATCCCCTTTTTAAGTATAAGACACATCATTTTTAATGGAACCATCCTCTATCTCAATGATTCGATTTGCTTTATCCGCTATTTTCAAATCATGAGTGATAACAATTAATGTTTGTTTATATTTTTTGGCGGTTAATTGTAATAGACTAATTACCTCATCGCTTGTCTTGCTATCTAAATTTCCAGTTGGCTCATCCGCCAATATGTAAGAAGGTTTATGTATCAATGCCCTAGCAATTGCTACCCTCTGCTGCTGTCCTCCAGATAATTCTGATGGAGATGCATAGATTTTATCTTTAATTCCTAGGTAATCAATAATATCTTCAAAATATATAGGATCTACTGACATATGATCAAGTAATACTGGCAGCTTGATATTTTCTTCAACATTCAAAATAGGAAGAAGATTAAAGGATTGAAAGATGAATCCGATTTTTCTTCTACGTAAAATAGAAAGAGCTTCGTCTGATAAAGAATATATTGATTCTCCTTCTACCTTCACTATACCTTCTGTCGGTGCATCAAGCCCCCCAATCGTATGGAGCAGTGTACTTTTCCCTGAACCAGAAGGACCAACAATTGCTACAAATTCACCTTTATAGATGGTTAAATTAATGGAGTTTAGTGCTTTAACAGCCCTATCCCCTCTTCCAAACATCTTACTAACATTCTCTAATTGAATGACTTCCAAACTGTTTGTCCTCACTTTCTGTACACATTTTGGCATTAGTATACCATACAGTTATCATCCTCTATTCTTTCTAAATGCAGGTATGGGTCTGCCCTTAATGGAACAGACCCTTCCTTATTTTATTCGTTTATTTTGACTAGCTGTGCTTCATCTACCTTGAATCCAGACAATTTTTTATTTGGATCTTTATCAAAACTGATAATTCCCATTGTCTTTTCAGTTCCTTTCATATCAGACCATTCACTGTCATCTACAATTAAGAACATATCTACATAACTTCGTCCATCACCAATGATTTTATTTCCTTCATAGGATACTTTTAATTTTTTGCCATCGAGATTTACTATTTTCACATCTTCTTTTGCAAATAGTACTGCATTCCCCTTTGTTATGCTTGGTAATTCCGAGATTGCTTCTGTTTCATCAGATTTTTTCACTTCTTTAATTAATTCTTTACCCACAAGTGCCTTCGCTGTCGTTTCACCTAGAATCATTACTTTTTGATCACCTGATTCAGTAATTTTAATCTTATACTCTGCTTTTTCTTTTACATCCTTTTTCTCTTGATCAAAAACATCTTCTACTTGCTGCTGTTCTCCATATAAAACAACCCCATTTGCCTTTGAAAACACATTTTTCATTTCACTACATCCAGTCATTAATGATCCTGCAATAATTGCTGTTACACAGACACCTAATATTTTTTTCATGGTTTTACTCTCCTTATTCAATAATATATAAACTAAATTATCTTGATCTCTTTTAGCTACCTAGTTACCATCACATGTACAACAGCGCCATCTCTACTTCCTCCTTGTAAAAAAAGCATTTAATATCTTGCTGTTAAACTCATTATAGGAGAACTCTTTATTTCTACCCATCTATCTAGATGACAACAGTCTTACATTTTTGTAAGATGGTTCTCTTTGCTTTATTCTGCAAATACGTTTCCTATTTTCTTGTTTATAAAAAATATCAAACATTCTCTGCATATCTCTTCCCACTCTTTCATAAATATGAAATGTAAAAGCTAATCTTAAAAACATTCACCATACAACCAAACGAAGTATCAATAAAGTGAGGTGAAGTCCCAGCATTGCTGCTTTTCATAGAAGAATTACTAAGTATAGTGAACAAATGAGGAGTTAATGAGAGATTAGGTTGACATTGAGTACCTATTTTAAGGAGGGAGAAGATTGTCAAAATCAAATTACAATCCACCTTATAGTTATCAAATGCCCCAACAAGGTGGAGGATCTCAAGGATATTATGGTGGCGGCTATCCGCCGCAATATGGTGCACAGCAGCAAGTTCCACCAGCCGTTCCGTTTTCACCTCAACAAACTGGAGGAGCAGCTGCAGCAGGTCCGAATATTCCTGGAATGCTGCCCCCTGAACAATCTTATATTGAAAATATCTTGCGATTAAACAAAGGCAAATTAGTCACAATTCATGCTACATTTGAAAATAATCGTGAATGGAACGCTAAAATTTTTAAAGGGGTTATAGAAGCGGCTGGTCGTGACCATGTCATTTTAAGCGATCCTCAAACTGGGGAACGTAACCTCATTCCTATGGTGTATGTTGATTACATTACATTCAGTGAAGAAATTGAATACGAATATCCTTTTGGTGCAGCTCCAAGCCTTTCTACTTATTCACCAAGATAGATAAATTGCAATGGGATGTCCTAAAAAAACAAAGTGTTTGACACCATATTTCAATATATCGCGGTAATATCGAAAAGAGTCCCCGTATATTGAAATAGCTCATGGTGTCAAACACTTATCGGACAGCCCCAATAATATAAAAAACACATCTGATAAGATGTGCTCTGAAATAGTTTATTTCCAATTTGTTTGGTTAATTTTATAAATGCTTAACAGCCGCAACAATTAAAAGCACCCAAGCAACTAAAAAGGCTACTCCTCCTAATGGAGTGATTGCTCCTAAAATTCCTACTTTTGTTAAACTTAAAATGTATAAGCTACCTGAAAATAATATAATACCGATAAACATTAGCCAACCTGACCAAGACATCAACGAAGAGCCTTGTATATTACCAGCAATAATACCAATTGCAAGAAGACCTAGTGCATGAAACATTTGATAGTTTACACCCGTTTTCCAAATCTCTAAGTACTTTGGTTCTAATTTCCCTTCCAACCCATGTGCTCCAAAGGCACCTAGGGCTACGGACAAAAACGCATTAATCGCCCCAATAATGATAAAAGTCTTCAAATAAATACACTCCTTTACCCTCGTATCATGCTAAACTCTAAGCCTTTTGAAAAGAAAATGATAATAGACTATTCAACATTATTTTATGAAAAAGTAGACTAGAAATCAAAAATTGACTCTCCGTTCGCTCCATCCTCAGTTTTTAAAGGTTCTGCTTTTCCAATCTGAGAAACTTCCATTGAAGGTTGGTTTTTATTAATCAATTCCAGCTGAGCTTTTGGACTCGCACTTTCCCCTAATATCACTTCACAAAGTGTTTTCATTGAATAGATATGATTTTTCATAGAAATTTCATCAGGTGCTTGCTTTGCTAAAAGTAATTCTTTTTCCATTTTACCTATAAGGGAATGAATAGATATACTCAAATGTTCCCACTCCTGTTCTTTTCCTGTTTGGTATACATTTCATAAAACTCTATGGCTATTTTCAAGAAAAGAGGACATAAAAACAATTTTATGTACTAATCGCCATTTGTAATGATTTTAACATATATATTTATTTAAAGCCCTTCTCCATTTCGACATGTTCCACGTGAAACATGTAATAATTTGTCACTTTCAAAAATTAAATGTTTATTCATCTATATAAAGGATATATAAATAGTAGATTCGAGGTGACAAGTTCCCTCAGAAAATAAGGAGGAGATTTTCAATGTACAAAGTAAAAGTGGTTGAAAATGGCTTGGAAGCATCAAATCTAATAAGTGAACTGCAAAACGAAGGATATAGTAAAAAGGAAATTTATATTTTTGCTCATGAAAAGGATCGCTCTAAGGATATAACAGATACGACGAATACTGGTAAAGTTGGTATAGAAGAACAAGGAGTCCTGAATACTTTAGGAAATGTCTTTAGAAAAAGAGGAGATGAACTTCGATCTGAAATGTCTTCACTAGGCTTAAGTGACAGTCAAGCAGCAGAATGTGAAAGAAAACTCGATCAGGGAAAACTTATCGTTATCGCTTCTAAAGAATCACTAAATGAATTTATACCAGAGAATCCACTAATATAAATTAAAGAGGGGCCGTCTATTAAGTGTCTACTACTTAATAGACAGCCCCTCTTTACTACCCCATTAATGAATGGTAGATTTGTTTTGCTTTGATTAGACTATTCGTACCATGAATTAATGCACGTCCATCTTTAAATAACACCATTCTTAAATTTTCCTTTTTCACAGATAGTAAATAAGGGTTTTGTCTTACTTCATAACCCGCCTGTTTCCATTGTGAACTAAGTAACTCCAAAGATAGTTTTCCATCAATTGAAGGACGAAGCTGTACAGTATTTCTTCCACAAAGTACAGCAGCTTTTGTGTGTGAGTCATACGATAGAAATGGGTATTGAGGATTCTCACCGCAGGTTAAGCAATCCTTGTTTTTTATTGCATCCCCCACTTTTATCGCTAATTGTTGATTTTTCCAAAGGTCAAAAGTGATATATGTTTCGCGAAGCTCTGACCAATTTTCACTTAATATTTTAATCGCTTCAACCATTTGATGGGCAGTCACCATTTGAACTGTTGGTGCAATAATACCTACTGTATCACATGTTTGTCCTTTTAATGGAAGCTCTTTAAGCAAGCAAGAAAGACAAGGAGTCTGACCGGGGTTGATTGTATAGGTTGACCCATAGCTTCCAACACACGCCCCAAATATCCATGGAATATTAAATTTATGTGCAAGATCATTTATGATCAGTCTTATCTCAAAATTATCCGTTCCATCAACAATTAAATCAATTGTAGGGGCAAGCCTTTCTATGGTTGCAATATCGGCCTCCCCTACAATAGCCTCAACAGCAATGTCTTGGTTTATTTCAATTAATCTATTTTTTGCTGCAATCGCTTTCGGAAGTTCGTTTGCTGCATCTTTTTCGGAAAATAACTGTTGACGCTGTAAATTACTTGATTCTACATAATCACGATCAAGGATTGTTAGCTTTCCTACACCTGCTCTTACAAGCATTTCCGAGGTACTTGAGCCTAGTGCTCCCACTCCAATAACTAACACATGTTTTTTACTAATTCTCATCTGCCCTTCCACTCCAATTGGAGCAAATAGCACTTGCCTTGAATAGCGATCGTCCATATAACATTACCCCCCGCTTACTGGTGGTATCAGTGCTACAACATCCCCATTATTAATCTGAGTATGATCCTGACAAAACTCCTCATTAACAGCAATCATTATATGATCTAAATGTTGAATAGCATAGTTTTCAAATAAATACCCCTTCAAATCCTTCACCGAACCAGTAAAAGAATCAATGATAAATTCACTTTCTCCCATTTGCTCTCGTAGGTGTGCAAACAGCATAATTTTAATCAAGCAAGTCACTCCCCTTTGGTTGTCCTAATGGGTATACTTTCGAACCAAGCTGATTCCCTACCCATTCCTCACCATTATCCCAATGCTCTTTTTTCCAAATAGGCACCATTTCTTTTATTCGTTCAATTGCATAACGATTCGCTTCATAGCATTCGGCACGATGGGGAGTAGAAACAGCGATAACTACTGCTATATCAGTGATTTCTAATCTTCCAATCCGATGGGAAATAGCTATTTTTGCTCCTGGCCAACGCTGTTTGATTTCCCGTCCAATTTGCTCCAATTTTTTCAATGCCATCGTTTCATATGCCTCATACTCTAAATATAAGGTTCGTTTGTCTCCAGTTATTTCTCTTACCGTACCAATAAAGGTTGTAATGGCTCCCGCTTCTCTTTGAACAACCTTTTTAAAAACTTCCTCAATATTTATTGGTTCTTTAGATATGATAAAGTCCATTTCCCTCCCCCTCTTCATTCGCAAATCTGAGTGCTTGCTTATACTCTTCTATCGTATTCATATTCCACAAGCATCTTCCCCACACATTTTGCAACGCTTCAGGAGCCTCCTGCTGTTCTACTACTTTTACTTTTAATTCATTTAACAGATCCGTCATTCTTCTTTTGTCAGCCAACAAATTATTTTTTACAAACGGAAAAACACTTCGTTTGTATGCACCAAATAATGGATGCAACCTACCTTCAAAGGATGGAATGACCGCATCATAATTTCCGTTCAAAAGTTGATTGACTAACCAAATTCCAAATTGTTTTGAAGCAAAAGGCATATCACAAGCAATTACTAAACAATGTTCGGCATGTGAAGCCTTTAATCCTGCATAAATGCCAGCCAATGGACCGTGGCCCTTAAATTCCTTTGAATCAGTAATAATTCTAACTTCAAGATTGTTATATTCATTTGGATGATTCGTTATCAATAATATTTCATCTGAAATTGGCGAAAATTCTGTCACTAAATGATCGACGACACGCTGCTTTCCAAATGGTAATAAGGCTTTGTTCCTTCCCATGCGACTTGATTTTCCACCAGCTAATAAAATGGTATCCATTATTTTAGTTCCTCGTATAGTCTAACTAATTCAACTTTTATTCTATCAGGGTCTACCTTAGAATGAGTTTGAAAGGCCAGATCATTCAATCCTATTCGACAACGATGATAGGCAGCATCAAGGTACTTCTTTTTTGCTTGAACAAATACAAGATAAATAGAACCGAATTTCCAGCTGAGCCAAAAATCTTTAGATCTAACTGAATCCGAAACATATATTTCTAAACGATGCAGCACAGAGAATTCCCCCTAACAAAATATATGCATTTCTATTCTTAACTTTAACATGAAAAGAACAGTCCACCTATGATGAACTGTTTTTCTAATGAGTATTTTATACAGATTTTTTTTGAAAATAAGTAAAACCACAGACTAAGAAAAGAATGAAGCTTCCGACAATCACGAATAACAATGTCTCTGTAGAGACATACAGTGAACCAATATCTCCTTTTTTCTGTATCATCGTTAAAAATGGCTGGACCCATGGATACCATGGTCCATAAGTTGATGAATTAGCCACAAGCATATTAGGAAGAGTGAAAATCACATTAATGGCTAAAGGTGCGGCAAAGCTTGCCCATGCTGTTGATACCCAAAGCTGTAAAGCGGCTAATGGCAAGCAAGCAATCCATCCTCCGATCATTCCGCGCCATATAATCTCAGTTGGCAATCCTTCCGAAAACCCTTTTCCTGTTCCTATTAAATAGAAGCAAAGGAAAAAGAGGATTTGAGTTATAGCAAGAAATAAAATAACTAGAAAGCCCTTCGCTAAAAAAACCTGGGCTCTTGTTACAGGAAGAGCTAGCAGCTGCTTCCATCCCCCACCCTGATGCTCATAACGGCATACAAAAGCAGAAAAGATTCCTGTTAACAATGGTAGAAATAATAAGGCATGAATCGAAATCATATTAGAATACAACATGACCCACTGTAATGAAGAATCTTTTGTATTCTCTAGTATACCCAGTAAAGAAGCCAGTGCAGGACTAACCAATAATAATATCCATATATTTGATTTTCTAAATTTTAGCCATTCAGATCGAACGATACTCCAAAACATTTACTTCACATCCCGTTTCACAAAATCTATCATCCCTATTAAGAACATAACCATCCCTACCGCCAGTCCACTGTAAACGAACCATATAGGATCATGATTTTTACTAGATAATATTGTCCATTTCCAAATCACCCAATCTGGTACGTAGAAAGAATACATAGAGAAAATTGCACCTACAATCCCAATCGTTAGCGGCAATGCCTGATTTCTTAAATTAGTTGATAGCCAGACTTGTAGTCCTAAAATAGGAATTCCTGCAAGCATTGGAAAAAAGCTCATTTTGACAATTTGTAAATAAGGAATGTCTAACCCAAATTTTAAGACAATTCCTAGAATGATGGTTCCAACTGATAAAAGAAAGCATGATACAAATAATAAAAAGCTATTTAACATAAATTTTGCAGTATAGACAGTTCTTTTGGAAATAGGCAAAGCGAGTAATTGTTTCCAAGCATTTTGTTGATGTTCAAGATTTGCCGTCATTGAAGCTACTATTGTAAATCCTAAACCTAAAGTAATCGGGATAAAGAGCGTTATATTATTTAAAAGATCCTTCCAATGATCGCCACCAGGCTTTACAAGGTAATCATAACGAAGTCCGTAATTTACACCTTGCAACAGTAAAACTCCTAATGGCCCGAGAACGATTAAAAACCAGATCCATTTTCGTTTCATTTTCAGAAGATCTGCTTTGATCATCCTTAGTATCATAAACTAGAAGCCTCCTTTGTAATTTCTAGGAAAATATCTTCTAGTGACATTTTCTGTTCCTCGACACGGTAAATAGAAAAACGATGTTGGACGAGCTGCTCAACAGCCTTAGCTATTAATTGATTTTCCTTTTCTTCGATTATCATTTGTCCATCTCGATAATCTGCTTTTATTCCATTCGCCAATAATGTTCTCCAGGCTGCTTCATCATGATTCGTCTTAATTTGAATCTGACTTCTGGCACGTTCTCTCAATACAGATATTGAGTCTTGAAAAATCATGGATCCTTTCGTAATAATTCCAACTTGAGTTGCCATTTGATCGATTTCACTTAATAAATGACTTGAAACAATTACGGTAATTCCATGCTCTTCAGGCATTTTTTTTATTAGCTCCCGCATTTCGATAATTCCAGATGGATCTAAACCATTGGTCGGTTCATCTAGAATTAATAGCTCTGGATTTCCTAATAAAGAGGCAGCAATTCCAAGACGCTGTTTCATTCCTAGCGAAAAGCCTTTTACAGGACGCTTCGATTCATTAGTTAAGCGAACAATCTCTAATACTTCATCAATTCTCTTTTTTGGGACATTCAAAATCCGACGTAACGCTTCTAAGTTTTCCCTTGCCGTTAAATGCCCATAATAAGATGGCGATTCAACTAAGGAACCTACTTTTCTTAAAATAGGTAGTTTATCCTTTTTTAAATCTTTATTGAATATTTTAATGGACCCATAGCTCGGCTTCATTAATCCTAAAAGCATCCGAATGGTTGTTGTTTTTCCTGCTCCGTTTGGTCCTAAAAAACCATAAATCTCTCCTTTTTTTATCTCTAGGTTCACTCCATTAACTACTTTCTTTCCTTTAAATCGTTTCGTTAAATTATTGGTTTGTACAATATACTGATTCATCCTCTTTTCACCTCATCTTAATTTTATCTACGGAAGGTTAAATAGAAGGATGGGGAAAGTTTAAATTTTGTTTAAATTTAAACTCTCTTAAGTGTATTGAATATAAAAAAACGGGATTTCTCCCGTTTTCTAATGGCTACCTGATATACTAAACTTCGTTCCACGTTCATTTGTTTCAATATCCCAGTTTAAATTCATTTCACTTAACATTAAAGAGACGATGGAGAGACCAATCCCTGCACCTTTATCATTCGATATAGTATTTAAGCCTGGACCATGATCTTCTATAATCAGGGTAAAATTACTTTCTGCATTTTTTCCAACTACCCCAACATATTTTCCCTGCTTCGTATGCCGAAGAATGTTTTGAAATAAATTATCTAATACCCTTTCAAACCAATCAGGATCTATCACCCACTCGATTTTCGTTTCAGGAAGATCTATATTTACAACAAAACCTTCTTTTTCAAAAACAGGGTACCATGTAGCTGTAATCATTCTTATTTTTCTTAGCACGTCGATCGTCTGAGGATGGAAGGGGTACTTCCCTGATGATAATAAAGTATAAGAAAATAAGTTATCCACTAATTGGCCAATATAGGTAATTTTGCGATCGATTAACTCAACTGATTCTTTCCCCTTTTCACTCAAATTCTCTTTATTTAGAGTATAAGCATGTCCCCGTAAAGTGGTTAAAGGTGTTCGTAAGTCATGTGATAAATTAGCAATTAGCTTTCTTCGTAACTTCTCTTCCTCCCGTTCCCGTTCTCTCCCCTCTTTCAATTGATAAATCATATGATTAAAAGCGATTTCAAGCTGGCCAATTTCATCCTTTTTCCCAACCTGTACAGGCTCTGGAATTCCTTCATTTCCTTTTTGGTCCATAGCATCTCGCAGATGCAAAAGTCGCTTTCGAAGCTTGTAAACAAAAAGCCAGGAAAGAAAAATAAACATACCGAATAATGCCAGCAATCCAAATGCATAAATCAAATCATATCGTGATCTTATATTATCAATTGGTGGCCTCATCTTGTTGCGCGGCATTTGAAAAACGATAAAGCCATTTTCCTTTTTCGAGCCTATAAAGGCAACGGTAGTAAACGGATCACTATCATAGCTTTTCTTCATAAAATTTACTGTATAGGAAGCGCTCCATCTTGTAGGAATGTCTTTTTGGGCAGGAAATTGCTGCTGTGTCCTTCCCTTCCCATCTACCCAAAACACTGTAGAATTTGGATAATTTCTCTTTACTTTTTTCAATGTTTTATTAATTTGGTCAGGGGAGGCCCCTTTTAATTTATCCGCTTCTTTATGCCACATTTTTTCTATATCTTTCCCATTATACTCTTTATCTGAGTCATCCTGCTTTGATGTCAAAAGTGGAATATAGAAAAGGGCTGATGTAACAGGAATCACTATTGGTATAAATAAAACAGCAATAAAAATGATAATTAAGAACTTTCCTAACAATGAATGTCTAAACTTCATAGTCTCACCCGATAGCCAATTCCCCTAATCGTTTCGATAATTGTAGGGTTTGCTGGATCTTTTTCAATTTTTTCTCGCAAGTAACGAATATGTACCATTAATGTTTTGTCACCATCGAGATAAGGCTCATCCCAAACCCCTTCATATAACTGCTCCTTCGTTAAAATTTGGTTCGGATGCTTCAAAAAGTATTGAAAAATTAAATACTGTTTCCCTGTTAAAAGAATTTCCTCGCCTTTTAGCTTCTCAATAATTCGATTTTCGGCAGGGAAAATATCTAAATGCTGCAGTTCGATTTTATTCGGTTTTTGTCTTTGAAATCTCCTTAACAAAACTTCAATTCTAGCTAGTAGCTCTTCAGGATGGAACGGTTTCGTTAAATAGTCATCTGCAAATTCTAATCCCTGTATCTTATCCTCTACAGATGAGCGTGCAGAAAGCATAATTATTGGTATTTCAGGTGCTTCCCTTTTCAATCGTTTGCCGATTGAAAATCCATCTAAGCCAGGAAGCATTACATCGAGAATCACAATATCGACCTCGGAGATATAATTAATTGCTTCTTCTCCAGAGGTAAGCCATGTCACTTTATTCCTTCTTTCCTGTAATTCTTCAGATACCCATTTTCCAATTTCAGGGTCATCTTCTATATACAAAATGTGTACCATCCAGCATTCCCCTTTTTTTCTACTTTTGCCATTAGTATATAGATAGTTCAAAAATTTTAAAAGGGGCTGAACTCATTCGTTAGCCCCTCTCCTTCAAATGAATATTATGTTTTTAATCAAATTTAATTATTTTAAAGATGTAAGGAAATATAAATTTCACCAAGATCATTAATAAAGATCTTCGTTTATTTTTCTTTGGGATTTCGATACTTGCTTCCATTTCGCTTTTTCAGCCAAACGTGCCTGACGATTTTCTTTTCTCTCTAAGAATGCAAGCTCCCTCTGTAATTTGACATAGCTAGCATAACGATTTTTATCTAGAGATCCCTCTGAAATCGCTCGTTGAATAGCACATCCTGGTTCCTTCACGTGAGAGCAATCCCTAAAACGACAAGTCTCTGCTAGTGCCTCTATATCAGAAAAGCTATGACTGAAGCCTTCGTCTGCATCCCAAAGCTGGATCTCACGCATTCCTGGTGTATCGATTAAGATTCCACCACTTTCTAAAATAATTAATTCACGATGTGTGGTCGTGTGGCGGCCACGATCATCCCCCTCACGAATTGCTTGCACCTCTTGTTTTCCTTCCCCTAATAAGGCATTTGTTAATGTTGACTTTCCAACCCCTGAAGAACCAAGAAGTGCAATCGTTTGACCTTCATAAATATATGTTGCGAGTGCCTCCACCCCTATATTTTGTTCTGCACTTATTGCGTGGATAGGGACACCAAATGCGATTGATTCCACTTCTTGAATCCTTTGTTCTATTTCATCACATAAATCTGCTTTACTGAGAATAATCACTGGATTTGCTCCACTTTCCCAGGCTGTTAATACATATCTTTCAATCCGTCGCAGATTAAAGTCAGCATTTAATGCTGTAACTAGAAATATCGTATCGACATTCGTCGCAACAATTTGTTCCCCCATTGTGTTACCAGCTGCTTTTCTAGAAAATTTGCTCTTACGAGGTAGAATCGCATGAATGGTTGCCTTTGGTTCCCCCGGCCTTAATGTAATCACTACCCAATCTCCTACGGCAGGATAGTCCTGTCGTTCTAAAGCATTAAATCGAAGCTTACCAGAAACCTCCGCTAATAGCTCCCCATGTCTTGATAGCACTCTATATATTCTTTTATGCTCTAATGTAACTCTTCCTACTTCAAACCCTTGCTGTTTATATTCCTCAAATGCATCCTCAAAGTATTGATTCCAACCTAAATTTTGTAAATTCAAATATGATTCCTCCAAATTTTATAAATAATTTCAATTGATTTAAAACTCTGGCCATACTTGAGACAGCAGTCTACTAAAGCCTGCTTTTCCCCACAGTCCCTAAAAAGGTAAGAAATTAGACATTGCCAGATCATATCACTTTAAATATCGAATTCTAACAATAAGAAAAAACCGTATTGAATACGGCTTTTTAGCACAACAAAAAAAACCATAAACTGAGTTTGCAGTCCATGGTTGGTTGTAAACATTTACATTAAAAATTAGAGAAAATCAAATAGCAACTTAACAATACATTCTAAAACTCATCATTAACATTCTCCATGGACTGCATTATGAAATTAATTGTATTCACATATAATAATTTTTTCATAATACATAACCTCCCTTGAAAATGTTAATATTTAATATGTTATACATTTTATATCGAATATAGTCCAAAGTAAAGAGTTTTTAAAAAATTATTTATCTTTCAAACTTTTGTGTATAATTTTTTTGAATTTGATCATACTGAATAAGGACGATGATTCCCCCTTTTATAGGGCTTATCTTTAATAGTAGATAAGCCTTTTTTATTTTATTCTTCCTTCTATCTATTTAAGCCCATCATTTAAATCCATTTGTCATTGCTTGATGATTGGTATATTCTAAAATAGAGATTTTAAGTATATCATTCATCTTTTTCATCGATAGAGGAGGAAATGCTCATGACTTTGAAAAAAACCTTAACTCTTGCAGGATCTGATTCAAGTGGTGGTGCAGGAATTCAGGCTGATTTAAAAACCTTTCAAGAACTCGGGGTTTACGGGATGACAGCATTAACGTCCATCGTAACAATGGATCCTAAAAATGACTGGCATCATAATGTATTCCCAATTGATGTAAATACAGTTGAACCCCAATTAGAAACGATTTTATCTGTGGGTATTGATGCAATGAAAACAGGCATGCTAGGTTCTGTTGACATTATTGAGTTAGCTGCTCGTAAAATAGATGAGCATAAGCTAGAAAAAGTAGTAATTGACCCTGTAATGGTTTGTAAAGGTGAGGATGAGGTTTTACAACCAGAAAATACTGATGCTATGCGTGAATTACTAGTACCTCGTGCAACAATTGTTACACCAAATTTATTTGAAGCTGGCCAGCTAGCGAAAACAGGTCCAATTAAAACGATAGACGATATGAAAGAAGCAGCTGTCAAAATTCATGAACTAGGTGCGAAAAATGTTGTCATTAAAGGTGGAAAACAGCTTGACCACGAAAAAGCGATCGATTTATTTTATGACGGCTCCGATTTTTCACTGCTAGAAAATAAAAAAATTGATACTACCTATAATCATGGAGCTGGATGTACCTTCGCAGCAGCTATTACTGCTGAGCTTGCCAAAGGTGCTTCAGTAAAAGATGCAGTATCTTTAGCGAAAAATTTTGCAGCCGCAGCAATCGAGCATGGCTTTAAATTAAATCAATATGTTGGTCCTGTTATGCATGGAGCATATACACGTTTTGTTACGAATAAATAATACTATGGAGTGGAAGCCCACTCCTTTTTATTTTCCCTTCTTTTGGCTTGTAACTTTTTAAAAGCAATCTTTTCGCAATCCTTTACTATTTTTAGTAAAATAATCACATACTTTATTCGATACAATTAAATCGTCGATTCATTTATAAAAAGGAGGGTTCTACGTGGAGCCTATACAAATCTCTGCTGTTCAAGAGAAAATTAATGAGTTTGCTGAAAAATCGGTATTCATCCATTTAGAAACAACAAATGGGGCCTATGCATCACATTTCAATGAATCCTTTTTTTCTGCTGGTGCCTATATTCGTAATGCCCAAGTAAAGTATGAGCATGGAAAAATTGTCGGAGACGGCCCATTTCGTGTGGGATTAAAGTTGGAAATTGGTTGGATTTATGCTGAAGGATTAACACATTTTGAAATAGATGAGTATGGTCGGTTACTTCTTGCAGGTCACGGATTTGATGGAAAGCTGGCAGTGGCTTTAGAAATTAGTGAAACACCGTTCGAATAAGCCATGTTGTCATCTATTCAAACAAAAGTCTTTAGCTCAACCTTTGAATTTATTCTGAAAGGAGTTTTTAATTAATGGAAAAGGAACGTCAGGTATTAGTTGTATTTCCACATCCAGACGATGAAGCTTTTGGAGTTTCTGGTACGATATCAACACATGTAAAAAACGGTACTCCGGTAACATATGCATGCTTAACTCTTGGAGAAATGGGAAGAAATTTAGGAAACCCTCCTTTTACAACAAGAGAATCTCTCCCAAAGATTCGTAAAAAGGAACTTCAAAAAGCAGCTGAAGTAATGGGAATTCAAGATTTACGAATGATGGGTCTGCGTGACAAGACCGTTGAATTTGAAGATGATGAAAAATTAACAAAAATGGTCGCGAATTTGATTGATGAACTAAACCCTTCTCTTATCATAACTTTTTATCCTGGATATTCAGTTCACCCGGATCATGAAGCAACAGGGAGAGCAGTAGTTCGTGCTGTTAGACGCCTGCCTGAAGAAAAGAGACCAAAGCTTCACTGTGTTGCCTTCTCTAATAACCACGAAGATGAAATTGGACCTCCTGATGTCATTAATGATGTTAGTCATGTTACTGATCAAAAAATTGGAGCGATGAAGGCGCATATCTCTCAAACAGGCTGGATGATGGCCGATCGCGAAGAGAAATTAAAACAAAAAGATCCCGAAACACTTGCTTGGCTTCAAAACGAAAGATTTTGGAATTACCAATGGGATAACGATCAAGTAAAATAACTGAAATGAAGAGCTTGCCAATGAAAGTGACCTCAAAAAGTTAGACAGGTTACTTTAATAGGCAGCTCTTTTTTATTATTTTTCTAATAAAGTAGCTTAAACTAACCAGCTATTGTTATTCGATCCACTCACCTGTGAGTAATCACTCATTTTTCTGTTGACAGTAAATATAATCCATTTTATCATTATAGTGAGTAATCACTCATCAAGGAGGTTGTTTTATGAATTCCGCAATAAGGGTTGGCCAAGTAACTAAAAATTTCGGTAAAAAGAATGTGTTAAATAACATTGATTTAACAGTTGATTCAGGTCAAATATACGGTATGATTGGACCCTCAGGTTCTGGTAAGACAACACTAATTAAATTGATTGTCGGTATGGATGCTCCAACTAAAGGCAAAATTGAAGTATTGAATACTCCTATGCCAAATTTGAATGTACTACAAAATATTGGTTACATGGCTCAATCTGACGCATTATATCCAGAATTAACTGGCTATGAAAACATGTCCTTCTTTGCCTCACTTTACAAGCTTAAAAAAGCTGAACAAAAAGAAAGGATAGCATATGCAGCGGATTTAGTAGACCTTACCTCTCATTTATCCAAAAAGGTCGAAGCGTATTCTGGGGGAATGAAACGAAGATTGTCCCTTGCTATTGCCCTTCTTCATGATCCACAACTGCTAATCCTGGATGAGCCGACTGTTGGTATTGATCCAGAATTAAGACTATCCATTTGGAATGAATTATCTCGATTGAAAAAGACAGGTAAAACGATACTGGTAACGACACATGTAATGGATGAAGCTGAAAAGTGTGATTGCCTCTCCATGCTAAGAGATGGAAGGATTTTAACAAGTGGTTCTCCTTCTAAGTTGAAATCACAATACCAAGTAAACCAATTAGAAGATGTCTTTTTAAGAGCTGGAGGTACAAGTTTATGAGAATAGGAGCATTAGTAAAAAGAATTTGCCGACAAATGTTAAGAGATAAGCGGACTCTTGCATTGATGATGATCGCTCCGCTCATTATTTTAACATTAATACATTTTCTATTTACAAGCGATAATGATGAGAAAGCAAAAGTAGGTGTGTTCAATGTTGATCGTTCCCTATTGAAACAATTAGAAAGTAAAGATTTAACAATCATTAAATATGATTCAGTAAAAGATACAAAAAAACTAATGGTTAATAATGATTTAGATGGTTTTCTTCAGCTTACCAACAATCGTCTTAATCTAACAATAAAAAACGATGACCCTACTACTGCAAAAGCGGTTCAAATGAAGGTCCAACAAGTCATTACTTCAAAAATGATCTCACAGCTAAGCATAAATACTCAAAAGAAACTGCCTATACCAAAGATTGACACCTCTTATGTATACGGCAATAAAAATACGACATTTTTTGATATATTAAATCCCATTTTAATCGGCTTCTTTGTTTTCTTTTTTGTTTTTCTTATTTCAGGAATTGCCTTACTGCGTGAGCGAACAACGGGTACTCTTGAAAGATTGGTAGCCACCCCGATTAAAAGAAGCGATATCGTATTTGGTTATTTACTAGGCTATGGGATATTTGCAGTCATTCAAACGATTATTGTCGTGTTTTATGCTATTAAAGTATTAAATATTACACTTATCGGCTCCATATGGAATGTTCTGTTAATCAATATGTTATTAGCACTTGTTGCCTTGTCGCTCGGCACTTTACTCTCTGCATTTGCCAATACTGAATTTCAAATGATGCAATTTATTCCTATTATTGTTATTCCTCAAGTATTTTTTGCAGGGATTTTTCCCGTAGAGGGAATGGCACATTGGTTACAAATCATTGCTAAGTTTATGCCAATGTATTATGGGGGAGATGCATTGAGAAGCGTCATGTATAAAGGGATAGGATTAAATGATATTAACATTGATTTATTGGTGCTGCTTGGATTTGCTATACTCTTTATCATTTTGAACGTGTTTGCTTTGAAAAAATATCGTAAAATATAATGTATGATAATATTTTTTGTCACATAGATCGGAGCGAATGTAATGTCTGAACAATATGATTTTCTAGATCTACTTTCCGAAAATAAAGACAATATGACTGAGAAACAAAAAAGAATTCTTGAAGCGGCAGTTGAAATTTTTTCAGAAAAAGGATATTCCGCTACTTCAACAAGTGAAATTGCTAAAAAGGCTGGTGTAGCTGAAGGAACTATATTCCGTCACTATAAAACTAAAAAAGACCTGTTGCTATCAATTATTGCTCCTACAATGGCTAAATTTATTGCACCGATAATTATGAAAGATTTCTATAAAGTTTTATCCTCAGACTATCAAAATATAGAGGATTTTTTGAGAGCAATCATTGTTAATCGAATGCAATTTGCTAAAAAACATATGCCTATGGTTAAAATTTTTCTTCAAGAAATCCCTTTTCACCCTGAGCTAAAAGAACCGTTTAAGGAGCATGTTGCCAATCAAGTTTTTGAACGATTAACACTAATTATAGAGACCTATCAAAAAAAGGGTGAAATTATTAATCTCCCTTCAAAATCAATTATTCGCTTTACTGCTACCTCAATTTTAGGATTTATCTTGGCAAGATATCTTATTTTTCCGGAAGCCAACTGGGAAGATGAACAAGAAATAGAAATGACCATTCAGTTTATTCTACACGGAATATCCACTTCTTCTCTTGATTAGAACGATAGAAAAGGGTAACGGCTAAACTAAACCGTTACCCTTTCAGTTGTGCATTCAACAGTTGATAAATAGCCTTCCCTACTCCATCCTCATCATTTGTTGAGGTATGAGTTGCAACTACCTCTTTTATTTCTGACTCTGCATTCCCCATTGCAACAGGATGTCCTGCCATTTTTAGCATAGACAAATCATTAAAATTATCACCTATTGCCATTGTCTCCTTAAGGGTAATTCCTCTTTCTTCTACAAAGTCCTTAAGAGCGATTCCCTTTTGAGCATGTATATGGTTAATTTCCAGATTATTTTTCCCTGAAGAAGTGATTTTGATTTCCTTTAATGCTTTTAAGGAAGCATTTGCCCTAGTTAAGAGATCCCTATCTCTTGAGAAAACAACAAATTTATATATAATATACTCACTGTTTGAGAAAATTTCATTGTAGTCATTCAGTCTATGGGTCAGACCTGTTGAAAATTTTTCCTCAACCACTGAACGAATCTCACCAACTGTTTTATTGGGATTAGCTGATTTATAAATATCTACGATGATATTAATACTCTCGTTAATATCCTCCGTATACTTTCCTTTATTAGTATAGATTTCAAAATGTATTCCTAATTGATTCAATACTTTCGCAATAGTAGAAGCGGTCGCTCCACTCATTCCATTAGTACGTACAATCTCTCCATTTTTATTTCTTATTTCGGCACCGTTCACCGCAATAATAGGGCAGATTATATCTGATTCCTCTAAAATAAATTTTGCTTCTTCATAGGAACGACCAGTTGCTATAACTACTTCAACTCCATGGTTCTTTGCGAAAAAAATGGCCTCACGATTCTTTTTGCTTATTTCTTGTTTTGAATTTAATAAGGTCCCATCCATATCTGATGCAATACAGCGAATCATCAAAACGACTCCCTTTCTAACCGATTCTTAAGTTGATATCAATTTTACATTTCTTATTCTCTTAATTCAAATGGGAGAGCTTTTTCTATACACAGAAATGAGATTCCTTCCTTTACAAGAAAGAAGGAATATCTAAATATAATCGAGAATTTACAAGTAAGTATGCAAACAAAGGGGGTATATTTGTTGAAAGCTATAATAAGATTCTCTAACAATCTGATGCAACGATATTTGCCAGATCCCTATTTATTTGTTGTGTTATTAACTTTAGTCGTTTTTATTCTTGGGCTAATTTTCACAGCAAGCTCTCCTATTGAAATGGTTCAATTCTGGGGAGATGGATTTTGGGGTCTATTAGAATTTTCTATGCAAATGGTTCTTGTTTTAGTAACTGGTCACGTATTAGCTAGTAGTCCAGTGTTTAAAAAGATATTAGGGGGATTAGCCAGTACAGCGAAAACTCCTAGTTCGGCAATTATTATTGTCACTGTTGTATCAATTATTGCCAGCTGGATCAATTGGGGCTTTGGGTTAGTTATTGGTGCTCTTTTTGCAAAGGAGTTAGCTAAAAGAGTTGCCAACGTTGATTATCGCTTATTGATTGCAAGCGCTTACTCAGGATTTCTTGTATGGCATGGAGGTATTTCAGGCTCTATCCCACTCTCCATTGCTACTCCAAAGCATCCTTTTGAAGGTAAAATTGGGGTAATATCTACAAATGAAACCATTTTTTCAACCTATAACATTGCTATAGTCGTTGCATTATTTATCATTCTCCCATTATTAAATCGTTTTATGATGCCATCAAAAGATCAAACCATTACGGTTGACCCTGTTATGCTTCAGGATCATACAGCACTCCAGGCAGCAGCTATTGAAAAGGAGAGTGTGACTCCTGCAACAAGACTCGAAAATAGCTTTATCGTTTCATTAGTCATTGGATGCATGGGAATAGTCTTTATTTGTTACTATGTGATTAACAATGGTTTGAAGCTAAATTTAAATATTGTTAATTTCACCTTTTTATTTTTAGGTATATTATTTCATTGGACACCGAAACGTTTTTTGGAGGCTGTAACAAATGCAGTTAAAGGATCTGCAGGAATTATTATTCAGTTTCCATTTTACGCTGGGATCATGGGAATGATGACTGCTTCAGGTTTAGCAGCAGTTATGTCGGAAGCTTTTGTATCTATTTCTAATGACTTTACCTTCTATTGCTTCGCATTTTTAAGTGGTGGACTTGTTAACTTTTTTGTTCCATCAGGTGGCGGACAATGGGCTGTACAGGCTCCAATCATGCTCGATGCTGCTCAAGCTATGGGAGCATCTACAGCAAAAACAGCTATGGCTATTGCATGGGGAGATGCTTGGACCAACATGATTCAACCATTTTGGGCACTCCCTGCACTAGCCATTGCAGGATTAAAGGCAAAAGACATAATGGGATTTTGCTTCATTATTTTAATTGTGAGTGGTGTAATTATTAGTTTAGGAATGCTATTTTTATAGCTGATACTGCAAATTTTATAAGCATATACTTCTTTGGAGGGGTTGTCCTAAAAAACAGTGTTAGACACCATATTTCAATAAATATGGTGTCTAACACTGAAATGGATATCCCTTTTATTCATTATGTTCTTTTTCTCTCTGTAAGTATGCTCGTATCATAAAGAAACTAATTTCATCAGGTAATTGCTCTTTAATTGGCGTTAATCTTATTGTACCTGCCTCTTTTACTGCTTTCTCTATTGATTGTTCATACTGATCAGGAATAAATTGATTCCAATTAATTGAAAAACCTTCATCAGCGCATTTAATCAGATGATTTTCGATTGTTCGAACGGACACCTCTCTATTCGAGGCAATTTCTGAAATCGTTAACCCCTGCTGTAATAATGAATGTGTAACATGATGACTTTTTTCTTTTTCTTCATTTCTAACCTTCTGCTGTTGATTAGAAATACTTTCATTTATCTCTATCTTTATATTATTCTGCTCACAGTATGAAATAATTGTCATTAAAAATGCCTGTCCATACTGTTCGAGCTTTCTTTCCCCAACACCTTTAATTTGTAGTAATTGTTGGTTAGAGGAAGGAAGTTTAGCACTCATTTCCTTTAATGTTTGATCAGAAAAAATAATGTATGGAGGTACTTTTTCCTTTTCAGCTATTTCCCTACGTACTTGTCTCAATTGTTCAAATAACTGATTATCTTCTATAAGCTGCTTAACTTGCATTTTTTCTTTTCTATATACAGGTACTTGTCCACGAAGCACTTCAATAGCTAGATTTGTTAGCATTAAGACAGGATATTGCCCATCAGTTGGACGGAGAAACCCTTCTGCAGTTAAAAAATCAATCAGTTCATTCACTTCTTTTTGTGTTTTATCCTTCATAATTCCATAGGTTGATAACTTATTAAAGCCAAAGCTTGCAATTTTTTTATCAGAGGAACCTGTTAATACCTTTGTTACAAATGTTTTCCCAAATCGCTCATCCATTCTTCTAATACATGATAAAACCATTTGAGCTTCCTTCGTTATTTCTACCTGTGTACGATCATCTGTACAATTTCCACATTTTTGACATTTTACTGGATCCACTTCGCCAAAGTATTCTAATATATATTGCTGAAAGCATGACTCTGTATGACAATAGCTAATCATTTTTCGAAGTTTTGCATATTCATGTTCCTTGCGTTCCTCATCCATTTCAGATTGGTCTATTAAAAACTTTTGTATATGAATATCTTGTGCAGCGAACATTAAAATACATTCACTCTCTACCCCATCACGTCCTGCACGGCCAGCCTCTTGATAGTAAGACTCCATATTTCTCGGAATATGATAGTGGAGCACATAGCGTACATTTGATTTATTGATTCCCATCCCAAAAGCGCTTGTAGCAACCATTACTTGAATATTATCGTATAGAAATTGCTCTTGGTTAAAGTTTCTCTCCTTTTCTGATAGCCCTGCATGGTATTTCCCCGCTTCAATTCCTTTCTTCTTTAGTTGAAGGTATATCCGTTCAACTTCTTTTCTTGTAGCTGCATAAATAATTCCAGCTTGAAGTCGGTTCTTCCTCACATACTCTTCAACAAATAAATCTCGATCCTGACCTTTAACTACCTTAAAAATTAAATTATCCCTTCCAAACCCAGTCAGTATAACCTGGTTGACTGGAATTTGTAGTAATTGACAGATATCCTCTTTTACATTTGGAGTTGCTGTCGCTGTTAAAGCGAGAATAACAGGCTTCGGATTGATATATTCGATAAACTTTTTAATTAATAAGTAACTAGGCCGAAAATCATGTCCCCATTGAGAAATACAATGCGCCTCATCAATAGCGATCATTGAAACTTTTATCCTCTTTATAAGTTCTATAAAAGTAGGTGCTTCCAATCTTTCTGGCGCAATATATAAAAGCTTATACCTTCCTGAAGCAAGTCCGTTTATTCTTTCCTGCATCTCACTTCCATCTACAGTACTATTTATAAAAGTAGCAGGTATGCCAGCATTATTTAAGGCATCTACTTGATCTTTCATTAAAGAAATTAATGGAGATATAACAATCGTAATACCAGGATATATCAATGCTGGGATTTGATAACAAATCGATTTTCCTCCTCCAGTTGGCATGATCGCAACTGTATCTTTCCCGTCAAGCACCTGATTAATAATTGCACTTTGTCCATTACGAAATTGATCATACCCAAAATAGGAACGAAGCAATTCCTTTGCTTGATTAAGCAATATAGTTACCTCCTTAATAAAAAAGGCTTAATACATTAAATCCTTTACATATATTATTTTCTGCGTTCTCTATGTATCATTCTATCATCTACATAGAAAAGAGCAGAATGAATAAAATGGGTATACGTTTGAAGTGAAAAAAGATTAGGGGGCAGAGGAAAGAATAAATGCCCCATCATACAATCAACCTAGCGGAAATGTCATAATAACTTTCGTACCAACATTTTCTGTACTTTGGAAATCGATGGTGCCTTTATGCTCTTGAATGATTTTATGACTGATTGTTAAACCAAGCCCCATTCCTTTTTCCTTTAATGTAAAGAATGGTTCTCCAAGTTTTTTTAATCGTTCAGGCGGTATTCCTATTCCTTGATCTGTAATAGAAACGCAAGCTTTATTTCCTTTTACTTTACTTGTAATGTTAATTATACCGCCATCAGGCATCGCATCCATTGCATTTTTAAATAAATTAATGAATACTTGAATGAGTCCGTTTCTATCTCCTTCAATTTGACAATGCTCTGCAGTACTAAATTCAAGTTCCACACCTCTTAAAAGTGCCTCAGGTTCCATTATATTCATGACATAGCGTAGGATATCTGTTAAGGCAACCTGATGATGTTTTCGGCTTTGAGGCTTTGAAAGAGCAAGTAATTCACTTGCAATTTGGTTAATGCGGTCAATTTCTGAAATCATTACTTTTACATATTCATCTGTTACATTCCTAGATTCATGCATTAATTGTGTAAGACCTTTAATACTCGTTAAAGGATTGCGAATCTCATGAGCAATTCCCGCGGCTAGTTCTCCAACAACGGATAGCTTTTCTCTTGTTAAAAGCATGGATTCTGCTGTTTTTTGCTGTGAAATATCCCTTCCAATTGTTAATAAACCTTTTCGACCCCCATTAGGATAATACAAAGGAATTTTCAACACATCAAAGCTTTTTATTTCACCAGATGGAATAGCAAATGATTCTTCAACTCGAAGTAGCTTACCTTTTTTCCACGCGTTTTCATCTGAATTATAACAATAGTTAAAGCCCTTTCTGAAGAATGGACTTAACTCACCCAATTCTAAATCTGTTTTCCCTATATAATCAACATTTTCTAATTGATATAATTTACGTCCAAATTCATTTACATGCTTCCACCTCCCATTTCCATCTTTAAAACAAACAAAATCAGGGAGATGATGAATAAGGACTTTCCAATGCTCCTCTTCTTCCTTAAGCTTACAGAATTCTTTATAGAACAAGGAAATTCTATAAAATAAAAAGATAGTCATTCCAATAATTAATGAAATAGCTACTACATTTACAGGGATATACCAGTCGCTGTCTGCCGCAAATATAGTCATTTCTAGTGAAATCCCTAAAAGAGCAAAGAAAAGAAGTGTATAAATAATCCAAAAAGATTTTGATCTCATTTTTTTTATATTTGTCATGAATGTCACTTGTTCCTTCACAATCTTTTATTATGGCTACTTTCGTACAAATGGAAATTCTTCAAACATTTAAACCTATTACGTTCTATATTTTTGTAAATCTATCATACTTTAATCAGAAATAGTAAATATAATCAATATTTCTCACATGAATTTCAGTTTACAACCATCATATACTATTATTTTACCATGAAGATTTACGTATATATATCCTAAATATTTTATTAATTTATATTCTACTTCCAACCTTTGGATTTCCTTCATCTTATCAAATATTTTTTGAAAATTTTTTAAAATAAAAAAGGCAACGACTTTCATCGTTACCTTCCACGTTATTAGCTCAACTTTATTTTTAACTTTTCAAGCATATCAACTGTCATTTTTGCTAGATCATATTCTGATTTAAATCCCCACTCCTCTTGGGCAGCAGTTGGATCGATTGAATTTGGCCAGCTCTTAGCGATCGCTTGTCTCGCAGGATCTACATCATAGCTCATTTCAAATTCTGGAATATGCTTTTTTATTTCGGCAGCTAATTGTTCTGGTTCAAAACTCATTGCTGTTATGTTAAAAGCGTTGCGATGCTTTAATTTAGTCGAATCTGCTTCCATTAGATCGATTATGGCATTTAATGCATCCGGCATATACATCATATCCATATAGGTCCCTTTATCAATATAAGAAGTAAAGCGTTTATTTTTAATCGCTTCGTAATAGATTTCTACAGCGTAGTCTGTCGTTCCTCCACCTGGTTCAGCTACATAAGAAATTAGACCTGGAAAACGAACTCCTCTTGTATCTACTCCAAACTTTGTAAAATAGTAGTCACAAAGAAGCTCGCCTGCTACTTTATTAACTCCATACATAGTAGTTGGACGTTGAATTGTGTCTTGAGGTGTCTGATCTTTCGGTGTGGATGGTCCAAACGCACCGATTGAACTTGGAGTGAAGAACTGGCACTTTAATTCTCTTGCAGTCTCAAGAGCATTCACTAATCCACCCATATTTAAGTTCCATGCAAGTAATGGTTTTTTTTCTGCAGTTGCAGATAACAATGCAGCAAGATGAACAATTGTATCCACTTCATATTTTTTCGCAAGATCATACATTTTCGTTGCATCTGTCACATCAAGGATTTCAAATGGTCCTTCTGTTACTACATTGCTTCCATTATCTCTAATATCGGTTGCTATTACATTGTCCGAACCATAAATGCTTCTCATTTTCGTAACTAATTCACTACCGATTTGACCTAAAGACCCGGTCACCAAAATCTTTTTCACTTGATATTCCCCCTGTATAAGCTGCAGTTTCTAGGATGTTTCGTATAGATTTTAAAAAGATCACATTCTATATTTATTGTGAAAAGTCCTAAACGCAAAGTGTCAGACACTTATCGGACAGCAAATTCTGTTTTAAATTAAACCCATTTCCTTTCCTACCTTTTCATATATCGAAATAGCTTGATCGAGCATTTTTTTCGTATGTGCAGCTGTAGGCATATTTCTTACTCGTCCAGTTCCTTTAGGTACCGTTGGAAATACAATGGACTTCGCATAAACCCCTTCTTCATACAGGCGTTTACTAAAGAGTTGAGTGGCTTTCTCTTCGCCAATAATGCAAGGTGTAATTGGTGTTTCACTCTCACCAATATTGAATCCTAATTGTTTTAAACCTTTTTTCAAGTAGTTTCCATTTTCCCATAGACGATCATTTAATTCCGTACTACTCATTAAAATTTCAATTGCCTTTGTAGCCGCAACAGCATCAGCTGGAGTTACAGCAGTTGAAAACAAGAACGGACGTGAACGAACTTTTAACCAGTCAATTAAATTTTTCTTACCTGCTACATACCCTCCAACAACACCAATTGCTTTTGAAAGTGTTCCGATTTGGAAATCAACTTTATCTGCTAAACCAAAATGTTTAACTGTCCCAGCACCCTTACCTGTTACACCAGAACCGTGGGCATCATCAACATATGTGATTAAATCAAATTCCTCTGCAATTTCAATAATTCCCGGTAGGTTAGCAATGTCTCCGTCCATTGAAAAAACACCATCAGTAATGACCATTATTTTATTGTACAAACCTGATTCTTTTGCTTCTTTCGCTTTTTTTCTTAAATCATCCATATCTGAGTGATTTACACGAATAATTTTTGCCTTTGATAAACGACAGCCATCAATGATGGAAGCATGATTTAATTCATCTGAAAGGATTGCATCGTTTTTATCCATGACTGCTGAAATAGCCGCCATATTACAATTAAATCCAGATTGATAAGCAATTGCTGCTTCTGTTCCTTTAAATTCAGCTAATTTTTTTTCTAACTGAATATGGATATCTAGCGTTCCATTAATCGTACGAACTGCTCCAGCTCCTACTCCCCAGTCTTTAATCGCCTGGATTGCAACTTCTTTTAAACGCTCATCTGTTGCCAAGCCTAAATAATTATTAGAAGATAAGTTGATAAGCTCTTGTCCTCCAATTTTTATAACAGGTCCATTTGCACTTTCAACAACGTCAATCTCATTGTATAAACCTTTACTTCTTAAATCCTCCAGATTTTCATTTAAAAATTGATCTAATGCATGACTAGACATAGGATATCCCTCCATTAATTGATGTAAGCGCTTTATACACAACTGTCCATCCCAAAAATACACTTTTATTTAAATTCATCTTCTTATATCAGGATTTTATCACATTTTATATTTTTTGTTTATATGTAGTGGACATTTTTAATAAATTTTCTAAGGACCTTTCTTAGCATTCCACAAGAAAAGGATTAGAATCCTTGCGATTCTAATCCTAAGTTAAAGCTCCGCCTACTTTACTGCACCAGCAGTAATCCCCTCCATAAATTGTTTCGATGCAAGAAAGAAAAGCACAATCATTGGTAGTGAAGACAAAGTTAAACCGGCAAATAAAGAACCCCAATCTGCTGAATATTCACCGAATAAGGACATCATTCCGACCGTAATGGTTTTCTTTGTTTCATTTGAAATAAAAATAAGGGGAAAAAAGAAGTCATTCCATGCTTGGATAAAGTTAATAATAAAAACCGTTCCAAGTGCTGGACGCATTAATGGTAATACGACATTCCATAATATTCTGAAGTCACTCGCCCCATCTATACGGGCTGCTTCCTCTAGCTCGACAGGCATTGTTCGAAAAAAACCAGTAAGTATCAGCATAGATAATGGAATCCCTGTAGCAGTATACATAAATATAAGGGACCATAAGGAATTCGTTAGGTTCAAATTTTTCATTAACATGAATAGAGGTACAATCCCTAATTTAATAGGAATCATCATACCCATTAAAAAGAAAAAGAATAAGGCTTGATTCCACTTGTATTTGTATCTTGCAATATAAAATGCAGCTAATGAACCAGTAACTAGTACTAAAAAAACAGAAATAAGACTTGTGATAAGGCTATTATAAAAATACTTCATAAAGGGAATTTGTTCCAATAACGTTTTATATGTTTCCAAGCTAAAACTTTTTGGAAATGCAAGAGGATGTATAAATATCTCTGAGCTCGATTTAAAAGAGGAAGCAATCATTAAGACAATTGGATACAAACTTATTGAGGCAAATAAGAAAGCAATGACATAGTATAGTGGCCTCGTCCAAATTGAGTTTTTCACTCCTATTCCTCCTACATATCAACTTCTTTTCTCTGCATTAATTTTAAAAATACCACTGTGAAAAATGATATAAACAGAAATAAGACGACCGCTAATGCCGAGCCAAGTCCAATAGCCGATGACTCACCACTGGAGCCTCCGAAAGCTAAACGATAAAAATACACTGCCAAGGTATCTGTAGAAAAGTAAGGCTCTCCCATTGACCCTTGCATAGCATATACCAATTCAAATGCCTCGAATGATTGAATAAAAGTAAGTACAGTCATAATAATCATTGAAGGAAGCATTAGAGGAAGAATGATTTTTCGAATCATTGTCCAACCCTTAGCCCCATCCAAGGTTGCCGCCTCCGTTAGCTCTGTTGGAATTGACTGCAGTCCGGCTAAAAAGATAAGAACCCCAAATCCTAATCCAAACCAGCAGTTCACAAGAATAATTGCGAGCAACGCTGTTTTTGGATCTCCAAGCCATGCCTTTTGCAATGATTCAAGACCAAAATGACCTAGGAGGACATTCAGCGCCCCATAGTTTGGATTTAAGATGAGCTTCCATAAAAATCCTACAATGATAACAGATAATAACCTTGGAAGAAAAAAGGCAATTTTAAAAAACTCAGCTCCTCTAATTTTTTTATAAATGATAAACGCCAATAAAAAAGCAATTCCATTTTGAACAATCATTTGTAAGATAAAATAAAAGACGTTGTGCTGAAACGCATTCCAAAACATTCCTCTAAAAGGCTCCATTGTGAAAAGCTTTTTAAAATTGTTTAATCCGACAAAGGCTCCTCTTACAATCCCATTCCAATCGAAAAGACTATAGGCTAGTGCCGCTAGAAGTGGATAGACAATAAATAGCCCATAAATAATGAGAGCAGGGATTGGGAAGAGATGGATGACCCACCTCTTCCTCTTTTTCATACTCATTCCTTTTGAATTTGCTACCAGCATCTGTTATAGACCACCTTTCGATTTATTAAAGGTGCTATTGAAATGGTTTGAACCAGGTTTCTGCACTTTTTTGCACAGCATCCGCAACGTCCTCTGGAGTTTTTTCTCCTAAGTACATTCCCTGTAATTCGGTTTCTAATGTACTTTTTGTCGTTGGATTTCCACCTGTAAAATAAACTAAAATCATGTATGGGGTTGGATGCTCTTCAACCTCCTTACTTAAAGCACTAACCAATTTATCATCAGATGTAACTCCTGGAATCGCACTAATCATGTTAAATTCCTTTGTAAAAAGCTGTCCAAACTCTTCTGTCGTCATAAATTCAAGAAACTTCTTTGCTTCTTCCTTATGCTTCGAATGAGCGTTTATCCCGTAAGATCCATCCACCCAAGTCGTAATAGTAGGTTCTTTTCCAACGGCAGATGGGATTGGGAAAAATCCTATCTCAAGATTTGGATTCATTTGTCGCAACACTTCTATTTCCCAGCTTCCCATCGGAAACATAGCTGCTTTTTCTGTAAAGAATAATGTACGAATGTCATCCATTCCCAATCCTTCATAATGATCAGGAAAATATTTTTTTAAATCATTCATGGCCTTCAATGATCGAACAAATTCTTCACTGGTGAATTTTATTTGCCCCTTAGATATTTTTTCTACAAAATCATTCCCACCATATTGCGCAGGTCCAAGCATTCCATGTGCAGCCGAAAGTAACCAACCTTCTTTTGTCCCAAGAGCTATTGGAATAATTCCTTCTTTTTTAATTTTTTCGTTTAATTGAATAAATTCATCCCATGTCTTTGGTTCATTCAACCCCAATTTGCTAAAAATTTTCTTATTATAAAACATTTGTGTAGTACTAATATTTAACGGTACACCATATTGTTTTCCATCCTCTCCCTTAGAGGCTTGTAATGATGATTCTGGAAATTTGTCTAATCCCTTCAAACCATCAATAGGCTCTAAGTAACCTGTTTTCGCCATCTCTGCTGTAGGAGCGTACGGTCTTAATTGTATAATGTCAGGACCTTCACCACTTTTCAAAGCAGTGTTAAGAATCGTATTGTATTCTGTGTTTTTCGATGGTTTAAATTCAAGTTTAATATTAGGATTTTTTTCGTTAAACTTTTTGATAAGCTTTTCATAGCCTGCCTTATCTTCTGTTCGCCAGCTACCAATTTCTAATGTTACCTTCTTCCCATCTCCTTCATTCGTATTTTTCGAAGAACATGCAGATAAAATCAATACGACCGAAAATAGAGCAATCCACCATTTTTTCAATTGAAAAAGCTCCCTTCAAGAAGATTTTATTTGTGTCATGTTGTACTTCAATATGTGCAGAAGGACAAACAAAACAACCTCTTCCTCTATAGATATGCGAGCAAAAATAGAACATTACTATTACTTACTAACTATCTGTTCCGTTGTACTACATTGAATATGGAGCAGGATGGACAACTTAAAATGGTGAAGAATTATCATCAACATTTTTATATTTAGTTTAAAAAAATAGCATACTAAAAAGGGATTAAAGCCATTTGACTTCAATCCCTACTTCATTTTAAATTTAATATTTTCCCTTAAAAAATTGATTGCATCTCTAGTTTCATCTAGATATTTCACTGTATCGCTGTATGCTTGAGAAGCAACACACATGAAAAGAATATCAATGACATGGAGCTGAGCAATTCTTGAAGAGGTTGCCCCACTTCGAAAAGTAGGTTCTCTAGTAGCAGAGGTATACAGCCTAATCTCCGCTTGTTCATTTACAAGGGAAGTACCATATTTGGTTAAACTTATCGTTCTCGCCCCTTGCTGATTAGCTAATTCAAGTAGTTTTGCTACTTCAAACGTTTTTCCCGAAAATGAGATTCCAAACACGACATCATTTTCATGAGCATTTGCAACTAAGGTTGCAGCCATATGAATATCGGAAAATGCAGTTGCATGCTTGTTGATACGTAAAAACTTTTGTTGTGCATCCTGAGCAATGATGCTTGAAGCACCTACACCAAAGAAGTGGATATTTTTTGCTTTTTGTAATACTTCCACCGCTTTTGATAATTCATCAGTGCTAAGTAATTCCGCTGTCTCCTTAATTGTTTGAATACTATTATTCGTCATCTTTTCAATAATTGTAAATCTCGATTCATTTGGTTCAATATCGCGGAATCCATATTCGCCCGTTTTTTGCAAATCACCGGCAATTCGTAATTTTAATTCCTGTAATCCCTTTAAATCTAATGATTTACAAAGCCTTATTACAGCTGCACTGCTCGTAGAGCTTTTTTTTCCTAATTCATTTGCTGTCATCGTAATCGATTCTTGTGGATTCTGTAAAATATAGGAGGCAATTTTTCTTTCTGATGGTGGAAGCTTCGAAAGCATTTCAGAAAGCATCGCTAATCCCCCGGTTGTTACAGCCATGACCATCATCTCACTTCAAAAAATCTATTTGTCTACATCAATTTATAGCTGTTTTCATGCTCTTTAGTCAACGTATTTTAATGAACTACCTAATATTTATTATATCTACAGTGTTTTTTTCATCACATGAAATTTCCGAGTTATTTCAAAACCTGTTTTCTGATAAAGATAACCTGCAGAGCTTTTTTCACCAGTCCAAAGAAACCAAGCTCCATGTAACCCTTCTGAACGCATTTTTGTAAGACATTCATGTAATAGAATTTTCCCTAAGCCTTTCCCCTGCTGGTTAGGATTCACACCAAATGGTCCAAAGCGCTCTGGAATACCTTCATAACCACCATACATACAAAAGCCAACAAGCTTTCCTTCCTCCCTAGCCACTAAAATTCGGTCTATTGGTAGCCCTTGGAGTATTCCTTCTCGAATGGCTCGTCCCCAATCCGGATTAAATACCTCATTAGCAAACTGTATCACCTCGTAAAGATCCTTGTCCTCACAAGTAGAAAAAGTATACCCTTCTAATCTCCTTTTATTCTTTAAATCATGAACATCAGCCGGGGCCTCATATCCAACCAGATTTCGATCCATTGCTACAGGAGAGTAAAGTTTCTCAAAGCCTTCGTTTTTTAAAAATTCATAAGCCTCTGGATAAGTTTCTTCATCCATTCCAGGTAAAAGATAATTTGGTGCATAGGAAGAGAAGAAAATATGAATTCTTCCCTGATCCTTTAAAAACTTAATAGCTTCTTTCATTAACCTTGAGCCAATCCCTTGGTTTCGATAACCAGGATCAATAAAAAAGAAAGGTATCCAACCATTTTCAGGCTCTATATCTGTACCAAACATCGGTAATTTCCTTCTAACAGCATATACACAACCAACCAGCTTGTCCTCATCAACCGCTATTCTTAAGCCTTTAGGGTCGAAGTTGGCATCAAGTAAAACTAAATTTCTAAATCTTATTGGATGAATCGGATCCTTCCGCAAGCTTTTATTCCAAAGTGATACAATCTGCTTTTCATCACCTGATTTATAAAATCGATAGGTAATCATATGGACACCCCTTAGCACTACTTATAGATTAAATAAGGTTTTTTTCTAATATTAAAGCTTTCAAGTTGCTCACTGCACTCATCGAGAAATTGATTCTTGTTCCCTTGCAATATTAGGTGTTTTAACCGCTTCGTACCTGCTAATAAATCAAAAAAGTACTTTCCGCTTTCTTGATTTTTGCTAAATTCAAATTGATTTGGATACATTTCAGCGATTAATTCTAATAGGGTTAATCCAATCCTTAATGAATGTATCTTTTGCCGATCTACTACATGCAATTGAACCCCTTCACAAGCCTGATCTTTATATTTTTGATAGGTAGGAAGAAAGGAAACAGGCCTAGCTAATACTCCAGGAATCTTTTTCTCATTAAAATTCTTAGCCAACCGATAACCTTCAATAAAAGGAGACCCGATGTACTCAAAGGGTCTTGTCGTCCCCCGCCCCTCAGACAAATTAGTTCCTTCTACTAAACAAGTTCCCGGATAAAGAACACTCATATCCATTCCAGTGGTATTGGGTGATGGAGGAACCCACAATAGTCCTGTCTGATCAAAATACATATCGCGTGTCCAGCCCTGCATCGGAACAATAGTAAGTTCACAATTAATACCGAACTCATATTTATAAAGCTGTGCAACCTCACCTACTGTCATTCCATGTCGATTGGGAATAGGATATAAGCCGACAAATGAGCGAACATCTTCTTCTACTAAATTCCCTTCAGTAGCTAGACCAGAAATGGGATTTGGTCGATCCAAAACAATAAAATGCTTGCCATATTCTGCACAAGCTTCCATTACATAAGCCATTGTATAAATAAATGTATAATACCTTGCTCCGATATCTTGAAGATCAAACACAAGGACATCAACAGGATCCAGCATTTCTTTACTTGGTTTTTTCGAAGTCCCATATAAACTATACACTGGCAATCCTGTATATTTATCAATGAACGACTCTACTTTCTCTCCTTCTTTTGCATCTCCCCTTATTCCATGCTCAGGTCCATACAATGCCGTTAGCTGAATATTAGGATGCTCATTAAATAAATCAATAGTAGGAATAAGAGACTCATTAACTCCTGTCATATTTGTCACAAGCCCGATTCTCTTATTTTTAAATTTCGAAGAGTATTCTTCCAAAAAAACCGTTACACCTAGCTTCATGTGAATGCACATCCTTTCATTTGAAAGAGAAAAAGTATTGCTATTTGTAAAACTGAATTTTCATTCCCCCAGTTAAGTGCTCCAAAATATATTGATCCCCATTTACAATTTTCGCTACTAGATTAACACGTTCATCGGAAGGTAAATCTTTTTTTATGATTTGAAGCTCCCCCATATAACGTCCGTAAAATTCATTATCTATCGTAATTGAACCTTTTGGTCGTTCAAGACATTCTCCTTTTCCAACCCAATCGTTTTTTAATCTTCCAGCTGATGAACGATGTACCCACTCGCTTTCATCCTTACGTAAAACATGTTGGGTATTAAATAATATTTGATACTCAATTTCTGATAACATTTTAGTTGGTACAACCTTTATCCATATAGTCTCTTTATCTAGCGATCTTTTAAAATGTTGAAGCTCATTGTGATGTATGAATGGATCCCCAATATAAATAACATCTATTCCTTTGACGAGATGATAAAAGGAACTACTAGATGGAGCAAAACTATAGCGGTGATATTCTAATGTAGGCAACCCACCAAAGATAGGTCCTCGTTTAGATGATTCGCCAGCTATAAATACTCTCAGCGAGATATTTTGTTGATAAAAAAATTGACTTTGACTTATTAAATAGCTCTGCGACATCCCACTTTCAACGCGCGGGTAATAATTAAAAGAGGCAAATACATTAGGGTGATTGAACTTAATCTTTTTAAAAAGTTTCTGCTCTTTATTATCTAAAAGTGCATTTATTCCTATTTGCAAATTAGAATGATTCCAAGTCATTTCCGCTAGCTGCTCTAAGTGAAATCCATAATCTAAACGAATTCCACTTAAACCCATTTCTTTGAAAACCGACAGATCATTATAATCTTTGCAATACTTTTTAAATATTTGGTTATTTATATCTGCGGCAACATTCAAGTTTAAATCTTGACACTTAGACAAGACATGTAATACATCATCCATGTTCCCATATTGAAAGGAAGTAAATACCTCATCAATTCCCATTTCGTTTGCTTTAGTTATGTAATAAATACTTTTTTCGATATCAGCATAATCTAATAGATAAAATGAGATGCCACCTTTAATACTCATACTGTTTGCTCAATTCTCTTTTTCTCTACAACATTTTTCTCCTTTTTAGCTAACTCTAAGTTCTCAGTTGCATTTAAAACAAAAACAGAAAGCATTCCAATAAATAATAAAAAGAACCCAATTACTGTGAAGCTTATTAGAACTGTAATACAAAGAATTTGTACAAATAGTCCGATTGTATACCATGTATGTCTCATAAATTCTTTAATCGATAGGTTCATCGCATAAATCGCTTTTACATCTTTAAGCACTAGGATTGGAATCGCATATACTTGCGTTGCAAGAAATGTTAAGCAAAGATAGGTTTGAAATACGGCAAAAATAAAAATAAAGTAGCTATTGTTGATATTTAAGTAATACCACCATTCAGATAAAGGGATAAGAACAGCTAAGCTATAAATTAGCCCGAGCAGGAATGCTCTTTTGAAAAAACGTGCAAAAGACTTAAGAAACATTCCAAACCGATACTTTTTCCCTAACAAAACGTGCTGAATAACTGCATAGACGGCCGTTGTCGCTGGTAGGAAGGTAATCATTAAAAAGATAATTGCCCAAGTAATTGGGAGTAAGAAGACCGCAGGAACGATAAATAACGACCAGCATATACTAACTCCCAGTATGGTAAGAATGTTTAAAAAGATCTGATGCCCTGTTTTTTTTAGTAATTTACTGATCGATAGCATATCAATATCACCGTTCCTTCTTCAAATTTTTAAAATTTCAAATTCTCTTTTGAGTCGTTGGATCAAAAAGATGCATTTTCTCTAAATTAAAGAATAGTTCCACCTTTGTCAGACTACTTAGCTTTGCATCGGCACTTACTCTTCCGGTCACTTGATCATCACCGATATTAAAATAAAATAATAGCTCTGCTCCTAGATGTTCAACAACTTTTAGTGTTGGCGTAACCACATTTACTTCTGGTTGATGATTTAATAGATTTGTAGAAACAATATCTTCCGGTCTTATCCCTAATACGACCTCTTTTTTCTGATAGTTTTTATATTTTTCCAATAATTTTCCAGGTACTGTAAATGTATAGTCTGAGGTTATTAATTGATTTCCATCTAATCTTGCCTTAACGAAATTCATTGGCGGTGAACCAATAAATCCTGCAACAAACATATTGTTTGGAAATTCATATAATTCCTCTGGTGAGGCAATCTGTTGAATTTCACCTTGATTCATAACAACGATTCTTTGACCTAACGTCATAGCTTCAACTTGGTCATGTGTAACATAAATAACTGTTGCTCCAAGCCTTTTATGTAATTCGGAAAGCTCCACACGCATTTGTACTCTTAATTTCGCATCCAGATTACTTAAAGGCTCATCGAATAAGAAAACACTCGGATTTCGAACGATAGCTCTTCCAACAGCAATACGCTGCTTTTGTCCACCACTTAACTCCCTCGGCTTCCTATCTAATAGGTTTTCAATGCTTAATATAGCTGCAGCCTCTTTAATTTTCTTTTCAATTTCAGCTTTTGGCGTTTTTAAGTTTTTTAACCCAAAAGCAAGATTCTCCTTTATAGTCATATGTGGATAAAGGGCATAATCCTGAAAGACCATAGCTATGTCTCGATCCTTTGGATGTACTTTATTTACTAACCGATTTCCGATATAAATATCCCCGCTAGATTGTCGCTCTAGTCCGGCTATCATACGTAAAGAAGTGGTTTTCCCGCATCCTGATGGACCAACAAATACAAGAAATTCTTTATCTTTAACAGTAAAATTCGCATCATTTACGGCACGAACCTTCCCTTTTCTTTCATCTTCAAACTCTTTAATAACATTGATAAATTTCACTTCTGCCACAGAATTTCCTCCTATCCTTTAACAGCTCCAATAGTGATACCACGCAAGAAGTACTTTTGTAATGCAAGGAAAACAATAATCATAGGGATTGCACTACATACTGCTCCCGCCATCATTGCCCCGTAATCCTGTAAATTTTCAAATCTAAAGCTTGTTAAACCAACTTGTAATGTTCTCATACTATTTGTATTAGTTACTAGAAATGGCCAGAAAAAGTTATTCCAGTGACCAACGAAAGTAAATATTCCTAAAACGGCTAAACCAGGCTTAGACATAGGAAGGATTATTTTCCAAAAAATACCAAATTCACTACATGCATCAATCCGGCCAGCATCAATAAGTGATCCAGGAAGTGAACTCATAAACTGTTTCATTAAAAATATACTTCCAACACTAATCATTCCTGGAACAATTAGGCCCACATATGTATTTTCCAAATGAAACGTGTTAACGACTAATATATACAGAGGAATAAGAGTAACTTGGCCAGGTATCATCATAGAAGAGAGCAAGACCCAAAATATAGTATTCCTCCCTGGAAATTTCAATTTTGAAAATGCATACCCTGCTAACGCTGCAAAGAACACATTAATAATTGTACTCACACCTGCAACGATCGTACTATTCAAAAACCATCTTGCCATTCCACCTACTTCGAAAATTCTCTTGAATGCATCCAAAGTTGGCTTTTTCGGTATCAATTCAGGTGGAACTGCAGTTATTGCAGATGAATCCTTAAAGGAGGAACTTAACATCCACAACAATGGAACAAAAGTGAATACTGCCCATATTCCTAATATAATGTAAACAATTGATAACCCTATTCTTTTTACTCTCTTCCTTCTCGAGTCCTTTTTCTCATCCAGAACAATTTGATATTGAGGATCGGTTACAGATTTAAGCTCCATATCAATCCCTCCTAGTATTCTACGTCACTAGACATATATTTAAATTGCAATACTGAAATTACTATTATGATAAAGCCTAGAATAAAGGCTTCTGCAGATGCTAATCCAAATTGATAGTATTGAAATGCATGCTGATAGATTAAATACGCAATAGTTGTTGTTGCAAAATTGGGTCCCCCTTGAGTCATAACATATGTTGCCTCAAAAACCTGAAATGACCCGATTACGCCTGTGATTAACATATATAAGGTCGTTGGTTTAAGTAACGGCCATGTAATATTCTTTAATTTAGACCACCAGCTTGCAGCATCAATATCAGCTGCTTCATAAAGTGACTTTGGAATACCACCCATTGCGGCTAAATACAAGATGACTCCACTACCATGACCGCCTATGTATGTCATTAACATAATTGAGAAGAGAGCGGAATTGGAGCTAGCTAGCCACATTTGCTGGTCAAAACCAAACCATCCTAAAATAATATTCATCAAACCAGATTGAGTAGGATCAAACATCCACAACCAGATTAGCGACATCGTTATTCCCGATGTTACTGCTGGAAGATAGAAAGAAGCCTTAAAAAAAGTTTGAGAACGCTTATTTAAAGGAAAGATCATCAATGCCAAGAAAAATGTAATGATAATATTTACAGGTACAGTACCTAATGTATAGATGACTGTATTCTTCATAGATTTCCAAAAAATCTCGTTTTCTAATAAGTATTGATAATTCTTTAAACCTATAAATTTAGATTCTAGAATTCCATATTCTTGAAAACTCATAATAAAGGCCGTTATTAATGGATACACTGTAAAAACAAGAAATAGGAGAAATGGAAGGGCTATAAAAATGTAGCACCAACCATAATCCTTAATAAATTGTTTAAAGTTATCCCATGACCATTTTTTAGGAGTTTCACTTAATGCCGTGGCCATAGATTCATCTCCTTTTATTCAAATCTACTAGTAGGAAAGCATACCCGCTTTATTACAACGGATATGCTTATCAATCTTTTATTTCAGCACACTATTTGCAACCTGCGTCCATTGCTCTACTGCCTGTTCAGGACTTAATTCACCTGCTAAAAACCCTTGGAATTTCGGTCTTATTCCATCATTTAAGATTTGATCTTGTTTTTGCGCAATATCAGGCTCTAATTTTGCTCCAGGAACTACATAATCTAATGTTCTCTTAATAAACTGGCCATTGTCTGTATTTAATTGAAGTAAATCCTTATACATTTCTTGTCCAGATTTTCTTGCTGGAGGAATAAAGAGAGTAGCAGCAGTAACACTAGATTTTGTTCCAGTAATATATTTTAATACCTTTGCTGCATTTTCCGTATGCTTATCACCTTTATAGTTCTTTTGTTTGAATAACCACATACCGCCACCACCGCCGGTAGCTACTTCTTTTTCCCCTTCATTATGAGGGAAAGGTAATAAAACAAAATCGATTTTTTCACCTTTCACTTTACCCGCATCAATTTCTTTGTTTCTATTATCATTAAAGCGTACTTGATATGGACCTGTTCTTCCGTACATTCCTACTTGTCCTGCATTAAACATATCGGTTACTTTTTGTTCGTCGATTCCAGCAGTTTCTTTTGGCATAACACCTGTATCCATTAACTTCTTCATAAATTGAAGAGTTTCAACAGCCTTATCTCCGTCCCAATGGAATTTTCCATCTTCGCTGATGGATTTTACAACTCCATTATTTCTCATTAAATGTGTAAATGTTTCCTCATTTTTCCCTTGAGTAGCGAAACCATAAACTTTTTTGCCATCTTTACTTTTCATTTTAGAAATTTTCTCTGAAATATCATAAAATTCCTGCCAAGTCCATCCGTCTTTTTGTATTTTAGCTACATCTGCTCCTGCAGCTTCCATAAGCTTTTTGTTTCCACCCCATGTATGGATAGAAATCCATTGAGAAATGGCCCAAAGTTTTCCGTCACTAGAAAAGTTATTAATAGCAAACGGCTCTAAATCATCACGATCTTCTTTAGTAATGTATTCATCTAAAGGAACAGCTAAACCAGTTTTGATATATTTTGGCTGCATAACAGAAAAAAAGATATCAGGAGGATTTCCAGAGTTTAAAGCTATATCGAACTTTTTATCTCCTTCTTCCCAAGACAAAATTTCATATTTAACTTTTATATCTTTATTTTCTTTTTCTATATCTGCAATTAATTCCTTTAGGTGTTGTTCATAGCTCTTTTGTCCTGTATCTTTATTTTCTCGATAGTGTGGAAATGTCCAGACAGTAATAACATCTTTCCCATCCTTTGTTTTTCCACCCGTTTCATCACTACTACATCCAACCATTGAAATAACCAGAATAATAGATAGCATAAAAATGATTAATTTTTTCATTTACTTTCCCCCTATCAATCATGACCATTATTAATATTATGCAAAAACATAATGTTGACCTTTTTCTCCCCCCTCACCTCCTTCATATCCTTGTCGACTCTTTTTATTTCTGACTAATGTGCTGTGGCAAAGTTACTGGAAGTTGTCCCTCGACTGATTTCTTCCCATAGATTGCTTGTGAAGCAGTTTTTAATGCGGGTGTCGTAAATTCGTACGTACAAACATACCCTGGGACATAAGGTAAATATGCTAAATCGTAAGGACTTCTAGTTGCTACAACGATTACTCGATTATTTTTTTCCACTACTTTTTCAACCAATTTTCTTTGACTACTATCAGCTGTTATTGATAATGTCGCAATAATTACCGTATCAAAGGATTTCGCTTGCCGAGCGATCTCCTCTATTTCATTGTCTGATGGAGGATTAGATAATTGGATGATTTGCGCACTTGGATGCTCTTCCTTTATCGATTCACCTAACGAAAAGGTTGAATATCTTTTATCTTCAACAGCCATCGTCGAATTATTTTCTGGATACACCATAAGTACTCTGTGAGAAGCATCCGTCGATAATGGGATGATACCTTGCTCATTTTTCACAATGGTTACACCTTGACGGTACACTTCATTGACCATCTCATCGTGCTTTTTGCAGCCTACAACTTCAGGAACGTTAATCTCTTCGTTAAGAGGAATATCACTCCAGTGTAAATATTTTTCTTTTAGTTTCCTCACTCGCTCAAGTGCAGCTTCAATTACATCGATTTCAATTTCTCCTGATTCTACCGCATGGATAACTGCTTCTAAAGAATCCACTTGTGGACCATATGAGTGAGAAACTAATACAATATCTACTCCCGCTTTAATTGCTTCTACGGCTCCTTGTGGTGTTCCAATTGTAGTTGAAATCGCCTTCATTTCCATGCAGTCTGTTGTCACAACTCCATCGAAGCCTAACTCTTCTCTTAGCAAACCAGTAATTACTTTTTTTGAAAGTGTTGCAGGAACACCGTGACGGTTCTCAATTGAAGGAAAATACACATGTGCGGTCATGACTGTATCGGCACTATTTTTTATACAGTTTCTAAATGGCAATAATTCTACATCTCGAAGCCGTTCCATACTATGGTCGATTGTAGGAAGATCTAGATGTGAATCCACACTTGTATCCCCATGGCCTGGAAAATGCTTTAATGTTGTGATCACTCCTGCATTCTGCATTCCTTTCATTAATTCATGACCAAGCTCAGAAACATTTTTTGGTGATTCACCAAATGATCGTACACCAATAACTGGATTTCGGGCATTATTATTGACATCTAACACAGGAGATAGATTCCAGTTAATCCCTAATGCCTTCAGTTCTTTCCCTGTAGCATTTCCAACTTTATTTGCATTTTCCAGTCTTTTTGTGGCTCCTAATAACATTGCCCCTGGAAAAACAGTTGTACCTTCTCCAAGCCTACGAACCGCCCCATTTTCCTGGTCCGTGCATATAAGTAATGGATGTTTATGTCCTGCTTCCTTTGCTACTTGTTGCAGCTCAGTTGTCAGCTTAAGCACTTCTTCAGGTGTTCCAATATTTCTCCCAAATAAAATAATTGAACCAAGATGGTATTCCTTTATTAATGCTTTAATCTCCGGAGTTGCCTCTTTCCCATGAAATCCAAATACCATAAGCTGACCGACTTTTTTCTTTAAATCCAACTTATTTCCTCCGCTCTTCATTAATTTTATTATTACAATTCAAAGCCTGGGACGAACGAGCCTTTTCTTACGTTAGCCCCTGTTGGAAACTTCAGTGTTTGAGCATATTTTGTTCGATTAACACAGCCCCTTACTGTTCCAAGCGCTTTATAGTAGTCATAGTAACGGAATGATTTTGAATTCATAATGAACCAGTAATTGGATAATGCTTTTAAGTATGTTTCAAATTCTTCTGAAACGTCTACAAATATATCTGGTTCATATCCCTCCATATCCTCCCAATTTTCACTGTGATAAAAACCATAATAATGTGGGGGAAGTCCTTCTAAATCAAATCCTGGAAGACCTGCTTTTAATTGAGCTAATTGAACAATTTTTGGACAAAGGGCATGATCTGGGTGAATACTGTTAACCCAATGGGTAATAACAACATTTGGCTTTAGCTTACGCATTAAGGTTGCAACTCTTGTTACCGTTGCTTCATCACACTTAAGCTCTGCATCCTTATAATCAAGCGTGATACTTTTTCCTCCTAATATATCTGCTACCTTTTCTGCTTCCTTTATTTTCTGAATTCGATAATCTTCCACAGAAATATCTGCTGGGTTTCCCTTTTCACCTGCTGTCAAATGAACGAAGGTTACTTCATGGCCTGCCTTTGCATATTTGTGCGCAATAGCCCCTGCCTGTATTTCTGCATCGCCACAATGGGCACCTAATACTACTAAATGCATGTTGACACCTCCAGAAAATGAATAAATACATACACAACCTTAAAAATATGAGCGAATCAAATTATGTAATCTAGGTCGTAAACGGATGATTGCATCCTTTCTTCCTAAATGAACTCGATTCGTCAATAATATGACGTGAAGCTTTATTTCTGGGTCAAACCAAATACTTGTGCCTGTAAATCCGGTATGTCCATAAGAGGCTTTCGAAAATAAATCGCCACAGGAAGAATATGTCTTACTCTTTAGCATCCAGCCAAGTCCTCTATATTCCTCATCAAAGGATGTGAAATTTTGTCTTGCTAATGCAAGAGCAGCGCTTGATAGTATACGTTTCCCTTGAAAAACACCTTCATTTTCAATCATTGACGCATAATTTCCTAAATCTTTAATAGTAGAAAATAATCCTGCGTGTCCACTTACTCCTCCCATGCATTCTGCATTTTCGTCATGCACAATGCCTATTTTGTATTCATTAAGCGTTTCACTAAATTCTGTAGCAGCAAAACGATCATGGGTAAGGTTCAAATTAAAACCTGTTTCCTCCATATTTAACGGATCAAAAATTTCTCTTGTTACAAGATTCTCAAACTTTTCATTTGTTGCTATTTCAATGATCTTATATAGCAAAATTAGACCAAGATCACTATAAGTCACCCTTTCTCCTACTTGAGAAATGAGTGGTTCTTTACAAATTCTATGTATATATTCCTCTTTACTTAATGACTCTCGATAAAATGGTTTATGTGCTGGAAGTCCTGATGTATGAGTTAATAAATGTCTTAATGTGATTTCGTCGGTGTGAAAGTGTGGAAGGAAATGTTTTACTTTATCATCTAGTCTGAAAGTTCCTGTCTCTATTAGCTTTAAAACTACTGGCAAGGTTGCAACTACCTTCGTAAGTGAAGCTAAATCAAATATCGTTTCTATTTGCATTGGACTTTTTTCCGGTAATAAAACACGATGACCCATTGCTTCTTGTAAAATTATCTTTCCTTGATAAGAAATGTGAATAACTGCTCCAGGTATATGCTCTAAATCTATTTCCTGTTGAAGAAAATGAATGATTTTATTTTTCACAAACTAACTTTCCTCCTTTTGCTTTTTCAATTGCTTGATGGACAAATCCTTGGGTACGATCTAATAAATCATTTGCTTCCTCAAGTGTTGTTCCCGCTAAAATCATAACGATTGCAGGCTTGACCTTTTGATTTGTCTGATGTAATACTTCTGCTGCTTCTGCATAACTAATTCCAGTAATCTTCTTTACTATATTTCTAGCTCTCTCAATAAGCTTTTCATTGCTTGGATTTAAATCGACCATTAAATTACCATATACCTTTCCAAGCTTAATCATCGTAGCTGTAGTTAGCATATTCAATACCATTTTCTGTGCTGTTGCTGATTTTAACCGAGTAGATCCTGTCAGTATCTCTGGACCAACTATCACTTCAATTCCAATCTTGGCAACATGACTAATCTCTGAGTTTTCATTACAAGAAAGTGCGATTGTATTTGCCCCTACGTGATTTGCATATTCTAGTGCTCCAATAACATATGGTGTTCTTCCACTTGCCGCTATTCCTACAACTACATCGTTTACTAGTAATTTTTTTTCCTGTAAATCATGGCCACCACTATCCCTACTATCTTCAGCACCCTCAACAGCTTTAAATACAGCATTGTTTCCACCTGCAATAATACCTTGAATTAATTCCGGAGGTGTACAAAAGGTAGGTGGGCATTCAGAAGCATCTAAAATACCAATCCTTCCGCTTGTTCCGGCACCAATATAAAATAATCTTCCACCATTTTTTAATGATGAATAAATCATCTCAATAGCTGCGGAGATTTGAGGAAGTGCATTCTTTACCGATGTAGCAACTGTTTGATCCTCATCATTCATTAATTCAATAATTTCCAATGTTGTCAGCTGGTCTATATTATTTGATCGCTTATTTGTTTGCTCTGTCATTAATATTGAAAGATCTACTTTCATTTCTACACGCCTTTCCAAGCTTTACGTATTTCTATTTCATTAGCTACTCATTTTTTAAACTTCCCTTTTCTCTCATCTTTTTTTAAAGATGGACGTTAGATGACATTTTTATATCAATAAGCTTTTGCTATATTTCGAATAGCTTTTCCATTTCGTATAGCCTAATTTCCCATAGAAATCTACTAATCCTGTCCAATCAATCACAATATTATGAATTCCTCGAGATCTAAGTGTAGATATTCCTGCCTCGACAATGGCGATGCCATATCCCTTTTTTCTTTCCTCTGAATCTACTCCAAGAGGGCCAATGCCACCTAGATGTCCATTAAGCAAAGGAGACCAGTATACATTTTGAGCAATAAAAGGAGACTCAGAATCATTTACACGGCAAAAACCGATAATTTTTTTGTTTTTCTTTATTACAACAAATTCCCGTCCTGTACCACCTTTTTTAAAGTAATGAATCGCCTCATACTCCCACCTTCCAGGAAAACAGCGATGGAGAAAGGAGAGCAGCTGCTCCTTTTCTGATTCTTTAAGCAAGGCAAATTCAACCTCATCTAAAGAAGGCATTTTAAAATCTGATTGGTCGTTATAATGGGCAATTAAATCATGATCACTTCCATTGTTTGTATACCCTCTCTTTTCAAACCATCGATTCAAATTACTATATTCATAGGGAATCCCCGGAAAGTAATGCCATGGGTCTCTACCAATCAATATCGTTTGAACCCCTTCTTCCACTAATGCTAATTCTGCTTTTTCTAACAGTGCCGTTCCTATTCCTCTATTTCGGAAGCTCGAATCTATTAAAAGGCATTGAATCCAGCCGACTTCCTTATTCATATCGACATTTAAATCATCTTCGTTCCACCTTTTGGCTACAACTAAGCCAATCACCTGATTCTCGTCATTTAATGCTATCGCTGACCCTAATAAACAAATATTTTTATCCTCAAAACTATTTTGCTTAAACAAGTCCTCCCTCATTGGGTAATGGTCCCCAAGCTCTTTATTCCAAAAATCCACTAACTCCTTTAATCTATCCTCTTGCCATTCCGCAATAATCACTAATTACTCACCTCTTATAAACAAAATATTATAACAACAACAAAAATATATTTTTGTATTAATATTTCAGTGCATTCAAAAAAATAATCTGCTATTACTTGGTAACGCTTCCATTTTGTTAAACCTTATTATAATCGATAATTATGATTTTTCAATATATTTATAAAAATTTTAAAATATTATTTTACAAACAATCTCCAAACACTTTATTAAAATAACAATAAAAAAAGACGATATTTGATTATATCGTCTTATCTTTCGCTATATTTTCGTTTACCAATTCATTAATCGCTTCTCGCAAATATCCATTATTGCTAGCTAAAGCATTTGTCACCTTTTCCCCTTTTTCCCCAGTTACTAAAGAAAGGATAGCAGGTTTAACGGAACCATACTCTTTTAATGCTTCTTCCGCTTGTTCAATGGTAACATTCGCTGCTTCTGCCACAATATGCTTTGCTCTTTCCTTTAGTTTAAGATTAGTTGGCTTAACGTCGACCATTAAATTACTATATACTTTTCCCATCCGAATCATTGTAGAAGTAGTCAACATATTTAATATTAACTTTTGTGCAGTCCCAGCCTTCATTCTCGTAGATCCTGTGACAACTTCCGGTCCTACCTCTGCTACCATCGTAAAATCAGCTTCTTTTTCCATCAATGATTTTGGCGTACATACTACAGCAGCAACAGTTGCTCCCTTTTCCTTTGCCGCCTTCATTGCAGCAATTGTGTAAGGAGTTCTTCCACTTGCAGCAATCCCTACAATTGTGTCATTTGGCCCTGGATTTCGACTTAACATATCTTGTCTACCTAATTCTTCGTCATCCTCTGCTCCTTCAAGAGCGAATTGTATTGCTTTTTCACCACCTGCTATCATGGCAGATACTTGGTCAGGGGATGTACTATATGTTGGTGGGCATTCGGATGCATCTAAAATCCCTAATCTCCCGCTAGTTCCAGCTCCTATATATATTAATCTTCCACCGTTATGCATTCCTTCAACTATTTTATCAACTACTAATGCTACAGTCGGAAGAATGTTTTCAATAGCAAAAGCTACTTTCTTATCTTCCGTATTAATGGCTCTAACAATATCTAAAGTTGATTGTTGATCAATGTTTAATGTATTTGGATTTCTTTTTTCTGTAAGTATACTTTGAAGATTCAAAGTTGTCCCCTTCCTTTATATATAAAATTTGGATCACCATTAGGAGGCAAGGTTATTGAACCAAGTATTACTTGTTCCTTTGAACCTGTCGCTCTTGGTACATTTGAATATTGCTGATGGATGGTCTCATTTGCCAAAATAGAAAAAGCAATAGCCTCTTTCGCATCAGATGAGTATCCTATATCCTCTTGAATATAAATAGCGATATTAGGAAGCAATTCCTTAAGCATTCGAATTAAGGTGTGATTATAGCTTCCCCCTCCACCGACAATCATTTCATCAATATGAGCGTTAGGAAAAACATATCTTTTATATGCATCAGCAATGGAATAAGCAGTAAAATAAGTAACTGTTGCGATAAGATCTTCATTAGATAAATCATTATATTCTTTAAGAATTTTTTCTGTGAAATGTGTACCAAAAAGTTCACGACCAGTTGATTTAGGTGGGGATAAATCGAAATATTCTTCTTTCATCCAAAGATCAACAATCTGTTTATTCACTTTACCATTTGAAGCCCACTCTCCATTTGGATCGTACGATAAACCCAGTCTTTTTCGGCAAACCTCATCAATAACCATGTTCCCTGGCCCTGTGTCAAAAGCATATAGATGATCTAGCGTACCACCCTTCGGCAAAACCGTTACATTTCCTATTCCACCAATATTCTGCAAGGCTCTACCCTTTGATTGGCTTTGGTAAATTAAATAATCTGTATAAGGAACAAGCGGAGCACCTTCTCCTCCAGCAGCCATATCCATCGCTCGGAAATTAGAAATAACTGTTACACCTGTTTCATAAGCGATAATGGCCGGTTCTCCTATTTGTAAGGTAGATTTAGCATATTCATCAGACTGTATCGGAAGATGATAAACCGTTTGCCCATGCGAACCAATCGCATCAATACGTGTTAATGGAACATCTGCTTCTCTACATACCTTTTTCACCGCTTCTGCAAAAAGACTTCCTAGCTTAAAGTTCATGCTAGTTAATAAGGCCACACTAGAGGTATGAATGTCCATACATTGTAAGATCTCTTTCTTTAATTCTTCCGTAAAAGGGAATGTGTTAAAATGTATGAGTTCCACCTTTGTACTTATACCAAAATCACTAATTTTAACAAGAGCAGCATCAATACCATCTAAAGAGGTCCCAGACATTAAACCAACAACTAGTTTTTCCAACCCATACACCTCCTAGAAATAGAATTACAATGGCTTATACAATTTAGCAGCTGCATATGCTCCAGTTGCAGGTAAATAAATTGAATCTAAAAGGTTAATTGATTCTACATACTTATTTAATTCCTTCTTGAATGCTTCTTGAACATATACATTTTTTTCCAATAAACTTCCTTTACACCCTATCGATATAGGGGAAGTTAATTTTAATTTCTTAATTAACCTAAGTGTTTGATTAGCTAAATCGATTCCTGCTCTAGCAAAAATATCTTTCGCTTCCTTATTCCCTTCCTCTGCTTGTAGAAAAACGACATAGGATAACGAAGCGATTTCCCCTTTCGTAGCACGATAAATAAAGCCTTTCAATTGTTCAGCATCATGAATATTTAATTTCTTCATAAGAGCTAAGGACAATGAAGAGTAATGTTCTCCATTTTCCTTTTCCTTTATCATCTGTTTACAAGCCTGAATAGCTACGTCGTAAGAGCTTCCTTCATCACCGAGCAAATGTCCCCATCCACCTGCGTATTCTTCTGTTTCTCCATTCCTACCAAATGAGATGGATCCTGTTCCTGCAATCGTTAAAACGCCATCTTCCAACTCAAATATGGAGTGATAAGCAAGCACCGCATCATTTATAAGAATAATAGGAACATTGGCTATTCGTTTAAGAGATTGGTTGATTCTCTCACGATTGTTTCCACCCTCTATTCCCGCAACACCTGCAACTACTAGAGAGCAATCAAGTCCAAATGGGCTTGCTAAACATTTTGAAAGAACCTCTGTAATATTTGCTATGGCACCTTCAAAATCAATATTTGGATTACCATATCCTGCATCCGCTTCAAATAATATTTCTTTATTCTCTGATAGGATGAGTCCTTTTGTTTTCGTACCACCTGCATCGATTCCAATGATATAGCTCATATGAGCGCCCCCTATTTCCCCATTTGGAATGCAAACTTACCCCAAGGCTTTAAATAATCTAGAAGGAAAATTTCCTCTTCACGAATTCTTCCGACTACATTTGTTTTCCCTGAATTTTTCATATCCTTTAAGACAATTTGAAGTTCTCCTGCATATTGACCATATAAATCATTCTCGATAACGATATCGCCTTTTTTCATATCCACTGTATGGTGTGGTTTGAATTCTTCACCACGGTATTTCACCCTGCTTTGTGTTGAACGAATCATATAGTCTGATACATCTCCACGGTAAAAATGAGGTTCCTCTAGAACAATCGTTTTTTCCAAATCAGAAATGCTTTCATGGAGCGTTACGTTGAAGGTTAACTTGTCTTTATTTATTTGCGCCAAACTCATTAATTCTTGCTCAGAGGCATAAGCATTTCCAATAATCACATCATCAATAAGTCCAGTGGCAAAAAGATGTTTTGCTTGAACATCCATTGGAAGATCACGATGCATCTCTAATGTTGGGAGTCCTTCCACGATTGGCCATGGTCCAAATTGTGCATCATGAGATGAAACAAACGCAGCTGTTCGAATCCCAAGCTCTTTAAATTTTTTACTGCATTCAATAAAGAATGGATAGGATAGTCCAGAATAACGATGCGGATAGAAATTATGACATCCTAGGAGCTGCTTTTGATTTGGTTGATAGGACATAATATTATCGATATATCTCGTTGCATTACTCATATTTAATTCTATTTTTAATTGATATGGGTTATAAGTCATCATCGCTTCTTCGTTTCCAGTAAAACCCATATCCAATCTAATTCCTGAAGCACCTAAATTAGCAAAGAACGATAAATCGTTATAGGAAATTTGCAGTTCGTTAAATACTCGTGGACTAATATCAGCAATTACTTCCATTCCACATTGATTCGCATGTGCAATTGTTTTTTTGAAATTAGAGATGACATTTTCTTTGTCTCCGTCAACGGAAAGCAAGCAAGTAAAAATACGTTTAAATCCATAGTTACTTGCTAAAGAGATGTATTCTATATCCTCTTCCAGTTTGGAATGGTTTGGGTAAATAGAAATCCCTAGTTTATGTTCCATCGCTGTTCACTCCTCTTATTTATGTTCTAAATCATAGATTCGTTTAATCATTTTTATCATCTGTTCAATTAAAGATATTTCACTGATTGCAGTCATTAAATGATCCTGACAATGAATCATCAGTAAGGATTTTTCAACACTCTCACCGTTAATTTCTGCTTGAATCAATTTTGTCTGAGTATTATGAGCCAAATTCAACTCCTCGTGTGCTTGCTTCAAGATTTCTTCTGCTTTGCTAAAATTGCTTTTATGTGCTTCCTCTAAGCCTTCATATGCTAGACTTTTTGCATTTCCACCGTGTGCAATAATAGCAAAAATTGATTCTTCTACATTTAAAGTTGTCATATCATTAACTCCTCGGATTTGAAATAATATTTTAAATTTGTAAAAAAATAAATGAAATTTCACTTCACAACTTCTTGTATTTATCTTATAATGAAACTGCTTACAATTCAATAATTTTTTCGGAGGTGTTTGAAAGCTAATAGAATAATAGGAAAATAGATGGAACCTTTACCTTAATTTTTTTCACCTGAAGTTAAGTTTATAATTTTATTTGTCTTTCAAAACTCAAATAAATGATATAGGAGGAAATAAAATGAAAGTATTATTTGTATGTTCAGGCGGTATGTCTAGTGCAATTGTAGTTAACGCACTGAAGAAGGAAGCTGAAAAAGAAGGAATTGAAATGGAAGTTCTAGCTATCGGTACTGGAGAAGTAGCACATGAAATTAAAAATGGCTGGGATATTTGTATGGTAGCTCCTCAAATTCGCCACCGTTTCGATAGTGTAAAAAAAGAAGCGGATGCTGTGGGAATTCCATGTGAGGCTATTCCACCACAAGGATATTCTCCACTTGGCGGACCTATCGTATTTAAAAAATTAAAAGAAGTTATGAACATTAAATAAACACCTTAGATAAGGGGGAATTTTCATGGGGAATTTCGTTAATTGGCTAGATAAATCGTTATCAGGACCAATGGCTAAATTATCCGAGCAACGTCATTTGCAAGCCATTCGTGACGGAGTAATATCTGCATTGCCTTTCATTATTGTAGGATCTTTTTTCTTAATTGTTGCGATGCCACCATTACCAGAAAAGTGGGCCTATACACAATGGGCAGCCGAACATGCTAGTGAAATCCTTATTCCATACCGCTTAACGATGTTTATTATGTCCCTTTATATATCGTTTGGTATTGGTTTCAACCTAGCTAAGAGTTATAATATTGATCCACTGTCTGGAGCACAAATTGCTACAGCTGCTTTTCTTCTAACCCTCGTTCCGCAAGTTGTTGATGGACTTGGATTTGTTCTGCCTATGGCAAACATGGGAGGACAGGGTTTGTTTGTTGCAATGGTTACATCCATTGTGGCTGTTGAAATTCTAAGATTTTGTAAACAAAAAAATATAACGATTAAAATGCCTCCACAAGTACCTCCATCCGTATCACGGTCTTTTGAGGCATTAATACCTGTAGCCATTGTTATTCTTTTTATTTCACTATTTACTGTATTATTAGGTATTGATTTACACAGTGTGGTTAGTAAAGCCGTTGCTCCACTAGTAAAGGCTGGAGATAGTCCATTTGGAGTTATCATCCCTGTATTTTTAATTACCTTTTTCTGGGCATTTGGTATACACGGGGTTTCAATCGTAGGAACGATAGCACGTCCGCTTTGGGAAGTTTATATCGGTAAAAATTCAGAAGCAGCCGCTGCTGGTGAAGCCATTCCACATATTGCACCTGAAACTTTTTATCAATGGTTCATTTGGATTGGAGGATCTGGAGCAACTTTAGGACTTGTATTAGCGATGGTATTTTTCTCACGTTCGAAATATTCCAAAGCACTTGGAAGGACTTCTATTATTCCATCCATCTTTAATATTAATGAACCGGTTATCTTTGGTGCACCAATTGTATTGAATCCAATATTGATTATTCCATTTATTATTACACCTTTAGTAACTGCAACATTATCTTATATTGCAACGGCTACAGGCTTAGTTGGTCCAACTTACATTATGCCACCTTGGACATTGCCTGCTCCTATAGGTGCTTACCTTGCTACTGGTGGTGACTGGAGAGCCATTGTACTGGTGTTAATAAATATCGCTATTTCTTTTGCTATCTATTTCCCATTCTTTAAGATGTATGATAATAAGCAAAAGAAATTAGAAGAATCCGATATTGCTAGCTAAAGCCTTCGTGGGAATCAAATCGATTCCCACTTTCTTGTAATATGAAAGCTTTTCAGATTGGCTTCGTTCACTACTTTAAAAGGGGGCCTTTTTTATGAACTCTAGCTTTGAATTTAAAAGAATTTCTGCCAAAAGCATTATGTTCTTTTTAATATTTGTTTCATTAGTGAACTTTTTACTAGCTCAGCCACTAGTATTACTTGGAATTTCAAAAGACCTTTCCTATTTTCTCAGTACTAGCATTTCCGGTACTGCTGGCTTAACCATTGTATTAACTGTCATAGAAACAAAAGTTAGAAATCGAAAACAAATTTTCAATCGAATGCTACTCTCATTTGTTATATGTACAGCATTCAGCTACTATCTAATCTATTTACTGAAGCTGTTTTCGTAAATTTAATAGTAATTTTTTTACGAAAATTAGAATGACTATATAATTAGGCTACAAAGCAAAAAATCTTCACAAAACCTATTTAATAGAATTGGAGGATTATAAAATGTCGAATAAAGGAATAAAAATCGCGACGATTGGAGGAGGGTCAAGCTACACTCCTGAATTAGTGGAAGGATTTATTAAAAGATATGATGAACTTCCAATTAAAGAGCTTTGGCTTGTAGATATTGAAGAAGGTCAAGAGAAATTGAATACCGTTGGAAATCTTGCTAAACGTATGGTCGAAAAAGCTGGAGTTCCTATGGAAATCCACTTAACATTGGATCGAAAAGCAGCATTAAAGGATGCAGATTTTGTTACTACTCAAATGAGAGTTGGACTGCTTGATGCACGGATGAAGGATGAAAGAATCCCATTACAGCATGGAATCATTGGTCAAGAAACCAATGGTGCAGGAGGATTATTCAAAGGTCTCCGTACAATCCCTGTGTTATTAGAAATTGCCGAAGAGATGCAGGAGCTCTGTCCTCATGCATGGCTAATAAACTTTACAAATCCAGCCGGAATGGTAACTGAAGCCTTACTTCGATATGGGGCACATGACAGAGTCATCGGAGTGTGCAATCTTCCAGTTAATATGAGAATGACCATTGCTAGATTATTAAATGTAGAGACTGAAAGAGTTTATATTGAATTTGCTGGATTAAATCATCTTTTATATGGGATTGATGTCTACCTTGATGGAAAATCTGTTCTCGACGAGGTACTAAGTATTATGGGAGATCCTGAAAAACAAATTTCAATGCAAAATATTGCTCCACTTCCATGGGATCCGTCATTCCTTCAATCATTAAGATTAGTCCCTTGTCCATACCATCGTTACTATTATAAAACAAAGGAAATATTGGAAGAGGAGCTTGTTTCGTTCGAAAAAGGCTCAACTCGGGCAGAAGTAGTGAAAAAGCTTGAAGGTGAATTATTCGAACTGTACAAGGACCCGAATCTTACTATCAAACCACCTCAACTTGAAAAAAGGGGAGGAGCATACTATAGCGATGCTGCTTGCAATTTAATTGCATCCATTTACAATGATAAACGTGATATTCAAACATTAAACATAAAAAATAACGGGGCTATATCCGATCTTCCAAATGAATCGGCTGTTGAAATCAATTGCATCGTAACAAAGAACGGTCCCATACCATTAGCTGTTGGAGAATTACCAACTTCAGTCAACGGTTTAGTTCAACAAATTAAATCTTTTGAACGGGTCGCTGCAGAAGCTGCTGTAACTGGTTCTTATGATAAGGCTTTATTAGCAATGACCATCAATCCTCTTGTTCCAAGTGATGAATTAGCAAAGGTTGTACTTGATGAAATGCTAGAGGCCCATAAAGAATACCTACCCTTATTCTTTAGAAATTAAAATGAGTTTTTTAAACAAAAGTTGATTGCCCATCTAAAAAGGATTCCTTAATGTTCGTACACTACGGAATCCTTTTTACATGTTTATTATTACTATTTAACTTTATTTACAGCCTCATAAATTCTTTTCATGGCAACCTCTAATCTTTCTCTTGGACATGCAATGTTCATACGTAAGAATAAATCGCCACTTTTTCCAAATTTATAGCCAGGGTCAAATTTGATTTTTGCTTCCTTTAAAAAATACCGAAACAAGTCTTCTCCCTGTATTCCTACTTGTGTACAGTCTAACCAAACTAAATGTGTTGCTTCTGGTTGAATAGGAATAATTTCAGGAATATTCTTCTGAAAATAATCCATCACATAGTTTAAATTGTCTTCCAAATAAAGCAACAATTCTTCAAGCCAGTACTCGCTTGATTCGTATGCCGCAATGGTCCCTTCAACACCAAATGCATTTGGTCTCATTAAGCCGTACTGAAAAAGCTTAGTTTCATATCGGCACCGTAATTCTTCGCTAGGAATCATTAATATAGAGGTTTGTAATCCTGCAACATTAAAGGTTTTACTTGGTGCTGCACAGATTACACTCTTTTCTTTAATATTAGGATGTGTACAAAATAAAGGATGATGACGTTTCCCTTTATATACCAGGTCCCCGTGCATTTCATCTGAAATAATCCATACATTATGTTTTAAACAAATTTCAGCCACTCTTGATAACTCAGCTTCTGTCCATAGCCTTCCTACAGGATTATGCGGACTACACAGTATTAGTACACTTGCTTTTGGATGACTTGCTTTCTCCTCTAAATCATTAAAGTCCATCTCATATGTACCGTTGTTATAAACCAATAAATTACGAACGATCTGACAATCTTGGTTTTCGATACTGCTATAGAAAGGATAATAGACGGGCTCTTGAACAATAACATGGTCTCCGGGTTTCGTTAATAGCTCAAGTAATAAATTGATTCCTGGAATAATTCCTGGACTGAAGGAAATCCATTTTTGATCGATCTCCATATCAAATCGCTTTTTCCACCAGCCAATTATGGATCGGTAATACCTCTGACAAAATGTAGTATATCCATAAATACCATGTTCCGCTTTTTTCTTCATTGCTTCAATAATTTCTGGTGCCACTTGAAAGTCCATATCCGCAATACACATAGGGATTATTTCATCTGGTGCCGTAGACCATTTTACCGAATGTGTATGAGTTCTTTCTATACAATCATTCCAATTCATGCGTAGATCCTCCAATCATAAAACCTCATAATAATTACTTTAATATAATTTGTTAAAATAAAAAACCTATATATTTTTATTACCTAAAGTACACTCTATTCCGTTTAATCAATAGACTTGAATTCTATTATAGTAAGGTTTAAAAGTAGTCAATAAAAAAAGACTTCCGATGAGGAAAGTCCTTTCTAATAAACTGCATTATTTTCCAAATGAAGGATTTCTTTAGTAAGATCATCATAAATTTGATCAATAATAGTAAAATCCATTGCTTCTACATAATATTTTTCCAATTCATCATGCAATGCCTTTGCCTTTGCAAGACATTCAGTTCCTTCCTTCATCTTATCTTTATATCGTTTATGAGCCTCAGTTATTTCAATAGAATACTTTTCATCAGTTCCTGGAGTTACTGCTGCTAAATAGAGGTCAACGATTTCATCGCCCTCTCGATCCGGAAAATATTCATGTGGATCTGTGCTATCGAAAATCGCAAAGCTTAACTCTCTTACGACAATCATATCAATGCTTTTAGGATCAAACCCACAATGGTAAACTTCCGTATCATATCCTCTTTCTTCTGCAGCTGCTGCAATTTTTTTCAATAATGTCGACTTTCCTGTTCCAGCACGCCCTTTAAGAAAATATCGCTTATCCAAGCCCTCTGTGATGTTTGGGATGAAATCAACTGCACCTTTTGGAGTGGCCGCTCCTAAAAATCTATGGCGAATGTCCGCAGTTTTAGAAGCTGTTTGGTTTTGAAAAATTTGCTCGATTAATTCATTTGTTAACAAATTAGCCTTTTCAAAGTCCATTTCCTTAAAATATATTTCTTCTAGTTCGTCATGCTCCTGAAGACCCTTCGCAAATGTATCGTAGGCTAGTTGAAACGCTCGTGAAACTTCGTTATGGAGTGCTAAAATCTCCTTCTTATTCTCCATTAACCGCTGACTATCCCACGCTATTCCTAAATTCACATACTCTTCAATAACACCGGGAGCAGCTGGTTCAATGATATGGGGTGCTGTACCATCAACAATTCCAAATTTTAATTGTGGAATAATGACCCCATCAATAGAACCATTGTCAGAAGAACAATGGATAATCTCTAAATCATACCCCTTCTTCCCCCACTCAGCTGCGAGCTTTTTCATCAACGTTGATTTTCCAGTTCCCGGTCCTCCTTTAAGGATGAAGAGTCGCTCCAATCCTTTTAAGTTCGAAGCAAATAATTGATAAAATCCTCTACCAGTATTTCCACCTGCAAAATAATTAAGTACCTTCCCTGACATGCAAAACACTCCTCTTACATTGGGGTATTATTATTTTTCTCCACTTTAGCCTATGCATTCGACCTTAATAGGTGAATACCCATCTAATTCATCGCTATGCTATATATATGTAAAATAGGGAAAACATTAGAATAGAAAGATTCATATTAAGCTAGTCTTATTAAATCCAGATATTACCGCACTTAATTTTCTAAACAGTTTTGAAGAAATAATCAAACTGCTCTATACTTAATTCATGCTTTATTTAAATAAAGGAGTTTTTACTATTGATTTTCAAACACAGATACATGCGCATACTGATTGCATTCATTTTCATCATTGGCTTGTCTCTGATATTGCTCCATCATACTAGTTCGAAAAAAAACATTCTTTCTAAAAAGGATACGATTCCTACTATTTTTGTCCATGGGTTCAAAGGAAGCTCTCGTTCCTTCAATACGATGTTTGAGCGATTTGAAAATAATTACTACTGGGGTAGAAAGACAATGGTTTTCAGAGTCAGTCGCAATGGACATGTTTTTATTTCTGGAGGGATCCCTAAAAATCAAAAGCACCCTTTTATTCAGGTTATTTTTGATAATAATCGATCGAGCATACAAGATACAACTAACTACTTAAAACTGGTCATGGAAATTTTGAAGCATAGGTACCATGTCAATGATGTGTATGCTGTAGGTCATTCAATGGGCGGTCTAGTCCTTACTAATTTTATAGAACAGGCAAATGGACAAAGTAATTATCCAACGATCAAAAAGCTAATCACAATTGGCAGCCCCTTCAAAGGAATAGAAAGAAAATCCTATTATACAAATCGAAATAATACAGGTCCTGCAGTGAAAGATCTGCGAACGAATTCTCATGCACTAAATAAATTACTTTTGCATAAACGTGAATTTAATCGCGACATTAAAGTTTTGGCTATTGCTGGGGTTGTTTTAAATCCAAGACTAGGCGATGGGGTTGTTTCACTCCATAGTGCTCTTGCCAATAAGGAAATAGTTCAGCCCAAACAATTTCAATCGAAAATAGTAAATGATATTAATGCTACACATAGTGGCCTTCACGAACACCAAACAGTCGATCGTTATATAGGTGAATTTCTCTGGGGGATTAAAGAAAAATAGATAATAAAGCTTGTAGTAAATTTTACAAGCTTTTTATCTAAGATTATTTTGTATAAGCTTGATAAGCAAAAGCCTAATATCTTTACATCCCACTTACAATAGTTTGAATTTTACCATCTATTTTTTTATCTAGATTCTTTTCAAATGAATCAATTTCATAAATTAAACCCTTTGAGCCTCAAGGCTGCTGAGACGCAAAAAAAGGAGTACCTCCCCAAAATGTCGAAATAAGTAAGCACCACACAAACTTATAAGACTGGAGGAAGACTCC